>CAVTFF010000011.1:0-207005 GCA_963733985.1 uncultured beta proteobacterium | reverse complement strand
GTCGAAGCCGACGGATAGCGCAATCGCCAGGACGAATGCGATTGGCGCCGGATGGTTGCGAGGAGTCGTTCTGCGCGCACTCAGCCCGTGCTCGGCTTCCAGTTCGCATCCTTCAGTTCAACGATGAACATGGTGAAGCCGTCTTGTCGAGGTTTTCGGCCTCGTGGAACTCAGCCTCGTAGAACTGCACGTCGCCCGCCTTGACGGACCCCTTGCTGACGACTTTGCCGCCCATCTTCAGTTGTCCGTGAAAATCGGTGAGGAAGATGTCGATGTGCTTCGGATGGTAATGCAGGCCCGTACCGCACGGGCCCATTCCCGGACGATTGTCGAATTCGAGTACCTGGACGAGATCATTCTCGAAGGCAACGCGATAGTTTTTCGGCATGAGCTTCACCGGGTCCTGCGCCACCGGGGTTTGCGCCATTGCGGCCGCGGGGATGCCAAATGCCGCGAGGAGCGCAAGCACATCGCGCCGCGACACCCCGCCTTCTCCCGAAGCTTCCATCGGAATCGGACTCGAAGCAACCGTGCGTCGAGAAGACATGCCATCGTTTGCCATTGTGGATCCCCTTTGACGGTCTTACATTTGACGGAAAAGATGCACGTATGCATCCGCCACCGGCAGTGACTCCTTGCGCTCTTTGAGCTTCACCGACACGCGCCCGCGCACGTTGCGCTCCACGTTCGAGATGGCGTTGACGTTGACTACCGTGGCACGGTGAATTTGCCAGAACACCTGCGGGTCGAGCTCCTCCGCAAGCTCCTTGATCGTCTTGTGGATCAACGACTCGGACTGTGGAGTGACCACCAGCGTGTACTTGTTGTCGGCCTGGAAGTAGCAGATCTCGTCGACGGTAATCAACTTCACGACCTTGCCCACCGACGCGTTGATCCACCGCAAGTAGCTGCCCTGGTTCGCGATGCCGGACAGCCGCGCCAGGAGCTCGCTCAAATCGGGAGGCGGCAGCAGCAATCGCTCCTTGAGCCGCCCGACCGTCGTCGCAAGGCGCGCGGCCGTGAACGGCTTGAGGACGTAGTCGACCGCTCCCTGCTCGAACGCCGCCACGGCGTACTCGTCGTACGCGGTGATGAATGCGACGTGACAGCGGTTGCTTGCGTAGCGCGCCACATCGAGTCCGCTGAGGCCCGGCATCTGGATATCGAGAAAAAGGATGGTCGGTTTGTGCCGATCGAGTGCCTCGACGGCGTCGACTCCATCGCCTACCATCGCGGCGATCTCGAGCTCGGGCCACAAGTTGCTCAGACGCTCGGAAAGCTGCTCGCGCAGGCGCGGCTCGTCTTCAGCTATCAGTGCGCGGGACGGGATCATAAGGCACCTCCACCAATATCTTGGCCAAGCCGATCGCGGGGCGCGTGGCTTCCATGCGCAAGAGAGGGCCGAACATGGCGAGCAGTGTGTGGCGAATCTCGGCCAGCCGCTCGCCGTCGGGAGCCGCCTGGACGGGCTGAGCAGCGACACACAAACGCACGCTATCGTGCTCGCGCATCGCATTGATCTGCATGCGCACCTGCCCCCCCACACGCATAGACGGACGGGCCAGGGCCTCGCAGAGCGGCTGTGCGACCATCGGGGGAAAACGGGCGTCGCTCACGGCAGGCTCCACGAGACTTCCAGTTCGACAGCCTGGCCCTCGCGGGTGCGCAGGACACGCGCGTACGCGAGCGCGAGCGCGATCTCCCGTCCGAGCGTCGATTCCGTCTGACGCAACCGCGGCAAGGCCCGGCGCAGGTAGTCGATCAGGGCATCGAGCAACTCCTCCGCCACCGCCGACCGCGATCGGTAAAGGCGGCCCGCTTCGTCCAGGGTGTCGAACAACACCTGGGGGTCGAGGCGTGCTTGCCGCGTGCCCAAGCGCAGTTCGAGGAGCCACCGTTCCGCGCTCCGCCGCGCAAGTTCGCTCTCGCGCATCGCCGCGGTCGAACGCGTCGCCCGATCGATGCTCTCGTAATACCAGGCGGCGAGCAGCAGGTAGGTCGTCGTTGTCCAAAGTCCGTTCATCGAGGAACCCGCCGCCGTTGCGAGGCCTCGCTCGACCACGATGAAGTGGGAATCCGCCGCCAGGAGATTCCACAGCGTCCAGAGAAGAGCCCAGAGCAGGATCGCGGATACCAGCGTGACCGTGCGCGCGCGCCCTGGCGCCAGTTGCGTCTGCACGACTGCGATGATCGCAAAGCCGACGATGAAATTCCCGACGTCCCATGCAAACATGCCGAAGAAAATCTCGACCAGGAGACGGGGCTGATCGCTGAGCCCGGCAGCCAGCTGGAACCAGTATTGAACGACGACCAGTACGGTAACGAGAACGGCATGCGCCGTCCGCACCCTGAGCAAGGGAAGCAGTTTGTGTGCGGTCGCCCGCGGCTTCGATCCGCCGGTAGCCCAGCCGAGCGGATGTGTGATGGGCGGTGCCAATGCCATGCCGTCGGCCTACCGGAGCGGAACGTCGACTGCGGCGACGACGCCCGAAGGCTCGTTCGCGCACAGGGTCAAGCGGGCCCGATCCCCGAAAAGTGCGCTCAGACGGGCGCGTATGTTTGCCAGGCCGACGCCTTTGCCCGAGCTGCCGCGAAAGCCGACGCCGGTGTCAGTGACCGCGACGTTGAGGTGTTCGCCGTCACGGCGGGCCCGCACAACGATGACGCCGCCGGTAGCGGATCGCTCGATTCCGTGCTTGACCGCGTTCTCGACCAAGGTGATCACCATCATCGGAGGAAACGCGCGATCGCGCAGGTCCGCCGGGACGTCGACCTCGAATTGCAGCCGCTCGCCCATCCGAGCCTGCAGCACTTCGAGATAGGCCTGCGACAGCTCGGCCTCGCGCGCAAGCGTCGAGTGTGCCTCGCGCATCTTCGGGAGCGCGGCTCTGAGATACGTCTTGAGGCTCTTCAGCAGGCGCTCGCCGGATTCGGGCTCGGTCTCGTACAAGCGCTGCACGTTGGCGAGTGAGTTGAAGAGGAAGTGTGGCTCGATCTGCGCTTCCATTAGCCGCAGCCGTGCCTCGAGGGTTTCGGTCGCCAGGGCCTGGTGGGCGACCTCCGTCTCGTGCGTCGCCTTTGCAGCCGCGTCGGATCGACGGCGGAGCATGTGAATGAGCGCCACCGCGCCACCCAACGCGGCCATGCGCAACGTGTCGCCCGCGAACTGCGTGGAGAGAACCGGAAATCCCGGTGAATAGAGGACCGTGACGGCGAGGGCATAGCCAAGAGCGGCGCTTGTGGGCAGCGCAATCCCTACGGCGATCGTTCGTCGTGGGCCACCTCTTTCCGAAATGCCCTCGGCCAGCACAAAGCCGCCCAGCATCGCCATTCCCGTTACGGTTAGCTCCGCAAAGTAATAGCTCCAGCCTTCGACGATGCGTTCGAGCGACCAATGCTCGAACAGGCCAGGTTGCGCAAGGATTTGGGTCGAAAGAATCAGGCACAAGACCAGCACGCCGCCGAGGCGGCGCCAGGTCAATGCGTTCCACACCTTGCGCAGCGCGAGCCCGATCCGTGCGGACCGCATGGTGTCCTCGCCAGCAAGGTGCCGGGCCGCTTCCATCGCTACTCCTTGTGGTACGGGGGCGCGGCTCAGTATGGGCCGCCCACGCAAGGTAAACAAGGTCACCGGCGACGAACGCGGCGATATGGGGTGTGCTTGCGCTGGGAGGGCGATGACTGCGGAGGCGGTCAGGAAATCGCGGAGGCGACGTCGGGGCCAGGGTTCCGCGTCGACTGTCAGCCACAAGGTCGAGGAAACGTCGACGAATTGCTCGGCAGGAACCGCGGCATCGCGGCACGTGAAGGGAATGAACCACACCGGGTCACCGCTATTCGGAGTCGTCCAGCCTTTTTGCCTGTCCGTCGGATATCGGTTCACACCCGCAGTGAGTGTTTCTAGTCTTCATCGCATGACGCGAGGAGGCCGCAATGATCGAACAGATCGCCAAGCTTGCGGCCGCTGGCAATTTGTCGATGTCCGGGCGCTATTTGGCCGCGTGCTGCCCGGCGCCGAATCGAACGCGAGGAGATCTGACATGTTGAAACAAGCCGTCAGTTTTTTTACTGCGCTCGTATCAGCTTCGCGTCTTCCACCATGCCATCGAGCACGAACGCGATATGTCGCGGCTGCCCCGTTATTAGCCTCTCGACCTCACACGGTTCTGGTATTGGCCCTGATCGGGTTGACGTCTGGATTCATCGGGACGAGCGACTGCCAGGAACGGTCCTTGCCTGTTGAGGGCGCCAACGTGCAAGCGACTAGTGCACGTTGGGTTCCGACTGGCAATCTCAACATCCCTCGCAGTAACCACACGGCAACGCGGTTGCCCAATGGCAACGTCTTGGTAGTGGGCGGCTGGAGCAGCGCCTACTCTCACCTGCCCGTCAACAGCGCGGAGCTGTATGACGTCGCAACCGGGACGTGGAGCCTTACCGGCTCGCTCAACGCACCTCGCGCATCTCATACGGCGACACTGCTGCAGAACGGGAAGGTCTTGGTTGTCGGTGGTATTGCGGAAGGACCCACCGCGAATCCAATTCCGAATCCAATTTCCGAGTCGTACGACCCGACCACTGGGACGTGGAGCTCCACTGCCCCCCCGACTCATTGTTATGGGACGACAACGCTGCTTCCAAACGGCAAGGTCTTGCTAACGGGTACCGATGAGGATTTGAGCCCCTGCGCGGAACTGTACGATCCGACCTCGGGCACGTGGCGCCCCGCCGGAAGACCGGCATCAGTTCACGATGGGCACACTGCGACGCTTCTGCAAGACGGCAATGTCCTGGTGGTGGGGGGGCGAGTCGACGACGCGGGCGATTTCGACATTCCCAGCCCTAGCGAAGCGGAATTGTACGACCCCGCTTCTGACTCCTGGAGGGGAGTCGGCAACGGCGGCATCGTCGGCTATCACACCGCCACATTGCTGGCCGATGGCAAGGTCCTGATGGCGGGTGGTGATGTCGCACCCCTTTTTGATCGGCGCAGCACGAAACTGTTTGATCCAGCTACCGAAAAATTCGTCGATACCGGCAATCTCATTGTAGGCCGCTACTGTTGTCACACGGCGACACTGCTGCCCAATGGAAAAGTTCTGGTTGCGGGAAGCGGTCCGGGCGGTGTCGGTCTGAGCAATTCCGCCGAGCTGTATGACCCGGGCAATGGAAATTGGACTAGCACGAGCGGCCTCAACGCAGGACGCGAGGGTCACACGGCAACGCTGCTGCCCAACGGCAAGGTATTGGTCGCGGGGGGCTGGGGCGCGCTCGGCAGCGCGGAACTGTATAGCGATGCGGCGCTAACTTCTTGGCCCATCGGGCCCGGTTTCACTGGCAGTTGGTACGATCCGAGCCAGAGTGGGCACGGTCTCTTCGTCGAGGTCCTGCCGAACAACGGCTTCCTCGCCTTCTGGTTCAGCTTTAACCCGGTCGGCAGCGAGCAGTCTTGGTTCGGTGGCGTCGGGACCTACAGCGACAACACGGCGACGATCACCGACGCCTACCAGACGACGGGTGGACGCTGGATCCCGAACTTCGATCCGCGTCGGATCGTGAACAATCGGTGGGGCACGCTCACCTTCACCTTCACCGACTGCAACCACGGCAAGGTCGATTTCGACTCCGTGTTGGGGTACGGCTCCGGGAGCATGAACCTGACGCGCCTGACTACGCCCGCGGGATTGACGTGTCCGTGAACAGCTCAATACTGGAGCACCCCAAGCACCCCAAGGAGCACGGCCATGTTCAACTCAATAGGCAGGCTTGCCGCGATCGTCGTCGGATTCATCCTGTGCAACGCTGCCAGCGCGCAGTGTTTCGGCAGTCTCTGGGGCCTGGACGAGGTATTTTCCAACAGCGACGGCTCCGTGCAGTTCGTGATGCTGCAGAGCGCGAAGGGGAACGGAGTGACCGGAAGCCTCGCGGGTCAGACGCTCGTCGCGAGCGATGGCTCGACGCAACACTCGTACACATTTGGGAGCGACCTTCCCGATGTGTGGGCGCACCCCGTCTTGGTCGCCACGCAGGGCTTCGCCGACCTCAACCTGGTGAAACCGGATTTCATCTTGCCCAACGGGTTCGTGTTTCCGCGCGATGGCACTCTCAGCTTGGTCAGCGGAGAGTGGTGCGGAGGGCCGGTCCACTACGACACGCTGCCCACTGATGGCGTGCGTGCGTATTTCCCGGATGCGTGGGGCGACGGATATGCCTACGTCGGTATCGCCCAGGTGGCGAACAATGCTGGCCAATATTATCAATTCACGACTGGCGGCCTCCCGCCATTAGGCGCGACGATCGGTCCCGGCTTCACTGGTGCGTGGTACGACCCCGCGCAAAGTGGGCACGGCATCTTCATCGAGGTTTTGCCGGCCAACCGCTTGCTCGCCGCTTGGTTCGCGTTCAATCCAGCCGGCACCCAGCAAGCGTGGTTCATGGGCGTCGCCACCTACAGCGGCAATACAGCGACGATCACCGATGTCAACCAGACGACGGGTGGGCGGTGGATCCCGAATTTCGATCCGAACCAGGTTGCGAGCAATCACTGGGGCACGATGACGTTCACTTTCACCGACTGCAACCACGGCAAGGTTGATTTCGATTCGGTGCTGGGGTACGGCTCTGGGAGCATGAATCTGACGCGTTTGACGCGTCCGGACGGTTTGAGTTGTCCGTGAAACGCATACGGACTCCACGATTGCATCGACGATCAGGATTTATGCCCACTACGCCTCGCAGCGGCCGTCAAGGAGAGGGGGACGATATGTTCAAGCACATTATCAAGATTGCCATCGCGGTAGCCGTCAGCTTGGTCTTCAATGGCGCTGCCTATTCACAGACGAGTGGTTGGTGGTTTCGATCGACCTACTCCAACGCTGACGGGTCGGTCCAATACATCGGGCTGGGAGGCTATCCTGACTCCGTGCTCGCTGGCCAAACGCTCATTGCCAGTGACGGCAAGACTGAGCACCGATTTACGTTTCCTAGCAATGTTGTCAATACTTCCGGGAAGTGTGACTTCGATCCCGTGGGGATCTTTTGCGCAGCAGTCACATACGTCCTCGTCGCGACGCAGGGATTTGCCGATCTCAACGTTGTCAAGCCGGACTTCGTGGTGCCGTACGGTTTCTTGTTCTTGCCAAGCGGTTCCGTACGGCTGGGTATAACGGAGTACAGGTACGATTCACTTCCGCCCGATGGCTGGGACGAGGCGGAGAGCAACGCAAGCGAGTACTACTCGTTCAATCCCAACTTCACAGGATTTTGGTGGGCCGCCCCCGCGGGCTCGGAATCAGGATGGGGCATCAGTTTCGCGCATCAGGGCAACACTATCTTCGCGACCTGGCTCACCTATGACGCCATTGGCAAGCCGTGGTGGCTCACCATGATCGCCAACAGGACTTTCACGTCGAATCGGACCGGCACCGAGATGACCTACGAGGGCACGCTCTATCGTACGAACCTCGGCGCGCCATTTGGCACCTTCGTTAGTCCGCCCGGGGTGAAAGCGGTGGGAACCGGGACGCTGAGCTTCAATGGCGATAGTGCTGGGGAGTTTGTGTATGACGTGAACGACGCCATGAACATCGCGCAGCAGACCAAGACGATCACGCGAATGAACTTCGGAGCGGCGCCAACGTGCGTGTGGGGATTGCAGCCCGATCTGACCAAAGCGACGAACTATCAGGACCTGTGGTGGGCGGCGCCAGAGGGGACGGATGCGGGTTGGGGTGTCAATCTGGCTCAGCAAGGAACGACGATCTTTGCGACTTGGCTGACCTATGACGCCAATCGCGATCCGCTTTGGCTGTCGGTGACCGCAACGCAAACGGCATCGGATACGTTCTCCGGCGCGTTGGTTCGGACGACGGGACCGGCGTTTGGTGCGGGGGTATTCGGGCCGGTTCTGCAGAGGCCGGCGGGCACGGCGACGTTCACTTTTGCCGACGGAAACACCGGCACGTTTTCCTATAACGTGGACCTCGGCGACAGCGTGAACAAGGCGAGCCAGATCAAGCCAATCACCCACATGGTGTTCCATCGACCCGGCACCGTCTGCCAGTAATCGCCTCGTTCGATTGGATTTGGGACGCAGAGTGGTGGGGTATGAGCCCGCCGAGTCGTTGGCGCCATCGAACGGCCGCTCGATGACTACGCCGTGCGGCCGGTCAGAGACACGCGCCGTGCCGAACTCAACGACCGCAATCGCGGCGGTGCTGCCGTTGGCAGCACGACGCGCAGCGGCTGCAAGGGGTCGATCTCGGCGGTCGGAAACAGCCACTAGACACCGCCCTTTGCCGTTGAGCGCGAGGATTACAGGTGCGCCCCTAGTGCGTCGACCGGGACAACAAGCGCTTCTTCTAAGCATGCTGATGCGTGTGATTGGTGCGTGGCGGGCTCGGTAATATTGCGAAGCCGAATTAATCCTTCAGAGGGGAAAACCCCAAAAACCAGCCGAAAATATTACCGGCGGTTTTGGGCAAGATCGTTGACTGGCGCGGCTTTCCGGGCGATGACCGGACGGACTGTTAATCCGCAGGTCCCAGGTTCGAGCCCTGGTCGGGGAGCCATCCTGCTTGACTTCCGGCGATAGCGTTCACTAACTTGGGTTTATTTTTGGGGTATATTTTAGGTCTGCTTGCTCCGTCGCTCTCCCCGCCGAATTGCATTTGATATCAGTTTCTTCAAGCGCTTTTGGTGGGGTCTAATGCGGTCCGTCGCTCTACGCGCCAATCGCATTTGATATCAGTCCCTTCAAGCAGCGTTGTTGGGTCTATGCGGTCGGCGTGCGATCCGTCGCTGGTTGTCGTTGCCGTCTCATGAAATCGCTTTTGCGATAGTTTCGATCCGCTTTCGATGCGCGCTTGCAGCGGCGAAACGAGGTTGTCGTCGGACAAAATGATGCGCTGTTCGACGGGCCATCCAATGGAAGGCGCAGCGAGCCGACGCCTTTCAACTGCTCAAATCCAAGTGGCACTCGAACTGCGGGTGTTTGGCCGCGCGCGTCCGCATCCCTTACTTGCCTTCGGACCGAATATGGACTAAATTTGGTCGTTCTTCTCGCGAGGTTTGCATCAATGAAGTATTCGACCCGCATTAAGTCCATCAGCTACCTCAAGGCCAACGCGGCAGAGATTGTCCGCGAGCTCGCCGAACAACACGAGCCGTTGGTGATCACTCAGAACGGCGAGGCCAAGGCAGTCATCCAGGATGTGGCCTCCTACGAAGCGACTCAGGAAACACTGGCACTGCTCAAGATTCTCGCTCTGGGCAATCGGCAGATCGACGAAGGCAAGGTGGTCCCTGCAGCCGACGTCATCGGGCGCTTGCGAGCCAAGAACAAGAGAGCGGTTTGAAGCGCTTCGAAGTACTCCTGACCGGGGATGCGGTAGGCGATCTCGAGGAGATCTTTGAGTACATTGCGGAGCACGACGACCCCCCGAGGGCGGGCCATGTGCTCGGTCGCATCGAGGATGTGCTGCAAAGCTTGGCCACTTTTCCCGAGCGCGGCTCCCATCCGAAGGAACTCCTGCAGCTAGGGATCCGCGACTATCGCCAAGCCTATTTCAAACCGTACCGAGTGGTCTACCAGGTCGTCGGTCAGCGCGTTTATGTCTATCTGATCGTCGATGGCCGGCGAGACCTGCAGACACTTCTTGCGCGGCGGCTGCTGGAGAGGTGACCGGACCGCCTCCATCTCAACGATTCCTCGGCATCCATCAAGTCAGACTTGACCGACCCGCGAATCCTAATCGGTCGGTCGCGCATCCGTAGCGATGCAGATGATTTTCTCGCTCGGAGTCACGATCCCCTATCGGCAAGCCAGTGCTGTGATCTTGTCGATGCGCCCTCAACCACTCGCGACGACTGCCGCATTGATCGCGCCGGCGCTCGTGCCGCTTAGCTGTGTGATCGTGATGCTACGACTCGCGAGCAGCGCATCGAGCACGCCCCACGTGTAGGCGCCCCACGAGCCCGTAGTGTCCAACAATTCAGCCGAGGCGTGCGATAGACTGGTGGCATGGGTTCCGTGCCACCTCTGCTGTCGTTTCTGCTGATGATCGCGGCTGGTTGGGTTCATCGCCATCAACTGATCGTCATCGAATTCCTTCAGGCCGAGAACCGGCTACTCAAAGACCGGCTGCGCGGAAAGCATATCCGGTTCACCGACGCCGAGCGAGCGCTGCTGGCGAGGAAAGCCAAGGCAGTGGGACGCAAGGCACTGCTGGAACTGGAGACGATCGTTTCTCCGGATACTCTGCTGCGCTGGCACCAACGATTGATCGCCGAGAAATGGAATTTCGTGCACCGGCGCAGGCCTGGACGGCCAGGGATCATGCAGAGGATCTCCGCTCTGCTTGTGCGCATGGCCCAGGACAATCCGGGTTGGGGATACACCCGGATTCAAGGGGCGCTGGGCAACCTGGGCCACCAGGTCGGACGCGGGACGATAGCCAACGTGTTGAAGCGCAGCGGCATCGAGCCGTCCCCGGAGCGGAGCAAGCGAACGACCTGGTCGACTTTTCTTAAGGCGCATTGGAAGGTACTGGCAGCCAGTGACTTCCTGACTGCGGAAGTCTGGACGACGAGAGGACTGGTGACCCACTATCTGCTGTTCGTGATCAGTCTTGCCGATCGAGTGGTGGACATCGTAGGAATCACGACGAAACCGGATGCAGCGTGGATGCTGCAAGCCGGGCGCAATCTGACCGATTCGGAAAGCGGGGCCATGCGCGGGAAGGGGTACCTCATTCTGGATCGGGATACCAAGTACACGGATCAATTCCGGCGGCTGATCCGGGACAGTGGGACGAACGTCATCCGGCTACTACCACGATCACCGAACCTGAATGCATACGCGGAGCGATTTGTTCGCTCGATCAAGTACGAATGCCTGAATCGGATGATCTTCATCGGGCAGGCGTCGTTACGCCGTGCTGTGGCCGAATACATGGCGCATTACCACGGGGAGCGAAATCATCAGGGGCTGGACAATCGGCTGATCCGGGTGGTCCCGCGTTCTGTACAAGGAGTTGGGATGATCCGCCGCAAGCAGAGACTCGGCGGGATGCTCAACTACTATTGCCAGGAAGCGGTGTGACTGGCGTCGACCGAACAATTGGACAATACGCCGTGTCTTGCCGCTCGTTGCTTGAGCGCCTGCACCAGCGACTCGTCGATATCTCGGACGATCAAATTCGCCATGTCTGTCGGATTTGCGCTCAATCCTCTTCATGCGATGGAGGGCTCGCCTCACTTATGCGGTCTCGATCTCCACATGAACTCGACGTCCGATCGCGGTGGCGATATTGACCAGCGCATCGAGGGAGAAACGAGACACACGGCCACGCAGCAGGTCGTTCATGCGCAGCTGGGTAATTCCACAGTGTCGGGCAGCTTCGGTTTGCGTCCAGCGGTTCTTTTTCACGATCGCAGCGATCACAGTTGCGGTTCCACACAACCTGGAATAGCATTCCATGTTGGATCGCCGTATTAGTTCTAACGGCGTACCCACGGACGGCACTGAATTCCGGAAACTGGCGGCGGTCGGCAGCCGTTTCAGGAGGAGCAGGGCGATGTCGACGACGATGTCTAAGCAGGCTGCCGAACTCGCCCGCCCAGATGACTGGCAGGCCCCACCTTCGCCGGGGACCTTTCAGGCCGCGCCCGCCGCCGGATCGAAGGGGGCGCGGCTCGTCCGCCGCATCGCCTGGAACCTACTGCCGCCGTTGACGTTCGCGGCCATGGTGGGGCTTTGGTGGGGAGCGGTGCGAGGTCTTCAAGATCCCAGCCTACCTGTTGCCGGGGCCCGGGGCCGTGTTCGCACGCATCGTGACCGACGCAGGCATGCTGTGGAGCCACTCCAAGGTCACGCTGATCGAGATCCTGCTCGGCTTCGGGCTCACCATCGTGACGTCCATCCCGCTCGGCTTGCTCATCGCGCTGTCGGCGCTTGCGAAGCAGATCGTCTATCCGCCGATCATGCTGATGCAGCTCGTTCCGAAGATCGCGGTGGCGCCACTCTTCCTGGTGTGGCTGGGATTCGGGCATCGAGTCGAAGGTCCTGCTCACGATCCTGATGACCTTCTTCCCGCTGCTGCTCGCGAGCATCAGCGGTTTCATGATCCTCGACGACCGGCTGCTGTATCTGACCAAGTCGATGGGCGCGTCGACGCTGGGATACCTTCCGCTATCTGCGCTTCCCGGCGGCGTTGCCGGTGATCTTCTCCGGCATCAAGACCTCTGCCACCATCGCCGCGACTGCGGCGATCGTCGCGGAGTTCGTCGGCGCCAACCGGGGTCTCGGCTACGTGCTGCTGCGCGGCACCAGCACGATGGATATCGAGCTGGTGTTCGCGGTGCTGGTCGTGCTGACGACCGTCGGCATCGCCATCAACTACGTCGTCGAATTTTGCGAATGGGCGATGACGCCCTGGCAGCGAGCCAAGTACAACTAGCCGTGAGTTCGCTGTAATACCTCTTCTCGCATACTGAAGCACAGCCTAATTAAACGGAGGAGATCCATGACCCAGTCGCGCAGGAAGTCGCTCATCGTCGGAACATTCGCGGCCGCGCTCGGCCTCGCGACGGGACGCGCCGCCGCGGCCGGCACGCCGGTCACGTTCCAGCTCAACTGGATGGCCGGGGGCCCGAACGCCGGATTCGAGGCGGCGCTCGCCGAGGGCTACTACAAGGACGCGGGCCTCGACGTGACGATCGTGCAGGGCAACGGATCGGCCAACACCGCGCAGCTCGTCGCCAACGGCCGCGCGCAGCTCGCCTACGCCGACGCGGTCGCGGTCAGCCAGCTGATCGCGAAGGGCGCGCCGATGAAGATCGTCGCGACCGTCTACCAATCGAATCCCGAACGCGGTGATGGCGCTCAAGAAGGCGGGCATCAAGTCGGTCCAGGACCTCGAGGGCAAGAAGGTCGGGCGTGCCGTCGGCGTCGTCGCAGACGACGATGCTGCCGCTGCTGCTCAAGGCGAACAACCTGAAGGAGTCGGACATCAACATGATCGACATGCCGGTCGCGTCGATGGTGCCGGCGCTGTTGCAAGGGCAGGTCGACGCGGTGCTGGGCTCGATCGACGCGTACCAGATCCAGGCCGAGTCGCAGGGCGCGCAGCTCGACGTCTACCGCTTCGCCGATTACGGCGTGCCGACGGTTAGCACGTCGATCTTCGCGAGCGACGACTACCTGAAGAGCAACCGGGACGTCGTGAAGAAGTTCATCGCGGCGAGCCTCAAGGGCTGGAGCTTCGCGCTCGATCATCCTGACAAGGCGATCAAGGACGTGAAGAAGGTGTTCCCGGACGTGAACGAGAAGCTCGCGACGCAGGAGCTCGCCGCGATCCACGCCGCTGTTCTGCAGCGGCGGCGCGAAGTACATCGGCAAGGCCGAAGACGCGCTGTGGGCGAAGTCGCAGGAGCTGCTCGCCGAGGTGAAGCTGCTGCCGGCCGGTCAGGATCCGAAGTCGTACTACACGAACGACTACCTGCCGCCCGCATCGCAGATGCGGGCCTGCAAGTAGTCGTCGTCGGCGACGAGGGACCGGAGCCCGACCGATGGGCGAGCCACGGAAGCTCGGCTACACGTACGACGACCTGCACGTCGGCATGGCCTTCCGCAGCCCGGGCCGCACGATCACCGAAGCCGACCTCGTCGCCTTCGCCGGCCTCACCGGCGACTACTCGGAGCTGCACACGAGCGAGGTCTACGCGAAGGCGAGCCAGTTCGGCAGGCGCGTCGCGCACGGGATGCTCGGCCTCGCCTACGCGCACGGGCTGATGTGGGCGCGCACCGGCGAGCTGCGCGAGACCGCGGTCGCGTTCCTAGGCATCAGCGACTGGAAGTTCATCGGGCCGATCTTCGTCGGCGACACGATCTTCGTGAACTATCCCGCTCGCGGAGCTTCGCGACAGCAAGTCCAAGCCGACGCAGGCGATCGCCACCTTCGACGTCGAGATCGTCAATCAAGACGAACGCGTGTTGCAGCGCGGGCGCAAGGCGCTGCTGGTGTCCAAGGTGCCGCTCGGCGCCGTGGAGGCGTCGAAGGACGTCCGCAGCGGGGGCGCAGGAGGGCCGATGATGGACGCGGCCGCGACCGAGACGCACCGCGGCGTCCCGATTCGGATCGATCGGGTCGCGAAGATCTTCGGCCGAGGACTCGGACCACCCGTTTCGCGCGCTGAAGGAAGTCACGGTCGACATCGAGGCAGGCGAGTTCGTCTCCGTCGTCGGTCCGTCAGGCTGCGGCAAGAGCACGCTGATGCTGATGGTCGCGGGCTTGCTGCAGCGCAGTCGCGGCGAGATCTCGATCGCGGGGCAGCCGGTGACTAAGCCCATCACCGACGTCGGAATCGCGTTCCAGGACCACCTGCTGCTCGATTTCCGCACAGCGCTCGCCAACGTCACGCTGCACGCAGACATTCGGAAGCTGCCGAGGAATGCGATCGAGGCGCGAGCGAAGGAGCTGTTCGCCCAGTTGCGCTTATCGCAGGCGATGGACAAGTATCCGCGACAACTGTCAGGCGGCATGCGGCAGCGTGTGTCGCTGATCCGCACGCTGGTGCACGATCCGCCGCTGCTGCTGATGGACGAGCCGTTCGGCGCGCTCGACGCGCTGACGCGGCTGCAGGTCCGCACCGACCTGGAGGCGCTGTGGCTGCGGCGCCGACCAACGGTACTGTTCATCACGCATAGCGTCGAGGAGGCCGTCGGGCTATCCGACCGGATCCTCGTTATGAGCCCGAGCCCCGGTGAAGTGGTCGAGGAGATCCAGGTCGACATTCCGCGGCCGCGGCCGATCGTCCTCGGTGACGTTCCGGAATTCGCGGCCTACGTCGACCGCATCCACCGGCATTTCGAGCGGCTGGGCGTGCTACAAGGGCTCGGCATGGCGGCGCAGAGTGCGCATTGACCTCTCAGCCATGAGCTTGCCGAGCGGGACTGGTCCGACGACGGAGACTTCCCTCCCTGCGGCATCGCACGTATCGCTCCGGATCGAAGGCGCGGTCGCCGAGATCGCGCTCGACAGCGGACCGCTCAACCTCGTGACCAGGGACTTATTGCGCAGCCTGAACGAAGCGTTGACCAGTGCGGCGTCCGCGTCCGAGGTTCGCTGTCTGATCCTTCACGGTGGCGCGGCGCGCGCATTCTGCGCAGGCAGCGACATCAAGGAGTTCGAGCGTCTGCGCCAAGGCGCAAGCGAGCAGAAGATTCTCTTCGAGGACATGGTGCTACGCGGCCTCGCGCGAATGCCGATGCCCACGATCGCCGCGATCGACGGTCCCGCCCTCGGCGGCGGTTTCGAGCTCGCGCTGGCCTGCGACCTTCGAGTGTGCCGCCAAGGCGTGACGCTTGGCCTGACCGAATCACGCCTTGGCGGACTGGCGGGCAGCGGTGCCGTCCGCCTAACGCGGCTGATCGGTCCGGGCCGGGCCAAGGAGCTGCTTTTCACCGGCGACACCTTCGACGCGACCCAGGCGCTCGCCTGGGGCATCGTTAACCGCGTCGTAGCGGATAGCACAGCACTGGAAAGCGCGCGCGCTCTCGCGGCGACTATCGCCTCACGTGGTCCCCTATCGAACCGGCTGGCGAAGAAGCTCGTCGATGCGGCCCAGGACGTCGCGCTCGACGCCGCGCTTTCGCTCTCGACCGGTGCGCAGCAGGAGATTTTCGACAGTGATGATCTGCACGAAGGCGCCGCTGCGTTCTTCGCTAAGCGGCCGCCGCGCTTCACGGGACGATGAGCATGGGCGGATCGATCCTCGAAAGCGAAATGGCAACCCGCTCGGACGAAGAGCCCGGCACGGCGCTGCTCGGCGATGCAGCGGTGCTCATCTGGAACGACGTCGAAGCGGAAGGCCGGGAAGAGTTCTATCGCTGGCACGATAAGGAGCATGTTCCCGAGCGGCTCGGCCTCCCCGGGTTCCGCCGCGGACGCCGCTTCGTCCGACCGGGGCATTCGCCGGAATGGTTCACGATGTACGAGGCTGCCGACGTCTCAGTACTGGTCTCGCCCCAATATCTCGCGCGACTTAATGCGCCCACGCCGGCCACGGTCAGCGCCCTCCGGCACTTCCAGAACACCTCACGCGCGGTGTGCCGCCTCATGCACTCCGTCGGCTCGAGCACGGGCGGGCAGCTACTCGCAATGCGACTGCGCGTTCCGTCCGAACGGAGCGACGAACTATGCTGCGATGTGCACGCTCGCGCATTCCCGCAGGTCATGGCACTCACCGGTGTGGTCGCCTGCCACCTGTACGCCGCCGACGAGAGCGCGAGCTTCGTGCGTACGGCGGAATCGAGCACGCGCGAGTTCGATGTGCCGACGTGGGTCGTCTTATGCGAGGCGACACGGCTTGATGCGGCCAAAGCAGCGGCCGCCATTATCGATGGCACCGAATTCCAGCGATTGGGCGTAGAAGTCAGAAGCGACGCGGCTGTCTACGCACTGGAGGTCTGTCGACTCGCTTCGCCGAGAGGCGGCTGACGGGTCATTTGAAAAGGATATGCGGAATGAAGCTGGTGAGGCATGGCCTGAAGGGCAACGAGCGGCCCGGCATCCTCGATGCCGAAGGCAACGTCCGCGACGTGAGCGGACGGAGCGAGGATTTCGGACCTGCGTTCTTCGCGAGCGGTGGCCTGGAACGGCTGCGCGGTGCCGGGCTGGCGTCGCTTCCTCTCGCTCCGCGAGGCACACGTGTGGGTCCCTGCATCGCGCAGCCGGGCAATTTCATCGCGATCGGACTCAACTACGTCCAGCACGCACGCGAGACCAACGCGCAAATCCCGACCGATCCGATCCTCTTCAACAAGGCGCCATCCTGCATTTCGGGTCCGTACGATCCGGTGATTCTCCCAAAAGGCTCCACAAAGACCGACTGGGAAGTGGAGCTCGCACTGGTGATAGGCAAAGAAGCGCATTACGTCGACGAATCCGTTGCCCTTGA
This sequence comes from uncultured beta proteobacterium, assembly GCA_963733985.1. Classification (GTDB taxonomy): domain Bacteria; phylum Pseudomonadota; class Gammaproteobacteria; order Burkholderiales; family Casimicrobiaceae; genus CAIWHR01. The sequence goes on along the minus strand of CAVTFF010000011.1, from coordinate 190,046 downwards.
GTACGTCGCCGGCTACTGCGTGTGCAACGACGTCTCTGAGCGCGAGTTCCAACTCGAGCGCAGCGGTCAGTGGGTCAAGGGCAAGATGGCTCCCACATTCGGGCCGCTCGGGCCCTGGCTTGTGACGCCGGACGAGATCGACGACGTGCAGAAGCTCGGGCTCTGGCTGGAGCTCAACGGCAGGCGCATTCAGGATTCGTCGACGAGCGACATGATCTTCCCTGTGGCGCGGATCATTGCCGATACCAGCCAATATGTCGTGCTCCGGCCTGGTGACGTCATCACCACCGGGACGCCCCCGGGCGTCGGGTTGGGCATGAAGCCGCCGCAGTTTCTCAAGGCAGGAGACGTGATGCGGCTCGGTGTCGATGGGCTCGGCATGCAGGAGCAGCGCGTCGTTTGCTGGGAAGATCGCTAAGGCGCTCGTTCGATTACCACCATGGAAAAGATCACGGCCGACGACGCAGCGCGATTGGTGCAGGACGGCGATGCCATCCTGATCAGTGGATCCGGCGGCGGACACTCGGTGCCCGAGGCGTTGCTCGCAGCCATCGAGCGTCGCTTCCTCGGCGAGCGCAAGCCGCAGGGCATCACGTCGGTTAGCGTCGTGGGCGTGGGCGACCGCGCGGCCTTGGGAGCGACCCATCTCGCGCACGAAGGATTGCTCAGGCGCGCGATCACCAGTGCGCTCGTGGACTCGCCGGGACTCGTTCGCCTCACAGCGGAGAACAAGATCGAGGCGTACACGCTGCCGCAGGGCGTGCTCTCGCAGCTCATGCGCGACATGGCGGCGGGCCGCCCGGGTTTGCTCACTAAGACTGGGCTCAATACCTTCGTCGATCCGCGCCAGCAGGGCGCGCGCCAGAGCCAGCGAACGCCGCCGGACTTCGTGGAAGTCGTGAACCTCGCCGGCGAGGAATGGCTGTTCTTCAAGCCGGTTCCGGTGAACGTCGCCTTCCTACGCGGCACGACCGCCGACGAGGACGGCAACGTAACCATGGAGGAAGAAGCGGTGCTGGGCGAGATGCTCGCCATGGCGCAGGCCGCGCGTCGCGCCGGCGGCATCGTCGTCGTCCAGGTGAAGCGCATGGCGCGACGCGACACGCTGCCGCCGAAGGAGGTGAAGATTCCAGGGATACTGGTCGACTTTGTCGTCGTCGATCCCGAACAGCGCCAGACCTACGCGACTTACTACGACCCGAGCTATGCCGGGCAGCTGCGCATCCCCGTCGACGATATCAAGCCGCTGCCGTTCGGCCCCCGCAAGGTGATCGCCCGCCGTGCGGCGATGGAGCTCTTCCCCGGTGCAATCTGCAACCTAGGCGCGGGCGTCATGACCGGCCTCTCGACGATCGCCGCCGAGGAGGGCCTCCTCGACGCCGTGTGCCTCACCAACGAGCAGGGGATCATCGGCGGCGCGCCGATCAGCGGCCGCGACTCCGGCGGCGGACAGAATTTCGCGGCGATGATCGAGCAGCCGGCGCAGTTCGACTTCTACGACGGCGGCGGGCTCGACCTCGCGTTCCTGTCCTTCGCCGAGGTCGACGGCGAGGGCAACGTCAACGTCAGCCGCTTCGGCGACCGGATTATCGGCGTGGGCGGCTTCATCAACATCAGCCAGAACGCGAAGTGCGTGGTCTTCGGCGGCACGCTGACCGCGGGCGACCTCGACGTCGCCTGGGAGCAGGGCCGGACGGTCATCCGCAGGGAGGGCCGGCACCGGAAGTTCGTGCCGAAGCTCGAGCAGATCTGCTACAGCGCGAGCATGGGACGCGAGCGCGGGCAGGTAGCCCTCTTCGTCACCGAGCGCGCAGTGTTCCGCGTAGGCGCCGACGGGCTGGAGCTGATCGAGATCGCGCCCGGGCTCGATCCGGAGCGCGACGTGATCGCCCACATGGGCTTCCGGCCGCACGTCGCGCGCGATCTGAAGCTGATGGACCCGCGCATCTTCGATCCGGGGCGCATGGGCCTCGCCGCGGAGCTTCGCGCGAAGCCACATCGCTACGGGTCGCCGCGCGTCGCGCAGTGGCACGAGGCCCGGAAGACGGCGGCCCGATGAGCGCACCCATCCGCATCACCGGCGCGACGCGCCTGTACGCGATCATGGGCGACCCGATCGCGCAGGTGCGTTCTCCCGAGGTCTTCAGCGCGCGCTTCGCGGACGCCGGGATCGACGCTGTCCTCGTTCCCTGGCACGTTCCTGGCGAACGGTTCGATGCGGTCGTGCGGGCGCTGCTCTCGCTGGGCAATCTCGATGGCGTGTTGGTCACCGTGCCTTTCAAGGCCCGCATGGCGGCGTTCGCATCGCGGCTGGGTAAGACCGCAGAATGCATCGGCGCTGTCAACGCGCTGCGACGGGAAGCGGACGGTTCCTGGACCGGCGACATGTTCGACGGTAGCGGCTTCGTGGGGGGCGCCGAGCGCAAAGGCGAGCGCATCCGCGGCCGTCGAGCTGCACTGTTCGGCGCGGGCGGCGCGGGCAGTGCGATCGCCTGCGCGCTGGCCGGCGCGAGCGTCGCATCGATCGACGTCATCGACGTGGATCGGCCGAAGGCCGAAGCTCTGGTGCGAAGGCTGACGAGCGCCTTCCCGGGATGCGCGGTCGCCACCGCGAGCGGTGTGCGCAGCGGTATCGACTTAGTGGTCAATGCGTCGCCAATCGGCATGCGGCCCGGAGACGGCCTGCCTGGCGAGATTCCGCCGCTCGATGCTGGCACGCTCGTCGGCGACGTCATCATCACCGACGCGCCGACGCCCATTATCCGCCACGCGATGCGCTGCGGCTGCTGCTGGATCGACGGTCGCGACATGCACGGCGGGCAGGTCGATACCATCATGGCGTTCTTCTCGGCGTCGCGGCCTGTCAGATGAGGTTATCCGTGTGCCCACAAGGAATGGTCCTGCTCCATGGCTCACGTCCCGGCTGAACGCTGCCTCGCCATCATCGAGTTGCTCTCCGACGGCGCCCCCGCGATGCCGCTGGGCGAAATCGCGGACCGACTGATGCTGCCCAAGAGCGGCGCCCATCGGCTGCTCGCAACGCTGATCGATATCGGCTGGGTGGAGAAGGATCCGGAGACGAGCTTCTATCGATTGACGATGCGGCTGGCGATCCTCGGGCAGCAGTTCTACGTCGCGACCGGCATTCCCGACATCTGCCAGCCGCTGCTCGACCGCCTGGCGCAGCAGTGCCGAGAGTTCGTCCGGCTCGCGGTAGTCGACGGCCATTCGCTGGTATGGGTGGCGCACGCGCAGGGCGCCTCCGCTGGCCTGAGGTATCAACCCTCGCTCGCTAGCAACACCGTGCCGCTCTTCGCCACCGCGAGCGGCAAGGCGTGGCTCGCGACGCTCCCGACGGACGACGCGATGCGGATCGTCATGAAGAACGGCGGCTTGAAGGACGCGGATCGATACGGCCCGAATGTGGTCCGGTCGATAGAGGCGCTGTTGCGCGAACTCAAGGCCACGGCGCGACGAGGCTACGGGTTGGCATTCAGCGAAGCCGAATTCGGCGTGACGGCGGTGGCCGCGGCGATACGCAGCGAAGGCGGTGCTGCGCTCGGCACGGTGAGCATCGCGGGCCCGAGCGCGCGTGTCACCGAAAAACGCGTGCACGAGCTCGCGCCGCTCGTCCTTAAGAGCGCGGAGGAGCTGACGAACCTGTGGCCGTTGCGTGCCCGCGGCGGAGGCGAGCGCGCGCAACCACGGATGCAGCGCCGCCTCGCCCGACGCGCTGCGGCCGCATGAGGCCCGCGGGTGGTCGCACACTACCGTCTCATGCCATTGGCGACGACTACGCTGCGCCTCGGCTGCATCGCCGACGACTTCACCGGCGCGACCGATCTCGCGAACAATCTCGTCCACTCGGGGATGCGAGTCGTGCAGGCGATCGGCGTGCCAGCAGGTCGGCTCGATACCGAGGTCGATGCGGTGGTGGTCGCGCTGAAGACGCGCACAATCGCAAGCTCGGAAGCTGTCGCCCGCTCACTCGATGCGCTGGAATGGTTGCGCCGCGAAGGCGCCGACCAGGTGTACTTCAAGTACTGCTCGACCTTCGACAGCACCCCTGCAGGCAATATCGGTCCCGTCACCGAGGCGTTGCAGGAGGCACTGGCGTCGCGGCCCGGCGCCGATTTCACGATCGCCACGCCGGCCTTCCCCGACAACCAGCGCACCGTGTTCAACGGATATCTGTTCGTGGGCGACGGGCTCCTCAGCGAAAGCGGCATGGAGCACCATCCGCTTACCCCGATGCGCGATGCGAACCTGGTGCGCGTACTGCAGGCGCAGTGCCGGCGCAAGGTCGGACTCGTCGACTACCAAGCGGTCGCTCGAGGCCCCGAGGCCATCCGCGCCCGCTTTGAGGCGCTTCGCGCCGAAGACGTCGGCATCGCGGTGGTCGATGCGATCTCGAACGACGATCTCCTGCGGCTGGGCCGGGCGGTGCGCGGCATGCCACTCGTCACCGCGGCGTCGGGCCTGGCGCTCGCGCTCGCCCCCAACTTTGGCATCGCTCCGTCGAACGCCGCCAGCACGCTGCCCCGCGCCAGCGGAGCGAAGGCGATCGTCGCAGGAAGCTGCTCTCAAGCGACGAACCGCCAGGTGCGCGCGTTCATCGCCGGAGGCGGCGCCGCGTTTGGCGTGGATCCGCTCGAAATCGCGGCGGACGCCGACGTGGCGGGGCGCGTGCTCGAATGGGGCGCGCCACGGCTCGCACACGGACCCGTGCTGGTCTACTCGACTGCCGATCCGGAAACCGTGCGCTCGGTGCACAGCCGCCTCGGCGCCGAGCGCGCCGGCGCCTTGGTCGAGCGCACGCTAGCAGCGATCGCCCGCGGTCTCGTGGCGCTCGGCGTGCGGCAACTCATCGTCGCGGGCGGCGAAACGGCCGGCGCCTGTGTTCAGGCGCTCGCCGTCACGCAGCTCAAGATCGGCCCGCAGATCGATCCGGGCGTGCCGTGGTGCTGTGCGTACACCGAATCCGAGCCGCGGGTCGCGCTGCACCTCGCGCTCAAGTCCGGCAACTTCGGCGGCGACGATTTCTTCGCCCGCGCGTTTTCGGTGCTCGCATGAACGAAACGCGAGCGCGCGAAGAGATTTGTCGCGTCGGACGTAGCCTGTTCGAACGCGGCTACGTGCACGCGACCGCGGGCAACATCAGCGTCCGGCTCGCAGATGGCGGTTATCTCATTACGCCGACCGATGCCTGCCTCGGGTTTCTCGATCCGGCGCGCCTGGCGCGTCTCGATGCGCAGGCGCGGCAGCTCGGTGGCGATCCGAGGAGCAAGACGATCGCGCTGCACATGCGCATCTATGCAGCAACTCGACCGACCGACCGCGACACATGTTGTGTGATCCATACACACAGCACGCACTGCGTTGCGCTGACGCTACAACGCCACGACGGAGAGTTGCTGCGACCCGTCACCCCATACTTCGTGATGAAGGTCGGGCACGTGCCGGTGATCGCATACCGCCGGCCCGGCGCACCCGAGACGGCCGAGGCGGTTGCGCAGCTATCGAGCGATACGCCGCGGCGGGGACGCCGATCCGGGCCGTCATGCTGCAGCGGCTTGGCCCGAACGTGTGGCATGACACGCCAGGCTCCGCCATGGCGACGCTCGAGGAGCTCGAGGAGACAGCGCGGCTCGTGTGCCTCGCGCGCGCGACGCCGGAACCCCTCAGTCCGACCCAAATCGACGAACTGCGCACGACTTTCGGTGCGCGCTGGTGAACCGCCATGCCCCAATTCGCAGCGAATCTTTCGATGCTCTACCAGGAGCATCCATTCCTCGATCGTTTCGGTGCTGCCGCACGCGACGGCTTCCGTGCGGTCGAGTACCTCTTTCCTTATGCCTTCGATCCAGGCGAGATTGCGGCGCGGTTGCGCGAGTACCGCTTAAGTCAAGTGCTGTTCAATGCACCACCGGGTGACTGGGATCGCGGCGAGCGTGGGCTCGCGTGCCTGGGGGACCGCGAGGACGAGTTTCGTGCCTCGATCACCATGGCGCTTCATTATGCGCGGGCGCTCGAGTGTCCGCGCGTTCACGTCATGGCAGGGCTCGTTCCCCAAGGCACCGCGCGCGAAAGCGTGCACGCCGACTACGTGGAGCGCCTGCGCTGGGCAGCGATGGAGGCGGCAAGGCACGGCGTCGATATTCTCATCGAGCCGATCAACACACGGGACATTCCCGGATACTTCCTCAACCGCCAGCATCAGGCGCATCGCATCCTCGATGAGGCCGGCGCGTCGAATCTCAAAGTGCAGATGGACCTGTACCACTGTCAGATCGTCGAGGGCGACCTGGCGACGAAGGTACGCCGGTACGTGCCGAGCGGGCACGTCGGACACGTGCAAATCGCCGGGGTACCGGAGCGCCACGAACCCGACGTCGGCGAGCTCAACTATGCGTATCTATTCGACGTGCTCGACGAATGTGCTTACGCAGGATGGATCGGTTGTGAGTACCGGCCGAAGCTAGGGGCACAGCCGGGCGGAACTTCACGGGGCTTGGGCTGGTTGCGACGCTACTTGTGAAACAGATCCGTTGGGGCATCATCGGCTGTGGTGAGGTGGCCGAAATCAAGAGCGGACCAGCGTTCCACAGAGCGCGCAACTCGCAGCTCGTCGCGGTCATGCGCCGCAATCGCGAGCTGGCGGCCGATTTTGCACGCCGGCACAACGTGCCCCGGCGGTACGACGATGCGGACGCCGTTATTAACGCCGACGACATCGATGCAATCTACATCGCAACTTTGCCCGATTCGCACCGCGAATACACTCTAAGGTGTGCGGCCGCGCGCAAGCCAGTCTACGTCGAAAAGCCGATGGAACTCGATGTGATGCAGTGCCTCGAGATGGTTACGGCGCGCAAGGCGAGCGGGGTGCAGCATTGGGTCGCGTATTACCATCGGAAGCTCGCTCGCTTCATTGCGGTCCGGGGCCTCGTCGTGGGCGGTAAGATCGGCGACGTCCGCATGGTAACGGTCCGTCAACTGCAGCGGGCGCCAACGGCGGATTTATTAAGCCGCTCCGTGGCATGGCGTGTGGACCCTTTGAGGGGACGTGGCCTGTTTCTTGAAGGGGCAGTGCACACCTTCGACATCCTCGATTTCATACTGGAACCGATCGCCGAAGTGCGGGCCATCGCGGACAACCAGGCTGGCGCGTAGGCAACCGAGGATGCGGTGGTCGCAAGGTTCAGGTTCGCTTCCGGCGCCTACGGTAGCGGAGTATGGTGCTATTCGACCGACGTCGAAGAGGAGTACAACGAGATCGTCAGTTCACACGGAACAATATGCTTCTCGACCACCCGCGCCATGCCGATTACAGTTAGTAAGGAGGGGCACGTCGAGGGCATACGGATCGGCGATCCGCCGCACGTGCAGTGGCCACTGATTCAGTCGATAGTGGATGATAGTGGATGAGCTGAACGGGGAGGGTTCGTGCCTGAGTAGTGGCGAGAGCGCACTGCGTACTGCGCGTGTCGTCGATGCGATTCTGCGCGAGTTTCGTCAACGATGGCGCTGAAGCTGGCTTCAATGAGCAGGAGAGGTGGTAGAGTCGCGGTCGTGACCGGCGGGAGCCGCGGGATCGGCGCTGCCATCGCGGGCGCGCTCGCGACTAGCGGGTTCGACGTCGGCATCGTGAGCAAGCAGGCGGAATCCGAAGCGGCCGATGCGCTCGCCAGCGTTCGGGCCGCTGGGAGAAAGTTAATCTACGTCGAGCAGGATATTGTCCGGATCGACGAACATCACGCGGTGGTCGATCGCATTCGTCACGACCTCGGAGAAATCGATTGTCTAGTCAACAATGCGGGCGTCACCTCGCTCAAGCGCGGCGACTTGCTTGAGCTTGAGCCCGAAAGCTTTGACCGGACGGTCGGCGTCAACTTGCGCGGTACGTTCTTCTTCAGCCAAGCGGTGGCGCGGACCATGCTCGAAAGGTCGCCGCCCCAATCCGCCTATCGTTCGATTATCAACATCACCTCGGCAAACGCGGAGATCATCGGGGTTGATCGCGCTGACTACTGCATGAGCAAGGCGGCACTATCAATGATGTCGAAGCTCTATGCCGCGCGGCTCGCGTCGGCGGGTGTGCACGTCTTCGAAGTGCGCCCAGGCATTATCCGTACTGCCATGACCGGTCCTGCCGCGTCTAAGTACGATGCGCTCATCGCACAAGGTGGCGTGCCACTCGGGCGATGGGGAATACCCGAGGATGTCGCGCGCGCGGTGGCAGCGTTAGCCGAGGGCCGTCTCCCCTTCGCGACGGGCGAGGTGATCAACGTCGGCGGCGGTCTGCACTTGCACCGGATCTGATTCAATGCTGTGGGTGGCGAATTCGTAGAGTGACGCAATCCCCGGAGGCGCAGGCTATTTGCCATTGGGCGAGGCTTGCGTGACTTTTGCGTGACTTTCATGTGCATCAATGGGCATTGCTGTGCAAACTCGATGGAGCGATCAGCCGCAAGTCGTTGATTAATAATACCTATTAGCGTCTATAAAAGGCTACGAACCAGGGGGTCGTGGGTTCAAATCCTGCCGGGCGCGCCAGATAAACAAATGTACGGTCCGAAGACATGGGTAACAGACGTACCTACCCCCTGTGCCAGGATAGTTGTCGCGTCGTTCGAGGTTGAACCCATGAGGGGCGAGAACTTGACGACGAGATGACCAAGCCGTTTTCCGTGGCCTTCAAGCAGAAGATGGTCCAGCGGCTCACCGGGAAGAACGCGGTGAGTGCAGTGCGGCTGGCTCGAGAAACGGGAGTCCGACAGCAGAACCTGTCGCGCTGGCTGGAGGAGGCGCGTAGGCTGCCGATCGTGGCCAATCAACCTACGCCCGCCGTGCGCGAGTGGACCGTCGAACAGAAGGCGGGTGTCCTTACCGAGGGCTCCAAACTGAATGGCGAGGAGCTGACCGCCTACCTGGAACGCGAGGGGGTTAAGCTCGCTGAGTACGAGCAGTGGCGCCTTGCCCTTGACGAGGGCGGAGCAGCCTCGGCGTCGACTCATAGGCGCATTCGCCAGCTCGAGCGCGAGCTCGCTCGCAAGGAGAAGGCGCTGGCCGAAGCTGCGGCGTTGCTCATTCTCAAAAAAAAAGTGGACACCCTGTACGGGGAGGACGAGGACGACGTCACGAGCGGGCAGAACGAGAGGTGATCCTCGAACTGATCTCCCAGGCGCAGGCGTCAGGTGCGCGTCTCGGGCCTGCGTGTTGCATGCTCGGCATCGCGGCTCGGACCGTCGAGCGTTGGCGTGCTAGCCCCAAGGCCGGCGATCGCCGCTGCGGACCGCATCACCGGCCAAGCAACGCGCTGTCAGCCGCCGAGGAGGCACAGGTCGTGACCGTGCTGACGAGCTCGCGCTACGCAGGACTCTCGCCGAAGCAGCTGGTTCCTCAGCTCGCCGACGAGGGGCTATACCTCGCGTCCGAGTCAACGATGTATCGAGTGCAGCGCCGACTTGGCTTGCGCACAAAGAAGCGGACTACCGCACGAACACATGTGGCTCGCGCATCCACGGTGCACCAGGCGACTGGGCCCAATCAGGTGTGGAGCTGGGACATCACTTGGCTGCCGACGACGGTGCGCGGATCGTACCTGTACCTGTACCTCATCATCGACGTCTGGAGCCGGCGCATTGTTGGCTCCCGCATCGCGGAACGCGAGTCGGCAGACATCGCCGCTGCGCTCATCACCCAGTCGTGCTGCGAGGGCAACGTCAATCCGCGCGGCCTCGTGCTGCACTCTGACAATGGCACTCCGATGCGCGGCAGCACGATGATCTCCACGCTGCAGTGGCTCGGCGTCGTTCCCTCCTTCAGTCGCCCGCACGTCTCCGACGACAACCCGTACTCAGAGGCGCTGTTTCGCACGCTGAAGCACACGCCAGCGTACCCGCGGCTGCCCTTCGCCGACCTCACGTCCGCGAACCGCTGGGTGGCTCGCTTCGTCGATTGGTACAACGGCATGCACCGACACAGCGCGATCCGGTATGTGACACCCGACCAGCGTCATCACGGGCGCGAACGCGCGGTCCTCGCGAGTCGGCACGAACTGTACGAAAGCATGCGCCGAGCGTACCCAGAGCGCTGGAGCGGCTCAACCCGCAACTGGTTGCCCGTCGGGCCCGTGGTGCTCAACCCCGAACCCACTCCGCATCAGGCCGCTGCATGACCGACGCGACAACAACCTTGACACTCACCGCCTAAGACATAGGTGACAACCGTGCGCCGAACGGGTTGTCTAGGGGTTGCAGGGTTTTCTGCCATTAGCCGAGATCGTACTGCATGAAGCTGACGATCCAAATGCCTTCGTCGACTTCCTTGATGCCGACGCGCTGACCGGCCAGTACGGTCGAGATGTTGATGCGCTTGCGGTGCATGCAGATGCGACCGCAAGCGGTGACCATCACATCGCGATCGTGCAACGGGTAGGTGAGGTCCGGCAAACCACGATAAGGTTTTGCTGAGGCGGAATACACTTCGGCGGGCGTCTTCATGGCCAAGGCCTCGTGTGGTCGCTCGGTGTTGAATTCGTGCACGAAGGCATCGAAGCGAGCCTGTTGCTGCAGGCTGTTCATGCCTGGCGGCCGCGTGGCTTCCTTCTTCAAGGTCAGGTGCATGCGCTCGTGACGGCCATTTTGCTGTGGATGGCCGGGGCGGATACGCTCGATAGCGATGCCCAGGCGGAGCCACCAGACGGACAGCTTGGACAGGTTGAACAGCGCGTTGGGGCTGGCGAAGGGCACGCCGTTGTCGGAGCGGATGGCCGCCGGTAGGCCGCGCTCGAGGACCAGCTGCTCGAAGGCGGTGATGGCCATGTCTTCGCGGGTCGAGTCGAGAGCCTCGCACAGCAGCAGGAAACGGGAGGCGTGGTCGGTGACGGTCAACGGGTAGCAGTAGTGCCCGTTACCGAGATTGAACTCACCCTTGAAATCGGCGCACCACAGATCGTTGGGCGCAATGCCGGCCGATAGTGGCTACCCGTAGCCCGCTGGCGAGGGCGACGGATGGCCTTGACCAGACCGTGTCGATGTAAGACTGGGCGAGATCTGGGCTGAGCACAGTCTGACTCGCACCGCGAATGGCGGATTCTTTTACACACTTGCTTGCCGTTCGAAAACCGCGGAGCCGTAACTCTTTGAAAAACCTGCATTCGATCTTCGAGGTACGTGTCTTGCTGCTTCTCTGGCATCTTGATGGTTGTCTGGACCTCGAAGCTCTCAACTAAGCGCGTGGAGGCTGGGATGACACAAGCCAACGGAACCCTGACAAAAATCGCGTTGGGTCTTGGAGCAAGCCTTGTGTTTGCTTTTGGTGTGGCGCAGTTGGCCACGGCTGCCATGGTCACGTTCGATGACGTGGTCGTTCTTAGCCCGAATGACATCATCTTCGGTTCGGCGACATCGGGCGGGTTCGACTTCGCGTCGGCTCACTGGCATGTCATCAACAGCCCGGCGACGTGTGGCAATGGAACTTGCGTCTCCAACGGTACGCAGTACGCGGCCGAAGACGCTCCCAGGCTGGCTTTCCCCGTAACGATGACAGCGAGTGGCGGAGGAACATTTTCGCTTTTCTCCTTCGATGGGGCCGAGCTGTGGCTGGACGATGCAGCCGCGATCCTCGACAACGACGCAAATGCCGCCTTCATCCACGTGGTCGGCAACCTGTTCGGCGGCGGAACTATCACTGCGGATTTCGCGCTGGATGGGATAAAGGATGGGGCTGGGGGTGCGGCCGACTTCCAGAACTTTGTATTCGGTGCGGGTTGGACCAATTTGACATCCGCCGTCTGGTCAGGGCTGACGAATGCAGGTGCGCCGGCCAGTATGTCGTTCGACAACATTCGTACGTCCGCCCCAGAGCCATCGACGCTGCTGCTTCTCGGCGCAGGAGCCTTGGGGTTTGCGTTGCGGCGCCGCTCGCGAGCACCCTAGACGCGCGACTGCTTCAGTTCGAAACGGCGCTGTGGCGCCGTTTTCATTTTCCGTAGCCGCGATCGTTAGGCAATTGAGTCTCGCGCCCCGCACATGTACAACTTCCTCAGCGATTCATTTTTCTCCCCCAGGCCCCGTTTCCTGTCGGATTCCGAAGGAAGACTTGGCTCTGAATCCGAATGACCTGCGAACGAAAGCAGATCAAGAGCACGCCAAACCGCCCGGTCAAGCGCCGCCAGAACAGATCCGCAGTAGCGACGGCAGCTCGACCACTCAAGCCCAGCCCCCTACCTACTACGGATGCAGGAGTGGCGCGATGGTTAGTGAGGGAGATGCAACAGGAATTGGTGGCATTCACACTCTCCTTGCCTGCTTCCTATTCGCTTGAATTCGGAGGTGTCGAGATAATTTACAGTCGAACGTGGCATAAACTCCAAGCCATTGGATCGACAAGCTATTTCTACTGGCGCAAGCCTTGCTTAATCCCAGCATACAGGTCGTCAGGGAGACAAAATCATGAGACGAATCGTCACCGCGCTCCTAGCCGCAGCCTTCTTCGGCCTCTGTGGCGGTCCGGCGTCGGCCAACATCCTCGTCAATCCCGGGTTCGAAACGGGCGCGCTTGCGCCGTGGGCTCTCGGCAACGACTTCGGCGCGATCGAGTTCTGGAACGTGATCTCGTCGGACGCCCATTCCGGGACGTACAGCGCGACGGCGCGCGGCAACAACGAGATCGTGCAGATGTTCGCGCCCGTAGCGACGTCGGACATCGTTGAAGCGTCGATGTGGCTCAAGATGCCCGAGACCGGCGTCGCCTTTATCTCGCTCTATTACAGCGACGCCTCGAGCGGCGGAACCATCTTCAACATTGGGGCGGACTGGGCACAGTACGACATTACGAGCCTGCTCGATCCAGGCAAGATGCTCGTCGGCTTCGGCGTCTATGGATGTTCGGGTTGTTCCGGAGCGAGCCGGACGCTCATGGACGACGCCGTCATCAATACGCGTGTACCCGAACCTGCGACGCTTGCGCTCATTGCGCTTGGCCTCGCGGGCATCGGCGTATCGCTGCGCCGAAAGCGAAGCTAAGGTCCCGGCGCTTTCCGCCAGCCCCGCCCGCAACGGCGGGGCTTTTGTTTGTCGCGCCTCTCAGGAAGGACAAGGCCAAGAATTACCGCAACGGATCTCAGCCGCGCGAGTTTTCCTCCTGCCCCGCCATCTTCGCCTTGCACTGCATTTTCCACCACTCGGCGATGTCATGAACCGCGTAATCAGCCTCGGTGCTCGGTGCGGGCTGGTTGCGGCACAGCGCCCGCTTGTCGTAGGTGATGGCGGCAACTAGTGCAAAGTCGCGGGCGGCCATCGGTTTGCGTGCGATCTTTCCCTTGATTACGACGGGGTGTCCGTCGGGCAAGCGGCTCACGCGAGCGGCGCGACCTTCACCACCTCGTCGGCGGTCGTCACCCCGGCGGCGACCTTCATCGCGCCGGACACGCGCAGCGGCTTCATGCCGTCCTTGAACGCCTGCTCGCGCAGCCGCGCGTCGTCGGTGTCCGCGACGATCAGCCGCCGCAGCCCCGGCGTCATCAGCATGATCTCGTAGAGGCCGATGCGGCCGTAGTAGCCGGTCATCCGGCACTCGAGGCAGCCGACCGGGCCATCACCTGCGCCGGCTTTTCGGCGCGCCACGGCGCCGTGATCGCCGCCACGTGTCGTCGTCGGGCGGCTCGCCCGGCTTCTTGCAGTGCGGACACAGCGTGCGCACCAGCCGCTGCGCCATCACGCCGAGCAGCGTCGAGTTGAGCAGGTAGGCGGGCATCGCCGAGATCGAGCAGCCGCGTCACCGCCGTCGGCGCGTCGTTGGTGTGCAGCGTCGACAGCACGAGGTGACCGGTGAGCGCCGCCTGCACCGCCATGTCGGCGGTGTCGCGGTCGCGGATCTCGCCGACCATGATGATGTCGGGATCCTGCCGCATCAGCGTGCGCACGCCGTGCGCGAAGTCGACGCCGATCGCCGGCTGCACCTGCATCTGGTTGAACGCGGGCTCGATCATCTCGATCGGGTCCTCGATCGGTGCAGACGTTGACCTCGGGCGTGGCGAGCTGCTTCAGCGACGAATAGAGCGTCGTCGTCTTGCCGGAGCCGGTCGGGCCCGGTGACGAGGATGATCCCGTTGCGGCTCGCTTGATCATCCGCTCCCAGCGCTCGCTGGTCCTCGGCCGTGAAGCCGAGCTCGGTGAAGTCGCGGACCAGCACCTCGGGCGTGAAGATGCGCATCACGATCTTCTCGCCGAACGCGGTGGGCATCGTCGAGATGCGCAGCTCGATCTCGTCGCCGTCCGGCGCCACCGTCTTGATCCGGCCGTCCTGCGGCCGGCGCTTCTCGACGATCTCCATCCGCGCGAGCAGCTTGATCCGCGACGTCATCGCGATCAGCACCGGACATCGGGATCGCGTAGACCTGGTGCAGGACGCCGTCGATGCGAAAGCGCACCATGCCGACGTCGCGCCGCGGCTCGACGTGGATGTCCGAGGCGCGCTGCTCGAACGCGTACTGCCACAGCCAGTCGACGATGTGGACGACGTGGCTGTCGTTGGCGTCGAGGTTGCCGTGCTGTGCCGAGCTCGACCAGCTGCTCGAAGTTGCGCGCGAGCGACAGTCGCCCTTCGAGGCTTCCTGCGCCTTCTTCATCGACCGGGCGAGGTTGTAGAACTCGCCGAGGTAGCGCCGGATGTCGATGCGGATTGGCGAAGACGAGCTTCACCTGGAGCTTCAGGATCTTCTCGAGCTCGTCGGCCCAGCGCGCGGACGAACGGCTCGCTGGTCGCGACCGTCAGCGTCGTGCGCGTCACCTCGACCGGCAGGATGCGGTAGCGCTCGGCGTACGCGTTCGACATCGTCTGCGTGACGCGCGGTGAGATCGATCTTCAGCGGATCGATGTGCAGGTAGGGAACGCCGAGCTTGCCGGCCAGCCACTCGACGAGCCAATCGAGCGTCAGCAGCCATGTGCGGCGGCGTCGCCGTCTTCCAGTTCTGCTCGGCGACGATCTCGAGCGGATGCTCGACGCGCGCGGCGCGCGAGCGCGCAAGCTTTTCGGCGTCGGCCGCGGCAACGAGGCCGTCGGCGACCATCAGCTTCAGGATGTCCTCGAGGCGCAGGCGCCGGTCCTGCGCATGCGGGTGCCGGCGCAGACTGCTCGTTAGCCGCGAGATTCGAGTTGAAGCGGGGGTCGCCATCGGGCTACTTTACACGAGATCGGTGCATCGGCACCCTCGCCAGGCGGCTGCGCAGCGCCTTCCCGCGCCGGTGCGCGGCCGAGCGCCCTGGCACCTGCAGGCCCGGGGCCGTCCCGCAGGGTTCGCGTCCCGCGCCGAAATTCATGTGCGAGCGCATCGCACGCTTCCGGAGATGCCGACGATGCCGGCAAAGCTGACGGCGGAAATCACCGACATCACCACGCTCGCGGTGGACGCGATCGTCAACGCGGCCAACACGACGCTGCTCGGAGGCGGCGGCGTCGACGGCGCCATCCATCGCGCCGCAGGACCCGAGCTTCGCGAAGAATGCGCAACGCACGGCGGATGTCCGACGGGAGAGGCCCGGCTCACGCGCGGCTACCGGCTGCCGGCGCGTTACGTAATCCATGTCGTCGGCCCGGTATGGCGCGGCGGCACGCATCGCGAGCCCGAGCTGCTCGCGTCGTGCTACCGGCGCGCGCTCGCAATCGCCGCGGACAATCGCCTGCCTCGAATCGCTTTCCCGGCGATCAGCTGCGGCGCGTACGGATATCCGCTCGAGCAGGCGACGGCGATCGCCGTCGGCGAAGTCGCGGCGTTCACCGGGGTCGACGAGACGATCCGCGAAGTCATCTTCGCGTGCTTCGGACCCGAGGCGCTCGCCTGCTACCGGCGCGAGCTCGCCACGCACGGCTTCGCCTGAGCCGGGGGCGCGCCTGTCGCAATCCCCGGCGCCGGAGGGCCACGTCGCGCTACGCGCTCTCCTCGGGCGCGGCCACCGTCTCCGGCACTTCGAAGACTTCGCGCAGGTACGCGACGTACGACGGATCGTAATCCATCGTCTTCGACGGCTCGTCGCTGATCTTCGCCACCGGCTGGCCGTTGCAGCGGGTCATCTTGATCACGATCTGAAGCGGATCGAAGCCGACGTCGTTGGTGAGGTTGGTGCCGATGCCGAAGGCGGTGTGCATGCGGCCGCGGAAATACTCGAACAGCCGGATCGCGAGCGGGACGTTGAGGCTGTCGGAGAACACCATCGTCTTCGTGTGCGGATCGATCCGCATCTTCTGGTAGTGCGCGATCAGCTTCTCGCCCCACTCGAACGGGTCCCCCGAGTCGTGCCGCACGCCATCGAAGAGCTTGCAGAAGAACAGGTCGAAGTCGCGCAGGAACGCATCCATTCCGCAGACGTCGGACAGCGCGATTCCCAGATCGCCGCGATATTCGCGCGCCCATGTGTTGAACGCGAACACCTGCGAGTCGCGCAGGCGCGGCCCGACGGCCTGGCACGCCTGCAGGTACTCGTGCGCCATCGTGCCCAGCGGCGTGAGGCCATGGCGCATCGCCAGCTCGACGTTGCTCGTGCCGACGAACTTCGGCCCGATGCCCTCGTTCAGCGTCCGCACGACTTCCTCCTGCCAC
The DNA here is from genome assembly GCA_963733985.1 of uncultured beta proteobacterium. Taxonomy (GTDB): domain Bacteria; phylum Pseudomonadota; class Gammaproteobacteria; order Burkholderiales; family Casimicrobiaceae; genus CAIWHR01. Next base: position 173,442 of record CAVTFF010000011.1, on the reverse strand, counting down.
TCGCGGGAGAAGCGCCGGCGCGTCCCGTAGTCGGCGATGCGGAATTCGGGGTCGGCGACGCCGTTGATCGCGGCGATCTTCGCCTCGAGGCGCCGGCGTCCCTCGCCTAAGTCGGTACGAGGCTGCGTGTTGCGGAAAAAGACCTCGCTCACGATCGCGAGCACCGGCACTTCGAACAGGATCGTATGGAGCCACGGCCCCCGGATCGCAATGTCGATCTCGCGCTCGGATCCCTGGAGCCTTCCGATCGTGATGAATCGCTCGTCGAGCTGGAAAAGCCCCAGGAGATCGACATAGTCGCTCTTGAAGAAGCGCCAGCCACGCAGATAGTCGAGTTCGGGAGGCGAGAAGCGCAGCCCGGCGAGCGCGCGGACTTCGTCGCGGATTTCGTCGACGTAAGGGGTGAGGTCGACATCCGGATTTCGGCACTTGAACCGGTACTCGACATGCGCGCCGGGGAAATGATGCAGCACGACCTGCATCATCGTGAACTTGTAGAGATCGGTATCGAGCAGCGACTGGATGATCATGCAAGCGCGCGGGGCCTGTGTGTCCGCCGGCGGCGCCGGAGGGCTGCGCGAGATGTTACGCGCTCGTCGTGCGCGTGGCCAATTTGGCGCCGGTTCATTCGCTGGCGCAACATCAAGGGGCGCCCCGCTTGGGCGGGAAACCGCGGCGAGGAGATCTGCAAGGCGCGAACGGGTTATCATCCCGGTGGCTCCGGTCCCCTGCCCGCCCATGCTCGTCAACTGCGTCGTCTACCAGAACGGCAAGAAGCTCGCCGACATCGCGGTCGAGGATATCAGCGAGTACGTGACGCGCCCGGACTGCTTCGTGTGGGTCGCGCTCGCCGAGCCCGAACCTGCCGAGCTCGACAAGATGGCCGAGGAGTTCGGCCTGCACCCGCTCGCCGTCGAGGATGCGCGCAAGGGCCATCAGCGCCCCAAGATCGAAGAGTACGACGAGTCGCTGTTCGTCGTGCTCCAGACGGTCGAGGCGCCGGACGAAGGGCTCGACGGAGCGTTGCCGGTGGGCGAGGTCGCGATCTTCGTCGGCACCAACTACATCCTCTCCGTGCGCCATCGCACGCAAAGGGGATTCGCCGACGTCCGCGCGCGCACCGAGCGCGAGCCGGAGCTGCTGCGCCACGGCTCGGCGTACGTGCTCTACGCGCTGATGGACAACGTCGTCGACCGCTACTTCCCCATCGTCGACGCGCTGGAGAGCGAGCTCGAGGAGATCGAGGAGCAGATCTTCGTTCGCAACACTGCACGCTCGAACATCGAGGCGCTCTACGCGCTGAAGCGGCAGTTGATGATCCTGAAGCACGCCGTCGACCCGCTGATGGATGCGACCGGCAAGCTGTACGGCGGCCGCGTGCCGCAGGTGTGCGCCGGGATGCAGGAATATTTCCGCGACGTCTACGACCACCTGCACCGGATCCACGCATCGATCGAGGCGATCCGCGAAATGCTGGCCACCGCAATCCAGGTCAATCTCGGCATGATCAACCTCAACGAAACCGAGGTGACCAAGAAGCTCGCCGGCGTGGGCGGCGCTGATCGCCGTTCCCACGCTCATCGTCGGCGTCTACGGGATGAACTTCGAAAACATGCCGGAGCTCGAGTGGGCGAACGGCTACTACTTTTCGCTGGCGCTGATTGTGGCCGTCGACGTCGTCCTCTACGTCTGGTTCAGGAAGATCCGCTGGCTCTAGGAGCCTGTCGGGCTCCTAGCTCCGCCGGTCCGTTGGAGCGACCGGAATCACGCGCCCGTCCCTGGGTGGCGCCGGCCACGAGGGCTGAAGCGTGACGTGTTCGATGCCGAAGTCCCGGGCGAGCATCTGCTGCGCCAGCGCGAGCGCGCGCGGCCATGCCGAGCCGTCGGCCAGCACGACGTGCGCCGACAGCGCGACCCGCTCGGCGCTCATGTGCCACACGTGCAGATCGTGGACGCCGTTGACGCCCGGCAGCGCGGCCAGCGCGCGGCCGATCGCGTCGTAGGAGAGGTGCGCCGGCACGCGCTCCATCAGCACGCCCGTCGATTGCCGCAGCAGATCGAGCGTCGAGCGCAGGATCAACATCGCGACGGCGATTGAAAGGATCGGATCGATCGGCGACCAGCCCGTCGCATAGACGACGGCGCCGGCGACCAGCGCCGCGACCGAGCCCAGCAGATCGCCGAAGACGTGCAGGAGCGCGCCCCGCGCGTTGATCCCACTGCCGGCGCGCGCGAGCATCCACGCGACGGCGACGTTGACGACCATGCCCGCGGCCGCAACGACCATGACGATCGGCCCCGCGACAGGTATCGGCTCGAACAGTCGGCGCACCGCTTCGACGGCGATCCACACGACGAGCGCCAGCATCGCGAGCGCATTGACGAACGCCGCCAGAACCTCGGCGCGCGCGTAACCATACGACGCGCGGTGCGACGGCGGCCGCCGCGCGACGTGGGCCGCGATCAACGCGACGACGAACGCCGCCGCATCGGTGACCATGTGGCCGGCATCCGAGATCAGGGCGAGCGACCCCGCGAGCCAGCCGCCGGCGGCCTCGATCGCGGCGAACGCGCCCGTCAGGACGACGGCGATCCAGAGTGCGCGCGCCGTCGCGGCAGCATCGGTCGATACGTCCCGGTGGACATGACCGTGGGCATGCGAATGAGATTGAGCGGCTTCGTGCACGGGGAGTGGCGGAATCGTCAGAGCGGTGTGAGTCAGGGCGACACCCGACATTGTCGATCGCGGCAAAGCGGGCCGCAATCGGCGCGGCGCGCGCGACATCAGTTCGCCCTGCCTCCCTCACGTTTCGTGCAACGCTTCGATCCGCGCGTCGGCCGCTGGCGTCGACTCGTCCCGGTCGCATCCCCGCGCGCTACTCCTCGCGCAGCCGGACCGGTCCCTGGCTTTCCGGATTCAGCCCGACCTTGTCCGCGTAGAACGCACGGATCCGCGCCATCCCTGCCGCAACGTCGGCGCCTGGATCGAGAAATCCGCCGACGCCGATTTCGCGGCGCGGGTAATCGATGTAGGCGAGCGCAAGCGGAACGCCGTTCTCTTGCGCAAGACGAATGAAGCCCGACTTCCAGTACTCGGTCCGACTGCGCGTCCCTTCGGGGGCGAGCGCCAGGCGGAATTCGCGACGGCGCTCGAACTCCGCCCTCATCTGTCCAATGAACCCGGACGGCGAACGGCGATTGACGGGGATGCCGCCCCAGCGCGTCAACACGCCGCCGAGCGGAAACCTGAAGAGCGTGTCCTTGCCGACGAAATGAAGGCGGATCCCGATCATCGCCTTCGCGCAGAGGCCGATCACCGTGTCCCAGTTGGTCGTGTGCGGATAGAAGATGACCACGCAACGCTGCGGTACCGGCCGCGCGAGGCGGACCGTCCAGCCGGCGGCGCGCAGCGCCCAAGCGGCGAGGCGCGGCACGATACCCGGGACGAGCGGCCCGGCAACGACGGGGGCCGGGCTGGCAACGGGTGCGGTGTCGGGCAAGGTGGCGGCAAATGAGCGGCAGCGCGGCAGTCTACCAAACGACGTCGCGCGGCACGGGCCACCCGACGTTAGAATGCTCTGGTGCAATCCGTCTTCGATCCTTCGCTCGCCGCGCGCGTCGACGCCGCGTTGCCGCAAACCCAGTGTCGGCGCTGCGGCTGCGACGGCTGTCGCCCGTACGCCGTTGCGGTGGCGGAGGGCGATGCGATCAACCGCTGCCCACCCGGCGGCGACGCTCTCATTGCCGCGCTCGCCGCGATCACCGGGCGGCCGGTCATCGCGCTCGACCGTGCCTGCGGCGAGCACACGCCGTACGCGGTCGCCAGCATCGACGAAGACTGGTGCATCGGCTGCACGCTGTGCATCGAAGCGTGCCCTGTGGACGCGATCGTGGGCGCTGCCAAGCGCATGCACACGGTGCTGCCGGCGTTGTGTACCGGATGCGAGCTGTGCGTTGCGCCGTGCCCCGTCGACTGCATCGCGATGATCCCGGCCGGACGGGCGTGGAGCGTCGAAGACGCGCGCGCAGCACGCGATCGCCACGACGCGAGGAACCGCAGGCGTGCAGCGCACCGGGGACACGCTCGCGACGGCGCGCCTCCCGTTGCTGCGGCAGAGGACGACGGTCGCGCGCGGAGGCAGCGCGCAGTCGCCGCCGCGCTCGCTCGCGCCCGCACCCGCCGGGCCGCGGCCGGCGCCAGGGTGAAGTCGACCTGATGCCGCTCCGTCCCGCTCTGCCTGCACTGGCGTTGTTGGCTGGCCTCGCCCTGGACAGCCACGTCGCGGCGGCGGCGCTCGCAAGCTTCTCCGCCGAGCTCGACCTGCAATGGGACTTTGCGGCGCCGGCGCAATCCGAGGAGCGCTTCCGCGCAGAGCTTGCGAAATGGCCAGCAGACGATCCGCGGGCGCTCATCGTCGCTACGCAGATCGCGCGCACGCAAGGCCTGCGCCGCCAGTTCGCGGAGGCAAATGCGACGCTCGATGCGGTCGAGGCGAGGCTCGACGGCATGCCGTCGCACGTGCGCGTCCGCTATCTGCTCGAGCGCGGGCGCACGTTCAACTCCTCGGGGGCGCCGGAGCGCGCGGTGCCGCTGTTCGAAAAGGCGCTCTCGCTCGCCGAGCGCGACGGCGATGCGTTCTATGCGATCGACGCGGCGCACATGCTCGGCATCGCCGCGCCGCAGAACCAGCGCCTCGATTGGGATCGCAAGGCATTGGCGATGACCGAGAAGACGGTCGACCCGCGCGCGAAGCGCTGGCTCGCGCCGCTCTACAACAACATCGGCTACGCCTACCAGGAGCGCGGCGATTTCGCAACGGCGCTCGCGTATTACCGCAAGGCGCTGCCCGCCTACGAGGCCCGCGGCGATCCGCGCAATGTCCGCATCGCGCAATGGATGATCGCGCGTGCGCAGCGATCGCTCGGCGAGCTCGACCAAGCCGAGGCGGCGCAGCGGCGGCTCCTCGACGAGTATGCGAAGCTGGGGGAGACCGACGGTTACGTGTACGAGGAACTCGCCGAGATCGCCCTCGCGCGCGGCGACGCTGCGGCCGCGAGGCCATGGGCGGCGAAGGCTTACGCTGCGCTCAAGGATGACGCCGGACTAGCGGCCACCGAGCGCGCGAGGCTCGCGCGTCTCGCTGCGATTGCCGCCGGAAACGCTCCATCGAAGCCATGAATCCGCAGAAGCGCCGTGCGATCTTCGAGCGGTTCGCTGCCGCCAGCCCGAATCCCAGATCCGAGCTCGAGCATCGGACGCCATTCGAGCTTCTGGTCGCCGTCGTCCTCTCGGCGCAGGCGACGGACAAGGGCGTCAACAAGGCGACAGCGAAGCTCTTTCCCGTCGCCAACACACCGGCCGCGATTGCGAAGCTCGGCGTCGACAGGCTCATCCCGTTCGTCCAGTCGATCGGTCTCTTCCGCAACAAGGCGAAAAACCTGGTCGCGCTGTCGGAGATCCTCGTTCGCGAGCATCGCGGCAGGGTTCCGGAGAACCGCGACGCGCTGGAGAAACTTCCCGGCGTGGGCCGCAAGACGGCCAATGTCATTCTCAACGTCGCGTTCGGCGAGCCGACGATCGCCGTGGATACGCACATCTTTCGGGTGTCAAACCGCACGGGTCTTGCGCCGGGCAAGTCTCCGGAGGAAGTGGAGCAGAAGCTCCTCAAATTCGTCCCCGACGAATACAAGCTGCATGCGCACCATTGGCTGGTCCTGCATGGTCGCTACGTCTGCGTGGCCCGGTCGCCCAAATGCCCCGAATGCCTGATCCGCGACCTCTGCGAATACCGGCAGAAGACCAGATAGTGCGAGGTGCGCGCGGCGCGCCTGCGAGCGCCCGCGCTTCGTCGAAGCGCGGCAGTCTCAGTACTTCGCTCTAAGCGCCGCCGGCCGCGACGCGAAGTATGCGGCGAGGTTCTCGATGTCTTCCTTCGACAGCGCAGCGGCGAATCCTGCCATGATCGGGTTCTTGCGCGCGCCGGACTTGTAATCGCGCAGCGCCTTCTCGAGGTAGTCGCGGTGCTGGCCGGCGAGCTTCGGAAAATCCGGCGATGGGCTGTTGCCGTCGGCGCCGTGGCAGGCGGCGCAGATCTCCTTCGCCTTCGCGGCGCCGGCGTCGATGTTGGCCGCCCGCGTATCGGCGCCAGCGGCATACGCGACGAGGGCCGCGATGACGATCGGGAGGAGCCGGCTCATCATTTCACCGCCGTCGTGAGCCCGCTCTGCCCGTAGTAGGCAGCGACGTCGGCCATGTCCTGGTCGGACAGCGACGAGGCAATCGCGTGCATCGACGGATGGCTGCGCTCGCCGTTCTTGTATTCCTGCAGCGCCTTCACGAGGTACGCTTCGTGCTGCCCGGCGATCCGCGGCACCTTGTAGACCTCCGGATACGCGGTGCGCCAGCCCTCGATGCCGTGGCAGCCCTGACACATCTGGACCTTCTGCGCGCCGCGCGCCGCGTTGCCCGCCGGAGCTCCCTGTGCGAAGGCACCCGCCGGAAGCGCCGCGACGCAGAGCGCGACGAAGAGTGGAATCGTTGGGATCATGAAGTTCGATCTTGACTGGGGAAGCGGTCGCGGGAACCGGAGAAGCCCACGGCCGCGCAGGGAAAAAACCCCTGCGATTCTAAGGGTTGCGACGTTCGCGGTCAAATGCGAACGCAGCGGAACGCCGGCCCCTCGGCGTCACTTCTCGAGATACTTGAGCTTGTCCCTGACGTCCTTCCACTCATCGGCGTCGGACGGCGCGGGCTTGCGCTCGATGATCGGCTTCCAAAGCTTCGCCAGCTCTGCATTGATGGCAGTGAACTGCTTCTGGTCGGCGGGCACGTCGTCCTCGGCATAGATCGCTTCCACCGGGCATTCGGCTACGCACAACGTGCAATCGATGCACTCGTCGGGATCGATGACGAGAAAATTCGGCCCCTCGCGGAAGCAGTCCACCGGGCACACATCCACGCAGTCCGTGTACTTGCAGCGAATGCAGCTTTCGGTGACAACGTAGGTCATGCAGATGCTCGGGTGCCAAAAGGTTGATTCTAGCAAAATGGACCCTATCTTCCGGGTGACACGGCAGTGCCCGGGTGCTTGCGCACGCGTGGGGCTTGGGCTACCGTAGTTGCCGAACCCGACTCGAGGAGCGCTGCCGCGGCCACTTTCGAACCATTCGCGCATCCGTGAGGAACCCATGAGTGACCACATCAAATTCGTTTCCGACGCCACCTTCGACCAGGAAGTCCTCCAGTCGGCGACCCCCGTGCTCGTCGACTACTGGGCCGAATGGTGCGGTCCGTGCAAGATGATCGCGCCGGTCCTGGAAGACCTCGCCAAGGACTACGCGGGGCGGCTCACCGTCGCGAAGCTCGACATCGACGCCAATCCGGGAACGACCAGCCAGTTCGGGATTCGCGGCATTCCCACGCTGATCCTGTTCAAGGGCGGCAAGGCCCACGCGCAAAAGGTGGGTGCGCTGTCGAAGTCGCAATTGACGGCGTTTGTTGACAGCAACCTCTGAACCCGCTACCCTGACTTTCGTGCTCGCGGCGCTCCCCGGTCTCCCGGGGCAGCCCTGCGGCAAGATCCAAGGCGCCGCCTGACGATTCGAAGGCGCCCTCCCGGGAGCCTTTCCCGGGCCCAACTTCCCCGCATTCCCCGCCGCGGCCCCGCCGCCCCCGTCCTTTCCTGCGCGTAGCCATGCATCTGTCAGAACTCAAATCCAAGCCAGTCACCGAGTTGGTCGAGATCGCCAACACCAACGAGCTCGAGGGCGCAAACCGGATGCGCAAGCACGACCTCATCTTCGCGATGCTGAAGCAGCAGGCGAAGAAGGGCGAGAGCATCTACGGCGACGGCACGCTCGAAGTCCTGCCCGACGGCTTCGGGTTCCTCCGCTCGCCGGACACGAGCTATCTCGCCGGCACCGACGACATCTACATCTCGCCGTCGCAGATCCGCCGCTTCAACCTGCACACCGGCGACACGATCGAAGGCGAGATCCGCACGCCCAAGGACGGCGAGCGCTACTTCGCGCTGGTCAAGGTCGACAAGGTCAACGGCGAGCCGCCCGAGAACGCGAAGTCGAAGATCCTGTTCGAAAACCTGACGCCGCTCTTCCCCGACGAGCCTCTCACCCTGGAGCGCGACATCAAGGCCGAGGAGAACATGACCGGCCGGATCATCGACATCATCGCGCCGATCGGCAAGGGGCAGCGCGGCCTGCTCGTCTCGTCCCCCAAGTCCGGCAAGACGGTGATGCTCCAGCACGTCGCGCACTCGATCGCCGCGAACTATCCCGACGTCGTGCTGATCGTGCTGCTGATCGACGAGCGCCCGGAGGAAGTGACCGAGATGCAGCGTTCGGTGCGCGGCGAGGTCGTGTCGTCGACGTTCGACGAGCCCGCCACGCGTCACGTGCAGGTCGCCGAGATGGTCATCGAAAAGGCGAAGCGCCTGGTCGAGCACAAGAAGGACGTCGTGATCCTGCTCGACTCGATCACGCGGCTCGCGCGCGCCTACAACACGGTCGTGCCGGCGTCGGGCAAAGTGCTGACCGGTGGTGTGGACGCCAACGCGCTGCAGCGGCCGAAGCGCTTTTTCGGCGCCGCGCGCAACATCGAGGAAGGCGGCTCGCTCACGATCATCGCGACGGCGCTGATCGACACCGGCTCGCGGATGGACGACGTGATCTACGAGGAGTTCAAGGGCACCGGCAACATGGAAATCCACCTCGACCGCCGGATGGCCGAAAAGCGGATTTACCCCGCGATCAACGTGAACCGGTCGGGCACCCGCAAGGAAGAGCTGCTGCTCAAGCCCGAAGTCCTGCAGAAGGTCTGGGTGCTGCGCAAGCTCCTCTACCCGATGGACGAGCTCGAAGCGACCGAATTCCTGGTCGATAAGGTAAAGCAGACGAAATCCAACGCCGAATTCTTCGATAGCATGCGCAGGGGCTGACGCCGGGCGCCATCGACGCGGTCACGGCAACTCATTGTTTACGATTAACTTTTTTGCCAAGTCTGCTCGCCGGGACCGGCTCCTCCAAGTATGTTGCATCGCAGTATAGGAAACGGCATAATGGCCTATTTTGTCGCGACGGGCTCTGGCATTTTCGTGTGCTAGCCCCCAGATATGCGACACCGGTCCGGGCGCATCCCGACGGGCAATGAAGCCCGAGGCGCTGGACCGGCGAACGAGGATTCCATGAAAACCGGCATTCATCCGAACTACGGCGAAATCCAGGTCACCTGCAGTTGCGGCAACACGTTCACGACCCGTTCGACCGTTGTGAAGCCGCTGCATGTAGAAGTCTGCTCGTCGTGCCACCCTTTCTACACCGGCAAGCAAAAGGTGATGGACACCGCGGGCCGCATCGACAAGTTCCGCCAGCGCTACGCCGCGAAGCCGCCGGCCCCCGCAAAAGCGGCCGCGGAGAAGCCCGCGACGGCGAAGGCCACCGCCACAAAGGCCGCCAAGGCCTAAGGAAACGAGCGAGAATGCGAGGGGTAAGCCCTGCTCGGCGCCCCACACGAGAAAGGCAGCTTCGGCTGCCTTTTTCTTTCAGCGCGCAAGCGTTTTCCTGCGATCGATAGCCCCCACTCCGACGCCGCCATGGCCCGACTCGCGACCGTGACCGATGCGCGTAACGCCGACGCGGAAGCAAGCCCGTCCGGACCGTACCGCGCGTGGAAGCAGTTGGGCCTTGTCGTCCTCTGCGGCGCGTGGGTCGTGCTGGGCCTGATCGGCCACGACCCCTGGAAGACCGAGGACGCGACTGCGTTCGGTGTCGCCTACGAGATGATGCGCGGCGGCGATCCGTTGGCGCCGCAGCTCGCGGGCGAACCCTATATCGATCATCCCCCTTTGATCTATGCGGCAGCCGCCCTTACCGGCACGCTCCTGTCGGGGGTATTGCCGGCGCACGATGCGGCGCGCATCGCCGCGGGCGCGCTGCTCGCACTCACGCTGTTGCTGCTCGGCGCAACGGGCCGCGAGCTGTTCGGCGCTCACTTCCGCTGGATGCCCGTACTGCTGTTCGTGGGCTCGGTGGGCCTGTGGGACCGCGCGCACCAGCTTTCGCCGGACCTCGGGCTGATGCTGGGAATCGCGGCAGCGACCTACGGCTTCGCGCTGGCGCTTCGCCGCACCGTCGCCGGCGGCGCGTGGCTCGGCCTCGGCGTCGCCACTGCGTTTCTGTCGCACGGGCTCATGGGTCCGCTGTGGCTCGTGCTCACCGCTTTGATCCTGCCGCTGGCGTTCTCGGCTTGGCGTACGCGTCGCTACGCGGTGACAGTCGCCGTTGGGCTCGGCGTCGCGGTGCCGTTGTGCGCCGCCTGGCCCGTCGCGCTCGCCATCCGGGATCCCGCCCACCTTTCGCTCTGGTGGGCCGATCAATCCGTCGCCGACTGGTTCGCGCCGCTGTCCGCGTCGGCGTCGATCGATCCGATGTTCCTGGCCAAGAACCTGCCCTGGTACACGTGGCCCGCGTTGCCGCTCGCGCTGTGGACGCTATGGATGCGCGGCCGCGGCTTCAACGGCGGCGCAGCCGTGCCTGCCGTCATTCTTCCCGGGACGCTCGCCCTCGTCATCGTCGCCGCGATTGCCGTGATGTCCGACCCGCGTCTTCCCTATTTGATGCCGCTGCTGCTGCCGCTTTCGCTTCTGGGCGCGCTCGAAATCGACACGCTGAAGCGCGGATTTTCGGGCGCGCTCGACTGGTTCGGCATCCTCACGTTCGGCCTCCTCGCGGCGCTGGTGTGGTGGCTTTGGGTGGACACGTGGCGAAACGGAATGACACCGGCGGTCGCGGCGCTTTTCCGCGACACGACAACCGGTTATCGGCCGATTCCCGCGTGGCTCCCGATCTGCGTCTCGGCATTCCTCACCTTGTTGTGGATCGTGCTGGTCCGCCCCGCGCGCCGCTCGAATCGGCGCGCAGTGCTGAACTGGGCCGCCGGAATGGTGCTGCTTTGGGGCCTGTACTCGACGATCTGGCTGCCGTATCTCGATTCGCGCCGCAGCTATCGCTACGTCGCCGACGCGCTTGCGCCGGCGCTCCCCCACGACGGATGTGTCGCGAGCCGCAACCTGGGCGAGTCGCAACGTGCGCTCCTCGCGTATTTCGCGCATCTCGCCACGCTGCGCGAGGAGACGAATCCGCACAACGAATGCCGCACGCTCATCGTCCAATACGGACGCATCGAGGCGCTCCCGCCGGCGCCCGACGGCTGGGCGCTCGTGTGGGAAGGCCACCGCCGCGGCGATGACACCGAGCGCTTTGCGCTCTACCGCAAGGCCGCGCCGTGAAATTCATCGACGAAGCGAAGATCGAAGTCGTCGCCGGCGACGGCGGCAACGGCAGCGCGTCGTTCCGGCGCGAAAAATACGTGCCGCGCGGCGGACCCGACGGCGGCGACGGCGGCCATGGCGGCAGCATCTACGCGGTGGCCGACCGCAACATCAACACGCTGATCGACTACCGCTACGCGCGCATCCATCGGGCCAAGCGCGGCGAGAACGGGCGCGGAGCGGACCAGTACGGACGCGGCGCCGAAGACATCTACCTGCGGATGCCCGTCGGCACCGTCATCACCGACGCCGATACCGGCGAGCTCGTCGCCGACCTCGCCGCGGACGGGCAGCAGGCGCTGGTGGCGAAGGGCGGCAAGGGCGGTCTCGGCAACCTGCATTTCAAGTCGAGCACGAATCGCGCGCCGCGGCAGTTCACGCCGGGCGAGGAAGGCGAGCGCCGGCGGCTCAACCTGGAACTCAAGGTGCTGGCGGACGTCGGGCTTCTCGGCATGCCGAACGCCGGCAAGAGCACGTTCATCCGCGCGGTATCGGCAGCGCGGCCGAAGGTCGCCGGCTACCCGTTCACGACGCTCGCGCCGAATCTCGGCGTCGTGCGCACCGATGCAAACCGCAGCTTCGTGATCGCCGACATCCCTGGGCTTATCGAGGGCGCGGCCGACGGTGCCGGACTCGGTCACCAGTTTCTGCGGCACCTGCAGCGCACGCGTCTGTTGCTGCACATCGTCGATCTGGCGCCGTTCGATCCCGCCGCCGATCCCGTTCACGACGCACGCGCGATCACAGCCGAGCTCAAGCGTTACGATCCTGCGCTCCACGACAAGCCGCGCTGGCTCGTGCTCAACAAGATCGACCTGATTCCCGCGCGCGAACGCGCCGCGCGCATCAGGGCTTTCGTCAGAGCATACCGCTGGAAAGGGCCCGCCTTCGCGATCGCCGCAGTGAGCGGCGAAGGGTGTCGCGACGTCGTCTTCGCGGTCCAGGAGTGGCTCGACGCGCAGCCGGCGCCGACGGTCGCCGAGGCAGACGAGATAATCGAAAGAACCTGAAACGCAAAGGACCTCGGGGACCCGGAGAACTCCTCCGATTCCGTGGATTCGCCGATCCATCGTCTCCGTGGTTTAAGCTTTTCGACGTGCAGCCCCCGCAGCCAACATGAGTACGCCCGTCTCTTCCGCCACCCGCATCGTCGTCAAGGTGGGCTCGTCACTCGTCACCAACGACGGGCGTGGGCTCGATCACGCGGCCGTCGCGCGCTGGGCCGCGCAAATCGCCGATCTCAAGCGGCGCGGCAAGCAAACGGTCCTCGTCTCGTCGGGCGCGATCGCCGAGGGCATCAAGCGCCTCGGGTGGAACGCACGAAAGCGGGCAATGCACGAATTGCAGGCTGCCGCGGCCGTCGGACAGATGGGCCTCGTGCAGGCCTACGAATCGGCGTTCGCGAAGTTCGGGTTGCGCACGGCGCAGATCCTGCTCACCCACGACGACCTCGCCGACCGCCGGCGCTACCTCAACGCGCGCTCGACGCTGCTGACGCTGCTCCGGCTCGAAGTGATCCCCATCATCAACGAGAACGATACGGTGACCACCGACGAGATCCGCTTCGGTGACAACGACACTCTGGGCGCGCTCGTGACGAATCTGATCGAAGCGGACGTGCTCGTCCTGCTCACCGACCAGGAGGGGCTCCACACGGCCGACCCGCGCCGAGACCCGTCGGCGACGCTCGTGCGCCACGCGCGTGCGGGCGACCCACAGCTCGAGGCAATGGCCGGTGGCGTGGGCAGCGCCGTCGGGCGCGGGGGCATGCTGACCAAGGTGCTCGCGGCGAAGCGGGCGGCACGATCCGGCGCGGCGACGATCATCGCGTCGGGACGCGAAGCCGACGTGCTCGTCCGCCTTGCGCAAGGCGAAGAGATCGGCACTGCGCTCGTGGCGGACCCCGTCTCGCTCGGCGCGCGCAAACAGTGGCTTGCCGACCATGTACAGCTCGCAGGACGCCTGACGCTCGACGCCGGCGCCGTCCGCGCACTGCAGCGCGAGGGAAAGAGCCTGCTGCCGATCGGCGTCGTCGGCGTCGCCGGCGAGTTCGAGCGCGGCGAAGTTGTCGGCTGCGTCGACGCCGACGGCCGTGAAATCGCCTGCGGCCTCGTCAACTACAGCGCGCAGGAGACCGCGCGCATCCTGCGCAAGCCGTCCTCGGAGATCGAAGCGATACTGGGCTACGTCGACGAGCCGGAGCTCATTCACCGGGACAATCTGGTCTTGCTCAGCTGAGCAAGGATCAGGCGAGCGGCCCGAGCCACAAATTTCGCCATGCTCGGCTGGGCAAGGCCAATTGCGGTGGAGGCTAACGCGAGCGTAGCGAAGGTCAGGCGAGCGCGATCAACCGCCCGGACCGCGTGAGAACATCGCACTGCTGAAATGGCGGCAGGCGTTCGACACCCGCGCATCGTTGCCCTAAACTTCGATCTTGCGAGACGACAATCGGCGCGCCCGGTCCACGAGATCGCGAGCCGCGCTGCAGAGCAAGTCAACGGATCTCACAGGGGGCAATGCCATGGGACTGGTCGAACGCGTCAAGAACATCCTCCTCACGCCCAAGACGGAGTGGCCGAAGATCGCCGAAGAAACGGCGACCACGCAGTCGATCTTCGTGGGCTACGTCCTGATCCTCGCCGCGATCGGGCCGATTGCGATGGCGATCCGCGGCGGCATGATCATCGCGGCGGCGGCCGTGTTCAGCTATGTGGTCGCGCTGGTCGTGGTATTCGTCGTGACGCTGATCGCCGACGCGCTGGCGCCTTCGTTCGGCGGGGAGAAGAATTTCGTCCAGTCGCTGAAGCTCGTCGCCTATTCGCACACTGCGGCATGGGTCGGGGGCATCTTCCATCTGCTTCCGTACATCGGCGGACTCATCGGCCTGCTGGCCGGGATCTACTCGCTCTACACGTTCTATCTCGGGGCGCCGCTGCTCAAGAAGAGTACCGCGGACAAGGCCGTCGGCTACACCCTCGTCGTGATCATTTGCGTCGTGGTCCTGTGGGTGCTGCTCGGTGTCGTCCTGATGTCCGCAATGATCGGCGGTGTAGCCGGCATGGGCGGCATGGGCATGTGGCGGTGACGCGGAGCGCGCTAGTCGCGGCGGCGGTGGCGGCGGCGCTCGCGCTGCCGGCTCCGGCCCTTGGGGCTTCGCCGATGCTGCCGGGGACATGGGAGTCGACGGTCACGATCGCGCGCGAAGGCCAGGTGCCGGTGGAGTCGACCGATCGCGACTGCGTCACCCAGAAGGAGATCGACGACGGCACGAAATCGATGCCCCGCCCCGGCGGGGATTGCCGACTTTCGAACGTCGTCACCGACAACGCCGCGACGAGCTACGCTTTCGCCTGCACGAACGGCAACGAGACGCTCTCCGGGACCGCACAGTTCAAAATCGAGCCGACGCGCTACGACGGCAAGATAACGGCGACGACCAAAACCGCCAACGGCCCCGCCACCGCGTTGACGATGACGTGGTCCGCGCGGCGGGTGGGCGAGTGCCATTAGTGCCTCGGACCAACCCTCGTCCAGGCACGATCGCGCGGCCCGCCGCCTGATCAGCTCCGACGGCCCCCGGTCCTGACGCTCGCGCCGCTACTCGCTGCGCGACGTGGGATCGGCGTACGACGGCGGCATCACGGGATGCGGGAATCCGTACAGGCGTTCCCGTCGCGTCTGCGGCCGCACGTGCAGATAGCGCTCGAGCTCGGTCAGCCCGCGCCGATAGACTTCGCGCTTGAATTCGATCACGGTTTCGAGCGGCACCCAGTAATCGTGCCAGCGCCAGGCATCGAACTCCGGATGTTCGCACGCCCGAAGCTTGACGTCGGTATCGCGGCCGACGAGTCGCAGTAGATACCAGATCTGTTTCTGCCCGCGGTAGCTGCCGCGGTACTCGCGCTTCACCCAGTGCTGCGGCACCTCGTAACGCAGCCAGTCACGTGTGCGACCCAGGATCCTTACGTGGTTCGGCGCAAGTCCGACTTCCTCGTGCAACTCGCGGAACATCGCCCGTTCAGGCGTCTCACCGAGATTGATGCCGCCCTGCGGAAATTGCCACGAGTGCTCTCGGATCCTTTTACCCCAGAAGACCTGGTTCTTCGCGTTGACGATGACAATGGCAACGTTCGGGCGATAACCGTCGCGGTCCAGCATCGCGGTCACCCCGAAAAAGTAGTTGCCCCGATTGTTCCACAGAAATGCGCCGTTGCAAAGGCGTCGCTTCGGCAGCGCGCTCGCTATCGCACTCAACGCTTTGCGCGCGCGCCTGCTGCGGCGCGCTCACGTGGCACCGCGGCCAGCGCGAGCTTGCGGTCGCGCCGCAGCACGATAAGCGTGGTTTCGCGGCCGATTGCCTCGCCACCGAGCGCGCGCTGCAGATCGTCGACATCGGCCACCGGCGCTCCGTCGAGCGCGACGACGATGTCGCCCCGCTGGACACCGGCGGCAGTGGCGGGGGAATCGCTCTCCACCGACTCGATGCGCACTCCCGTCTCCCGTGCCAGATCGAAATGACGGACGACGCGGCGCGGCAGCGGCACCGTCTGCCCGCCGACGCCGAGCCACGCGCGGCGCACCCGGCCTTCGCGGATCAGCGCAATCGCCACGCGCTCGGCGGTGGATGCGGCAATCGCGAAGCAGATCCCCTGTGCAGGGAGGATCACCGCGGTATTGACGCCGATCACCTCGCCGCGCGAATCGACGAGCGGCCCACCCGAATTGCCGGGGTTCAACGCCGCATCCGTCTGCAGCACATTGTCGAGGAGCCGCCCCGTTTGCGCGCGCATCGATCGTCCCAGCGCGCTCACGATCCCCGCGGTCACCGAATGCTGGAATCCGTAGGGACTGCCGATCGCGATCGCCATCTGACCTGCCACGACGCGTGTCGAGTCGCCCAGCCGCAACCACGCAAGGTCTCTCGCCGCGACCTTGAGCACGGCCAGGTCGGAGTCGGGGTCGTCGCCGACGACATCGGCGGCGGCGCTGCGGCCATCGGCAAGCGTGATTTCGATCGCGCTCGCATCGCCGGCGACGTGGCTGTTGGTGAGGAGATATCCGTCGGGCGTAATGAGGAAGCCGGAGCCGGCGCCTCCGCGCCGCGCGCCCCGCCCGCCGTGCCGAGCTTCGACGTGAACGTGGGCAACCGCAGGCGCGACGCGTGCCACGATCGCGGTGACCACGCGTGAATATGCGTCGTGCAATGCCGCGTCGGGCGCCTGCACGCCGACGTCCGGCGGCGATTCCGCTGCGGTTTGCGCTCCAACAGGGGTCGATTCGGGTGGATCCAGCGGCATGAACCTGAACATGGCGGCCCGCGCCAGCGTTTCAAGCGCGGCGGGACGGATCCGCCGCGCCACCAGAGCGCGGTGCCGCAGCGCACTTGCGGGTGACCCTATCTCGAATGTGCCCTTTGCCGGATTCTTGCGCCACATCAAAGCTGGCACGCTCCCCTCCACCGATCATCAGCATGGGATTTCGGGGCCGATGGACGACAGCCCCAGTCAGGATTTGCAAGAGCGCCGCCGGGAGCACCCCTTTGGTGTCTGCAATGCGCGAACGCGCGCGGCTTGAAGGTCGGTTTTCGCATGGATCGCGCACGCGCCGGAATCTTCTGTGCGCTGCGATGGACGCATGAACGTCTCGAGCCTGATCGTGCGTTCGCGCCCCGAACACTGCGCCGGCGTACGCGCCACGCTGGAAAAGATGCCCGGCGTAGAGGTCCGCGCCGCCACGCCCGCCGGGCAGCTCGTCGTCGTCGCCGACCACGCCGACGCCGGCGCCGCCGCCGACGGCTTCGTTGCGATCAACAAGATCGAGGGCGTGCTCTCGGTCTCGCTCGTCTTTCAATTCAGCGACGATTCCTCCCCGGAGGTTTGAGCCATGACGATCAACCGACGCGACTTCATCAAGACGCAGGCCGCCGCGGCTGCCGCCGCCGCCGTGGGCATCGAGTTGCCGGGAACGGCACTCGGGCAAGCCGCGACGCCGAAGGACAACGTCAACATCCGCTGGGACAAGGCACCGTGCCGATTCTGCGGCACCGGTTGCAGCGTCCTCGTCGGCACTCAGGATGGTCGCGTCGTCGCGACGCAGGGCGACCCCGATGCGCCTGTAAACCGGGGGCTCAACTGCGTGAAGGGTTACTTCCTGTCGAAGATCATGTACGGCAGCGACCGGCTGACGA
Organism: uncultured beta proteobacterium; assembly: GCA_963733985.1. Lineage (GTDB taxonomy): Bacteria > Pseudomonadota > Gammaproteobacteria > Burkholderiales > Casimicrobiaceae > CAIWHR01. The sequence continues at coordinate 155,910 of CAVTFF010000011.1, read as the reverse complement.
CACCGCTTCTGCGCAAGAAGAACGGCGTCTACGACAAGAACGGCGAATTCACTCCCGTCTCGTGGAACGAGGCGTTCGACGTCATGGCCGCGCAAGTGGAAGGAGTCGCTCGCGAAAAAGGGGCCGACCTCGGTCGGCATGTTCGGCTCCGGCCAGTGGACGATCTGGGAGGGCTACGCCGCGGCCAAGCTCTTCAAGGCCGGCTTCCGGACCAACAACCTCGATCCCAATGCCCGCCACTGCATGGCGAGTGCCGCCGCGGGCTTCATGCGGACCTTCGGCATGGACGAGCCGATGGGCTGCTACGACGATCTGGAGCAGGCCGACGCGTTCGTGCTGTGGGGATCGAACATGGCCGAAATGCATCCGATCCTGTGGTCGCGGCTCGCCGACCGCCGGCTCACGGCGCCGCACGTGAAAGTCGTCGTGCTCTCGACGTTCGAGCACCGGAGCTTCGACTTGGCCGACCTGCCGATCGTGTTCACGCCGCAGGCGGATCTGGCGATCCTCAATTACATCTGCCACTACATCATCTCGAAGAACAAGGTCAACACCGACTTCGTGAAGAAGAACGTGAATTTCATGAAGGGCGTCACCGACATCGGCTACGGACTGCGCCCGAATCACATCGCGGAAAAGGAGCAGAAGAACAACGGCTACGCCGGCGCCGACGGCAAGCCAAACGGCGATCCGAACGCCGCGGACGAGATCAGCTTCGAGGAGTTCGCGAAGTTCGTCGCCGACTACAACGCCGAAAAGGTTTCGAAGCTATCGGGCGTCCCGGTGCGCGATCTCGAGGCGCTGGCCGAGATCTACGCCGACCCGAAGCGCAAGGTCGTCTCCTACTGGACGATGGGCTTCAATCAGCACACGCGCGGAACGTGGGCCAACAACATGATCTACAACGTGCACCTGCTCGTCGGCAAGATCGCGGAGCCCGGCAACGGCCCGTTCTCGCTCACCGGCCAACCGTCCGCGTGCGGCACGGCACGCGAAGTCGGGACGTTCTCGCACCGGCTGCCCGCCGACATGGTGGTCGGGAACCCCGAGCACCGGCAGATCACCGAAGAATCTGGCAGTTGCCCGAAGGCACCCTCCCCGACAAGCCCGGCTTCCACGCCGTGCTGCAGAGCCGGATGCTGAAGGACGGAAAGCTCAACTGCTACTGGACAATGACGACCAACAACATGCAGGCCGGCCCGAACATCAACCAGGAGGTCTATCCGGGCTGGCGCAATCCCGAAAACTTCGTCGTCGTTTCCGACGCGTATCCGACCGTCTCCGCGCTCGCCGCCGACCTGATTCTGCCCGCGGCGATGTGGGTGGAGAAGGAAGGCGCGTACGGCAACGCCGAGCGGCGGACGCAGTTCTGGCGCCAGCAGGTGAAGGCGCCGGGCGAGGCGCGCTCCGACCTGTGGCAGCTCATGGAGTTCTCGAAGCGCTTCAAGGTCGAGGAAGTGTGGCCCGCGGAGCTGGTTGCCAAAAAGCCGCAGTACAAGGGCAAGACGCTCTACGACGTGCTCTACGCGAACGGCGTCGTCAACAAGTACACGGTCGAGGAGATCCGAGCCCGGCTACGACAACGATGACTCGAAGCTCATCGGCTTCTACGCGCAGAAGGGGCTGTTCGAGGAATACCGGAAGTTCGGCGTCGGCCACGGCCACGACCTCGCCGAGTTCGACGTGTATCACAAGGCCCGCGGCCTGCGCTGGCCCGTCGTCGACAGCAAGGAAACGCTGTGGCGCTTCCGCGAAGGCTACGACCCCTACGTGAAGAAAGGCGAGGGCGTCAGGTTCTACGGCAAGCCCGATGGGAAAGCGGTGATCTTCGCGCTGCCTTGGGTACCGGCCGTCGAAGTGCCGGACAAGGAGTACGACCTGTGGCTGTGCACCGGCCGCGTCCTCGAGCATTGGCACACGGGGTCGATGACGCGCCGCGTCCCCGAACTGCACCGCGCGTTTCCGGAAGCCGTGGTGTTCATGCATCCCGACGACGCCAAGGCACGCGGGCTGCAGCGCGGGATGGAGTGCAAGATCGCCTCGCGTCGCGGCGAGATCTTTGCGCACGTGGAAACGCGCGGCCGCAACAGGCCGCCGCAGGGCCTGGTCTTCGTCCCGTTCTTCGACGAATCGAGGCTCGTGAACAAGCTCACGCTCGACGCGACCTGCCCGATCTCCAAGGAAACCGACTTCAAGAAATGCGCGGTCAAGGTCACGAGGATCTGAAGCGCCGGTGTATGGCGGCTTGACCAATGCCCGTCATGACGACCAGCGAGGGCGCGAGGAGCGGACCGGCCGACGCCGCCCGTCGGCGTTTCCTCGCCTCGCCCGGGCAATCGGGCCGCGTGTCGCTGCTGCGCGTGTCCGCCCGCAGGCGGGCCGCGCGCAACGACTGCGCCGATTGCTACGCCGCATGTCCCGAACCCGCGGTGATCCCGCCCGCTGCTCTCCGCCGCGCGACGCCGCCGCGACGCCGGTCATCACCCCGGCCGCCTGCGCCAACTGCGGCCCGCTGCGTCGACGTATGCAGCAAAGACGTTTTCCAGTTCCCCCACCGATTCGACCGAAGGAGCGAAGCATGAGATCCGTCGCCCGATTTGTCCTTCCCGCTGCGGTGGCGATGCTGCTCGCGGTGATGCACGTGGCCGGCGCCGCGACCGCCGCGCCGGCGCCAACCCCGACGCCCGCTGCCCCACCGGCAGCCACCCCGGAGGCACCGGTCAAGCTTCAATCCTTGCGCGGCGACACGCCGATCGACAAGACGACCGAGCCCGACATGTTCAAGCTCGAGCGGGACCGTCCGGCGATTCCGCGCAGCTCGACGCAGGAGCCGCCGCTGATTCCGCATTCGATCCGCGGCTACCAGATCACCAAGAACTTCAACAAGTGCATGGACTGCCACGCCTGGTCCAAAGTCAAGGAGACCGGCGCGACCAAGGTCAGCGTCACGCACTTCAAGGACTCGACCGGTCGCGAGCTTGCCAACATCTCGCCCCGCCGCTACGTCTGCACGACATGCCACGTACCGCAGACCAACGCCAAACCGCTGGTTGGCAACACGTTCAGACCCTCCGTCGAATTCGTCCAGAAGAAATGACCACACATACCGCCTGACGGGAGCCATCATGCAGAATTCCACCAACGACGGCATCGTCACCCGCGTGTGGCGCCGGATCGGGGCCGCGGGACCGCTCTTCGTGCTCGGCACGTTCATCGCCGGCATTCTTGCCTGGGGCGCCTTCAACTGGACGCTCGAGCTCACCAATACCGAGAATTTCTGCATCTCGTGTCACGAAATGCAGGACAACGTGTTCAAGGAGTACCGGAACACGATCCACTACCAGAATCGCACGGGCGTTCGCGCCACCTGCCCGGACTGCCACGTGCCGAAGGACTGGACGCACAAGATCGCGCGCAAGATCCAGGCATCGAACGAGCTGTGGCACCACATGCTGGGCAGCGTGGACACGCCGACGAAATTCAACGACAAGCGCATCCGGCTCGCGCAAAGCGAGTGGGCGCGGATGAGGAGCACCGATTCGCGCGAGTGCCGCAACTGCCACAACTTCGAATACATGGACTATGCGGAGCAGGGCCGCCGCGGGTCCGCACAGCACCAGAAGGGGTTCGGCGAAGGCAAGACCTGCATCGACTGCCACAAGGGGATCGCGCACACGCTGCCGCCCATCGAGCAGAACATCGGGGCGCCGAAAGCCAGCGCCCAAGAGTCGGAACCGGGACTGCGCACCGTCCAGGCGAAGCCCGCCCCGTAGCGAGGCTGGAGCGAGTGTTCCGCGGCGCGGCGGCGCCACCCTGACGTCGGGAGCGGGGGCGAGCTATCGCGACACGAAGGGGAAACTAAAGAGGAGCGGCTTCCTCCTCCCGTTCGTTCAGGGTCGGAGGCGCCGATACGGCACGGCGTGGAATCCGCCGGGCCGGGACAGCGGTCAACTCGCGAACCGGGCTACTTGGTGCCCCAGTGCGCTTCCAGATGCACCGGACCGAGACCATCGCGCTCCACGCTGTCCCTGGCCTTGACGGCTTGCACTTCCTCCTTCGCCGCCATGCTCATGAGCGCAAACGCCAGCATCCCGGCATAGCCACCCAGCACGAACGCCAATACCACCCACCAGATTGACACCATCATCCCCCCTCGAGCCGCGGGCTCCTATGAGGTTTAGTACAGCCCCGGGCATTTGTCCAGGGCGACGCGGGCACAACCGCTTGTGGCCAACAGTCCGCGCCGCACAACATCATGGAGTCGCCGAGTCCTCCTCGGCCGTTGTTGCTGCGCTGCAACATCATGCCGGCACCGACCGTCCAGCGATCGGACGCCAAGGCCGCCCGCCGTTCCGCGAGGGGTTCCCAAGCGGGCCGACCTGCCTTCGAATACCCCGCTGATCGCCGATGCCGCTACTGCACAAACATGCTATGAGCACTGGGACCGACTCGCTTTGACCGGCATCAAGCACACAACGCGTCGTCGACAACTCGGCGTCGTGAACAGCCTGTTGACCCACGTCAGTCTCGCTCGGATGGCGGGGCGGGAAAATCGTCCAAGGGGCTTAGGCAGCAGCGGCGTCCCCTTCGGGATCCGAATCGAATCGTGGAGCAGCGCAATGAGCGGGCGAATGAGCGGACGGAAATACATCTACACCTTCGACGAAGGCGACGCGAGCGACAAGATGTTGCTCGGTGGCAAGGGCGCAAACCTCTGCGCGATGACGCAGATCGGCCTCAACGTGCCGCCCGGGTTCGTGATCACGACGGCGGCGTGCCTCGCGTATCTCGAAGCCAGTCGGCTGCCCGAGGGTCTGATGGCCGACGTCCGCGCGCAGATCGCGAACCTCGAGCGCAAGACGGGGAAGGGGTTCGGCAATGCGGCAAACCCGCTGCTCGTTTCCGTCCGCTCCGGCTCGGCGATGTCGATGCCCGGAATGATGGACACGATCCTGAACCTCGGGCTGAATGAGGCCACGCTCGAGGGCTTGACGGCGAAGACCGGCAACCCGCGCTTCGCCCGGGATGCATGGCGGCGCTTTGTCCAGCTCTTCGGCAAGATCGCGATGGGGATTCCCGACGAAGCGTTCGACGCGGCGATGACGGCGGTCAAGGAGAAGCACCGCGCCGTGCAGGATGTGGATCTCACGGTGGACGCGTTGGGGGAGCTCGGGGACGCGTTCGTGGAAATCTACCGGTTGCACACCGGCCAACCGTTTCCCGCCGATCCGTACGAGCAGCTCGAACGCTCGATCGAGGCGGTGTTCCGGTCATGGAACGGCAAGCGCGCCGTCGACTACCGGCGCCAGTTCAGGATCACGAAGGACATGGCCAACGGCACCGCGGTCAACGTCGTGACGATGGTGTTCGGCAACATGGGTGACGATTCGGCGACCGGCGTGGGCTTCACGCGCAATCCGGGCACCGGCGAGAACGTGATCTACGGCGAATATCTGACCAACGCCCAGGGTGAGGATGTCGTCGCCGGCATCCGCACGCCGAAGCCGATCGCCGCGATGGCGCAGGAAATGCCGGACCTCCACCGGCAGCTGATCGAGCTGCGCGACAAGCTCGAGGCGCATTACAAGGAAGTCCAGGACTTCGAATTCACGATAGAGAAAGGCCGCCTCTACTGCCTGCAGACGCGCAACGGCAAGATGAACGCGCGAGCGATGGTGATCACGTCGGTCGAGATGTCGGGGAGCGGACTCGTGTCAAGGGAGCGGGCGCTGACCCGCATCAATCCGACGTTGCTCGAGCAGTTGCTCGTGCCCACGCTCGACCCAGCGCACAAGGCGAAACCGCTCGCGCAGGGACTTCCCGCGTCGCCCGGCGCGGCCTCGGGCCGGATCGTGTTCGACGCCGACACCGCCGAGCAGCGCGGCAAGCTCGGGGAGAAGGTGATCCTGGTGCGCGAGGAAACCAAGCCCGAGGACATCCACGGGTTTTTCGCCGCGCAGGCGATCCTCACGTCGCGCGGCGGCAAGACGTCGCACGCGGCGGTCGTCGCGCGGGGGATGGGCAAGCCCTGTGTCTCCGGCTGCGAGGCGATCCGGATCGACGTGCGCGAGCGCCGTGCGGAAGTCGGCGGCACCGTGCTGCGCGAAGGGGATGTCGTCACCATCGACGGTACGAGCGGGAACGTCTACGCGGGCGAAATCCCGACCGTCGAGGCAAAAGTCTTCGCCGAGCTCGCCACGCTTCTGTCATGGGCCGACGAGGCCGCGCGACTTGCCGTGCTCGCGAACGCCGACACGCCGCGCGACGCCGCGCGCGCGCGGCAGTACGGCGCGAAGGGGATCGGGCTTTGCCGCACCGAGCGGATGTTCAACGACAGCGCTCGGCTGCCGATCGTGCAGGAGATGATCCTCGCCGAAACGACGGAGGCGCGGCGCGATGCGCTCGACCGCCTGCTGCCGATCCAGCGCGCCGACTTCAAGGGCATCTTCAAGGCGATGGCCGGGCTGCCGGTCACCGTGCGCCTCCTCGACCCGCCGATGCACGAGTTCCTGCCGACGGCGTCACAACTCGAGTTCGAGATCAGCCAGCTGCGGGCGCTGCAGCGGACCACGCGCACGATCGCCGAGCTCCCCGACACGCTGAAGCTGCTCGACCCCGACCTGCCGCGCGATTACGTCGAGAGCCTCGGAAAGCTGCAGCAAAGTCTCGCGCACTACCGCGAAACGCAGCGCGACGGCACGCTGCTCGCGCGCCGCGAGGTGCTGCTACGGAAAGTGCACCTGCTCTCCGAGGTGAACCCGATGCTCGGACACCGCGGCGTGCGGCTCGGCATCAGCTATCCCGAGATCTACGAAATGCAGATCCGGGCGATCCTCGAGGCGGCAGCCGAGTGCGTGAAGGAAGGCATCGACGCGCATCCGGAGATCATGGTCCCGCAGGTCGCCACCGCCGAGGAGCTGAAGCGCGTGAAGACGATGGTCGACGCATTGCAGGCCGAAATCGAGGCGCGCGAAAACGTGAAGCTCCATTTCAAGTTCGGCAGCATGGTGGAAGTCGTGCGTGCGTGCCTGCGCGCTTCGCGCCTGGCGGAATTCGCCGAATTCTTCTCCTTCGGCACCAACGACCTCTCCCAGGCGACGTTCTCGTTCTCGCGCGAGGACGCCGAGAACAAGTTCCTCCCGCTGTACCTCGAAACCGGCATCCTGCGCGACAATCCGTTCGAGGTGCTCGACGTCAAGGGCGTCGGACGGCTGATGAAGCTCGCCGTGGACTGGGGCCGCGCGGCGCGTCCCGACCTCGTCATCGGCATCTGCGGGGAGCACGGCGGGCATCCGGAATCGATCCGCTTCTGCCATTGGGCGGGCCTCGATTACGTTTCGTGCTCGGCGCCCCGCGTGCCGGTCGCGCGTCTCGCCGCGGCTCAGGCGAAAATCCGGGAAAGCGAATACGACGAGAGCATCTTCGCCTGAAGGCGGGCACGATCGGCCATCGCGTCAGAGCCTCCCGCGACGGTCAACTGCGGAACTCGGCGTCGACCAACGCACCTCGCTGCGAAGCTCCACGATGTCGCCCGACCCTGTGCAAGGCGATCGCTTCTGCCTCTACGATCGTTCCGCGATCGAGATCGTGCTCGATCGGATGGCCGCGGAGGCGGCGGCGCTGCTCCGCGGCGCCGACGACCCCGTTCTCCTCGGGATTCTGCGCCGCGGCGCGCCGCTCGCGTCGATGCTGCAGGCGCGGCTCCGCGCGCGGCACGCCTTCGACCTGCCGCGCTTCGAGCTCAGGCTTTCGCGCTACGGCGACGATCTCGCGCTCCTGCATCCTGAGACCCTGCTGACCGAGAATCCCGAATTCGCGGCGCGCGGCCTCGAGCGATCGACGGTGCTCGTCGTCGACGACGTGCTCTATCGCGGGCACTCGCTCGCGCGGGTTCTCTCCTACCTGTCGCAGCGCCGAGTTTCCGCGATCCGGGCGGCGGTGCTCGCCGACCGCTGCGTCGCGCAATTGCCGGTGCACGCCGATGTCGTCGGCGTCAGGCTTCAGGTCGCACCGGGCGACGTCGTCGAGTGCAACGTCCCACCCTACGAAGACGACCTCAGGATCGAGCTCTTGCGACCGCGGCGCCGTTGAGCGAGGTGGCGGCCGCAAGCACGAGGTGAGGCCCGATGCTACCGAGGTCGACCGTCGGTCGTGCCTTCGGCCAGCACGCACGACAAAAGAGGCCGGCGGCTGACCAGCGCGCTAGATCGCGTGGATCTCGGCGAGCTTGCGACGCAACAACTTTCCGGTGGCGGTCCTCGGCAGCGCGGAGATCGCGCGGAGGCAGCATGGGCGCTGATGCGGCGGGAGCGGTTCGATCGATGCCTGCAGCGCGATTGCGACCGCGCTCGCCGCTTCCGGCTTGGTCACGTAGAAGAACGCGACGGTGGCGATGCCGTCGGCGTCGGGCACGCTGACCGCGGCAGCCTCGACGATGTCGGGCGATGCGGCCGCGAGGCGCTCTTCCAGCGCGGCGAGATCGACCCAGCGGCCTCGCACCTTCACCAGCGAATCCTCGCGTCCGCCGAAGCGAAAGCGGCCACCCTCGGTGCGCTCGAACAGATCGGCGGGACAGAACGCGCCCGCCCGGAAGTATTCGGCCTGCGCGTCCGGACGGTTGAAATAGCCGAGCGAACCGGTCGGCGCACGGATCGAAAGCCGCGTCGGAGCGCCGTCGTGCGCCTCGCCGAGCGGCCGCACGTCGACACCCGGCGCGGGCACGAATCCGTCGCCGCCATCGGCGTTGACGAGCACGAGGCAAAGCGTTTCCGACGCACCGTAGCCGTCGACGATCGAAAGCCCCGTCGCTTCGCGCCACGCGGCACGCAGGCTCGACGGCAGCGCTTCGCCGGCCGACACGCAGACGCGGATGCCGGAGTCGCGAAAGCGCGGCGCATGCCCTTCCGCAAGGAGCATGCGGTACATCGAAGGGACGGTGAAGAACACCGACGGTCGCTCACGGAGCGCAACGGCGACGACCTTCGCCGCGGTCGGCCAATCCGATTCGAGGATGACCGTCGCGCCCTGCTTCAGGCCCGAGAACAGGCTGTTCGCCTGCGGATACGCGAAGAAGAGCTTCGACGTCGCATACAGCCGATCGTCGGGCCCCACGTTCAGGATCTCGGCCGCGACGCGCTCGCAATGCAACGCAAAGCGCTGCGCATGCACGACCGCCTTGGGCTTGCCGGACGTTCCCGATGAGTGACCCCAGAACGCAGGCGCCTCCTCGTCCATCGGCATCGCCGCGACCGGGTCCGCTGCGGCGATCGCTCGCTTCCACTCGTCCCGCAGCACGATTTGCTCGTGGTATGTCGCGAGCGTTCCGTCGCGCGACTCGTCGAGGATCCACCGGAATCCCGCCTCTCCCAGGATCGCCGCCCATTCGATCGCGGAGAGCCGCGGGTTGATCCCGACGGCGACGCCGCCCGCCCAGATCGCGCCCAGGAATGCAACGACCCACGCGATGCCGTCGGCGAGCTTCACCGCGACCCGATCGCCCGGGTCGAGGCCGCGGCGGCGCCAGTCGGCCGCCGCGCGCGCGACGGCGTCCTGCAATTCGCCAAAGGTGATGCGCTCGCCGCCGCAGACGATGGCGGTCCGTTGCGGGTCGTGACCGCCAAGAAGAACCGCCGCTGCGTTGATCGTCATGACGCGATGGCGGCGTGAGTGCCGGCAGCGGTCTCGCCGTAGCGGGGAGGCGACGACACGCAGTCGCAGGTCATGGGCAACTCCGGAGCGCCGCTCGCGGCGCGACATTCGGGATGGTGGTCCGCGAGGCGGGAGGCCGCCTTGACCCAACTCAAGCTCGCGTCGTCGCGGATCGTTGCGCCGTGGGGGCGACCGCCCGCGCCGACGGGTCCAAGGCGCATCCTCGCGCCGCGGCCTCCGATACATCGTCGTAGATCGTTGCGCCGAGTGGTCGGCCGCCTGCGTCGACTCGCCCCGGTCGCATCCCCACGCGCTACCCGCGCGCGGAGCCCCTGCTCTCAGGCTCGCGCCGCTACCTGCAGACGGTGCCGCCTGCGGCGAGGGGGACCCGGGTGATCGGCTTGCGCTGGGACACCGCCGGCAGGCCGCCGCTGCCATCGGTTGCGTAGTCGAACGTCGCGTGGTTGCCGTCGGCGAACGTGAACGTGGCTGTTCCCACCGTCTGGATCGGCTGCAGGTCGGAAGCCTTGTAAGCATCGAAACGCGGGCCTGCGGTGCGCATCAGCGCCCCGGTGTAGGCGTTGGTCGTCCCGACGCGCTGCGCGAGGACTGACAGCCACAGTGGCGCGTTGTCGCTTCCGTACGTGTACCAGGTTGCGAAAAGCTGGCTTCCCTGGTGGGCAAAATTGACGCCCCAACCGTCCTCGGCTCCGCCGGGCACCCACCACAGGTCCTGGTAGTTGCCCGCCGCCGTGAGGTCGGCGGCCGCGTCGTACGTACACGTCGGCTGCGGGCTGGTGCCATCGAGCACGTAGCGCGCGAGCGGCTTCGTCTGGTGAACCTGGCCGTTTGCAATGTTCACCGTGTACTCGAAGCTTGCATTGTTCGCATCACCGAAGGTCAGCGTGCCGTTCCCGACCGCTGTCGGCACTGCCGGCATCGTGTACGCGGCAAACGGCGGTCCGGCATCCACGTGGATGGTGCCGCTGTACGTATTGCCCGTCGGCGCTGTCCGGCTCGCGAGCATCGACAGCCACCATGCCTTGCCGCTGGTGTCGTACGTGTACCACGTGGCAAAGACCGAATCGCCCTGGTGCGCGAAATTGACGCCCCAGTAGGCTTCCGCGCCCCCCGGCACCCACCACAGTCCCTGATAGTTGGGCGTTATCGCGCCGACCTGACCGGTCGCGCGCAGGGGCAGCCGGTATGCGCCGTCGGACGTCGCGATCACCGCCTCTGCGGCGCGGAGCCCGGCGAGACCCGGCCGCGCGATGAAATCGATCGTGCAACCCACGCCCGGAGCGAGCGCCGCGCCGGCGACGCAGCTCGTGGCGCTCGCGAAGAACTCGCCGCTCGCGACGCTGATGCCGGAGACCGTGAGCGGCGCGCTCGCCGTTACGTCGTTGACCAGGCTGACGCGCTGGGGCGCCGAATCGACGCCGACCGCCTGCACGCCGAAATCGACGGCAGTTGGCAGCGAGCAGGCGTAGGCCGCGAGCTGACCCGCCGCAGCGCCGTAGAGGCAGCGGCACCCGCGAGCATCGTCGGGCTGAAGGTCGACGAGGGTGTTGTAGGGCGAATCCGGGAGGCCCGACATCACCGACCCGTCGAGGTTCGAATGGTCGAGCCCGAGCGCATGCCCCCATTCGTGCGTGGCGGTGCGATCCATTTGCCCCGCCGACGTCACGTAAGCCGGGCTCAACACGACGTCGGAATCGGCCAGCACACGAGCGCCGCCTTGCGTCGCGTACCACGCGTAGGTGATGCCCGCCATCCCTGGACCAGGCGCTCCCCACCCCACGACGTTGGTGCGATCGGGCTGCCCGCCGGCGACGCTGTTGGGTGGTGTCGCCGTCTCGCCGTCGTAGGCGAACTGGATGCCGCATACCGCGCTCCATTTCGCCGACGCTCCGATGATCTTCTGGATCGTGCCCGCCTTGTCCGAGAAGAAGGGCTCCGGGGCGCCCGCGTGGTTGTATTTCCATCGGAGCAGCGCGCCCGGCCACCGCACCGGCGAGCCGAACGTGAACTGGAACTCCGGCACAATCGAAGGCGACGCGGGTGATGGCGCAAGCGGCGGCGCCCCGGGCACCGGCGCGAGGATGAAGTCGGACGCGCCGGCCGCGCCGCAGAGCGAAAGCGAAATGGCGGCGATTGCCGCGCGTAACAGGGAGCTTGAAATCATCGATCGCGGATGGCCGGTGGCGGCAGCCCATCCGAATTATGACATCAGAATAAACCGGCCCCAGAGCGCCCGTTCCGGCGTCGGTTCCTGAGCGCGGCAGAAACTGCCGCCCTCGAACAGCGTTTCCTTGCCCGCGACAGGATGGGTCGACCCGCGCCCGAGTGGCTTACTCGGGTATCCATCGCACTCGCTGACGGCGAACGATCCCCGCCGCCCCTGCGGATGCCGATTGGTCCGCGTTCCGGTCCGGGCTGGAGCCATCTCGGCTCCTCTTGAGGCACGACAATTGCTGCGTCGCGGGGAGCGCCGATAATCGCGCCCGTGAATCGCGCCACCGGCGTCGACTCCACCGGCGGGTCACCTGCCGCTACCGGGGATCAGCGAATGGATGCGACCGTCCTCAAGCCAGTCAATGCGCTCGCCACCGCGGGAACGCTGCTGATCGTCGATGACGTTCCCGAGAATTTAGGGGTGCTGAGCGAAGTCCTCCGCCTCGCCGGCTATCGGGTGAAGGCCGCGAACTCGGGACGCGCTGCGCTCCGCTACGCGGCCCAGGAACCGCATCCGGATCTGGTCCTCCTCGACATCATGATGCCGGAAATGGACGGCTACGAGGTGCTGCGACTGCTGCGCGACGCACCCCGGCACCCGGGACATTCCGGTGATCTTCCTCACCACGCTGCTCGATCCCCGCGACGAGGAGCGCGGCCTCGAGCTCGGGGCCGCCGATTACATCACGAAGCCCGTCGTGCCCGGCGTGGTCCTGGCCCGCGGTGCGCACCCAGATCGAGGCGCGGAGGGCCCGCGCGTGGCTGCGCGACGAGAATGCATTTCTCGAAGCCGAAGTGGCCCGCCGGCTGGGCGAAAACCAGCGGATCCAGGACGTCGCCATCCGGGCGCTCGCGGGTCTCGCGGAAACCCGCGACACCGAAACCGGAGATCACATCAGCCGCACGCAGGCCTATGTGCGCATCCTGGCAACGACGCTCAAGGACCACCCGCGCTTCTGCGAGTTTCTCACCGACCGCAACATCGACCTCCTGACGAAATCCGCGCCGCTGCACGACATCGGCAAGGTCGGCATCCCTGACCACATCCTGTTGAAGCCCGGCCCGCTGACCCCGGAGGAATGGGAAGTCATGAAGACGCATGCGAAGCTCGGCTCCGATGCGATCGAACGTGCCGAGAAGGATGCCGGCGGCACGGCGGATTTCCTCATCCTCGCCAAGGACATCGCGCACTGGCACCATGAAAAGTGGAACGGCGCCGGCTATCCGGACGGCCTCGCCGGACACGTCATCCCCATTTCGGCTCGCCTGATGGCGCTTGCCGACGTGTTCGACGCGCTCATTTCGAAGCGCGTCTACAAAGCTGCAATGTCTCTCGACGAGGCGCGCGCCATCATCATCGCCGACCGCGGCCGGCACTTCGATCCCGACATCGCCGACGCGTTCGTCGCCGCGTTCGACGAATTCGTCGCCATCGCCCAACGCCATCGGGACGACGGCTGAACCGCGGGATCGGGACGCATCGGCCACCTTCGATGATCCAGGAAACGCCGCGCGCGGGATCCCCCACGCCCGAGGGCCGTGCCACGACGGCGATCCTGAGCGTCGTCGTGCCGTACGCGGCGTTCGCCGCGTTGTGGATCCTGCTCTCGGACAAGGCGTTGGTATGGCTCGTTTCCGATCCGGGGCAAATGGCGCTGGCGAGTACGCTCAAAGGCTGGGTGTTCGTCGCCGTCACATCGGTGCTGCTCTATCGGTTGATGCGGCGGCTCCTTCGCCGCGGCGAACGGCCGAAGTGGCGGCTGGGCGTGCGATCACTGGCCGTACCGCTGGCTCTGGTTGCGGTGGCGATCATCGGCCTGACGGCAGCCGGCATCGCGCAGATCGGCGTGGAGGAGAAGGAGAAGGAAGCGGCGCAGCTTCGCGCGATCTCCGACCTCAAGGGCCAGCAGATCGAGGACTGGTTGAGCGAACGCTATGCCGACGCCCGTTTCGCCCAATCCAGCCAGTTCTGGACTCAGCTGTACCGCCGCTGGCGCGATAGCGGCGACACGGTCAGCCGCGATCAGCTGCAGAAGCGCCTCGACGATTTCCGGAAGGTCTACGCATTTCAAGCCGTGCTGTTGCTGGACGAGCGCGGCGAATCCGCTGTGGCGTTCGGAAGGCGCCTCGCTCGCGATCGACGCCGCTCTCCGCGCCGCGGCCGTGAAAGCCGCGACGAAAAACGACATCGTGCACGTCGGCCCCTTCCGGGACGCCAGCGGTCGCCTGCACCTCGACTTCGTCGCAGCGCTGCCGGCCATCGAAGGCCGCCCGGGCCCCGTCGTCGTGCTCGATGCCGATCCTGGCGCGAAGCTCTATCCGATGCTCCAGGCGTGGCCAACCCCGAGCGCCAGTGGCGAGACCTTTCTCTACCGGCGCGACGGCGCCGAAATCCAGTTCCTGAGCGAGTTGCGCCACCAGGCCGACGCTGCCGTTGTGCTGCGCATGCCGATTTCCGGACGCGGGCTTGCGGCGCAGGTCACGCGCGACGCAGGCATGGCCGGCATGGTCCTCGAGGGCAACGACTATCGGCATGTGCCCGTCCTGGGCGTGATCCGCGCGGTGCGTGGCACCGACTGGTTGCTGGTCGCCAAGATCGACCGGTCCGAGATCTGGACCGGTGCGGCCGCCGATGTCCTCACGATCCTCCTGGCCGGCGCGCTGGCGCTGCTCGTCACCGCGGCGGGCGTCTTCGCGCTTCGCCAGCGCCACGAACTCGCTGCATCGTTGCGTGAGCGCGCGACCCAGGCGGAGAAGCTCTCGGCCCTGCAGCTCCTCGACGCCGTCGCCGCCGCCTCGGCCGACGCCATCATCGCGAAGGATATCGAGGGCCGCTACCTGCTCTTCAATCGGGAGGCAGCGCGGGTGATGGGCAAGGATCCCGGTGCGGTGCTGGGCCAGGATGACGACGCGGTCTTCTCGCCCGACGATGCCGCCAAGGTGAGGGCCTTCGACCGCCGCGTGCTCTCGGAGAACACCCCGATCACCGTCGAGGAGACGCTGACGACGGCCGCCGGGCGCCGAACGTTCCTCACCACGAAGGGCCCGCTGCACGATACCAACGGCAACACCTTCGGCCTGTTCGGCGTCGCCCGCGACATCACCGAGCGCAAGCGGATCGAGGATGCGCTGCGCGAGAGCGAACGCACCTATCGTTCGCTGTTCGAGAACATGCTGAACGGGTTCGCCTACTGCCGGATGCTCTACAAGAGCGGCAGGGCGGACGATTTCGTCTATCTCTCGGTCAACCGCGCGTTCGAGACACTGACGGGGCTCGCCAATGTCGTCGGCAAGAAAGCGAGCGAAGTCATTCCCGGCATCCGCGAGTCGGATCCGGCCCTCATCGAGATGTACGGGCGGGTCGCCCGAACCGGGAAGCCGGAGCATGCGGAAGTTTTTGTCAATTCGATGCAGATGTGGTTCGCGCTCACGCTGTACAGCCCGCGCGAGGATCACTTCGTCGCCGTGTTCGACGTCATCACCGAGCGCAAGCGGGCCGAACAGCAGCTGCGCGACAGCGAAGCGAGCCTCGCCCGCGCGCAGGCGATCGCCCACGTCGGCAACTGGCGGCTCGACCTGCGGACCGGGGAGGCCATCTGCTCGGACGAGACCTACCGGATGCTGGGGGTTCCGCCAGGCGCCCCGATGAACCTGCAGAGGTTCGTCGGCCGCGTCCATTCCGAGGACCTGCAGCGCGTGCTCGCGGCGAAGGAAGCATCGCTGCGCGGATCCTCCTACGACATGGAACACCGGATCACCGTCGACGGCGAGACCCGGTGGGTCCGCGTGAAAGGCGACGTCACCTCGTTTGCCGACGGTCGTCCGGTCGCGGCCTTCGGCACGATGCAGGACGTCACCGAGCGCAAGCAGCGCGAGGCCGCGCAGCGCGAGGCCGATGAGAAGCTGCGGCTGTTCATCGACAACGCGCCGGCGGCGATCGCCATGTTCGACCGCGACATGCGTTACGTGTCCGTGAGCCGCCGCTGGATCCACGATTACCGCCTGGGCGACCGCGACATCGTCGGCCTCAGCCATTACGAGGTCTTTCCGGAGCTTCCGGAGCGCTGGAAGGAAATCTACCGGCGCTGCCTCGCCGGCGCCACCGAAAGCTGCGACGAGGACTCCTTCTTGGGTGCGGACGGCCACCTCGACTGGGTGAAATGGGAAATCCGCCCGTGGTACGCCGCGGACGGCGCGGTGGGCGGCATCATCATGATGTCGGAGCTCGTGAGCGAGCGAAAAATGGCCGAGGTCGCGGTGCGCGAAAGCGAGGCACGCTTCCGGCAGCTCTTCGACGCCGCGCCGGTACCGATGGTCTCCATCACCCGGCATGGGACCATCGCGGGGTTCAACGCCCGCTTCGCGCAGCTCTTCGGTTATACCGAGGCCGACACTCCGGCGCTCGAGGAGTGGCTGCTGCTCGCCTATCCGGATCCGGACTATCGGCGCTCGGTGCTCGCAACCTGGCGCAGAGCATTGCGCGATGCAATCACGAACAACGCGGACATCGCGCCAACCGAGGTCCGGCTGACCTGCAGGAACGGCGAGGTCCGGACGATGGTCGTTTCCGGGACGGTGTTCAGCGATCACTTCATGGCGACGTTCTTCGACGTCACCGAGCGCAAGGCAGCCGAGGACCAGCTGCGCAAGCTCTCGCTCGCGATCGAGCAGAGCCCGGAAAGTGTGGTCATCACCGGCATCGACGCCAGCATCGAGTACGTCAACGAGGCCTTCTGCCGTGTCACCGGCTATTCCCGCGAGGAAGTGATCGGCGAGAATCCGCGGCTGCTGAGCTCCGGCAAGACGTCGCGCGAAACGTACGAGGACATGTGGGATGCCCTGTCGCGCGGTCGTGCCTGGAAGGGTCAGTTCCACAACCGGCGCAAGGATGGCAGCGACTACGTGGAGTTCGCGCATGTCGCGCCGATCCGCCAGCCGGACGGCCGCGTCACGCATTACGTCGCCGTGAAGGAGGACGTCTCCGAAAAGAAGCGCATCGGCGCGGAGCTCGATCGCTACCGGCTGCATCTCGAGGATTTGGTCGATGCCCGTACGGCGGAGCTCGCCGACGCGCGCAAGCGCGCCGAAGACGCCAATCGCGCCAAGAGCACGTTCCTTGCCAACATGAGTCACGAGATCCGCACGCCGATGAATGCGATCGTCGGTCTCACGCACCTGCTGCGGCGCGGCGGCGTCACGCCCGAGCAGTCCGAGCGGCTGCGCAAGATCGACACCGCCGCCCGATCATCTGCTCTCAATCATCAACGACATCCTCGACCTGTCGAAGATCGAGGCCGGACCGGATGGTGCTCGAGGAATCGGATTTCGCGCTCAAGTCTCTCCTCGAAAACGTCCGTTCGCTGATCGCGGAGCAAGCCCGGGCCAAGGGGCTCGCGATCGAGGTCGACGTCGATCCGGCGCCGCTCTGGCTTTCCGGCGATCTCACGCGGCTGCGGCAAGCGCTGCTCAACTACGCGAGCAACGCGCTCAAGTTCACCGAGCGGGGTTCGATCGCGCTGCGCGCGCGCATCGCGGAGGACAACGGCGAATCGCTGACTCTTGCGTTTCGAAGTGCAGGACACCGGCATCGGCATTGCCCCGGAGAAGGTGCCTCAGCTCTTCGAGGCCTTCGAGCAGGGCGACACGTCGACGACGCGCCGCTACGGAGGGACGGGACTCGGTCTCGCCATCACGCGCCAGCTCGCCCTGCTGATGGGCGGCAACGCCGGCGTCACCAGCGAACTCGGCCGCGGCAGCACGTTCTGGTTCACCGCCCGCATCCGCCGCGGCCGCGATTCGCCCGTCGTCCCGTCATCGGACGCGCGGGACGTCGAGGCCGAATTGCGCGACCGTTATTCAGGCGCCCGACTGCTGCTGGTCGAGGACAACGCAATCAATCTCGAAGTGGCGCTCGAATTGCTTTACGGCGTCGGCCTGACCGCGGACACCGCGCGGGACGGACGCGAGGCGGTGGCCATGGCGGGCGCGTGCGCGTACGACCTGATCCTCATGGACATCCAGATGCCGGAAATGGACGGCCTGCAAGCGACGCGCGCCATCCGCGCGCTGCCCGGGCGGGCCGGCACGCCCATTCTCGCGATGACGGCCAACGTCTTCGCCGAGGATCGCGACGCGTGCATGCGCGCGGGGATGAATGCGTTTGTGGCCAAGCCGGTCGAGCCACGGGCCCTCTATCAAGTGCTGCTCCAATGGTTGCCGCGTACGGTCCCGACGCCGGTGGGCGCAACATCGACCGCGATCGCCGACAACGGCGAACGACGGCAACGCCTGTTGCGGATCCCGGGCCTCGACGCCGAACGCGGGCTCGGCGTCGTGCGCGGCAACGTCGCGAAATATGCGCGGCTCCTTTCGCTTTTTGCCGCTGGTCACGCCGAAGACATCGCGCGCCTGCAAGCATGCGAACGCGCCGGCGAAATCGCGGAGATCGGGCGCCTCGCCCACGCGCTGCGTGGCGCCGCAGGCAATCTCGGTGCGTCGGACGTGTTTGACGCGGCCCGTGCACTCGAAGCAGCGACCCATGCCGGGGGCGCGCAGGACGAAGTCCCTCGCCGGATTGCTGATCTCGACCAAGCCCTGTCTTCGCTGCTCGGGGATATCCGTCAGGCGCTTGCCGAGGTCTCCACGATCGCAGTCGGCGTGGACCGCAAACGCTTGGCCGACGTCCTGGCGAGGCTGGGCAAACTGCTCGAGACCGGCGACGTGGCCGCCGAGGATCTCGCGAGGGAGGAAGCGGAGCTCCTGCGCGCGGCGCTCGGCGTCACGGCGGAAGCGCTGCTGCAGCGAATCGCCGCTTACGATTTCGAGAGTGCCGCGACCGCGCTGCGCGCGGTCACGCCGGAATTCGAAGCTGCGGCGAGCTGACGCTGGGGGCTCGCACACGCCGCTACAAACATCTGGCGGCGGGGCGCCGATCATCGCGGGCTTCAATGGACCTCCCTGCTGCCGAGCTTAGGCGTGCCGCGGATCGAGCGCGTCGCGCAGGCCGTCGCCCACCAGGTTGAACGACAGCACGAGAAGGAAGATCGACAAGCCGGGCCACACGGCCATCCACGGCGCGTTCTCGACGTAGTTCTTAGCGGTGTTGAGCATGCTTCCCCAGCTCGGCGCCGGCGGTTGCTGGCCAAGACCCAGGAAGGAGAGGCTCGCCTCGGCAATGACCGCCGAGGCGATTGCTAGCGTCGACTGGACGATCAGCGGCGGCACGACATTCGGAAGGACGTGCCGCAGCGCGATCCGCAGATGCGAGTTGCCGACCGCACGCGCCGCCTCGATGTAGTCCTCGACCTTCACCGCGAGCACCTGCGCGCGCGTGAGGCGGATGAAGATCGGCGTGGCCGAGATGCCGATCGCGATCATCGCGTTGGTGAGGCTCGGCCCGAGGAACGCCGCCAGCGCGATCGCGAGGATGAGGAACGGCGTCGCCAGCATCGCATCGGTGAGCCGCGAGATCAGCGCATCGGGCCAGCGGCCGACGTAGCCCGCGAGCAATCCGATCGGCACGCCTAGGGCAAGCGAGATGCACACGGACACGAGGCCGGCGAGCAACGATGCCCGCGCGCCGAAGATCACGCGAGAGAGCACGTCGCGACCCAATTCGTCGGTTCCGAAGAGATGCGCCGCGGTCGGTGCCTTGCGCACCGCGGTCCAGCTCGTCTGCAACGGATCGAACGGCGCGACGAGCGGCGCGAATATCGCAACCGCGACGAAGAAGACGACGACGACGAGACCGATCATCGCCGCGGGCCGGCGCGCGAGCCGCGAGAGCGCGCGCCGGCCGGGGCTCGCTTCGCGCGGAAGGACCTCGAGCGCGAGGGTCGCCATTAGGGCCTGGTCACGCCCTAGCCCCGAAGCCTCGGGTTGACGAGGAAATACCCGATATCGGCGAGCAGGTTCAACATGATGTACGCGGTCGCGGTGAACAGCACGACGCCCTGCACCACCGCATAGTCGCGATTGAAGACCGCATCGACGATCAGCTTGCCGAAGCCGGGAATCGTGAACACCTGCTCGGTCAGCACCGCGCCGGACAGGAGCGTACCGAGCTCGAGGGCGCCCAGCGTGATGATCGGCGTCAGCGCGTTGCGCAATGCATGCTTCAGAATGACGACATGCTCGTCCAGGCCTTTTGCACGCGCCGTGCGCACGTAATCGGACGAGAGCACCTGCAGCATGGCGCTCCGCGTATGGCGCATCAGCACCGCGGCGATCGCGTTGCCGAGCACGAAAGCGGGCATGATCATCGCGGCGAGATTGCCGCGAAGGTCCTCGAACGGGCTCACGTAGCCCGAGGCCGGCAGCCAGCCGAGCGATACCGAGAAGAGCAGGATCAGCATGATCCCGAGCCAGAAATTGGGGGTTGAGAGCCCCCACAGTGCAACGGCGTTCGCCGCGTAATCCCACCACGTGCCCCTTGGCGATCGCCGACACGATACCGGCCGGGATGCCGATCGCGAGCGCGATGACGATCGCGATTGCCGCGAGCTCGAGAGTCACCGGCAGCTTTTCCGCGATCAGCGCGGTCACCGGCTTTTGCATCCGCAGCGAATCGCCGAGGTCGCCTTGCAGCACGCCCCCGAGCCAGTAGAGATAGCGGACGGGCAGCGGGTCGTCGAGATGCAGCTTGGCGTGCAGATACGCGACGACGCTTGGATCGCGCTCCTCGCCCGCGAGCACGACTGCCGGATCTCCGGGCAGCAGCTGCTGCAGCCCGAAGATCATCATGCTGACGAACAGCAGCGTCGGAACGATCGTCGCGAGCCGCCGGGTGAGGAACGTCGACAACGTCAGTTGAACTTCAAGCCCTGCACGCGCACCAGCCCATCCGGCACCGTGCGCAAGCCCGAGAGCCGCGCCGTGTAGGCCCACAGCCAGTGGCGGTGGTAGAGGTAGATGATCGGCCGGTCCTTGAGCACGATGGCGGCGATCTGCTCGTACGCCTTGCGCCGCTCGGCGGGATCGCCGGCGGTGCGCGAGCGATTCAGCAGCTCGTCGACCTCCGGCTTGCAGTAACCGGCATAGTTGAGCGGCTGCTTGCACGCGTCGAAGCTGTAGAGGTTGCCGTCCGGATCGGCGCGCCCGCTCCAGGCGAGCACGTAGGCTTCGTACTGGCCCTTGTCGGCGAGATCGAGCGAGGTCGCGAACTCCGTCGACTGGATCTTCACGTCGAACCCCGCCTCCTTGACCATCGCCTGCACGACCTGCGCGATCTTCTGCGCGTCGGACGTGGTCGGCGTCATCAGCGTGACCGTCGGATTCGGCGTCCCGGCTTCCTGCAGCAGCGCCTTCGCCCGCGCGACGTCGCGCTTCGGGATCGGCACGTTCTTCGCGTAGAACGGATTCGTCGGCGCGACCCACTGGTTGCCGACGGCCGCCTCGCCCTCCATCACGACCTGGACGATGCCGTCGCGGTCGAGTGCGAGCTCGAAGGCTTCGCGCACGCGCGGGTCCTTGCCCAGCGGATTCTTCTGCGCGAGATCGCTCTTGCCGACGTTCAGCGTGATGCCCTGGTAGCCGATCTCGGTGATCTTCGAGATCTTGAAGCGGGGATCGGTCTTCAACGCCGGCACGTCGGAAGGCGACATCCGCTCGATGAAGTCGAGCTGGCCGGACTTGAGATTCGCGAGGCGCACCGTCGAGTCGACGATCGGCAGATAGACGATCTTCTCGAGGAAGATGTCGCCCTTGTCCCAGTAGCCCGGATAGCGCTCGAGCACGATGCGGTCCTGCGCGACGCGCTCGACGAAGCGGAAGGGCCCCGAGCATACGGGGTGGGCGCCGAACTTGTCACCCGCGGCCTGCGCCGCCTTCGGCGAGACCATCATCCCCGCGCGATCGGCGAGCGCAGCGAGCAGCGGCGCGAACGGCGCCGACAGGTTGAGCCGTACCGTCATCGGATCGACGACGTCCACGCTCGCGACCGGCGCCAACTCGCCGCGGCGGTTGCTGCCCGTCATCGTCTTGTGACGCTCGATGTTGTACTTGACCGCCGCGGCATCGAGCTTTTCGCCATCGTGGAACGTGACGCCTGGCCGCACCTTGATCGTCAGCGCCTTGTGGTCCGGCGACCATTCGTACGCGGTGGCGAGCTGCGGCACGATGTTGAGCTTCTCGTCGATGTCGAACAGCTTGTCGCACAACGCGGCGAAGACGATGCGGCCGACGAACGTGCGGGCGAGCGTCGGGTCGAGCACGTCCGGATCCTCGGCAAGACCGAAGCGCAACGTCTGGGCCGAGGCGCCGCCGGCGAGCACCGCCGTCAACGCGACGGCCGCACTCCACCGGGCCGTGAACGCAATGATGGTCATGTGGAATCCTCCAGGAAATGCTTCCGATCGCGTGCGCGACGCTTCTTGGGGCAGCGATTCAGAATAGCACGGGTGCCGAAGATCCGGCTCGTTACGTTCCAGTGCCGCCAAACGCCGCCTGCAACGCTTCGAGCCGCGGATTGGGCGGCGCCGCCGCCATGCCGGGAAGCGTCGCGTCACCTGGCGCGATGTCGCGCCAGAAGTGGCACGCCACCGCGTGACGGTCGTCCAAGGCGAGCGGCGGCTCCTCCTCCGCGCAGCGCGGCCGCGCATACGGACAGCGCGTGCGGAAACGACACCCGGATGGCGGATCGGCCGGGTTCGGAACATCGCCCGCGAGCAGGATCCGCCGCCGTTTCACCGTCGGCTCGGGCACCGGGATCGACGACAGCAACGCCTGCGTGTACGGGTGCCGCGGCGCACGAAACAGCGCGCCCTTGTCCGCGTACTCGACGATCTTGCCGAGGTACATCACGGCGATCCGGGCGGCGATGTACTTGACCACCGCGAGATCGTGCGCAATGAAGACGTACGAAAGGCCCAGCCGCTGCTGCAGATCGCGCAGCAGGTTGACGACCTGCGCCTGGATCGACACGTCGAGCGCCGACACCGGTTCATCGCAGACGATGAGGCGCGGCTCGACGGCAAGCGCGCGCGCGATTCCGACCCGCTGCCGCTGGCCACCGGAGAATTCGTGCGGATAGCGCCGCCGATGCTCGGGCGCGAGACCGACGAGGCGCAGGATCTCGATCACGCGCTCGGCGCGAGCGCCCTCGGCGAGGCCGTGCAGCGCCAGCGGCTCGGCGAGCGTCTGGCCGACGGTCATCCGCGGATTGAGCGACGCGAACGGATCCTGGAAGATGATCTGCATCGCGCGCCGCTGCGCGCGCATCGCGCTCTCGTCCAAGGCGAAGATGTCGTCGCCGTCGAAGTAGACGTGACCGGCTGTCGGCTCGAGCAGGCGCAGCACGAGCCGGCCCGTCGTCGACTTGCCGCAGCCGGACTCGCCGACGAGCGCAAGCGTCTCGCCGACTGCGACGTCGAAGCTCACGCCGTCGACCGCCCGCACGGCGCCGGTCGCGCGCCCGAAGAGGCGGCTCCGCACGGGGAAATGCTTGACCAGCGCCTCGACGCGCAACAGCGGCATCGCCGCACCCGGATTCGGCGCAGCGACACCGGTCATACCGCCCGCACCATCGTGGCGTCGAGCGGCGCTCGCCAGCACGCGGCGTCGTGACCTTCGCGCACGGCAACGAGCGGCGGGGCGTCGCGCCGGCATCGTTCGATTGCGAACGGGCACCGAGGATGGAAGCGGCAGCCGGTAACCGGCGTCGATGGATTCGGCACCTGCCCATCGATCGCGGCGAGCCGCTCCTGTTCGCGATCGAGCTGTGGAATCGAGCCCAGCAAGCCGATCGTGTACGGATGCTGCGGGTCCGCGAACAGCGATGCGACAGGGCCCGCTCGACGATCTTGCCCGAGTACATCACCGACGACTTCATCGGCGATCTCCGCGATCACGCCGAGGTCGTGGGTGATGAGGATGATCGCGGTGCCGGTTTCCTCGCGCAGCGTGCGCATCAGGTCGAGGATCTGCGCCTGGATCGTCACGTCGAGCGCCGTCGTCGGCTCGTCGGCGATCAGCAGCTTCGGGCCGCACGCGAGCGCCATCGCGATCATCACCCGCTGCCGCATGCCGCCCGAGAGGCGGTGCGGGAAATCCTGGCAGCGCTCCTCGGGCGACGGGATGCGGACCCGGCGCAGCATCCCGACCGCGAGGCTCCATCGCCTCGGCCCGACTGACCTTGCGATGCCGCAAGATGACCTCGGCGATCTGGTCGCCGACGGTGAACGCCGGGTTGAGCGAGGTCATCGGCTCCTGGAAGATCATCGAGATTCGGTTGCCACGCAGCTCTCGCATCGCGGCTTCGGGGAGCTTCAGCAAATCGACGCCGTCGAACATGACCTCGCCGCCCGCGATACGTCCTGGCGGATCCGGGACGAGGCCCATGATCGACAGAGCGGTCACGCTCTTCCCGCACCCGGACTCGCCGACAATGCCGAGCGTGCGTCCCGCTTCGACGCGGAAGCTGACGTCGTCGACCGCGGAAAACTGGCCACCTTCGGTCGTGAAAGAGGTCCGAAGCCCCCGAACCTCGAGGAGAGCGCTCAATTGCCCCCCACGCTTTTGGCCCCCACGCTTGCGGCGCTCGTCGTCGATCTCGAGCGCACCAAGACCGACGCCATCGACGCCGTCGGCATCGCCCGCTTCGCCGCCCAGAAGCGGCCACCCGCCACCCCCGTGCCCGACGCCTTGACCGAGGAACTGCGCGAACTGGTGCACCTGCGCGCGCGGCTGTTGCAGGATTTCGGCGATCGCGTGCGCCAGTTGCACCGTCTGGTCGATCTCGGCTTTCCCGAATTCACCCGCTACGTGCGCACCCTCGATAGCGAGCTCGCCGTCGCGATCCTGCGCGACTATCCGACCGCCGCAGCCTATCGCGGCGTCTCGGTACGCCGTCTCGCCGCCTTGCGCTACGACGGTCGGCACCAGGTCGGTCTCGATCTCGCTCGCACCCTCATCGACGCCGCACGCCGCTCGGTCGGCCAACATCACAGCGCCACCTACCGCGTGCAGATCCGTTACGCCTGCGATGACCTCGACGTGCTGCGCCACCGCCTGCGCGATATCGACCGCGACAGCGAAGGCAAACTGCGCGCGCACGAGGTTGGCCGCTTGCTCACCACCATCAACGGCATCAATATCTATTTCGGTGTCCTGGCCGGGCGGCCGTCGTGCTCGACCTGGAAGCGCGCGACCTCGTCCTCGATCACGGCACGATCGGTGATGCCGGCCGGGCGCGCGCGACTGGGCAGACAGGCGACGAACGGCTGAAAGCGCTCGAGGCTCCTGTCGTAGAGCCGACGCAGCTCGCGCAGGGGTTCCTCATGATCGTCGACGCGCAGGTCGAGGAACGGATAGTCCTCAGTGGTGCAGATCAGCAGCGCCGCCGCCTGCTTGCCGCGCTTGTCGCCGCCCGCCGCTTCGCCAGCGTCGAGCGCCGCAAGCAGCCGTTCGGCAAACGGCAGCCCGACCGCGTGCTCGTATGCAAGAGCCGTTTCCGACAGCACCCGCTGTCCTGCAAGCATGTTGCCGGCGAGCGAATAGTCATCGCCCGCGAGATGGCCGCACCAGCCGATGCACGCGTGGCCGCTGTAGGCGGCTATCCTTCCGCGCGCGTCGATCATGTGGAGCTGGCGGTGCTCGCGGCCCCCGTCGGCGCCGGTCAGCATCCGGACGACCTCGGTCGGCGGCGTACCTTGCGCGAGCAGGCGAATCCCGGTCCACGCGTACAGCGGATTCACGAGAGCCTGCGTCGAAAGCGCGCCGACGCTGCTCTTTACGTGCGGACACAACACGCCGACACCGAAGAACCGGCTCGCGATCGCGACACCGAGCGCGCCGCTCGCATCGCGGGCGAGGATCGACCACGTCATCGGAGGGCGTGTCGCAGCGGCGTGTTGCCGCGCGAAAGGGAGGAGACGCTCATCGGCTTTTCGCAGAGTCGGGCACGCGCAACTGGCGCAGGCGTCGGGCGGCAGCACGATTCAATCATGCGGCCGACGCGCGGTGCAAGTGCGGGGGGTGGTGACGCGAGGCGTGCCGGCCTTCGAGCGCAGATGCCCTTGCTCCGGCGGTCCAATCGCCCGGGGAGTGCCTTCCCAGACTTGGCTCGGAGTCCTCGCAACGACGCTTGGGGCGGATCGCGAGCGACGGGAACGACCGTCGCCGAGCGGCAGGAATTCACGCGACTCCCCATCGTGTGCAACAGCCGAAGCGGTCATCGTGGCCCAGCCGCGAGCAGTCAAATGCTGCGCATGCGAGACGGCCTCCGGTCGCTGCCGCGCCCATTTTGGTCTAGACTTCAGGGCCGGTCCACGCTAGGGATGGGCTCGAGTCAGTTGCGTCTTTCCCGACACCCAAACGCAGGCTCGGCAGCCTCGTGGGCGACCGGTTGCGGGTCACTCGGAAACGGAGGGGAGGCATGTTCGATTCCCCGTTCGCGTTCTGTCGCGTTTGCAGACAGTATGTGCTGCTCGATCAGACACAGGAGCAATGCGCCCGCGAGCACGCGTGCGATGATTCGGCCTGCGGGCTGCGACGCTACTTCACGGGCATCGACTTCGGCGCGAATCGCGTCGTCGCAGTGCCCAGGGGCGGCAATAAGCGCCCGGCGCAAATCCGCCGCCGGTCATAGGAGCCCCGCGCCACCGGCCAAGCGCTCGACGATCGAAACGGTTGCGGCTCGAACGCCGGCGTGATTCGAAAGCAACAAACGCGCGCAGCGGTGCGTCGGATCGCGCGAGCTCACACGTTGAGCCGTACCGGTGCCAGATACTGCTGGCGGTAGGTTTCGAACGGAACGTTATCCGCCGCCTCGATCTCGCGCTGCTTGACGCACGAATCTTCGGCGAGCCGCGCGTAGCGCTCGGCAACGTCGGCGGCGAGCGGCAGCCCGAGGACCGTCTCGCGATGTCGCTTCGACTGCGCGAGCACAAAACGCACGTACGAGTTGCCGTGCTCCCGCGCCATCGCCTCCAGTACCCTGGCGGATGGGGTCAGCGTCGGATCGTTCAATGTGGCGGCCGCCGCCGCGAGCGCCGAGCCGTGTGCGTCCGTCGCATTCGCAGCATCGAGTGCCGCTGCAATCGCCTGGCATTCGGCCAGCACTTCGCGCCCCCAATCGACCAGCGCGATCGCCTGCCCGCCTCGCGTGAGATGCAGCCCGGGCTCGCGACCGCGCGAGGCCACGCGTTGCTTGTTGCCGAGGAGCTCGGCCAACTCCCGCGGATTGTCCGGCGTGCTGTCGCAGACGAGACAGTGCAGCAGGAACACGTCGAGAAAATGCATCGTGTCCGCGACGATGCCAACCGGGCGGAAGGGATCGAGGTCCATGAGGCGCACTTCGACGTACTCGACGCCTCGTTCGCGCAGCGCGCGCAAGGGCCGCTCGCCGCGCCGGATCACGCGCTTCGGCCGGATGGTTCCGTAGAATTCGTTTTCCATCTGCAGCAGACTCGTCGCGAGCTGCCGATAATCGTCGCCATCGTGGATGCCGATGGCCTCATAGGGCGGATAGGACGCGGTGAGCGCGGCTTCGAGCGAAGTCGCGTAGCTTTCCAGGCTGTTGTAGCTCACGGCCAGCGAGGATTGCGCATCGCTTTGGTAGCCGAGCCGTCCCATCCGCAGCGATGTCGCATGGGGCAGGTAGAGCGTGTCTTTGCTCAACCGGTCGAGCTCGTGCGCACGGCCCACCACAAAGCTCTCGCACACCGCAGGCGAGGCGCCGAAGAGATAAAGCAGCAGCCACGAATTGCGGCGGAAGTTGCGGATGAGCCCGAAGTACGCGTCATTGGAAAGGGGATTCGGAAGCGAAAAGTTGTAGTGGATGCCGCAAATCGTCTGCATGCGCCTGCCGTAGCGATGCGAAAGACCCATCCGGTACACGGTTTTCATCCGGCCGATGTTGGAGCTCCCGTAGCGGCCGAGCGGAATCGCATCCTCGGCCGGCAATCGACAGGGCATGCTCGCGCACCACAGCAACTCGTCACCGATGGCGCGATAGACGACCTGATGGATCTCGGTCAGCTCTTGCACGCACGCATCGGCGCTCGCGTGCACGTCGGTAATGAGCTCCAGCTGCGATTCGCTGAAATCCGTGGTGATTCGAGCGTGGGTCAGCGCGGATCCGAGCGCCGCCGGGTGCGGGGTCGTCGCGAGGGCACCATCGACCCGCACGCGCAGACTCTCCTTTTCGACGCCTCGCCTCAGGCTCGACAGCGCATCGCGCGGCAGTGTGGCGAGGCGTTCCGGATCAAACACGTTGCGTCCCCGCGACGCCGGAAGGCGCAACGCCCGCCGTCGACGTCGGATGCTGCGGGATCCCGACGCCATCGCGCAGCAGAACTGCATCGTTGCGTCGCACGATGACCGGCATCGCGTTCGAACGGTTGGCGCAGGACATCCGGGCTCCTCGGGCGTGGTGGGCGGGCATTGTATAACGCAGCGTCCGCGTTCCTCCTCTTGCGCGAACGAAGTCGCCCCGCGGCGGATCGAGCCGCACCTATAATCGGCCGATGGCGAACGCTTCGCCGCGGTCGCGGCGCACCCTCATGGAATGGCTCATCGTCGTCGCCGTCATCATCGTCGTGATCAACTTGGGTGCGTGGTTCGCGCAGGACCGGCTGATCTTCTTCCCGCAACCGGTGGCTTCCACCGCACACTTGCCGGCGAATGCCGAGCCGCTCACCGTCACCGCTGCCGACGGGACAAAGCTTCGCGGCTGGGTCGTCGAAGGCACCGTCTCGCCCGCGCCCACGGTGCTCTATTTCGGCGGCAATGCCGAGGAGGTCTCGTGGACGCTTGGCGATGCGCGGTGGCCGCGCGAATGGACGATCGTGGCGCTCAATTATCGCGGCTATGGCGCGAGCGAGGGATCGCCGGGCGAGCGCGAGCTCATGTCCGATGCCGTGGCAATCTACGACGCGATTGCCGCCCGCGAGGGGATCGATCGGAATCGGATCGTCACGTTCGGACGCAGTCTCGGGACGGCGATGGCGACGCACGTTGCTGCCGAACGATCGGTCGCGGGGGTGGTGCTGGCGTCGCCTTACGATAGTCTTGCCGCGATCGGGAATCACCACTACCCGTGGCTGCCGGTTTCGCTGCTGCTGCGCCACCGCTTCGACGCGCGGAATGATGCCCGCCGCAATGGGATGCCGCTGCTCGCGCTCGTCGCCGATTCGGACACGATCATTCCGGTCGAACGGTCGCGAGCCCTCTATGACGCATGGGCGGGACCCAAGCGCTGGCTGGCCGTGCCGGACGCGGCTCACAACGGGCTCGGCGCCACGGCCGCCTTCTGGGACGGCGTCGCGCAGTTCCTGGCGCAGCACTGAGCCCTTTGGCCGGTCCCGCGGCCCCGCTTTCGCCGCGAATTCCAAAACGGCTCCGGACGTGATAGGTTTATCGGCCTGTCGGCCGGACCGGCTCGAACTGCGGGGGGCAAAGCCATGGTGAAGTCCGTCTTCCTATCCCTCGTCGCGATCGCGTTCGCTGCTTCCCCGATGCTTGCCGAATCGGCGTCTGGCACCGGCCGCGAAATTGCTGTCCATGCGACGAAGGACGGCGCGACGTACACGGTCGAGGCCGAGTTCACCGTCGCGGCGAACGCCGACGAGGTCTCGGACGTTCTGACCGACTTCGACCGAATGGCCCAGATCGTGACGAGCGTCGATACGAGTCGGATCGTGAGCCGGGAGGGCAACCTTCTTCAGGTAGCCCAGAAGAGCCATGCGAGCGCCGGTCCTCTGCGCTTTTCGATGGAGAATGTGCGTCAGGTCGAGCTGACGCCGAATCGGGAAATCCGCTCCCGCTTGCTGAAGGGTGACCTGAAGGCGTCGGATTTCACGACCCGGATCAATGATGAAGGCGGTTTATCGAAGGTCACCGTTCAAGGCAAGTTCGTCGCGGGCGGCCTGGCGGCTGGCGCAATCACCGTCGAATCGGTCGAAGCGCAGACGCGACGACAGTACCAGGAGCTGCGCGACGAAATCCTGCGGCGGAAGGCGAATGAGCCGCCGCCTCCGTGCCCTGATTGCGAAGACGTGCCAGCAAGGTCCCGGTTGATTCCCCGCTCGATCGTCGCGCCGCCTCGCCTGGCAGGACGGCACCAGGCTGCGGACTGACCGGATGAGCCTCGCCGGGCCGCCCCAAGACGCGAGACTGCGGGCCGCCTCGGAGGGCAGCGCAGCGACCCTCGCCGCTACCGTAGGGGAGAGCCCGGTACCCGTCGAGCCAGCACCCCGTACTTCCGCTGCGGACAGCGCGACGGACATCGCAGGCAAGCGTGCGCCGTCCGCCCCGCCGACGCGTGGGCGCCTGAAGTCGCTGGTGGTCCCGCTCGTCCCGCGTTCCATCTCAAAGGGCTGGGCACGGGGCGACGTCACCGGCGGTCTCGCCAGCGCGACGGCCAGTCTTGCGCTCGCCCTTTCGCTCGGATTGCTCGCCTTCGCGCCGCTCGGCCCGCAATACGCCGGGGATCGGCGTGCTCGCCGGCTTCGCGTCCGCGATCTATGGTCATGTCATTGCCGGACTGCTGGGCGGTGCGGCGCATCCCGGCAGTGGCCCGCGCGCATCGACGAGCCTGATCCTAGGCGGATTCGGTCGCAATGCTCGCGGCCGATCCGGCACTCGCGCCTTCGGCAACGCGCGGACCCGAGCTCATCGTCGCGTTCGCCGGCGCCGCAGTCGTGATCGCCGGGGTGCTGCAGATGGTGCTCGGAGCGCTGGGCGGGGGCGCGTTCGCGCGGTATGTGCCGTACCCGTTCGTCGCGGGATTCATGAGTGGCGTGTCCGCGCTCATCATCATCGCGCAGTCCGCGCCGCTTGCCGGGGCCACCCGCGCCGATCTTGCGGCCGGGCCGGTGGCGGCGTTCGAGGCCCTGCAACCCGCGACGCTGTTCGTCGGGATTGCTACGTTGGCAGTCATCAAGGCATTAGCGTCCTCACCCTACTCGAAGCGCATCCCTTCGTTGCTGGTGGGGCTTGTCGGCAGGAACGCTGCTCTTCTACGCGATCCATCTGCTGTTCCCCGGCTTTCGCCTCGGCCACGCCGTTGGCCCGATGCCATCGGGCCTGCCCTTGCCGACCGCCCTCATTCCGCTCACCAGCGTGCCGTGGGAGCTCGTCGTCTCGCATGCCGTTGAAATCGGCACGGCCGGATGGGTGATCGCGCTCATCGGCACGCTCGACGGTCTCTTCGCCGCCGTTGCCATCGACCACGCGACCGACGGTCGCCATCGTACGAAACGCGAGGTCGTGGCCCACGGTGCCGCTAACGTGGTATCGGGGCTTTGCGGTGGCGTACCGGTCGTACTGTCGCGCGGGATCGCCATGGCAAGCTGGGACGCGGGCGCACGGTCCAAGCGAGCCACAGTGGTCGCGGCGCTGTTCCTCGCACTGATCCTCGCTTTTTGCGGTCGGCTGCTGGAGATGGTGCCGGTGACGGTGCTGGCAGGCATCATGCTGATGCTCGCCATCGGTCTGATCGACAGCTGGACGCGCGGCCTCGTTCGCCGGTTGCGGCGGCCCGGCGCGCTGCGCGACGCGACACTGCTCTGGAGCGTCGCGACGGTCGCGCTGGTCGCGCTCGCGGCAGTCTTCTTCGGATTCATCCCGGCCATCGGCGTCGGCCTCCAGCTCTCGGCGATCCTTTTCTTCCGCGGTATGAACCGCTCGCTCGTGCGCAGCGTCGTCGACGGCACCGTGCGGCCATCGCGCCGCGTCTGGGGCGGCGACGACGCGGTGCGCATCGCCGAAGTTCGCCGGCGCATTCGGGTGATCGAGCTCGAAGGGGCGCTGTTCTACGGCAGCGCGGAGCGCCTGAGCGAGCGCGTCGAACCCCTCGGCGGCGAGGTCGACGCGGTGGTCCTCGACTTTCGTCGCGTCACCGTTATCGACGCGACCGGCGCGCTTCTTCTCGAGCGGCTTGCCCGGCGGCTCACGGCCAGCGGCACCAAGCTGCTGCTCGCGAGCGTCACGGCTGGCGGACGGCACGGACCGGCATTGCTTGCCCACGGCGCGTTCCAGGATGTCGAGTCTCGGCTCTGGTTTCGCGACGCCGATCAGGCGGTCGAATGGGCGGAGCATGCGGCGCTCGAATCGCTCGCCCGCGCCGAAAGCGCCGAGTTGGCGCTGTCGGCCTTCCCGCTGATGGAAGGGCTGAGCGCAACCCGGCTTGCGCGAATCGCGCACCACTTCGCGCGGCGCACGTTCGGCGCGAACGAGGTTCTGTTTCGCGAAAACGACCCCGGCGACCGACTCTGCCTGCTCGCATGCGGCGCGGTCGAGATCTCCATCGTCGTGCCCGGCGGCTCGCGCGCGCGGATCGTGACGATGGAAGAAGGCTCGCTCTTCGGCGAGGCCGCGTTGCTCGATGGCCGTCCGCGCTCGGCCACCGCGCAGGCGGTCGAGGATACCGTCGTCTACGAGCTCACCCGCGATGCGCTGGACGAGATTGCGGCGCACGATCCGGCGATCGCCATCCGGTTGATGACGAATCTCGCGCGGCTCCTTTCACTGCGCATGCGCGAGACCAACGAGATCCTGCGCCAGCTCGACGACTCGCGGGGCTGAAACGCGCGCATCGCGAGCGCGCCCGGGTCACCGCGAAGGGGTTGCGGCCTGCCGGCGCTTCCGGGCCAAGCGGGTGACGGACGCCGCGGCCGGCGGCACCCCGGCAGATTGCGCCATCATTCGACACGCCAAAAGGCCCGCCAGATCTGTCGATTTGCCGGGCGTCCGATCGACTAGGGAAGAGGAATCGATGTTCGGCGCTGCGGCCGGCATCGACGCTTCAAGCCCGAGATCAAGGCATGGGTATTTGGCGGTGAATCATCGGATACGGGTGTTGTCGCATTCGATGCCACCCCTGCTGCGGCGGCACTGCGCGGCCTTGATGCCGAGCTTGCGCCGGACTGTTGGGAACACTGCTCCAGACTGTCAATCCTAAGGAGACACGAGATGCGATTCATGGTGATAGTCAAGGCGACAAAGAACTCGGAAGCAGGCGTCATGCCGAGCGAGAAACTGCTGGCCGAGATGGGCAGGTTCAACGAGGAGCTCGTGAAAGCCGGCGTGATGCTCGCGGGCGAAGGGCTCCACCCGAGCTCGAAGGGGGCACGCGTCAAGTTCTCGGGCGGCAAGCGAACCGTCATCGACGGTCCTTTCGCCGAGACCAAAGAGCTGATCGCCGGCTACTGGCTGTGGCAGGTGAAGTCGAAGGCCGAGGCGATCGAATGGGTCAAGCGCTGCCCGGATCCGATGCCGGGGGAAGATTCCGAGATCGAGATTCGGCAGGTGTTCGAAGCCGAGGATTTCGGCGCCGAATTCACGCCCGAGCTCCGCGCCCAGGAAGAGCGGCTGCGCGCAAAAGCCGACCAGCTGGTGAAGTCGGGAAGGCGCTGACTCGAATACGCCTCCTCAGCCACTGCGAAAGGATTCACGATGACACAGCTCGATGCGTACCTGATCTTCGATGGTACTTGCGCCGATGCGATGCGCTTCTACGAGCGCACGCTGGGCGGCAAGCTCGCGTTGATTACGCACGCCGAATCACCGATGGCGGCGCAAACGCCGCCCGGAAGCGCCAACCGAATCATGCACGCGCGCCTCGATCTCGGCAGCCGGTTGCTCATGGCGTCCGACGCCATGGTTGGCCAACCCTACGAGGGCATGAAGGGGTTCTCGCTGTCGCTGATCTATCCTGACATCTCCGGCGCGAAGCGTGTGTTCGACGCGTTGGCCGAAGGCGGCAAGGTCACGATGCCGCTGCAGAAGACCTTCTGGGCAGAAGCCTTCGGGATGCTCGTCGACCGCTTCGGTACGCCATGGATGGTCAACGGCGGCATGACGAGTTCCTGATGCCGCGCTGAAATCGCCGGCGCGGCGTCGTTCCAAGGGTGGCAACGGTCCTGCCGCGAATACGCAGGCGGCCGTTGCCGCTCGCTCCATCGTGCCGCGTTCGGTGACCCTTGCGAACCTCGATCTGCCTGCTTCAGTGCGCTGCGCCCATCAACCGGTCGGGGAGCCAGGTCGCGATCTCCGGAAAGATGGAGAGGATGATGATCGCGAGGATCATGCACAGGACGTAGGGAATCGTCCCCCACATCACGCGCGTCACCGGCACGTCGGGCGCGATGGAGTTGACGATGAAGATGTTGAGCCCGACCGGCGGATGGATCAGGCCGATTTCCATGTTGATCGTCATGACCACGCCGAACCAGACCGGGTCGAAGCCGGCGGCCCTGATGATCGGGTAGAGGATCGGGCTCGTCATCAGGATGATCGCCGCCGGCGGGATGAAGAAGCCGCACACCAGAAGGAACAGGTTGATCACCGCCATCAGCAGCCAGCGGTTGATGTGAAGCTCTGCGATCCCCTGCGCGAGCGTCTGCGTGAGGTACAGCGACGTCAGCATGTAGCCGAAGATCGTCGCCGCGGCGATGATCATCAGGATCATCACCGATTCGCGCGTCGTGTCGCGCAGGATCGACCACCAGTCGCTGCGGCTCCACATCCGATAGATGACGATAGCGAACACGACGCACAGCGCCGCGCCGACGCCGGCCGCCTCGGAGGGCGTCGCCACGCCTCCGTAGAGCACGTACATCACGGCGACGATGATGACGAGGAATGGCGCGATCTTCGGGATCGCCTGGAATTTCTCCTTCCAGCTGTAACGGAAGTCGACCGCGTGCGATCGGAACCCCCGCTTCCAGATAATGAAAAGCGTCCACGCGATGAACAGGCTCGTCAGCAAGAGACCCGGCAACACCCCGGCCAGGAAAAGCCGGCCGATCGACGTTTCGGTAGCGATGCCGTACAGGATGAAGGTGATCGACGGCGGGATCAAAATCCCCAGCGTGCCGCCGGCGCAGATCGAGCCGGTGGCCACGTCGTCCGGATAGCCCCGCCTGCGCATTTCGGGAATGCCCATCTTGCCGATCGCCGCGCAGCAGGCCGGCGACGAGCCCGTGAGAGCGGCAAAGATCGCGCAGGCGCCGAGGTTCGAAATCACGAGCCCGCCGGGCAGCCGATACAGCCAGCGGTCGAGGGCCTCGTACAGATCCCTGCCCGCGGGCGACGAGCCGATCGCCGCGCCCATCATCACGAACATCGGAATCGAGACGAGCGTGAAATCGTTGAGGCCGGAGTAGTACGTTTCGGCCACGACGCGGAGCGCATCGACGCCCTGGAAGATCACGATGAATGCGACGGAAATCGCGCCCAGTCCGAACGCCACCGGCGCGCCGGACAGCAGCACCAGCAACGTGACAACGAGCACGAGCGGCACCCTGGGCGGGAGGGCTCATTCAGCGCCGCTCCCTGCCGATGCCGAAGGGCGGCTCACGACCGGTGACGAGGCACAGCAACTCCGCCACGTATTGCAGGCTGAGAACGCCGAGGCCGATCGGCATCGCCGCATAAGGAATCCACAGGCGCGCCCGCCATATCGCTGTTCGGAGCGCCAGTTGCTCGCTCCAGGCCTCGTGCCAGTACCGGAAGGTCAGGACGACCATCGTCAGCAGAACGAGGCGCAAGCAGGTTCGCGAACAGCGCGAGCCAGTACCGCTTGTGTCGGTCGAGGTAATGCGGAAGGACGTCGACGTTCACGTGACCGCGCAGGTCAGCACGTAGGGGCTGCCGATGAACGTCGCGGCGACCAGGCTGTAGGTGACGAAATCGGTCTGCCAGATCGTCGTCTGATCGAGCGCGTAGCGGACGAACACCATCTGGCACACGACGAGGACCCCGAAGCCACGAGGGCGGCGGCGACGTAACCGCAAAGGCTGCGAAATGGCCCGCGTCACGCGGACGAAACGATCCAGCGGGCGCTGGCGCATGCGGGTATCGGGGAGGCGCGCGAGCCGCAGCGTGCGCCGGCTCCGCGCGCGATCGCGTCGACGGGCTATTTGACGCTCAACGCTTCGTCGATCAGCTTCTTGCCGTCCGGAACGTCCTTGGCGAATTCCAGGTACGAGCTCTTGCTGGCCACGTCGATCCACCGGTTGTACTCGTCGTCGCTCAGACTCTTGATCGTGACGTTGTGATCCTGTAGGCCTTGATGGTCGCTTCGTCGACCGATTCCGCCTTGCCTTCGTAGTACTTCTGCGCGTTCTTGCCGGCCTTGAGCAGCGCTTCCTGCTGCTTCTTGTCGAGTTTGTCGAAGCTTTTCTTGGACATCAGCACCGGCTCGTACATGAACCACAGGGCGTTCTTGCCGGGAACGGTCAGGCACTTCGCCTGTTCGTACAGACGGAAGGAGAGAAAGCTGCCCATGCTCGTGTCGGTCGCCTCGGCGACGCCGCTCTGGAAGGCGCTGTAGATTTCGTTCGACGGTATGGAAACGATCGTCGCCCCCGCCGTCTGCCACATTTGCGCGAACGTCGGGCCCGGCAGAACGGAACTTCAGCCCCTTCACGTCGTCGGGATTCACGATGCAACCCTTCTTCGATGCCATGCCGCCGCCGAACCAGGCATCGGACAGCACGATCGCGCCGGCGCTCTCGATCTTCGCGTGAATGTCCTTCATGAACTGCGATTCGTTCAGGCGCTGGGCGCGATCATAGCTGCGCACGAGTCCGGGCATCAGCGTCGCGCTGAACGCGGGCACCTTGCCGCTCGCGTAGTCGAGCGGAAGCAGCGCGATGTCGAGTTGCCCGTTGACGATGGCATTCCACTGCTCGACCGGCTTGAAAAGCGATGCGCCCGGGTAGACCTGGACGTCGAGGTCGACGCCCGCCGCCTTCGCCTCGCGCGCGATCATCTGGACCATGTCGTCGCGCACGTCGCCCTTTCCACCCGGAAACTGGTGGGAGGCGCGCAACGTGACCGGGGCCGCTGCGACCGAGCCAGCCACCACCGCTGCGATCAGCGTTGCAAGGATTGTGCCGCGCTTCAACTTGTTCATCGCTGTCTCCTCCACATGGAATAAAGCCCTCGGGGGCGGCTCTTCGGGATGGCTACAGTGATGACGCGCCCCGGGCGGCGTGATGCATTCTAAACCAAGCATTCGGCGCCGGTGCATCCGTGCCGAATTGCCGGTCCATTGTCCGACGGAGCTCGCGTTGCGGAGCAGCAAATGGAGGGACCGCCCGGTTCTTCAATAGAATGGTCGGCAGCGAGTTCACCATCCCCCCGACGTTCGGTCGGCCAGAAGATGGAATGCTGATCGCGACGGTCGGTCGATGCGTTCCGACGGGAGAATCCCCGATGCGAGAAATAAGGGCACTTTTCTTCGACGTATTCGGCACGCTGGTCGACTGGCGCACGTCCATCGCCAGAGAGGCGGAGAGAACTCTCTCGCCTCTTGGCGTCGCAGCCGACTGGACGGCCTTTGCCGACGCGTGGCGCGCCCAATACCAGCCGGCGATGGAGGAAGTTCGCACCGGACGCCTTCCGTTCAGCAAGCTCGACGCGCTCCATCGGCGCAACCTCGACGTGGTCCTGAAGGAGCTCGCGTCTCGATCGAATCGGCGAGGCCGTGCGCGCCGATTTGAATCTCGCCTGGCACAGGCTCGATGCGTGGACCGACGTGAAGCCGGGACTCGACCGGCTGCGCTCGAAGTTCCGGATCGCGCCGTGCTCGAACGGCAACATTTCACTGATGGTCGATCTTGCGCGGCGCAATGGATTCGTGTGGGACGCGATCCTGGGTGCCGAGGTCGCCCGCGATTACAAGCCCAAGGCGGCGGTCTATCTTGTGGCGGCGGCTGCCTTCGATTGCGCGCCCGAGGAGACGATGATGGTTGCCGCGCACTCGTCCGATCTCGCCGCGGCGTCGCGCGCGGGATTACGCACCGCCTTCATCGCGCGACCGGACGAAAGCGGCATCGGAAAGGGCGAGAGCGCGCCGCAGGTGCCGGTTGACGTCAGCGCGGCTGACCTTCTCGATCTGGCCGACCGGCTCCATTGCGCCGGATGAATGAGCCTCGACCCGAAGCTCTGCCGCGAGGCGCGGCCGTCGAACCCGATTCCACACACGCGGCGGAAAACGCGCGCGCCGGCAGCACGCGAGATCGTGACCGATCGATGAAACGTCTGGCCGCGGGCCACGCGCGAGGAGCAAACCGATGAGACGTTACGCTGATCTCCTTGCCGACGCGTTGCCGCGCGTGCGTGAAATTCAGCCCTGGGATCTGAGCAAACGGCTCGCAGGCGAGCAGCCGCCGCTGGTGCTCGATGTCCGCGAGCCGACGGAGTTCGCTCTCGCGCGGATTCCGGGCTCGATCAATGTGCCGCGCGGCGTGCTGGAACAAGCATGCGAGTGGGACTACGAAGAAACCGTTTCCGAACTCGCGAGCCGAGGCGCGCGACCGATCGTCGTCGTGTGCCGATCGGGTAACCGTTCCATACTTGCCGCCGACGTGATGCAGCTGATGGGCTTTGCCGACGTCGTGTCGCTGAAGACCGGCGTGCGGGGGTGGAACGACTTCGACCAGCCGCTGGTCGACGCCGATGGTCGCGCCG
Source organism: uncultured beta proteobacterium (assembly GCA_963733985.1). Taxonomy (GTDB): domain Bacteria; phylum Pseudomonadota; class Gammaproteobacteria; order Burkholderiales; family Casimicrobiaceae; genus CAIWHR01. The sequence continues at coordinate 117,609 of CAVTFF010000011.1, read as the reverse complement.
TGAGCGGCGACGATGCGGAGCGACTGCTCGCCCCGCGCGTGCGCCCCGACCAGCAGCGATCGGATCAAGCGAATCGGGTCTGAGCATGGCACCGAGTTCGAGAGGCTCGGGCCATTCGTTGCGGCCAGCCGAGTACCTCATCGCGCATCGCGGTGCCGATGGATTGATCGGGCAGGCGCGAAGCGCAGCCCCAATGCTCCCGTCTACAGCGCCTGCCGCTGCACGTTCGCATCGACGACCGTCAGCGCCGTCATGTTGACGATGCGGCGCACGGTCGCCGACGGGGTGAGAATGTGCGCCGGCTTGGCCACGCCGAGGAGGATCGGCCCGAGCGTCACACCGCCGCCGACCGAGGCCTTGAGCAGGTTGAACGCGATGTTCGCCGCGTCGAGCGTCGGCATGATCAGCAGGTTCGCCTCGCCTTTGAGCCGCGAGCTGGGAAACGCGCGCAAGCGAACTTCTTCGTCGAGCGCCGCGTCGCCGTGCATTTCGCCCTCGACCTCGAGCTCCGGATCCATGAGGTTGAGGAGCGCCAAAGCGGCCTGCATCTTCTTCGCCTGCGGGTGCGCGCTGGTGCCGAAGCTCGAGTGCGACAGCAGCGCCGCCTTGGGCGTGATGCCGAAGCGACGGATTTCGTCGGCGGCGAGCAGCGTGATCTCGGCGATCTCACCGGCCGTCGGGTCGACGTTGACGTAGGTGTCGGCGATGAAGATCGTGCGCGTCTGCATCACCACGGCGTTCATCGCCGCATAGATCTTGACGCCCTTGCGCAGCCCGATCACCTGGTCGATGTACACCCGGTGCATCTCGTGGGTGCCGAACATGCCGCACAGCATGCCGTCGGCCTCGCCCATGTGGAGCATCATCGCCCCGATCAGCGTGAGGCGCCGGCGCATCTCGATCTTCGCGTACTGCTGCGACACGCCCCTGCGCTGCGTGAGCTTGTAGTACTCGGTCCAGTACTCTCGATAGCGCGGGTCGTAGTCGGGATTGACGATCTCGAAATCGCGGCCGGCCTTCATCCGCAGCCCGTAGCGCTCGGCGTTCTGCTCGATCACCGCCGGGCGACCCAGCAGATAGGGTTTCGCGAGGCCCTCGTCGACGACGACCTGCACCGCGCGCATCACCCGTTCCTCCTCGCCTTCGGCGTAGACGATCCGCTTCGGAGCCTGCTTCGCCGCGGCAAAGATCGGCTTCATCAGGAGGCCGGAGTGATAGACGAACTGGGTGAGCTTCTCCTTGTAGACGTCGAAGTCGGCGATCGGTCGGGTCGCCACGCCGGAATCCATCGCCGCCCTCGCCACCGCGGGCGCAATCTGCACGATCAGCCGCGGATCGAACGGTTTCGGAATCAGATACTCGGGGCCGAAGCGCAGGTTCTCGGTGTTGTACGCCTGCGCCACGATGTCCGACTGCTCGGCCATCGCAAGGTCGGCCAGCGCCCGCACGGTCGCGAGCTTCATTGCCTCGTTCACCGTCGTCGCACCGACGTCGAGCGCGCCGCGGAAGATGAACGGGAAGCAGAGTACGTTGTTGACCTGGTTCGGATAATCGGAGCGGCCGGTCGCGATGATCGCGTCGGGCCGCGCCGCCTTGGCAAGATCGGGCATGATCTCCGGCTCGGGATTCGCGAGCGCAAGGATCAGCGGCTTGTCCGCCATCTTCGGCAGCCATTCGGGCTTCAGCACCTTCGCCGCCGACAGTCCGAGGAAGATGTCGGCACCGGGCAGGAGGTCAGCGAGCTTGCGCGCATCGGTCTTCTGCGCGTAGCGCGCCTTGTTGTCGTCCATCTCCTCCTTGCGCCCGGCATAGACGACGCCGGCGATGTCGGACACCCAGATGTTCTGCCGCGGAATGCCGAGCGAGACGAGGAGATCAAGGCACGCGAGCGCTGCGGCGCCCGCGCCCGAGCAGACGAGCTTGACCTCTGCAATGTCCTTGCCGACGACGCGCAGCCCGTTGGTGATCGCGGCGCCGACGATGATCGCCGTGCCGTGCTGATCGTCGTGAAACACCGGGATCTTCATCCGCTCGCGAAGCTTCCGCTCGACGTAGAAGCATTCCGGCGCTTTGATGTCCTCGAGATTGATGCCGCCGAACGTCGGCTCCAGCGCAGCGATGATCTCGACGAGCTTGTCCGGGTCGCGCTCGTCGACTTCGATGTCGAAGCAGTCGATGCCGGCGAACTTCTTGAACAGCACGGCCTTGCCTTCCATCACCGGCTTCGCGGCGAGCGGTCCGATCGGCCCCAGGCCCAGCACCGCGGTGCCGTTGGTGACCACGCCGATCAGGTTGCCCCGCGCGGTGAGGTTGCGCGCCTCCGCGGGGTCGCGGACGATCTCGTCGCACGCGGCGGCCACGCCCGGCGAATAGGCGAGCGCCAGGTCACGCTGGTTGGTCAGATGCTTGGTCGGCGCAATCGAGATCTTGCCGGGCGGGAGCTGCCGGTGATATTCGAGCGAAGCTTCGCGGATTTCCTTGTCGGGCATGGGAAGCACCGTCCGGAGCGGGCGGCTATCTTAGCGTAGCGGTCGCGGGTCAGCCATCGCATGCGCTAGCAGCCGGCTCGAACTTGCGGATGATCGAACACCTCGGCGGCGGCGTCTGCGCGGTCATCGGTCTCATCTTCTGCCTTTTTCGCAAGCGGCGCTTTGACGCGGCCGCGATCGGCCGGGTTCGCGCTGGTTCAAATGCGTGCGCGCGCCAGCGCCGGCGCTCACGGCTCGTTCCGCGCAATCCATTCGTCGATCCGCTGCTCGAGCACCGAGAGCGGCAGGGCTCCATCGTCGATCAGCGCGTTGTGGAAGCGCCGGATGTCGAAACGCTCGCCGAGGGCCGCCTTGGCCCTGGCGCGCAGCGCCTTGATCTTGAGCTCGCCGACTTTGTAGCTCAGCGCCTGCGCCGGCCAGACGTAGTAGCGGTCGACCTCCGCCGTTGCGAACGCATCGCCGATCCCGGCGTTGTCGACGAGGTAACGGATGGCGCGCTCGCGGCTCCAGCCAAAGGCGTGAATTCCCGTGTCGACGACGAGCCGGCTCGCCCGGAACATCTCCGATGAAAGATAGCCGAATTTGGTATAGGGGTCCTTGTAGAGACCGACGTCCTCGCCGAGGCTCTCCGCATAGAGCGCCCAGCCCTCGCCGTAGGCCGCGAAAAACGCGTTGCGGCGGAATTCCGGGAGCCCCGTCAATTCCTGTGCCCGCGCAATTTGCAGATGATGTCCCGGTACGCCTTCGTGAAGGAAGAGCGTCTCCATGTCGTACTTGGGACGGCGGGCCATATTGTTGACGTTGGCTTCGAAGTAGCCAGCGCGCGTGCCATCCTGGCTGCCGCGCGTGTAGTGCTCGGCGTTATCGCCTTCCGCGGCGTCCATCGCGCGGATGCCGTACGGCAAGCGCGGCAGCACCGCGAAGAGGCGCGGCAGCTCCGGATCGACGCGCTTCGCGATGTCGCGATAGCCGATCAGCATGTCTTCGGGCTTGGCGTAGTAGAACTCCGGTGATGACTTGATGTGCGCGACGAATTCGGAGCGCGTCCCCTTGAAGCCCGAGCGCGCGATGACGGCGTCCATCTCGCGGCCGATGCGCGCCACTTCGGCAAGGCCCATTTGGTGGATCTCGTGCGGCGTGAGCCTGGTCGTCGTCAGCTCGGCGACCGATGCCGCGTAGTAGGCGGGCCAGCCGGGCTGCGCCTGCGCGCCCGGACCCTTCCGACACGCCGGGAGGTATTCCGTCTCGTAGAACGCCTTGAGCGCCCGGAACGCGGGGACCACTTTATCCGCCAGGACCGCGCGACCGGCAGCGGCCAGCCGGTCGCGATCCGCAGCCGCAATGTCCGCCGGAATGCGGGTAAACGGCGCATAAAGCGGGCTCACGCTGACGTCCGCAGTAATCAAGGCATCGATTTGCGCCGGCACGCGCGTGACCACAATCTCCGGCGGCAGCCAGCCGCGCAGCATCGCGCGCCGCAGGTTGCCGGTCGTCTGATCGAGCAGTGTCGGGACCGCCGCGAGCCGCTTCAGATAATTCTCATAGTCGGCCGCCGATTCGAAACGGGTGACCCGGACCAGCGACGGCAGCCCGGCGAAACCTACCTGCGGCCCGCTGAACTGGGTCACCGACAGCCACGCATCGGCGCCGGCGGCGGCCGGCTCGGCGAACACAGCGTTCTTCCGGATCTGAACGTCGAGCGTGGCCGCCAGCACGGCGTAGGACACGGCGTCCTGACCGGAGAGCGCGCTTCGGTCGATCTGCGCGAGTCGCTTCGCGAGATCGGCGACGAAGGCCTTGCGCCGAGCAATCGCGCTCTCGGAGGTATCGATGATGCGATCGTCGAAGCGGTGGTCGCCAACGTAAGTCGCGTGCGCGGGGTTCTCCCGCATCTGCCAATCCCAGTACTCGGCGAAAAGCGCATTCGCCTGCTCCGACGCGGATGGCGACGCTGCGATCGCACCCGTCACCGCGGTTACCGTGACGAGCAGAAAGGCGCGCGCGAGCGAGGCTGCGCGATGGCGGAATTTCATTGTTGCGGCTCCCCGGAAGCTAGCCGATGGTTGGATTTCGACGTGACAGACCATGCTGGGATTGCGGGATTATGCGGTTGGCACCGCCGCTCGCTCGTTCCTGCAGTGGCGCATCATAACCGCGGCCACGCGCGTGCGACGAAGCCTGGGCGGGTCCATTGCGGCGCCTCCGCCCTCACCGGAACACCATCCTTGACCCTACGCAAGGCCCCCAGAGGGGCGTCCGCTATAATCGCGGCTGCTTTTCGGTCACCTTCCATCCCTTGCACACGGATCCTTTCCCAACCCCCGGCCGATCGCGGGACCTGCCGCCATTCCATGCTCGAAGCCCACGAACTCGCCGCGCGTCGCGGCCACGCGCGGCTTTTCGAGGGCCTGTCGTTCCGACTCGAATCGGGACATGCGCTTGTGGTCACCGGCGCCAACGGGACGGGCAAGACGACGCTCTTGCGCATGCTGGCGGGCCTGTCGGCGCCCGCGGCGGGCGAGATCCGCTGGAACGGCGCCGTCGTCGCGCCCTTCGACCCGATGGTGCGGGCGGCCATCGCGTTTGCGGGCCACGCGCCGGCGCTGAAGGACGAGCTTTCCGCCGAGGAGAATCTCACCGCGCTGGTGGCGCTGGCAGGCGAGTCGCTGCCGCGCGAATCGATACGCGCCGCGCTCGACAACGTTGCGCTCGGCGCGAAGCGGACGCTCCCCGCCCGCGTGCTGTCTCAGGGCCAGCGGCGGCGGATCGGTCTCGCGCGACTGTCGCTTCTCAATCGGCCGCTGTGGATTCTCGACGAGCCGGTGACGGCGCTCGATGCAGCCGGCATCGCGATGCTCGCCGGCATGGTGGCGGAGCACGTTGCTCGCGGCGGAAGCGCGGTGGCCGCGACGCACGTTCCGCTCGGCCTCCCCGACGCGCACGTGCGCTCGATGACGCTCGCGTGAAGATGGCCCTCGCCCACCCCGCCCCCGTGTCCGCCGCCGCCGGAGCCATCGTGCCGGGCGTGCGCTGGGCGCTCGTGCGCGATCTGCGGATCGCGCTGCGTTCGCGCGCGGAACTCGGCGTGCAACTCCTGTTCTACGTGATCGTGGTTTCGCTGTTCCCGCTGTCGACGACTCCGGAACGCACGCTGCTCTCGACGATGGGGCCGGGCGTGCTCTGGGTCGCCGCCCTGCTCGCCTCGCTCCTGTCGCTGCCGCGCCTTTTTGCCGGCGACTACGCCGACGGCACGCTGGAGCAGATCGCGTTGTCGCCTTATCCGCTCGGCGCGCTCGTCTCCGGTAAAATACTCGCCCATTGGTTGACCACCGGGCTGCCCGTGGCGTTGCTGGCGCCGCTGCTCGGCATCCAATACGCGATGGACGTCGAGTCGCTCGCCGTATTGACCGCGGCGCTGCTGATCGGCACGCCGATCCTCTCGCTGCTGGGCGCGATCGGCGCGGCGCTGACGCTGGGGCTCCGCGCGGGCGGCAGCCTGCTTGCGCTGCTGATCCTGCCGCTGTACGTGCCCGTGCTGATTTTCGGCGCCGGCGCCGTCGACGCCGCGCGCGCCGGGTTGGGCGCCGCCGCCAACCTGTCGCTGCTCGCGGCGGGGCTCTGCATCGCGCTCGTCGGCGCGCCGTTCGCGGCCGCGGCGGCCGTAAGAATCGCGCTGGACTGACGCTACGAGATCGACATCGGACGCCATGACCTTCAACTGGTTCCGCTACGCCTCTCCGGCGACGTTCTATTCGGTCGCCGGAAGAATGGTGCCGTGGTTTGCGTGGCCGGCCGCAGCGTTGGCGGCGATCGGCGTCTATCTCGGCTTGTTCGTCGCGCCGACGGATTTCCAGCAGGGCGACGCCTACCGGATCATCTTCATCCACGTCCCCGCGGCGTGGATGTCGATGTTCCTCTATGTCGTGATGGCGTTCTGGAGCGCGCTTGCGCTCGGCTTCAACACGCGGCTCTCCGCGATGATGGCGCAGGCGATCGCACCGACCGGCGCGCTGATGACGGCGATCGCGCTGTTCACGGGCTCGCTATGGGGCCGTCCGACATGGGGCACGTACTGGGCCTGGGATGCCCGGATGACCTCCGAGCTGATCCTGCTCTTCCTCTACCTCGGGATCATTGCGCTCCGCAATGCGATCGACGATCCGCGCCGCGGCGACCGCGCCTGCGCCGTGCTCGCGCTGACCGGCGTGATCAACGTTCCGATCATCTATTACTCGGTCAAGTGGTGGAACACGCTGCACCAGGGCTCATCGGTGAGCCTGACGGCGGCGCCGAAGATGGCCGCGATCATGTTGACGGGCATGCTGATCATGTCGTTTGCCGCGTGGTTCTACGCAATCGCCGTCGTGCTCCTGCGCGCACGCGCGATCATGCTCGAGCGCGAGCGTGGCGCGGCTTGGGTTTCGCAGCTGAAGGAGGTACAGGCAGCATGATGGATTTCTTCGCCATGGGCGGCTATGCCTTTTACGTCTGGGGTTCGTACGGAATGACGGCGCTCGTCGTCGTCGTCGAGATCGTCGCGCTCAGCGGCCGGCGCAAGTTAGCGCTCGAGGCAGCGCGGCTTTCCGGCCCCGAGGACGCCCCCATCGCCGCCACGAGCCGAGGTGCCGCATGAAGCCCCGGCATCGTCGTTTTGCCTGGATCGGCGGCGGCATCGCGGTTCTGGGCGTCGCCGCGGCGCTCGTGCTGAACGCGTTCCAGTCCAATCTCGTGTTCTTTTTCACGCCTTCGCAGATCGCCGCCAACGAAGCACCGAAGGGTCGCGCGTTCCGCATCGGCGGGCTCGTCGTCGACAAGAGCCTCTCGCGCGACAAGGACGGCCTTACCGTGCACTTCGCCGTCACCGATACCGCCAGCACGGTCCCGGTCGTCTACACCGGCATCCTCCCCGACCTGTTCAAGGAGGGGAAAGGCGTCGTCGCGCAAGGGAAGCTCGAAGGCGACGGCGTGTTCCACGCGACCGAAGTGCTGGCGAAACACGACGAGAACTACATGCCGCCGGCTGCCGCCGACGCGGTCAACAAGGCGCACGGCGCCGCGGTGGCCGAAAAGACGGCGCGCACGCTGAAGCCGTGATCCGAACCCTCGACGGGGGAGCACCATGATTCCCGAACTCGGTCATTTCGCGCTGATCCTCGCGCTGCTGCTGGCGACGATCCTCGGCACGCTCCCGATCATCGGCGCGCAGCGCCGCATCGGCGCCTGGATGGCGCTCGCACGGCCGGTCGCCCAGGGGCAGTTCCTGTTCGTCGCCACTGCGTGGGCCTGCCTCGCGTATTCATTCATCGTCAGCGACTTCTCCGTGGCAAACGTCGCCACCAACTCGAACTCGCAGCTTCCCGCCTATTACCGCTTCGCCGCGACGTGGGGGTCGCACGAAGGCTCGATGCTGCTGTGGGTGCTGATGCTTTCGGTATGGACGTTCGCCGTTTCGGTACGAAGCCGACACCTTCCGGATGAGATGGTCGCGCGCGTGCTGGGCGTCATGGGTCTCGTCAGCGTGGGCTTCCTGCTCTTCCTGCTGTTGACGTCGAACCCGTTCGAGCGGGTCTTCCCCGTTCCTGCCGAGGGACGAGACTTGAATCCGCTGCTCCAGGATCCGGGAATGGTCGCGCACCCGCCAATGCTGTACATGGGCTACGTCGGGTTCTCGGTCGCGTTCGCCTTCGCGATCGCCGCGCTGATCGGCGGCCGGCTCGACGCCACCTGGGCCCGCTGGTCGCGCCCGTGGACGACGCTCGCCTGGAGCTTTCTCACTCTCGGCATCATGATCGGCAGCTGGTGGGCGTACTACACGCTGGGCTGGGGGGGCTGGTGGTTCTGGGATCCGGTCGAAAACGCGTCTTTCATGCCCTGGCTCGTCGGCACGGCGCTCTTGCACTCTCTGGCCGTGACCGAAAAGCGCGGCACGTTCAGGAACTGGACGGTGCTGCTCGCGATCTGCGCGTTCTCGCTGTCGCTCGTCGGTACGTTCCTCGTGCGCTCCGGCGTGCTGACGTCGGTGCACGCGTTTGCGACAGATCCGCGGCGCGGCGTATTCATCCTCGCGTTCCTCGTCATCGTCATCGGCGGCTCGCTCGCGCTCTACGCGGTGCGTGCGCCGAAGGTCGGCGTCGGCGGCCGCTTCGAGATCATTTCTCGCGAATCGATGCTCCTCGGGAACAACGTTCTGCTCGTCGCCGCCGCGGGCTCGGTGCTGCTGGGAACGCTCTACCCGCTGTTCCTCGACGCATTGAACCTTGGCAAGATTTCCGTCGGCCCGCCGTATTTCGACACCGTGTTCGTGCCCTTGATGACCCCGCTCGTCTTCCTGATGGGCATCGGCCCGCTGTCGCGCTGGAAGCAGGCATCCGTGCCGGATCTCTGGCGACGGCTGCGCTGGGCGATCGCGGTCAGCGTCGTCACGGCGCTGCTCGCGCCCCTGGCGGCGCCCCAGTGGAAGCCGCTCGTTTGCTTCGGCCTCCTGCTCGCTTTCTGGATCGTCACCGCGACCTTCGTCGTCGTGCGTGAGCGGATGCGCAACGCGGGGAGCGGGCTTCTCACTCAACTCGCGCGGCAGCCGAAGAGCTTCTGGGGAATGGTTCTCGCGCATCTCGGAATCGCGGCCTTCATCGTCGGCGTCACGATGGTCAAGGGTTACGAGACCGAGCGCGACGTGAAGATGAACGTCGGCGACACGGTTTCGGTAGCGGGTTACGTGTTCCGCTTCGATGGCGTCACCCAGACGACCGGTCCGAACTACCAGGCGGCGCGCGGCAGCGTCAGCATCAGCCGCAACGGCGCGTACGTCGAGACGCTCTACCCCGAGAAGCGCATGTACAACGCGGGCGGCATGCCGATGACCAATGCGGCGATCGACAGCGGGCCGTTCGGCGACCTCTACGTTTCCATGGGCGAGGCGGTCGAAGGCGGCGCATGGATCATCCGTGTGTATTCGAAGCCGTTCATCACCTGGGTCTGGGGCGGTTTCATGATGATGGCGATCGGCGGCTTCCTCGCGCTTTCCGACCGTCGCTATCGCGTCGGCGCGGAGCGCGACGCCGCAGCACCCCGCGGCGCAGCTGTCGCCTATGGAACGAAGCGATGAACAAGAAGCTGCTGATCCCGCTCGTCATCTTCTTCGTCCTGGCGGGCTTCCTGTTCGCCGGTCTCTGGCGCGATCCGCGCGAAGTCCCTTCGCCGCTCATCAACAAGCCGGCGCCGCCGTTCACGCTCGCCCAACTGCACGACCCCGCGACGAAGCTCGGGTCCGCCGACATGAAGGGGCAGGTCTGGCTCCTCAATGTCTGGGCGTCGTGGTGTGTTTCCTGCCGCGAGGAGCACCCGCTGCTGGTCGCGCTCGCCAGGGAGAAGGTGGTGCCGATCATCGGCCTCGACTACAAGGACGAGCCGGGTCCGGGCAAGACGTGGCTCGCGCAGAACGGCGACCCGTACACGACGTCGGTGATGGACCGCGATGGCAGCGTCGGCATCGATTACGGGGTCTACGGCGTGCCCGAGACCTTCGTGATCGACAAGGGCGGCACGATCCGCTACAAGCAGATCGGCCCGATCACGCAGGAGGCGCTGGAGAAGAAGATTCTTCCGCTCGTGCGGGAGCTGCAGAAATCATGACGGTTTGCCTGCGCGCGCTGCTACCGCTGGTATTTGCAGCATCGGCGCTGTGGCCCCTCGCCGCTATGGGCGCGGATGCCGTGCCGACCGAAATGGATCCCGGGTCGGCGGCGCGCGCGGTCAAGCTCGCCGAAAAGCTCCGTTGCCTCGTCTGCCAGAACCAGTCGATCGCCGATTCGAACGCCGAGCTCGCGAACGACCTGCGCCGTCAGATCCGCGAACAGATCGCCGCCGGCAAGAGCGACGACGAGATCGTCGACTACATGGTGAATCGCTACGGCGACTTCGTTCTCTACCAGCCGCCGTTCAAGCTGACGACGGCGCTGCTGTGGGCGGGCCCCGCGCTGCTGCTCTTCGGCGGCTTTGTCGTCCTCGTGCGCAACCTCCGCCGCCGTCAGGTTGTCGAAGCGCCGCTCACGGCCGAGGAGCGCGAGCGGGCCGCGCGCCTGCTCGGCGAAGACACCGGGAAGAAAGACAAGTGATCGCCTTCGTCGCCATCACGGCCGTCATGGTCGCGGCCGCTCTCGCGTGGGTGCTCCTCCCGCTCCTCCGAGGCGCGAGCCCGGGAGGCATCGAGCGCGAGGCCTCCAACGTCGCGATCCTGCGCGACCAGCTGGCGGAGCTCGACGTCGATCTCGCCAACGGCACGATCCCGCGCGGGCAATACGAGCAGGCGCGGCGCGAGTTGGAAGCCCGCGTGCTCGACGAATCGACGACCTCGGGCGAAGCGACACGTGCTCCCTCCAGCGCCGGCGCATGGACTGCGGCGATTGTCGCTGCATCGCTCCCGATCGCCGCCTTGCTGCTCTACGTCTCGCTCGGCAATTTCGATGCATTTTCGCCGCTCGCCGCGCGACCGTCGGCGACAGCCAACGGCGCCGAACACGATATCACCCCGCAGCAGATCGAGGAAATCGCCACCAAGCTCGCCGCGCGCCTCGAGAAGGAGCCCGACAACGCCGAGGGGTGGATGGTGCTCGCGCGGACATACTACGCGATGAACCGACACGCAGACGCCGCGCGCGCGTTCGAGCGTGCTGTCGCGCTCAACCCGGACAACGCCGAATTGCTCGCCGATTACGCCGACGCGCTCGGCGCCGCGCAGGGCGGCACGCTCGCCGGCAAACCATTGGAGCTCGTGCAGCGGGCGCTCAAGATCGACCCTACGCAGTGGAAGGCGCTCGCGCTCGCGGGCACCGTTGCGTTCGACCGCAAGGACTACGCGCAAGCCGTTGCTTATTGGGAACGGATGAAGGCGACGGTGCCGCCGGGGTCGCCGATCGCCAAATCGATCGATTCGAGCATCGCGGAAGCGCGCGAGCTCGGCGGGCTCAAGAGCACCACTGTCGCCGCAGCGGCATCGGCGGGTGCCGCGGGCAAGGCAGCGGCGCCGGATGCCGCGACCGGGCCCGCGGTTGGCAATGCCAAGGCGCCGGCTGCGGCGCCCGCACCGTCAGCAGCCACGACCGTGAGCGGCACGGTGAAGCTCGCGCCCGAGCTCGCGGCCAAGGCCGCTCCGACCGACACCGTGTTCATTTTTGCGCGGCCGGCACAAGGCGGGAGGATGCCGCTCGCGATTCTGCGCAAGGAAGTCAAGGATCTTCCGACGGCATTCACGCTCGACGACACGATGGCTATGGCGCCGAACATGGCGCTATCCAATTTCGGCGAAGTCGTCGTCGGCGCGCGCGTTTCGAAATCCGGCCAGGCGATGCCGCAGAGCGGCGACCTCGAAGGACTATCGTCTCCGGTCAAAGTCGGCGCCACCGGCATTGCCGTCACCATCGCGACGACCGTCCCCTAGCGGTTCAAGCCTCGGCCCGCGGCGACATTTTGCCGCACCCCGCGCGTCCGCGCGGGCACCCCCACGCGCCACGCGCCGAGGCGCTTGACATGCGTCAACATCGTCCCGGCGATGAGCGGGCAACATCAAGTCTGCACTGCCACAACGGTTGGCAGAGGGGAGGGACGCATCGATCCTTTCATCGCACGCGCCTTCGGGCACGCCATCGCAGTTGTCGCATTCGTCACATTTGCGATTGCGACGTCACCGGCATTCGGACAAGTCCAGAAACCTGCCGCGCCCGTAAAGGCCGCGGCGTTCGACGCGGCGGCCTGCCTCGCATGTCACACGCCTGTCAAGGCGCTGCGCGACGCAGGGAAGCACAAGACCGTCGGCTGCAACGCGTGTCACGACGGCACCGCGGCCCACCTCGCCGACTCGTCGAAGCGACCGGCGACAAGAACCGATCTCGCAACCTGCGGTGGCTGCCACCAGAACCAGTACAAGTCGTATGCGCAGATGAACTGGAATCGCACGGCTCGCTTCGAGAAGAAGCAGTATGGCGGACCGGCCCCCGATCCATCGTACGATCTGCTGATGTCTCCGCACGGCTTCACCAAGGAGCATAACCTCCCGCGCTCCCACACCTTTGCGCTGCTCGACCAGTTCGTCGTCGACCGCGCGTTCGGCGGGCGCTTCGGGACCAACGAAGGCTGGCGCTACCTCGCAGGCTATGGCGATTTCAACGTCATGGACGTGGTCGTCGACCAATACCCCGACAATACCGAGCAGAAAGTGTTCAGGCCCGGCACCGCCGCCGCCGCGAACCCCGTATGCCTGTCGTGCAAGACGCAGGACCACATCCTCGACTGGGCGTACATGGGCGACCCGACGCCCAATGCAAAATGGAGCCGCACATCGAAGGTCGTCGAGCTCGCCAAGGCGTCGAAGCACGCGCTAAACTGCATCTTCTGCCACGACCCGCACGCTGCGAGCCCACGAATCGTCCGCGACGCGCTCATTGAAGCCGTCACCCGGACCGATTTTCCGACGCTTTACGCGCAGGACACGCGCAAGACCAAGGTCGACGTCAGGGACATGGGTGTTCGCGGCTTCACGCGCAAGATCGGCATCCTCGAGCGATATGACGGCAAGCTCCAATGCGGCCAATGCCACGTCGAATACAACTGCAATCCGGGCTTCAATCCGAATACCGGCGAGGCGATCCCGATGGCCGACAAGCGGACCAACTACTTCCCGTTCGTCGACGTAAACAACATCCTCAAGGCCTACGACCACATCCAGTTCCGCGACTTCAAGAACCAGTTCACCGGCGCCGCACTGTGGAAAGCGCAGCACCCGGACGTCGAGACCTACTACAACTCGAAGCACGAGAAGCTCGGCATCGATTGCGCATCGTGTCACATGCCGAAAGTGAAGGACCCGAAGACGGGCAAGCTCTACACGTCGCACTGGCAGACCAACCCGAAGAATTATCTCAAGGAGACCTGCCTACAATGCCACGGTCAGTGGACCGAACAGCAGGCCAAGTACGTGATCGAGTCGATGTATTCGCACTATCAGGGCAAGGTGCGCAATGCGGAGTTCTGGCTCTCCCAGCTCATCAACCGATTCGGACAGGCGCAGCTGGCAGGTGTCGGCGAGGACGCGCTGAAGGCGGCGCGCGCAAAGCACGGCGACGCGCATGCCAACTGGGAGTGGTGGACAGCGGCCAACGGCGCCTCGTTCCACAACCCCGAGCTCGCGCACGAGTCGCTCTCGAAGTCCGTCGCGGCGTCACAGGAGGGAATCAAGATCCTCGACGATGCGATCAAGGCGAAACAGGCGTCGGCTACCGCGGCCGCAATCTCGCCAGCCGTCGCCGCGACACCCGGAAGCGGCACGGCGGCCAAGTAGCCAGCCCATTTTGGTCGGCTCCGGTGGCTCGCGCCGCGGGTGATTCCACTCGACGGCAGGGCGGGCGTTTCGCCTTGTGCGGTGGAACGGCGATAATCGGTGCCTTTCGAGCAGACTTGGTGCGGCGTCCTGCATCGCGTTGACTATCCGGGTATCTGATCCGCATGGTCTTTTCAACATCATCGCTGTTGTTCTGGTCCATTGCCGCGGCGATGACCGCGCTCGCGCTTGCGTTCGTGCTGCCGCGGCTCGTGTCGCGGCGTGAACCCCCGACAAGTGCCTCGCGCAGGACGACGAACATCTCGGTGTTTCGCGACCAGCTGATCGAGCTCGATCGCGAACTCGCGCTCGGGAACCTGACGCGCGAGCACCACGCACAAGCGCGTGTCGAGCTGGAGAGGCGGATGCTGTCGGAAATCGGCGAGGACCAGGCATCGATCACGGCGGAGGCGACACCAGCGGCGGGATTCGCACTGGCGATCGCGCTGCCGGCGCTGGCGTTCGCTGCCTACGCGCTTTTCGGCGACCCAGGCGCCGCCGGCGCGGGCACCGCCGTTGTTTCATCTGTCAACGACACGGTGGATCGGCCCGTCAGCCGCGACGCGCTCGTCGCGCATCTTGCCCGCACCCCGCATGACGGCCGGAGTTGGGTGCTTCTGGCGCGCATCGACTTCGAGGCCAACCGTTACATCGATGCGTCAATCGCGTACGAGCGCGCCCTCGCCGTGAGCGCCAAGGTCGCTGCGGATCCCGCAGTCTGGTGCGAATTTGCCGATGCGCTCGGCATGGCAAACGGCGGATCGCTCGCCGGCAAGCCGCGCGAGCTCGTGATGCGCGCGCTTGCGCGCGACCCTTCGCATCCACGGGCGCTGGAAATGGCCGGCAGCGCCGCTTTCGAGGCACGCGAGTATGATTCCGCGTCCGGCTATTGGAGAGCCCTTCTCATGCAATTGCCCGAAGGAACGCTTGCGCATCGCCAACTCGCGGCCGCGATCTCGCGCGCGGAGCGCCTTGCAATCGGTGCGCGGGCGCCTGGGAATGCACGGCGCGATGGCGATTGATGACGGCTGATGCAGCCGCGCATCAGGCAGCGCTTGACGTGCAGAGCTCGCGATGAACCGAAAAAGACATCATGCGGACTGACGTCGATGTCCTCGTAATCGGTGGCGGCATCTCGGGGCTCGCGACTGCGTTCGCCTTGAAGCAGCGCGGTGCGTCGGTCGAAGTGTTCGAGGTGGCATCGCGTGCGGGCGGCATGATCGGCAGCCGGCACCGCGACGGCGTGCTCTACGAACGGGGACCCAACAGCACGCTCGACACGACGCCGCTCATCAACAAGCTGCTCGACGACCTCGGCATCCGCGGTGAGCGCCGCGATGCAGCAGCCGTCGCGGCAACGCGCTACATCGTGCGCAGGGGAACGCTGGTCGCGCTGCCGATGACCGCGGTGGCGTTGTTGACGACAGCGGCGTTCTCGCTTCCGGCGAAGCTGCGGCTGTTGCGCGAGCCGCTCGTCTCGCCCGCACCGGCTGGCGCCGAGGAATCGATTGCCGCATTCGTGCGCCGACGCCTCGGAACCGAGTTCCTGGATTACGCGATCGACCCATTCGTGTCGGGCGTCTACGCCGGCGATCCGGAGCAGATATCGGTGGCTGCGGCGTTTCCGCGTCTCGCCGCGCTGGAACAGAAGTACGGCGGTCTGCTCAAGGGCCAGATCCTCGGCGCGCGGGAGCGCCGGAAAAGCGGCGAGACGGCAAAGAATTCGGCGCGGAGCTTCTCGTTTCGCGCGGGGATGCAGACTCTCCCCGACGCGCTGGTTCGCGCGGTTGCCCGCGTCGAGACCGGCGTGCAGGGACGCCGCATCGAGCGCAACGTCGATGGAACGTGGACCGTGGCCGGCGCGCGCGCCGGCGAACCGGTCCTGCGGCGCGTAAAGGCAGTCGTGCTCGCCACGCCGGCGTACGAAGCCGCGAAGCTCTCGCGCGAGCTCGCCCCCGCTGCGACCAAGGGGCTTGCAACCATCGAATACGCGGCAATTGCGGCAGCAGCCAGCGCCTACCGTCGCGAGGACATCGCCCATTCGCTCGCCGGCTTCGGCTTCCTTGTTCCGAAGAAGGAGCAGCGCGGAATCCTCGGGACACTGTTCTCGAGCAGCATGTTCGAAGGGCGCGCGCCCGAGGGGGTCGTGCTGCTCACTTCGTTCCTGGGGGGCCGCCGCAGCCCGGAGCAGCTCGCGAAGCCCGATACCAAGCTGGCCCAGATCGTCCACGGCGAGCTCGCCGCGCTCGTTGGCGCGCGAGCGCAACCCCTGTGGACCGAGATCACGCGCTGGCAGCACGCAATTCCGCAGTACACGCTGGGGCATCTCGAACGCTTGCGTCCGGTCGAGGAAGCCGAGCGGACGCTCCCCGGCCTGTTCTACAGCGCGAACTATCGCGGCGGAATATCCGTCGGCGATTGCGTCAAGTCCGCGCACGCGACGGCGGAGACCATCACGCGCTTTCTCGTCGGTGCTGGCGGCGCTTAGTTATAGTCCTTTGCCGCAGTTCCAGCATAGATCGAACGTGGCCGGCGATTCCTCGCCACACGCGGCACAGCGGCGAGAGCCGACTTGCGCGGCATCCGCTTCCATCCGTTGCAGCAACACAGCGGCGCGCTCACGGTCCTGCTCGCGTTCGAGCCACACCTGCGGCTGCGCCACGTCGGGGGGCACCTCGCCGACGATGCTCGACGTGTGCTCGTTGAAGACATGCGCGCGGATCCCGACCTGGTTCAATCGATCAGCCAGCAGATACGCATCGAAGCGATTGCGCGCCGTATAGAAGCGGATCACGCGGCCTCCGCGCCGCCAAAGCTTCTCTTTGCACCCCGCCGTCGGCCGCTTGCGCTCGCTCGACGACGCGCCCTTCGGGCCTTGGCTTCGCCCGTCTCGCTCACGCTCCCCCCTCTGGCTGCCAGGCGACCAGGCGATCGACGAGCCGCGCCAGCACTGCGCAAAGCGCCGCGGCTCGCACCGCATTAAAGCGGTAAGGCGGCGCCTCGTCCATGTAGCACCGCTGCGCCATCTCGAGCTGCAGCGCGTGGACGCCGCGCGCGGGCTCGCCGTAATGCCGGGTCACGTAACCACCCTTGAAACGACCGTTGACGACATGTGAAAACCCGTTCGCTGCGGCAAGGACGTCAATGGTCAACGCCTGCAGGCCCGGCGCGCAACTGCTGCCGCCTGCGGTTCCAACGTTGAGATCAGGCAAGCGACCGGCGAAAAATCGCGGCACCTCGGCGCGGATCGAATGGCCGTCGAGCAGGACGGCGAATCCGTGGCGCGCACGCACGCGCTCGACTTCCGCGAAAAGCGCCGCATGGTACGAATCAAAGTACCGGGCGCGTCGTGCGTCGATCTCGGTGGCATCCGGTGTGCTGCCTTCGCGATAGATCGGCTCATTCGCGAACGTTCGCGTGGGGACGAGCTCCGTCACGTCGGCACCGGGATAGAGCGACACGCCGGAAGGATCGCGATTCAGATCGACGACGTAACGGGAATGGATGGCGATCATCGTCGTAGCGCCCGCATTGCGCGCGAATTCGTAGAGTCGGTCGACGTGCCAATCGGTATCGGGCAACGCCCTCGCGGCCGGCGTGAGACGCGCACCGAGGTTCGGAGGCAGCTTCGTCCCCGCGTGGGGCACGTCGATGATGAGCGGCGCATCGCCGCGCTCGAGCTCGTACAATTTCATCCTCGGCCCCAGAGCCGCGTGCGTTTCCGGAAGCCCATGGGGTCAACCCCCTCAATCGGTCGCGGACGGTCCCTTGAGCTCTGGGCTTCGCCCTGGCCGTTCATTCATCGATCCAGTGCGCGACGCGACCGGCGCGAACGATGCCGACGCAGGGATTGCCACCGATGCGGTAGGAAAGCTCCGCCGGCGTCTCGATCGCCCACAGCGCAAGATCGGCGCGTTGGCCGGCAGCGAGCATCCCCCGATCGGCGAGGCCGAGCGCTCGCGCGGCGTTCCGCGTCGCTCCGGAGAGCGCCTCCTCCGGCGTAAGATCGAACAGCGTGCACGCCATGTTCATCATCAGGAGCAGCGAACCCGCCGGCGACGTGCCCGGGTTGCAGTCGGTCGCGATGGCGATCGGGACGCCGCGCGCGCGCAATGCCGCGACCGGCGGCCGGCGGGTTTCGCGCAGCGCATAGAACGCGCCGGGAAGGAGCACTGCACTCGTTCCAGCCCGAGCCATCGCCGCGACGCCGGCATCGCCAGTGTATTCCAGGTGATCGGCCGACAATGCGTCGAATTCCGCCGCCAGCACGGCACCTCCGCAATCCGAAAGCTGATCGGCATGGAGCTTCACCGGCAACGACTGCGCGCGGGCGGATTCGAACACGCGACGCGTCTGCGCCGATGTGAAGGCGATCGTCTCGCAGAAGGCATCGACGGCATCGGCGAGTCCCGCGCGCGCCGCAGCGGGAATCGTCTCGCGACAAACGACGTCGACGTAGTCGTCGGCGCGATCTCCAAACTCCGGCGGAACGGCATGTGCGGCAAGCAACGTCGTGCGCACGTCGACCCCGAGCGCGGCGCCGAGTCTTTTCGCCACGTCGAGCTGCCCGCAGCTCGTTCGCGGTGTCGAGTCCGTAGCCCGACTTGATTTCCACGGTCGTGACACCTTCGGCGGCGAGCGCCGCGAGCCTCGGTTTGCTCTCGCGGACGAGCGTTGCATCGGAAGCCGCACGCGTCGCGCGAACGGTAGCCAGAATTCCGCCGCCGCGCTTTGCGATGTCGGTGTAACTCGCGCCGTTCTGCCGCGCCTCGAATTCGTGAGCGCGATTGCCCGCGTAGACGAGATGCGTGTGACAGTCGACGAGGCCAGGCGTGACCCAGTGTCCGCGCGCATCGAGCGTCCGAACGGCACTGACGTCGCGCGGCAGGTCGCGGGCGCCGCCGATCCAGCCGATGCGTTCACCGACGATGCCGACCGCGCCGTCGCGAATCGTCCCGTACGGCGCGCTTCCTGTCATCGTTGCAAGATGACCGCCGGTAATGAGAAGGTCGAAGGTCGCGGCGCTCATCGGGTAACCTCCCCCAGGCTTGCCCCCTGCGTGGGCTGCGCCTTCCCCCTCCCGCGGAGGGGGCGAGCGCCTTCGGACGGCCGGGCGTCGCTCATGGGGTAACCTCCCCCAGGCTTCGGACGGCCGAGCGGCGCTTCACGCTCATCCCGTCGCCAACGGCGCGATCGCGGTTCGATACCGCGCCAGCACGGCGGCCTCGCGCGGGTGCCGCCCATCGCGGACGACCCACCGTCCGCCGACCATGACATCCCGCACGGGCCGTGGGCATGGGCCGAAAATCGCAGCCTCGAGCCAGCCGTCGGCCGGCAGCCCTGCAAGCGCCGGATGGCCGCCGTCGAGGACGACGAGATCGGCACGGCATCCCGGAGCGATCGCGCCGATCGGCTGCGCTACCGCCCGGGCTCCGCCCGCGGCTGCGCGGGCGTACATGGCCCGGCCGACCGGGATCCGGTCGTCCGCGAGAACATTGCGCTCGAGCCGTGCGAGCCGCTGCGACCATTCGAGCTGCCGCAATTCGGCGAACGGATCCACGATCGTGTTGGAATCGCTGCCGATCCCGAGCGCGCCGCCCGCGTCGACGTAAGCGCGCGCCGGGAACATGCCGTCGCCCAGATCCGCCTCGGTCGTCGGCGCGAGCCCGGCGACGGCACCGCACGCGGCCAGACGGCGCGTTTCATCGGCTGCGAGATGCGTTGCGTGGACGACACACCAACGCGCGCCGATGTCCGCATGATCGATGAGCCACGCGACGGGGCGCGACCCGCTCCATGCGACGCAGTCGGCGACCTCACCGGCCTGCTCCGCTGCGTGGATGTGGATAGGCGCGCGCGGCGCGGCCAGCGCGACGACGGCCGCGAGCTCGTCGGGCGTGACGGCGCGCAGGCTGTGGGGCGCAATGCCGAGCGTATAGCCACGCGCAGGGACGTCGGCGGCGAGCGTCGCGTAAAGGCGCGCAAAGGAATCGAGCGTGTGCACGAAACGCCGCTGACCGGCAGTCGTCGGCAGCCCGCCGAACCCGGCATGCGCATAGAACACCGGCAGCAACGTGAGCGCGATCCCCGCGTCGGCGGCGGCGACCGCGATGCGCCGCGAAAGCTCCGCCGGATCCGCATACGGCCGGCCCGCCGGATCGCGGTGAACGTAATGAAACTCGGCGACCGCGGTGTAACCCGCTTTCAGCATCTCGATGTACGCCTGCGCGGCGAT
The DNA here is from genome assembly GCA_963733985.1 of uncultured beta proteobacterium. Taxonomy (GTDB): domain Bacteria; phylum Pseudomonadota; class Gammaproteobacteria; order Burkholderiales; family Casimicrobiaceae; genus CAIWHR01. The sequence goes on along the minus strand of CAVTFF010000011.1, from coordinate 97,514 downwards.
TGCCTCGAATGCATCGGCATCGATGCGATCGAGGAACGCGTACATCGCCTGCCGCCATGTCCAGAAGCTGTCGCCGGTGCCGCTCGCGCGCCCCGTGCGGCCGGCGAGCGCACGCTGGAATGCATGGGAATGGAGATTCGGCATCCCGGCAATGACGGGACCATCCACGCGCTCGGCATCGCCAGGCTCGCAATGCCCACCGACCGTCGCGATCATTCCGCCGGCATCGATTTCGATAAGCACGTCGCGCGCCCACCCGTCCGGCAACAAGGCGGCCGCGGCGAGAAGCTTCATGCCGAGAGCTCGATCGTCGCCACCAGCCCGACGGCGTCGCCGGAAAGCGGATTGATCGCGATCGGCGCGCTCGCCGCCGCGGCGCTCTCCTCGATGATCATCGCGTGGTCGGCGGCAAGAGTCACCGGCGAATGTGCCGGAAGCAGGCACTCGAGCGCGCCAGACGCCGCATAGCAGACAAGAAACCGGGCCGGCACGATGCGCATCCCCGCCTCGCGCACGATCGCCACCTGCCCGCTTGCGCGACCGCGACGCAGCATCAGATTGAAATCTCGTACCGGCCCGGCAACCAGCGTGCAGGCGACGCCGTCGTCACCGCTGAACGCATAAGGCTCGAACGGCGTACGCAATTCCGCAGCGTGACCGTCGCCGTCGAGCCGCATGCCTGCGCCCGCGATGAGCACGATGGTCCGATCGATACCGGGAAACCGGAGAAAGGCCCGTCGGTTGCGATTTCGGCGACGCTCACGCGCCAGTCGAACCCGTTGCCCGTCGCATCCGGCGGGTGCACCGCGATTTCGGTCGTTCGACCACCACCGTTTTTCCACGGCATGCGAACGTAATCGGCGGGCTGCAGCAGACGGTGCATGTCGGTTCGCGGCGCATAAAGCGGTGTGACCTGATTGTAGGAGCAATGCTCCCCCGCGCCAACACGAATCGGGGCGGCGTGGATTGACAGCGACGACGCGGGGCCCTAGATTCGCTTGGTTCACAACACGTGAGGGAGCATGCCATGCCCAGGACATTCACACTCGCGGCAGCGACAGCATTTGCGCTCGTCAGCGCTGTCGCTTCCCGCCGCCGGCCAGGAGACCAAAGTCGCGATCGGCATGTCGGGCTGGACGGGCTTTGCGCCGCTCACCCTCGCCAAGGACGCCGGCATTTTCAAGAAAAACGGCCTCGACGTGACGCTCAAGATGATCCCGCAGAAGGACCGTCATCTGGCGATCGCTTCCGGCGACGTCCAGTGCGCGGCGACGACCGTCGAGACATGGATCGTCTGGAACGCGAGCGGCGTCGCGACGAAGCAGATCTTCCAGATGGACAAGAGCTACGGCGCCGACGGCATGGCGGTCCGCGGCAACATCGCAAAGATCACCGATCTCAAGGGCAAGACGGTCGCAGCATCGGCGCCCGGCACCGCGCCCTATTTCACGCTCGCCTGGTTCCTCAAGAAGAACGGACTTTCGGTCAAGGACGTGACCGTCGTCAATCTCGAGCCCGCCGCCGCGGCCCAGGCGTTCGTAGCCGGCCAGAACGATGCCGCGATGACCTATGAACCGTACCTGTCTACGGTGCGCGACAACCCGAAGGCCGGCAAGATCATCGCCACCACGCTCGATTATCCGATGATCATGGATACGTTCGGCTGCACGCCGAAGTTCCTGGCCGACAATCCGAAAGCCGCTCAGGCGCTTGCCAACAGCTACTTCGAGGCGCTGGAAATGATCAAGAAGGAGCCGCAGAAGAGCTACGAAATCATGGGCGCACCGACCAAGCAATCGGGCGAGCAGTTCGCGAAATCGGCGGCCTACCTCCGCTGGCAGGACAAGGCGGCCAACCAGAAATTCTTCGCGGGCGAGTTCCAGCAGTTCAACAAGGAAGCCGCCGCGCTGCTGCAGGAGATCGGCATCATCAAATCCGTGCCCGATCTTACGACGATCGTCGATACGTCGTACATCAAGTGACGCGGATGGCCGAGAACAAGGCGCAAAGCGCCGCCGCGAGCGGATCGAGCGGCGTCCTTCCCGTGCGGGCGGCCATCCAGCGTCTTTGAAGCGCCGGGAAAGGTACCGGATTCCCGGCCTTCATGCACGCCTCGTCAGCACAAAGGGTGGAGCGTCGGCCGGGACGATTGCGCGGCGACGCGCCCTGCGAGGCTTGGCGTCGCCCGCCGCCTGCGCGGCTTTCGCGGGAATGACCGCCCGATGACTCCCCTCAAGCCCATACCGCCCCGGCGCAAGGCGGTGCTGGGCGTCGCGTTTTTCGTCATGTTCGTCGCCGCGTGGGCAGCCGCGACCTTTGGCGGATTCGTTTCCAGAACGTTTCTCGCCGACCCCCTGACGATGCTCCACGAAGGCTACGATCTGTTTTCCAAATTCGGCTTCGCCGGGGACGTCGGCATCACGATCTGGCGCGTTCTCGGAGGCTTCCTGCTGGCCACGGTGTTCGCCGTGCCGCTTGGCGTGGCGATGGGCGCATACAAACCCATCGAGGCGTTCTTCGAGCCGTTCGTTTCGTTCGCGCGCTATCTACCGGCCTCCGCGTTCATTCCGCTCCTCATCCTCTGGGCCGGGATCGGCGAGATGCAAAAGCTTCTTGTCATTTTCATCGGCTCGTTCTTTCAGCTCGTCCTGATGGTCGCCGTCACCGTCGGGGCGACGCGGCGCGATTTGGTCGAAGCTGCGTATACGCTCGGCGCGAACGCGTCCGGCATCGTACGTCGAGTGCTCCTGCCGTCGTCCGCACCGGCAATCGCGGAAACGCTGCGACTGGTCCTCGGCTGGGCCTGGACTTACGTGATCGTCGCCGAATTGATCGGCGCTTCGTCTGGCATCGGACACATGATCACCGACAGCCAGGCGCTGCTCAACACCGGCCAGATCATCTTCGGGATCATCGTAATCGGCGTGATCGGGCTCATCTCCGATTTCGCGTTCAAGTGGGCGAACCAGAAGCTCTTCCCGTGGAGCTTTGCGTGACCGAAGCATCGCCGGGGCGCCGGATGAGCGCCACCGGGCCGCCCCGAGGACGCCTGCGGGAGCGGGGCGAACACGAGGTCGCCTGCGCGAGCTCGGCCGTTGGTCCGGCGCGCCGAACGTCGGCGATGGCGGAAGAGGCCGCCGCGTGAGCAAGCTCGCCATCGACGCCGTCGGCCGCACGTTTGCCGGCGTGCGCAGCGGTGCTCCGACCGAGGCGCTGCAGCCGGTGTCGCTCGCCGTCGCGGACAACGATTTCATTGCGGTGCTCGGACCCTCCGGATGCGGCAAATCGACGCTTCTGCGAATCGTCGCCGGCCTCGACTTGCCGACGACGGGCCGCGTGCTGCTCGACGGTGCGGAGGTGACGGGGCCGGGCGCAGACCGCGGGATGGTGTTCCAGAGCTACACGCTGTTCCCGTGGCTCACCGTGCGGCAAAACATCTGCTTCGGATTGCGCGAGAAGGCGACGCCGCAACGAGAGCAGGACGAGATCGCCGCGCATTATATCGACCGGATGGGGCTCGCCGGTTTCGAGCACCATTACCCGAAGATGCTTTCCGGCGGAATGCAGCAGCGCACGGCGATCGCGCGCGCGCTCGCGAACGGCCCGAAGATCCTGCTGCTCGACGAACCGTTCGGCGCGCTCGACAACCAGACCCGTGCGCTGATGCAGGAGCTGCTCCTCGGCATCTGGGAAGCGGAGCGAAAGACGGTGCTCTTCGTCACCCATGATATCGAGGAGGCGATCTTCGTCGCCGGCCGCGTCGTCGTGATGTCGGCGCGGCCCGGACGCATCAAGGCCGAGGTCGTCGATCGACCTCCCCCATCCGCGCCACTACACCGTCAAGACCACGCCGGCATTCTCCGCTCTGAAGGCGCGCCTCACCGAGGAGATCAGGGTCGAGGCGCTCAAGGTTGCGGCCGAAGATGCCGATCATTGATGGACCCCCACGCTTGCGGCTGCCGCCGCTGTGCTGCCTCCAAGGGGGAGCAATTCGCGCCTTGGGACGGCCCGGCGGCGCTCACCGTGAGACGCGGCGAAATCTCCCGGCCCTCGCACTGACGGTCGCGCTCGCCGGGTGCGTCACCGTTCCGGATGCGCAACGGATGGTCACGCTCTCCGACGTCGGAGGGGCGGATACTGTGATTCGTCCGTGCAGTGGGCACCCGGACGACGCCGGGCTCGGCGTCGCATCTTTGGCGGCGCTCGATGCCGACAACGTGCGTATCGCGAGCTGGAACCTGCACAAGAATGCGGATGACGGGTGGCAGACGGATCTCGCCCGGATCGCCTCGTCGAACGACGTCGTCCTGCTGCAGGAGGCGCTGCTCGACGACGACTTGCGGTCGGTACTCGAAACCGCCGGGCTGCACTGGCAGCTCGCGAGCTCGTTCGTGTTGAATGGTCATGACGCCGGGGTGCTCACCGCGGCACGCGTGCGTCCGATTGCCGCCTGCACGGAATGGTCGATGGAGCCCTTCCTCGCGCTTCCCAAGTCGGCGCTGGTCACCCGTTTTCGCCTGTCCGCTGGCGATGCGACGCTCGCGATCGCCAACGTGCACGCGATCAATTTCACGTTGACGGCCGACGGCGCCTATCGTGCGCAGCTGGAGGCGGTCCGTTCGGAGCTGGCAACCCACCGGGGGCCGGTCGTGTTCGCCGGCGACTTCAACACGTGGAACGACGGGCGCCGCGCCGTCGTCGAGGCGGTCGCGCACGAGCTCGGCCTCGTTCCTGTCACGTTTCGGCCCGACGCGCGGGAGCGCTTCGTCGACCACGAGGTCGATTACATCTACGTGCGCGGGCTCGAGGTTGTCGCGGGAACGACCATTGCCCTTACCTCGTCCGACCACAACCCGATCTTCGCCACGCTGCGGCTCAAGGCAAACGGCGAGTGAACGAGGCATTCTTGCTCGCCGCTCGCGCTTTCCTGCTCGCAACCGCGCGCGGCTAGTACCGCCCGCCGCTCTGCTGCCAGCGCCATGCATCGGCGCAGATCGCATCGAGGCCGCGCGTCGCGCGCCAGCGCAGCAACGTCTCGGCCCGCGCGGGATCGGCGTAACAGCTCGCGATGTCGCCGGCCCGTCGCGGCGCCAGCGTTCGGGTGATCCGGCGACCGCAGGCGCGCTCGAACGCTGCGACGACGTCGAGCACCGAGTGGCCGCGACCAATCCCGAGATTCAGGGTGACCGCGCCTGGATTCTTCGCGAGATAGGCAAGCGCCGCAACGTGGCCGAGCGCGAGGTCCTGCACGTGAAGATAGTCGCGAATGCCGGTCCCGTCGGGCGTGGGCCAATCGGTGCCGAAGATCGACAGATCGGAGAACTCGCCCGCGGCAATCCGCGACAGAAGCGGCACGAGATTATTCGGCCGGCCGGTCGGCGCCTCGCCGATCCGGCCGGAAGGATGCGCGCCGGCGGGATTGAAGTAACGAAGGATGGCGATCCGCCAGTTGGGATTCGCGTGTGCGAGATCGCGCAGGAAATCCTCGACGACACGCTTCGTGCGGCCGTAAACGCTCTGCGGCGCCAGCGGCGCGTCCTCGGTGACGGGCAGCCGATCGGGCTGGCCGTAGACCGTCGCAGAAGAGCTGAAGACAAGCGTCGCCACGCCTGCCTCGCCCATTACCTCGGCGAGCGCCAGCGCCCCTGTGACATTGACGCCGTAATAGGTGAGCGGCCGCAGCTCGGACTCGCCGACCGCCTTGAGCCCGGCGCAGTGCACAACCCCCGTGATCGGATGATCGTGAAACGCGCGCCGCAGCGCGCCTACGTCGCGCACGTCGGCCTCGACGCAAGGGATCGAGCTTTCGGCCAGTGCTGCAAGCCGTGGCAGCACGGCGGGCGTGCTGTTGGCGAAGTTGTCCAGCACGGCCACCGCGTAGCCGGCCCGTGCCAGTTCGACAACGACGTGCGAACCGACGTAGCCGGCGCCACCGGTGACAAGGATCGTATCGGCCATGGGCGAGCCACAGATTACAGCAGTCGCCGTGCGGCGGGTACAACAAAAAGGCCGGGCATCTGCGGCCCGGCCTGCACTGAAGGACGCAAGAGCTTTCCCGTTACGCGGCCTTCGCTGCTTCGCCCTTTTCGGAACCTTGAGCCTCGGGGCGGTCGACGAGCTCCACGAGCGCCATCGGTGCCTTGTCCCCGACCCGGAACCCGAATTTCAGAATTCGCAGGTAGCCGCCGGAGCGCGCCTTGTAACGCGGGCCAAGCTCATCGAAGAGCTTTACCACGACGGCGCGATCGCGCAGCCGATCGAAGGCCAGACGCCGGTTCGCGACCGTCGGCGTCTTGCCGAGCGTGATCAGCGGCTCCGCGACGCGCCGGAGCTCTTTCGCCTTCGGCAGCGTGGTCCTGATCACCTCGTGCGTCAGGAGCGAGTTGGTCATGTTGCGCAGCATCGCGAGACGATGGCTGCTCGTGCGGTTGAGCTTCCGGAGGCCGTGGCGGTGACGCATGATTCGGATCCTTTAACCTTCGGCGAGGTCCAAGACCACGCTCGGTTCTTCATTTCCGTTCTGCAAGAAATCGGCGCGCTCCGCCGATTTCTTGAAGCCCCACCGTAAGACGCAGGGGCTTAGTTTGCCTTACGGCCGATCAAGCCCGGCAGGCGGCCAGTTCTCGAGCTTCATGCCGAGCGAGAGGCCACGCGACGCGAGCACTTCCTTTATCTCGTTCAACGACTTGCGGCCGAGATTCGGCGTCTTCAGCAACTCGGTTTCGGTCCGCTGAATCAGATCGCCGATGTAATAGATGTTTTCCGCCTTGAGACAGTTCGCCGAGCGAACGGTGAGCTCGAGATCGTCGACCGGCCGCAACAGGATCGGGTCGACCTGCGGCGACGCACGCTCGGCCGCAGTGACTTCCGTCCCCTGCAGGTCGGCGAACACCGAAAGCTGCTCGACCAAGACCGACGCCGCGTAGCGCACCGCCTGCTCCGGCTCGACCACGCCGTTGGTCTCGATGTCGAGCACCAGCTTGTCGAGGTCGGTGCGCTGCTCGACGCGCGCCGACTCGACCGCGTAGCTCACGCGTCGCACCGGCGAAAATGACGCGTCGAGAAGGATGCTGCCGATCGTGCGGCCACCCTCCGGCTTGATGCGCGCCGTCGCCGGCTGATAGCCACGACCCTTCTCGACCTTGATTTCCATCTCGATCTTGCCGCCGGCGGTGAGATGGGCAATCAAATGCTCGGGATTGATGATCTCGACGTCGTGGTTGGGCTCGATGTCGGCGGCCGTGACCGCGCCCTCACCCGACTTCGACAGCTTGAGGAGCACGTGGTCGCGGTTGTGCAGCTTCAGCACGACGCCTTTCAGGTTGAGCAGGATATCGACGACATCCTCCTGCACGCCATCGAGCGCCGAATACTCGTGCAACACGCCCGTGATCCTGACCTCGGTCGGCGCGTAGCCCGGCATTGACGACAGCAATACGCGCCGCAGCGCGTTGCCGAGCGTGTGGCCGTAGCCGCGCTCGAACGGCTCCATCACCACCTTCGCGTGGAACGGCGACGTCGATTGCACGTCGATGATGCGCGGTTTCAAAAGAACATTGCTCTGCATGCGGAACCTTTAGGCGGGATCGAAAAACACCCAACTGGGTAAATCCTTTCGACGGACGCGGGCGCAGCCCTGCGAGCGTCGACTTCCATTCTTCCCATGGCCGCGACGCGAGTTGCGGCCATTGGGTCCATCCCTTTACTTCGAATACAACTCGACCACCAGGCTTTCGTTGATGTCCTGTCCGAACTCCGTGCGGTCTGGCGCGCCCTTGAAGACGCCCGACGCCTTCTTCACGTCGACCTCGACCCACGAGGGGAACCCGACCTTCTCGGCCAACTCCAGCGACGCCGTGATGCGAAGCTGACCCTTGGCCTTCTCGGTCGCGGCGACGACGTCACCCGCCTTCACCAGCGCCGAGGGAATGTTGACGACCTTGCCGTTGATCGTGATCGAGCCGTGACCGACCAGCTGCCGCGCCTCGGCGCGGGTCGAGCCCAGTCCCATACGGTAGACGACGTTGTCGAGCCGCGATTCCAGCAGCTGGAGCAGGTTGGTGCCCGTCGAGCCCTTCCCCTTGGCCGCGGCCTGGAAGTACCGGCGGAATTGGCGCTCGAGAATCCCGTAGGTGCGGCGCAGCTTCTGCTTTTCGCGCAGCTGATTGCCGAAGTCGGACTGGCGCATCCCTGATTTCACGCCGTGCTGTCCCGGCTTGGTTTCGAGCTTGCACTTGGAGTCGAGCGAACGACGCGCGCTCTTGAGGAAAAGGTCGGTGCCCTCCCGTCGCGCCAGCTTGCATTTGGGTCCGGTGTATCGAGCCACTTTCGCTGTCCTGTAAAAAACGGTGGAATTTCGGTCGACGTGAAAAACGATGTCGACCGATAACGTGTTCTAGATCCGTCTACGTTTTGGAGGACGGCAGCCGTTGTGCGGAATCGGCGTCACGTCCGAGATGCTGCTGATCTTGATGCCGAGCGCATTCAACGCGCGCACCGCCGACTCGCGGCCGGGGCCCGGGCCCTTGATACGGACCTCGAGATTTTTCACGCCGCACTCGACGGCGACCCGGCCGGCACGTTCCGCCGCCACCTGCGCCGCGAACGGCGTCGACTTGCGCGAGCCCTTGAAGCCGGCGCCGCCGGAGGTCGCCCACGACAGCGCGTTTCCCTGGCGGTCGGTGATCGTGATGATCGTGTTGTTGAACGAGGCGTGGATGTGCGCAATGCCTTCGGCGACGTTCTTCTTGACCTTCTTGCGCGCGCGCGTGCCGGTCTTGGGGTTCTGCGGTGCTGTTGCCATGCTGTCTCGTCCTTAGGCCGTTACTTGCCGGCCGGCTTCGCCGCCGGTTTGCTGCTGATGCCCGCCCGTGACTTCTTCGGGCCCTTGCGCGTGCGCGCGTTGGTGCGCGTGCGCTGTCCGCGTACGGGAAGACCCCTGCGGTGACGAACGCCGCGGTAGCAGCCGAGGTCCATCAGCCGCTTGATGCTCATCGTCACCTCGCGGCGCAGGTCGCCCTCGACAGTGAACTTCTGCACTTGCTCGCGCAGCTTGTCCATGTCCGCGTCGGAAAGATCCTTGACCTTCGTCTGCGGCTTGATGCCGGCCGCGGCGCAGATCGCCTGGGCGCGCGGACGGCCGATGCCGTAGATCGCCGTCAGCGCGATCTCCGCGTGCTGGTGGTTCGGAATGTTGACGCCTGCAATACGGGCCATGTCTGTAACCTGTCGAAATCGAGTTCGTTAGCCTTGCCGCTGCTTGTGGCGCGGATCCGTGCAAATGACGCGCACGACACCGTTGCGCCGGATGATCTTGCAGTTGCGGCAGATTTTCTTCACCGAAGCCAGTACTTTCATCGCTCGTCTCCGTCACTTCGCGCGGAAGATGATCCGCGCCCGGGTGAGGTCGTACGGCGTCAGATCGACCGTCACCTTGTCTCCGGGCAATATCTTGATGTAGTGCATCCGCATCTTTCCGGAGATGTGGCCGAGCACGACGTGGCCGTTCTCCAGCTTTACCCGGAACGTTGCATTGGGCAGCGTCTCCAGGATCTCTCCCTGCATCTGTATCGTGTCTTCCTTTGCCATCAACGCGTGGGCAGCCCACCCTTGAAGTTCGCCTTCTTCAGCAGGCTCTCGTACTGCTGCGACATCAGATACGCCTGCACCTGCGTCATGAAGTCCATCGTCACGACCACGATGATCAGCAGCGAGGTCCCACCGAAATAGAACGGCACGTTCTTCCACGCGATGAGGAAGTTCGGGACGAAACACACCACCACAAGGTAGAGCGAGCCGATGAGCGTAAGTCGCAGCGTGATCTTCTCGATGTATCTGGCCGTCTGCTCGCCCGGCCTGTAGCCCGGAATGAACGCGCCGCTCTTCTTCAGATTCTCGGCCGTCTCCTTCGGGTTGTACTGGAGCGCCGTATAGAAGAAGCAGAAGAAGATGATGGCGCTTGCGTACAGGATCTCGTGGATCGGCTGCCCCGGTGCAAGCGTGGCGGCCAGGTCGCGCAGCCAGATCATCTGGTCGCCCTGGCCGAACCAGGAGGCAACCGTCGCCGGGAACAGGATGATCGACGAGGCGAAGATCGGCGGGATCACGCCAGCCATGTTGAGCTTCAACGGCAGATGCGAGCTTTGCCCCTGGTAGACCTTGTTGCCGACCTGCCGCTTCGCGTAATTCACGAGGATCTTGCGCAGCGCGCGCTCGACGAACACAACGAACGCGGTCACGACGATAACAAGGATCGCGATGCCGAGCACCAGCGGAATCGAGTACGCGCCGGTCCGCGCCTGTTCGAGGGTCTGACCGATCGCGCGCGGCAAACCCGCCGCGATCCCGGCGAAGATGATGAGCGAGATCCCGTTGCCGAGGCCGCGCTCCGTGATCTGCTCGCCCAGCCACATCAGGAACATCGTGCCGGTGACCAGCGTGATCGCGGTGATGATCCGGAACGAGAAGCCCGGCGCAAGCACGAGTCCCTGCTGCGCCTCGAGCGCGATCGAAATGCCGAGCGCCTGGAAGAACGCGAGGCCCAGCGTCGCATAACGCGTGTACTGGGTGATCTTGCGTCGTCCCGATTCGCCTTCCTTCTTGAGCGCCTCCAACGAGGGAACGACCACCGTGCACAGCTGCATGATGATCGACGCCGAGATGTACGGCATGATCCCCAGCGCCAGGATCGAGAACCGCTGCAGCGCGCCGCCGGAGAATACGTTGAACAGGCCGAGGATTCCGCCCTGCTGCGAACGGAACAGCTCGTCCAGCACGGACGCGTTGATCCCCGGAACCGGGATGTGGGTCCCGACGCGGTACACAACGAGCGCGCCCAGCAGGAACCACAGCCGCCGCTTCAAGTCGGCGTACTTGGATCCTGATTTCAAGGCCGGGTTGCTGAAGGCCACCGTGTCTTCCTTTCTTCGATCGCCGCGTATCGCGATTAAGCGACGCTGCCGCCGGCGGCTTCGATCGCCGCCTTGGCGCCCTTGGTGGCGGCGATGCCCGAGAGCTTCACCGCCTTTTTCAATTCGCCGGCCTTGATGACCTTCGCAGTCTTGGCGCGCGCCGGCACGAGGCCCGCCGCGCGCAGCGCGAGGAGATCGATGTCGGCCACCGGCAGTTTCGCGAGGTCGGACAGGCGGATTTCCGCCGTGTCGTAGCGGGTGGTCGAAATGAACCCGCGCTTCGGCAGCCGGCGCTGCAGCGGCATCTGGCCGCCTTCGAAGCCGACCTTGTGAAAGCCGCCGGAGCGCGATTTCTGGCCTTTGTGACCTCGCCCCGCGGTCTTGCCGAGGCCCGAGCCGCTGCCGCGCCCGACGCGGCGCTTCGCCTTCTTCGATCCCGCAGCCGGCTTGATCGTGTTCAACCGCATGACGGCTCCCGTTACGCCTTCGATTCAGCAACCTTGAGCAGGTAGCCGACCTTGTTGATCATTCCGCGTGTCGCCGGCGTGTCGACAACGTCGACCGCGTGGTTCGTCCACTTGAGCCCCAGGCCGCGCACCGTGTCGCGGTGGTCCTGCTTGCAGCTGTTGGTGCTCTTGACGAGGGTCACCCGGAGCTTCTTCTGCGTGCTCATCCGTCACGCCTCCATCAGCTGCTCGACCGTCATCCCCCTCTTGGCCGCGATTTCGGCCGGGGAATTCAGGTTCTCGAGCGCGTTCAGCGTCGCGCGCACGAGGTTGTACGGATTGGTCGAGCCATGGCACTTCGCAAGCACGTTGGCGAGACCGACCACTTCGCATACCGCGCGCATCGGGCCGCCGGCGATGACGCCCGTGCCTTCGGCAGCCGGTTGCATGAACACCTTCGTCGCACCGTGACGGCCCTCGACGGCGTGGTGTACGGTGCCACTCTTGATGTTGACCTTGATCATGCGGCGGCGCGCCTCGTCCATCGCCTTCTGGACGGCGACCGGCACTTCCTTAGCCTTGCCCTTGCCCATTCCGACGCGGCCGTTGCCGTCGCCGACGACGGTCAGCGCCGCGAACGCGAGAATCCGGCCACCCTTCACCACCTTGGTGACGCGGTTGATGGCGATCATCTTCTCCTTCAGGCCGTCGCCGCGCTCGTCCTGCTGCTGCTGCCGTTGCTGCATTCTTGCCATGTCGGACCCTTGTGTGTCGTCGGTCTAGAACTTGAGGCCGCTCTCGCGGGCCGCGTCGGCCAGCGCCTGCACGCGCCCGTGGTAGCGGTAGCCCGAACGATCGAATGCAACCGCTTCGATTCCGGCCGCCTTCGCGCGCTCGGCGATTCGCTTGCCGATGACCGCCGCCGCGGCCTTGTTGCCGCCGTTCGGAACAATCTTGCGCACGTCGGCTTCGAGCGTGGACGCGCTCGCGAGCACCCTGTTCCCCGTCGGCGCCACGATCTGCGCATAGATGTGACAGTTCGAGCGACCGACGACGAGCCTCGTGGCGACCTGCAGCGCGATGCGCACCCGGGTCTTGCGGGCACGGCGGAGTCGAGCTTCCTTCTTGTTCATCGAATACCTCTGCTTTGACCGGGCCTACTTCTTCTTCGTCTCTTTGATCACCACTCGCTCGTCGACGTAGCGCACGCCCTTGCCCTTGTAAGGCTCCGGCGGCCGATACGCGCGGATCTCCGCCGCAACCTGGCCGACCTGCTGCTTGTCGATGCCCTTGACGATGATCTCGGTCTGCACCGGCGTTTCCACCTTGACGCCCTTCGGCATCGCGTGCACGACAGGGTGCGAGAAGCCGAGCGACAGGTTGATCTTGTCGCCGGCCGCCTGGGCGCGGAAGCCAACGCCGACGAGCGTCAGCTTCTTCTCGAAACCGGCGGTGACCCCCTTGACCATGTTCGCCACCAATGCGCGCAGCGTGCCGTGCATCGGCTTGGCAGCTTCGTTCGCCGCCTTGCAGACGAGCGTATCGCCGTTCTTTTCGATCGTGAGGTCGTTTCCGTACGTTCGGGTGAGCGAGCCCAGCGGTCCCTTGACCGTGATCGCGCCGGGGACGAGCGTCACCTCGACCTTCGCCGGCAGCGGAATGGGATGGTTGCCAATGCGCGACATGTGTATCTATCCCTGTTCTTGATCAGGCGACGATGCAGAGAACTTCGCCGCCGACGCCGGTGGCGCGCGCCTTGCGATCGGTCATCACGCCGCGCGACGTCGACACGATCGCGATCCCGAGCCCATTCATCACCCGCGGAATGTCGTCCTTGCTCTTGTAGATGCGCAGGCCAGGCTTCGAGACGCGCTCGATCCGCTCGATCACCGGCCGGCCGGCGTAGTACTTGAGCGCGATCTCGAGCACGGGCTTCACTTCCTCCCCCGAGACCTTGAAGCCGTCGATGTAGCCCTCGTCCTTCAATACCTTGGCGATGGCCAGCTTGACCTTGGACGACGGCATCGCGACGACGGTCTGCTCGACCATCTGCGCGTTGCGGATGCGCGTCAGCATGTCGGCGATCGGATCAGTCATGCTCATGCTTCACCTCACCTGCATTGTTCGTTTTACCAGCTGGCCTTGACGATGCCGGGCACCTCGCCGCGCATCGCGAATTCGCGCAGCTTGTTGCGGCCAAGACCGAATTTGCGGAAGTAGCCCCGCGGACGCCCCGTGATCGCACAGCGGTTGCGCAGGCGGGTCGGGTTCGCGTTGCGCGGCAGCTGCTGCAGCTTCTGTCGCGCCGCGAACCGGTCCTCGTCGGACACTTTCGTATTGTTGATGATCGCGACGAGCGCCTCGCGCCTCTTGGTGTATTTCTTCACCAGTGCGCGCCGCTTCTCTTCGCGGTTGATCAGGGACAGTTTCGCCATGGTGCCCTCAGTTCTTGAACGGGAAGCGGAACGCGGCGAGCAGCGCCTTCGCCTCGGCGTCGGTCTTGGCGCTCGTCGTGATCGTGATGTTCATCCCGCGCAGCGTGTCGATCTTGTCGTACTCGATCTCGGGAAAGATGATCTGTTCCTTGACGCCCATGTTGAAGTTGCCGCGGCCGTCGAACGAGCGTCCGGACACCCCGCGAAAGTCGCGCACGCGTGGCAGCGCAATCGAAATCAGGCGGTCCAGGAACTCGTACATGCGGGCCTGGCGAAGAGTAACCATGCAGCCGATCGGATAGCCTTCGCGGATCTTGAAGCCCGCGATGGCCTTCTTCGCCTTGGTAATCACGGGCTTCTGGCCGGAGACCTTCTGCATGTCCCCCGCGGCGTTCTCCAACAGCTTCTTGTCGCCGATCGCTTCGCCCACACCCATGTTGAGGACGATCTTCTCGATCCGCGGCACCTGCATCACCGACTTGTACCCGAACTGCTTGGTCAGCGCGGGCACCACTTCCTTCCTGTAGATTTCCTTCAGGCGGGCCATTGTCATCTCCTCATGCGCCAATCAGCTCGCCGTTCGACTTGTAGAAGCGCACCTTGCGGCCGTCCTCGAGCACGCGGACGCCGACCCGGTCGGGCTTTTGCGTGATCGGGTTCCATACCGAGACGTTCGACGCGTGGATCGGCATCTCCTTGTTGACGATGCCGCCCTGCTCCCCCTTCATCGGGTTGGGCCGCTGGTGCTTCTTCACCTGGTTGATGCCGGTGACCAGGACGTGCTCGGCGAGGACGCGCGTAACCTCGCCCCGCTTGCCCTTGTCACGGCCTGCTATCACGACGACGTTGTCGCCTTTCTTGATCTTGCGCATGTCCGCTCCTACAGCACTTCCGGCGCCAGCGAAACGATCTTCATGAACCGCTCGGTGCGCAGCTCCCGAGTGACGGGCCCGAAGATGCGGGTGCCAATCGGCTCGAGTTTGGGAGTGAGCAGCACGGCAGCGTTGGTGTCGAAGCAAACCTTCGCGCCGTCGTCGCGGCGGACACCGTGGCGCGTGCGCACCACGACGGCGTTGTAGATCTCGCCCTTCTTGACGCGACCGCGCGGGGCCGCGTCCTTGATGCTGACCTTGATCACGTCGCCGATGTGCGCGTAGCGGCGCTTGGAGCCGCCGAGCACCTTGATACACATGACGCGGCGGGCGCCGGTATTGTCGGCGACCTCCAGCATCGACTGCATCTGGATCATTGTTGCTTCTCCAACTTAATCCGCGGCTCATTGGACACTGCGGCCGCTGCCGGTTGGCTCACCGCCGATCGGCTGCGGTCGCGGCTTCGTTGCCGCGGCCAGTTTTGGACCCCGTCCGGGGATACCCCGCGGCGCGAAACCCGTTGGTCAGGGGCAAAGCCGCGGAAAGCGAAACGAAAATTATGACACGCTTTCCGGTTTTCGGCAAGCAAATTCAGATCGTTAGATCACCTTGGCCTTCTCGATCAGCCGGGTGACCCGGTACGCCTTGGTCTTGGCGAGCTTGCGGCACGCCTGGATTTCGACCAGATCACCTTCCTTGAACTCGTTGTTCTCGTCGTGCGCGTGGTACTTGCGGCTCTTGGTGACGACCTTGCCGTACAGCGGGTGCTTCACCCTCCGCTCCACGAGCACGGTCACCGTCTTGTCCATCTTGTCGCCGACCACGCGGCCGGTCAGCGTTTGGATGATCGTCTTCTTCGGCGCGGCGTCCTGTGCCGTCGCCTGGGTGTGCTCGGTCATGATCCTTGCCCTGCCTTCTGATGGATGAGCGTCCGGGCGCGGGCGATGTTCCGTCGCACCTGGCGCAGCTTGTCGCTGTTCTGGAGTTGCTGGGTCGCCTTTTGCATCCGCAGGCCGAACTGCTCCTTCAGGAGCGCGTCGAGCTCTGTCTTGAGCTCGGCCGGTGATTTGGCGGCGAGCGCTTTCTTGGTCTCGGTGAGCTTCATCATGGCCTCCGTCAGCCGACCAGGCGGTGGACGAACGTCGTGCGGATCGGCAGCTTCGCCGCGGCAAGCGCGAACGCCTCGCGCGCGATCGTCTCGTCGACGCCGTCCATCTCGTAGAGGACCTTGCCCGGCACGATCTCGGCGACGTAGTACTCGGGGTTACCCTTGCCGTTGCCCATCCGGACTTCGGCCGGCTTCTGCGATACCGGCTTGTCCGGGAAGATGCGGATCCAGACGCGGCCACCCCGCTTGATGTGGCGCGTCATCGCCCGCCGCGCGGCCTCGATCTGGCGGGCGGTGAGCCGGCCGCGGGTCGTCGCCTTGAGGCCATACTCGCCGAAGCTCACCTTTGCGCCGACGGTCGCAACGCCCTTGTTGCGGCCCTTCTGCTCCTTGCGGTACTTCCTTCTAGCTGGCTGCAGCATTCTTCACTCCTGCTCGACGCGGACGCTTCGGCGCTTCCGGGGCCGGCGCGGGCGCCGCCGCCGGCTCGGCGTTGTGCGCCAGCACTTCGCCCTTGAACACCCATACCTTGATTCCGATCACGCCGTACGTCGTGCGGGCTTCCGAGAAGCCGTAGTCGATGTCGGCACGCAGCGTGTGGAGCGGAACCCGGCCCTCGCGGTACCACTCGGTCCGCGCGATCTCGATGCCGTTCAGCCGGCCCGCGCACATGATCTTGATCCCCTGCGCGCCCAGGCGCATCGCATTCTGCATCGCGCGCTTCATTGCGCGGCGGAACATGATCCGCTTCTCGAGCTGCTGGGCGATCGAGTCCGAAATGAGCTGCGCATCGATCTCGGGCTTCCTGATCTCCTCGATGTTGAGGCCGACCTCGCCGCCCATCATCCGGCGCAAGTCGGAGCGCAACGTCTCGATGTCCTCGCCTTTCTTGCCGATGACGACCCCGGGCCGCGCGCTGTGGATCGTGATCCGCGCGTTCTTAGCGGGCCGCTCGATCGTGATCTTTCCGACCGAGGCATGCCCGAGCTTCTTCTTAAGGTATTCGCGGACCTTGATGTCTTCCTTCAGCGTTGGCGCGAACGTCTTGCTGTTGGCAAACCATTTCGACGTCCAGTTGCGGGTAACGGCGAGGCGAAAGCCGGTCGGATGGATTTTCTGTCCCATGATGTTCCTTATTTGCCGTCGCCGACGACGACGTGGATGTGGCAGGTCTGCTTCATGATGACGTTGCCACGGCCCTTGGCGCGCGCGGTGAAGCGGCGCAGGCTGTCCGCCTTGTCCACGCAGATCGACTTGACCTTGAGCTCGTCGATGTCGGCGCCGTCGTTGTGCTCGGCGTTGGCGATCGCCGATTCGAGCACCTTTTTGATGATGACGGCACCCTTCTTCGGGCTGAACGCCAGGATGTTCAACGCCTTGTCGACCGGCAGGCCGCGGATCTGGTCGGCGACCAGCCTGCCCTTCTGGGCCGACAGCCGGACGCCGCGCAGGATTGCCTTGGTTTCCATCACGAGTCCTCTCACTTCTTCGGCGGCGCCGCCGGCGCCGCGACCTTCTTGTCCGACGAGTGGCCTTTGAACGTGCGCGTCAGCGCGAACTCGCCCAACTTATGGCCGACCATGTTTTCCGACACGTAGACCGGGATGTGCTGCTTGCCGTTATGGACGGCGATCGTGAGCCCGACGAATTCGGGCGTGATCGTCGACCGGCGCGACCAGGTCTTGATCGGCTTCTTGTCGTTGGTCGCGCGCGCCGCATCCACCTTCGCGAGCAGGTGGTCATCGACGAACGGTCCCTTCTTGATTGAACGAGCCATGATCCGTTGCCCTTAAGTTAGCCTTTGGTTGCGTGCCGGCGACGCACGATCATCGAATCGGTGCGCTTGTTCTTGCGCGTCTTGTAACCCTTGGCCGGCGTGCCCCACGGCGACATCGGGTGGTGCCGACCGCCGCCGCCGTTGGTACGACCCCCCATCGGATGGTCGACCGGGTTCATGCAGATGCCGCGCACCGTCGGACGGATGCCGCGCCAGCGGTTGGCGCCCGCCTTGCCGATCGAGCGCAGGCTGTGCTCCTCGTTGCCGACTTCGCCGATCGTCGCGCGGCAATTCACGTGCACCTTGCGAATTTCGCCCGAGCGCAGCCGAAGCTGCGCGTAGTCGCCTTCGCGCGCGAGCAGCTGGACGCCGGCGCCCGCGGAGCGCGCGAGCTGGGCGCCCTTGCCCGGGAGCATCTCGATGCAGTGGATCGTCGTCCCGACGGGAATGTTGCGCAGCGGCAGGCAGTTGCCGGGCTTGATCGGCGCTTCCGGGCCCGAATGCAGCACCGTGCCGACCGTCACGCCGCGCGGCGCGATCACGTAGCGGCGCTCGCCATCGCCATAGAGCAGGAGCGCTAGGTGCGCGCTGCGGTTCGGATCGTATTCGAGCCGCTCGACCTTGGCTGCGACGCCGTCCTTGCCGCGCTTGAAATCGACGATGCGGTAATGATGCTTGTGGCCGCCGCCCTTGTGGCGCGTCGTGATGTGGCCGCGGTTGTTGCGGCCCGACCCGCGCTTCTGGCTTTCGGTGAGCGCGTCGACCGGCCGCCCCTTGTGGAGGTGCGGATGGACGACCTTGACCAGGGCGCGGCGACCCGGCGACGTTGGTTTGACTTTTTGCAGAGCCATCTTATTTCTCCGCGGCGAAGTTGATTTCCTGGCCCGGCTTGAGGCAGACGTACGCCTTCTTCCAGCCGCGGCGCTTCCCGGTGAAGCGACCGAAGCGCTTCACCTTGCCGCCCACGTTCGTGATCTGGACGCTCTCGACCTCGACCTTGAACATCGCTTCGACCGCCGCCTTGACTTCGGGCTTGGTCGCGTCCTGCAAGACCTTGAAGATCACCTGCGCGTGCTTGTCGGCGATGTAGGTCGCCTTTTCGGACACGACCGGCCCGAGGAGCACCAGCGCCAAGCGCTCGGAATTGAATTGCCTGGCTGTGTTCATCCCAGCATCTCCTCGAACTGCGACAGCGCACCCTTCGTGAGCAGCACGTTGTTGAACCGCACGAGGCTCACCGGATCGACTTCGCGCGTTTCCAGGACCAGTACATCGGGCAGGTTGCGCGACGACAGGAACACGTTGTCATCGAGCGCGTCGGTGACCACGAGCACGGTGCCGGAGAGGCCGAGCGCCTTGATCTTCTGCGCGAAGAGCTTCGTCTTCGGCGCCTCCACGGCAAGCTGATCGATGACCGCGAGGCGGTCTTCGCGCACGAGCTGCGACAGGATCGCCGCGATTCCCGCGCGATACATTTTGCGGTTGAGCTTCTGCGAGAAGTTCTCGTCGGGTGAGCTCGGGAAGATCTTGCCGCCGCCGCGCCACAGCGGGCTGTTCGCCTGGCCCGCGCGCGCGCGGCCCGTGCCCTTCTGCGCCCAGGGCTTCTTGTGCGACTTGTTGACGTCGCCGCGACCCTTCTGCTTGCGGTTGCCGCTGCGCGCGTTCGCCTGAAATGCGGTGACGAGCTGGTGGATCAGCGGCTCGTTGTAATCGCGCGCGAAAAGCGCGTCCGATCCGGCGACGGTCGCCGCCTTCTGGCCCTTGGCATCGATCAATTTGAGATCCATGTCAGGCCCCCTTCTTCGCCGGCGTCTTCACCGACGGGCGAACGACGATGTGGCCGCCGTCGGCTCCGGGAACGCAACCCTTGACCAGCAGCAGGCCCCGCTCGGCGTCCACGCGGATGACCTTGAGCGTCTGCGTCGTGCGCGTCACGTTGCCGTACTGGCCCGCCATGCGCTTTCCGGGGAACACGCGGCCGGGGTCCTGCGCCATGCTGATCGATCCGGGCGTGTTGTGCGAGCGTGAATTGCCGTGCGACGCGCGGTTCGAGCTGAAGTTGTGACGCCGAATCACGCCCGAGAAGCCGCGACCCTTGGTTGTGCCGGTCACGTCGACGAGCTCGCCGACCTTGAACGTGTCCGCGCCGATCACGCCGCCAACCTTGAGCTCGGCCAGCTTTTCCGGCGGGACGGGAAATTCGCGCAACAACTCACCCGCCTCGACGCCGGCTTTCGCGAGGTGGCCGGCCTGCGGCTTTGTGACGCGCGACGCGCGCCGCTTGCCGAACGTCACCTGCACCGCCGAATAGCCGTCGGTGTCCGGCGTCTTGAGCTGGGTGACGCGGTTGTTGGCGACGTCGAGCACCGTGACCGGGACGGCGCTGCCGTCGTCGGTGAAGATGCGCGTCATGCCGATCTTGCGCCCTACGAGTCCAAGTGTCATTTGAGCTCTCTCTTTTCTTCGCTTCTCCGGGTTTCCGGAGCGCCGACTGCAATTGGCCGGCGTTCGTTGCTCTTACTCCACGAAAGGCGGTTCACCTTTCGCCGAATCATCACTGCAGCTTGATCTCGACATCGACTCCTGCAGGCAGATCGAGCTTCATCAGCTGGTCCACCGTCTTGTCCGTCGGATCGATGATGTCCATCAGGCGGAGGTGGGTCCGGATCTCGAACTGGTCGCGCGAGGTTTTGTTGACGTGCGGCGAACGGAGCACGTTGTAGCGCTCGATCTTGGTCGGCAGCGGCACCGGGCCACGGACGACTGCGCCCGAGCGCTTCGCGGTTTCCACGATTTCCATCGCCGACTGGTCGATCAGCTTGTAATCGAACGCCTTGAGACGGATGCGGATTCTCTGGTTTTGCATTGCATTTCCTAGATGTCAGATTTCAGATGTCAGATGTCAGCGCGGTTGCGCAGTCGGATGCGGTGTTCTGACTTCCGACATCTGACATCCGACATCCGTCACTCGATGATCTTGGCCACGACGCCCGCGCCGACGGTGCGGCCACCTTCACGAATCGCAAAGCGCAACCCCTCCTCCATCGCAATCGGCGCAATCAACGTCACCGTCATCGCCACGTTGTCCCCAGGCATCACCATCTCCGTGCCCGCCGGCAGCTCGCAACTCCCCGTCACGTCCGTCGTCCGAAAATAAAACTGCGGCCGATACCCCGGGAAAAACGGCGTGTGCCGCCCCCCCTCCTCCTTGCTCAGCACATACACCTCGCAACTGAACTTGGTGTGCGGCGTGATCGACCCCGGCTTGGCCAGCACCTGGCCACGCTCCACCTCTTCCCGCTTCGTGCCCCGCAGCAGCACCCCCACGTTGTCCCCCGCCTGCCCCTGGTCCAGCAGCTTCCGGAACATCTCCACCCCAGTGCACACCGTCTTCAACGTCGGCTTCAACCCCACAATCTCCAGCTCGTCGCCCACCTTCACCACCCCACGCTCCACCCGCCCCGTCACCACCGTGCCCCGCCCCGAAATGCTGAACACGTCCTCCACCGGCATCAAAAACGGCCCGTCGATCGCCCGCTTCGGCTGCGGAATGTAACTGTCCAGCGCCTCCGCCAACTTCAGAATCGAGCCCTCCCCCAGCTCGCCCTTGTCCCCCTCCAGCGCCATCTTCGCCGACCCAATCACAATCGGCGTCTTGTCCCCAGGAAACTGGTACTTGCTCAACAGCTCCCGCACCTCCAGCTCGACAAGCTCCAGCAGCTCCTTGTCGTCAACCATGTCCGCCTTGTTCATGTACACAACGATGTACGGCACCCCCACCTGCCGCGCCAGCAGAATGTGCTCCCGCGTCTGCGGCATCGGCCCGTCCGCCGCACTCACCACCAGGATCGCCCCATCCATCTGCGCCGCCCCAGTAATCATGTTCTTGATGTAGTCCGCGTGCCCAGGACAGTCCACGTGCGCGTAGTGCCGGTTCTTCGTCTCGTACTCCACGTGCGCCGTGTTGATCGTGATCCCCCGCGCCTTCTCCTCCGGCGCATTGTCAATCTGGTCGTACGCCTTCACCTCCCCACCATAAAGCTTGGACAGCACCAGCGTCATCGCCGCCGTCAGCGTCGTCTTGCCGTGATCCACGTGCCCTATCGTCCCCACGTTCACGTGCGGCTTCGTCCGCTCGAATTTGCCCTTGGCCATGATTCGATTCCTTGAAGGTTTCGGTTACGACTTCTTGTTGATCACCGCTTCGGCGACGTTCTTCGGCGCCTCGGTGTAGTGCTTGAATTCCATCGTGTAGGTCGCGCGGCCTTGCGAGAGCGAGCGCAGCGTCGTCGAGTAGCCGAACATTTCGGCCAACGGCACCTCGGCCTTGATCGCCTTGCCCGTCGGCAGCTCTTCCATGCCCTGGATCATGCCGCGCCGCGACGACAGGTCGCCAACGACATTGCCCATGAAGTCCTCGGGCGTCTCGACCTCGACTGCCATCATCGGTTCGAGCAATACGGGCGTCGCCTTGCGCATGCCGTCCTTGAATGCAATCGACGCGGCCATCTTGAACGCGTTCTCGTTGCTGTCGACGTCGTGCGAGCTGCCGTCGAACAGCGTGACCTTGACGTCGACGACGGGGAAGCCCGCTAGCACGCCGTTGGGCAGCGTTTCCTTGAGGCCCTTCTCGACCGCAGGAATGAACTCACGCGGTACCGCACCGCCCTTGATGGCGTCGACGAATTCGAAGCCCTTGCCCGGCTCGTTCGGCTCCATCTTGAGCCAGACGTGGCCGTACTGGCCGCGACCGCCCGACTGCTTGATGAACTTGCCTTCCTGCTCGACCGGCTTCTTGATCGCCTCGCGATACGCCACCTGCGGCGCGCCGACGTTCGCCTCGACGCCGAACTCGCGCTTCATCCGGTCGACCAGGATCTCGAGATGGAGCTCCCCCATCCCCGAGATGATCGTCTGGCCGGATTCCTCGTCGGTGCGGACGCGAAACGATGGGTCTTCCTGCGCAAGGCGGTTCAACGCGATGCCCATCTTTTCCTGGTCGGCCTTCGTCTTCGGCTCGACGGCGACGTGAATCACCGGCTCGGGGAACACCATCTTCTCGAGCGTGATCACATGGTCCGGGTCGCACAGCGTGTCACCCGTCGTCGCTTCCTTGAGACCCACCGCTGCCGCGATATCGCCGGCTCGCACTTCCTTGATTTCCTCGCGCTGGTTCGCGTGCATCTGCAGGATGCGCCCCAAGCGCTCCTTGCGGCCCTTGATCGGGTTGTAGACGGTGTCGCCGGTCTGGATGACGCCCGAGTAGACGCGAAAGAAGATCAGCTGGCCGACATACGGGTCGGTCATGATCTTGAAGGCGAGGCCGGCGAACGGTTCCTCGTCGGACGCCTTGCGGCTGCCCTCCTTGCCGTTCTCGAGCTCGCCCTTGACCGGAGGAATGTCGGTCGGCGCCGGCATGAACTCGATGACGGCGTCGAGCATCGCCTGCACGCCCTTGTTCTTGAACGCCGAGCCGCACAGCATCGGTACGATCTCGCTCGCGATCGTGCGCTGGCGCAAGCCCGCCTTGATTTCCTCGACGGACAGCGCGTGGCCCTCGAGGTACTTGTTCATCAGCTCCTCGTTGGCCTCGGCGGCGCTCTCGATCATCTTTTCGCGCCATTCCTTCGCGAGGTCGACCAGCCCAGCGGGGATTTCGCGCATCTCGTACTTCATGCCCTGCGTGGAATCGTCCCAGTAGATCGCCTTCATCCGGATCAGGTCGACCACACCTTCGAACTTTTCCTCGGCGCCGATCGGCACCTGGATCGGAACGGGGTTGGCCTTCAGCCGTGCCTTCATCTGGTCGTAGACCTTGAAGAAGCTCGCGCCCTGGCGGTCCATCTTGTTGACGAACGCGAGCCGTGGCACCTTGTACTTGTTGGCCTGCCGCCACACGGTTTCCGACTGCGGTTGCACGCCGCCGACGGCGCAATAGACCATGCACGCGCCGTCCAACACGCGCATCGAGCGCTCGACCTCGATCGTGAAGTCGACGTGCCCCGGCGTGTCGATGATGTTGATCCGATGCTCGGGGAAGTTGTTGTCCATCCCCTTCCAGAAGCACGTTGTCGCGGCCGACGTGATCGTGATGCCGCGCTCGCGCTCCTGCTCCATCCAGTCCATCACGGTCGCGCCGTCGTGGACCTCGCCGATCTTGTGCGAAACGCCGGTATAGAAAAGGATGCGCTCGGTGGTCGTGGTCTTCCCGGCATCAATGTGCGCACTGATGCCGATGTTGCGATACCGGTCGATGGGGGTGGATCGTGGCACTTGTCGTCTTCGGCCTGTAGGCGCCGACGGCGGGAGGGTCGCTTCCGCGCGGGCGCATTGC
This sequence comes from uncultured beta proteobacterium, assembly GCA_963733985.1. Taxonomy (GTDB): domain Bacteria; phylum Pseudomonadota; class Gammaproteobacteria; order Burkholderiales; family Casimicrobiaceae; genus CAIWHR01. The sequence goes on along the minus strand of CAVTFF010000011.1, from coordinate 73,632 downwards.
CGTCCTGTCGTCTGCTGGGTCGCCGTTATATGGGGCTCAGAACCGGAAATGCGAGAACGCCTTGTTGGCTTCGGCCATGCGGTGCACCTCCTCGCGCTTCTTCACCGCGCCGCCGCGACCTTCCGACGCCTCGAGGAGTTCCGCAGCGAGGCGCTGGCCCATCGACTTCTCGCCGCGCTTGCGCGCCGCTTCGCGCAGCCAGCGCATCGCGAGCGCCATCCGCCGCACCGGACGCACCTCGACGGGGACCTGGAAGTTGGCGCCGCCTACCCGGCGGCTCTTCACTTCGACCATCGGCCGCGAGTTTGCGAGCGCTTGGTTGAAGACCTCCAGCGGGTCCTTGCCGCCCTTCTTGGCGATCGATTCGAACGCGCCATAGAGAATGCGCTCGGCGACCGACTTCTTGCCGGCGGTCATCAGCACGTTGACGAACTTCGCGACATCGCTGTTGCCGTACTTCGGGTCCGGCAGGATCTCGCGCTTGGGAACTTCTCTGCGACGGGGCATAACGTCCTCGGATCTTTGCTTGTTGTCGCGAACGCCTTATGCGGCCTTCGGCTTCTTGGCGCCGTACTTCGAGCGCGCCTGCTTGCGGTCCTTGACGCCAGCGGTATCGAGGCTGCCGCGGACCATGTGGTAGCGCACGCCCGGCAGGTCTTTCACCCGCCCGCCGCGGATCAGCACCACCGAGTGTTCCTGCAGGTTGTGGCCCTCGCCGCCGATGTAGCTGATCACCTCGAAGCCGTTGGTGAGCCGCACCTTCGCGACCTTGCGCAGCGCCGAGTTCGGTTTCTTCGGTGTCGTCGTGTACACGCGCGTGCAGACGCCGCGCTTTTGCGGGCTCTGCTGGAGCGCCGGAACTTTGCTTTTCGACACGGCGGGCTCACGGCCCTTCCGCACGAGCTGATTGATGGTTGGCATCCTGATTTTCCGTTTCGTGCGGCGTCACGCTTGAAATCCGCCGCAGGGGCTCATCGCTGGCGAAACTGCTACCGTTCACAACAAATCAAAGTGGCCCACGCGCGCGCCTGTTGCATTTCCGGCGCGGCCGCCCGGGCCACTCTTCTGCGCCATTGCCGACGGTTCGCGCAAGTGGATTACCACTGCCCGCGACCGCAGCCGGTACGCTTGCCGACCCGTCCGCGGTTTCGGGCGGTCGGATCAGCGAAAAGACTGCAATTATAAGGGGATAACCGCTGGAGCGTCAACCACGTGTTGCGGCGCGGAAGGCGGGTCCGGGTCTCTAGCGCGGAAGCTCTCGGCTCGCAGCGCCGTGCTGAAGGAAAGGAGCGAGCAACGTGCCCCGCTCGGTCTGAACCGAGGGGCAGAAAAGCGACGGAGCCCCGGCGCAGTGACCACTCACGCCGGCACCACAGGCCGTCAAATATGGGACGGGCCGCGTTCGAGGCGCCGCATCCGCGCTTCCAGCTCGAAGATGTCTTTCGACTGTGCCAGATAGGCTTCGGTCTCGCGCATCTGTTGTTTCCAGAGCCACCGGTCCAAACTCTCGAAAATGTCCCTCGATCGGGCAATCTCGGCGCCGACGCCGTCCGTCTGGTGACGCAGGAACCAGCGTCCGAGTTGTTGCAGCGCCCCCAAGGAATTCGCCGGCACGTCGGGATCGCCAGGCGACGGACGCGCAGCGTGCTGATTCGAGGGCTGACGAACCCTGGCGGCAGCCTCGGCGGGCTTGCGGCCCAACGAATCGGCGATAACGCCGACAACGCCGCCAAAGACCCTGTTATCGATATTGAATTCCATACCTTTCATTCGATTTCTCCATTACCGCTTCCAGCGCAGCACTTTTGCCGCGCCGCACAATCAGAAGATAGGACTGGGCGAAGATTGAATCAAATCGTTGTTTTTGATCAATGGTATAATTGCAACTGATCGGAAGGCATCTGTTGTTGCATTGCAACATTTAAAGGCAACGGCGCGGATAGGGTTCCCGTCCCATTTCGAAGGCCCTCATGGAGCTTTATCAGCTTCGCGGCTTCGCGGCAGTCGCCGACCTGGCCCATCTGACCCGGGCCGCTGAAAAGCTGCATATCAGTCAGCCCGCCCTGAGCGCGCAGATCAAGGCGCTGGAGGATGAGTTGGGGGTGACGCTCTTCGAACGCAGCGCCTCCGGAATGACGCTGACCGCCGCCGGAAGGCGGCTGCTGCCAGAAGCGACTGGCATCCTCGCGGCCGCGGCGGCGCTGCACGGCAAAGCCCGGGCGATCCACGGAGAGGTCGCCGGCCACATTCGACTGGGGACGCTCTCCGACCCCGACTTCATCCACCTCGGCGATTTCCTCGCCCAAGCGACGGAGCGGTTCCCGCTGCTCGAAATCGAGTTGCACCACGAGGTCTCGGGCGCCGCGTTCGAGAAGGTCCGCGACGGCGCGCTCGACGCGAGCTTCTACTATGGCGACCTCACCCACGCGGGCGTGGGCGCCGTGCCTTTGCGTGAGATCGCCTACCGCGTTGCGGCCCCTATTGCGTGGCGTGACAAGGTCGAGCATGCGGCCTGGGAGGAGATCGCCGCGCTGCCATGGATCATGGCGCCGCCGATCAGCACACACCATGTTCTCGCCACCCGGCTGTTCCACGAGCGCGGCGGCGCGCCGACGACACTGATCGAGGCCGACAACGAGATGGTCATCCGCTCGCTCGTCGCCTCCGGGCTCGGCGTAGCTCTCGTCCGCGAGGACCTGACCGTGGCCGCGGACGCCGAGCGCGAACTCTGCATCTGGCCGCAGGCGCGACTCGCGACGACGCTGCAATTCATCTACTCCGGCGAAAAGGCCGAGGAGCCGGAAGTTCGCGCGCTTCTCGACGTCATTGCCGATGTGTGGCGCAACGCGCCTGTGCACGCCAAAGCAGCGGACCAACCGGCGCGCGCGCGCAGGCCGGCGCGGCGCGCGTGATGCTTCGAGTCAACATCAGCTGCACGATTCCGCAGCGCACTGCGCGCTGGCTGGATTGCATACTCTGATCCGGGCATCGATCAGCCTGTCATCCGGCAGATCCTCCGTGTAGACAATCCGACATCCGGATAGAGCGCCGACGCGACGATCGTCCCGTCATGGATGGAAGCCGTCACTGGTGCCCCACGCCACGCGACGCGGAGACGTCATGAACCTCTCGCCGCCACGTGCCTAACCTGCGGCGCGCAGCAGAGGCCAGTTCGTTTGGGACCCCAACGCTGATCCGCCCGCCGCCGGGGGATCAGCTCCTCGCCGCGGTTGGCCCTCGCCGCGTCCGCCGAAAGCAGGCAAAGCACGACATTGGTGTCGGAATCCATGGACCGATGGACGATGCCAAAAAAAACCGGCGGATCGCTCCGCCGGCTTGATGACTGCAATGAACTGCGAGGACGCTACGCCGCATCCGCCGAGATCTCCGTCGTCGGCGCGACGGCCTCGCCCGCCGGCACTTCCTCGCCCGGCGTGACGAATCCGACCTCCGGTCCCAGGAGCTTCTGCTTCTTGCGCGCGTTGTGATAGGCGAGACCGGTGCCGGCGGGGATCAGCCGGCCGACGATCACGTTCTCCTTCAAGCCGCGCAGATCGTCCTTCTTGCCCATGATCGCCGCTTCGGTCAGCACGCGGGTCGTCTCCTGGAACGACGCCGCCGAGATGAACGAGTCGGTGGAGAGCGACGCCTTGGTGATCCCGAGCAGCATGTGCTCGTAGGTCGCGCCGCGCTTGCCTTCGTCCTTTGTCGTCTTGTCGTTCTCGTCCAGGAGATCCGAGCGCTCGACCTGCTCGCCCGGGATGAAGCGCGTGTCGCCCGGATCGACGACCTGCACGCGGCGCAGCATCTGCCGGACGATCACCTCGATGTGCTTGTCGTTGATCTTCACACCCTGCAGCCGGTAGACATCCTGCACTTCGTCGGTGATGTAGCGCGCGAGCGCCTCCACACCGAGGAGCCGCAGGATGTCGTGCGGGTCCGCGGGACCGTCAACGATCGACTCGCCCTTGTTCACCACCTGGCCGTCATGCGCGGTGACGTGCTTGTCCTTCGGGATCAGGTACTCGTGGGCGGTGCCGTCGAGGTCGGTGATGACCAGCCGCTGCTTGCCCTTCGTGTCCTTGCCAAACGACACCGTCCCCGTGACCTCCGCGAGCAGGCCCGCGTCCTTCGGCGAACGCGCTTCGAAGAGCTCCGCCACTCGGGGCAGACCACCGGTGATGTCGCGGGTCTTCGACGTCTCCTGCGGGATCCGCGCGAGCACTTCTCCGACGGCAACCTGCTGGCCGTCCTTCACCGTGATGATCGAGCCCAGCTGGAACGTGATGTTCACCGGATGATCGGTGCCGGCGAGCATGATTTCGTTGCCCGCCTCATCCAGCAGCTTCACCTGCGGCCGCACACCCTTCGCCGCCGCGCCCGCCCGGCGCTTGGGATCGATGACGACGAGCGTGGAGAGGCCGGTGACCTCGTCGACCTGCTTCGCGACGGTGACGCCTTCCTCGACGTGCTCGAACTTCACGCGGCCTGCATACTCGGTGACGATCGGGCGCGATGTCGCGTCCCACATCGCCAGCACCTTGCCGGCCTTGACGACGTCGCCATCCTTGACCTGCAGCGTTGCGCCGTAAGGGACCTTGTGCCGCTCGCGCTCGCGGTGGTTGTCGTCGTGGATCGTGACTTCGCCCGAGCGCGCGATGACGACGAGCTCGCCCTTGGCATTGGTCACGTAGCGCATCTGCGGCGAGAACCGGATCGTGCCCGCCGACTTGCTCTCGAGCTGCGACGCCGCGGCAGTCCGCGATGCGGCCCCGCCGATGTGGAACGTCCGCATCGTGAGCTGCGTGCCCGGCTCGCCGATCGACTGCGCTGCGATGACGCCGACCGCTTCGCCGACGTTGACGAGATGGCCGCGGCCCAGGTCCCGGCCGTAGCACTTCGCGCACAGGCCGTAGCGCGTATCGCAGGTGAGCGGCGTGCGCACCTTGACTTCGTCGATGCCGAGGAGTTCGATCTGATCGACCTCGTCTTCGCCGAGCAGCGTCCCGGCTTCATACAGTGTCGCCTGCGTCTCGGGATTGACGACGTCGACGGCGACGCTGCGGCCGAGGATCCGCTCGCGCAGCGCCTCGATCACTTCGCCGCCCTCGACCAGCGCCTTCATCGCCACGCCGTTGCTCGTGCCGCAGTCCTCTTCGGTGACCACCAGGTCCTGCGTCACGTCGACCAGACGCCGCGTGAGATAGCCCGAGTTCGCGGTCTTGAGCGCGGTGTCCGCGAGACCTTTGCGCGCGCCGTGCGTCGAGATGAAGTACTGCAGCACGTTCAGGCCCTCGCGAAAGTTCGCCGTGATCGGCGTCTCGATGATCGAGCCGTCCGGCTTCGCCATCAGGCCGCGCATCCCCGCGAGCTGCCGGATCTGCGCCGCGGAGCCCCGCGCGCCGGAGTCCGCCATCATGTAGATGGAATTGAACGACTCCTGCTTGACGGTCTTGCCCTCGCGGTCCTGGACATCGACTGCGCCGAGCTGGCTCATCATCGCTTTTGCGATGTCGTCGCCCGCGCGGCCCCAGATGTCGACGACCTTGTTGTAGCGCTCGCCCTGCGTGACGAGACCCGACGTGTACTGCGCCTCGATCTCCTTTACCTGCGACTCGGCCTCGTTGATGATCCGGTGCTTCTCCTCGGGCACGAGCATGTCGTCGGCGGCGAACGAGATCCCGCCGCGCGTTGCGAGGCTGTAACCCGCCTGCATCAGCTTGTCGGCGAAGATCACCGTCTCGCGCAATCCGCAGCGGCGGAAGCTCGCGTTGATGATCTTCGAGATCTCCTTCTTCTTGAGTGGCTTGTTGATGTTCTCGAAGCCCAATCCCGCCGGCAGGATCTCGGAGAGCAGCGCACGGCCCACCGTGGTCTCGAACCGCTTGACCGTCTCGACGGGCTCGCCGCTCGCCCCGGTACCGACCTGCTTCAGCCGCACTTGGATCTTCGCGTGCAGCTCGACCTGCCGCGCTTCATAGGCGCGCGACACTTCGGCGATGTCGGAGAAGAGCGTCCCTTCGCCCCGGGCGTTGATCTTCTCGCGGGTCGCGTAATAGAGGCCCAGCACGATGTCCTGCGACGGCACGATGCACGGCTCGCCGTTGGACGGCAGCAGCACGTTGTTCGACGCCAGCATCAGCGTGCGGGCTTCCATCTGCGCTTCGAGCGACAGCGGCACGTGGACGGCCATCTGGTCGCCGTCGAAGTCGGCGTTGAACGCCGTGCAGACGAGCGGGTGCAGCTGGATCGCCTTGCCCTCGATCAGCACCGGCTCGAACGCCTGGATCCCTAGACGGTGCAGCGTCGGCGCACGGTTCAGCATCACCGGATGCTCGCGGATCACGTCTTCCAGGATGTCCCACACCACGGGCTCCTGTGCCTCGACCATCTTCTTCGCCGCCTTGATCGTCGTGGCGAGGCCCATCGTCTCCAGCTTGTTGAAGATGTAGGGCTTGAAGAGCTCGAGCGCCATCAGCTTCGGCAGCCCGCATTGATGCAGCTTCAATTGCGGGCCGACGACGATGACCGAGCGCCCCGAGTAGTCGACGCGCTTTCCCAGCAGGTTCTGGCGGAACCGGCCGCCCTTGCCCTTGATCATGTCGGCGAGGCTCTTCAGCGGCCGCTTGTTGGCGCCGGTCATCGCCTTGCCGCGGCGTCCGTTGTCGAGCAGCGAGTCGACTGCTTCCTGCAGCATCCGCTTTTCGTTGCGGACGATGATGTCGGGCGCCTTCAACTCGAGCAGGCGCTTCAGCCGGTTGTTGCGGTTGATCACCCGGCGGTAGAGGTCGTTCAGATCGGAGGTCGCGAAGCGGCCGCCGTCGAGCGGCACTAGCGGACGCAGCTCCGGCGGCAGCACCGGCAGCACCTCGAGGATCATCCACTCGGGCTTGATTCCGGACTTGTGGAACGCCTCCAGCACCTTCAACCGCTTGGCGATCTTCTTGATCTTGGTGTCGGACCCGGTTGCTTCGAGCTCCTTCCTGAGCTTCTCGATTTCGTGCGGAACGTCGAGCGCTTTCAGAAGCTCGCGGATTCCTTCCGCACCCATCGACGCCGAGAAGTCGTCGCCGTGCTGCTCGAGCTTCGCGAGGTAATCGTCCTCGGTCAGGAGCTGCGCGCGATTGAGGGGCGTCAGGCCGGGGTCGGTGACGACGTACGCTTCGAAGTACAGCACGCGCTCGATGTCGCGCAGCGTCATGTCGAGCACCATCCCCATCCGCGACGGGAGGCTCTTCAGGAACCAGATGTGCGCAACGGGGCTCGCGAGCTCGATGTGGCCCATTCGCTCGCGGCGGACCTTGGCGAGCGTCACTTCCACGCCGCACTTTTCGCAGATGACGCCGCGGTGCTTCAAGCGCTTGTACTTCCCGCACAGGCACTCGTAGTCCTTGACCGGGCCGAAGATCTTGGCGCAGAAAAGGCCGTCGCGCTCGGGCTTGAACGTCCGATAGTTGATCGTTTCCGGCTTCTTGACCTCGCCGTACGACCACGAGCGGATCTTCTCCGGCGACGCGAGGCCGGTCTTGATCGCGTCGAACTCTTCTTCCTGCGTGACCTGCTTGAAAAGATCGAGCAGTGCTTTCATGCATTACTCCTGAGTGATTCGCAATCTCTCGCCGTCATCGCCGCGGGCGCGGCAACCCGGCTTGCTCCGGAAGACACTGGATTCCCGTCTTCCCGGGAATGACGGAAGCCTAGGGTCGCCCGCATCAGAACCGCTCCAGGTCGATGTCGATCGCAAGCGAGCGGATTTCCTTCACCAGCACGTTGAACGACTCCGGCATGCCGGCTTCGATCTTGTGCTCGCCCTTGACGATGTTCTCGTAGACCTTGGTCCGGCCGTTGACGTCGTCGGACTTGACCGTGAGCATCTCCTGCAGCGTGTAGGCGGCGCCGTAGGCTTCGAGCGCCCAGACCTCCATTTCGCCGAAGCGCTGGCCGCCGAACTGCGCCTTGCCACCCAACGGCTGTTGCGTGACGAGGCTGTAGGGACCGGTCGAGCGCGCGTGCATCTTGTCGTCGACGAGGTGATGCAGCTTCAGCACGTGCATGTAGCCGACGGTCACCTGCCGGTCGAAGGCTTCGCCGGTGCGGCCGTCGAACAACGTGATCTGCCCCGACCGCGGCAGCCCCGCCAGCTCGAGCATGCCCTTGATCTCGTCCTCGGTCGCGCCGTCGAATACCGGGGTCGCGAACGGCACGCCGCCGCGCAGGTTGTCGGCGAGGCGCATCACGTCGGCATCGTCGAACCCGGCCAGATCCTCGTGCTTGCCCGTCGTGTTGTAGATGCGCTCGAGGAGCTTGCGCACCTCGGCGGCCTTCGCCTGCGCCTTGACCATTTCGTCGATCTTGCGGCCGAGACCTTTCGCCGCCCAGCCGAGGTGCACCTCGAGAATCTGGCCGACGTTCATCCGGGACGGCACGCCCAGCGGGTTCAATACGATGTCGACCGGCGTGCCGTCGGCCATGTACGGCATGTCCTCGACCGGCACGATCTTCGACACCACGCCCTTGTTCCCATGGCGGCCGGCCATCTTGTCGCCCGGTTGCAGGCGGCGCTTGACGGCGACGTACACCTTGACCATCTTCTGCACGCCCGGCGGCAGCTCGTCGCCTTGCGTCAGCTTCTTCTTTTTGTGCTCGTACATCGCGTCGAACTGAACGCGCAACTGCGCAAGCGACTCCTTCATCGCCTCGAGCTGCCGCGCCGAGTCCTCGCCCGCGAGGCGGATGTCGAACCAGTCGTAGCGGTTGACCCCCTCGAGATACTCCTTGGTGAGCTTCGTCCCCTTCGCGATGCGCTTCGGGCCGCCGTTCACCGTCTTGCCGAGGAGCATCTTCTCGATCCGCGCGAATGCGTCGTTCTCGACGATCCGCAGCTGGTCGTTGAGGTCCTTGCGGTAGCCCTTCAACTCGTCGTCGATGATCTGCGCCGCGCGCTTGTCGCGTTCGATGCCTTCGCGGGTGAAGACCTGGACGTCGATCACGCAGCCGGAGATTCCCGAAGGAACGCGCAGGCTCGTGTCCTTCACGTCGGACGCCTTCTCGCCGAAGATCGCGCGCAGCAGCTTCTCCTCGGGCGTGAGCTGCGTCTCGCCCTTCGGCGTCACCTTGCCGACGAGCACGTCGCCGGCCTCGACCTCGGCACCGATGTAGACGATGCCGGCGTCGTCGAGACGACCGAGCTGCGCTTCGCCCAGGCTCGAGATGTCGCGCGTGATTTCCTCGGGCCCGAGCTTGGTGTCGCGCGCGACCACCGAGAGCTCCTCGATGTGGATCGACGTGTAGCGGTCGTCGGCAACAACACGCTCCGAGATGAGGATCGAATCCTCGTAGTTGTAGCCATTCCACGGCATGAACGCGACGAGCATGTTCTGGCCGAGAGCGAGCTCGCCCATGTCGGTCGACGCGCCGTCGGCAATGACATCGCCGCGGGCGATCACGTCGCCCACGCGCACCAGCGGCCGCTGGTTGATGTTGGTGTTCTGGTTGCTGCGCGTGTACTTGGTCAGGTTGTAGATGTCGACACCGACGTCGCCCGCCGCCGTTTCCGCGTCGTGGACGCGGACGACGATCCGGTTGGCATCGATGTAGTCGACCTTGCCGCCGCGGCGCGCCTGCACCGCGGTGCCCGAGTCGACGGCCGCCGTGCGCTCCACGCCGGTCCCGACGAGCGGCTTCTCGGCGCGAAGACAGGGAACCGCCTGCCGCTGCATGTTCGAGCCCATCAAGGCGCGGTTCGCGTCGTCGTGCTCGAGGAACGGGATCAGCGACGCCGCCACCGACACGATCTGCGCCGGCGCCACGTCCATGTAGTCGACCTTGTCGGCGGTCGAGAGCATGAACTCGTTCTTGCTGCGGCACGATACGAGTTCGTCCTTCAACTTCCCCGTCTTGTCGAGCGTCGCATTCGCCTGCGCGATCACGTACGCGCCTTCCTCGATCGCCGACAGGTACTGGATCTCGTCGGTGACCTTGCCACTGTTGACCTTGCGGTACGGCGTCTCGAGGAAGCCGTACTCGTTGGTGCGGGCATAGAGCGCGAGCGAATTGATGAGGCCGATGTTCGGGCCCTCCGGCGTCTCGATCGGGCACACACGGCCGTAGTGGGTCGGATGCACGTCGCGGACCTCGAAGCCGGCGCGTTCGCGCGTGAGGCCGCCCGGCCCCAGCGCCGACACGCGGCGCTTGTGCGTGATCTCCGACAGCGGATTGGTCTGGTCCATGAACTGCGACAGCTGCGAGCTGCCGAAGAACTCCTTGATCGCGGCCGAGATCGGCTTCGCGTTGATGAGGTCGTGCGGCAGCAGGTTTTCGCTTTCGGCCTGGCCGAGGCGCTCCTTGACTGCACGCTCGACGCGCACGAGGCCCGAGCGGAACTGATTCTCCGAAAGCTCGCCCACCGAGCGGACGCGGCGGTTGCCGAGGTGATCGATATCGTCGATCTCGCCGCGGCCGTTGCGGAGCTCGACCAGGATCTTGATGACCGCGATGATGTCGTCGTTGGTGAGCGTCGCCGGGCCCTTGAGCTCGTTGCGGCCGACGCGGCGGTTGAACTTCATCCGGCCGACGGCGGAGAGGTCGTAGCGCTCTTCCGAAAAGAAAAGGCCGTGAAAGAGCGTCTCGACCGCGTCCTCGGTCGGCGGCTCGCCCGGCCGCATCATCCGGTAAATCGCGACGCGCGCGGCGGTCTGGTCCGGCGTGTCGTCGGTGCGCAGCGTCTGCGAAATGTAGGCGCCCTGGTCGAGGTCGTTCGTGTAGATCGTGTGGATCTCGGCAACGCCGGCGTCGGACAGCTTCTGCAGGAGTTCCTCGGTGACTTCGTCGTTCGCCTTGGCCAGCACCTCGCCGGTGGTCTTGTCGACGATGTTGATCGCGAGGGCGCGGCCGACGATGTAGTCGGCGGGCACGGCGATCTTTTTCACGCCCGCTTCGGTCAGCTCGCGGACGTGCTTGGCCGTGATCCGCTTGTCACGCGCGACGATGACCTTGCCGTCCTTGCCGGTGACGTCGAAGCGCGCCATTTCTCCGCGCAAACGCTCGGGAACGAATTCGAGCTGCGCGCCCTTCGCCGACAGATGGAACGCGTCGAACACGAAGAACTGGCGCAGGATGTCCTCGTTGGTGAGACCGATCGCCTTGAGGAGCGTCGTGACCGGCATCTTGCGGCGGCGGTCGACGCGGAAGAAGAGGAAATCCTTCGGGTCGAATTCGAAGTCCAGCCACGAGCCGCGATAGGGAATCACGCGTGCCGAGAAGAGGAGCTTGCCCGAGCTGTGCGTCTTGCCGCGGTCGTGCTCGAAGAACACGCCGGGCGAACGGTGCAGCTGCGACACGATGACCCGCTCGGTACCGTTGATGATGAACGAGCCGTTGTCGGTCATGAGCGGGATTTCGCCCATGTAGACCTCCTGCTCCTTCACTTCCTTCACTGTCTCCTTCGGCGCCTCCTTGTCCATCAGGATCAACCGCACCTTGGCCCGCAGCGCCGAGCAGTAGGTGAGGCCGCGCTGCTGGCATTCGGTGACGTCGAATGCCGGCGGCAGGAGCGAGTAGCTCACGAACTCGAGCCGCGCGTTGCCGGAGTGCGACGAAATCGGAAAGATCGACGTGAACGCGGCCTGCAGGCCCTCGTTCTTGCGCTGCTCGGGCGACGTGTCGGACTGCAGGAACGCGCGGTAGGACGCGAGCTGCGTTTCGAGCAGGAAGGGCACTTGCAGCACGCTCGCGCGCTTGGCGAAGCTCTTGCGGATGCGCTTCTTTTCGGTAAAGGAATACGGTTGCGGGGTCATTGCTTCGATAGCCATTTACTTCTCCGATTCACGGAAATCGTCGAAAACCCGTGGCCCCAATGCCACACCCCCGCTGCCGGTTGCGGCGGCTCGTTGCCCGGGTCATCGATCGGTTTCTACGGGCGCCCGTGCAAGGCGCCCATCGCGCATCGACTGGTCGGGTGCATTGCGCACCCTGGCTTGGTGGTTGGCCGCTACCAACCGCTGGCGGACGGCGGCGCTCACGAAACCGCGCCGCCCGACCATGCCTGTCCCCTGCAGTCGCTTCAGAAGACGAAGAGGAGCGGACGATAGAAATCCGCTCGTCTTCGGCCTCTCGGGCCGCCGCAAGTTCCCTTGGAGCGACCCGTCGCCGAAGGGGGCCCGATTGCCGGCGTTCTTTCTGCCGGCCCGGGCCCTGACCCTCACTTGATGTCGGCTTTCGCGCCGGCCTCCTCGAGCTTCTTCTTCGCGGCTTCCGCATCGGCCTTGTTGACGCCTTCCTTCACCGGCTTCGGCGCACCGTCGACCAAGTCCTTGGCTTCCTTGAGGCCAAGCCCCGTCAGCTCGCGCACCGCCTTGATCACGTTGACCTTGTTCTCGCCGATCGCGGCCAGCACAACGGTGAATTCGGTCTGTTCTTCGGCGGCGGCTGCCGGAGCCGCTGCGGCGGCCGGGCCGGCCACCGCTACCGCGGCGGCGGCTGACACGCCGAACTTGTCTTCCATCGCCTTGATGAGCTCGGAGAGCTCGAGAACGGTCATCGACGAGATCTTGTCGAGGATTTCGGTTTGCACTGCGGACATGATTTGCTCCTGAATCGTAGGGTTTGGGGAATCGGTTGTTGAGGCGTCTTCGTCGCTCACGCGGCCGGGCGCGCATCGCGCACCGCCGCCAGTGTCCGCACGAACTTGCTGGGAACTTCGTTCAGCGTCCGGACGAACTTGGCGATCGGCGCCTGCATCGTGCCCATGAGCTTTGCGATCAGCTCCTCGCGAGAAGGCAGTTGAGCCAGCGCGGCGATCTCCTTGGCGGACATCACCTGGCCGGGCATCGCACCGCCCGTGATCACGAACTTGTCGTTGCCCTTGGCGAAGTCGTTCAGGACCTTCGCCACGGCAACGGGATCGGGACCGATACCGTACGCCAGCGGGCCGACCATCTTGTCGGCCAGCGGAGCGAACGGCGAATCGGCAACCGCCCGGCGCACCAGGGTGTTCTTGACCACCCTGAAATAGACGCCTGAAGCCCGTGCCTTCGCGCGGAGCACGATCATCGCGCCGACCGGCATGCCGCGGTTCTCGGCCATGACGATGGCCTGAGCGCCGGCGACCTGCTTCGCGACCTCCGCAACTACCGCCTGCTTCTGCTCTAGATTAAGACCCAATTTTGGTCTCCTAGGTTACCGGTGACCTTCAAGTCCAGGAAAATCCTGTCCGAGGGGCACCATCTGCGCTGGATTTCAGCTGTCAGACGTCAGCTATCAGGTGTCAGCAACGACAACCGAGCGCCGATTCCGACAGTTTCGTTTAAGCGTTTGCTCCCGCGGTCTTTGACGGCCCGCCGCACAATGCACCGCGCGGCGATCCCTCAAAAAATATAAAACGTCCATGTATACGCGGGCTGCGAGAAGCCGCAGCCCGCGTCTTTGTTCAGTGGGCTGGACCTCCGGAGGCCAGTCCCGTCGTATCGATCCGCACACCGGCGCCCATCGTGCTCGAGACGCTGACCTTCTTCATGTAGACGCCCTTGGTGCCGGCTGGCTTCGCCTTGTTCAGCGCTTCGATCAGCGCGAGCAGGTTCATCTTCAGTTGCTCGGGCGCGAACGACGCGCGGCCGATCGTGCACTGGACGATGCCCCCCTTGTCGGTGCGGTACTGGACCTGTCCGGCCTTCGCGTTCTTCACCGCGGTGACGACGTCCGCGTTGACGGTGCCGACCTTCGGGTTCGGCATCAGGCCGCGCGGACCCAGGATCTGGCCCAGCTGGCCGACGACGCGCATCGCATCCGGCGAGGCAATCACGACGTCGAACTCCATGAAGCCTTCCTTGATCTTCGCGGCAAGATCGTCGAAGCCGACGATGTCTGCGCCCGCTTCCGTTGCGGCCTTCGCCTTGTCGCCCTGCGCGAACACGGCGACGCGGACTTTCTTACCCGTACCCGCGGGCAGCACGACCGAGCCGCGCACCGTCTGGTCAGATTTCTTGGCATCCACGCCAAGGTTGACGGCCACGTCGACCGACTCGTCGAACTTGGCGATGGCGGTTTCCTTGACGAGTTTCAGCGCTTCGTCGACGGGGTATGCCTTGGTGCGCTCGACCTTGGACCGGACCGTCTTCATTCGCTTCGAGAGCTTGGGAAGCTTTTGTTCCGCAGCCATGATCACTTCACTCCTTCGACCGTGATGCCCATGCTGCGCGCGCTGCCGGCGATCGTGCGTACGGCGGCGTCCATGTCAGCGGCGGTGAGGTCGGGCATCTTAGCCTTCGCGATCTCCTCCGCCTGCGCGCGCGTGAGCTTGCCGACCTTTTCGGTGTGCGGCGTGCTGCTGCCTTTATCGACCTTCGACGCCTTCTTGATGAGCACCGTCGCCGGCGGCGTCTTCATTACGAACGTGAAGCTCTTGTCCGCATAGGCCGTGATCACCACCGGAATCGGGAGGCCCGGCTCCATCTTCTGCGTCTGCGCGTTGAACGCCTTGCAGAATTCCATGATGTTCAAGCCGCGCTGGCCGAGCGCGGGTCCGATGGGCGGGCTGGGATTTGCCTTGCCCGCCGGCACCTGCAATTTTATGAAGCCGACGATCTTCTTCGCCATCTCAACTCTCCTGGTGGGTCCAAACGGATCCGAAGACCCTCCCCATTCGCGTCAAGGCACGATGCCTTTGACTCTTCACTGCCCCGCGTACGGCGGGGCCTTCGTCCGAGTTAAGCGGCGACGCGTCGCCGCTTCAACGAGGACAATTGATCCGTCGTGTTCCCGCCGACGGATCAAGCCTTTTCGACCTGCGAAAAGTCGAGCTCCACCGGCGTCGACCGACCGAAGATCGTCACCGACACGCGCAGCTTGCTCTTCTCGTAATTCACGTCCTCCACGTTGCCGTGGAAGTCGGTGAACGGGCCTTCGCGCACGCGCACCGCCTCGCCCATCTCGAAGAGCACCTTCGGGCGCGGCTTTTCGACCCCCTCCTGCACCTGGCGCAGGATCGCGTCGACTTCCTTCTGCGTGATGGGCGTCGGCTTGTTGGCCGTGCCGCCCACGAAGCCCGTCACCTTCGGCGTGCTCTTCACCAGGTGCCACGAATCGTCGGTCATCTCCATTTCGACCAGCACGTAGCCCGGAAAGAACTTGCGCTCGGAGATCGCCTTCTGACCGCTCTTCATCTCGACCACTTCCTCGACCGGCACCAGGATCTGTCCGAATTGGTCGGCGATGTCGGAGCGCTTGATCCGCTCGGTCAGTGCCCGCTGCACACTCTTCTCGAAACCCGAGTAGGCGTGGACGACATACCACTTCTTGCTCGAGAGGGGGGGGGGCTCCGGCGCCATCGAGGTTCGGCTTCGGGCTATCCGCCGCCGTCCCGCCCGCAGACGCGCCCTCTCGGGCCTGGCTCGCGCCTGCTCGCGCAGGCGTTCCGGACGGCCGTGCGGCTGCTCATCCTCGCCCCTCCGGTCACGACCTTACACTCCACGCCAGCGTCGTGTCGATGGCGAACAGGAAGAGCGCCATGATCACGACGAAGGCAAACACGATCGCGGTGGTCTGGATCGTCTCCTTGCGCGTCGGCCACGACACCTTGCCGGCCTCGGCCCACGCTTCCTGCGCGAACACGAAGAACTGCTTGCCCGGCTCGGATAGCCACGCGACGACGCCGGCGGCAACGAGGCCGCCCAGCACCATCAGCACGCGCAGCACCAGCGCGGCGTCGGCGAACCAGTAATAAGCCCACACGCCGGCGACCACGCAGAGAGCCGCCAGCACGATCTTTATCTTGTCGAGCATTTCAGATGTGAGATGTCAGTTGCCAGATGTCAGAGGCGCCACGCCACATTGGCGTGCCCGCGGAATTGTTCATCAGCAATCTGCCATGCGTCCTTTGTTGGTACCCCGATTGTTGCCGCCACCTTCTGACATCCGCTATCTGACATCTGCCGGTGGCAGGCCAGGAGGGAATCGAACCCCCAACCTGCGGTTTTGGAGACCGCCGCTCTGCCAATTGAGCTACTGGCCTATTCAGATTTCAGATTTCAGATGTCAGCGCGGTTGCGCAGTCGGATGCGGTGTTCTGACTTCCGACATCTGACATCCGACATCCGTCACTCGATGATCTTGGCCACGACGCCCGCGCCGACGGTGCGGCCACCTTCACGAATCGCAAAGCGCAACCCCTCCTCCATCGCAATCGGCGCAATCAACGTCACCGTCATCGCCATGTTGTCCCCAGGCATCACCATCTCCGTGCCCTCCGGCAGCTCGCAGCTCCCCGTCACGTCCGTCGTCCGAAAATAAAACTGCGGCCGATACCCCGGGAAAAACGGCGTGTGCCGCCCCCCCTCCTCCTTGCTCAGCACATACACCTCGCAACTGAACTTGGTGTGCGGCGTGATCGACCCCGGCTTGGCCAGCACCTGGCCACGCTCCACCTCTTCCCGCTTCGTGCCCCGCAGCAGCACCCCCACGTTGTCCCCCGCCTGCCCCTGGTCCAGCAGCTTCCGGAACATCTCCACCCCAGTGCACACCGTCTTCAACGTCGGCTTCAACCCCACGATCTCCAGCTCGTCGCCCACCTTCACCACCCCGCGCTCCACCCGCCCGGTCACCACCGTGCCCCGCCCCGAAATCGAGAACACGTCCTCCACCGGCATCAAAAACGGCCCGT
The DNA here is from genome assembly GCA_963733985.1 of uncultured beta proteobacterium. Lineage (GTDB taxonomy): Bacteria > Pseudomonadota > Gammaproteobacteria > Burkholderiales > Casimicrobiaceae > CAIWHR01. The sequence goes on along the minus strand of CAVTFF010000011.1, from coordinate 56,978 downwards.
CGATCGCCCGCTTCGGCTGCGGAATGTAACTGTCCAGCGCCTCCGCCAGCTTCAGAATCGACCCCTCCCCCAGCTCGCCCTTGTCCCCCTCCAGCGCCATCTTCGCCGACCCAATCACGATCGGCGTCTTGTCCCCAGGAAACTCGTACTTGCGCAGCAGCTCCCGCACCTCCAGCTCCACCAGCTCCAGCAGCTCCTTGTCGTCCACCATGTCCGCCTTGTTCAGGTACACCACGATGTACGGCACCCCCACCTGCCGCGCCAGCAGAATGTGCTCCCGCGTCTGCGGCATCGGCCCGTCCGCCGCACTCACCACCAGGATCGCCCCGTCCATCTGCGCCGCCCCCGTGATCATGTTCTTGATGTAGTCCGCGTGCCCCGGACAGTCCACGTGCGCGTAGTGCCGCTTCTCCGTCTCGTACTCCACGTGCGCCGTGTTGATCGTGATCCCCCGCGCCTTCTCCTCCGGCGCATTGTCGATCTGGTCGTACGCCTTCACCTCCCCACCATAACTCTTGCGACAGCACCAGCGTCATCGCCGCCGTCAGCGTCGTCTTCCCGTGATCCACGTGCCCTATCGTCCCCACGTTCACGTGCGGCTTCGTCCGCTCAAATTTGCCCTTGGCCATCGTTAAGCTCCTTCAGACTTCGTTGTGTCGGTTCGCGCTTCAAGTTGCGTATTCGTGGTGCCCATGGAGCGGATTGAACGCTCGACCTCTCCCTTACCAAGGGAGTGCTCTACCACTGAGCTACATGGGCTCGTGCTGCGGCGAGCAACAATTCTGCTTATCTTCCCTTGCGATACTCTGCGCGTACGCCCTGCCGTTCTTTTGGAGCGGGTGAAGGGAATCGAACCCTCGTCATAAGCTTGGAAGGCTTCTGCTCTACCATTGAGCTACACCCGCGCTCAGGTAACAGAGCTCAGATGACAGGCAACAAACATCAACCTCACGCGCACGTGCCCGCAGCTCGAGCACCGTTCCCTGTCACCTGTCCCTGTATCCCTGAATGGTGGAGGGGGAAGGATTCGAACCTTCGAAGGCAGAGCCGGCAGATTTACAGTCTGCTCCCTTTGACCGCTCGGGAACCCCTCCGACGAAACATGCAATTTTAGCAATTTCCGGTCCGATGTGTCAAACCGCTGAAGACTCGACGGGATTGCCGACGCCCCACCGCGCAGAAACGCGTGCCCACAATGCGATTCCAAGCGCTCTCCCGGCCGGCCCGCGACGGGGATCGCGATCGCGGAGTGCAAATCGATGAACGCTCCGGCCTTCCCGAGTTCGCTAAATTCCTGCCCCTTGGCGGAGCAGTGCAGCCGGCGAATGCCGAACGCGCGGGGGCACATCGCTCTCGATGCGAGCACGATTTCGTGATCGTCGGCGGCGGGACGGCCGGCTGCGTGCTCGCCAACCGGCTTTCGGCGGATGGGCGAAATTCAGTGCTGTTGCTCGAAGCAGGACCGCGCGATACGCTATCCCTGGATCCACGTTCCGATCGGTTATGCAAAGACGATGTTCCATCCGATCTACAACTGGCGCTTCGAGACCGAGCCCGATCCCGGCATGAACGGCCGCAAGATCTATTGGCCGCTGCGGGCGCACGCTGGGCGGCTCGAGCGCGATCAACGGGCTCATCTACATTCGCGGCCATCGCGAGCGACTACGACCGCTGGGCCGCACAGGGCAACTCCGGGCTGGAGCTACGCCGACGTCCTGCCGTACTTCAAGAAGCTCGAGCACAACGTTCGCGGCGAGAGCGAATGGCACGGCGCCGACGGACCGCTGTGGGTCTCCGACATCCGCGCGCAACACGAGCTGGTCGAGGCGCTGATCGCCGCGCGGTGGCGAGCTCGGCATTCCGCGCAACGACGATTTCAACGGCGCGCACCAGGAAGGCGTCGGCTACTACCAGCTCACGACGCGGAACGGCTTCCGCTGTTCGACCGCGGTCGCCTACCTTCGGCCCGCGCGCGGCCGCGCCAATCTGCGCGTAGAAACCGGCGCGCAGGCAACGAGGATCCTGCTCGACGGCCGCCGCGCGCGCGGCGTCGTCTACCGGCAAGACGGCCGCGACGTCACCGTCACCGCGCGGCGCGAGGTCATCGTCGCAGCCGGAGCGCTGCAAATCGCCGCAGCTGCTGCAGCTTTCCGGGATCGGCGCTCCTGAGTTGCTCCAATCGTTCGCCATTCCTGTCGTGCACGCACTGCCGGGCGTCGGCGAGAACCTGCAGGATCACCTGCAGGCGCGGGTCATCTTCCGCTGCACGAAGCCGATCACGACCAACGACACGCTGAAATCCTGGTGGCGAACAATGGCGATGGGCGTGCGCTACGTCGCTCACGCGCACCGGTCCGATGGCGGTCGGCATCAACCAGGGCGGAATGTTCGCGCGCACCGATGCCTCGTTGCCCGTCCCGACGTGCAGTTCCATCTGGCCACGCTCTCGTCCGACATGGCCGGATCACCGGTGCACACGTTCTCCGGATTCACGATGTCGGTGTGTCAGCTGCGGCCCGAGTCGCGCGGTTTCGTCCGCTTGAAGTCGCCCGATCCGCTGGCGGCGCCGGCGATGCAGCCAAACTACCTGTCGACACCGCACGACCGGGCGACGATCGTCGCAGGCATTCGGCTCGCGCGGCGGCTTGCCGCAACGCGCGCGCTCGCACCCGTACGTCGCCGGCGAGTACCGGCCCGGCCCCGAGGCCGTGACCGACGACGACCTGCTGGAATTCGCGAAGAGCAAGGGCGGCACGATCTTCCACCCGGCCGGAACCTGCAAGATGGGGCCGGCAGCCGATCCGCTTGCCGTCGTCGACGCGAGAGTTGCGCGTGCACGGCGTCGACGGCTCTGCGCGTCGTCGACTGCAGCGTCATGCCAACGCTGGTCTCCGGCAACACCAACGCGCCGGTCATCATGATCGCGGAGAAGGCGGCCGACATGATCCTGCGCGGGTCTGCATAGGGTAATGGATACCCATCGCAATGACGGCCTGGAAGGGCCAGCAGCCGTTGGCAAGTCCGAAAGGTGGGTCCTTCGCGGCAACCGTTTCGACCGCATGGAGTGGGCGGGTGCATTCGGCGACGTGGGGACGTTGATCCCATTCGTCGTCGCCTACCTAACCCTGCTCCGCCTCGATCCGTTCGGCGTGTTGTTCTCGTTCGGCCTGGCGATGATCGTATCCGGTGTGGTCTATCGCACACCCTTTCCGGTCCAGCCGATGAAGGCCGTCGGCGCCATCGCCACCACGCAGGCAGCGCAGACTCTCACCGTAACGGCGGGCGCAGTCTACGCGGCGAGTCTCGCTTCCGGCGTCGATCTGGTTGCTACTCGGCGTCACCGGCACGGCGCAGAAAATCGCCAGGCTGGTCAGCCGTCCGGTGGTCGTCGGAATCGTTCTCGGCCTCGGACTCGGCTTCATGCTGGATGGTGCAAGGATGATGGCGAACAACTGGTGGATCGGCGGTTTCGCGCTCTGCGGAACGCTGCTGCTGCTTGGCAGCAGGCGGGTGCCGGCAATGTTCCTGCTGCTTGTCTTCGGCGCCATCTTTGGCATCGTCGTCGACCCGACGTTGGCGCCGCAGCTCGGGAACGTAACGATCGAGCTGCACCTGCCGAGCTTTGCGCTCGCCGCCATCGGCTGGAACGATGTACTGATCGGCACGGTGTTTCTGGCCCTGCCGCAGGTGCCGTTGACGCTGGGCAACGCTATCCTCGCGATCACCGAAGAGAACAACCGGCTTTTTCCCGATCGCCCCATCACCGAGCAGCGCGTTGCCGTATCGACGGGCCTCATGAATCTCGGCAGCGCGGTGCTCGGCGGAATTCCGATGTGCCATGGCGCCGGCGGGATGGCGGGCCATGTTCGCTTCGGTGCGCGCACGGGTGGCGCGCCTATCATTCTCGGCACGATTCTCCTCGTGCTGGCGCTCTTCTTCAGCAGCTCGGTCAGCACGCTCCTCAGGATCTTCCCGCCCGCCGTGCTGGGTGTCATCCTGTTCCTCACCGGTGCGCAGCTTGCATTGGGGGCATGCGACATCAGCAAGGACAAGGGCGAACGCTTGGCGACGGTGGTCACCGCGGCGCTCGCGATCTGGAACGTGGGCATCGCGTTCGTCGCGGGTAGCGCCGTCTACCTGCTGGCGCGACACGGGCGGCTCAAGCTGTAGGCGAGATGCGCCGCCCCCGTCCGCGCGTCCCCGCGCAAGCGGTTGACCAGGAGCGGATGGGCAGAGGGGAGCGCGCAATAGCTCGAGGCGATTCATTCCTAGGAGAGTGGCATGCGCGGCAAACGGATTCTCGTTCTGACCATGGCGGTCGTCGGAGGGGCTGCGCTGTTTGCAGGCGCGCAGACGCACCAACACGACATGGCGGCACCCACCGCCGCCCAGACGGACGGGCGCCAACTGGTCACGTTCCCGGAGCCGATGCGCGTTCACACGATCGCAAACATGCGCGACCATCTGCAGGCACTCGAGGAGATCGACGAGGCGCTCGCGAAGAGCGCCTTCGACAAGGCGGCGTCGATCGCCGAGCAGCGACTTGGGTTGAGCTCGCTCGAGCTTCACGGCGCCGCGCATATCGCGCCCTACATGCCGCAGGCCATGCAGGACATCGGCACCCAGATGCACCGGGCGGCGAGCCGGTTCGCGGTCGACGCGCAGAACGCAAGCGTCAGCAACGACGTGCGGCCTGCGCTCGCTGCGCTGGCGGGGGTGATGCAGCAGTGCGTCGCCTGCCACGCGGCTTACCGTTTGCACTGATGAGTGGTCAGAGGCGGCGATGAGCATCGAATACATCCTGTTCGACGAGGCAACCCGCGACCGCTTCGTCGCGCTGGTCTCCGCGAAGGGTGTCACGAGCGAAATGCGGCAGGATCCGATGGAAGGCTTCGTCGTCGCGCTGCCCGAAGACCTTGCGGAGACGGTGCTCGACTCGATCAATCTCGAATACGAGTCGTTGCTGGACGAGCAGATGGTCGCGACGGAATCGAAGGACGGATGGCAAACCCACCGCGTCGCCGGCGTCAACGTCACGTTCGCCGACGGTCGCTCGTGCGTCGTGCGCCTTCCCGGCGCGATCGCTCACCGGTTGTCGCTGCATTTCACCCCCGACGAAATCCACGCGCTGGTCTCGGCGATTGCCGAAAGCGTCGACCATCCTATCGACGGCCCACTCTGCCGGAAGGTCTGACGCATTCGCCGCGCCCAGGGCGCTCGCGCGCGCCCCCGCGACTCGCCGCCGTCCCCGATCCGCTCGCGATAGAATGCTCCGACACGATTGCCGGAGAATGAACGATGCCTTGCTGTCACGCCGATTTCGCCGCCGTCGAGGGAAGCGACCGCGGCTTTACCGTCGGGATGCCGACGTTCACGTTCGGCGCGGGCGTGCTGGCCGAAGCCGGCGAGCACGCGCGCGAGCTCGGGCTCAAGCGCGTTGCGCTTTTCACCGACGCGCGCTTGAAGTCGAGCGAGTACGCGGCCACGGTGAAGAGCTCGCTCGCGGCGGCGCATGTCGATGCGGCAATCTACGATTCGGTGGTGATCGAGCCGACCGACGCCTCGTTCCAGGACGCCGCGCGCTTCGCCGCCGAGGGCCGCTTCGACGGCTACGTCTCGGTGGGCGGCGGCTCGGTGATGGACACGTGCAAGGCGGCGAACCTCTACGCGAGCGCATCCCGCGGAGTTCATGACCTATGTGAACGCGCCGATCGGCGGCGGGCAGAAAGTCCCCGGCGCGGTGAAGCCGCATATCGCCTGCCCGACCACGTCCGGCACGGGCTCCGAGACGACGGGCATCGCGATCTTCAACCTGCGCTCGATCAACGCGAAGACCGGCATCATCTCGCGCCGGCTGATACCCGACGTCGCGCTGATCGATCCGACCGTGGCGGCGTCATTGCCGAAGAACGCGGTGGCCGCGACCGGCTTCGACTGCATGAGCCATGCGCTCGAATCGCTGACTGCACGCGCGTATCCGCGGCGATTGAATCCCGCGCGCGGCGTCAACCGTCCGGTATCGCAGGGCGCGAACCCGTTCTCGGACATGCTCGCGACCGAAGCGCTGAAGAGCGTCGGCAGGTTCCTGGTGCGCGCGGTCAATGATTCGACCGATGTCGAGGCCCGCACCGAGATGATGTACGCAGCAATGCTGGCCGGCATCGCGTTCAACGCCGCCGGCTGCCATCTGCCGCATGGACTCTCGTATGCCGTGTCCGGCCTCGCCAGGAACTGGCACGTCGACGGCTATCCGGAAGGCAAGACGCTCGTCCCGCACGGCATGGCCGTCGTGCTCAACAATCCGTCGGTGTGGCGGTTACACCGCGCCGCTGCCCCGAGCGGCACCTGCACGGCGCGCAGTGCCTCGGCGCGCACGCGCCGGCGACGCGAGGCCGGACGACGCAGGCGACGTGCTCGCCGCACGCGTGATCGAGCTGATGCGCGCCACCGCCATGCCGAACGGCCTCGCCGCGCTGGGCTTCGATGGATCGCACCTGGACGCGCTCGCCACCGGCGCCGAGCCGCAATACCGCGTGATCCGCAACGCGCCGAAGGATGTCGGCCGCGACGACCTGAAGGCGCTTTTCGCGCGCCGCGCTCAGCTACTGGTAGCCGACGGCATCCGTGCCGACGCACCGGCGCCCGAATCGACCCGCTGCACGCGCCGCGAGGGCAGGCGCACGGTGAACGTGCTGCCCCGCCCAGGCTCGCTTACGACGTCGAGCTCGGCCTGGTGGCGCAGCAGCACGTGCTTGACGATCGCGAGCCCAAGACCCGTGCCGCCGGTTGCACGCGAGCGGCTGCGATCGACGCGATAGAACCGCTCGGTCAGCCGCGGAATGTGCTCGGCAGCGATGCCGATGCCGGTGTCCTCGACGCCGAACTCGCCTCTTCCGTCCTCGGCGATCCGCCACGACAGCGTGACCTTTCCGCCTTCCGGCGTGTAGCGGATCGCATTGCTGATGAGGTTGCCGAAGGCGCTTGCGAGCTCGTCGCGGCTGCCCGAGCACGGTCGCGGCATCGCCGGATGTCGAGTGCGATCGTGTGTTGCCCGCCCGAAAGCGCCTTCGCGTCGGCTGACAGCCCGAGCAGCAGAGGCTCGACGGCGAACGGCACTTCGGCGACCACATTCTGCTCGCTTTCGAGCGCCGAGAGCGTCAGCAGGTCATCGACCAGCCGTTCCATGTTGCGCGCCTGCTCGTGCATGAGCTGCAGGTAGCGCGCGCGCTGCCGCGGCTCGAGCTCCATGTCCTGCAGCGTCTCGATGAAACCGGCGACGACGGTCAGCGGCGTCTTCATCTCGTGCGACACGTTGGCGATGAAATCGCGGCGCATTCGAGCGACCGCCTCCAATTGCGTGATGTCGCGGCTGATGAGGAGCTTTTCCCGCACGCCGAAGGGAATGACCTGGATCGACAGCGTCGCCCCCTGCTCGCGCTGCGAGGCGATCGTCAACGCGTCCGAATAGTCGCCGGTCTCGAGGTAACGGATGAATTCCGGCTGGCGGACGACGTTGACCAGCGGCTGTCCGGTATCGTGAGCGAGGTCGAGCCCGAAATGCGACTGCGCGCGCGCATTCGCCCACTCCGACGCGGTTGGTCGCATCGAGCACCACCATGCCGTCGGGGATCGCTTCGGCGACGCTCCTGAAGCGCTCCATCGCGCTGGCGAGGTCGCGCTGCGCGAGGTTGCGATTGCGCACGCGCCGATAGAGCGCCGAGAACGCGACGCGCCAGCTGCCGCGCCCCTCGGGCACCGGCTCGTCGACCGGACCCGCGGCCCAGGTCGCGAGTCCGCCGAGATGCCAGAGATGGAAGGCGACGACGCCGGCGCTGCCGACGGCCAGGACACCGAGCGCCCACGCGGCGCCGAACGCGATCGCCGACGATCGCCGTCAGCAGCGCGACGGCGGCGGGCGCGATCAATGCCGAGAGGATCGCGGGGTTCATCGCGATGCGCCCTTGCGAGACGCTCAGTGCGGCACGGCCAAGCGGTACCCGCTGCCACGCACCGTTTCGATCATCCGGTCGAGTCCAAACGGTTCCAGCGCAAGCCGCAGCCGGCGGATGTGGACGTCGACGGTGCGCTCCTCGATGTAGACGTGGTCGCCCCACACCTGATCCAGGAGCTGTGTGCGCGAATGCACGCGCTCGGGCCGCGCGAGGAAGAAACGCAGCAGCCGGAACTCGGTCGGGCCGATCGGCACCGGCCGCCCGTCGACCGTTACGCGGTGGGTCGCCGGATCGAGCTTCAGCGCGCCGACGGCGAGCGGCTCCTGCGCCGCTTCCGGCGCGCGCCGGCGCAGCACCGCCTTGATCCGTGCCTTGAGCTCGCGCGGCGAGAACGGCTTGGTCACGTAATCGTCCACCCACGCTTCGAGCCCGGCGATCTTGTCGGCTTCGTCGGTACGCGCGGTGACCATGATGATCGGCAGCTCCTTCGTCCGCGCATCGGCGCGCAGCTGTTTCGCGAGCGAGAGTCCCGATTGCCCGGGAAGCATCCAGTCGAGGAGCAGCAGGTCCGGCAGCGCTCCCTTCAACCGCGCCTGCGCGGACTCGGCGTCCGGCGCCGCCTGCACGGCGTAGCCCGCGTCGACGAGGTTGACGTTCAGGAGCTCGAGGATCGCCGGCTCGTCCTCGACCACAAGAATGGTCGGCGTCATAGGACCCCCACGCTTGCGGCTGTCGCCGCTGCGCTGCCCCCAGCGGGGGAGCGATTCGTGCCTTGGGACGGCCCTGCGGCACTCATAGGACCCCCACGCTTGCAGCTGTCGCCGCTGCGCTGCGCCCGGAGGCAGACTGCAGTTGCGCGATCCTTGACGGCCAGGCGGCGCTCATTCCTCGGCGACCTCCGCGCGGATCTGGTCGGCAGTGGCATGGCGGACGTCTTTGCCCTTGACCACCTGGACCACGGCCTCGGCGATGTTCTTCGCGTGATCGCCGATGCGCTCGATCGACTTGGCGATGAAAATGATCTCGAGCGCCGGGGTGATCGTCCGCGGGTCCTCCATCATGTAGCTGATCAGCTGGCGCATGATCGCGTGAAACGCGGCGTCGATGTCCTCGTCGCGGTCGATCACCTCGGCGGCCGCGGTGACGTCGAGCCGCGCGAAGGCGTCGAGCGTCATCTGCAGCATTGTCTGCGCGTGCTCGGCGGCGCGGACGACGTCGTACTCGCGCATCCGGGTGAGACGGTCGTTGCCGCGCGTCTGCGCCGCCTTGTAGGCGATCTTCTTCACCTCGTCGCCGACCCGCTCGAGGTCGTTCACGATCTTGGTGATGGTCAGGATCATCCTGAGATCGATCGCCGCGGGCTGCCGCTTCGCGATGATCTGGCTGCATTGCTGGTCGATCGACATCTGCATCTGGTTGATCGCGAGCTCGTCGGCGCCGACCTGCGTCGATCGTGCCCTCGGCATCGTCGGTGCCGAGGATCGCGATCGCCTTGGCGAGCTGCGTCTCGACCAGTCCTCCCATCGCCATGACGCCGCTGCGGATCCCTTCCATCTCGGCGTCGAATTGCTTGTGCGTGTGCTCGGTCATATCGCTTGTCCCGATCCTGGGTTCCGCTAGCCGAAGCGGCCGGTGATGTAGTCCTCGGTGTCCTTCTTCCGGGCTTGAGGAAGATCTGGTCGGTCTCTCCGAATTCGATCAGCTCACCCAGGTACATGTACCCGGTGAAATCGGACACTCGGGCGGCCTGCTGCATGTTGTGAGTGACGATCGCAATCGTATACTCTTCCTTGAGCTCGGTGATGAGCTCTTCGATCTTCGCGGTCGAGATCGGGTCGAGTGCAGAAGTCGGCTCGTCGAGCAGCAGCACCTCGGGCTTGACCGCGACGGCGCGGGCGATGCACAGCCGCTGCTGCTGGCCGCCGGAGAGCGCCATCCCGCTCTGCTTCAGCTTGTCCTTCGCCTCGTCCCACATCGCCGCCTTGGTGAGTGCCCATTCGACGCGCTCGTCCATCGCGCGCGCCGATAGGTTTTCGTAAAGCCTCACGCCGAACGCGATGTTGTCGTAGATGGACATCGGGAATGGCGTCGGCTTCTGGAACACCATCCCGACTTTCGCGCGCAGCATGTTGATGTCCACTCCAGGCGCCAGGATGTTCTCGCCGTCCAGCATGATCTCGCCGACTGCGCGCTGGCCCGGATACAGCGAGTACATCCGGTTCAACGTCCGCAACAGCGTCGACTTGCCGCAGCCCGACGGCCCGATGAACGCGGTGACGCGACGTTCGGCGACATCGAGGTTGATGTTCTTCAGACCCTGGAACCGGCCGTAGTAGAAGTCGAGATCGCGAATCGACATCTTTGGCGGAAGCGATGCGTGAACCTCCGCCGGCGCTGACGTCTCGGCCGTCGTGGCCGTTGTTGCAAGATTCATCGGCTTGCTCTCGAGAGTTTGGCCGTCAGCGGGCGGCGGTCTGGCGGAACACCGTCCGCGCCAGGATGTTGATGACGAGCACCGTCAGCGTGATCAGCAGCGCCGCCGCCCAGGCGAGCGACTTCCAGTCGTCGAAAGGACTCATCGCGAACTGGAAGATCACCACCGGAAGGTTCGCCATCGGACGCGTTCATGTCGGCGCTCCAGAATTGGTTGTTGAGGGCGGTGAACAGGAGCGGTGCAGTCTCGCCGGACATCCGCGCGACGGCGAGCAGGATGCCGGTGATGACGCCGCCGCGGACTGCGCGAAGCGTGACTTTCAGAATGACCTTCCACATCGGCGCACCCAGGGCCACGGCGGCCTCGCGCAGGCTCGACGGGACGAGTTGGAGCATGTTCTCGGTGGTCCTCACCACGACGGGAATGGCGATCAGGCCGAGCGCGCAGCGAACCCGCCCACCCGGAGAAGTGCCCCACCTGCATGACATACACGGTGTAGACGAACAGCCCCAGCACGATCGAGGGCGCCGAAAGCAGGATGTCGTTGATGAACCGGGTAACCTGGGCGACCCAGCCCGACTTCCCGTATTCCGCCAGGTAGATGCCGGCCAGGATGCCGATCGGAGCGCTGACGAAGCGTCGCCGTCGCGACGATTGCCACGCTGCCCATGATCGCATTGAGCAGCCCGCCCGCGGAGCCGGGCGGCGGCGTCATTTCGGTGAACAGCGTCGATCGATATCGCTGCCAGGCCCTTGCCGAACAGGACGGCGAGGATCCAGAGCAGAAACGCCATGCCGAACGCCATCGCGGCGAGCGACATCAGCAGGTTGAAGCGGTTCACCCACAGCCGCCGGCGGTAGATGAGCGAATTCGCGGTGGTGGCAACGCGCGCATCTCAGGTCGACCTGCCCTCGCCCTTGGACGAGCTGCGCGATCAGCATCCGCGACAGCGCCAGCACGATGAAGGTCAGCACGAACAGCACGAGGCCGAGCGAGATCAGCGACGCGCGATGCACGGGATCGGCGGCCTCGTTGAATTCGTTCGCGAGCGCAGAGGCGATCGAGTTGCCCGGCTCGAACAGCGCGGCGCTGATCCTGTAGGCGTTGCCGATGACGAAGGTGACGGCCATGGTCTCGCCCAGCGCGCGCCCCAGGCCGAGCATGATGCCTCCGATCACGCCGACCTTGGTGTACGGCAGTACCACGTTCCAGACGACCTCCCAGGTCGTGGCGCCGATCCCGTAGGCCGACTCCTTCAGCACCGGCGGCACGATCTCGAACACGTCGCGCATGACCGAGGCGATGAACGGGATGACCATGATCGACAGGATGACGCCGGCCGAGAGCACGCCGATGCCGTTGGGTGCGCCCTGGAACAGCGGCCCGAGCAGCGGCACAGGTCCCAGCGTCGCGGTGAGCCAGGGCTGGACGTAGTCGCCGAACAGCGGCGCGAAAACGAACAACCCCCACATCCCGTAGATGATCGAGGGAATGGCCGCCAGGAGCTCCACCGCGGTGCCCAGCGGCCGCTTGAGCACGACCGGGCACATCTCGGTCAGGAACAGCGCGATGCCGAAGCTCACCGGGACGCCGATCAGCAGCGCAATGGCCGAGGTGACGAGCGTGCCGTAGATCGGAGCGAGCGCCGCCGAACACGCCCGTCACCGGATTCCAGACGTTGGTGAAGAAGAAGCCGATGCCGAACTTCTTGAGGGCGGGGATTGCCGCCATGCCCAACGCAACCAGGATCCCGACGAGAAGCGCGAGCACGACCAGCGCGAAGAAGAGCGTGACGCGCTCGAACAGCCAATCCTGCCAGCGCGGCGCGCCCCGCCGCCGCGCGGGCGGCGTAGGATCGCGCGCGGCGCGGAGGGCCTCCTCTGGAATCATGAGGGTCGGGAGCGCGGCCGCGGCGGACGAGGGCGACATGATAAACCCTGCAAAGAAAGCCGGCCGCGACGTGGGGTCCGCGGCCGGCGGAGGGCTGCCCCGAGGAGGGGGAGGAAGCAGCCGTCGCAACTAGCGAGCGCCCCGTCGATTCACCACACCGGCTTGCCCGCCGGATCCTTGATCTGCGCCTTCCACGAACCTTCGATCTGCGCGATCAGCGGCGTCGGGCAGCGGGACGTAATCGAGTTCTTCTGCCATCTTCTGGCCATTCTTGAACGACCAGTCGAAGAACTTGAGGACCTCGGCTGCATTCTGCGGCTTCGTCCTGCTCGACGTGCATCAGAATGAAGCTCGTCGCGGCGATTGGCCACGACGTCTTGCCCGGCGAGTCGGTGATGATCTGGTAGTAGCCGGGCGCGTTCTTCCAGTCTGCATACGCGGCGGCGGCCTGGAACGTGTCGTTGTCGGGTTTCGGATACTGGCCCTCCTTGTTCTGGACCAGCGCGTACGACATATTGTTCTTCTTGGCATACGCGTATTCGACGTAGCCGATCGATCCCTTGATCCGCTGCACGTAGGCGGCGACACCTTCGTTGCCCTTCCCGCCGACGCCTTCGGGCCATGCCACCGCCGTGCTCGAGCCGACCTTCTGCTTCCATTCCGGGCTCACCTTCGACAGATAATCGGTCCAATTGAAGGTCGTGCCGGAGCCGTCCGAGCGACGGACTACGGTGATTGGCTCGGCGGGAAGCTTGACGCCAGGGTTGAGATCGGCGATTGCCTTGTCGTTCCAGCTTTTGATCTTGCCGAGGTAGATGTCGGCGAGCACGGGACCGGTGAACCTGAGCGTGCCGGGGGCGGCGCCCTCCAGGTTTACGACGGGGACGATGCCGCCGATGATCGCGGGAAACTGCATGAGGCCTGCCTGCTGCAGGTCCTCCGGCTTCAACGGCATGTCCGACGCGCCGAAGTCGACGGTCTTGCTCTTGATCTGCGCGATGCCGCCGCCGGAGCCGATCGACTGATAATTCATTCCGACGCCGGTCTTCTGTTTATAAGCCTCCGCCCATTTGGCGTAGATCGGATAGGGGAACGTGGCGCCGGCGCCGGTGATGTCGATGGCGTGTACAGGAATGCCGAACGCCAATGCGGCAGCGGCGAAGAAACCCCTCATGACGGCCTTGCGGATCATCTTTTTTCCTCGTGGGTTCGCGATGCCGTCGATTGTTACAGCGACGTGTTACACCCAGATGACACCGGCGTGACAGCAGATGACACAAAGCCGCGCGGGCCCGAGCCAAAAACGTGGACCGCCGCGCAAGCAGGCGAGCGTCGGCGGGGCGCGTTTGGGGGCGTTGCCGGAACTCCGGCGGACGGCGCGGGATCGCGATCGCGATCAGTCGCGGATCAGCGACGCGCCCGGGCGGACGCGGGTGAACACAACCGGCACCTGCTCGACCTCGAGCCGGCCGGCATGCTGTCGCGCCCGCGTGTATGTCGACGCGTCGAGCGGCCCGGAAGCGGGATGGTCGTCGCGAAAATGCGCGCCGCGCGAATCGGTGCGCGACTGGGCCGCGCGCACGATCAACCGCGAGACTTCGATCAGGTTGGCGAGATTCTGAGAATCCTGCCACGTGACGTTGAAGCGCCGGTCGGTACCTGCGATCCCGGTCGCCGCGAGCTCATCGCCCAGCCGATCGAGCGCCGCCTCCGCACGGGCGAGTCCCGCGCTGTTGCGCACGATGCCCGCATCGTCCCACATCACGTCGTAGAGGCGCTCGCGGATCGCGTCGAGCGCTCCCACGGGCGCTGGCGCAGCCGCAAACGCGGCCTCGGCGCCGCGCGATGGCCGCGTCGATCGCGGCAGGATCGGGCTCGCGCCATTCGCCGTCGCGCACCACCCACCGCGCCATCGCATCGCCGGCGATGCCCCCGAAGACGGTCGAGTTCGCAACGCCGTTGCCGCCCAGCCGATTCGCGCCGTGGACGCCACCCGAGTCCTCGCCCGCGACAAAGAGTCCCGGGCATCCGTCGTGCAATCGGTCGCGAACTCGACGCCGCCCATCATGTAATGCGCGGTCGGCACGACCTCGACCCTGCCGGCGGCGAGATCGAAGCCGCAATCGGCGCAGCGCTCGACCATACCCTTGAACTGCCGCCGCACGCTGTCGGGACCGAGATGCGCCATCGACGAGCCACACGCCGCCGTTCGGCGTCGTCCGGCCGGCCCGCATCTCGGCATAGATCGCGCGCGAGACGATGTCGCGCGTCGCGCGCTCCGCCGCGGGATCGTAGCGCTGCATGAACCGCTCGCCGCTCGCCGTCCAGCAAGTGCCCTCCCGCGCCGCGCAGACCCTCCTCCAGCACCGTGCCTGTCATCCGCGTGTGGGCGTCCGGCGAGGAGCCCCGTCGGATGGAACTGCACCATCTCCATGTCGCGCAGCGGCAATCCGAAGCGCAGCGCCATCGCGAGCCCGTCGCAGCTCTTGTCGCCCGACGGCGTGTGAAAGCGATACATCGTCGGACCGCCGCCGGTCGCGAGCAGCACCGCCTTCGCCTGCACGAACACGTGCTCGCCGGACGCGGATGTCGACCAACAGCGACGCCGGAAATCGCACCGTCGCGAGTCCGGAACGAAGTCGAGCGCGCGATGCTCCTCGAGCCGCGCGATGCCGCGCGCCCACACCTGTTCGGCGAGGCGGTTCATGATCTCGATGCCGGTGAGGTCGCCCTTGTGCACGGTGCGATCGAACGTCTGGCCCGGCGAACGCCTTCTGGTGGATCGTCCCGTCGGGATTGCGATCGAAGAAGCAGCCGAGCTCGTTCTCGAGCTCGTGAATGCGCTCGATCGCGCCGGTGACGAGCGTCCACGCGAGGTCCTGGTTCGGGAGCCACTTGCCGCCTTCGATCGTGTCCATGAAGTGGCGCTCGACCGAATCGCCAGGCGAGAGCGCGACGTTGTAGCCGCCCTGGACCATCCGCGTGCAGCCGCACTTGCCGAGCAGGCCCTTGACGACGATCGTGATGTCGAGCGCGGGAATCGGCCCGATGCGCGTGCAGCGCGGCGAAGAGTCCCGCGCCGCCGGCCCCGAGGATCAGGATGTCGCAGCGGCGGGTCTTCATCGGCGCCTGCGCTTCTCGCCGGGCCGCCGATCTACGTCGTGCCATTGCACGCCGGGGCGGCTCCGTGGCGCCACCCGATCGCGCGCGACGGGGCGTCTCGGCCGGTGCCGCCGCGACGTCGGGGCGATCCTGATCCGGAGCTGCGGCACTCGCGGGTTTGGTGCCGGGCGGGCTACGCGCGCGCGTGCCCGCCGTGCCAGCCCTTCGGAATCGAGGCCAGCAGCCGCTGCGTGTACGGCTTCGCGCGGATGGCGGTAGATGTCGTCCGAATTCGCGATCTCGACGATCTTCCCTTCGCTCATCACCATGATCTCGTCGGAGATGTACTTGACGACGGCGAGGTCGTGCGAGATGAAGATGTAGGACAGGCCGAACTCGTCCTGCAGGTCCTGCAGCAGGTTCAGCACCTGCGCCTGCACCGAAACGTCGAGCGCCGACACCGATTCGTCGCAGATCAGGATGTCGGGCTTCATCGTCAGGCAGCGCGCGATCGCGATCCGCTGGCGCTGCCCGCCCGAGAACTCGTGCGGGTACTTGTAGAACGACACCTCGGGCAGCCCGACCTTCGCGAGCAGCTCGAACGCGAGCTCCGTGCGCTCCTGCGCGGACTCGCCGATGCCGTGGATCATCATCGGCTCGGTCAGGATGTGGCCGACGGTGAAGCGCGGATTGAGCGACGCGTACGGATTCTGGAAGATGATCTGGATGCGCCGCTTGTAGGGCATGAACTCCTTCGGCGACATCGACAGGATGTCGCGTGCCCTCGAAGATCGCCTCGCCGGTCGTCGCCTCGTGCAGGCGCATCAGCGTCAGGCCCACCGTCGTCTTGCCCGAGCCCGATTCGCCGACGAGGCCCAGCGTCTTGCCCTTTCGGCAGCTTGAACGAGACGTCCTTGACCGCCTCGAACTCGCGCTTGCCGAACAGGCCCTCGCGCGAATAGAAATTCTTGCCGAGGTTCTTCACCTCGAGCACGATCGGATCGCTCGGACTGACGCCGCGCTTGCGCTCGGACATGTCGCGCGACCCCGCCGTGCGGCCGTCCATGTAGTCGTCGATCACCGGCAGCCGCATCGGCCGCCGGTCGAGCTGCGGCCGGCACTTGAGCAGCGCCTGCGTGTAGGCGTCGCGCGGATTCTCGAACACGTTCTTCGCGGGGCCCTGCTCGCGGATCTCGCCGTTGCTCATCACGACGACGTAGTCGGCGATCTCGCCCACCACGGCCAGATCGTGGGTGATGAACAGCACCGACATCTGGTGCTTCTTCTGCAGCGCGGCGATGAGGTCGAGGATCTGCTTCTGGATCGTCACGTCGAGCGCCGTCGTCGGCTCGTCGGCGATCAGCAGCTTGGGCTCGCAGGCGATCGCCATCGCGATCATCACCCGCTGCTGCTGGCCGCCGGACATCTGCGATGGAAACGCGTTGATCCGGTACTCGGGATCGGGAATGCCGACTTCCTCGAGCAGCTCGATCGCGCGCCTGCGCGCCTTGCGCGGACGTCATGCCCATGTGCAGGCGCAGCACCTCGGTCGAGCTGGAAGCCGACGGTGAACACCGGGTTCAGCGAGGTCATCGGCTCCTGGAAGATCATCGAGATGTCGGCGCCGCGCAATCCTGCGCAGCTCGTTCTGGTCGAGCCGCGCGAGATTGCGGCCGTCGTAGAGGATCTCGCTCTGCGCGTCGACGATCGAATTCTCGGGCGGCAGCAGCCCGAGGATCGCGAGCGAAGTGACCGACTTGCCGCTGCCCGACTCGCCGACCAGCGCGACGGTCGCTTTCGTCGGGATGTCGAACGAGATGCCCTTGACCGCCTCGAAGACCGTGCCCTTGTCGATGCTGGAATGCGACCTTGAGGTTGCGCACGCGGACCAGCGGATCGGACGCAGCCATCGTCTTGCCCGTCGACGTGTCCATCATGCGCCCATCCTGCCCTTCAGCTTCGGGTCGAGCGCGTCGCGCAGCGCGTCGGTGAACAGAGAGAACGCCGTGACCAGCATCGCCATCGCGGTGCCGGCGGCGGCGAGCTGCCACCATTTGCCGAGGATCAGCTCGTTCTGCGCCTCGTTCAGCATCGATCCCCACGACACGACGTCGACCGGCACGCCGAAGCCCAGGAACGACAGGATCACCTCGGCCTTGATGAAGCCCACGCACAGAATCGAAAGCTGCACCAGCACGACGTGGCTCACGTTGGGAAAGATGTGGACGAACATCCGGCGCGCGTTCGATGCGCCGATCGCGTCGGCCGCCTGCACGTATTCGCGCGCCTTGTGCTTCAGGTACTCGCCGCGGATCAGGCGGAACACGCCGGTCCAGCCGGTGAGGCCGAGGATCAGGATGATCGTGAGGATGCCCTTCTGCTGCAGCACCGCGGCAACGGCGAGGATCAGCAGCAGGTACGGAATCGAGCTGAAGACGCTGTAGAACCAGTTGAAGAAATCGTCGACCCATTTGCCGTAGTAGCCGGCGAGCGCGCCGAAGAGCGTGCCGAGGAGCACGGCGACCGCGGCGGAGGCGAGGCCGACGAAGATCGACGTCTCCGAGCCCTTGATCGTCTTCTTCAGCACGTCGCGGCCCCACTTGTCGCCGCCGAGCGGCAGCGTCGGCGCGCGCGCTTCCGTGGCGCCTCGCGCCTTTCTTTTCCTGCGCGCGGATGTCGGCCATCACGTCGGCGAGCGGATCGACCGACTTGTCGGCTTCGCCGGCCGCCGGAGCGGCCCCCGGCGGCCGCAGGTTTCTTTTCCCCGCGAATCTCGGCGAGTGCGTCGGCGAGCGGATCGACGACGCTCGACTTGTATTCGCCGGCAGGCCCGGCGGTCGGCGGGGTCGCGCTTCCGGCGCCGCCGGCGCGCCCGCCTCGATGTCGGCGCCGATGAATGACGGCGGCGCGTAGTTGACGCCGACCTCCTGCGACCAGTCGCCGGCGATGAAGCCCGTTCCGGACAGCACCATCATCACGAGGAACGCCACGACGATCGCGAGCGAAACCATGCCGACGTGGTCCGATTGGAGCCGCTTCCAGGCAAGCGCCCACAGCCCGGGCGAGACGGTGTGGGGGACCTCGCGCGCGACGGGCGCGAGGGGATTCAGTGCGGGATTGGTCGCCATGGCCGTCTGCCTCACTTGAGCTGGACGCGCGGATCGACCGCCTTGTACATCAGGTCGGCGAGCAGATTGGAGGCCATCGTCGCGAACGCCACGTAGACCGTGATCGCCTTGATCACCGGGAAGTCCGAGCGCTCGACGGCGAGGATCACCTCGCGGCCGATGCCGGGGATCGAAAAGAAGCGCTCGATCAGGAACGCGCCGAGCAGCAGTCCGGGCAGGTTCGCCATCAGATTGGTGATGATCGGGATCGACGCGTTGCGCAGCACGTGCACCCACATGATGCGGTTCTCGGACAGCCCCTTGGCGCGGGCGGTGCGCACGTAGTCCTGGTTGATCTCGTCCAGCACGAACGTGCGGTACAGCCGCAGGCTGGGCGCGATGCTGACGGCGAGGCCGATCAGGATCGGCAGCGCCGCGTAGTGGAACAGGTTCTCGGCAAAGCTGTTGCCCCAGCCCTGCACCGGGAACCAGCCGAGCTTGTAGGCGAAGAAGTACTGGAAGACGATGATGTAGACGAGGATCGAGATCGACAGCCCCACCGTGCACACGATCATCACCATCCGGTCGGTCAGCGAGCCGCGCACGTAGGCGACCGCGAGCGCCAGCGCGATCGAGAGGAGCGTGTCGAGGACGGTGAGCGGCACGACGACGGTCAGCGACGGCCCCAGCCGCGTGGCGAGGATGTGCGACACCTGCTCGTTGGTGCTCCACGACGCGCCGAAGTTGCCCGTCAGCACCTGCTTGACGAAGATCCAGAGCTGGACCCAGTAGGGCTGGTCGACGCCGAACTGGCGGCGGATGTTGTCGATCTGCTCCTGGTTGCTGATCTTGCCCGCGAGCACGTAGGCGGGATCGCCGCCGACCCAGTTGAACAGGATGAACACGAGCAGGATGACGCCCAGCATCGTCGGGATCATCTGCCACACGCGTCGGATGATGTATGCGGTCATTGCGTGTCCTCCTTCGCCTTGCCGCACGGGTCACGCGCGGCTCGGGCTGCCGGTCGAACGGGCCCGCACCGGGTTCGCCGCGCGGACGCGTTCGTCTCCTTCCGTGCTACCTCACTGCTCTTCCTTCGACCCTCCCGGCCCCGGAATCGGCCGCGTGCCGACCGGGGCAACGTCGATGTACTGCCATTCCGCATGCAGGATCGGGTGCTTCTTGTAGCCGATCACCCGCGGCTGCACCAGCATGTTGCGGTAGCGGCTGATGTCGAGCCGCCACGGTGCGTACGCCTCGATGATCTTCGCCATCTCATGGTACAGCTTGTTGCGCTCGGGCGAGTCCGGCATCCGCACCGACTGCTCGTAGAGCCGGTCGTATTCGGGAATCGTCGCGCAGGCGTTGTTGCTCTGGTAGATGTTCTTGCTGTAGAGCAGCTGCATGAAGTTGTCGCCGTCCGGGTAGTCGGCGATCCAGGACGCCGTGCGCATCTTCAGCTTGCACTGCTTCTCGAGCTTCAGCAGCTCCGGGAACTTGTCCTTCTGGACCTCCATCCGGATGCCGATCGAGTCGAACGCCTTCTTCCACATCTCGTCCTGCTGGCGGCCGAGCGAATCGGGACGCGATGCGTAGCGGACGACGAGCGGCTTGCCGTCGGGCAGCGTGCGCCAGCCGTCGGCGCCCTTCTTGTACCCGAACCGGTCGAGCAGCGCGTTGGCGCCGGCAGGGTCGTACCTTACGCTCGTCCGGTAGTTGGGATCGTAGCCGACGACGCCGGGCGGAATCGGGAACTGCGCCTCGACCGCCTGGCCGTTGCGCACGACCTTGATCTCCTCGTCGACGTTGTAGGCCATCGCCATCGCCCGGCGCAGCGCGATCCTTTCCTTGCGAGAGCCCGCCGACGACCGGGTCCTGCAGGTTCCAGTAGTGGTAGGTGATCTCGGGATCGACGAAGCGCGAGAGCTTCACGCCCTTGGCGGCGAACTCCGGCTTCAGCTTGCCGCCGTCGAGCACGTTGGGCGCGAGCGGGCCCTCCATGTTCATGATGTCGAGCTCGCCGTTCTGGAACGCGAGCAGCCGCGCCTGGTCCTCCTCGATGATGCTGACCTCGACGCGCCCGACCTGCGGCATCTTCTTGCCCTTCATCTCGGCGATCATCGGCTGGTCGGCGGGGTCGGCCGACTTGAAGTCCCAGACGAAGCCGCGGTAGTCCGGGTTCGCGTCGAGGACGATCTTCGAGCTGCGCACCCACTGCGCGAGCTTGTACGGGCCGGTGCCGACCGGATTCGACATCGCGCGTCCGCTCTCGTCGGCGTAGGCCTCGATCACCTCGCGCGCGACGGCGGACGTGGGCTCGTGGGCGAGGATGTAGGGCAGGCCGTAGTCGGTGTCCTTGAGCTGGATGCGCAGCGTGTAGCGGTCGATCGCCTCGAGGCCCGCAACCTTCGTGTCGTAGTCGAACTTGCCGGACTTCTTCGCGGCGTCGACGACTTCGTCGAGGCCGACGATCTTGCCTTCGACGAGCAACGCGTACGGCGAGTGGATTTTCGGGTCGACCAGCCGCTTCAGCGTGTAGACGTAGTCGTCGGCGATGAGCTCGCGCTTTTGCCCCTTGAACGCGGGGTCGGGCATGAAGTGGATGCCCTTCTTCAGCTTGATCGTGTACGTCTTGCCGTTGTCCGTGATCTGCGGCAGCGCCTCGGCGGTGAGCGGCACGAGCTTCGACGGCCGCGCGAGGTAGTCGTACGTGTAGAGCGTCTCGAAGATCGCCTGCACGAGCGTCCCCGAGTACAGGTCGTGCACGCCCGCGGGGTCGAAGCCGGTCTCGGCCGCCGGGAACACGTGGCGGATCACCTTTTTCATGTCGGCCGCTTGAACGGCCGGTGCTGCGGACGCGGCGAGCGCGCCGAAGAGAAGCGCCGCGCCGGCAGCGCGCGTGAAACGCTACAGATAACGGCATGTCGACTCCAACAGTGCGGAAGACGGCGGACGGGTCATCGACAGGCGACCATCACGAGCCGTGGCGGCAGGACATCGAGTACATGTAATCGGCCTGCAGGATCGGATGCTTCTTGTAGCCCTGCACCCACGGCCGGATCAGTTCGCTGCGCACGCGCGACACGTGGAGGCTCCACGCGCCGTCGACCTCCATCTGCCGCGACATCTCGAGGAACAGATGGTTGCGCTCGGGCGAATTCGGGAGGAGCCGCGACTGCTCGTAGAAGCGCGTCGAACGCCTTCGATTCGTAGCAGCCGTTGTTGCTCTGGCCGGTGTTCGGGCCGTAGAGGAGCTGGATGAAATTGTCGCCGTCAGGGTAGTCGGCGATCCAGGCCTGGCCCCACATCTGCAGCTTGCACGCCTTCGCCGCCTTCACGTTGTCGGCGAACGGCGCGACGGCGAACTCCATCCGGATCGCCGATCTCAGTCGAGCGACTTTGCCACAGCTCGTCGAAGCTCGCGGTTGATGCTGGAGGGCTCGGTCGCGAGGCGCACGACCAGCGGCTTGCCGTCGGGCAGCGTGCGCCAGCCGTCGCCTCCTTTCTTGTAGCCGAAATAGTCGAGCAGCTTGTTGGCGAGCACCGGATCGTAGTGGTTGACGCTGCGGTAGTTCGGGTCGTGGCCGACGACGCCCGCCGGGATCGGCATCTGCGACGCGACCGCCTGGCCCTTGCGGATGACGTTGATCTCCTCGTCGATGTCGTAGGCCATGATGATCGCGCGGCGCAGCGCGATCTTCTCCTTGGTGAAGCCGCCGATGACCGGGTCGCGGAAGTTGAACGCCGTGTAGGTGATGTCGGGATCGATCCCGCTGCAGAGCGAGACCCCCTGCTTCGCCAGATCGGGCTTCGAGCTTCGTCGCCGTCGAGCGCGCTGCGGCGCGAAACGTCTCCGGGACGGCGATGTAGTCGAGCTCCTTCTGCTGGAACGCGAGCCAGCGCGACTGCGCCTCCTCGATGACCGTGATCTCGACGCGGCCGATCTGCGGCATCCTCTTGCCCTTCATGTCCTTGACGAGCGCGTCGTCCCAGGCCGGCTCCGACGCGGCGAAGTCCCAGACGAAGCCGCGATAGTCGGGATTCGCCTCGAGCACGATCTTCGAGCGGCGCGTCCAGCTCTTCAGCATGTAGGGCCCGGTGCCGACCGGGTGCGCCATCGTGTCGTCGCCGTACGCCTCGATCACTTCGCGCGCGACGGCGCCGAGCGACGATGTGCGGCGACGACGTACGGAAAGTTGTAGTCCGTTTCCTTGAGCCGGAAGCGCAGCGTGTAGCGGTCGAGCGCCTCCATGCCCGGGAATCTTCGCGTCGTAGTCGAACTTGCCCGGTCTTCTTCGCCTTCGCCGCGAGCTCGTCCAGGCCCACGATCTTGCCTTCGAGCAGGAACGCGTACGGCGAGCGGTTCTTCGGGTCGAGGAAGCGCTTGATACGAGTAGACGAAGTCCTGGGCGGTGAGCTCGCGCTCTTGCCCTTGAACGCCGGATCGGGCGCGAAATAGATGCCCTTGCGGATCCGGAACGTGTAGGTCCTGCCGTTGTCGGTGACCTCCGGCATCGCCTCGGCCACCATCGGCACGAGCTTCGCCGGACGCGCGAGGTAGTCGTAGGTGAGCAGCCGCTCGAAGATCGCCTCGTTGACCGTCGCCGAATAGAGGTCGGAGACGCGGACCGGGTCGAAGCCCGTTTCCGCCGGTCGGGAAGCACGTGCGCAGGACCTTGTTGGGATCGGCGGCGCGCGCCGGCGACAGCGCGGCGCGAAGCGCCGGCAGCGGCGATGGCCGCGACGAGCCGCAGCGCAGTCGGCCCGAACGATCCGCCGACAGCATCTCGCGCCTCCCGAAATAAAAGCCGCGTAATGTACCATTTTCGCCCCTTCGCCATGCCGCGCCGCGACCGACCGGCAGCCGTCCGCCGCCGCGCTCCCGCAGCCCCGGTGGCGGCGGCCGCCCGCCGGACCCGCACGCCATCCGACGTGCGGCCGCCTGATGCCGGATCGGCCCGCCGTTCGCCGCGAGCGCGACGAAGCCCGCCTACTGGGACGACGCGACGCGCGCGCTCTCGCGCGCGATCCGGTGCTGCGGCGGCTGATCGCCGCCATCCCGGCATCCACCTCACGCGCCGCGGCGACCCGTTCACGACGCTCGCCCGGGCGATCGTCGGCCAGCAGATCTCGGTCAAGGCGGCGCAGACGATCTGGGACCGCTTCGCCGTGGCCGCGGCGCCGGCGCGCGACGGCGACGCTCGCCGGCGCGCCTCGACGCCGCGCGCGCGTCGGCCGGACGCGCCTGCCGACGCTGCGCCGCTGCGGCCTGTCGGAGCGCAAGGCCGAGTACCTGCGCGATCTCGCGCGCCATTTCGCGACCGGCGCGCTCGATCCGCGCGAATGGCCGGCGCTCGACGACGAGGCGCTGATCGAGCGGCTGGTCGACGTCAAGGGCATCGGCCGCTGGACCGCCGAGATGTTCCTCATCTTCCACGAGCTGCGCGCCGACGTTCTTCCGCGTCGACGACATCGGCCTGCAGCGCGCGATCGCGCTGCACTACAACGGCGGCGAGCGGCTCGACGCCGGCGGCGATGCGCGAGCTCGGCGCGCGTGGCAGCCGTAGCGCAGCGTCGCGACGTGGTACCTGTGGCGCTCGCTCGACCCCGTGCCGGTCGAGTACTGAGTGCGCCGGCACGCCGCGCGATGACCGCTCGCCGCACCACCGTACGCCAGCCTCACGCCCGACCGCGTGCTCGATGCGCTCGACGAGCGTCGGCTTGCGTCGGCGACGGCCGGCTGCTGGCGCTCGGACAGCTACGAGAACCGCGTCTACCAGGTCGGCATCGAGGATGCGGCCGCCGGTCGTCGCCAAGTTCTACCGGCCGCGCGCGCTGGACCGACGCGCAGATCCACGAGGAGCACGCGTTCGTCGCCGAGCTCGCCGCGCGCGAGATCCCGGTCGTCGCCGCCGCTCGCGCGCGACGGAGCGACGCTGCACGCGTTCGGCGGCTTCCGCTTCGCCGTGTATCCGAAATGCGGCGGCCGCGCGCCCGAGCTCGAAGACCGCGCGACGCTCGAATGGATGGGCCGCTTCCTCGGCCGCATCCATGCGGTCGGCGCGCAAGCGCCGTTCCGCGCACCGTCCTGCGCTCGACGTCGAGACGCTTCGGCGAGGCGCCGCGCGACTGCCTGCTCGCGCACGACTTCATCCCGCCGGACCTGCGTCGACGCGTGGCGCAGCATCGCCGCGCAGGCGCTCGACGGCGTGCGCGCGCTGCTTCGATCGCGCCGGCGACGTGCGCCACGCTGCGCCTGCACGGCGACTGCCACGCCGGCAACGTGCTGTGGACCGACGACGGCCCGCACTTCGTCGACTTCGACGACGCGCGGATGGGCCCCGCGGTGCAGGACCTGTGGATGCTGCTCTCCGGCGAGCGCGCCGAGATGACGCGCCAGCTCGCCGACGTGCTCGCGGGCTACGCGCGATTTCTGCGACTTCGATCCGCGCGAGCTGCACCTGGTCGAAGCGCTGCGCACGCTGCGCCTCATCCACTACTCGGCGTGGCTCGCGCGGCGCTGGGACGATCCGGCGTTTCCCGCCGCGTTCCCGTGGTTCAACACCCAGCGCTACTGGCAGGACCGCATCCTGGAGTTGCGCGAGCAGGTCGCGCTGATGGACGAGCCGCCGCTCGAGGTGGGAGGTGGTGCCCATCGCCGACGCGGAGCTCCGACTGCAATGCGCGCGCCGTGCCACCGCAGCAGCCGTCGACGAGGTGCAGCGTGCGATCGGTGCGCGCGCGAGCTCGGGATCGTGGGTGACGATCACGAGGCTCGTGCCCACCGCGCGATTCAACTCCAGCATCAGCTCGAACACCTGCGCCCGCGGTGCGCCGGTCGAGGTTGCCGGTCGGCTCGTCGGCGAGCACGCAGCGCGGCGCGGTGACCAGCGCGCGCGCCAGCGCGACGCGCTGGCGCTCGCCGCCGGAGAGCTCGCCGGCAGGTGCGCGACGCGATGCCCGAGCCCGACGCGCTCGAGCATCGCGTTGCGCCGCGCGCGCGCGCCGCGGCGCGGCGTCTGCGCCGGATCGCGAGCGGCATCGCGACGTTCTCCAGCGCGGTGAATTCCGGCAGCAGGTGATGGAACTGGTAGATGAAGCCGAGCGCGCGGTTGCGCACCTGCGCCGCGCTCCGCTTCGGTCAGCGTCGCGAATGCGCGCGCCGTCGACGCGGACCTGCCCGCCGGTCGGCGCGTCGAGCCCGCCCAGCAGATGCAGCAGCGTGCTCTTGCCCGAGCCGCGACGCGCCGACGATCGCGACGCGCTCGCCGCGCGCACCGTCGAGGTCGACGCCGAGCAGCACCGGCACGTCGCAGCGGGCCGCTGACGTATACGTCTTCCGCGAGGCCGCGGCACTCGATCACCGGCGGCGCGGCATCGTGCCGCCGCGGCGGGCTCACTCATAGCGCAGCGCCTCCGCCGGGTTCACCTTGCGCCGCCCGCCAGCCGGATAGATCGTCGCGAGCGAGCGCGAGCACGAGCGCGATCGCCGCGATCGTCACCACGTCGCCGCGCTGCAGGTCGGACGGCAGCTCGCTGATGTAATAGACGGTCTTGTCGAGGAACTGGACGCCGAACAGCCGCTCGATCGCCGGCACGACCGTGCCGACGTTGAGCGCGAGCACCACGCCGCCGACCACGCCGATCAGCGTGCCGATCACCCCGATCAGCGCGCCCTGGATCATGAAGATCGCCATGATCGACGACGGCGACGCGCCCAGCGTGCGCAGGATCGCGATGTCGGCCTGCTTGTCGGTCACCGTCATCACCTGCGCCGACACGATGTTGAACGCCGCGACCGCGACGATCAGCGTCAGGATGATGAACATCATGCGCTTCTCGATCTGCACGGCGCGGAAGAAGTTCGCGTGGCTGAGCGTCCAGTCGCGGACTTCGGCGTCGACGTTGCAGCGTGCCCGCGAGCTCGCGCGCGACGCGCGGCGCCGCGATACAGGTCGTCCAGCTTGAGGCGCACGCCGGTCACGCCGTCGATCCGGTAGAGCTTCTGCGCGTCGTCGATGTCGATCAGCGCGAGCCCGCTGTCGAACTCGTACATGCCGACTTCGAACACGCCGACCACGCGGAAGCTCTTCAGGCGCGGCAGCGTGCCGGCGGGCGTGACCGTTCCCTGCGGCGTGATCACGACGACGGTGTCGCCCAGGCGCACGCCGAGCGCGCGCGCGATCTCGGCGCCGAGCACGATGCCGAACTCGCCGGGCTTGAGCGCGTCGAGCGAGCCCGCGCGCATGTGGCTGCCGATGTCCGCGACGCCCGCCTCCTGCGCCGGATCGATGCCGCGGACCAGCGCCCCGCGGTTGACCTCGCCTGCCGAGAGCATCGCCTGGCCGAGGACGTAGGGCGCCGCGGCCTTGACGTGCGGATTTGCGAGCGCGGACTTCGCGACGGCGGCGGCGTCGGTCGAGCACCGGGATGCCGCGAATCTCGATGTGCGATGCGACGCCCAGGATCCGGTTGCGCAGCTCCTCCTGGAAGCCGTTCATCACCGACAGCACGACGATCAGCGCGGCGACCCCGAGTGCGATGCCCGCCATCGACGTAAGCGCGATGAACGAGATGAACGAGTTGCGGCCCGAGCCGCGGCGCGCGCGCGTGTAGCGCAGCCCGACGGCGAGTTCGTACGGCGACAAGGGAGGCGTTCCGGTGACGGGAGAAGGACGAAAGCCGCCCGCGCTGCGCGGCGGCGGATATGCATTATCGCATGCTAGACTTCGCGGCCATTCCCGCACGCAGCATGAGCTTCACGACCACGCACGACTTGTTCCGAGGCTCCTCCGCGCATCGCGTGGCTCGATGCAGCTCCTTCTGACGATCCCCGGTCTTCTCGCTCCCCGCGCGCGCGCCGATGGGCGCGCACCGCATCTGCCGCATCTGACTCGTCTCCTCGCCGCCGGTGCGGCCGTGAGGGAACCGGACGGAATCGGCGCCGCGCTCGCTCCGCATTACGGAATCGCGCGCGGGAACGATTGGCCGCTCGCGGCGGTCCGGATCAAGGCGCTCGGCGTCGATCCGGGAAACGCCTACTGGCTCGCCGCGGACCCGGTGACGCTCGTCGCGGGACATGACGACGTCCACCTCGCCGGCGCGGTCCGCGATCTCGCGGCCGAAGAGGCCGCCGCGCTCATCGATACGCTCAACGCGCACTTCGCGGCTGACGGCATAGCGTTCGTCGCGCCGCGGCCCGATGCGTGGTTCGTCCGCGCGGCGATCGCGCCGGCAATCACCACGCGACCCCTCGACGCCGTCGCCGGGCGCACGCTGCGCGAATGTCTGCCCCAAGGCAGCGATGCGGGAACGTGGCGGCGATGGCAAAATGAAATCCAGATGCTCCTCCACGAACATCCGGTGAATGCGGCGCGCGAGAGAGCGGGGCGCGCGCCGGCGAACAGCGTCTGGCTCGCAGATGGCGGATCGCACCCTGCGGCGCAACGCCGCTTATGACGCGCATCGTCACCTGGGCGAATGGCGGCGTTGCCGCGGCGCTTGCCGCGCACGTGGACGCACCCGCCCTCCCGCTCGGCGACGGGCTCGGACCGGTCCTCGCCCCGCCGCGGGACCGCGCAACGCTCGTCGTCGTGCTCGATCCGGCGGCAGACCTCTCGCACGTCGAACGCGCGTGGGCGGCACCTGCATCGAGCGCGCTCGCCGACGGAACGCTCGCCAGCGTCACACTCATCGCCGACGGCGTCGGTCACGCCGCGCTGTGGACGGCGCGCCGGAAGAGCGCTTGGCAGCGGCTCGCGGGCGCACTTGCGCGCCACGAGGTCGATGCGCTGCTCGCCGCCGCGCGCGACTGACGCGCCCATTGAAGATGCAAGACGAGGCTCGCTTCCGGTAATGGACATCGTCCGCCGCACGGTCCCGACTGCTGCCGCGGATGCTCGTTGCGGCGGGCGTCCATCCGGTGCTCGCGCGGGTGTTCGCGGCGCGCGGCATCGAGACTCCGGATGAGCTCGACGCCGATCTCGCAAGCCTGCCGCCGTTCGCATCGCTCAAGGGCATCGGCGCCGCGTCCGCGCGACTCGCTGACGCAATCGCGCGGCGCGAAAAGATCGTCATCGTCGCCGACTACGATGCCGACGGCGCTACCGCGTGCGCGGTCGGCGTGCGCGGCCTGGCCGCCATGGGTGCCGACGTCGATTTTCTCGTCCCGAACCGCTTCGAGCACGGCTACGGCCTCACGCCGGAAATCGTAGTGCAGGCGGCGGCGATGGCGCCGCGGCTCATCGTCACCGTCGACAACGGCATCGCCAGCCACGACGGCGTCGCGCACGCCGCTAGCCTCGGCATCGAGGTGCTGATCACCGACCATCACCTGCCCGCGGCGACCCTCCCTGCCCCGGCGTTGATCGTCAATCCAAATCAGCCCGGCTGCGAATTTCCCGGAAAGCACCTTGCCGGCGTCGGCGTGATGTTCTACGTGCTGCTGGCCACGCGCGCGCTGCTGCGTGAACGAGGACACTTCGCCTCGCGGGCGGAGCCGAACCTCGCCACGTTGCTCGATCTGGTCGCGCTCGGCACCGTTGCCGACGTCGTGCGGCTCGACCGTGTTAACCGCGTGCTCGTCGCGCAGGGTCTTGCCCGCATTCGCGGCGGAAGGGCGCAGCCGGGCGTCGAAGCGCTGTTCGCGGCCGCCGGACGCGACGCACGCCACGCGAGCGCCTACGATCTGGGCTTCTTCGCCGGCCCGCGCTTGAACGCCGCCGGCCGTCTTGCCGACATGACCGTCGGAATTCGCTGCCTGCTCGCCGATACCACGATTGCCGCGCTGCCGCTCGCCACGCTGCTCGATCGCTGGAACCGCGAGCGGCGCGACGTCGAGGCGACGATGCAGGCGGAGGCACTCGCGGAGCTCGAAATGCAGGCGCTCGACCCGGACGCCGATCGCGCGTACACGCTTTGCGTTTATCGGCCGGCGTGGCACCAGGGCGTCGTGGGCATCGTCGCTGCGCGACTCAAGGACCGCTATCACCGCCCGGCGGTCGTCTTCGCGCGCGGCGGGTCGGGCGAGCTCAAAGGTTCGGGCCGGTCGATCGCGGGATTCCATCTTCGCGATGCGCTCGATCTGGTCGCAAAGCGCGCGCCGGGCGCGATCCGGAAGTTTGGCGGTCACGCATACGCGGCGGGACTCTCGCTGGCCGAATCGGAGCTGCCGCGGTTTGCGGCGGCATTCGAGGCGATCGCCCGCGAACAGCTCACGCCCGCACAGCTGCACCGCACGCTCGAGTCGGACGGCAGCCTGGCCGCCGGCGAGCTCACGTTCGATCTCGCGCGCGCCCTAGGCGACGAAGTATGGGGTCAGGGATTTCCGGCGCCGGTGTTCGACGACCTCTTCGCCGTGGTCGAGCAGCGGATCGTCGGCGAAAAGCACAGCCGCCTCATGCTCGAGCGCAGCGCCGGCGAGCGGTTCGCCGCGATCCTGTTCAATCACGCCGAGTCGCTCCCCGCGTCGATCCGAGCGGCGTACCGTCCTGACGTCAACGAGTGGAACGGCACGGCGTCGTTGCAACTGGTGATCGAGCACTGGCAGAACGTGTGAGGATGCGGGTCGAGACGGGCGCATCGCGGGGCCGATGGCGCGAGCCTGTCCGGATGATGGAAGTCACAGTCCCCGATGGGCCGGCTCGGTCGGCCCCGACGAGATCGCCAATACCTATGCCCGGCTCGCGTCCGGCGAGGCGTCCTGCATCAACGGCGCCGTCATCGAGGTTTCGGGCGGCGTAACGATCTGACGCCGTGTCGCTCGTCGGCCATCCGGCCGACTTGAGTCTGGAGTGGCCGCGGGGTAGCATTCGCGATGCGTTCTTCTCGAGGGGCCCGCTATGTTCCTTTCGCTTCGCTGCGCACCACGCATTGTCGGTCCTTTCGCGCTGGCGCTCGCGGTCGTGGCGCCGTTGGCGGACGCGCAGAAGGGCGACCCCGCGCCCAATCCTGAACGGTATATCTGCCCCAACACGGCGAGCGCCACCGCCGTCGATTGCTTCCTCAACGCGGTCGAGCACCTCTACACGATGTGTCGGCAGGTGAAGAGCATCGAGATCATCGAGTTCGGTTACGAAAAATCCGAAGAGGGCGTCAATGGCGCCAAGAGCGAGTACTGCGTCGACAAGCACAAGGTATCGATGACGCGACCGTATCAGGCCGCGCTGCGCGAGGCGACGGGCACCCGTCCCGCCGTCGACGCGCTGCGCGCGCTGCACGACCTGTGGCTGAGCGCACTCGCCGAGCTCAAGTGGAAGCCGCCAGAGAGCGATGACGAATACAAGGCCCGCGTCGCCAAGGTCTACGAGGTCTTCCGCCAGCAGGCGGCGGCCGTCCGCACGGCGCTCGCCAACGGCGCCATCAAGGCGGCTGCCGCGCAACCGCCCCGCACCGGCGCCGCCCGCACCGGCGCCGCCCGCACGGCCGCCACGGTCAGAAGCAGTCCGAACTGAGCACTCCCATCCTCGCCCGACCGGCGCCCGCCGAGTCCGCGCCGGTATCAGCCTCGGAGACGCACCTCGCCGCGATCTTCGGCGAAGGCGGAACGCTGGCCCGCGCGCTCCCCGGCTTTAGGCTGCGGCCGCAGCAGCTCGCGATGGCCGAAGCGGTGGCGGAAGCGATTCGCGCGCGGGCAGCGCTGATCGCCGAAGCGGGCACCGGCACCGGCAAGACGTTCGCCTATCTCGTCCCCGCGCTCGAGCACGGCGGCAAGGTCATCATCTCCACGGGTACGAAGACGCTGCAGGACCAGCTCTTCCAGCGCGATCTGCCGCTCGTGCGCGCCGCGCTCGGCGTGCCGGTCACGCTCGCGCTCCTCAAGGGCCGCGCCAACTACGTCTGCCACCACCATCTCGAACGCACCGCGGCCGAAGGCCGTTTGCCGTCGCGCGAAGATGCCCGCCATCTCGCGAAGATCGTCGCCTTTGCCCGCGCGAGCGAGACAGGCGACAAGAGTCTGGTCGCCGACGTCCCCGAGAACGCGACGATCTGGCCGCTGGTGACGTCGACCCGCGACAACTGTCTTGGCGCCGACTGTGCCCACCATGCCGAATGCTTCGTGCTGAAAGCGCGCAAGGCGGCGCTCGAGGCCGACGTCGTCGTGATCAACCATCATTTGTTCTTCGCCGACGTGATGCTGCGCGACGAAGGCCTGGCGGAGCTCCTGCCCGCGTGCAACACGGTGATACTCGACGAAGCCCACCAGCTCCCGGACACGGCAACGCTCTTCTTCGGGGAGCAGGTGACGGCCGGGCAGCTGGCCGAGCTCGCGCGCGATGCCGAGGTTGCAGCGCGCGCGGGCGCACGGGAAGTCGCGGAGCTTCCCGATGCGGCGTCAAGCGTGGGTCCGGCGATCCGGAAACTCCGCCTCGCGCTCGGCGACACGCCGGGGAAGCTCGCGCAAAGCGCCGCCGCCGCGCGCGAGGGCTTCATCGATGCGCTCGACGCGCTCGCAGCCGCGCTCGATCGCCTCGCGGCCGAGCTTTCGCTTTCAAGCGAGCGCAGCGAAGATCTCGGCAACTGCGCGCGTCGCGCAACGGATGCGGCGGCGTGTCTCGCGCGCTGGCGCCACGGTGACGAAAGCGCGGAGACTGTCGACGGTGGAGATGCGTGGATCCGCTGGGTCGACGTCACAGCCGCAGGGCTGGCAGCTCCAGGCGTCGCCACTCTCCGTCGCCGACCTGTTCGCAAAACAGGTGGCCGAATCGGGCCGCGCGTGGATCTTCACCTCGGCGACGCTCGCGGTGGGCCGCGATTTCTCACTCTACCAGCGCGAGCTCGGTCTTGCCGACACCGCGACCGGATGCTGGGAATCGCCGTTCGATTACGGCACGCAAGCGCTGCTCTACGTGCCGCGCGATCTGCCCGCGCCAAATTCCCGCGAGCACACCGAGGCCGTCGTCGCCGCCGCGCTGCCCGTGCTGCGCGCAAGTGGCGGGCGCGCGTTTCTGCTGTTCACGACGCTGCGCGCGCTCGCACAGGCGCGCGAGCTCCTCGCCGCTGGCCTTCGCGCGCGAAGGCCTCGCGTGGCCGCTGCTCGCTCAGGGCGAAGGCTCCAGGACCGAGCTGCTGTCGCGCTTTCGCGAGCTCGGCAACGCCGTGCTGCTCGGCAGCGCGAGCTTCTGGGAGGGCGTCGACGTGCCGGGCGACGCGCTGTCGGTCGTCATCATCGACAAGCTCCCGTTCGCGCCGCCCGATGATCCGCTGCTCGCGGCACGCCTCGAAGCGCTGCGCGCGGGTGGCGGAAACCCCTTCTTCGACTATCAGCTGCCGCAGGCGGTGATCGCGCTGAAGCAGGGGGCGGGCCGGCTGATCCGCACCGAAACCGACCGCGGCGTGCTGATGATCTGCGATCCCCGTCTCACCGACAAGCCGTACGGCAAGCGGATCTGGAAAAGCCTGCCACCGATGCAGCGCACGCGCGAGATCGCGGACGTCGAGAAGTTCTTCGCGGCGACGCGGGAAGGCGCCGACTAACTCGCGCCCGCGGCCTCCGATCCGACTGGCGCGAATCGTTATTCCGGGCCGTCGGCCGCTAGCGTTGACTCGCGATTGCTCGCATCCCCTTGCCGCTTCGCGGCGAGGGGCCCCTGCTCGCCGCTCGCAACGCTACCAGAACTTCCACCATGGCTTGTCGGGAACGCCGGCAACGTACGGGCTTTGGGGAAACGTCTTGGCGAGGATCTTCTGGGAATCATCGCGCAACTGTATGAGCCCGAGCTTGTCGTAGCTTTTCACCAGCACGTCGAGCGCTTCCTCGTTTGCCGTCGTCCGCGGATACGTGACGAGCGCTCCCTGGGCCCGGTTCACCGCCGCGATGTAGGCGCCGCGACTGTAGTAATAACGTGCGACCTTCACCTCGTAGGTCGCGAGCGCATTCGTGAGGTACTTCATCCGGTCGAGGGCATCGCCGGCGTAGCGGCTCTCCGGGAACTTGGTGACGAGTTCGTTGAACGCGGCAAACGACTCGCGCATCGCCTTCGGCTCGCGCTCCGACAGATCGATCTCGTAGACGTATCCGAGAATGCCCTGGTCCTCGCGAAAGTTGACGAGCCCCTTGAGGTAATACGCGTAGTCGACGTTCGGATGATTGGGATACGTCCGAATGAAGCGGTCGCAGGCTGCAACCGCCGCGGCGGTCTCGCCGGCGCGGTAGTTTGCATACGCGGATTCGAGGATCGCCTGCTGCGCGTAGCGGCCATAGGGAAAGCGCGATTCGAGCGTCTCGAAGAGCTTGACTGCCCGCGTATAATTCCCCTCGACGAGCGCGCCGTGCGCCTCGCGGTAGAGACGTTCCGCGTTCCACGACGCCGTGTCGTCCTTGACTTCGGGCAGCAGGCCGCAACCGGAAAGCGCGAATGCGACGACGAGCGCGGCGATGAAGGCAAGCCAGCCGGCGCGGCGGGCGTTCGGCGATGCGGAAGACGTCGATGCGGACATGCGGGACCCGAAGCGCTGCGAGAGCGTCGATTATAGCCGAGCGTCCGCCAGAGGCCTCCTTGTCCGTCCCTACTCGCCGCGCCGCGGGCCGGCCCTCCCTTCCCCAATCGGATTCGCGCGGCGGCGACAGCGAGGAAGGGCCGGTGCATGTCGTCGACCTTTGCGCGGATGCGGCGGGCCGGCGCTTCGACGCCGCGCTTGCCGGCGCACTGCCGCAATACTCGCGCAGCAGGTTGCGCGCATGGATCGACGCCGGGCGCGTGACGGTCGATGGCATCGCACCCGTTCCGACGCAGAAGGTCCGCGGCGACGAGCACGTCGTAGTGCGCACCCGCCTGGAGCCGCTCGGTGCATCGCTCTCCCCGGAAGCGATCGCGCTCCGAATCGTCCACGAGGACGAGACGCTGATCGTGATCGACAAGCCGGCCGGGCTCGTCGTGCATCCGGGCGCGGGCAACCGCGCCGGGACGCTGCAGAACGCCCTCCTCCACCACGCGCCGGAGCTCGCGGCCGTCCCGCGCGCCGGCATCGTCCACCGTCTCGACAAGGACACGACGGGGTTGCTCGTCGTTGCGAAGACGATCCCCGCACAGACCGATCTCGTGCGGCAACTCGCGGCCCGCACCGTGAAGCGCGAATACGCGGCGCTCGTCGCCGGCGACCTCGCGCGAAGCGGCACCGTCGACGCGCCAATCGGCCGCCATCCGACGCGCCGCACGACGATGGCGGTCGTCGCGACCGGCAGGCCGGCGCGCACCCACTACGACGTCGTCGAGCGCTTCGGCATCGTGACGCTGCTCGCCTGCCGGCTGGAGACCGGCCGCACGCATCAGATCCGCGTGCACCTCGCGTCGCTCGGCCATCCGCTGGTGGGGGACCCCGCGTACGGCAAGCGAAGCGCGATTCGTTTCGGTCGACAGGCGCTCCACGCGGCGCGTCTCACCCTCGTCCATCCGCTGACCGGCGCACTCTGCACATGGGAGTCGCCGCTGCCTTCCGATTTCGCCGCGCTGCTCCTGGAGCTCCGCGCAACGCGCGCAAGACGATGAGTTCAGCGCAAGACACCCCGCTCGCACGCGAGCTGCGCGCACAGGGCCTCGATTGGATCGTGCCGGAGTGGCCCGTGGCCGCGCACGTGCGGGCGCTCGTCACCACGCGCGCGGGCGGCGTCAGCATCGGGCGTTACGCGACAATGAATCTCGGACGGCACACGGCCGACGACCCGGATCGCGTCACCGAAAACCAGCGGCGCCTCGCGGCGTTCCTGCCCTCGCCGCCGGTGTGGCTCGACCAGGTGCACGGCGCCGAAGTCGCCGTACTCGGCGCAGGGAGCGCCGCTCGCCCGAGGACCGCCGATGCCGCGGTCACGCGCAAGCGCGGGGTCGTCTGCGCCGTGCTCATCGCCGATTGTCTCCCGGTGCTCGTCGCGAATCGCGGCGGGAGCATCGTCGGCGTCGCGCACGCCGGCTGGCGCGGACTCGTCGCCGGTGTGGTCGAAGCGACCGTCGCGGCACTCCGCGACTCTTGCGGGCCGATGGACGAGCTCGCCGCCTGGCTCGGGCCGGCGATCGGACCCGCAGCGTTCGAAGTGGGCGCCGACGTGCGCGATGCGCTTCTCGCGCGCGACGCCGGGCTCGCGCAATGCTTCGCCGCGCACCGCGACGGCAAGTGGCTGGCCGATCTCTATGCCATCGCGCGAAACCGGCTCGCTGCGGCAGGAGTTGCGCAAGTGAGTGGCGGCGGCTATTGCACGATGACCGACGCTGCGCGCTTTTTCAGCCACCGGCGCGAACCCGCGTCCGGCCGCATGGCGGCGCTCGTGTGGCTCGCGCAGGAAACGGCGATGAGGCACGTATAATCCGACGGCGGCGGTGCGCCGGGCCTGGCATTCGCCGCGGCGGTCCGACGATTCCGCTCCGCTGCCAACCCCTGCTCGCTTGTCCGCGATGTCGTCTCCTTCATCCTCGTCGCCATCGCCTTCGTGGGGGGAGATCGCGAGTCGCTGGCAGGAGCTCGGGGCGCAATGGGCACAGTGGTGGACCGGCGGCGCGCCGCAATCCGGTCCTCGCACGTCGCTGGCCGATGCGTTGACGAAGACCGCAACGGACACGCTCGCCGCCACATGGCCGGCAGCGCTTGTCTCCGGTGCCGTCGATCCGCGGGCGCTCTCCACGCTGAACGCGCAATACCAGCCGCGGTGGGCGGCGCTGTGGGCGGCCGTCCAGGCCGTGCTCGCCGCGGGACCGGATGCCCGCGCGACACTGCCCGAAATCGCCTCTCCCGACGCCGGGGACCGCCGCTTTGCCGCGCGCGAGTGGACCGAGCTGCCGTATTTTTCGCTGTTGAGGCAAGGCTATCTGCTTGCAGGCCGCTATCTCGCCGATCTCGTCGCGCTGGCGCAGCTTCCCGAGCCCGACAAGCACCGCCTCGCGTTCATGACACGCCAGTATGTCGACGCGATCGCGCCGTCGAACTTCGTGGCGACCAACCCCGAGGTGATCGAGCGCGCGATCGCGACCGACGGCGCGAGCCTCACCCGGGGCTTTGCGAATCTCGTCGCCGATACCCGGAAGGGGCGCATTTCGATGAGCGACGAACGCGCGTTTGCGGTCGGCCGCAACCTCGCGGTGACGCCCGGCCATGTCGTGTTCCGCAACGAGCTGATCGAGCTGATCCAGTACGCGCCGACGACGAAGGAGGTGCGCCGGCGGCCGCTCGTCATCGTCCCGCCGTGCATCAACAAGTACTACATCCTCGACCTCACGCATGAGAACTCGTTCGTGCGCTGGGCGGTGGGCGCGGGCCACACGGTGTTCATCATCTCGTGGCGCAACATTCCGCCGCGCCTGGGTCATCTCACCTGGGACGATTATCTCGAGGACGGCGCGCTGACGGCGATCCGGATCGCGAAGGAGATCGCCGGCAGCCCGACGGTGAACGCGCTGGGATTCTGCGTCGGCGGGACGCTCCTCGCCTGCGCGCTGGCGGTGATGGCGGCGCGCCGGGACCGAAGCGTCGCGAGCCTGACGCTGCTCACGACGATGCTCGATTTCGCGGACCCGGGCGAGATCGGCGTCTACGTGCGGCGCGAGTATCTTGCCTCGCGCGAAGCAGCGCTGATGGCGGGGCAACGCGTCCACGGCAGCGAGCTCGCCGGTGCATTCGCGAGCCTGCGTGCCAACGATCTCGTCTGGAGCTATGTCGTCCGCAACTACCTGAAGGGCGAGACACCGCCGCCATTCGACTTGCTTCACTGGAACGGCGACTCCGCGAACCTGCCGGGGCCGATGTACGTCTATTACCTCAAGAATCTCTATCTCGACAACCGGCTGATCCAGCGCGGCGCGCTGACGATGGCTGGCGAACACGTCGATCTTTCGCGCGTAACGATGCCCGCGTACATCTACGCGTCACGCGATGACCACAT
Source organism: uncultured beta proteobacterium (assembly GCA_963733985.1). Classification (GTDB taxonomy): domain Bacteria; phylum Pseudomonadota; class Gammaproteobacteria; order Burkholderiales; family Casimicrobiaceae; genus CAIWHR01. The sequence continues at coordinate 19,627 of CAVTFF010000011.1, read as the reverse complement.
CGTGCCGTGGCGCTCGGCGTACCGGACTACGGCGCTCCTGGGCGGCGATACGACGTTCGTGCTGGGCGCATCCGGCCACATCGCGGGCGTCATCAATCCGCCAGACAAGGAGCGCCGCAACTACTGGACCAACGACCTCATCACCGACGACGCCGACGACTGGTTCGCGCGGGCGGATCGCGTGCCCGGCAGCTGGTGGCCGCATTGGGGAACATGGCTCGCCGCGCACGGCGGCGCGATGAAACCCGCGCCCGGCGAGGCCGGCAGTGCCGATTACCCGCCGCTCGGTCCCGCGCCGGGACGCTATGTCATCGAAGCCGCGGGACCCCGTACCACGGCGATCGGCGCAACGAGCAGAGCCGCCACGCCGCACCCCTGAGGCGACGGCTGTCGCAGCGTCGGCCTTCGCCCCCTTTGCTTGCCCGGTGTGCGTTAAGATGCGGTGGCGAAGGGGATCCGGACCGGGGGCCGACGCCATCGACGATCATCGTCGGCGCGAGCATCGAAATCACCGATCGAGGAGGTACGAAACATGCCGCTCAAGATTCCGCGCGTCGCGCTCGTCACCGGAGGAATGGGGGGCCTGGGCGAAGCCATCTGCATCAAGCTCGCCGCGCTCGGCTACAAGGTGGTCACGACGCATTCGCCCGGCAACACCAAGGCGAAGGAGTGGCTCGACAACATGAACAAGATGGGTTACGGCTTTCGCGCCTATCCGTGCGACGTCGCGGACTACGATTCCTGCGTGGCGTGCGCCACGCAAGTGGCGAGAGAGGTCGGCCCGATCGACGTCCTCATCAACAACGCCGGCATCACCCGGGACTCGACGTTCAAGAAGATGGACCGCGTCAATTGGGACATGGTGATCAAGACCAACCTCGACTCCTGCTTCAACATGACCAAGCAGGTGTGCGATTCGATGGTCGAGCGGGGCTGGGGGCGGATCATCAACATCTCGTCGGTCAACGGACAGAAGGGCGCGTTCGGCCAGGTCAACTATTCGGCGGCGAAGGCCGGCATGCATGGGTTCACCAAGGCGCTGGCGCTCGAGGTTGCGCGCAAGGGCGTCACCGTCAACACGATCTCGCCCGGTTACATCGGAACCAAGATGGTGATGGCGATTCCGCAGGAAGTGCTCGATTCGAAGATCATCCCGCAGATTCCGATGGGCCGACTCGGCAAGCCCGAGGAGGTCGCGGGCCTGGTCGCATATCTCTCGAGCGAGGAAGCGGCCTTCGTGACCGGCGCGAACATCGCGATCAACGGCGGCCAGCACATGTTCTGACGCGGCCGTCGACATCGGCTGCGGTGGCGGCGAAAGCGGTCGCGGCGCCGTTGGCGGCGACCGATCCGGACACCAGGGAGAATTTCGTGAAAGCACTGTTCTGCATCGGCTTGATGCTGTTGCTGGCCGGCTGTATTCCGATCGGCATTCGCGGATCGACGCAGCTCGCGTCCGTCGCGTGCGTCGCGCCCGCTGCTTAGCGCGAATGGATGACGGCGCCGGGGCCATCCTCGCCCCGTTGTATTGCCCGCTTCGTTGCAAGGAGAGTCTCATGCGCAATCAGGCCGCCCGATGCGCGCTGCTCGCCGTGTTCGTCACGTTCGTTGCGGCCCTCGCGCTCCCCGCATCGGCGCAGGATGCCTACCCGTCGAAGCCGATCACGCTGATCGTCCCGTTTCCGCCGGGCGGCGTCGCCGACATCGTCGGCCGCCCCGTCGCCGATGCGATGGGCCGCGTATCTCAATGCGCCCGGTCGTCATCGAGAACAAGGCCGGCGCCGGCGGCGGGATCGGCATGGGCTACGTCGCGAAGGCGAAGCCCGACGGCTACACGCTGCTGCTCGCGCTGTCGTCGATCTCGATCCTGCCGGAGGCCGACAAGGTGACCGGCCGGGCGCCGATGTACCAGCTCAACCAGTTCGTCCCGATCGCGCGTTTCACCGCCGACCCGACCGTGCTCGCCGTGCGCGCCGACAGCCCGTGGAAGACGCTCGCCGGAATTCGTCGCCGACGCACGCAAGCGTCCCGGCGCGATCACCTATGGCTCGTCCGGCAACTACGGAACGATGCACATGCCGATGGAGATGTTCGCTGCATCAGCGCGGAATCAAGCTGCTGCACGTGCCGTATCACCGGCGCGGGCCCGGCGGTCGTCGGCGCTGCTCGGCGGCAACGTCGACGCGCTGTCGACGGGGCCGTCGACGGTGATCCAGCACGTGAAGGCCGGCAAGCTGCGCGTGCTCGCATCGTGGGGCGACCAGCGGCTCGCGTCGCTGCCCGACGTCCGACGCTGACCGAAGCGGGTTACGCCGTCGTCTTCACCAGTGGTCGGCGCTGTTCGCGCCGGCGGGCACGCCGGAGCGCGATCGCGAAGCTGCGCGACGCTGCGCGCGGCGCGGCAGCCGATCCGCAGTTCGTCGCCACGATGGCCACGGTCGAGACGCCGATCCAGTATCTCGATGCGCCGGAGCTGCAGCGCTTCTGGGACGCCGACAACCAGAAGCTCGGCGAAGCGTCGTCGCATCGGGAAGGTCGAGTGAGCGAGCCAAGGCCCGAAGGGCGCGTCGCCGAGTATGCGAGCGTGCCGACGCAGCGGCGCAACGCGGCCCAACGAAACTGAGTGGAACCGGCCGACTGAGCAAAAAGAGCCCCGGTTGCGGCCGGGGCTGAGGCTGTATCTATCAGGAGGAGGAGAAAGATACAGAAGGAGACACCACATCCTGCGAATCTGGGGACGCGCTCGCGCACATTCAAGCGCCTGCCGGCCGGCCGCGTTGCGCACCGCCGGTCGAATGCGCCGGTTTCCCGCCGCGCGGCGTTGCGTTACGCCGCGCTTGCGACCCTTCGGCGCGACCTTCGTCGCGTTGGCGGCCGCGGCGCGGACGCTCGCATCGGCCAGGCTCACGACCTGCTTCGTCGCCTTCTGGAACTGGTCGAACGCGGCGGTCGAAGCGGCGAACGTCGACTTGAGCGCGTTGACGGCGGCATCCGAGCCGGCCGGCGCCGACTTGCTCGCCTTCTCGACCCACGACGCGACGCCCTTCGTGTACGCGCGCCCACGCTTCCTCGGCGAGCGCCGAGAATTGCGCTTGCGCTTCCGACGACGAGTTCGTACAGCGCTGCGCGAGTAGCCGGTCGCGGCTCTGCACGCCCGACTTCGGCGACTTGGCGCGCAGCGCCATCAGTTCCTGCACGTCCTTGACCGACGCGGCGGCTTGCGCGCCTTCGACGCCTTGCGCGAGCGCGAGCCTTCGCGGCGTTGATGTTGAGCGTGACGAGCTTCTCGGCGTTTTCGATCGACGAGCGCGGCGAGCTTGGTCGCTTGGCGACGTTGGCCTTGTTGAGTTCAGCGAATTGTTCGGTTGCGTTGTACATGGTTGTCCTTTCATCGATGAGTTGAGCGGGTGGCGCCCTGCGACGTTGCCGTGCATGCCCGGTACGTCGCCGTTCCCGCCTGAATCGGTGCCGGCTGCCCGTCTGCGTCCTGCCGGCAGCGCGGTATATGCTGCACCGCACAAAACCCATTGTAGGGACGGCGACCGGCGCAAGTCAAGGACTTTTTTGCTGCATCGCACCAATCACGCGTCGCCTGCCGCGGCGCCGAATTCCAAACGGCCGATAAATCAGTGGGTTATAATGCGCCGCTCCGATTCGGGAGCCGCCATGAGCGATACGCCCGCGCATCATCAAGAAGTACCCGAACCGCCGGCTCTACGACACGGCGAACAGCGGCTACATCACGCTGGCCGACGTCAAGCAGATGGTGCTGGAGGACATCGACTTCCAGGTCATCGACGCGAAGACCGGCGACGACCTGACGCGCGCGATCCTGCTGCAGATCATCCTCGAGGAGGAGGCGGGCGGCATGCCGATGTTCAGCTCGGAGATGCTCGCGCAGATGATCCGCTTCTACGGCAGCGCGCAGCAGACGATCATGGGCCAGTACATCGAGCAGAACGTCAAGGCGTTCCTCGCGATCCAGAAGAAGCTGCAGGACCAGGCGAAGCAGATCTACGGCGACAAGATGATGCTCACGCCCGACCTGTGGAAGCAGTTCATGCAGATGCAGGCGCCGGCGATGCAGGGGATGCTCGGCAACTACCTCGAGCAGAGCGCGAAGCTGTTCATGGACATGCAGCAGCGGATGCAGGACCAGACGCGCGGCATGTTCTCGGCGTTCCCGTTCCCCACCTTCGGTGCGCCGCAGCAAACTGCGCCGGACGACGACAAAAAGCGCTGACGGCGAACGCCGCGCAACGCAGCGCAACATCGGCGCGCGAGCGCGCCGCACTGCTGCGGTGCGCGAGCGCGTCGCGCCGTCGATGCCGCTGCCGCCGCCGCGACATCCGCGACACTGCAGCGCCCGCACCGTCCCGCACCGACCCGCCCGACCGCCGGCGCACCGCGCGTCGGCTTCGTCTCGCTCGGCTGCCCGAAGGCGCTCGTCGACTCCGAGCAGATCCTCACGCAGCTGCGCGCCGAGGGCTACGCGATCGCGCCGTCCTACGACGGCGCCGACCTCGTCGTCGTCAACACCTGCGGCTTCATCGACGCGGCGGTCGCCGAATCGCTCGACGCGATCGGCGAGGCGCTGGCCGAGAACGGCAAGGTGATCGTCACCGGCTGCCTCGGCGCGAAGGACGGCGGCGACTTCGTCCGCGCAGCGCACCCGAAGGTGCTCGCCGTCACCGGCCCGCACGCGACCGCCGAGGTGATGAGCGCCGTGCACGCGCACCTGCCGAAGCCGCACGATCCGTTCGTCGACCTCGTGCCCGCCGCAGGGCATCAAGCTCACGCCGCGGCATTACGCGTATCTGAAGATCAGCGAAGGCTGCAACCACCGCTGCACGTTCTGCATCATCCCGTCGATGCGCGGCGACCTCGTGAGCCGGCCGATCGGCGACGTGCTGCGCGAGGCCGAGCGCCTGCTGCGACGCCGGCGTGCAAGGAGCTGCTGGTGATCTCGCAGGACACCAGCGCCTACGGCGTCGACGTCAAGTACCGCACCGGCTTCTGGCAGGGCCGGCCGGTGAAGACGCGGATGACCGAGCTCGCGCGCGGCGCTCGACGCGCTGGCTCGCGCGCATGGCGCGTGGGTGCGGCTGCACTACGTCTATCCGTATCCGCACGTCGACGACGTGATCGCCGCTGATGGCGCGACCGGCGCGAGGCGGCCTCCTGCCCTACCTCGACGTGCCGTTCCAGCACGCGAGCCCGCGCATCCTCAAGCTGATGAAGCGGCCGGCGACGCCGGAAGGCACGCTCGAGCGCATCGAGGCGTGGCGCGCGCGCGCGGCCGGACCTCGACGCTGCGCAGCACGTTCATCGTCGGCTTTCCCGGCGAGACCGAGCGCGAGTTCGAGGAGCTGCTCGCGTTCCTCGACGAGGCGCAGCTCGACCGCGTCGGCTGCTTCGCCTATTCGCCGGTCGACGGCGCGGCCGCCAACGCGCTGCCCGATCCGGTGCCGCGACGACGGTGAAGGAAGAGCGGCGCGCGCGCTTCATGGCGGTGCAGGCGCGCGATCAGCGCGGCGCGGCTTGCGCGCGACGGTCGGCACGACGATCGACCGTGCTGGTCGACGCGCCACGAAGGAAGCGACGGCGATCGCGCGCAGCGCCGCCGACGCGCCGGAGATCGATGGCACTGTGCGCATTGCCGACGGCGCCAAGCTTTCGAGCGGCGAGTTCGTGCGGGTCGCGATCACCGGCGCTTCAGAACACGATCTGACGGCGGTCGCGGCACGCTGACGCGGGAGCCGCGCGGACGGCAGCTACTTTGGCCACGACATCCCGGTGGAACTGGTGAGCATCCGCCCCTTCCAGTACATGCCGTTGAGACGCAGGCTGAGCTTGCCGAGCGTATCGAACTTCTTGCCGGTGAAAGCCATCGCGACGGCAGGACGGCTGCCGTCCCCTTCCACGTGCAGGATCTCCGAGCACTCGATGTCGGGCGCGTACTTGTGCACGAACGCCTTCAGCTCTTCGTCTGTCGTGCCGGGGGCGATGTTCGCAATCCAGAGCGTTTCCATAGAATCTCCTTTCCGTCGCGGCTGCCGCTTCGCGGCATGGGGCTCCTGCTCGCAGGCTCACGCCTCGGCCTCCGTTGCTTGCTTGATACGCGAGACGTGGTTTCTGTCGGCCTCCTATGGCGATTCGCCCGGGTCGCATCCCCTTGCCGCTTCGCGGCATGGGGCCCCTGCTCGCAGGCTCACGCCATTATGTTGACTCCGCCGTCGACATAGAGCGTCTCGCCCGACAAACGACGCGCGTACGGCGTCGCGAGGTAGGCGCACGCGAATCCTACGTCCATGATGTCCACCAGCTCGCCGATCGGCGCGCGATGAGCGGCCTCGGTGAGCAGCAGATCGAAATCCTTGAGGCCCGACGCGGCGCGCGTCTTGAGCGGTCCGGGCGAGATTGCGTGCACGCGAATACCCTTGCCGCCCAGCTCGTAGGCGAGGTAGCGGCAACAGGCCTCGAGCGCCGCCTTCACGGGCCCCATGACGCTGTAGGTCGGCACCACCTTGTTCGCGCCGTGGTAACTCATCGCGAACATCGTTCCTCCGTTCTTCATCAGCGGCACGGCGAGCCGCGCCATCCGCACAAACGAATGACAGGAGATGTCCATCGCGAGCGAAACCCTCGGCCGAGCAATCGAGAAGCCCGCCCTGCAGGTCTTCCTTCGGCGCGAATGCGATCGAGTGGACGAGGATGTCGAGCTCGCCCCATTTGCGACCGACCGCGTCGAACACCCCCTCGAGTTGCCCGGGCACGGCCACGTCGAGCGGCATGAAGATCGGCGCATCGAGCTCCTTCGCGCAGCGGCTCGACGTAGGTCTTCGTCTTCTCGTTGACGTACGTGATCGCGAGCTTGCGCCCAGCTCGCGGAACGCCTTCGCGCAACCCCATGCGATCGAGTGCTCGTTCGCGATGCCGACGACGAGCGCCTTGCGTGCCCTGAGCACGGGGCGGGGAATGTCCATCAGTCATCGTCGTCGTCCTCCTCAGCGGGCTTGCGAGCACGCGCCGCGTATGCCGCGCGATCATCAGCTCTTCGTTGGTCGGGACGACCCACGCGGACTGCGGCTCGCCGCGCGCGCTGATGCGCGGCCCGTCCCCCGCGTTGGCCGTCCGATCGAGTTCGACGCCGAGCCACGCCGCATCGCGCGCACACGCGCTCGCGCAAACGGCGTGCTGTGCTCGCCGATGCCGGCGGTGAACACGATGGCATCGAGGCCGCCGAGCGCTGCCGCGAGCGAGCCCAGCTCGCGCCCGATCCGGTAGACGAAGAGATCGATGGCCGACTTCGCCGCGGGGCTCCGTGCTCGCCTCCAGCGTCCGCATATCGCTCGAAATGCCCGAGACGCCGAGCAGGCCCGACTGCTGGTAGATCAGCTTTTCGATGGCCCGCGCGTCCATCTCGAGCTCATCCATCAGGTAGAGCACCACACCCGGATCGAGATTGCCGCAGCGGGTCCCCATCGGCAGGCCGTCGGCGGCGGTGAAACCCATCGTGCTCGCGACGCTCTTGCCGTCGGCGATCGCACACATGCTGGCGCCGTTGCCAAGATGCAGCACGACCGTGCTTCCGCGGGCTGCGCGCGCGTCGTAGCTCGGGAGTGCGTGCGCGATGTACTCGTACGACAGGCCGTGGAATCCGTAGCGCCGCACGCCCCGCTCGGTGATTGCCTTCGGCAGCGCGAATGCCTGGGCAACGGCCGGCTGACCGCGGTGGAACGCCGTGTCGAAGCACGCGACCTGCGGCAATTCCGGCGCGCGCTCAAGCAACGCCCGGATCGGCGCGAGATTGTGCGGCTGGTGCAGCGGCGCGAGCGGGACGTACTTCTCGAGTGCCGCGAGCACCGTCGCATCGACGCGGAGCGGCTCGGCGTATTCGAGACCGCCGTGGACCACGCGATGACCAACCGCCACGAGACGGTGTTGGCTGAGATTGGTGCGCAGGAACGAAACGAGATGATCGAGCGCACCGTCGTGGCCGAGGCGCACGCCGTCGCCCCAGGACCGTTCGCCCAGCACTTGGCCGGCCGCGTCCTTCGCGACGAATCGAGGCGACGTGAACAGCCCTTCGGCCTGTCCGCGCGCCGACAGCGCGAGCTCGCCGTCGCTCTCGACGAACAGCGAGAACTTGATGCTGGACGAGCCTGCATTGAGGACGGCGATTGCGTCCATCGTGTCAGCTCACGGCCTTGCTGCCTGCCCCCGCGCCGCCTCGCGGCCACCAGCGCGGCGACGGCGCACGAGGCAAGGCGCGACATCACCGAATCGGCGCGGCTCGTGAGGATGATCGGCACGCGCGCGCCGAGCACGATCCCGGCCGCGTCGGCGCCGGCCATGAACGTCAGGCTCTTCGCGAGCATGTTGCCCGCTTCGAGGTCGGGGACGACGAGAACGTTGGCGCGCCCTGCAACCGGCGAGTCGATCTTCTTGATCGCGACCGACTCGAGGCTGATCGCGTTGTCCAGCGCGAGCGGCCCGTCGAGAATGGCGCCCGTGATCTGCTTGCGGTCGGCCATCTTGCACAGCGCCGCCGCCTCGATCGTCGACGGGACACTTGGATTGACGGTCTCCATCGCCGACAGGATCGCCACGCGGACTTCCTTGAACTGCAGTGCCTGTGCGAGGTCGATCGCGTTCTGGATGATGTCGACCTTATCTGCCAGCGTGGGCGCGATGTTGACCGCCGCGTCGGTGACGATCAGCGTCTCGGCGTAGGACGGGACGTCCATGACGAAGCAGTGGCTGACGCGGCGCGCAGTGCGCAGCCCGGTGTCGCGCCTCACGACCTCGCCCATCAGTTCGTCGGTGTGCAGGCTCCCTTTCATCAGCGCTTCGGCCTTGCCTTCGCGCACGAGCGCGACGGCTTTCGCGGCCGAATCCTGGCTGTGCGCCGCATCGACGATCGGATACGTCGCGATGTCGATGCCGTACTCTTTCGCGACGGCCTCGATCCGTGCCCGCGGGCCGACCAGAATCGGCGCGATCAGGCCCATCGCGGCGGCATCCGCCGCGCCACGCAGCGAGCTCTCGTCGCAAGGATGCGCTACCGCCGTCGGCGTCGGCGGCAGCGTCTTGCAGAAGTCGAGGAGCCGCTGGTACTTCTCATGCGCGCGGGACACGGCGATCCTCGCTCGAGCGTTTCGCGGTGGACCGCACGCGGGCGCGCTTCGCTGTTCGCGCGCCAATCCCGGAGCGGCGCTTCGCTGCCACCGCATCGGGCGCAAGCACGCGCTTCAGCGCCTCGAACGTTGCGATCTGCTCCGTGGTCGGCTTCGCCGCCTGGATGCGCTTGTCGGCGAGGAGCCGGCTCGCGAGCTCGAGCAGACGCTCGCGGTCGGCGCGGTCGGCGACGAGCGCCGGCAGGGTTTCGAGCGCACGCTCGCGCTCGTAGCGGACAATGATGTCCTGCTCGCCGCGGATGCGTCGCATCGCATCCGGCGGAAGGTCGGGCAGGAATTCACGATAATCCTGCGCGAGCTCCTTCTTCGTCTCGAACCATGACAACGGCAGCGGCCTGTCGTGATGGGCGAGCAGCGCCGCCGAGCGCGCAACCGCCTCCGCATAGCCGCCCTTGTCGATCGCCGCGAGCGCTTCCTTGACATAGGGCAGCTCGCGGGCCTCGGCGACCGCCTCGGTCTCGCGCGGGCCGCCCGCCTTGTCGGCCAGGTAGAGCGAAAAAACATTCCCGTAGGTCTGGAAGAACGCCGCCTCGCTCGTCGCATCGCGAATCTCGCGGTAGTAGTCGAGCGACGCGCTGATCGCTTCCGACGCGGCCTTCTCCACCCGTCGCAGCGGGTTGGCGTCGTCTTTCGCGGGCCGCTCGCCGCGCATCGCGCGGACCGTCTCCGCCGCCGGCGCGATCCACGCGAGCCACGGATTCAGATCCGAGAATGCCCAGCGCTGGAAGCGCAGCGGATGGAACTGACGGCGGATCTTTGCCGCGAGCTCGTTCCCGAGCGACTGCACGAAGGGCTGCGCGAAGAGCTCGTAGGCGCGCTGGTTGAACTCGGAGACCGTGGCGACGGCCTCGAACGGTTTCTCGTCGACCCGGCTGAAGCGGTTGAGCCGCTTTGCGACTTCCTCGAGCTCGCGCTCCTGGAACTCGACGTAGTACTCGACCTTTCCATCCGCCCCTTTGCGCTCGTTGATCGCCATCGCCCAGAGCCCCGGCGGCAGCGACTCGATCGATTTCAGGACCGAGACGATCTGCGCATGCTCCTTCTTCGCCACCTTGCCGGATACGAAGATACCGAGGTGCCCCACATCCTGGTGCACGAGACCGACGATCGTCTGTCCGCGCGCCTTGATCTCGTCGGTCGAGCCGTAGACATCGGCGACCCAGTTGAAGGCCTGCTGCGGCGGCGTGATGTTGTCGCCCATCGACGCGAACAGAACGATCGGCGCCTTGATCTCGCGCAGGTCGAACGTCTTCCCGCCCTGCATCTGAGTGCCGCCCGTCCACAGCTTGTTGCCGACGAAGAGATTTCGGGTGATCCACTCGATCTCCTCGCGGTTCATCAAGTAGAAACCGCCCCACCACCGTTCGAACTCGAGGAAGCGCGGTGGCTCCGTGTCGACATTCGTGTACAGGTGGTAGTACTTGTCCCAGAACGTGTTCGCGGGATTGAGATTCTCGAAGTTCTCGACCAGGTACGCGCCGTCGAAGATGCCGTCGCCCAGGTCAGCCGTCAGCGACGCGAGCCACGTGCCGCCGAGCACGCCGCCGGAATAGCGCATTGGATTGTCGCCTTCGCCTTCGGCCCACGCGCCGCCCCAGTACGACATCGGCGCGCCGTTGATTACGATCGGGCCGGTGTCATCCGGACCAGCCGCCGCGAGCATCATCGCGGCCCAGCCGCCCTGGCAGTTGCCGACGATCGCCGGCTTCGGACTTTGTGGATGGAGCGCGCGCACCTTGTGCACGAACGCCTTTTCGGCCTCGCAAACGTCGAGCAGCGTCTGGCCAGGCTCGGGATCGCGAAAGAAGATCACGAAGTAGACGGGGTGACCCTCGCGCAGCGCGACGCCGACCTGCGAATCGTCCTTGAAGCCGCCGATGCCCGGGCCGTGGCCGGCGCGCGGATCGATGATCACGTACGGGCGCCGCTTCGGGTCGACGGTCACGCCTGCGGGAGGAACGATTCGCACCAGCGCGTAGTTGACGGGGCGTGCGAGCTTGCGTCCGTCGACGATCGTCTCGTAGTCGAAGTGCAGGACCGGCGGCAATCCCTGCTGGTTGCGCTCGACGAAATTGTTGCCGCGCTGGCGCAACGTATCCCAGAACAGGATCGAGCGCTGTGCGGCGTCGGTCAGGTATTCGTATCCTTTGGACCAGGCGTCCAACGGTGTGAGCGGCGATGTCGTGAGACCGGCGATGTTGTCTCTGAACGCCTTTCCGACGCGATCGCTGAAATGCTCCTGCGCGACCTTGGCGCGCTTCTGGAAAACCCGTGCCACCTTGGTCGAGATGTCGTAGCTGCGCGTGAGTTGCTTCGTGGGATTCATGCTGACCTCGCGTTCAGAATGAGGCGCTGCCGGAGAACTCTGCAGCGGCGGATGCGGGTTTGGAGATCGCCATTCCAGATGCGCTCTTCAACCACACGGGCGTGTGCCTGAGCCGTCCAGGATGGTGGCGGCATCGCAATATCCGACCCCGGCCCCTCCTGCAAACACCTGAATTATTGCCTTCGTCGCGTGACCGGCTGTTGACGGCCGTCAACAAGGTGCGAGCAGGCCCGATCGACGGCCTGCATGCGCATCGGAGCATGAAGCGCCGAACGAAGTTCTGACCCGAGGACCTCATCGTCCTCGTGCGCCGCAGTGGCGGCCTATAGGTCAATCCGCTCGGACGCAGCCCCTCTCGCGCCGAGCGGGGAGAAACATTACGGCTTTGCGGCCTTTTCGAGCGCCTTCTGGTGCTCGCCCATCACCGGCGGCGCCTGCTTCGGCGTGGTGTCGGCGGCAGCCTTGGCCGAGCCTTCCGCGGACGACACGCCGGCCTGCTTGTACACGGCGCTAGCCTTCACTGCTTCCTGCTTGGCCTTCTTGTCCGGCAGCACTTTCGGTGTCCCCTTCGTCGCCGCGGCCTTCGCGGAACCTTCCGCGGACGCCCTCCCCGACTGCTTGTACCCTTGTTCGGTCGCTTCCTTGACCGTGTCCTGCTTGGCCTTCGTGTCGGGCGTGGGCGTGGTCATCTGCGCCGATGCAACGGTGGCAAGTGCTCCCAGTACCACGGCATGGATCAGAGCCTTCATGGTTCTTCCTTTCCGTTTGACAGCGAATCGATCAATCCTGCTCGGGCCCGTCTCGACCCAGCACCACCATTGTGCGATCCTAGTCCGAATCGGCCCAGAGTGCTAACTTGAAGATCGTAGAGATCGCATATCGGTACGACGGCAGTGCGGCCATCGCCCGCCCACGGCCCAGCGATGCAAATGCAGCCCGCGCCCGGCTCGACGAGGGTTCGTTGGCAACCGCAGCGCTCCTCGATGGCCTGGGCGAGGGCGACGGCACGGCGCGGCGAGTTATCTCGGTGGATCCACGCGATCTTGGTCTCGACTCGGGCGACCAACGCGCGCCCAGGCAGCGACCTTTTGCCGCAGTGCTCGGCTGCGCCGATGCTCGCGTACCCATCGAACTGATCTTCAACGAGGGTCCCAATGACCTGTTCGTCGTCCGTGTCGCCGGCAACGGTCTGGGCGCCGATGTGCTCGGCAGCCTGAAATATGCGGTCGACCACCTCGGCGAGAGCCTGAAGCTCATCGTTGTTCTCGGGCACAGCGGCTGCGGTGCCGTATCAGCTGCCGTGGACGTCTTTCTCGATCCGAAGGCTTACCTCTCGCTTGCCGAAAAGCACTCGTTGCGCAACATTCTCGATCGCCTCCTCGTCGTCGTGCACGCGGCGGCGCAGAGGATCGCGGAGGCCCACGGACCCGACGTCAAACAGAGAGAGGGTTATCGCACGGCGCTGATCGAAGCGGCGGTCGTCTCGAACGCGGCCCTTGCCGCCTATACGGTGCAACAGGAAATCGGCGCCACCATTCCGCATGGCCTGCGCGCGGCCTATGGCGTCTATCTTCTTGCGGCGCGGAGGATCTGGGCGCCGCGCGGCGGAAGCTCGGCGTGCGAGGGGCTGGCGTACGCGGCTCACGATCTCAAAGCCTTCGGCGAATTCGCCGATGCAGTAGTGCGATCAGAGCGGATCGCATCGCTGCTCGAAGGCCGCGCGGAATAGGACTCCTATTGCGCCGCGATGCGCGTCGTCGCGCGGCGCCGCCAGAAGACGTAGGGGACGACCGCGAGCGCCGATATCAGGAGGTAAGCGAGCACCGTCGCGGTGATTGCCGGCGAGGCAGCGTTCAGCGTCGCGACCAGCAGTGCGAGACCGGGATTGCGCGCCGCGCTCGAGATCGCCATCGCCGTGCGCGTCGCCGGCTCGGGGCCGCCCAACAGGTGGCCGGCAGTCAGGGCCAGCACCGTCACGATAACGATCGCTAGCACGACGCGCAGACCGGCACCGACCACGACTTCCCAGATGTCGATCAGCACCAACACCAACAAGGCGATCAGCAGAACGCCGCCGAGCCGGCGCAGCCTCGGCTCGAGCCACACCGCCCAGGGGTGACGCAGGCGCGCCGTCAGCATGCCGAGGCCCAGCGGCAGCAACTGCGCCGTAAAGACCTGTCGCGCCAGATGCTCTGGGGAAGCCGTCGCTTGGGCGCCGTAATACTCGTCGAGCGCCGCGATGGACAGCGGCATCGACACGACGGCCAGCACGGCCACGGCGATCTGCAGCGCCGGCGCGAACGACCGATGGCCACCGGCGCCGAGCGATCGCCGCAGCGCGACCGGCGCTCCGGGCGAGATCGCCATCAGCACGATGCCGACTTCCGCCGCTCGCGGGAGATCGAACGCGCGGGTCACGACGAGCGCCAGTACCGGCACCGCGATCAGCACCGAGAACAGCCCCTTGACCATCAGCATCGGACGCTGCGCGACCAAGCGGAATTCGCCGGGCACGATGGCGAGGCCGAGGTCAAACATGACAGTGAAGACCGTCGCGACGGCGACGATCGACAACACGGTGCCCGGAACGGGGCCCTCTATGGGCACGGGCTCACCGGCAGCCGCGACACACTCACCGGTCGTGCGCAAACAACCGGCTTGCGACGGGCGCGATGCCGGCTGCCGGCCACGTCATCGCTCAACCCTCGCGCTCTCTCACCAAGGAGGTTGGCGCACCGCCGAGCCCCTGCGCATCGGGAATGCTGGCAAGCGCGCGGTCGGCCGCAAGGCTGTAGAGCCTCTCGATCGTCCGGTCGAGCGCCTCCAGCTCGTTAATCAGCGCGGGATGGCGGTGCCCGGGCAGCGTCAGGACGAGGTTCTGGAGCAGCGCGCGCATCCGGCGCGCGACCTGCACGCTGCCCGCGCCGCACGTCCGAATCTCGTTGCATGCCACGTGCACGAAATCCTCCCAGTTCGGGGTCCGGAAGATCACGCGCGGCCGTCCGGCGTCGTCCTGCACCACGTCGGGTCGCAGGCGCCGCTTGCCCAGCACGCGCAGCAGTCGGTGGACCTGGTCGAGCGCGAGGACCGCCGTCGTCGGATCGTTGATCGCCGGGGAGAGCGCCTTCAGCGCGATGTCGACGAGGATCCGGAACGCGAACATCGGGTCCTGCTCGAGCGTTCGTTCCGGCCCGAACGCGACCGTCGTCCGCAGCGTCGTTTCGTTGGCCGCCGAGGCTCCTCCGTACAGCGCAAACAGCGGCTCGTCGGCGGCGACGAAGTCCCCGACCTGAGGCAAGAATTCGATGACCCCTTCGCATCGCGCGGCCTCCGCGACCAGCGTCGGCAGGTCGACGGCGAGCACGATCTCGGAGGTGCCGCTATGCAGGACGACGCCGGCCGGAACCCCAAGCAGCGCGCGCAGGCCAGCTGTCTCCGCGACCATTCGCTCGGTCGGTTCCGGATAGACCGCTTTGATGACCGCGAGGCCCTCATTGCCGATGCGCGCGACGATGCTCACCGGGCGCAGCAGCCGCGCCGCGTAGTCGATCAGGAACAGGAAGTCGGCGATGCACGCGACACCCAGTGCCCCCACCGCGAATGCGACGAGCTGGTGCACCGATGTCTCCAGGCGGTTCAACGCGCCTACCGCGAAGACGAGCGTGAACGTGAACAGACCAACGCTGTAGCGCACGACGTTGTCGCGCAGGAGCGCCGTCGCGATGACCCGCGGCGTCATCTGCCCCCCCGCGACCTGGATCGCCACCAGCAGCGAGCCGAACGTGAACACGAGGAACGCCAGCGTGAGCGAGATTACGGTCTGGTCGATCGCCTGCGCGCCGGATACGGCGAGCCCGGCGAACTCCCATCCGAGCCAGGCATCGAGGCGGTGCAGGATCGGCGTCACCACCAGCTCGATCGCGATCGCGACGATCGGAACGGTCCACAGCGCGGACTTGAGATAGCTCGACGCTCCGAACAGGCGATTCCACGAGAGCTTGCCCCTGACGAAGCGGCGGCTGCGGTCCCACCAGGACGCAGTGCGCGCGGCGGCCGGAGGCGGGTCGGTGTCGGTGGGGTTGGGATTCATCGACCGGTTTTCCGCCATAATCGCGGCAACGGCGCATGGCGACCGCGTTTTCCCGCTAGTGTGACAACGAACGCGGTGGACGACAAGATTGGACGAGGAAATGGGAATCATCCCCACCGACGAGCGCCAACGGGTGCTCGATCCGATCGACCGGATCTCGGAAATCCTGTTTGGCCTCATCATGGCCGTCACGATCGTTGGCTCGCTGTCGATCGCCACCGCCGGGAAGGACGAGGTGCGCACCGTCATGATGGCGGCGCTGGGCTGCAACCTCGCCTGGGGACTCGTCGACGCGGTGATGTACGTCGTGCGGACCGTGACCGAGCGCACGCGCAACCGGACGCTTGCCCGCCGGATTGCCGGGGCCGAACCCGAGACCGCGCGGCGCCTGATCGCGCAGGCGCTGCCCGATCACATCGCCGCACTCGTCGGAACCGACGAGCTCGAGGGCATGCGGCGCCGATTGCTCGAACTGCAGGTTGACCGTCTCGGCGTCCTGCGGCCGCGGGATTTTCTCGAGGCCTTCGGCGTCTTCGTGATGGTCGTCGTCGCCACGTTCCCGGTGGTCGTCCCCTTCCTGCTGACCGACGACGCGGCGACGGCGATGCACTGGTCCCAGGGCATCACGCTCGGCATGCTGTTCGCGGCCGGCTTCGCGTTCGGGCGTTACGCCGGATATCCGAAGCCGCTGCGTCCCGGGTTCGGCATGGCGGTCTTCGGCGCGGTGCTGATCGCGGCGGTGAAGGCGCTCGGCGGATGAGATCGGCGGCGCTTCGCCGGCTTGCACTCACGTTTCTGGCGTGGTCCGGGCCGGCGCTTTGCGCCGAGACCGCCGCGCCCGGCGAACCCGCGTGGTCGGGCGCCGTCACCGGCATGTACTACGCGATGCGGGACCAGCCCGATTTCGGCGTGGGCGTGGCGTCATTGAATCACGGTCCGTTGCATCTCGAAGCGCGCTACAACTACGAGGCGCGCGATTCCGGATCGGCTTTCGTCGGCTGGAAATTCGCGGGCGGCGACACCGTGACCTACGAAGCTGACGCCGATCATCGGCGGCCTGTTCGGGGCCGCTCGCGGCGTCGTGCCGGGGCTCGAGGCGAGCATCGGCTGGCGATCGCTCGATGTCTACGTCGAGGCCGAGTACGTTCGCGACCTCGACGAGAGCAGTGCGAGCTATTTCTACTCGTGGACCGAGCTCGGCTGGAAGCCGGTCGAATGGCTCCGGGTCGGCCTCGTTGGTCAGCGAACGCATACCATCGACACCGGCCGCGACCTGCAGCGCGGCATCTTCGGTCAAGTGATCGGTCGGCAAGATGACGCTCGGAGTGTACGGCTTCAATCCCGGACTCCGGCAGCCGCTACGTCATCTTCTCCATCGGGGCGCAGTTTTAGCCAACTGCGATCACAAGGATGCGGGGGTATCATTACGCAAGGCCACGGCAGCCGCGCCTCTCATCGCTCCGCTGCTTGCCGGACCGCAATTCATGGCGAATGCCGAGATCGAAATGCTTGAGGAGAAAGCGATGGCAATGAAACCGCAGTTGCGCACTGTGCTGCTCGCTGCATGCCTGACATTGGCGATAACGTCCGGCAGCGCTCTGCCGACGAAGTCCCGCTCGTTACCGGGGAACATTGGACCAAGTCAACCGAACAGGTGAAAAAGGCCTATCTCATCGGCATCGCCAACATTCTCCAGCTCGAGACGGCGTACCAAGGGCGAGCCCGCCTTCCGACGCGCAGAGCGTCGTCCCGCGCTTCGCCAAAGGATTGAAGGGTGGTGCCCACACGCTCGACACCGTTCGCGAAGGGGTCGACAAATGGTATGCGGCCAACCCCGACAAGACCCAGCGGCCCGTCATCGAGATCATCTGGTTTGAAATGGTCGTGCCGGGACTTCAGAAATCCAAGTAACGGAGACTGAACATGAAGAGATTCGCAACGATCGTGGCAATCGCGGCGGCGACGAGCGTCCTCGGATGCACGACGATGACCCCGCAGCAACAAGGAACGGTGACGGGCGCGGCCATCGGCGCGGCGGCGGGTGCGGGCATCGCGGCCATCGCAGGCGGCAGCGGATGGACGGGCGCAGCCATAGGCGCAGTCGCCGGCGGCGTCGTCGGCAACATCAAGGGCAGCAAGCAGCAGTAAGACCAAGACGGCGCGTCCGGCAGGCCGCACGCGGACTGCCGCGAGGCGGCGCTCTGATTCCGCAGTGACGCGATCCGCTGGCTGAAGGATGCGCTGTCCGGGATCGAGCAGAAGAGGCACTCCATGAAGCAGATCATGGCGTTTCTGTCAAAGGCGCTGTTTCGAGGTTTGCTCATCGTTGTTCCGGTGTACTTCGCGGTCTTGCTGCTGCTCAAGGGAATGAAGTCGGTTGCCAATCTGGTGCGCCCACTCGCCGAGCTTCTGCCCGACTGGGTTCCCGCCGAGGAGTTCCTGTCTCTTCTCCTCGTTCTTGTGATCTGCGTCGCGATTGGCGCCTCCGTCGGTACCCGCGTGGGGCAACGGGTCCGGAACTGGATCGAAAAGACCGTCTTTGAAAGGATCCCTGGCTATGCGCTCATCCGGAGCCTCACGCACCAGGTGGCTGGGCAAAGCCGCGGGAGCACGTGGAAGGCCGCGCTGATCGAAATCGAAGACGCCCTTGTCCCGGCGTTCGTCATCGAAGAGCATGAGGACGGACGCTACACGGTCTTCGTTCCGTCGATCCCCACGCCGTTTGCGGGCGCCGTCTACGTTCTCGACCGGCAACGCGTGCACCCCGTGGACGTGCCCTTCACCGATGCGGTCAGAGTCGTCTCCCGATGGGGCTCGGGTGCGAAGGATCTCGTTGCGGCAATGGACAAAGGCGGCAAGCCCGTCGAACGAACACGGGATCACTAGCTGTGATTTCTATGAGGGTTGTTCATCCGGACTGAATCCGGGAAGCTGATTGGTGCGAGCCGATCAACCCCTGAGGAGACAGCCGGATGAACATCCACAAGAATGCCCGCACGACGCCGCAGAGTCGAGCCTTGCTGGTTCATCGCGTTCTGCAGGAGCACTGGCCGGTGAGCGTCGTGGCGAGCGCCTTCGGTATTTCGGAGCGGAGCGTGTACAAGTGGTTGGCCCGCTATCGCAGGGAAGGGCCAGCGGGCTTGTGCGACCGCAGTTCGAGGGCGCACCGCCACCCGCAGGCCTTGGCGCCGGCTTGGCTGGCGCTGATCCGCCTGCTGCGCCAGGCCAAGCTGGTAGCGACGGAAATCGCGGCGCAGCTGCCGCTGGCGCGCTCCACCGTGAGCGCGGTGCTGGCGCCGCTTGGGCTTGGGGCGCCTGCGCTATCTCAACCCACCCCCGCCGGCGCGACGCTATGAATGGAGCCACCCGGGCGAGCTGGTGCACCTGGACATCAAGAAGCTCGGGCGCATCGTGCAACCCGGCCATCGCATTACCGGCAATCCGCCGCGATTCGGTGGTGGGCGCCGGCTGGGAATACGCGCATGTGGCCATCGACGATTGTTCGCGCTTCACCTATGTCGAGATCCTGCCCGACGAGAAGCGCTACACCGCGACCGCCTTCTGGTTGCGCGCGCTGCGCGATTTCCGCCGCCGCGGCATCCGCGTCCAGCGCGTGCTCACCGACAACGGCGGCGCCTATCGCTCGCGACCGTTCCGCAAAGCGTGCCGCTGGCTCGGCATCACAGCCAAACGCACCCGTCCCTATCGCCCGCAGACCAACGGCAAAGCGGAACGGGTCATCCAAACCCTGCTGCGCAAATGGGCCTACGCCATCCCCTATGCCAACTCGGCACAACGCCGCGCCGCATTGGCGCCGTGGCTGCGGTTCTACAATGAGGAACGACCCCATGCTAGCCTTAATCGCCAAACGCCCATCAGCCGACTGGCTCAGTTCGCTGAACAACGGTCGTAGAAATCACAGCTAGCAAACGGCGACAACCCGCGTTTCATTCGAACATCGGCTGCGTACCTTGTCTCGCCGGCCTGCCCGGGTGAACAGACCGTTGGGCA
>CAVTFF010000010.1:0-141891 GCA_963733985.1 uncultured beta proteobacterium | reverse complement strand
CCTGCTGGACCCGCGCTCGCCGGTCAACCAGTAGCCGCGCGGGCGTCGATGCCTCGCCGTCGGCATCGTCGTCCGCCCGCAGGTCGCGCCTTCCCGTCCAGACCATGGATCGACGCCAGTTCCTTGCGCTCGCAGCGCTGCCCGCGGTCGCCGCATCGGCGCACGCCGCGCAAACCGGTGATCGCATTGTTTGGCGCGACGTCGTCCTGCTCGACGGCACGACGCTGTCCGCCTCCCGGCTCGAGGGACGCGTCGTCGTCGTCGAGTTCTGGGCCTCGTGGTGTCCGTTCTGCGCCCGCCAGAATCCACACCTGGAAGCGCTCCAGCGCGAGGCGGGCGGTCAGGGCCTCGAGATTCTCACGTTCTCGATCGACAAGGACCCGGCGAAGGCGCGCGCCTATCTCGCCGGCCACGGTTACACGTTCCGCGCGGCGCAGGCGGATAGCGAGACGCTGCGCCAGTTCGACCTCCGCAAGGGCCTGCCCGTGCTTTTCGTCATCGATGCCACCGGCCGCGTCGTGCGCCGGGAAGTCGGCGAGATGTTTCCCGAGGATCTGCGGGCGCTGGCCCAGTACCGCCGGAAACCGACCTAGAAGCGATTCATGAACCGCCGCGAATTCCTGCATGCGGTCGCCGCCGCCGCCGCGGCCGGCCTGCCCGTCGACGCGCGCGCCGCGCTCGACCTCTCGGCGGGCGCGCGTTTCTACGATGGCATCGAGCGTTTCGGCAACGTGAGCCTGCTCCACTTCACCGACTGCCACGCCCAGCTGCTGCCGATCTACTTCCGCGAGCCGAACGTCAATCTCGGCGTGGGCGCCGCACGCGGGCAGCCGCCGCATCTCGTCGGCGAGGCGTTGCTCAAGCACTTCGGCATCAAGCCCAAGACACGCGAGGCGCACGCCTTCACTTATCTCGATTACGCAGAGGCGGCCAAAGCGTACGGGACGATGGGCGGCTTCGCTCATCTGGCCACGCTCGTAGCGAAGCTCCGGTCTTCGCGCCCCGGCGCGCTGCTGCTCGACGGCGGCGACACATGGCAGGGCTCGGCGACGGCGCTATGGACGAACGGCCAGGACATGGTCGACGCGCAGAAGGCGCTCGGCGTCGACGTGATGACGGGCCACTGGGAATTCACGCTCGGCGCCGAGCGCGTGAAGGCGGTCGTCGACGGCGACTTCGCCGGAAAGATCGATTTCGTCGCGCAGAACGTGAAGACCGCCGACTTCGGCGACCCGGTTTTCCCGCCGTATGTGATCCGGACGATCAACGGCGTCCCGGTCGCGATCGTCGGCCAGGCATTTCCGTACACGCCGATCGCCAATCCGCGCTATTTCGTCGCCGAGTGGACGTTCGGCATCCAGGACGACAATCTGCAGAAGGTCGTCGATGAAGCGCGCGGCAAGGGCGCGCAGGTTGTCGTCCTGCTGTCGCACAACGGGATGGACGTCGATCTGAAGCTCGCCTCGCGCGTGACCGGGATCGACGCGATCCTCGGCGGCCACACGCACGACGGCGTGCCGCAGCCCTCGGTCGTCGCCAACGCGCGGCGGGCGCACGCTCGTCACCAACGCCGGCAGCAACGGCAAGTTTCTCGCGGTGCTCGATCTCGACGTCAAGGGCGGCAAGCTCGCCGATTTTCGCTATCGGCTGCTGCCCGTGTTTTCCTCGCTGCTCCCCGCCGACCCGGCGATGGAGGCGCTGATCGCAAGCATCGCGCGCCGTATCTCGCGAAGCTCGGCGACAAGCTCGCGGTCACCGAGGGACTTGCTCTACCGCCGCGGCAACTTCAACGGCACCGCCGATCAGCTGATCCTCGACGGTTTGATGGCGGAGAAGAATGCCGAGATCGCGTTCTCGCCGGGTTTCCGCTGGGGAACGACGCTGCTGCCCGGACAGGCGATCACGCTACGAGCACCTGATGGACCAGACGGCGATCACCTATCCGTACGTCACCGTCAACGAGCTCACCGGCGAGATGATCAAGACGATCCTCGAAGACGTCGCCGACAATCTCTTCAACCCCGATCCGTACTACCAGCAGGGCGGCGACATGGTCCGTGTCGGCGGCCTGAAGTACGCGATCGATCCGGCTGCGAGGATGGGCAGCCGCATCACGGCGATGATGCTTGCCGGCAAGCCGCTCGATCCGGCGAAGAGATACAAGGTCGCGGGATGGGCGCCGGTCTCCGAGGAGGCGAGGAGCCGTGGGCGGCGAGCCCGTGTGGGACGTGATGGCGCGCTATCTCCGCGCGCGAAAGACGATTGCGCCGCTTGCCCTCAATCTGCCGAAGGTCGAGGGCGTCGCGGGGAATCCCGGCATCGCCTGAGCGACGCGTCGGCGCATCACTTTGCTTCGGGCAGCCCGAGCAGCGCCCGCTGCTCGGGCCTCGGCGCTGCCTTGAACGCGAAGGCCCGCAGTTCGAATGCCTCGACGACTCTCAGCACGATCGCGTGCGCGAATCCCGCCTGCTGCACGGCCCCGAAGAGCGACTTCGCCGTGAAGCCCGTCTTGTGCGCGAAGAAGTCGCTGAGCCGAGCGCTCGATCTCGACGCCCCATCCGTACAGCACGTCGCGCGGCGTGATCGGACCCGCCGGCGACGTGTAGAGCACGTCCTCGATGTCCATCCCGTGGCTCGACGACGCGCTGCATGACCGAATCGAGGTCGGGGACGACGATCTCGGCGAATCCGTCGTCTCGCAACACGTGCAGGAAGCCGCGCAGGACGCGCTTGCCGTCGTGCTTGTAATAGTGCTCGAGGTTGTGCGAGCAATAGACCGCGTCGAATTGCCCGGCCGGCAGCGACGCGAGCTCGCGCGCGTCGCACACGATGTCGGGCCTGCCGCGCGGATCGATGTCGAGCAGCAGGTGCTCCCAGCCCGCGTAATGGGGCGGAATCGGAATCGTCTTGCTCGCACCGCCGACGTTGAGGACGCGCATCGCAGGCGCCACCGGCGGGGCGCGTCAACGGACGGTGACGCGCGCGAACTTGCGCTTGCCGGCCTGCACGACGACGGTGCGGCCGGCGGCGATCGCGAGCGCCTTGTCGGCGACGACGTCGCCGTCCACCTTGAGCCCGCGCTGCGCGATCAGGCGCAGCGCCTCCGACGTCGAGTCGACGATCCCCGCCTGCTTCGCGAGTTGCGCGATCGGCAATCCCGGCGCCCGCGGTCTGCAGCGTGACCTCCGGCATGTTCTCCGGCAGCGCGCCCTGCCGGAACCGCGCCTCGAACTCGGCGAGCGCGTGCTCGGCCGCCGCCGGCGAATGGAAGCGGGCGACGATCTCCTGCGCCAGCATCACCTTCGCGTCGCGCGGATTGCGGCCGGCTGCGCACTCGTCCCTCAGCCGCGCGATTTCCGCGAGCGGGCGGAACGACAGCAGCTCGAAATAGCGCCACATCAGCTCGTCGGAGATCGACATCAGCTTGCCGAACATCTCGTCGGGCGGCTCGGTGATGCCGACGTAGTTGTCGAGCGACTTCGACATCTTGTTGACGCCGTCCAGCCCTTCGAGCAGCGGCAGCGTCAGGATGCACTGCGGCTCCTGACCGTAGTGGCGCTGCAGCTCGCGGCCGACGAGCAGGTTGAATTTCTGGTCGGTGCCGCCCAGCTCGACGTCGGCCTTGAGCGCGACCGAGTCGTAGCCCTGCGCGAGCGGATAGAGGAATTCGTGGATCGCGATCGGCTGCCCTTCCTTGTAGCGCTTGGCGAAGTCGTCGCGCTCGAGCATCCGCGCCACCGTGTATTTCGCGGCGAGCCGGATCATGCCGTCGGCGCCGAGCGGCGAGAGCCACTTCGAGTTGAACGCGACCTCGGTCTTCTCCCGATCGAGGATGAGGAACACCTGGTCGGTGTAGGTCTTGGCGTTGGCCTCGATCTCCTCGCGCGAAAGCGCCGGGCGCGTCACGTTGCGCCCGGTGGGATCGCCGATCATCCCGGTGAAGTCGCCGATCAGGAAGATGATGTGGTGGCCGAGGTCCTGCAGCTGCGCGCAGCTTGTTGAACTGCACCGTGTGGCCGAGGTGCAGGTCCGGCCGGGTCGGGTCGAAGCCTTCCTTGATCCGGAGCGGCTTCCCGCGCGCAAGCTTGGCGACGAGCTCGCTTTCGACGAGCAGCTCGTCGGCGCCGCGCTTGAACACGGCAAGCTGGTGATCGATGTCGACGGGCATGGCGGCAGAGGAGAAGAGCGGAACGGTCGGGACGGACGCGATGGAGGCGCTCCCGGGTGCCGCCGCGGCGTTTGCTAGAATCGCGCGCTTCGCCCGCTTTTCCACCGTCGATGGCCGTGCGCAGCAGACGAATTCTAGCGCAAAGCGTTCTTGATGCCGCCATCGCGGGCGGCGCGTGCGCTGACGCCCGGGCAGTGGTTCGGCCTCATCGCGCTCACGCTTTCGGGCGTCGCCGCGTTCGGCCTCGCGCCGGACACGACGCTCGAAACGGTCCCCGCGGTAGACGCGTGCTGCGCGCGTTGCCGCAGCCGGTGTTGACGCCGCTCGCTGCCGATGCAATCGGGTTATTGGCGCGAGGAGCGCATCCGAGCGCGGCGACACGGTCGGCAGCGTGCTCGCGCGCATGGGCGTCGACGATTCGGACGCGCTCGCGTTCCTGCGCACGGATCCCGCGGCGCGGGCGCTCTATCAGCTGCGGCCCGGCAAGTCGCTGACGGCAAGGACCGACGACGACGGCCGCGCTGCTTGCAATTGCGTTTCGTCGCGGGTAACGGGCGACCTGCTGTCGATCATCGCGCAACGGCGATCGCCTCGCCGCGATCTCGGGGCCGGCGCCGGTGGAAGTGCGCTGGAAGATGCGCGTCCGGCGAGATCCGTTCGTCGCTGTTCGCGGCCGCCGACGCCGCGGGACTGCCCGACGCCGTGACGCTGCAGCTCGCCGACGTGTTCGCCGGCGACATCGACTTCTACAAGGACATGCAGCGCGGCGACCGCTTCGCCGTCGTCTACGAGATGCGCTACATCGACGGCGAGGCCGTCGGCGCGGGCCGCATCGTCGCTGCGCGAGTTCGACAACCGCGGCAAGACGTACCAGGCGTTCCTCTGGCGCGACGCGGACGGCGCCGAAAACTACTACGCCGCCGACGGCGCCGCGCTGCGCAAGGCGTTCCTGCGCTCGCCGATGGAGTTCTCGCGCGTGACGTCGGGCTTCTCCAATGCGCGCTTCCATCCGATCCTGCATGACTGGCGCGCGCACAAAGGCGTCGACTACGCCGCGCCCATCGGCACGCCGGTGCGCGCCACCGGCAACGGCCGCGTGCAGTTCGCGGGCGTGCAGAACGGCTACGGCAAGGTGATCCTGCTGCAGCACGCGGGCGCGTTCTCGACGCTCTATGCGCATCTGTCGCGCATTCGCTTCCGGCGTGAAGCCCGGCGCGCGCGTCACGCAGGGCGAGGTGATCGGATACGTGGGCCAGACCGGCTGGGCGACCGGTCCGCATCTGCACTACGAGTTCCGGGTCGCCAACGAGCAGCGCGATCCGCTGACCGTCGCGCTGCCCGGAGGCGAACCGCTTCCGGCGGCAACGCGGCCCGCCTTCATTGCGCGGCATCGACCCTGCGCCGCCGAGCTCGAGCAGGCGCGCGCTCTGTCCGCCATCTGGTCCGCGGACGCAGAGTAGCGGCGCTGCTCGCACTCCCGATGCGCCGCGAACTCTACGCCGGCGTGATGTCCGGCACGAGCCTCGACGGCGTCGATGCCGTCGTCGCGGATTTCGCCCCCGACTCGGGCCGCACTTGCGAGGTGCTGGGTGCAGCGGCACGCCCTTTTCCACCCGCGTTGCGTGCGGAGCTCTCCGCATTGCAGCAACCGGTCCCGAACGAGCTCGCGCGTGCGGCACGCGCGGCGAACGCGCTGGCAGACGTTTACGCAGAGGCGATCACCGGCGCGGTCGCGAACGCGAAGATCTCGTCTGGCGATCTTGTCGCCGCCGGCGTTCACGGCCAGACGTTGCGCCATCGCCCGGACGACGGCTGGACGTTGCAGCTCAACAACGCGGCGCGCGTCGCCGAGCGCACCCAGGTGACGGTCGTCGCCGACTTCCGCAGCCGCGACGTCGCCGCGGGCGGGCAGGGCGCGCCGCTCGTGCCCGCGTTCCACGCGGCGCTTTTCGGCGGCGACGTGCGCCGCGTCGTCGTCAATCTCGGCGGCATCGCGAACCTCACCGATCTCGCGCCAGGTGGCGCGGTCGGGCGGGTTCGATACCGGGCCCGGGCAACGTGCTGCTCGACGACTGGCACCGGCGGCATCGCGGCGGCGAGTTCGATCGCGACGGCGCGTGGGCAGCGACGGGGCGCGTCGACGACGCGTTGCTGGCGTGCGATGCGCGAGCGAGCCGTTTTTCGCGCGCACGCCGCCGAAGAGCACCGGCCGCGACCTCTTCAACCGGGACTGGCTCGACGCGAAACTCGCCGGGCGTGAACGTCGCGCCCGCCGACGTGCAGGCGACGCTCGTCGCGCTGACGGCGCGAACGATCGCCGACGCGGTCCGGGCGCACTGCCCGGGCGCGTCCGAAGTGCTCGTCTGCGGCGGCGGCGCGAACAATACGGCGCTGATGGATGCGCTCGCGGGCGCGCTTGCGCCGCGCCGGTCGCGACGACAGCGGCGCATGGCGTCGACGTCGTGCATGTCGAGGCGCTCGCGTTCGCGTGGCTCGCGCGCGAGGCGATCGCGGGTCGCCCGGGCAATCTGCCGGCCGTCACCGGCGCGCGCGGGCGCGCGCGTGCTGGGCGCGATCTATCCGCGCTGAAAAGCGGGTCGGGCAGACAACCGCGGACCGGGCAACAAAACGGGGCCGCGCTGGCCCCGTCGTGCGAGGATCTCGAAGCGTATCAGGCCGAGAACGACGAGCCGCAGCCGCAGGTGGTCGTCGCGTTCGGATTCTTGATCACGAACTGCGCGCCTTCGAGGCCTTCCTGATAGTCGATCTCGGCGCCGACCAGGTACTGGTAGCTCATCGGGTCGATCAGCAGCGTCACGCCGTTCTTCACCATCGCCGTGTCGTCGTCGTTGACGACCTCGTCGAACGTGAAGCCGTACTGGAAGCCCGAGCAGCCGCCGCCGGTGACGAAGACGCGCAGCTTCAGGTCGGCATTGCCTTCCTCCTCGATCAGGGCTTTCACTTTGTCCGCGGCGCTGTCGGTGAAGACCAGCGGTGCGGGCATCTCGGTCATGTCGTTCATCGTCGCTCCTGGCGCGTTCTGCTGCGCCATTATCCGGTTTCCGCCCGGTCCACCGCAACCCTGCCGCCGATGGGGTCGGTCAGGGCTGCGGCCGGGGTTCGCACCCCCGGTCGGAAAATACCTTACTCCGATACCGCTCGCTTCAATTCGACCACCGAAGCCGTGCCCGGTTCGGCGTGATTGAGCCGCCCCTGGACGACTGCGCCGACGTGCATTTCGAGCGTCCTGTACGTCACATCGCCGACGACCCGTGCCTTCGGCTGCAGCTCGAGATAGTCGTCGGCGGCAATCGGGCCGTCGACGGTCCCGTTGACCACGACGTGCGAGACGCGGATCTCGCCTTTTATCTGCGCATGCTCGCTGATCACCAGCGTGCTGGGCTCGCCGTCGGTCGACACGACGTTGCCGTGCACTTCGCCGTCGATCCGCAGGCCGCCTGCGAACGTCACGTCGCCGTCGACGACCGTGCCGGCGCCGATCAGGCTGTCGATCCGCTTTTGCGGCGCCGTGTGTTTCTTGCGCTCGAACATGGGGCCCTCCTTACGGGATCACAAGCGTTTGTGTCGCCCGCGGCGTCGCTTGACCGGTTTCGAAGGCGCGGACGGTCACCGACCTGACCTGAGCGCCGGGCGGGACCCGGATCGTCCCCTCAACCCGCTGATAATACTTGAATTTGAGGTTGAGCGTCGCCGCCGATTCAGGCTGGTCGTCGGGCAGTGTCACGATCGTCGGCCGAGGGGCGCTGCCGCCCTCTGGCTGCGGCAGGACGCGTCGCCTGCAACGTGACCCGGCCTTCGAAGTCGTCTTTGCGGGTTGCCGCCGCGGACGATCAGCAGCCGGTAGTGGCAGGCATCGTCGCTCTCGCGTTCGACCTCGAGCCGCTGGATCGAGAGTCCCGTCTGCTTGTTCGAGTCGGCAACGAGCTTCTGCAGGAACGCGAGCTCCTCCTTGAGCTGGGAGTTCTCGTTCGGAAAGCTCCATCGCCTGCTTTGACAGCGTGGCCTGCGGCGCCCTGCGTCATCGCGAGCTCGCTCTCCTGCTGCGAATTCTTCGCCCGCAGCTCGTCGGTTTCGGCGCGCAGGCGGGCGTTGTCGGCCTCGAGCGTCGCGATCCTCGCCTCGATCTCCTTCCGGTTGAACCCGCCGAAGATCTGGCCGAAGTCGAAGCCCCACCACCACATGCCGCCGACGATCGCGACCAGCACGGCGACGGCGACGGCCGCGCCACGGCCACGGCAGGTGCGAGCGCACCGCCATCCGCGGCGCGTCGATCCGGAAATGCCTGAAGAACTGGCGCGCGCGGCGCCACGAAGCAGGAAACGCCATCGCTACGGCAGCACCGGCAGCGCAGTCAGGCCCGTCGTCTCGGGCGAGTCCGAACATCAGGTTCATGTTCTGGATCGCCTGGCCCGCGGCGCCTTTGACGAGGTTGTCCTCGACGGCGAGCACCACGGCGATGTCGCCGCCCTCGGGACGGTGAACGGCGATCCGGCAGACGTTCGCCGCCCGCGTCGATCGCGTGTCGGGCAGCGCTGCCCGGCGGCATGACGTCGACGAACGGCTCGCCCGCATAGCGCCGCTCGAACAATGCCTGCAGGTCGACGTCGCTCTTCGTGAGCCGCGCGTAGAGCGTCGCTTGCATGCCGCGGATCATCGGCACGAGGTGCGGGATGAACACGAGCGACACCGGCTTGCGCGCGGCGCGTCCGAGCCCCTGGACGATCTCCGGATGGTGCCGATGGCCGTTGACGCTGTACGCCTTGAAGTTGTCGGCGGCCTCGGAGAAGATCAGCCCCATCTCGGCCTTGCGACCCGCGCCGGACACGCCGGACTTGCAGTCGGCGATCAGGTGCTCGGCGTCGACGAGCCCTGCCTCGAGCAGCGGCAGCAAGTCCGAGCTGCACCGCGGTCGGATAGCAGCCGGGGTTGCCGACGATGCGCGCGCTGCGGATCGCCGGCGCGGTTGACCTCGGCAGGCCGTAGACGGCCTCGGCGAGGAGCTCGGGGCACGCGTGCGGCATCTTGTACCAGCGCTCGAATGCCGCGGCATCCTTGAGCCGGAAGTCGGCGGCGAGGTCGATGATGCGTACGCCCGCGGCGACGAGCTCGCGTGCCTGCGCCATCGCGACGCCGTGCGGCGTGGCGAAGAACACGACGTCGCAGGTCTCGAGATCGGCATCCGCGGGGTCGGCGAACGCGAGATCGTGCAGCCTGGTTCCGGCGTCCCGCAGGCTCGTGAACATCGCGGCGACCTTCGTGCCGGCATCCTTGCGCGACGTGATCGCGCGAATCTCGGCCTCCGGGTGCGCCGCGAGCAGCCGCAGCAATTCGACGCCCGTGTATCCCGTCCCGCCGACGATGCCGATCTTGATCATCAGGCCATGCCTCGATAGCTCATGAAACGAATTCTAGCACCCGTGCGCCGCATCTTATGACAACGGCATGACGCGCGGCGGGGTTCCCGAAAACACGAAGGCCGCCTCGTGGGGCGGCCTTCGCAAGCGGGGCAAATCCGATCAGCGCTTCGAGAACTGCTTGCGCTTGCGCGCCTTGTGGAGGCCGACTTTCTTGCGCTCGACCTCGCGCGCGTCGCGCGTGACGAGCCCCGCTTTCGACAGCGTCGGCTTCAGCTGCGCGTCGTAGTCGATCAGCGCGCGCGTGATGCCGTGGCGCACCGCGCCGGCCTGGCCCGATTCGCCACCGCCCTCGACGTTGATCATGATGTCGAACGTCGCTTCGTGATTCGTGAGCTTGAGCGGCTGGCGGATCACCATGCGGCCGGTGTCGCGCGAGAAGAACTCGTCGGCCGGCTTTTCGTTGACGACGATCTTGCCCGTGCCCTTCTTGATGAACACGCGCGCGACGGCGCTCTTGCGGCGGCCGGTGCCGTAGTAGTAGTTGCCGATCATGAGAGTCAGATGTCCAGGGTTTTCGGTTGCTGCGCCGAGTGCGGGTGCGATGTCGCCCGCGTAGCACTTGAGCTTCTTCAGCATCTTGTAGCCGAGCGGTCCCTTGGGCAGCATTCCCTTGACCGCCTTTTCCAGCGCGCGCCCGGGAAAGCGTGCCTGCATCTTGGCGAAGTTCGTCGTGCGTGATGCCGCCCGGGTAGCCGCTGTGGCGGTGATAGAGCTTGTCCTCGGCCTTGTTGCCGGTGACGCGGAGCTTCTCGACGTTGGTGACGACGATGAAGTCGCCGGTGTCCACGTGCGGAGTGAAGATCGGCTTGTGCTTGCCGCGCAGGCGCAGCGCGATCTGGCTCGCGAGGCGGCCCAGCACCTTGTCCGTGGCGTCGACCACGTACCAGTCCCGCTCGATGTCCTGCGGCTTGGCGGAGAAGGTTTTCATCGGAAAATCCGTTGGGGTCGGTGCGCAGCGATGCAACGTCGGATTTCAGCAAAGTCTTGCGATGATAATGCGTGCCGATTCCCGGTCAGCGCGAGAACCGGCGTCGTTCGGCGAGACGTGCGCCGGCTCGCCGCCGGGCAAAAAAGAGCGCGGCCGATTGCGGGACCGCGCTCTCAAGGATTCCGCCCTAGGGAGGAGGAAGGGAGGAATGACCCGCCGCGGAAGTGAGGAGGACTCTCCTGACGCGGCGGCGCTATGATGTTGGCATATTGCGCCGCACAACGCAAGTTTGTATTGCGCCGCAACGACGTCGGAGACCGCAGCGTGGCAACAAAGTCGATCAGTGAGCACTCAACTGGCCATGGGTCGCGACACGTCCGGCGTATCTGCGCGATATGCGCCGCGGAGGATGGACGATGAAAGCCAGGGTCAAATGGGTCGAGGGCGTCAGCTTCGTCGGCGAGTCCGGCAGCGGGCACGCGGTCGTGATCGACGGCGCGCCGGAGCACGGCGGCCGCAACCTCGGCATGCGGCCGATGGAGCTCGTGCTCATGGGCGCGGCGGCCTGCACGGCATTCGACGTCGTGCTGATCCTGAAGAAGGCGCGCCAGCCGATCGCCGATTGCGTGGTCGACGCCGAAGCGCGAGCGCGCGGCCGACCGAGCCGAAGGTTTTCACCAAGATCCATCTTCAGCTACACGGTCGCGGGCCGCGGCCTCGATCGCGCACCAGGTCGAGCGCGCGGTGAAGCTGTCGAAGGACAAGTACTGCTCGGCGACGCTGATGCTCGCGAAGACCGCCGAGATCACCTACGAGATCGACGATCGTCGAGGCCGACCGCGTGCCGGCCGCCGCCGCCGCTGAAGCACGTTCGGCGCGGCGCGGGGACGGCGGCAGGATGCAAGGCGATGCCGCGCACGACAGCTTCCGTCCCGCCAACATGCCGCTTGCCCGCGCCGTCGAGGAACTCGAGCTTGAGCGGAATGACGGTGCCCGGCCCCTTGTCCTCCAGCACCTCGCGCAGTTCCAGATAATCGCCGTTGACCGCGAGCCGCGTGTCGCGGCCCGCGGCGACGTCGAGTTCGCGAACCTCCTTCGGCGTCTCGTCGGATCCGTCGGGCTTGATTCCCGCCGAGATGATCCCGATCGACTTCGCGGCCGGCGAAGTCGCTGCGACGAGCTTGAGCGCAACGTCGCTGTGGATGTCGACGTAGACGGCGGCAACCGGATAGCCCTTCGCCATCGGTCGCGCCCACGCGTTCCTGAGCTCGATTTCAGCCGCCCGCGCCGCCGTTGTCGCGAAAATCGCGCCGGCGGCCAGCACGGCAGCGAGCGCGGCGCGAGGACGCGCCTCGCGCGGCGCGCCACCGACGGTCACTTCGTATCCCGCAATAGCCGGATCAGGCTCGACGTGTCCCAGCCGCCCGCCGCCCTGCGCCTGGACGCCGCGCGTAGAACTGGTCGACGAGCGCGGTCACGGGCAGCGCGGCGCCGTTCGCGCGCGCCTCGGCGAGGCAGATGGCGAGGTCCTTGCGCATCCAGTCGACGGCGAAGCCGAAGTCGAACTTGTCGGCGACCATCGTCTTGCCGCGGTTTTCCATCTGCCACGACTGCGCGGCGCCCTTGCTGATCACGTCGAGCACGCGCTCGACGTCGAGGCCCGCGCGCTTCGCGCGAAGTCGATGCCCTCCGGCGAGCGCCTGCACGAGCCCGGCGATGCAGATCTGGTTGACCATCTTGGTGAGCTGGCCGCTGCCGGGGCCGCCCATCAGCGTCACCGCGCGCGCGTAGTGCGCGAGCAGCGCTCTCGGCGCGGCGAAAGTCGTCCGCGTCGCCGCCGACCATGATCGTGAGCTTGCCGTTCTCGGCGCCGGCCTGGCCGCCCGAGACCGGCGCGTCGAGGAAGCCGACGCCCTTGCGCCTTGCGCCGCGGCGTGGATCTCGCGCGCGACCTGCGCCGACGCCGTCGTGTGGTCGACGAGGATCGCGCCGGGCTTCATGCCGGCCAGCGCGCCGTCGGCGCCGAGCGCGACCGCGCGCACGTCGTCGTCGTTGCCGACGCACATCATCACGAGATCGGCGCCGCACGCCGCGGCGGCCGGCGTGGGCGCGCTCGCGCCGCCGTGCTGCGCGACCCACTTCGCGGCCTTGCCGGCGGTGCGGTTGTAGACGGTGACGTGGTGGCCGGCGCGCGCGAGGTGCCCGGCCATCGGATAGCCCATGACGCCCGAGGCCGAGAAACGCGACGCTTTGCTTCCGTCGGTGACCTCACTCGAATGATCGTGATCGCGCAGCGTCGTTTGCAGATGCCGCGGCGCGTCGGCCAAGCGCGGCCCGCGCCGCGGCGATCGCCGCGCGCACCTGCGCCGGCGCGGTGCCGCCCGGGTGGTCGCGGCTCGCGACCGAGCCTTCGAGCGTCAGCACGGCGAAGACGTCGTCGCCGATCGCCGGCGCGAACGCTTGCAGCTCGGCGAGCGGCAGCGCGGCGAGGTCGACGCCGTCGTCTTCGGCGTGGCGCACCGCGCGCGCGACCGCCTCGTGCGCATCGCGGAACGGCACGCCCTTGCGCACCAGATAGTCGGCGAGATCGGTGGCCGTCGCGTAGCCCTCGCGCGGCGGCCTCGCGCATGGCGTCGGCGTCGACGTCGATGCCGCCGGCGACGATGTCGGTCATGATCGCGCAGCGTGTCGGCGAGCGTGTCGACGGTGTCGAACAGCGGCTCCTTGTCTTCCTGATTGTCCTTGTTGTAGGCGAGCGGCTGGCCCTTCATCAGCGTGAGCAGCGCGACCAGGTGGCCGTTCACGCGCGCCGGTCTTGCCGCGCACCAGCTCGGGCGACGTCGGGGTTCTTCTTCTGCGGCATGATCGAGGAGCCGGTGCAGAAGCGGTCGGCGAGCGCGACGAAGCCGAAGCGCGGGCTCATCCACAGGATCAGCTCCTCGGCGAAGCGCGACAGGTGCATCATCACGAGCGCGGCGGCGGCGGCGAATTCGATCGGCGAAATCGCGATCGGACACGGCGTCGAGCGAGTTCTCGCAGACGCCTCGAAGCCGAGTTCGCGCGCGACGGCTCGCGGTCGATCGGATAGCTGGTGCCGGCCAGCGCGGCGCGCCGAGCGGCAGCCGGTTGACGCGCGTGCGGCAGTCGGCGAAGCGCTCCACGTCGCGCGCGAACATCTCGTCGTAGGCGAGCAGGTGGTGGCCGAACGTGACCGGCTGCGCGACCTGCAGATGGGTGAAGCCGGGCATGATCGTGTCGGCGTGGCGCTCGGCGAGATCGAGCAGCGCGCGCCGCAGCGCGCGCGAGCTGCGCGATGAGCGCGTCGATCGCGCCGCGCAGCCACAGCCGGATGTCGGTGGCGACCTGGTCGTTGCGCGAGCGCGCCGGTGTGCAGGCGCTTGCCGGCGTCGCCGACCAGCGCCGTCAGCCGCTTCTCGATGTTGAGGTGGACGTCCTCGAGGTCGAGCGACCAGGCGAATTCGCCGCGCTCGATCTCGCCGCGGATCGTGCGCCATGCCGCGCTCGATCGCCGCGAGGTCGTGCGCGCGGACAGCACGCCGCCGCGGCGAGCATCCGCGCGTGCGCGAGCGAGCCCTCGATGTCGACCGTCGCCAGCCGGCGGTCGAAGTCGACCGACGCGGTGTAGCGCTTGACGAGTTCGGCCACGGGCTCGCTGAAGCGGCCCGACCAGGCGCCCGGGGCGGCGTCATCGGCGGCTTGGAGTCGGCCATGGAGCGGATCGGCGTGGGGCGGGTCGAGGACGAAAGGAGCGGACTGCGCTCGGCAGCATCGAGAGCCCGCCGACCGCGGTTCGGCTTGCCTCGCCGCCGGCGCTTGCCGACAATGGGCACGTCGGCCTGCGGCCTTGCGACACGTCGGGCCGCCGTCGTCTCGGCACGATGCTTGCATGCCGGCTCTCGATATGCAGCACGATTATAAGGCAAAACGCCGATCGCGCCCGCGCTGCCGGACTTCCGCAACCTCGGCACGATCCTGCGCATCGTGCTCGCCGTCAACGGCGCCGCCGGCCGTCGCGGCGCTCGTGCGCGCAGCCGCAGCTCGACCAGTGGCCGGTCGAACATGGCTCGACGCATGGCGACGTCGTCGAGCCGCACCTGCTCGTCGAGCTCGCCGTGCTCTACGCGCTCGCGCCCTGGCTCGCGCGGCAGCCGCTACGCGACGGGCGCGCGGCGTCGTCGCGGCGGTCACGGTCGTCGTCAGCGATCGCGCGTCCATGGCGCTGATCGGCGCGGATCGTGCCGCAGCCGCCGGGACGCGCTGCTGCGCGCACCTGTTGCTCGCGCTGATGCGCGACGCGCGCGCTGCTCGCCTACTTCCGGCTGCGCGCCAAGGCGCTGTCGCCGGCGATCACCGAGGCGCGGCTGCAGGCGCTGCAGGCGCGCATCCGCCCGCATTTCCTGTTCAACAGCATCAACGCGGTGCTGTCGCTCGTGCGCACGCGACCCGAAGCGCGGCGGAAGCGGCGCTGCAGGACATGGCCGACCTGTTTCGCGTGCTGATGCGCGACAACCGCGAGCTCGCGCCGCTCGCCGACGAGGTCGAGCTGTGCCGCCAGTACCTCGAGCTCGAGAAGCTGCGGCTGGGCGACCGCCTGCAGGTCGAGTGGCACCTGAACAGCATGCCGGGCGACGCGCTGGTGCCGCCGCTCGTGCTGCAGCCGCTGCTCGAGAACGCCGTCTACCACGGCATCGAGCCGTCGAGCGAGCCGCGGCGTCGTGTCGATCAACATCTTCTGCAAGGGCGGCGAGGTGCACGCGATCCTGCGCAACCCCTACCAGGCCGACGGCGGACGCCACCATGCGCGGCAACAAGATGGCGATCGCCAACATCCGCGAGCGCCTGCAGCTGCACTTCGACGCCGAGGGCGCGCTCGAGTCGCGCGTGCGTCGCCGACGCCTACGAGGTCCACATCCGGATGCCGTATCGCACGACGCACGCGACGCCGCCGCGGGCGAGCGCAGCCGCGTCGCGAGCGGCGCGATGCACGCGTCGCGACCGACGCCGCCGCCGCGCAACGCGCGTCGGACGGCGCCGTGGCTGCGCGAACGCGAGCCGGGAGGCTTCGCATGGCTGACGCGCCGCTGCGCGTGCTGATCGTCGACGACGAGGCGCCGGCGCGGCGGCGGCTGCGCGAGCTGCTCGACGATTGCGCCGGCGCGCTGCCGCTGGCGGTCGTCGGCGAGGCGGCGAGCGGCCGCGAGGCGCTCGACCTGCTGCACACGGTGACGCGCCGACCTCGTGCTGACCGACATCCACATGCCGGACATGGACGGGCTCGAGCTCGCGCGCCACCTGCTCAAGCTCGCGCAGCCGCCGGTCGTGATCTTCACGACGGCGTTCGACGAGCACGCGCTGCAGGCGTTCGACGTCAACGCCGTCGACTACCTGATGAAGCCGGTGCGCGTGCAGCGGCTGCTCGGCGGCGCTGCAAAAGGTGCCGCGGCTGAAGCCGCTGTCGGTGGCGACGCCTCGACGCAGCTGCCAGCCAACGCGCGCCGCTTCCTCTCGGTCACCGAGCGCTCGCGCGTCGTGCTGGTGCCGGTCGAGGAGATCGTCTACCTCAAGGCCGAGCTCAAGTACATCACGATCCGCACGGCGCAGCGCGAATACCTGCTCGAGGAATCGCTGACGAAGCTCGAAGAGGAATTCGGCCCGCGCTTCGTGCGCGTCCATCGCAACTGCCTCGTCGCGCGCGACTCCATCCGCGGCTTCGAGCGCCGCGTCGGCGACGAGGGCGACGCGCACTGGGAAGTGCTGCTGAAGGGCGTGCCGGAGACGCTGCCGGTGTCGCGGCGTCAGCAATCGTCGTCCGCGAGATCGGGCGCGAGAATCAGTAGCGCGCGGCCGCTGTCAAACGCGACGGAGTTTTCGCCTTCCGCGCGGGAGACCTTCACCCCTGGAAGCAGCCACTGGACAATGTGGACGATGTCGCCGCTGCGCGACGTGACGCTGGCATCGCAACCGCGACTGCGCTCGCGCCAGCTCACCCCAGCTCGCCCGCTCGCTTACAACCTGTGATCGACGGCCGCGAAAATTCCGCGCGTCGACTTGCTGCTGCCACGACCGACTGTTGACCCGCGCGACCGAACCCACAATACTCGGGCTCGGGTGATGGGGATATGTACCCGGTGGAAACGGCGGCAACAACGCCGGGAACGTGAATTGCGCCGCCGCTGCCGCCGCCGATCAACTCATGCAGTGATCAACGATGCCGGACGATCGACGAACCGCGCGCCACGAGCCGACCGCTCGATCGCGTTGTGAGGTGAAGAACATTGCGAGGTGTCCGATCTGTACGGCTCACGCCGCCCTGCGAGCTACCGGATCAAGTTCGGCCGGCCCGGGATGCGGCCGAGGTGCTAATGATCTGCAGTCCGACCGACGTGCCGCCGAATTGTCAAGCAAGTGGACTCGTGACGCTGCGCCGCGTTGATGGCACGCACGCCGCGCTGCGCGCGACGCGGCTGCTGCTGTGGGTGCTGGTGCTGTTCGGCTCGATCGGCCCGCTGCGCGCCGAAGGGGCCACCGGTGAATGGGTCCGCGCCTACGCCGCTTTCGGCGAACCGAAGTATCCGAAGAACTTCTCGCACTTCG
The DNA here is from genome assembly GCA_963733985.1 of uncultured beta proteobacterium. Lineage (GTDB taxonomy): Bacteria > Pseudomonadota > Gammaproteobacteria > Burkholderiales > Casimicrobiaceae > CAIWHR01. Next base: position 124,742 of record CAVTFF010000010.1, on the reverse strand, counting down.
ACTACGTCAATCCAGACGCTCCCAAGGGTGGCGCGATCCACCTGCGCAACCCGGACCGGCGCACGAGCTTCGACAAGTTCAACTACTTCACCATCCAGCGGCAATGCGCCGGCTGGCATGGCCATCTTCATGCTCGAGACGCTCGCCGTGCTCGACGGCCGACGAGCCGCGAACGATGTACGGCCTGCTGGCCGAGGAGATGCGCATCGAGCCGGACCTGAGCGCGATCACCTTCCGGCTGAACCCGCAGGCGCGCTTCAGCAACGGCGACGCTGTGACCGCGGCGGACGTGAAATACAGCTTCGAGTCGCTGGCGGGCAAGTACGCGTCGCCGACCTACAGCTCGACGCTGGTCGGCGTGCGCGCGGCCACGGTGGTCGACGAGCGCACGATCCGTTTCGACCTCGCCGACCGCAGCACTGACACGCTGTTCAAGCTCGGCGCGTTGCCGGTGTTCTCGCACAAGTGGGGACTCAAGGCCGACGGCACGCATGCGCGCTTCGACGAGATCGTGACGCGAATACCCTCTGACCAGCGGCCCCTACACGATCGACGTCGCCGATTCGGGGCGGCGGATCGAATTCAAACGCAACCCGAACTACTGGGCGCGCGATCTACCTGTGCGGCGCGGCTTTTTCAACTTCGACCGCGTGGTGTACCGCTATTACCAGGACGAGGCCGTCGCGACCGAGGCGTTCAAGGCCGGGCGAGTTCGACCTCGTGCAGCGTCTACGGCGGCAAGCGTCTGGGTGCGGCAGCACACGGGGCCGAAGTGGGACGACGGGCGCATCGTCAAGCAGGCATTCCCGATCGGCACCGGGCAAGGATCTGCAGTCCTATGAGCTCAACCTGCGCCGGCCGTTGTTCCAGGACATCCGCGTGCGCGAGGCGCTGGGCCTGACCTACGACTTCGAGACGAACAACCGCTACCGGCTGTTCAAGCGCGCGAGCAGCATCTTCAACAACTCCGACTTCGCCGCAGCGGGGCTGCCTCGGCCGGGCGAGCTGAAGCTGCTCGAGCCCTACCGCAGGCGAGCTGCCGAAGGAGGTGTTCGGCCCGCCTTACGTCGCGCCGCGCACCGACAGCGACGCGCATGCGCTTGCGGCGCAACCTGCTCAAGGCACGCGCGCTGCTCGAGGCCGGCGGGCTGGAAGCTCGCGCCGGACGGCGAAGCTGCGCAATGCCCAGCGGCGAGCCGTTCGAGTTCGAGTACCTCGCGCCGGCGACAGCGTCAACGATGCGCGCCTGACAGCATGGGCCGCAACCTCGACAAGCTGGGCATCACGTTCAAGGTGCGCAACGTCGACTTCGCGCTCTACAGCCGGCGCCTCGAGGAATACGACTTCGACGTGATCACGATCGTCGAGGGCGCTTTCACGCCTGCCGTCGGTCGCCGACTACATCACGCTGTACGGCAGCAAGTCCGCCGACGAGAAAGGGCAACAACAACTTTCGCGGCGTGAAGAGTGCGGCGGTCGACCACATTCTCGAGGCGATGAGCCGGGCGACGACGCTCGACGCGTTCGCGCGACGCCTGCCGCGCGCTCGACCGCGTCGTGATGTGGAACTACTGGCAGATGCCCGAGCTGTACGCGGACTACGAGCCGATGTCGTACTGGAACAAGTTCGGCATTCCGGCGGTGCGGCCGCAGTTCTTCACCGCCGACCTTCCGTTCGACGTCGATCCGCAGTTGGCATGGCCGCTCACGACTTGGTGGATCAAGGACCGCCGAATAGCGCTGAGCGACCGGAGGCGACAACATCGATGCTGAGCTACATCCTCAAGCGCATCGCTGCTGATGGTGCCCACGCTTGCTGGGCGTGCTGACGGTCACCTTCGTCGTGATCCAGTTCGTGCCCGGCGGCCCGGTCGAGCAGATGCATGGCCGAGGCGCGCGCCGGCGCGAGGCGGCGAAGCCGGTGCGCCTACAAGGCCGGCCGCGACAGCGACGCGAAGCAGATCGCCGAACTCAAGAAGCTCTACGGCTTCGACAAGCCGGCGCACGTGCGCTACTTCGAGATGCTCGGCAACTTCGCCACGCTTCGACCTGGGCCGCAGCTTCATGCAGAACAAGGACGTCTGGCCGCTGATCAAGGAGAAGCTGCCGGTGTCGATCAGCCTGGGCCTGTGGACCTTCCTGCATCACCTACCTGGTCTCGCTGCCGCTCGGCATCGCCAAGGCGGTGCGCGAGGGCTCGCGCTTCGACACGCGCGACCACGCTCTTCGTGCTGATCGGCTACGCGATCCCGGGCTTCGTGCTCGGCGTGTTCCTGATCGTGCTGTTCGCCGGCGGCACCTTCTGGGAGTGGTTTCCGCTGCGCGGCCTGACCTCCGACAACTGGGCGCGATCTGTCGTGGCCGGCACGCATCGCCGACTACTTCTGGCACCTGACGCTGCCGCTGACCTGCCATGGTGATCGGCAGCTTCGCCGTCGTCACGATGCTGACCAAGAACACCTTCATCGAGGAAATGCGCAAGCAGTACGTGCTGGTCGCGCGCGCCAAGGGCCTGTCGCAGCAGCGCGTGCTGTGGAAGCACATCTTCCGCAACGCGCTGATCCCGCTCGTCACCGGCTTCCCGGCGGCGTTCGTCGGCGCCTTCTTCGCCGGCTCGCTGCTGATCGAGACGCTGTTCTCGCTCGACGGCCTCGGCCTGCTCGTCTACGAATCGGTCGTGCGGCGCGACTATCCGGTGGTGCTCGGCTCGCTGTACCTCTTCACGCTGATCGGGCTGGTCGGTCAAGCTGATCGCCGACCTGCTGTACGTGGTCGTCGACCCGCGCGTGCAGTTCGGCGAGCGTGGCGCAAATGACGTGGCGCGCGATGACCGCCGGCAAGCCGCTCGGCGGCGCAGCGTCGGCGAAGCCGCTGTCGCCCAACCGGCGCGCCTGGGCGCGCTTCCAGCGCAACCGGCTGGGCACGGTGTCGCTGTGCGATCTTGCTGGCGCTGCTGGCGGTGAGCGCTGCTGGCCGAAGTTCGTCAGCAACGACCGGCCGCTGGTCGCGCGCTACGACGGCGAGCTGGTCCTTCCCGATCTTGCACAACCCGCCGGAGACGCGCTTCGGCGGCGATTTCGCCACGCCGACCGACTGGCAGGACCCGTTCATCGCCGAGCAGTTCGGCGAAGCCCGGCAACTGGACGCTCTTCACGCTCAACCCGCTACTCGGCCACGTCGACCGACTACTTCTCGAAGGCGCCGAACCCCGCGCCGCCCGAGCGCGCAGAACTGGCTCGGCACCGACGAGCGTCGGGCGCGACATGGTGGCGCGGCTGCTCTACGGCTTTCGCGTCAGCATCCTGTTCGCGCTCGCGCTGACGCGCGGTCGGGCACGGCGATCGGCATCGCCGCCGGCGCGCTGCAGGGCTACTTCGGCGGCCGCATCGACCTCGGTCTGCAGCGCGTCATCGAGATCTGGAGCGCGATTCCCGAGCTCTACCTGCTGATCATCTTCGCGTCGATCTTCGAGCCGTCGCTGCTGCTGCTGCTGGTGCTGCTGTCGCTGTTCGGCTGGATCGGCCTGTCGGACTACGTGCGCGCCGAGTTCCTGCGCAACCGCAGCCTCGAGTTCGTGCAAGGCGGCGCGCGCGCTGGGCCTGTCGAACCGTGCAGATCATCTGGCGCCACGTGCTGCCGAACTCGCTGACGCCGGTGATCACCTTCCTGCCGTTTCGCATGAGCGGCGCGATCCTCGCGCTGACCGCGCTCGACTTCCTCGGCCTCGGCGTGCCGCCGTCGGTGCCCTCGCTCGGCGAGCTGGTCGCGCAGGGCAAGGACAATCTCGACGCGTGGTGGATCATCTTCCCGACCTTCGCGGTGCTGGTGCGTCACGCTGCTGCTGCTGACCTTCATCGGCGACGCGCTGCGCGACGCCCTCGACACGCGCAAGTCATGAACGCCGACGACGCCGCACCGCTGCTCGAGGTCGAGCGCCTGAGCGTGCGCTTCGGCGACCGCCGCGTCGTCGACGACGTCTCGTTCGCGATCGCGCCGGGCGAGAAGTTCGCGCTCGTCGGCGAGTCGGGCTCGGGCAAGTCGATCACCGCGCTGTCGGTGCTGCGCCTGGTCGACGCCGCGGCGACGAGCGGAGCGATCCGCTTCGAGGGCGAGGACCTGCTGCGCCAGGACCGAGCGCGAGATGCGCGGCATCCGCGGCGCCGCGATCGCGATGATCTTCCAGGAGCCGATGACGGCGCTGAACCCGCTGTACACCGTCGGCAACCAGATCGGCGAGGTGCTCGAACTGCACGAAGGGCTGCGTCGAAGAACGAGGCGCGCGCGCGCGCCATCGAGTTGCTGCGCGCGCACCGGCATCCCCGAGCCGGAGCGGCGCGTCGATGCTTACCCGCACCAGCTGTCGGGCGGCCAGCGCCAGCGCGCGATGATCGCGATGGCGCTCGCCTGCAGGCCGCAAGCTGCTGATCTGCCGACGAGCCGACGACCGCGCTCGACGTGACGATCCAGGCGCAGATCCTCGCGCTGCTCGACGAGCTGCAGCGCGAAATGGGCATGGCGCTGCTGTTCATCACCCACGACCTCAACCTGGTGCGCCGCTTCACCCACCGCGTCGGCGTGATGGAGCGCGGCCGGCTGGTCGAGATCGGCAGCGACGGCGCGAGGTGTTCGGCAACCCGCAGCACGCCTACACGCAGAAGCTGCTCGACGAGCCGGCCGCAGCGCGTGGTGCAGCCGGTGGCGGCCGACGCGCCGATCGCTGCTCGCGGGGCGGGACGATCGGCGTCGAGTTCCGTCGCCTCCGCGGGCTGGTTCGGCAAGCGCAGCCTGCGTCGCCGTGCGCGACGCCGACGCTGGAGCTGCGGCGCGGCGAGACGCTCGGCATCGTCGGCGAATCGGGCTCGGGCAAGACCACGCTCGGCATGGCGCTGCTGGCGCTGCAGCCGATCGCGGCCGGCCGAATCGAGATGGGCGGCGAGCGCATCGACGACGCCGACCGCAGCGCGCTGCGCGCGATGCGCAGGCGCATGCAGGTGGTGTTCCAGGACCCGTTCGCGTCGCTCAGCCCGCGCATGACGGTCGGCCAGATCGTCGGCGAAGGCCTGGCGCTGCACCTGCCCGAGCTGTCAGCGCTGCGGAGCGCGAACAGCGTGTGCTCGCAGATGCTCGCCGAAGTCGGCCTGAGCGAAGCCGATGGCCTGTTCGACGTGCTGCAGCGCTACCCGCACGAGTTCTCGGGCGGCCAGCGCCAGCGCATCGCGATCGCGCGCGCGGTGGTGCTGCGGCCCGAGGTGCTGGTGCTCGACGAGCCGACCTCGGCGCTCGACGTGTCGGTGCAGCAGCAGGTGCTGCGCGCTGCTGGCCGCAGCTGCAGCAGCGACTACGGCATGAGCTACGTGTTCATCAGCCACGACCTCGCAGTCGTGCGCGCGATGTCGCACCGCGTGCTGGTGATGAAGGACGGCGACATCGTCGAGCGCGGCGAGGCGCACGCCCTGTTCGACGCGCCGGCGCATGAATACACGCGGGCACTGCTGGCGGCGGCACACCTCGCCTGACCGCGCGCGGTGGAACCTGGCCCGCGATGTCGTCGCACTTCGCAGCCGCCGGCGAGCCGGTGGCTGTCGGAACTGCACAACACTCAAGCGCAGCAGAGTAGCAGTAGCACATGGACACGCCGCTGGGTCCGACCTTGAACTCGTACGGTTTCCCTCCCGGGATGAACATCCAGTCGCCCTCGGTGAGCTCGACCTTGTTGTCGCCTGGTCGCCTGGCCCCCTGGAGGATCGCCTTTCGCCGCCTGCGAGAAGTTTGACGATCGCCTCAGGAGAAGGACACGTGCCGCGACGCCCTCACCATCGCCACCTGGAACCTGGTCAGCTGATTCCCCGAGCGGTCGGGATTCATTAGGTTACTCGGGTCGTCCGCGTGCAACAGGTTGCAGGCGTGGCCGATTTCGTGCGCGATGGTCCCCGAGTCCGGTCCGCGGCCGCGCTCGACCACCACGTAGTCAGTCAGGGGGCCCAGGCTGCACCCGCCCCCTGACCCAACGCTGCGTACGATGAAGACGATGATTGGCGCCCCGTAGCCGATCACCCGTCGGCCATTCGAGTAGAAGCACTCGGTGCTGGCGATCAGCTCGAACTGGCCGCCCGCCGTCCCGAGATCCCTCGTCAGGATACCGCCGTCGCACGGCACGTCCAGGACGTCCGGATTGTTGCTTCCCCGCCCCTGCACGTGGACCCAGTCCTCCGTCGCCACCTCGGGATCGCCGAAGGCGGAATCGAACTGAAACGGCGCGGAAGGGATGACCCGGATGTTCGCCTCGCGCTTGTAGATGTCGACGACGTTCTGCAGCTGCGGCACCAGATTCTCGCGCGTATCGACCGGGTCTCCCAGTTCGTCGCGAAGAATGATGGTGCACACCCGCATCTTCTTCTCGGGGAGTACGCCGACGAGGCTCCCGAGAAAATCGAGCAGTCCGAGCGGCGCGACGAACCAGAAGCCCGTGAGCCCCGCGTTCCAGATCCACTTCAGGAGGCGGCCCAGAATCGGGATAGCGAAGCTCAGCTCCACGATAAAGCCGAGCACGGCGACGATCCAGCCGACCGTCGAGTCGAGGATCTCGATCAGGACGTTGACGACCGTGGTGATGACATTCACGACAAACGTGACGACGGTGCCGAGCCCACCCACGACCCACGTGACCGCCGAAGCGACCCCGTCCAGCGCGTCCTCGACCCACGACTGCCCCGAGTCCGATCGCTGCGGGAAGAAGCAGACGATGCTCTTGAGCGTGAAGTCCTCGCGCGACCCCTCCTGCCCCGGGTACTGCGTGGCCACGGTTCTGAACTCGAGCGTGTTCGCTAGCCCGTCGCCCGCATCGAGGAGTCCCGCGTCGAAAGCGATCGTTTGGTTGAACCAGTACCGGCTGTTCGCGGGAAACTCTGGATTCGAGCCGGGCGTGTACCGCGCGATCTCGCCGATGCGCTGGCCGTTGATCCGTACCTCGGGGTTTCCTTCAGTTCGCGTGAGCCCTCGGACGCTGAACATCAAGAGGGCGCCGCCCGAGCCGCGCCGTCCTCCGGTGTTGAACGAGAACCGGAGCGTGCGGCTCTCGATGTCGGGATCGTTGCCCGCCCCGAGCGCGAACTCGGCGTCGTAGGCGCCGTCAGCGCCCGTGATGACTGTGTAGTCGCGCAGGACCGGCATCGTTGCGCGTCCTCATGCGCGCTGCTTGAAGAAGCAGACGATGTTCCTGACGGTGAAATCCTCGCGGTGTCCCTCGCGTTCCGACCTGAGGGTGCTCACGCTGGTGATCTCGAGCGTGTTCGCGAGGCCGCCGCCGCGGCTCAGGATGGCGGCGTCGAAGGTGATGACCACGTTGTACCAGTGGTTCGAGTTGTCGGGGAACTCGGGCTCGGTGCTGGGCGTGTAGTCGTTGATAACGCCGATCAGATGGTCATTGATGCGCACCTCTGGCGCCGCATGCGTCCGGGTCAGCCCCTTCACGCTGAACATCAGGATGGCGCCGCCACTGCTCTCCCGTCCGCCGGTGTTGAACGCGAGCCGGAGCGAGCGCTCCTCGACGTCCGGGTCGTGCCCGATGCCGATGCGGAACTCTTCGTCGAGCGCTCCGCTCGCACCCGTGATTACGGTGAAGTCACAGAGAACCGGCATGATCGCCTCGCTGCTCCGGGAGAATCGCGTGACCCGACCTCATTCTGCGCGGCGAGGGTCTAGCGCGCAAGCGATCCGGGGTGGTGCGTCGGCTCGCCGTGGTGGGCGGCGAGGCGTCGCGCGCGGCGATGGCGTCGGCAATGGATCCGAGGTCTTTGCTTCATTGGCAACACTCCTCTGATTGCTCAGGTCATAGTGTGTTGCATCCACTGATTGAAACCACAAACTACTCCGACGGTCGCCTCTGGCGGAACCTGTCGTTCAGCGCCGAGGTTCAGCACCGACGCGCTTGCGCGGCCGGCTACGGCCGTTTGTCGGCATTCTGCGAATCATCGAATGGAATTCATTCGTGCGTTCTGAAGCACGGGTAGGCAGTTGCCGCGCTCCATCGAGTGCCTGACAGACAATGGACAGCGACAGAAGTGGCACGAGAGCAGAGGCAGCCTTTGAGCACCCCGCAAACATGAGTGCGCAACCTCGTGCGGACGGGCTCCTACTCCTGTGCAGCAAGGAAATGTACGATGACGTCCGCGTCCTCGGGAGTCGGGTTTCGCGCCGCATCGCCGGGAGCGGCGGTGCCGTGCTGCATGCTTGCCTGATCGGAAGTCGTTCTGGACGCGCAGGTTCATCATCTTGGCAATTGCCGCGTTGGAGGATCGTTGGCAATATGCTCTGAAGGAATTGGGTGCCCCTCCAGCGTTGCGGGAGAATGCACGGTCGGCTCCCTCGATGTGCAACCCAACTATCTGGAGGCAGAATGACGGGCCAGGAAACAGATGCAGGTCCCATCGCCATCTCGGGCCTCGCCCACATTGGCATTCGCGTGCACGATCTCGAGCGCTCGGTACGCTTCTATGAACTGCTCGGCTTCACAAAGACAGCCGGTCCGGTCGGCCCCGAGCCTGTGGCGATCCTCGATCACCCGTCCGGCGTAGAGGTGAACCTCGTGCTCAATGCGTCGAATGCGAGCGAACCGAATGTCCTCATGGATGTCCCCGAGAAGCACGCGGGCATTACCCACTTCGCGCTCCTGTGCCCGGACATCATGGTGGCGAAACAGCGGCTGGAGGCGGCCGGCATTCCACTGAGTGGCGGTCCCGTTCGCTTCGGACCCGGGGCGCAGGGAATTTTCGTCCGCGACCCCGATCGCAATGTGATCGAACTGCACCAGCGCGGCTGAGTTCACACGGACCGACCGGGCCACGTGAAGCACCGGTCGCATCGCGCGGCGGACCGAAGCGTTACCGTTGCCACATGGCGATTCGCGTAGAGTGTTACGCCGGCTATCGCGGCGAACAGGAGCCGGTCGCGTTCTGGCTCGGGGAGCGCCGGGTCGCCGTGCAGGCCGTGGTCGATCGCTGGTCCGCGCCTGCGCAGCGCTGGTTCAGGGTCGATGCCGATGACGGCAATCTGTATGTCCTTCGCCACGACGAAACGAACGGGGATTGGGACATTGCCGCCTTCAGACGCACCACCAGCTGACATGGCAGGAAGTCAGTGCCGAGAATGACATTGAACTCCCGAACGACGCAAGCCGAACAATGGCGGTAAAGACCCGGCATCTGGATGAGAAGGTCGGGCTTTCGCTCCCTTTGTCTTGCCGACATCAAGCGGAGATCCATAGATGATGAATCGTGACAATCCCGTCTGGTTGATTACTGGCTGTTCCACCGGCTTCGGCCGCGAACTCGCGAAACTCGTGCTCGCACGTGGCTGGCGCGCAGTCATCACCGCGCGTGATCCATCGAAGCTGGCGGACATCGCCGCGGGTCACGCTGCCCGGGCGCTCATCCTGCCGCTCGATGTTACCCGGCGCGCGCAGATCCACGATGTTGTCGACCAGGCGACACACCGCTTCGGCCGCATCGATGCGCTCGTCAACAACGCCGGCTACGGCTATCTGGCGGCGATCGAAGAAGGCGAGGACGAAGCCGTCCGCGCGATGTTCGAGACCAACGTATTCGGCTTGGTCAATATGACAAAGGTGGTGCTTCCCGTCATGCGCGAGCAGCGCAGCGGCCTGATCGTCAACATCTCGTCGATCGGAGGCATTACGAGCTTTGCCGCGACGGGGTACTATCACGGCACCAAGTACGCGGTGGAGGGCATTTCCGAATCGCTCGCAACGGAGGTGAAGCCGCTGGGTATCGATGTGCTGATCGTCGAACCCGGAGCATTCCGCACAAACTGGGCGGGTCCGTCGATCAAGCATTCGTCGACGCATATCGATGCCTACGCCGCGACGGCCGGCGAGCGTCGCAAGCAAGTCGCAGCACGCAGCGGTCACCAGCCGGGCGATCCGGTACGGGGCGCGCAAGCCATTATCGATGCGGCACTGTCAGACGCGCCGCCGTTGCGGTTGCTGCTCGGCAAGACGGCGCTCGGATTGGCGCGCAAGAAGCTCGACTTGCTGCGCAACGACTTCGATGCATGGGAAGCGACGACGCTGGCCGCCGACTTTCCGGAAGGCGTGAGCTGATGTCTGATTTTCGAAACGCCGGCATCCCGACGAGAACGACGCCTGCATCCAATCCCTCGTCGATGACGACCGGTGCACCCCCTGTCGTTCTACCGGCCCTCGTCGGGCCCGCTATCCGGAGTCGAATGCGGATAGGCCCGGGGCTCGTCGAGCACTTCTTGCTCAGCCGGTTTGCCTTGCCTTCGTGGCGCAGCGCCCGGAGGCGTTCACGTCAGGTTGCGGGCGTCGGCAAGGGGCTCACACTCATGCCAACGCCTTGAGGACGTTGACAAGAATCTGCGGTACGCGTTGAGGATCGCGACTGACATCGGCCAGCAGCTTCTCGACCGTAGCGGTGCCCGGGAGCCCAGCCCATGTCGACATCTGTTCGGCAGTCGGGCTCAGGTAAGCCATGCTCCAATGCTCGAACGCCCGCACGTCCACTTCGATCTCGTGGAAGACCTTGACGGAGTGGTGCCTCTTGTCGCTCGCTATGCTTGCCATCAGTTTGCGTACGACGTCCTTGTCGCCTTCGATAAGCTGAAAGAACACGCCGTCGACATAGACCAGCGCGCCGGTGACGTTGCGCGCTTGATTGCCGGCGCGCGCGTCCGCGAGGATCTCCTCAAGGCCGGCGACCGTCATTGGCTGCGTCGCTTGAGAGGAATACATGATCTGATAGGGCATTCGTGTACTCGCGCGTATTGTTCAAGACCTGGTCAGTGAGATTCAGCATCCATCGCTTGATTCCCTGGCGACCATCAGCTCGCCTTCCCGATCGACGATCGGATCGATCGCCGGTCTCTGCCGAGAGGGGGAAATCCCGCTCATCCGCCACAGCGCCTGGAAGTCGAGCAGCGCAATCGACTTGCCCTGCACCTGGATGAGCCCTTCCTGCTGGAAGCGGGTCAGCATCCGGCTCACGGTTTCCAGCTTCAGGCCGAGATAGCTGCCGATGTCGCGCCGCGTCATGCGCAGCAGAAACTGCGAGCGCGAGTAGCCTCGGCGGCCGTAACGGTCCGAAAGATCCAGTAGGAAAGTCGCTATCTTCTGCTCGGCATACATCGCCCCGAGGATTGCAATGTGCTCCTTGCTGCGCACGATCTCCAGTGCCAGCGTGCGCATCATCAGCCGCTGGCCGTACGGCGATTCCTGCGACCACTGTTCGCACTGGGCAAATGGCAGCTTGAAGACCTCGGCATCGTCGAGCGCGACCACCAGGCTTTGATGGTATCCGACGCAGATCGCGTCGAGACCGATCACATCGCCCTCCATCGGGAACCCGGTCACTTGAATCAACCCGCCGTCCGACAGGGTGAGGCTCTTGAGGAAGCCCAACCGCACGACGTAGAGCGCATGGAACGGATCGCCGACACCATGCAGCTTCTCGCCCCGGCGGACGCGCGTGCGCGGGCACTTCGGCAGGCCGGCCGTGGGGCCCCCGAGGGTCGGGTCATTGGACCGGGTGGCGATGGCAGCGATCATGGGCTTTCCCAGATGTGGAGGTTCCCGCCGAACGCTGCGTGTCGGGTTGAGCCTGGTCAACGGTGATATCGGACGCCCCTGCGGCGGATCGTCGCACCCCTTTCTTGCGGTCAAGCGCGCCCCTTGCCAGCGGCAATTCCGCAGCCTCGGGCACATCACTTGCTTGCCCTGTGAAAGCTGGCGCTGCGATTACCGGCGGGATCTCCTCCCCGCCCAATGCGAGTGCCCGACCCTCGGCGCGCACCCCTTCGCGCCGAGGGCCTGTCTTACGCCCTACAATAGGGACTGGCGTCCGATGCACAACGTCAGGCGGTACCCCACGCAGACGGGAACTCTGCCGCTGGCCCTGCGAACGGGCCCCCACCCTAGCGGGCACCGCGAACCGTCGAGGCTGCACGCACCTCGACACAGGATGACCGATGAACAGCCGGCATAGGGCCGAGAGGCACGCCATTGTCCGACACCCACGTTCGCACCGCTGCGCGGGTGCCGAGCATTGACCGGCCCACGCCCCGACTGACGCTGCTCGTCACAACGCGACGCCGGCTGGCCACAGACAAACCCGGCGCCCGCGCTCGCCGTCTACAATTGGCCGGGGCGCTGCCCGTTCGGTGATGGTCCCAGTTCGGCGGGGTGGCGTGCCGAGAACCCTGGACACTAGCCGGTGAAGCACAACGCCCATTCTTCACGGCGCCTTGTTTTCAGCGACAGCGTTCAAGCCGTCGCGCAGATGCGCGAAATCCGCCATCAACGTGAAATAGCGGTACTCGTCGCCGCCCTTGCCCCGGATCAGCGCGACCAGGCGCTGCTTGTCCCGCGCAGGCCAAGCGTGAAGGTCCCTGATCTGAGCGAGGACTGGCGCCATGGTGCGCAACGCGTTGCGCTCGTCGTCGTTCCAGCCCGTGGTGCCCCTCAGCCCCAGCGCCGCAGCCACGCTGCGCAGCGCAGCCGCTTCCGCGCGGTCGCGCCGTCCCTGAAACCGGGACCCTATCCACGCGGTCACTGCCTGACTTAGCGCTGCCGGATCGCACGCCTCCCGCGCTCCACGAATCACGGGCCGCTCGAGATCGGAGCGGGCGAAGCGCCGCAGGATGGGCAACGGCGTCCGATGCCCCGCGTTGCGCTGCATCCGCTCAAATTCGTCCAGCGCGATCGCGCGCAGCGTCGGCTCGACGGGCCGGAAGCCCAGGCGGAAATAAAACCAGAAAGCGCCTGATTCGAGACCCTCACGGTTGCCGGCGCCGAATTGGTACGGCTCCACCACAAACCGCTCAACGGCGAACAGCTGGGCGTAGACACGCAGGACGGAGGCCATCAGAAACGCGGATTCGCCGCCGCGAAACGGCGCAAAGATGTTGATGCCGATCTTGCAGGTGCCGAGGAACGGCCAGCCGCCGCCGTAACCGATCGGGATGCTGTTCTTGAACAACACGTAGCCGATATGTGAATCGAGTGCGCTGCGTCGCGCAGGGGCAGCCGAATACAGCGCTATGTCAACGCCGCGCCCAAGGTGGTAGTGGCGCACTCGCGCAATGTCAGCGTGAGCGATTGGATCGGTCTCGCGCCCGAGCATCGCCAGAACGGCACGGGCGGCATCGACGAGATGCCGGCAGGCGTCACGCCCGAGGCGGCGGCCTCGTGGCAATGTGGTCGCGATGAGTCGATCGACATCGACGCTGCGCAAGAGCGGGCTGCGATGATAGAACGCCGTGGCGGGCAATCCGCGCACGAACGTCCGCGAGATCGGCGCGTCGCGCGGGTTCAGCAAGACGAACAGTTCGAGGCTGTCGTAGAGCGCCTCGCGCAACGCGGGATCGCACGGCAAGCGCTCGAATTGCGCGACGAGCCATGCAAGGCGGCTGCCGGGCCACCCTGTCGTGGCGGCGTCGAGCAGCTCCTCCGGCGAATCTTCGCCCGACGCCAGGAGTTCGAATTCGGCCCGGGGCAAGCCATGGCGCAGCCATTCCGCGAGGAGCGCGCCGCGCTCCCCGAACGAATCGACGTCGACACATCCCGGAAAACGCGACACGAGCCAGCGGACGATCGGATAGCCATAGGCAATGGTAATTGCGGACCACGCGATACCGGTCCCGCGGAGCGACGCGCGTGCACGCGTGGGTCCGCGCGCGTCGATGTCTTGCGCCGCTGCTGCGATCCGCGTCAGTTCGCGTGCGGCGAGCGAGCGCACCGCCGCCGTCGCGGGATACGCGAGAAGGAAAAGCAGTACATCGTGATACGCGAGCAGCACCTTCGCATCGCCAAGCGCTCCCTTGGCAGCCTTGCGAAGGAGCGCGAGCGTGCGCGCACCGTCCGCGCCGCCGAAGCGGTTTGCCGCCGTACGGAGCGCAGTCACGGTCGCCGCCTCGAGTTGGCCGGACTGCAAGATCGCCGTGGCGCTGCGCCCCATGCTCGTCACTGCTCCACATCCACGTGTCGTAGGGTCGTCAACCGCGAGGAAGGGTCGGTCTGGCCGTGCAGACCTTGGAATCCCGTCCGTTCGGCGCGTCATTGTCGCCGAAAGCGGCCATTTCGGCACGATTGCCCGCGAGCGCCAGAGGTTGCTGGTGGTCCTGCAAAATCCGCGCACAAACCGGCGATCCAGGAGTTTCCGCCCGATGCGTGCCTCTTCCGCTCGCACCCGGCAAATGGCCGCGGGTTAGAATCGCGCGTCCTGTCTTCGTCCATCTCCTGCCATGGCTCCGCGCACGCTCATCTGCGGCTCGCTTGCGTACGACACCATCATGGTGTTTCCAGACCGCTTCGGTCGTCACATCCTTCCCGAGCAGGTGCATGTGCTGTCGGTGTCGTTCCAGATCGGCGAGATGCGCCGTGAATGGGGCGGCTGCGCGGGCAACATCGCGTACGGCCTCAAGGGCCTCGGCGGCGAGCCGGTGGTGATGGCGACATTGGGCGACGACGGTGCGCCCTATCGCGAGCGCCTTTCCACCCTCGACATCGCGGCCGATGGCGTGCGCACGGTCGCCGGCACCTACACCGCGCAGGCGTTCATCATCACCGACCTCGACGACAACCAGATCACGGCGTTCCATCCCGGCGCGATGAACAGCTCGCACGAGAATCGCGTCGGCGACGTCGAGGGCATCGCGCTCGGCATCGTCGCGCCCGACGGCCGCGACGGGATGCGCGAGCACGTCGCGCAATTCGCCGAACGGCGGATCCCGTTCATCTTCGACCCGGGGCAGGGCTTGCCGCTGTTCTCGGGCGACGAGCTGATCGAGATGATCGATGCGGCGAGCTACCTCGCCGTCAATGACTACGAAGCGCGGCTCCTCGCCGAGCGCACGGGCTTGGCGCTTCCCGCGATTGCGCGGCGCGTCGACGCATTGATCGAAACATTGGGCGGCGATGGTTCGCGCATCCATGTCGACGGCCGCTCGCTGGCGATCCCCGCCGTTCCGCCGGAAGCGCTCGTCGATCCGACCGGTTGCGGCGATGCGTACCGCGCGGGGCTGCTCTACGGGATCGGCAGCGGCTGGGAATGGGAAAAGACCGGACGGCTCGCGGCGCTGATGGGTTCGGTCAAGATCGCCGCGCGCGGCGGGCAGAACCATCGCGTCGACCGCGACACCGTCGGGTCGCTATACTATGAAACGTTCCGTACGTATCTCTGGTGACCGACTCGTGAAGTCTCCGATTCCGTGCTTCACGACAGCACTCGCGACGATCGCACTGCCTCCTGTCGCGTCACTGGGCGCGGCGCCCACGAATGGCGATACCCACTCTCCCGGCCAGGCGCTGCGCGCGCAATCGGTCGATCTGGGCGTGATCGAGAGCCCGCGTCCGGCGACGATTCAGCAACCGCAGACGGGCGCGGGCGCCGTCGGCGGTGCGGCGCCCGGCGGAATCGCCGGCAGCACGCGCGTCACGCATTGACGGCACATTCCCGCCGACACGGGTCGACACCGCTGCCGCTGCGGATCGCGCGCTCGGCGCGCCTGACGGCGCATCTCATCGAAGGCGTCCTGACGACGGGCTTCGTCTTTCCGTGGCTCGGAACGACACGCAAGCAGGCGCTGATCCGGATGTGGTCGCGGCGGCTCCTCAAGATGCTGCGGATCGAGGCGAGGATCCACGGCCTTCCCGAAGGCGGTCTCGCCGGCAACGTGCTCATCGTCGCCAATCACATCTCGTGGCTCGACATCTTCGTCCTCAACGCGCTGCAGCCGTCGCGGTTCATCGCGAAGGCGGAGCTCCGGCGCTGGCCGGTCGTCGGAGCGTTGATCGCCGGCGTCGGCACGTTGTTCATCGAGCGCGACCGCCGCCATCACACGCACGCGGTCAACGTCCGCGCGGCCGAAGCACTCGCGCGCGGCGACGTGATCGCGATCTTTCCCGAAGGCACGACGACCGACGGCACGCTGGTGCTGCCCTTCCACGGCTCGCTGCTGCAGCCGATCGTCGACGCCGAAGGGCACGTGCAGCCGATCGCGATCCGCTACCGGGGGCAAGGCGGCCTGCACAATGATGCGCCTGCGTACGTCGGCGAGACGAGCTTCATCGAATCGTTCTGGCGCGTGACGGGCGAGCGCTCGCTCGTGGTAGAGCTGCATCTCGCGGCGCCGCTGCCCGCACGCGCTCGTCATCGCCGCGAGCTTGCGCGCGCCGCCGAGCACGCTATTCGAACGGCTTTGGCTCTACCTTCGATCGTCCCGGAACCTGATAGACACGGCGATCGTCGAGCCTGATCGCCGTCAGCGGCCCGCCCCACAGGCAGCCCGAATCGAGCATCAGCAGGTTCGGCGCAAGCTTCAGCTCGAGCGTCGACCAGTGGCCGCAGACGATCGTCTTCCCCGCGGACGCCCGCGCCTCGTGCTGGAACCACGGCTCGAATCCTTCGGGGGCACGATCCGGTCCGCGCTTTTCCTTGAACTCCATCGTTCCGTCCGCGCTGCAGAAGCGCAGCCGCGTGCATGCATTGACGACGACGCGCAGCCGGTCGAAGCCTTCGAGATCGTCGCGCCAGGCCCTTGGCTCGTCGCCGTAGAGCGCGGCCAGGAACGCGTCGGCACGATCGCTCGCGAGCATCGCCTGCACTTCGCGCGAGAGCATCAGCGCGGTCGCCGGCGTCCATTGCGGCAGCAGCCCGGCGTGGACCAGGAGCAGTTCGCCTTCGATGACGACGAGAGGGCGATGCAGCAGCCAGTCGATCAGATCGTCGCGATCGGGTGCCTCGAGGATCGGTCCGATCGTGTCCCGTCGATGCGGTTGCGCGTGCCCCGCCGCGACCGTCAGCAAGTGGAAATCGTGGTTGCCGAGCACAGTGACGGCGGCCTCGCCCAGCGCCTTCACTTTGCGCAGCACGCCGAGCGAATCGGGACCTCGATTGACGAGATCGCCGACGAGCCACAGCCGATCCTCCGGCGGCGAAAAGGCGATGAGCTCCAGCAGCTGGCAGAACTCGGCGTGGCAGCCCTGGATGTCGCCGATCGCGTAGAGGCTCATGGGGACGGGTGACGAATCGCGCCGGCACGCGCAGCGGAACAGCGAGGAGTCGCGCGCCGGCCTGCTAGAATCGCCGCGAATCTTAGCATCCGCGTCCCGCTTCCTTCCTCGATGTCCTTCCCGCTCAATGCTGCGCAGCGCGAAGCCGTGCGCTATCAGGAGGGCCCGTTGCTGGTGCTGGCGGGCGCCGGCAGCGGCAAGACACGCGTCATCACGGCCAAGATCGGCCACCTGCTCGAAAGCGGTCACGATCCGAAGCGGATCGCGGCGATCACGTTTACCAACAAGGCAGCGCGCGAAATGCGCGAGCGGGTAGGCGTCCTGTTGCAGGAGCAGGGGAAGCGGGCGCTCTGCGACGACCTCACGATCTCGACGTTCCATGCGCTCGGCTTGAAGATTCTGCGTGGCGACGCGAAGGCCCTCGGTCTCTCCTCCCGATTTTCGATCCTCGACCCGGATGACGCCGGGCGAATCGTCGCCGAGCTCGTCGCGACGACGGATCGCGCCCGCGCGCGGGCGGCGCAATGGGCGATCAGCCGGTGGAAGAATGGATTGGTTCCGCCGGCGGCTGCGCTGAAGTCGGCCGGCAGCGACGACGAGACGGCGGCAGCGCGTGCCTACCAGCGCTACGACGACGCCCTTCGCGCCTATCAAGCAGTCGACTTCGACGACCTGATCGGGCTTCCGATCGCGCTGCTCGCGACGAACGATGGCGCGCGAGACCGCTGGCGCGAGCGCTGCGGACACCTGCTGATCGACGAATACCAGGACACCAATCCGGCGCAATATCGGCTGCTGCGACTCCTGACGGGCGAGCGGGCGGCGTTCACGGCGGTCGGCGACGACGATCAGGCCATCTACGGCTGGCGGGGAGCGTCGCTCGACAACCTCGCGCAGCTGCCCAAGGACTATCCCAACCTCAAGGTGATCAAGCTCGAGCAGAACTATCGGTCGACGGTACGGATCCTGCGTTCGGCCAACGCGTTGATCGGCAACAACCCGAAGCTCTTCGACAAGAAGCTCTGGAGCGAGCATGGCCACGGCGACACGATCCGCGTCACCCCGGCCGCTGACGACGAGGCGGAAGCCGAGGGCGTGGTGCGCCGGCTGCTCGCACACCGGTTCGAGCATCGCGGCCGCTATCGCGACTACGCGATCCTGTATCGCGGCAATCACCAGGCGAAATTGTTCGAGCGGCAATTGCGGGCGCAGAACGTGCCCTACGAGATTTCGGGCGGGCAGTCGTACTTCGAGCGCGCCGAGATCAAGGACCTCGTCGCCTATCTCCGGCTGATCGCCAACGACGACGATGATCCCGCGTTCATTCGCGCGGTAACGACGCCGAAGCGCGGCATTGGCGCGACGACGCTCGAAAAGCTCGGTCGGATCGGCGCCGCGCGTCACGTGAGCCTCTTTGCGGCGACGTTTGCGGACGAGACGGCGGCCGAGATTCCGGCACGACAGCGCGAAATCCTCGGCGCGTTCACGTCGCTCGTCAACGCTCTGCGCTTCCGCGCGGAGCGGGAGCCGGCGGGACGGCTACTGAACGCGCTGCTCGCCGATATCGGGTACGAGGATTTCCTCGCCGTATCCTGCGATCGCAAGCAGGCCGAGGCGCGGTCGCAGAGCGTGCGTGACTTCATCGATTGGCTCACCGCCAAAGGTGAGGCGGATCGTCGGAATCTCATCGAGCTCACCCAGACGATTGCGCTCCTCACGATGCTCGAAGGGCGGGAAGGGCGCGAATCCGATGCCGTCCGACTCTCGACGCTGCACGCGGCAAAAGGGCTCGAATTCCCGCACGTGTTCATCGTCGGGCTGGAAGAAGGCCTGCTGCCGCATCGCGAAGCGGTCGCCGGCGGCAACATCGACGAGGAGCGCCGCCTCCTGTACGTCGGGATCACGCGCGCGCAGCGCAGCCTTCATCTCTCCTACTGCCGTCGGCGCAAGCGTGCAGGCGAGGCGGTCGAATGCCAGCCGTCGCGATTCCTGGCCGAGCTCGCGCAGGACGATCTGCGCTGGTCCGGAACACCCTTGCCCGCGGACGAGGCCGCGCGCGAGAAGGCCGCGGGCAGCGAGCGCCTCAAGACGCTCAAGGCGATGGTCGCGCGCTGATCCCGCTTTGGCTGGTGGCGGCGTAGACTGCTTCGGTCTCTCGCGCAACGCCGTCTTCGCGGAAGGAGGACACCGGTGGGCGACCGCTACGACGCCATCGTCATCGGCACCGGGCAGGCCGGCCCTGCGCTCGCGGTGAGGCTCGCCAAGGCGGGCCGCAAGACCGCGATCATCGAGCGCAAATTGTTCGGAGGCACCTGCGTCAACAACGGCTGCATCCCGACGAAGACGCTGATCGCGAGCGCGCGCGCGGCCCAGGTTGCGCGCACCGGCGGTGGCTGGGGCGTGGTCATACCGCCGGGCGTGCATGTCGACATGCCGGCCGTCAAGGCCAGGAAGGACGCCGTGGTTCGACAATCGCGCGACGGCGTTGCCGACTGGCTCAAAGGCACACCGGGCGTCACCGTCATCGAAGGGCACGCGCGCTTCGAGGGGCAGCATGCCGTGCGCGTCGGCGACAGGCTCCTCGAAGCGCCGCAGATATTCGTCAACGTCGGCGGGCGCGCGAGCGTTCCTGCGATCACCGGCATTGCCGACGTTCCGTATCTCGACAACGTGACGATGATGGACGTCGACACGCTTCCGCGCCATCTCGTCATTGTCGGCGGAAGCTACATCGGGCTCGAATTCGCGCAGATGTATCACCGCTTCGGAGCCGAGGTGACGGTCGTCGAAATGATGTCGGGGCTGATCGGCCGGGAGGACCCGGAGGTGTCGGCCGCGATCAAGGAGATTCTGGAAGCCGAGGGAATCAAGATCCGGCTCAAGGCGGAGTGCCTTGCGGTTCGCCGTCACGGCGATGGCGTCGCCGTCGGCATCGAGTGCGAGGAGGAGCCGCGCGAGATCGTCGGCTCGCATCTGCTGCTCGCGACGGGTCGCCGGCCGAACACCGATGACCTTGGCTGCGAGCGCGCCGGCATCGCGCTCGACAAGCGCGGCTACATCGTCGTCGACGACCTGTTGCAGACGAACGTCGCGGGGATCTGGGCGCTCGGCGACGTCAACGCCCGTGGCGCGTTCACGCACACGTCGTACAACGATTACGAAATCGTCGCCGCGAACGTCCTCGATGGCGAAACGCGCCGCGTCACGGACCGGATTCCGACGTACGCGCTGTTCATCGATCCGCCGCTCGGCCGCGCCGGGATGACCGAGCGCGAAGTGCGCGAGAAGGGCATCGACGCGCTCGTCGCGACGATGCCGATGACGCGGGTCGGGCGAGCCAGGGAGCGAGGTGAGACGGCGGGATTCATGAAGGTGCTGGTCGATGCGCGTACCAAGCGCCTCCTCGGCGCGGCACTGCTCGGCATCGAGGGCGACGAGGTGATCCATACGCTCCTCGACGTCATGTATGCGCGGGCGCCCTATACGGTGATCCAGCGGGCGATGCACATCCATCCGACGGTCAGCGAACTGATCCCGACGTTGCTCGAAGGACTGAAACCGCTCCAATGAGCGCAGCCGGCGTTTGACATTCGGCGCGCGTTCCGGATAATCGATGTTTGCGCCGATTTGAGCTTCAGCTTGCGGGCGCCTGACAAATGCCGCTAAAGCGAGGCCCGAAGCGTACCGGTCGGAAGGTCGTCCCGATCGACGCGCGAAGCCCGTTCAGCGGAGGTTGAACGGGCTTTTTGTTTGCGGATACGCCATGACCACGACTTCGCCTCCCCGCGGTTTCACGACCGCGATCCTTCACTCCGACCGCGCTGCGGGCATCGAGCACGGTGCGCTGCACAAGCCGCTGCACCTGTCCGTCGCCTACGGGTATCGCGACGCGCGCGATCTCGCGGCCGTCTTCCAGGGACGCGCGCAGGGCTACGCGTACGGCCGCCAGGGCAATCCGACCGCCGCTGCGCTCGAAGCCAAGGTGACGGCGATGGAGGACGGCATCGCGACCGTTTCGTTCGCGACCGGCATGGGCGCGATCGGCGCGATTCTGCTCGCTTTGACGCGCGCGGGCGATCACGTCGTCGCGAGCCAATATCTGTTCGGCAACACGGTGAGCCTGCTCAACACGCTGTCGACGCACGGGATCGACGTGAGCTTCGTCGACGCGACCGACAAAGCGGCAGTCGAGGCGGCGATCACGCCGGCGACGAAGCTCGTGTTCGTCGAAACGATCGCGAATCCGCGCACCCAGGTCGCCGATCTCGCGCGCATCGGCGCCGCCTGTGCAGCCCGCGGCATCCTCTACATCGTCGACAACACGATGACCTCGCCCGCGCTGTTCCGGCCGAAAGCGGTCGGCGCCGGTCTCGTCGTCAACGCGCTCACCAAGTACATCGGCGGCCACGGCAATGCGCTCGGCGGCAGCATCACCGACACCGGCCTTTTCGACTGGACGCGCTTTTCCGGCATCAGTGACACCTACAAGACCGCGAAGCCCGCGCTCTGGGGGATCACGCAACTGCGCAAGAAGGGGCTCCGCGATTTTGGCGCGACGCTCGCGGCCGAGCAGGCGCACCACATCGCCGTTGGCGCCGAAACGCTCGCATTGCGGATGGAGCGGACATGCACGAATGCGCAGGCGCTCGCCGAGTTTCTCGCGGCGCAGCCGAAGGTGCGCGCCGTCCACTATCCGGGCCTTGGCGCGCATCCGCAGCACGCGCTCGCGCGAGAGCTCTTCCGCGGCTTCGGCGGGCTCCTCGCGTTCGAGCTCGCGGGCGGCATCGACTGCTTCGATTTCCTGAACCGGCTGCAGGTCGTCGTCTCGTCGTCGAACCTGGGCGACAACCGGACGCTCGCGATTCCCGTCGCGCACACGATCTTCTGGGAGATGGGGCCCGAGCGGCGCGCCGCGATGGGCATTGCCGACTCGCTGATCCGGATTTCGGTCGGGATCGAGGACCGCGACGACCTGATCGCCGATTTCGCGCAGGCACTCGGGTGAAGCCTGCCTATTGTCGTCGCGGCTGCGACACGGAGAATCGTCCGTGAACCCAGATTGCAAGTGGGATCCACCCGACCCAGCGCAGGAGATCGACGAGCTCGTCGTCCCAGCGCCAGTGGTCGAAGAGGTTGAATTGCATCCCCATCCGGTCTTCGACCCAGCCCCATAGCGACAGCCACGCGATCATCACGATCAGCACCGAGCCCTGGGCCCGCTGTCGAGGGGACAACGACCGCCACAGCGGAACGGCGACCAGGCCTGCGACGATAAGCGCATAGAGTGCGGTGCGCACCTCGGCATGCACCGCGAGCCAGGACGCGATCAGCGGCTCGCTTGCGATCATCTTCGCGGCGGTCCAGCCGAGCACCGCTGCACCTCCCCACAGAATGACGGGAAAGCGGTCGACCCAGCGGACGACGAGCGTCGAGCCCCATACGACGATCGGGATCGAGATCGCGAGCCCGATCACCACCAGGAGCAAGCTGCCTTGCGCGGCGCCGCCGACGGCAAGGACGTTGTCGACGCCCATCGCCGCATCGGCGACGACGATCGTTTGAATCGCGCTGCGCACCGATGCCGCCGCCTTGACCTCGTGAGCGCCGCCGCCACGCGTCAGCTTCCAGCCGATCCACACGAGCGCGAGGCCTCCCACGAGCAGAAATCCGGGTATCCGCAAGAGCCAGACGACGACACTCGTGAGCGCGACGCGCACGCCGACCGCACCGGCCGTGCCCCAGAGGACGACGCGACTTCGCAAGTGCGCGGGAACGTTGCGCGCGGCGAGCCCGATCACAATGGCGTTGTCGCCTGCGAGCACGACGTCGATCACGACGATCGCGGCGAGCGCCGACCACCATTCGGAAGTCAGGAGGATCGACATTTCACGAGGAGGCGAGTGATTCAGCCTGCCGGCAAAGGGACGTCGCGCGGCTCGGCGCCGGCTGCGTCGAACTCGAGGTAGCTGCCATGGTCGTACCAGTCGGCCAGCACCCACCGCTCGCATTCGCGGCTATCGACGACGAGGTGGTGGCGCGCCGGACGATGCGTGTGGCCGTGGATGATCCTCGTGACGTTCGCGGCCCGAAACGCCGCTTCGACGGCCTTTGGCTCGACGTCCATGATCTTCTCGGGCTTCGCCGCCGTCGCCCTGCGGCTTCGGCTGCGGAGCCACTGGGCGATGCGGCGGCGCAATGCGTACGGAAGCGCGAGATAGCGCCGCTGCCAGCGGAGGTCGCGGGCGATGCGCCGGAAGCGCTGATAGCCGATATCGGCCGTGCACAATTCGTCGCCGTGCAGCAGGAGCGTGCGCGTCCCTGCGACGTTGAGGACGAGCTGCTCGGGAAGAAGCGTTGCCCCCGACGCGCGTGCGAAACGCTCGCCAAGCAGGAAATCGCGGTTGCCGGCGATGACGCCGATGGGGACGCCGGCCCTTGTCACCTCGGCGAGCCCCGCGGCGACCTCGGTCGCGAGCGGCTCACCCAGTTGGTCATCGCCGATCCAGGCGTCGAACAGGTCGCCCAGCACGTACACGCCCGCGGCGCTGCGCGCCGGGCCGGCGCAGAACGCTCGGAATGCGGCAAGGAGCGCCGGCCGTTCCGGCGAAAGGTGCAGGTCGGACAGGAAGAGCGTCGGCTTCATCGGGGGTCGGTGCCGCAGCGATGTCCGGCCCGCGAGCACACCTTGCGGTCGGGCGGCGCCGCCCGATGGCCGGTCTCTAGGCCGCTTCCTCGGCGCGTCGGATCACGACGTCTTCGCGCGGCACGTCCTGGTGAAAGCCGCTGTTGCCGGTCGCCACACCCTTTATCTTGTCGACGACATCCTGCCCGGCAACGACCTTGCCGAAGACGCAGTAGCCCCAGCCTTGCGGGCTCGGCCCCTTGTAGTCGAGAAAGTCGTTGTCGGCGACGTTGATGAAGAACTGCGACGACGCCGAATGCGGCTCGGAGGTGCGCGCCATCGCGACCGTGTATTTCCGGTTCTTGACCCCGTTGGCGGCTTCGTTGGCGATCGTCGCACGGGTTGGCTTCTGCTTCATCCCCGGCTCCATGCCGCCGCCCTGGACCATGAAACCGTCGATCACGCGATGGAAGATCGTGTTGTCGTAGTGGCCGTCGCGAACGTATTGGAGGAAATTGGCGACGGTATTCGGCGCATTGTCGGCATCGAGCTCGAGCGTGATGTCGCCGTGATTGGTGTGCAGGATGACCATGGCGCGTCCTTATTTGGCGTCGACGATGACGGCCTTGGTGACGATGACCTTCTCGACGGGAACGTCCTTCGTGGAAGGGGCCCGCCGCTGCCGGTGGGCGACTTCGCGATCTTGTCGACGACGTCCATCCCGGAAACCACCTTGCCGAAAACGGTGTAGCCGATGCCGGCTGGATCGGGCGAGCGGAAATTCAGGAACTTGTTGTCGGCCACGTTGATGAAGAACTGTGCGGTCGCCGAGTTCGGATCCGCCGTGCGCGCCATCGCGACCGTGCCGGGAACGTTCAGGAGACCTGCCTTGCTCGATTGCTGAGCCTCGTTGACGACCGGGGGCCGGGTCGGCTTTTGCTTGAAGTCGGCGGTGAAGCCGCCGCCCTGAATCATGAAGCCTGCGATGACGCGGTGGAATTGCGTGCCGTCGAAATGCTTGGCCTTCACGTATTCCAGAAAATTGGCGACGGTCGCGGGCGCGGCGTCGGGATAAAGCTCGATCGTGAACTTGCCAGCGGTCGTGTCGAACTCGACCTGGGGATTGGCGGCGAGGCGCGGGAGATGGAGATCGCAGCGCGCACATGGCGGCGGTGACGATCATGGCGACAGGCGGCGCAGCATCGAGACACTCCTTTCACGGGGTCTCGATTTGGCGGCGCTTCGGGACAAGCAGTTCGCGCGCGAGGCTTGAGCTTCGCGGCGGCGGTCTTGTTCGTGCGGTCGAGCTTGGCGGCCCGATCGTACTCCTGCGGCGGCGAGTCGCGCGTAGACGTCGCCCAGATTTTCGTGCGCGATGCCCCTAGTCGGGGGCCGACTTGACGGCGGTCTCGAGCGCCACGCGCGCGCTCTCGTACTCGCCCTTCTGCGCGCGCAGCACGGCGAGATTGTTCCAGCGGTTCCGGCAGCTCCGGGTAGTCTCGGTGAGGCTCACGAATGTCGCGATGGCGGCATCGGCGTGGCCTTCCTCGGTTTGCACGACGCCCTTCAGGAATCGCGCCTGCGGCTCGCGCGGCCGCTGTCGCGCAGCAACACGTCGAGCTTCACGAGCGCGTTCTCGTAACTGCTTGTCCTTGACGAGCGTCGCGGCCTCCTTCAGTCCCTGCGACGTATTGCTTGCGCGCCTCCTCGGTCAGGTCGCGGCCATCCTGTGCATGGCCGGCGGCGCCGGCGAGCGAGAGGATGCGACGGACGCGAGGAGGAGCGCGGCGAAACGCGACATCGTGGAGGCGGCGAGGCGGAAAGCGCGGCGCGGGAACACGGCGCGCAATTCTATCAGGAACGCACGGCATCACCGGCGAGCCGCGCGACCGTCGCGTCGATCAACCGGCGCGCGATCGACACGTGCGAAGGGAGCGCCGGCAGCGCGTCGAGGGCGAACCATTGCGCGTCCGCGATCTCGCTGCGATCCGGGCTTGAGCTCGCCGCCTGCGTACTCGGCCGTGTAGGCGATCATCAGCGAATGCGGGAATGCCCATGACTGGCTCGCGAAATACGTGATGCCCGCGACATCGATGCCGACTTCTTCGCGCACTTCGCGCCGGATGCAATCCTCGATCGTTTCGCCGGGTTCGACGAAGCCGGCGAGCGCGCTGTACATCGCGCCGGGAAAGCGGTTCGCCCGTGCGAGCAGCAGCTCCCGCCCGCGGGTGACGAGGACCATCATCGCCGGCGATACGCGCGGATAGGCGACGAGCCCGCAGGCCGGGCACTCCTTCGCGCGTTCGCGGTCCTTGTCTCGGGTCGGTGTTCCGCAGCGCCCGCAATAGCGGTGGCTGCGGTCCCAATCGGCGATCTGGAACGCGCGGGCCGCGAGCGCCAGCAGCGGTTCCGGCAGCTTGAAGAAAAGCGAGCGCAGGCCGGCATAGCGATGGCCGGGCAGCTCGGGCGCATCGTCCGCGAGCGACACTGCGACGCACGACGCGCCCGCGAGCTCGCCCAGGTAGTGCATCGCCCCGTCCATCCCGGCACGTGCAAGGACCGCCACCGTCGGCACCGTCGGCGCATCGTCGTCGCCGGCCACGAGCAGCTTCGTGTCGCGGTAAGCGAACGCCAGCGCGCCGTCGCCGAGCGGCCGCGGCATCACGTGGGATGGAACAAAACCGGCGGGAGTGTGCATGGCGGAGCAACGACGTCGTCGCAGGATTATGGTCGTCGCGAAGCCGGAATGGGAAGCCGGGTCAATGCTTGCGCGTTGCCACCCGCCAACCGAACGAACCGGCGATCGCGAGCAGCGCGACGCCGCCGCCGACGATGATCGGCGTCGTTCCGACGCGCTCGACGATGGTACTGGCGCCGGCGACGCCGACGGCCTGCCCGACGAAGAGGCACGATGCGAACAGGGCGACCGAGGCGCCGCGTCGCTCGGGCGCCATCTGCGTCGCGTTGGTCTGCAGCGTGTTGTGGATCATGTAGAACCCGAGCCCGGCGAGAAACGCGCCGACGAGCGCCGGCGCCCAGGTCGTCGCGAGGCCGAGCATCAGAAACGCGACGCACAGCGTGGCGCCGCCGGCGGCAGCAAGGCGCGCTTCACCCAGTCGCCGGACCAGGAGACGCGAGGAGGCAGCGAACGTGAGGCCACCGGCGCCGAAGAGCATCAACGTGCCGCCGGCGGCCGAGAGCGAGAGCTCCAGCGTGCGGTGCAGGTGCGTCGCGAGGAACGCAAACGGACCGAAGAGCGCGGCGCCTTCGAGGAACACCGTCGCGAGCACGACGCGCGACCAGCGCTGGCGAAGCACGTAGGCGAAGGCGGAGAACAGCGACCGCGCGACGCCGCGTGCCGATTCGTCGGCCGGCGGCGCCGCAACCGGGGTGTTTCGCCGGTCCACGCGGAGCAGCATCGCGCACGCGAGCGCGAACCAGATCGCCAGCGCGACGAACGGCGCGCGCCAGTCGAGATGGTCGGCGGCGAACCCGCCGGCGAGCGGCCCCGTCGCGAAGCCGATGATCTGCCCGGTGAGGAAGCGCGCGAGGACCGGCTGGCGGTGTTCGTAGGGAACGGCGTCGCCGATCCACGCCATCGACAGCGGGATCACCGCCGCGGCCGTGGCCCCGGCGAAAAAGCGAGCGATGACGAGCGCGCCGAAACCTGGCGCCAGCGCGCAGCCGAGCGCCGTGAACACCGACGCGCCGCAGGCCCACGCGACGACGCGATACTTGCCGAAATGGTCTCCCAGGGGGCCGTAGAACGCCTGCAGCAGGCCGTACGCGATCGCGAATGCCGTGACGACCTGCGCCGCGTTGCCGAGCCCCACGCCGAAGTCGGCATCGAGGCGCGGCAGCAGTGCATCGCAGACGCGAATCGATGCCGAGCTCGCAAATGCGGCGAACGAAAGCGCCGCGATGGCCCACGGCGAAACCGATGCGGTCACCGCGTTGCCGGCGGCTTCCGCCGCGTGACCGTCGCCGTCCGGCATCGTCGGGGCCGGAGGCGGTGCTAGGCGAGCTTCAACGGCAGGTTGCGGATCCGCTGACCGGTCGCCGCGGCGAGCGCGTTGGCGACTGCCGGCGCAATCACCGGCACGCCCGGCTCGCCGACGCCCGTCGGCTTGTCCATCGATGGGACGATGTGGACGTCGATCGCGGGCATCTCGTTGATTCGCAGCACCGGATAGTCGTGGAAGTTCGACTGCTCTACCGCGCCGTCCTTGAGCGTGATCGCGCCATACAGCGCCGCCGACAGTCCGAAGCCGATCCCGCCTTCCATCTGCGCGCGGATGACGTCCGGGTTGACGGCGATCCCGCAGTGGACGGCGCACACGACGCGGTCGACCTTGAATTGGTTGTCCTTGCCGACGGTGACCTCGGCGACCTGTGCGACGACGCTGTCGAAGGATTCGTGGAGCGCGATGCCGCGGCCCCGCTTCTCGCCCTCCTTGCCCGGCGCGAGCGCCGTGCCCCAGCCGGACTTGGCGGCGACGAGCTCGAGCGCCGCGAGATGCTTCGGATGCTGCGCGAGCATGTCCCTGCGAAACGCGACCGGATCCTTGCCGGCCGCCGCCGCCAGCTCGTCGATGAAGGTCTCGGTGGAAAACGCCGTGTGCGTCGAGCCTACCGAGCGCCACCACAGCACCGGCACGCCGACCGTCGGCGAATGCAGGTCGACATGGAGATTCGGAATCGCGTACGGCAGCGTCGCCGCGCCTTCGACGCTCGTCGCGTCGATGCCGTCCTTGACCATCATCTTCTCGAACGGCGTGCCGGCGAGGATCGACTGCCCGACGATCCGCTGCTGCCAGCCGACGACATTGCCCGATCGCGTCAAGTCCCGCCTTCAACGTGTGCAGGTACGATCGGACGGTAGTAGCCGGCTTTCATGTCATCCTCGCGCGTCCACACGAGCTTGACCGGGACGCCCGACTTTCCCTTCGCGCGAAGCGCTTTCGCGATCGCCGCCGCCTCGACCACGTAATCGGACGGCGGGATTCGCACGCCGCCCGAAGCTGCCGCCCGCGTAGAGCATGTTGAGCTTCACCTGCTCGGGCTTCATTCCCACCGTCTGCGCGACCGACGACCTGGTCGCCGGTCTGGAACTGTTCGCCGTTCCAGACTTCGCAGCTCGCTGTGGTGAGCTTCACGACGCAGTTCATCGGCTCCATCGCCGCGTGCGCAAGATAGGGGAACTCGTAGGTCGCTTCCAGCTTCTTCGCGGCGCCGTCGATCGCCTTTGTCGCGTCGCCGTCGTTGCGCGCTACCTTGCCCGGAGTCGCGGCGAGCTTCTTGTACTCGGCGAGAATGTCCGTCGACGAGGACTTGATCCCCGTCGCGTCGTCCCATTCGATTTCGAGCGCGTCGCGGCCCTTCTTCGCCGCCCAGAAGGTCGTCGCGACCACCGCGACGCCGTTGGGAATCTCGACGACGTAGCGGACGCCCGGCACGGCCGATGCGCTCTTCGCATCGAAGGTTTTGACTCTTGCGCCGAACCGCGGCGGATGCGCGACGACCGCGGTCAGCATGCCGGGCAGCTTGACGTCCTGCGTGAACATCGCGGTGCCTGTCGACTTCGCCTTGGCATCGGTGCGCGGCACGTGCTTGCCGATGAACACGAAATCCTTCGGGTCCTTGAGCTTCACTTTCTCCGGCACCGGCTCCTTGGCCGCAGCGGCGGCGAGCGCTCCGAACGTCGCCTTCTTGCCGTTCGCGTGGAACACGACGCCGTCTTTCACCTGGATCGAATCGGCAGGCACCTTCCACTGCTTCGCTGCCGCCGAGACGAGCATCGCGCGCGCGGCGGCCCCGGCCTGCCGGTATTGCTGATACGAATTCGCCATCGCCGTCGAGCCGCCGGTACCCTGCGCGGCCCCCCAGAACAGGTTGCTGTAGCGCTTCGCGTCGGCCGGCGCGCCGACCGCGCGGACCTGCGACCAAGCAGCGTCGAGCTCTTCGGCGATCAGCGTCGGCAGACCGGTGTAGGTGCCCTGGCCCATCTCCAGGTGCTTGACGACGACGGTGACGACGTTGTCGCGGCCGATCGTCAGGAACGCATTGGGCTCGAACGTGCTAGTGGCGGCGCTGCCGACGGTCTTGCCGGGGCCGGACGCTTGCGCGGCCGCGGCGCCGGTCCAGATGCCGAGCGTCAGGCCCGCGCCGGCAGCCGCCGTCGCCTTGAGGAACACCCGGCGGTCGATGCTCGCAGTTGCCGGGGCGGGAGGGCGCATGCGCATCGGGTTCATCGCGAGTCTCCGTATCAGGCGAGGTGTTGCGCCGCTTCGTGGATCGCGGCGCGGATGCGGACGTAGGTCGCGCAGCGGCAGATGTTGCCGGCCATCGCGGCGTCGATATCGGCATCGGTCGGCTTCTTGTTCTTCGCGAGCAACGCGCTCGCCGACATCACCTGCCCCGATTGGCAGTAGCCGCACTGCGGAACGTCGAGCTTCTCCCACGCCGCCTGCACCGCGTTTGCCTCCTTCGTCTTCAGCCCCTCGATCGTCGTGATTTCGGCGCCCGCCCTGATCGACGACAGCGGCGTCTGGCACGAGCGCGCTGGCTCTCCATCGATGTGCACGGTGCAGGCACCGCAAAGCGCCATGCCGCAGCCATATTTGGTGCCGGTCAGGTTGAGGTTGTCGCGCAGGACCCACAGGAGCGGCGTGTCGCCGGCAACGTTCGAGCCGATGTCGACACGACGACCGTTGACGATAAGGGTAGGCATTGCGAACTCCATGACAGTAGGGTGGCTCTTTTGGAAACGCCGCGGGAGTCGATCATCATAGGCAGACGGCGCGCAAAGCTCAACGTAGACACGTCCGGTAACCCCTAAGTTCACGGGGAATCGTGTTCGAGATCGGCTATAATCCGCGATTGCGTCGAAGGAATTCCGCCATGGAAGCCGAACAAGTCAACCAGATCGCCGCCACGCTCGCGGAGCTGAAGGAGCGAACCGGCGACCTGCGGAGGTATCTTTGACTTCGATGTGAAGTCGGTGCGGCTCGAGGAGGTCGCGCGCGAGCTCGAGGACCCCGAAGATCTGGGAAGACCCAGAAGCGCGCGCAGGAGCTCGGCAAGGAGCGGAAGGCGCTCGAAGATGTGGTGGGCGCGCTGACGCGCCTCGATGCTGGCATACGCGACAGCAGCGAGCTTTTCGAGCTCGCGCGCGCCGATGCCGACGATGCGACGCTTGGCGCCGTCGCCGACGATGTCGGCCGGCCTCGAAAAAGGCGTGGCCGATATGGAGTTCCGGCGGATGTTCGGCAATCCGCTCGACCCCGCGAATTGCTTCATCGACATCCAGGCCGGCTCGGGCGGCACCGAAGCGCAGGACTGGGCGGCGATGCTCCTGCGAATGTATCTGCGCTACTGCGAGCGCAAGGGCTACCGGAGCGAGGTGCTCGAGGAATCGCCGGGCGAGGTCGCCGGCATCAAGAGCGCTTCGGTGAAGGTCGAGGGCGACTATGCGTACGGCTACCTGCGCACCGAAGTCGGCGTCCACCGGCTGGTGCGCAAAAGCCCGTTCGATTCCAATGCGCGGCGGCACACGTCGTTCGCGAGCGTGTTCGTCTATCCCGAGGTCGACGATTCGATCGAGGTCGAGATCAATCCGGCGGACCTGCGGGTCGACACGTTCCGCGCATCGGGCGCCGGCGGCCAGCACATCAACAAGACCGATTCGGCCGTGCGCATCACGCATCTGCCGACCAATATCGTCGTCCAGTGCCAGAACGATCGCTCGCAGCATCGCAACCGCGCCGAGGCGATGGCGATGCTCAAGTCGCGGCTCTACGAGTTCGAGCTGCGCAAGCGAAAGGAAGAGCAGCAGAAGCTCGAGGACAGCAAGACCGACATCGGCTGGGGCCACCAGATCAGGAGCTACGTGCTCGACCAGTCGCGGATCAAGGATCTGCGCACCGGCTTCGAGGTCGGCAACACGCAGGCGATGCTCGACGGCGATCTCGACGATTTCATCGCGGCGAGCCTGAAGCAGGGAGTGTGACGATGAGCGACAGGAACGAGAAGCGGGCGGCTGCGCCGGCCCCGCCTGCGGTGGACGACAACCAGATCATCGCCGAGCGCCGCGCCAAGCTCGCCGCGCTGCGCGGCGCAGGGACAGGCGTTCCCCAACGACTTCCGCCGCGACGCGCTCGCCGTCGACCTCCATGCGCGCTACGGCGCGAAGTCCAACGACGAGCTGGAGCCGCTGCAGGCGAGCGTGACGGTCGCCGGGCGGATGATGCTGAAGCGCGTGATGGGCAAGGCGAGCTTCGCGACGATGCAGGACATGAGCGGCCGCATCCAGCTCTACGTCACCGCGGATGCCGTCGGCGCCGATGTCCACGACGCGTTCAAGCACTGGGACTTGGGCGACCTCGTCGGCGCGACGGGACATGTATTCAAGACCAAGACCGGCGAGCTTTCGGTCAAGGTGTCGTCGATCCGGCTGCTCGCGAAGGCGCTGCGGCCGCTCCCCGAGAAATTCCATGGCCTTGCCGACCAGGAGCAGAAATACCGGCAGCGCTACGTCGACCTGATCACGAACCCCGACATCGCGGCGCACGTTCATCGCGCGCTCGCAGATCGTGCAGTCGATCCGCGAGTTCTTCGTCGCGCGCGGCTATCTCGAGGTCGAGACGCCGATGATGCACCCGATCCCGGGCGGCGCGGCGGCGCGGCCGTTCGTCACGCACCACAACGCGCTCGACATGGAGCTCTACCTTCGCATCGCGCCCGAGCTCTATCTGAAGAAGCTCGTCGTCGGCGGCTTGGAGAAGGTGTTCGAGATCAACCGCAACTTTCGCAACGAAGGGATCTCGACGCGGCACAATCCCGAGTTCACGATGCTCGAGTTCTACGAGGCGTATCAGGACTATCGCTACCTGATGGACCTGACCGAGACGCTGATCCGCGAGCTCGCGCAGAACATCGCCGGCACGACGACCATCACCTACCAGGGTACGACGATCGATCTGGGTGCTGCCTTCGACCGGCTGACGATGGCCGAGGCGATCCACAAATACCATCCGCGGTATCCGCTCGCGGAGCTCGCGAAGCCCGACTACCTGCGCGTCGCGCTGGCGCCGTTCGACGCCGAGGTGTTCCCCACCGACGGCGTCGGGGTGCTGCAGCTCAAGCTGTTCGAGGCGACGACCGAGGACAAGCTCGTGCAGCCCACGTTCATCGTGGCGTATCCGACCGACGTATCGCCGCTCGCGCGCGCCAACGACGCGAATCCGGCGGTGACCGACCGCTTCGAGCTCTTCATCACCGGCCGCGAGATCGCCAACGGGTTCTCGGAGCTGAACGATCCGGAAGACCAGGCCGCGCGCTTCCGGGCGCAGTCGCAGGCGCGCGAGGCCGGCGACGAGGAGGCGATGTACTACGATGCCGATTACCTCCGCGCGATGGAATACGGGCTGCCGCCGACGGCGGGCGAGGGCATCGGCATCGACCGTCTGGTGATGCTCCTTACCGACGCGCCCAGCATTCGCGACGTGATCCTGTTTCCGCAGCTGAAGGCGGAGAGTTGATCGGGAGCTTGCCCATGGCACTGGACTTCCGCAGCGACACCGTAACGCGGCCGACCGCGGCGATGCGCGCGGCGATGGCTGCTGCACCGGTCGGCGACGACGTGTTCGGCGACGATCCTTCGGTCAATGCGCTCGAAGCCGAGGTCGCGGCGCTGCTGGGGTTCGAAGCGGCGCTGTTCGTGCCGTCGGGCACGCAGTCGAATCTCGTCGGCGTGATGACGCACTGCGCGCGCGGCGACGAGTACATCGTCGGCCAGCAGGCGCACACGTACCGCTACGAAGCCGGGGGTGCCGCCGTGCTGGGCAGCGTGCAGCCGCAACCCTTGCCAACGCCGCCGACGGCACGCTGCCGCTCGACGACATCGAAGCGGCGATCAAGCCCGACGACGCGCATTTCGCGAAGACGCGGCTGATTGCGCTGGAGAACACGATCGGCGGCCGCGTGCTGCCCTCGGGATACGCTGCCGCGGTGCGCGAGCTCGCTGATCGGCGCGGGCTCGCCATGCATCTCGACGGCGCGCGGCTGTGGAACGCCGCGGTGAAGAAGGGCGTGGAACCGCGCGCGATTGCTGACGGCTTCGACTCCGTTTCGGTTTGCCTGTCGAAGGGCCTGGGCGCGCCGGTGGGTTCGGTCCTCTGCGGCAGTAGCGCCTTCATAAAGGCTGCGCGCCGCTGGCGCAAGATGCTGGGCGGCGGCATGCGGCAGGCGGGGATCCTTGCCGCAGCGGGGCGCCACGCGATCGCCCATCACATCGCGCGGCTCGCCGACGACCACGCCAACGCCGCGCGCCTGGCCGCCGGCTTGGCGAAGCATCCTGCGCTCGCGGTCTCGACGCCGCAGACCAACATGGTCTTCGTGGATGTCCGCAATGATCTGGCCGACGCCTTCGCGGCGCATCTCGCTCGAGCGGGCGTTCAGATCACGGGAAAGACGCAACAGCGATGGGTCACGCACCTCGACGTGTCGAGCGAGGACGTTGATCGGGCGACCGGGATCGTCGACGCTTTCTTTCGCTAGAGTCTGCCCCGATGGACAAGCGGTATCCATCGTTCCGCGAGTTCTACCCGTTCTATCTGTCCGAGCACGCGAACCGCACCTGCCGCCGGCTGCATTTCGTCGGAATGGCGCTGGTTCCGGGCTTCATTCTCGCCGCACTGGCGACGGGCAGCCTCTGGTGGCTCGCCGCGGCACCGGTCGCGGGCTACGGCTTCGCCTGGATCGGCCATTTCTTCTTCGAGCACAACCGCCCCGCGACGTTCACCCATCCGCTCTACAGCCTCATCGGCGACTGGGTCATGTTCAGGGACATCGTCATCGGACGCATTCCATTCTGACCTGTGGCGGCAGCTGCCCCGAACTCGGCCGCCGGATTAACCCAGATCAACTGGCATCCCCCTTGCGCGGCGTAGAATCGGGCGCAGATAGAAGTGGACCCGGCGCGTCGGATATGACCGACGCGCCGTATATCCTGTGACCGACCGTACGATCGACCTCCAACTCACCGGGATGACCTGCGCTGCGTGCGCGGCGCGGATCGAGAAGGTCCTGAACCGCGCCGAGGGCGTGCGCGCGGCGGTCAATTTCGCGACCGAGACGGCTCGGGTGGAATTCGACGCCGACAAGGCGACGGCGGACTCGCTGATTGCGCTGGTCCGCAAGGCCGGCTACGACGCCGCGCCTGCGGTCGATCCGTTCGCGCAGCCGGAGCACGAGGCACGCAAGGAAGCGCGCCGCTATCGCCGCGACCTGTCGACGTTCGCGCTCGGCGCGCTCCTGACCGCGCCGCTCGTCGCGCAGATGGTGTTCATGGTGAGCGGACGGCACGATATCGAGATGCCCGTGTGGCTCCAGTTCGTGCTCGCGACACCCGTGCAGTTCTGGGCCGGCGCCCGCTTCTATCGCGGCGCATGGAATGCGGTGCGCGGCGGCGCCGCGAACATGGACGTGCTGGTCGCGCTCGGCACGACCGCCGCGTACGCGTTCAGCGTCGCCGTCTGGTTGATTCCGATTTCCGGCCAGCACGTGTACTTCGAGGCATCGACGGTCGTCATCACGCTGGTGCTGCTGGGCAAGCTCCTCGAAGGTCGGGCCAAGGCGAAGACGGCCAATGCGATCCGTCATCTGCTGAAGCTGCAACCGCCGACCGTGTTGCGCGAGCGCGATGGCGAAGTGCACGAAGTGCCGCTCGCTGCCGTACGCGTCGGCGACGTGTTCGTCGTTCGCGCCGGCAGCAGCATTCCGGTCGACGGGCAGGTGCTCACCGGCGAATCGGCGGTCAACGAAGCGATGCTGACGGGCGAGAGCGAGCCCGTGGCGAAAGCGGCCGGCGACCCGGTGCTCGCGGGGACCGTCAACGAGACGGGCCCGCTGCGTTGCACGGCGACGGCGGTGGGCCAGGCGACGCTGCTCGCGGGCATTGTCCGGCAGGTCGCTGCCGCGCAGGGATCGAAGGCGCCGGTGCAGCGGCTCGCCGACGCCGTTTCCGCGCGCTTCGTGCCGGCCGTGCTCGTGATCGCCGTGATCACGCTGGTCGCGAACGGCTGGTGGCTTTCCGATTGGGCGGCGGCGCTGATGCGCGCGACGGCCGTGCTGGTGATCGCTTGTCCGTGCGCGCTGGGGCTCGCGACGCCGACCGCGCTGATGGTGGGTGTGGGACGCGGCGCGCAGGTCGGCATCCTGATCAAGAACGCCGCGGCGCTCGAACGCGCGGAGAAGATCGATACGCTGGTCGTCGACAAGACCGGCACGCTGACGGCCGGCGTTCCGAGCGTGGCGAGCTTGCATCCCGCGAAGGGCTTCACTACCCGCGAGCTGCTGCTGCTCGCGATGTCGCTGGAGCAGGGGGCGACGCATCCGCTCGCCCGCGCGATCGTCGAGCGCGGCGCGGAACTCGAGCAGAAGCCGCTGCCGGTGACGAATGTCCGCATCCACGCCGGGCGCGGGGTCAGCGGCGAAAACGGCGCGCAGACGATCCGGCTGGGGTCGCCGGCATTCCTTGCGGAAGCCGGCGTCGCGATCGAAAGTGCGGATTTCGCGGACGCGCAGGCGGAAGGCCGGACGATCGTCGGCGTCGCCGAGGGCGAGCGCCTGGTGGGCTGGATCACGCTCGCCGACGCGCTGCGCCCGAATGCGGCCGCAGCGGTGGCGGCGCTCGCCGGTGCCGGTGTCGACGTGACGATGCTGACCGGCGATCATGCCGCGCCGGCGTTGACGGTGGCCAACGCCGCCGGCATCAGGAACTGGCGCGCCGAACAGCTGCCCGAGGACAAGCGCGCGATGATCGTCGCGATGCAAAAGGAGGGCAAGCTCGTCGGCATGGTCGGCGATGGCGTCAACGACGCGCCGGCGCTGGCGCAGGCCGACGTCTCGTTCGCGATGGGGGCGGGCGCTGGCAGCGCGCTGTCCGCCGCCGACCTGACGCTGCTGCGCAACGATCTCTCCGCGGTCGCCGCAGCGATCGACCTGTCGCGCGCGACGCTTTCCAAGATCCGGCAGAACCTGTTCTTCGCGTTCATCTACAACGTGATCGGGATCCCGCTTGCAGCGCTCGGCCTGCTGTCTCCGGTGATCGCCGGCGCGGCAATGGCGGCGAGCTCGGTGTCGGTCGTCGGCAACGCGCTGCTGTTGAAGCGCTGGCGTCCGCCGCAAGCCGCTGCAATTCCGCCGCCACCGCGCGGAGAGCACGCGAAACCGCCCACGCTTCAGACGGCCAAGATTCCAGAGTCCTACCCGATGAAAGAGGAAATCCGATGAGCATGCAAACCCGCGAATTCGCCGTCGAAGGCATGCATTGCCAAGGCTGCGTCAAAAGCGTCACCGGCGCCGTCACGCAAGTGCCGGGCGTCGAGCGCGTCGACGTGTCGCTCGAGAAAAAGACCGCGACGGTCGAGTTCGACGCCGCGGCCGTCGGGCCCGCGGCGATCGTCAAGGCGATCGAAGGTGCGGGGTTCGAAGCGCACGCGCGCTGACCCGCGACACCCTCGTTGCCGCCCCCGGAGCGGCGATGGCATAATCCACGATTCGGGGTGTAGCGCAGCCCGGTAGCGCGCTTGCTTTGGGAGCAAGATGTCGGAGGTTCAAATCCTCTCACCCCGACCAGAAGCACGTTGAAATTCGGTCGCGTGCAACGCGCGATTGATCGCGGTCGCGGAGTCCGGCCGATATCGCATTGGCTGGTATTGCGTTCCTGCCGCCCAGCGACAGCGACATTCGCGCCCTTGGATCGAGCGCGACTTCCCGCAGGCAGAGCGCTTGCAAATTTCGTCGGATGCGGCTGCCGGTGGCACGTTGTCGCGCGCAAACGTCGAATCTGCCGGGCCACGCGGCAAGCACGTCACCAACCGATGGGCGTGACCGGCACAAATGGACCGCCACTACGGCTTCACCGCCAGCAATGAGATGCTCTTTACGCCGAATTTCTTGCTAGCGCCACGCGCATTGTCCGAAATGAACTGGTAGGTTGGATTGTCCTCGACTTTGACCACCCTCATGCCGGCCGCTTCGATCTGGCCGCGATAGTTGTCCTGCTGGGAGGCTCCGCCAATGCAGGCGGCCCATAGCGTCGAGTTGCACACGATTGTCTCGGGAAGCTGAACCTCGGTAACAATGTCGGAGATCGCAAATCGACCGCCGGACTTGAGTAGGCGTACTGCCTCACTGAAGACCTTGCTCTTGTCAGTCGCCAGGTTGATTACGCCGTTGCTGATCACGACATCGACCGACGCCGCAGGGGCCGGGACATTCTCGATGTAGGCTCTCACATACGTCACGTATTCAAAGCCATCGCGGTCGCGCAGACGTTCGGCCTTGGCGCGCTGTTCGTCAGTCATGTCGACGCCAATGACTTTCCCGTGCGGGCCCACCTTCAGCGCCGCGATGAATGTGTCCATGCCCGAACCGCTACCCAGGTCCAGGACGGTTTCACCTTCTTTGAGATCAGCAAGATGGAAATAGTAGCCGACGCCGGCGAACGACTCGATCGACTCTTTCGGGATGCGGTCGAGGTCGGCGGGCGCGTAGCCGAGGCGCTCGGCCATGGCTCGGCCCATCTCGAAGTGGAACTCGCCGTCCGGGTTTTCCGCGACACTTCGGTACATCGCCTTGACCTTGGACTCGAGTTCCTTCGGGTCGAAAGCGACTGGATCAGCCATGATATTCCTCCGGGAAAGAATTGGTATTGGTCGGTCAGCACGGCACACCGATGGTGAGCCCAAGGACGTCGCGAGTAGTGATGATCGAACTCTATGCCGGTTCCGCCTGGACCGCTGTCTCGTCTTTGCCCCGATGGTGGAAGTTACGGTGACCGGTTGCCGCGACACGCGACTGTCCACGTTCAGGCAGAGCGAGTGGCCGGAGTGGGTCGACTCGCGATGCTTCAATGAAGGCCGCTTACCGGCCGGAAGCCAACACAATCCCGTGCGCTCCGAGCGGACCTCGCGGCCACTTTCTACCAATGATAGGCCGAAGGACCGAGCCGAAGTCAGAACGTCACGCCGATGTCGCCGACGTGATCGCATAAGAACGCAAATGTCCTTTGTTGTCGTCGCATCCATTCCCACGTAGTCATCGATCGTGCGCGAGCGCGATCCAGTCACTCGCTTGGACGCGCGCTACAGGTGTGGGGCTGCCGGACCCGTCCGGCTTGAATAGCAGACTCTCACCCTCTTTGATATCGGCCCACATCTTGCCGAACGCGTCTTGGATATTGGTCTTGTGGGTAACGATCAGTGTGTTCGTGCGGAAATCCGGCCGAGCAGCAACCAGTTGCCGCAATGCCGTTGCGTAACGCTGGCTCCCCGTGATCGACAAGCCCGCCATTGCCGAAGCCGATCCCATGCCGCTGTCGTTCAGCTCTTCCTTCCAGATTACTTCCCTGCCGGCGATGAGGCGGCCCGTTTCCACAGCGCGGTTGAGACGGCTCGTAAAGACGTTCCCGATCGGAATGCCGAGCGAGTTGAGCGCGGCCCCCGTTTGGCGAGCAACTTCTTTTCCCTGTTCGCTCAACTGCCGCTGCCTCGTCATGTCTTCGTAGTTCAGCGGATAGACGTCCTCGTGTTGGGGGTCTGTGGCGCCGTGGCGCAGGACGATGACGTAGCCGCCTTGCTGCAACGATGGCAATAGGGCATTGAGCTTCCCATCTCCGGCGAACGCCGTTACGGCGAGCAAGGCGCCTGCGCAGGCCCAGATGCATCGCATCAGCTTCTCGGTTCGTGATGGCGAAGCCGCTTTCATTTCCGACATCTTGGTACGCTCATTGAAATGGCGAGGAAGATGAAGAGCATGCGTGTTCATGCGGCCTCCGTGCCTCGAAGTCCAGGTACGTGCGGGAAGTCCTTGCGC
The DNA here is from genome assembly GCA_963733985.1 of uncultured beta proteobacterium. Classification (GTDB taxonomy): domain Bacteria; phylum Pseudomonadota; class Gammaproteobacteria; order Burkholderiales; family Casimicrobiaceae; genus CAIWHR01. The sequence continues at coordinate 85,197 of CAVTFF010000010.1, read as the reverse complement.
AGTCATGCTATTGCTCAAATGCAGCAGGAGAACTTCGTCGGGACGTCAATTGCGTTTCATTTGTTTCATGCACCGCCGTCCAAAAGGCTGAATGACCTACGGCAGCGACGACCCATGTGTTCAATGTAGTGTCGCGAGAAGTGGCGGCGCGATGGGCTGACACGATTCAAGCCGCCAGGCGCCTCCGAGCCGATTTTCATGCCAAATCAGGCACGTGCAACGCGTGATTGGAAGCGGCCGGTCTGCAGTAGCTTGATTCCGTGACCGCCCCGCGCAACGAAAGAAACGCTACCTGGCTCAGGGATATTCAACCGAATTCCCGCAGGCGGGCGCGCTTCCGATTCCGCTTACGCGGCTGCCATGGTGACGTGACGCGACATCGCACGGTCTTTGGCGCGCCGCAAGGATTGCGATGATCGCGCCGTCGTAGTCCTGATGCCGGAACGGCGAAGGCACGAACTTTCGACCATGGTTCCGATCGAAAGATCATCCGTCGCCCAATGGTGGCGGGGTTGGGCCCTCGGGCGGGCTCCTCGGAGCCTCCCGAGTCGATTCTTTCGCTATCGACGGCACGGCGAGAATCGCATCTGCGACAAATCAGGTTTGTTCGGAGCTCAACATGGAAAGATCTGGCGCGGAAGTGGATTTGCTCATCGTCGGTGCTGGCCCCAGCGGGCTCGCATTGGCGGCCCAGCTCAAGCGCCTGGGTGTCTCGGCCTTGATCGTCGATCGGCTCCCGGTTGGCGCAAACACATCGAGGGCCTGCGTCATCCACGCACACACGCTTGAGGTGCTGGAACCCTTGGGCGTGAACGGGCAACTGCTCGAAGAAGGGGTACGGGTACCGATATTCCGGATCCGCGACCGCGACCGAACGCTTGTCACCATCGACTTCGCGGAAATAGACAGTCCTTATCCTTTCACGTTGATGAATCCGCAAGATCGTACCGAGCGTGTGCTCCTTGCGAAGTTCGAACACTTGGGCGGCAACGTCGAACGGCCGGTGGAATTCATCGGCTTCGAGACGGACGGGGCGAACGTCGTCGCCACCTTCGGTGCCAACGGAGATCGATGGAGCGTCAGAAGCCGGTGGCTTGTCGGATGCGACGGGGTGCACAGCAGGGTGCGAGAGCAGGCAGAAATCCCGTTCGAGGGCGCGGCCTATGAGCAAGGCTTCGTCCTGGCCGACGTCCACCTGGACTGGCCGCTGAGCCGCGAAGAAGTGACCCTCTTCTATTCGCCGAAAGGACTGGCAGTCGTGGCGCCGTTACCCGAGGACCACTTCCGCATCGTCGCGACCGACGATGCCGCGCCGGAGACCCCGACGCTCGAATATGTCCAGGCGTTGCTCGACTCTCGGGGCCCGACGCTCGAGCGGGGCCATATTCGCGATCTGGTCTGGAGTTCGCGCTTCCGGATCCACCACCGGGTCGCGCGCAGTCCCCGCAAGGGACATGTCTTGTTGTGCGGTGACGCAGCTCACGTGCACAGCCCGGCGGGCGGACAAGGCATGAATACCGGCATTCAAGACGCCGTTTCCCTTGCTCACGTCCTTGCCGACTCTCTGCGAGACGGCGATGAAGGTCGCCTCGATGGATGGGCCGCAGCGCGTCACCGGGTCGCAACGGACGTGGTTTCGCTCACGGATCGGATCACCAGGATGGCGACCATGAAATCGCCTTTTGGCCAGGCGCTGCGCAATGCGGCCATCGCCTTCGCGGGCCACGTGCCACCCATTCGCGCCGCGATCGCGCGCAATCTCGCTGAGCTCGATGCCCGCTGATTTCGTCTGGGCAAGAGCGTCGCGCCAGTATCAAGGGGGATGACTCGCGGAGACACTGCACAACCAACTCCCGAAAGGACTATCCCATGCAACCACGGTTGGACTACACGAAGGTTTCACCCGGCGCGCTCAACGCCATGCTGCACGTCGAGGCTTACGTCGCGAAAAGCGGCCTCGAACGCTCGCTCATCCACCTCGTCAAGATGCGCGCCTCGCAGATCAACGGCTGCGCCTATTGTCTCGACATGCACTCAAAGGACGCGCGCGCGGAGGGCGAAACCGAGCAGCGGCTGTACGCGCTCAACGCCTGGCGCGAGACGCCGTTCTATTCCGCACGCGAGCGCGCCGCGCTGGCCTGGACCGAGGCGCTGACGCTGATCGCCCAGACGCACGCGCCGGACGACGTGTACGAGGAGGTGCGCGCGCAGTTCTCGGAGCAGGCGCTCGCCGATCTGACGCTCGCCATCGTTGCGATCAACGGCTGGAACCGGCTCGCGACCGGTTTTCGGGCCGAGCCGGGCAACTACCAGCCGGCGACGCCCGCGCGACTAAAAAAGGTCGGCGAACACTGAGGCGTGCACATCCGGCCGGCGCCGGAAGGGGAACGACATGCGTCCGGTTCGAGCAGAAATCACGGGCATGGAAACCTTGGCGAGCTGCTATCCGGGATGCAGGCGCTGCGGGTCTCGCGGGTCCGCGTCGCTCACCACAAGCGGATCTGCAAGTGGGCGGTAGCGCGGTATTCGGGAATCACGGAATCCACCGTGGAGTCCTCGATCAGCCGGATCTCGACGCCCTCCATGCGCAGGCCGGTCCGCTCGCAAAAATCCTGTACCCATTTTTCCACATCCGAAGCAATCGCTTGCTCCGTGGCCGCGGCGATTTCCTTGAGTTCGACGATTTGCATGATGCCCCCTGGGGTCGGCGAGCGACGCTCGCGTTAGGAATGCTACTGCGCAGGCACGCGCCGAACAACTGCTGAATTCACGCTGCATTGCCCGAGTTTCGGAGTTGGATCGGGCGATCGAGGCCGCGAAATCGTGGCAGCGCGCGCCGATCTACTCGGCTCCGACGGGTTTCACGATCGAATCCATCCCGGCGTCCGCATAACGAATGTGGACGTCGCGCTGCGGGAACGGAATCTCGATCCCCGCTTCGCCGAGCTTGCCGAGAACCGCCATCCGCAGGCCATTCTGCGCCTGTAGCCCGACATCGATGCTCTCGACCCAGGCAAAGAGGCGAAAATCGAGCGAGTTGTCGCCGAAGCCAGTGAACAGCGCGCGCGGCTTTGGCGTCGACTGCACCTCGGGCACGTCCGCTGCCGCGGCTTCGAGCAGCCGCAAGACCCGTCCCGGGTCGCTGCCGTAGGCGACGCCGACGTCGATCTCGTAGCGGCGCGCGCGGTCGGAGAGAGTCCAGTTCGTCACCTGCTTCGACGCGAGGTCGGCGTTGGGGACGATCACTTCCGCGCCTTGCCCCGTCCGGATCGTCGAGCTGCGCACGCCGATGCGCTTGACTTCGCCGGTGACACCCCCCACGTCTATCTGGTCGCCGACGTTGATCGGGCGTTCGAGCATCAGGATGAGGCCCGAAGCGAAGTTGCTGACGACGTTCTGCAATCCGAGTCCGACGCCGATGCCGAGCGCGCCTGCGAGCAGCGTGACCTTGGTCAGGTCGATGCCGAGCGCGGCCATCGCCAGCACGCTCCCGGTCACCACCAGCACGTAGCCCACGATCGTCGAGATCGCGATCGGCACGCCCGTGCGCAGATCGAGCCGCGGCAGGATCTCGTGGTCGAGGATAAAGCGCGCGAGCTTGGTCACCGCCCAGGTCATCGCGACGACGACGAGCGCGGCCAGCATCGCGGTGAGCGTGATTGTCACGTCGCCGACGCTCACGCGCGTGCTGGTGATGAGCGTGCCAAGGCGGATCAGGTCGTCGAGCGCCGAGTACGACACGGCGAAGGTCAGCACGCCAACTAGCCACGCGAACAACACCGCCACCCAATGCAGCGTGCGCAGGATCGCATCGCCGCGCTCGCGCACGCTGCGCAGGCTTCGCGCCAGCGGCGCCGCGAGCAGCCCGGAGAAGGCGCGATCGAGCGCCCAGGCGACGGCGGCGAACGTCAAGGCGTACCCCGGGACGATCACCAGCGCGGCGACGAGCCCGATCGCGATGCTCGCATCGCCGAACAGGCTCACGACGACGGCAATCACGAGCAGAACGATGATCGCGCGCACGAAGCGGTCGAGCAGCGCGCGCGGCCACCGCGGGAGAAAGGCAGCCAACGCGCCACGGCGCCAATCGTGAACGAGCGCCGCCCCGAACGGGGCGACCTGAACGACGAGAAGCAGCCAGTCGGCCGCGGGGCTCATTTCCGCGACGACCCGGAATTCGTTGAGGAACAGGGCGAAGCCGAGCGCCCAGGCGGTGGCCGGTATCGCTATGGCATAGCTGCGGGTCGCGACCAAGGCGGCAAGCAGCGGGAAGAAGAACCAGACCAGTCGATAGAACGCGAACGGGGCCGGTGGCGCGAACGCGGCGACGCACGGCAGCGCGACCACCAGCGCGCCGCATGCAGCGGTGCCTACGGAGAGCGCGCGCGTTGCGACCAGACCAACGGCCGCGGCAGGCCGGCGCAGGAACACGAACAGAAGGACTGCCAGCGCGATGAAAAGTGCACCAGCGCGCCGGCCATGTTCCCGGAAATAATCAACGAGCTCCTCGCGGATCAGGTACGCGTTTGCGCGCAACTCGTCTGCCGGAAAGCCGGCCGCTCCCGGCGTCCAGATGGGAGACCCAATGGCGTTGTGCAAGGCGACCCGGATCCCCTCGCGACGTTCGGCAATGCGGGTGCGCAAGGCGTCGAGGTGCGACTGCAAGCGCACCGCGCGCTCATAGGCGATGAGGAACTGATCGCGACGCGCGACCAGGGGTTTGCGCAGCGCCGCGAGCTCGGGCCCCACCGCCTCGATGCCCTGCTGCACCTCCGCGGGTGACTCCCGCTCGCTCGCGAGCTTCGCGCGCTGTGGCCACAGCACCGCCTCGCGGTCGAGGCGATCGAGATCGGCGACCAGCTTCTGCGTCAGACGACCCAGCGCCGCGGTGGCCGCGTCGAGATCGCGTTGGCGCTGACGAATGTGCACGTCGAGGGCCTGGAGCTCCATGTAACGGACGCGCGTGACGGCATCGCGGCGTTCCTCGAGCGCCCGAAAATCGGGCGCGAGCGCGGGTGCGTTGAGCGGCGCGGTCAGGGCCGCCAAGTCGGAGGTCTCGCGCAGCGTGGCCGCGATCTCGCGTCGCAGGCTCTCGGTGTGCGCCAGCTCGCCGACGATGTCGTAGAGCGTGGCCGACGGCGGCGCAACGGAATCGGCAGCGACCGCGGCGGCCGAGGCGAGAAGCAACGCCAGCGCGACGGCGGCGCGCCCGCGATTGAAGGCGGCGGCGGCTGCCGAACGCATCTTGGCTCGATCTTTGGCGCGAGCTACCCGCAGGCGCCGCCGAGCAACCCCGTCTTGATCTCCGGATTCGGGGGGTCTGCGCCAAGCCAGATCGAAAGAAAGGCCTTCGCGAAATCGTCGCCCTTGATCGTTCCCTTCACGGCGCCGTTCACGTTAACCTGCACTCCCGCACCTGGCGTGAATGTGAAAGTCATCCGCTGGCCCGTCTTCACGTCCGCCATCCAGCCCGTCAGCATCGCAATGCGCTCCTTGAGCGCCGGCAGTTCCGCCTTCGCGTTCTTCGCGAAGCCCTCTTCCCATCCCTTGGAGATGTCCGCGGCACCGACGTCGCGCACGAACTGGAGGATCAGCTCGCTCGGCGCGCCTGACCCGAGGATCGCGTTCGGATCGCTCGACGTCTTGGCAACGTACAGCGCCGCGACGTAGACGTTGACCTTGAACATCGTCGCCTGACGCAGGCCGAGGCCATTCAGCGTCAGCGCCACCCCGTTTACCTGGGCGGTGTCCGGAAAGGACACGCCTTTGCATTCCTTGCCCTGCGCAGCGCCGGCAGCCAGCGCGGCGGTCAACGCCATCAACACTAGATTTCGTCGCATTCCGTTCTCCCCCGTTTCCCGATCGCGTTCGAAAGCGTCATCTGCGACGCCGCTGCGCTCGCCGCCGAGTATTTCGCGTTTGCTGGTCCGGGTCAACCTCGTACGCGGAATCAGAGACGGGACCTCGCCTCCGGTTCACTCGTTCGCGTAATCGGCTTCCTCCTCGTCTTCCCAGGTGTAGCGATTGCGCGGCGGTATATCCAGATGCCGCAGCGCGAGGGCGAGCACGAGGCCAATCAGTGCCGCGGCCAGATGCGTCTCCCACGACACGCCGGGTTCGATCGGCAGCACGCCCCAGACCAGCGCGCCGTACATGAAGCAGACCAGCAGCGACGCGGCGACCGCACGCCTGTCCCGCCGCATCAAGCCGGCGACGAGAATGTAGCTGACGAGACCGTAAACCAATCCGCTGGCACCCACGTGGGACGACGCGCGGCCGAAAAGCCACACGGCGATGCCAGGACCCAGGTAGATCGCCGGCAATACTCTGACCGCGGAACGTGGATAGAGGTACAACATCGCCGTGCCCGATACCAGCAAGGGCAGCGTATTAGCGAACAGATGGGCGAAGCCGGCGTGCACCAGCGGCGCGAAAAATATGCCGGCGAGCCCGGCCAGCTGCCGCGGACGGACCCCGAAATCGGCGGGGCCGACGTCCAGGGCCCAGCCCAACAACTGGATAAGCCAGATCACCGCCACGAACCCCGACACGATCTTTGCCGCGAGCCGGAAGTTCGCGCGCGAGCGCTCCGAGCTCGTGTAAGCGGGATCGGGAGTGTGAATCTCCATCGCGGCACAGGATACCAGTCCGTGCCGCGTGCCAAAGGTCAGCGTCGCGAATCGAAACCCACCCGCGTCGAGCGTCGTTGTCGTCGCCAAGCATCGTGCCCGCGACGACCGGCTGCGCGAACCCCCGGGTGCCGCGCAACAGGTTCAAGTCCTTGAGCTCAACCGCCGAGCGCTTTGGCAATCCTGTCGATGCCGACTTGTGCGCACGCCGCGTCCTTGTCGCCGCCCGGAGCGCCGGAAATCCCGATCGAGCCCACCAGTTCCTTGCCGGCAAAAATCGGTAGCCCGCCTTCAAGTGTGGTGATCCGCTCGAGCGTCAGGAATCCCGAAAGCCCCGGCTGGGGACGCTTGGCCATTTCGATCGACGGCGCGCGCGTGGTGAACGCGGTGTACGCCTTGCGCATGCTGTTCTCGACGGTATGCGGATTGGCGCCGTCGTCGCTCAGCACGATTGCCGTCCGGGCGTGGCGGTTCAACACGGTGATCGTCACCTGGTAGCCGTCGGCGCGGCAGCGCTCCAGGCTTGCGGTGGCCATCTCCAGCGCCGCGTTGAGCGAAATCGTCCGTTCGGTGATGAGCGACTGCGCCTGGGCGACACCCGGCACAACCGCAAGAGGGCCGGCAAGCATCAAGCTCTTCTTCATGCGCATCGAATCCTCCTCTGGTTGAGACCCGCGCGTGCAGCGCGATGCCGGCGCCCCATTCCGTCCGATCGGCCCGGTGTGGCACCTCGCGTGGTCGAGCAGTGTGCCAGCATCCGACGCCGGCTTACACCCCTGAATGCGCCCGCTCCCCGCGCTAAACTTGCGCCGTGGCAACACACGTCGCCTCGTTCTTCACGCGCTGGCTTTCGGCGTCGCCCCTGCGGCATGCCGCGTTCCGCCTGTTCTACGTGGGCGCCATTGGCGCTGCGCTGGGGTACACGATGCAGGCGACGACCGCAGCGTGGCTGATGGCCACGCTGACGCCGTCCCCGCTGATGGTGGCTTCGGTGCAGACCGCGAGCACGGTGCCGTCGCTGCTCTTCGGCCTCGTCGCGGGCGCGCTCGCCGACATCGTCGATCGCCGCCGCGTCATCCTCGTGACCCAGTTCGTCCTCGTTGCGGTGACTGCGGTGCTCGGGACAGCGGCGCTTCTGGACGTCGTCGGGCCTGCCGGCTTGCTCGCCTGCACGTTTTTCATTGGCGCCGGTTTTGCCTTTTATCTGCCGGCGCAGCAGGCCGCGATCAACGACCTCGTCGCGCGCGCGGAGTTGCCGCGCGCGGTCGCGCTCGGCGCAGTCGCCTTCAACGTCGCGCGTGCCGTGGGGCCGGCGCTCGCTGGCGCAATCGCCGCATGGCTGGGATCCGGAAGTGCGCTGCTGGTGGCAGCGGTGTTTTTTGTCGTGATGATCGTCGCGGTGATCCGGCAGCGCCAGACCGTACGCACCATCCGCGGCGTCCCGGAGACGATCCTGTCCGGAGTGCTCGCCGGCCTGCGCTACACGCGGCATTCGGCACCCATGCGCGCGCTCATCACCCACAACCTGAGCTTCAGCATCTGCGCGAGCGCATTGTGGGCGCTGCTGCCGCTCGTGGCGCGCGACCAGCTCGAGCTCGGCGCCGGTGGTTACGGCACGCTGGTGGGCTGCTTCGGCGCGGGGGCCGTCGTCGGCGCCCTGTCGATTCCCCGGCAATTGCGGCGCATGTCGCTCAATGCGGTGGTGACGTCGGGCGTCGTGTTGTGGGCGCTCGCGGCATTGCTGGTTGCCGCGACCTCCGTGCTTTGGCTCGCCATTGTCGGTGCATGCGCTGCCGGCGCCGCATGGGTTACGGTGCTTGCGAGCCTGTCGGCCGCAACGCAAAGCGCGGCGCCGGCATGGGTGCGCGCCCGTGCGGTGGCGACCAACCTGGTGACGAACCAGGCGAGCCTCGCATTCGGCAGCGTGATCTGGGGAGCCGTGGCGACGTACTCGGGAACGCGCATCGCGCTGGTGGCGTCCGCCGCCGCGATGCTCGTGCTGCTCGCGCTCAATCGACGGGTCAAGGTGTCGCTCGCCGATGAGGCGGACGTGACGCCCGGCGCGCAGTTGCCGGATCTCGCCATCGTGCTCGAACCTTCGCCCGACGACGGTCCGGTCCTCATCCAGATCGACTACCGGATCGAGCCCGCGTCTCGCGACGCCTTCCTCAAGGCCATTTACGAAGTCGAACCGATCCGACGTCGCAACGGGGCAGAGAGCTGGCGGGTGTTTCGCGATCTGGAGGAGGACGGCCGTTTCGTCGAGCGGTTCGTCATTGCATCGTGGGCCGAATACATCCGGTTGCGCACGCGAATGACGATGGCCGATCGCCGACTTCTGGATCACGTGCAGCAAATGCAGCAATCCGACGTGCCGATGCGCGTATCGCGTTTCCTCGGCATCAACCGCGACGATCTGCGGCCGGGGACCTGAGCGCCGCATCTGCTTCGACGCACGCGGCAATGCGGTTGCCGATGTGGCGCGGGGTCACGGCAGCGGAATCCATTCATGCTCGCCCGGAATCTGGCCCATGCGCTGCCGCGTCCATTCGTCCTTTGCGCGTTCGATACGCTCCCTTCTCGACGCCACGAAGTTCCACCAGATGAGGCGCGGGCCGTCCAACGGCTCGCCGCCGATGACGACGAAGCGAGAACCCTGCGGTGCGGCGATCGTTGCGCCTCCTTCGGCCAGCACCGCCATTTCGAACGGCTGGACCACCTCGCCGTCGATCGCCACGGGATTGTCGACGCTGTAGACGGCGCGCTCGAGCGTTGCCGTCCCGCTCGAGGGAGATAGTTCGACGGTCGCGCCGGCGCGCGCGTGAACGTCGAGATAGAGTGTCGGCGCGAAGGTCGCGACCGGCGAGCGCAGGCCGAATGCGCCGCCAATCAGGATCCGGATTCGCGCGTCGTCTGTCGCAAATACGGGAAGCGCGTTGGCCGGCGTGTGACGGAACGAAGGCTCCGTCTCCTCAAATGCCTGCGGCAAAGCCGCCCAGAGTTGCAGCCCGTGCGCCGTGTACGCGACGCTTCTCAAATCCGGCGGCGTTCGCTCGGAATGCACGATGCCCGATCCCGCGGTCATCCAGTTGACCGCGCCGGGCTCGATACGCTGCACAGAGCCGAGGCTGTCCCGATGCAGCATCGCTCCCTCGAACAAGTACGTCACCGTCGCGAGCCCGATGTGCGGGTGCGGACGGACATCGTGGTCATCGCCCGGGCGCGTGACGATCGGGCCGAAGTGATCGAAAAACACGAACGGTCCGACCGATTGCTTCTTCGCCGCGGGCAGCAGGCGACGGACGGTGAAGCCGCCGCCGAGATCCCTCGCGCGTGCTGGCAACCTAACTGCGATCGGCATGGCGCTTCCTCGAACGGAGTGCAGGGGCGATTAGCTGGATATCATGACACGCGAGACCGATTGTCCGAGGGGACGCCACTTTTGCGCCGGCCGCCCATGGAGCGATGGTTCAGCGATTCGGCGCGTTGTGATAGACTTTCCTCGCTGCCTCGGGGGCAGTACGTCGGGAGTGAGGACGCCTCCCTCCCCATCCTCCATCGCGGCGCGGTCAGGCGTTTCCGCACGGCCGTCCGGTGCATCGTCCCGATCCGACAGGGCGCCCGTAGCTCATCTGGATAGAGCACCGGCCTTCTAAGCCGGCGGTAACAGGTTCGAGTCCTGTCGGGCGCGCCATAACAGTCCTACGGTGGTGGCTGTAGCTCAGCTGGTAGAGTCCCGGATTGTGATTCCGGTTGTCGTGGGTTCGAATCCCATCAGCCACCCCATTCATCTGTAAGAGAATTTCGTCCTCTTCATCATCCGCAATCCGGACATCGTGTGTCTGGTTTTGTGCCTGGTCGATTTCTACATCTAACGCGCAGATCGGGAGCAGCGTGCCGGGATATCCGAACTTTCCAAACGGGGGATTTAGTCCCACACCGCCGGCTCTGGCCATTGCGACAATCTTTGTGAGCCATAGAAGCCCACGTTTTGCAAGCTCGGATCTGATGTCCCTATACCGGCTAAGCTATCGCTGCGGCGACGAAACCGCTCCCAACCCAGCGTGCATTGCAGGCAATCCAAATTACAACCCTTCACACGTCAGTCACTTTTATACTTCTGATGCAGAAGAAGTAAAAACGATGACAGGTCTCGACACAACGGGCTGAAGCTCGCTGGGTATCCCCTTGGAGTTGGCTACCGCCTTGATGGCACTGAAGGTTATGTGTTTGCTCCAACGCCATCGCACCCCCCCGGAACGGCTAAGCTGTGCCGCAAGTACGATGCGGGCCGCGACGATTGGGTTTTGTTCCTTGGCACCGGAGCTTATGGAAGTGATTGCAGCGCCACGAGTGACGGATACACCGGCGGGAACTACTCGACATCAGGCGGCACCGTGGCCGATTGGATCGGGTGGGTTTACCCGGTTCGTGCGTCGCAGGCTGTCTATTCCAGCGCGTACCTGGCAACGCTAAACATGTTCTTGTTCGATTAGCAGTCCAGAACCTAGACGGTGTACCTCCGGCGACTCGCTCCCGACCAGACCCAACTTTGCTTTGGCGCGGTATTTCGGCGATGCCGTGATGACGTCTTCGTAGTGATGGCCGCCTTGCGCGTTCGGCGCGTTGCATGGCTAATGAGCATTGACGTGTACGCGTAGACGGGTCCGGTTGCAGCCCCGCGCTACCAGACAAACCACGGCCTTGGAGCGATCTCGATCCTTTTGCTTTTTGCGCCACCTCAGGTACAGTGCCCACGATCAACGGCAGTTTTCTAGTGCCGGTGACCGCAGCTTGTGGCTTCGTGCCGCGCTTCGCTCGGCGAGAGTCAGATGATTGCTCTTTCGAAGCATGCCCGCGAGCAGGCAGAGCGCCGAGGGCTCAGCGAGGAGATCGTCCTCGCTGTGGCTCGAGCACCGGAGCAGCGGCTCGTCGTTCGGCCAGGGCGAGAACTTCGGCAGTCGCGCGTCACAATGCCGACCGGTGGGACACTTTATCTCGTACGGGTCGTGGTGGACGCGGGTCCGCGTGATGAGACGGTGGTCACGGTCTACCGGACAAGCAAGATTGAAAAGTACTGGAGCAAGACATGAAAGTGAATTACGACGCCAAGACCGACACGTTGACCGTGGTCTTCCGCGATGTTCCTGTTGCCGAGAGCGATGAGGACAAGCCCGGAGTGATCCTCGACTACGATGCCACCGGCAACATCGTGTCGATCGAAGTGCTTGACGCGTCGAGGCGAGTCGAAGAACCGCGCAAAGTCACCGTTCAGACCGAGGGCTAACGAGGCTAGCGTGAAGGGCGCGCGATGATCCTGTCACCGTGCCACAATTCATCCAGTGCTGTGCTCGGTGTGTCCGGTTTTGTGCCCGGTTGTGCTGGCTTTTGACGAGTTCGCGTTAACCGGCTTTCTTTCTATTCAAGCGCTTACGTAAGCTTCCCCTATCCGGCGACACTTCATAATTAGAGCTTTCTGGCCTCTGGCGTTCCCCCCGTTCCGCGTCAGTTCATAAGCAGAATTTCGCAGCTGCGTGGGCTCCGCTCCTGACCACGTTGGGCGAACTCGTTGGGCGTCAGGTGACCCAACGAGCCGTGGGGCCGTCGATGATTGTAGTCGTCTTGCCAAGCTCGCAGCGTGTCGCGGGCGTGCTCGAGCGACGTAAATTCGGTCACGTTCAGACACTCGTCGCGCAGTCGGCCGTTAAACGACTCGATGAGGCCGTTTTCCACCGGTTTGCCAGGCCGAATGAAGTCGAGCTGTACGCCGCGTTGCCAGGCCCACTCATCGAGCGCACGGGACGTGAATTCGGTTCCGTGATCGACCGTGATGGCTTTGGGCAACGGACGGTGCCGCGCCACCTCATCCAGTGCCGCTGCGACGCTACTTCCGGTGAGCGAAAAACCCGCCTCTACTAACACACTCTCGCGACTCCACTGATCGATCACCGTCAGGATCCGGAACGCTCGCCCATTGAGCAGCTGATCGTGAACGAAGTCCATACTCCAGTGCTGGTTCGCTGCGGTTGGCGTTGGCACCGGGCCGCGGTGCAGGCTCAAGCGCTTCCGGCGCCGGACCCGCATGCGCACTTGTAGCCCGTCGAGCCGATACAGGCGATGGACCCGCTTGCGGTTGATCAGCCAGCCCTCGCGCCGTAGCAGGACGTGAATACGCAAGTAACCGAAACGCGGACGGTTCAGCGCGAGTTCGCGGATGCGCATCCGCAGTGGCATCTGATCCTTGGCCCGGCTCCGCCGGTACCAGGTCGAACGCCGCAGAAGAGCAAGCCGGCACGCCTGCTGTACGCTCGCCCCGAACTGGTCCCGAATCCAGTGCGCGAGCTCACGGCGACGCGCCGGCTTCAGACTTTTTTTCGCAGCACCTCCTGCAGGATGTGGCGATCCAGCGTCAGATCGGCCACCACCCGCTTGAGCCGCGCGTTCTCCTCCTCGAGCATCCGTAGCTTGCGCAACTCGGTGACCCCCAGGTTGGCGAACTTCTTCTTCCACACGTAGAAGGTCGCCTCCGACACCCCAAGCTGGCGGCAGACGTCGCCGACCGGCGTCCCAGCCTCGGCCTGGCGTAGCGCGTAGGCGATCTGCTCCTCGGTAAACCGCGATTTCTTCATGCGCCTCTCCTCGTCATTGAAGGAGCCAGCGCCGCTACGCTACTCTAGTTTTGAACTGCTACGAAATTCCGGGAGAACGTCACTTACGGAACGCCAACACCCCCCTTTTTCGATTGTGATTCCGTTGTCGTGGGTTCGAATCCCATCAGCCACCCCATTTCTCGAGCGTTTCCGCGAGGGCATGTTCGTAGCGACGATTCATGAGTTGGAAGAAGAGCACGGCGCCGGTATGGCTGATCGGCAGGTAGCCGATCTCATCGACCACCAGCAGCGAAGGGTGGGTGAGCACGGCGAGCCGACGCGCCAGATGTCCGGCGGCCTGGGCTTCCTCGAGCGAGGAGATCAGGTCGATCAAGGTGCCGTAGTAGACGCGGCGGCCGCGCTGCGCGGCGGCGATGGCGAGGCTGATCGCCAGATGCGTCTTGCCCACGCCCGGCGGGCCGAGCAGCACCACGTTCTCCTTGCGCTCGATGAAGCTGAGTTCGTGCAGACTCTCGATCTGCTCGCGCTTGATCGACGGCTGGAAGGAGAAGTCGAAGGTTTCGAGGGTCTTCACCGCTGGCAGGCGCGACGAGCGCATGGCCGCCTGCAGCCGACGGTTGTTGCGCAACGTGATCTGCGCGGTGAGCAGCCGGCTGATCGCCCCAGTGGCGGCGACGCGGCCGCCATCGATCTCGCTCAGGATGCCGTCGACGGCTTCCAGCGAGCCCGGCATCTTGAGGTCGGCCAGCATGCCGCGGATGGCATCGCGCTGGGTGCGCATGGCGACGCTCATCGGGCGACTCCGGTGAGCCTGTCATACAGCGCAAGCGGGCGGCGTTCGACGGTCAATAGCGCCGGATACTGCGCCGGCGCTGGCAGGGTTGGCTCGGTCGCCGCCAGCACCGCCGACCGATACGGGCCGTAGCGCCAGGGGCCTCAGCAGGACGCGCTCGTCGCGCTCGAAGCGCACGCGCGGCGCTTCCGCCGTGGTCCGATGCAGGCGCACGTTGGCGGTCTGTGCCGCCCACGACAGCGCCTGGGCGTTGAGATCGGCGTCGTTGAGAAAGCTACGACCGTAGAAGAAGCTCTGGCGCACATAGCCAATCGGGCGCTCCACCTTGCCTTTGGTCTTGGCCCGATACGGCCGGCAGGCACGGATGCGAAAGTCGCAGTGGGCGGCGAAGCGCACGAACTCGGCGTTCTCGAGCAGCCGGCCACCGATTGCGCGCTCGTCCTCGATGATCACCGCCTTCATCTGATCAAAGAGCAATTCGGCGGGCACGCCGCCGAAGAAAGCGAAGGCTTCCTCCAGGCCGCGCATGAGCACGGCCATCGTCTGGCGGGCGTAGAACTGCAGCCACAGCAGCCGCGAGTAGGCCAGCACGACCACGAGCGCATAGCGCTTGCCCCACGGCAGTCGAAACTCGGCGAAGTCCACCTGCCCCTGCTGCCCCGGCGGGGTCTCGAAGCGCACCACCGGATCGGGCGCCGGCGCGGGCCGCACCTGGCGCACGTACTCCTTGAGCTGCGTGTAGCCGCCCGCATAGCCCGCGGCGCGGATCTCATCGAACAGGCGTGTCGCCGTGAGCTTGGGAAACTCACTCAGGCGCGCCTCGATGATGCCGCGGAACGGATCGATCTTGCGTGCCACGGGCGGGCGCGGCCCATAGCGCACCGCCGCCTCATCGAGCTCACGATCGAGCTGACCGGTTTCGATCCAGTGATAGACCGTCCGCCGGGAAACGCCGAGTTGGCGCGCGACCTCAGCCTTGCTCAGCCCTTGCTCCAGATAGTGACGTACCAGCACTCGTTGCTCCCTCCCGTACATCGGCGGCTCCCCGGTGTCCCACGGAGCCGCCAGCCTGGAGTGTGCAAATTTAGTCCGCCATATCTGTGCAAATTACGCCCGCCGCCGACAGGTACCTGGCTACGTCCAGTCGGGGCCAAAGAATTTCAACTCACAACGGAACGAGCCAAGCGAGCCCGCTGACTTGCAAGTCGGGCCGTTGATTAGCTGCCCCTGCCCGAACTCGCTCAGATCATCGACTGTCGCCGCCGCTGCAGCTCCTGGCCTGCGACCTTCATGTCTGTCGGAGAGTTGCCTGATCATCGACGGGCGCAGAACGACCACCCCTTGCTGCCGTTGAGCATTGCGCCGCTAACGGCAGAAATGCCGCGATAGCGGTCATCGCGCCGGCGCCGGTCAAGTGGCGCTATCGGCCAGAACCCGATCTTCAGAGACGCGCCCGAAAGCGGACCCATTAAATTCCACATTGAACCATCACCAATGGCTCAGGCGGCGCAGCTCCCGTCACCAAGGCCGTGGATCCCGTGCCGCCTCCATGGTGGAGGCCGCGCCGGCCGAGCAAGCCGGGTGGCGCACGACTATCGCCGTCGTTTTCCTCCACCCTTACGCGTTCCCTTCACCGGCTGCTGCGCCTCCGCGATCTCCTGCCCGCTCCGCCCTTCCAGCTTGGGCTTGATGTTTTCGTCGATCCACTTCTGGTCCCACCACTCCACGGGCAGCACCGCGACGCCGTCGAGATAGACCCCGAAGTGCAGGTGGTCGCCGGCGGCAAGCCCTGTCTCACCCGTCTTGCCGAGGACTTGGCGCTTGGCGACGGAATCGCCCACCTTCACGTCGATCGAGCTGAGGTGGCCGTAGAGCGTGAAGAGACCGAGGCCGTGGTCGAGGATCACGGCGTTGCCGTAGATGCCCAGGTCGCCGGTGAAGGCCACCGTGCCGCTGTTGGCGGCCTCGACCGGGTAGTGCTTCGTAACCGAGAGGTCGTAGCCGAGGTGGTACGCGGTATCGATCACGTCGCCGTTGTAGGTGTACGTCCGCTGGTCCGCGAAGTTCGCCTCGACCTTCGAGTTGCTGAGCTGGGCGAACGCGTCCTTCCACAGCATCGAGGGTGTGGCCTTCGTCGTGATCGCGGTGATGCGGTCCTCGTTTTCCTTCCGCAGCAGCCTGTTCACGGCGACGAAGACGTCCTTCGGCGTGCCCTGCCGCGCGGCGACGTCGGTGAGCAGCGGCGCCACCTTGTTCTGCAAGAAGCTGTCCGATATGGCGATGGTGCTCTTCCTGTACCGGACGTTCTTGAGCTCGTAGGCGAGCCGCATCTCGCGCGTGTTGCCGGCTTTGTCGGTGGCGACCAGCGTGGGCCTCGCCTCCGGCGGGACGTTGTAGGGATGCGCGAAGAGGGCGAGGAAGTGGTCCGGATGGTCCTTCACCTGACCGGGGAAGCCCGGGAAGAAGTAGTCGCCGATCTTCACGCCGCTGGTCGCCGTGTCCGCCGACGCCTTGTAGACGATCGCGCCTACGCCGCCGAAATTCACGTAGCGGTCGTCGGCAATGAGCTCCAGCGTGGGCGGCGTGATGTCGATCGTGAGGCTCTTCTCCAGCACGGCCTCGTTGCCGCTGAAGAAATGCCACAGCGAGGCATCGCGTGCGGTGACGTGAAGCACGGCGGGTCCTTCCTTCACGCCGGACACCTTCGTCAAGGCCACCGCAATCTTCTTCTCGCTCACGGGTCTGTCGAACTGCTCGGAGGCGAGGCTATGCTCGGTCCCGCCTTGGGACAGCGTCGCCGTGACAGATCTCAAGCCTGTCTCCCTTGTCGGTGACCTGGATCTCGAGTGGTGCCACGCCCAGGACGTCGACATCGGGCGAGACGGCGATCTGCGGCGGCACGGATTCGAAACGTGGCCGCAGGTAGTAAGCACTGCCGGCCATGGCGGCGATAACGATCAGGACGAGGACGACAATGATCGGGAGCTTGCTGCGAGGTCGATCGGACGGGAAAGCGCTCATTCGGTCCCTCAGTAGTTTTCCATCGGGCGCACCTGACCCCGAGGCATGAAACATGGGGCGCCAACTCGTTGAATTTTCGCCATCACACCGGGTGTTTCCTAGTAGGTTGGCGGAGCGTGCTGACGAGGGGCGAGCATCGGCTCGATGACCCGCTCACTGGTGGCGGATGGGAGCATATCAGCCGGCACATGGCGACCGCGTTAGCTGAGAGGATCCGGGGGTCCGCATTTTGATGAGCGGATTGGCCGCTCAGGGCGCAGGCGGAGGAAGCCTTTGGAAAAGATCCTCTGCAGTCTGCAGCGAATAGCTGAATGCGACCTGTCTCTGTCACGCACCCGGTGCCACTCGGTCGTCCGCTTTCGCCGCGTCTGAAGTCGTTCGGTCGCGGTACCTCAACCGGTGCTTTCGGCCAGGAGCAGCCGGTCGTAGTCTCCTGCCAATTCGCCGAGATCAAATCCCGGGCATGCCGACAAAGCCCGGCAAGGCCTTGATGCGCTCGATCCAGCTGCCCACGCTGGCGTAGGGATCGAGCCGTATCTCGCCCTCCGATGCGAGCGCGACATACGGGAAGCAGGCGATGTCCGCGATCGTCACATGGTCGAGCGCCAGCCATTGATGCGCGGCCAGCCGCTGCTCTAGCACGTCCAGCCCCTTGCGCCCCAATAGTTGGGCCTCTTCGAGATTGCCGGGGCGCTTGAACTTGCAGATAACTCGCGCCTTGGCGAGACCATAAAGGATCTCGTTCTCCATGAGGGCCATCCATTGCATCACCTCGGCCATGCCTTGCGGATCAATGGGGAGCCACTTCTCTCCGCCGTATTTGCGGGCGAGATACACGAGGATGGCCATGGAGTCCCACACTACCGTGCCACCGTCATCGAGCGTGGGGACCTGACCGCGAGGGTTGAGCTTGAGAAACCACGGCTCTCGGTTCTCGCCCTTCATCAGGTTGACGGTCACCACCTCATGCTTTAGGCCCAGAAGGGATAGCAGCAATCGGACGCGGTAGCTATTACCGGACAGTTCGAGATCGTAAAGCTTCATTGTTCTCCTCCATCGACGCGTTAAGGAAATCCAACCGCACGAGGCGCGCCGAAGCAGGGTATCACCCGCTAACGCGACTGAGCCAGCGGGTCGTTCTCGCCCTGCTGATGAATCTTGCGGGCGGCCCGTGACGGCGACACGCCATGTCCGCTTAGGGCAGAGCGGAATCACCAGAGTGCTTTGTCTACGGCCTGTTCAGGAGTGCAGCCGTCTCAGTTCGGCCAAGAGCCCTCATCTATAGTTGGCCGTAGAGATCGCTCCAAACCGGACATTGGAAGACGTGCCCTCGCGCTGCATCACTATCGTGGACCGTTTATCAGCCGTAGCCGCGATTGAACGCCGTTCCGCAGAGCACCCCAGCGTTCTTAATGCAATTGATCACGCCACGTTTCTGCTGCTCGGGACAGATCCACTTCCGGCGATGTGTCTGCTCAGAATGTATGATCATGAACAGCTTTGGTTTGACAACCGAGGTCAGTAGCTTCCGCTGGAGCGCACTGGGGTGAGCACCGTTTATGAAATAGGGCCGTTCCGTCTTGACCCAGGGGGCGGTGTGCTTACTCGCGCCGGGCTTCCCATGCCGCTGGGTGCGCGCGCGGTCGCGGTCCTGACCGCGCTGGCCAAGCAACCCAACGCGTTCGTCCAAAAGGAGACCATTCTGGATGCCGCGTGGCCAGGCGTCGTCGTCGAAGAAGGGAACCTCGCAGTCCAGATTTCAGCGATCCGACGAGTGCTTTCTCAGACTCCCGGAGGCGAGCACTGGGTCGAGACGCTGCCAAGGCGGGGCTATCGGTTCGTCGGGCCAGTCAGCGAGATCCACGACAACGTCCCGCAAGGCGACATAGGCCGCGCCGAGCTGTCGAATCTGCCTGAACCGCTGACGTCGTTCATCGGCCGTGAACGGGAACTGGTCGAGATCAAGCGGTTGTTGCCGGGTACCCGGCTGTTGACGCTCGTTGGCGGCGGCGGCATCGGCAAGACCAGGCTTGCGTTGCAGGTTGCCGCCGAGGTGATGGCGGCGTACCGCGATGGCGTCTGGCTCGTCGACTTGGCCCCGTTGGCCGATCCGACGTTGGTACCTAGCGCGGTGGCCCAGGTGCTGGGCCTGAGCGAGGCGGTCGGAAAGCATCCTATCGAGACACTTTGCCGCCAAGTCAAACGGCGCCAGTTGCTGCTGCTGCTCGACAACTGCGAACACGTGCTGGAGGCGTCAGCGAGCGTGGCCGACGCTCTGCTCCGCGGCGCTGGTGAACTGGCGATTATGGCCACCAGTCGCGAGCCGTTGCACGTGGCCGGGGAGCAAACCTTTCCGCTGGCCACGCTGTCGCTGCCCGATCCGAAGGCGAATGTGGAAAGCGTGGCGCGGTCCGAAGCGGTCCAGCTCTTCGTCGAGAGGGCCCGATTGCAGCTGCCGGACTTTGCATTGACCGCGGTACGTGCCCCCGTGGTCGCCGAGTTATGCGTCCACCTCGACGGAATCCCCTTGGCGCTGGAATTGGCGGCTGCCCGTATTCGGACGTTGTCGATCGAACAGATCAACGCGCGTCTTGATGACCGTTTCAGGCTGCTCACGAGCGGTACCGGCAACGCGCCGCCGCGCCAGAAGACCCTGCGTGCGACGCTCGACTGGAGCTACGACCTGCTTGGCGAACAGGAACGCGTGGTATCGCGGCGGTTGGGGGTCTTCGCGGGCGGGTTTACGCTGGAAGCCGCGTCGGCGGTCGCGTCGGATGGGGCAATCGACGAATTTGCGGTCATCGACCTGCTGTCGCAACTCGTCGCGCGCTCGTTGGTCGTCGCCGATACGAGCGATACCGGCGCGCGCTACCGAATGCTCGAGACGACCCGCGCCTATGCGTTGGAGAAGCTCGCCGAAGCCCGCGAGAGCGACGCGATCACGCGCCGACACGCGCAGTACTTCCGCGGGTTATTCGAAAGCGCACCCGACGACTGGCTGCGCATGTCCGAGGCGGCGTGGCGCGCCATCTATTTGCCGGAACTCGACAACGTTCGCTGGGCGCTCGACTGGGCACTGCGCGCGGGGGGCAGCGCGGCGCTCGGAATTGCACTCGCCGGTGGGTCGAGGACGATGTGGACGACCCTCGGGCTCTTCGGGGAGGGACGGCAATGGGTCGAGCTCGCCGTCGCGCAGATGGAATCGCACACGTCGGAGTCGGATCAGGCGCGGCTGTGGCTCTCGCTCGGGGCTCTGTTGGAAAACCAGGCACCGGCCCAGTCGGTCGTGAACCTCGAGCGAGCAATCAGCCTGTACCGGAGATTGGGCGACACCTTGGGACTCAGCTACGCGCTCGTACTGTCCGCCCGCCCGTTGGCAGGAATGGGACGGTTCGACGAATCTTCACTCGTTCTCGCGGAAGCGTTCCCAATGGTTGAAGGTTCGGGACTCCCGAAGCTGCGTGGCTTTCTTTTGAACCATTCCGGTGTTCTGAAGTGGATGACTGGCGACCGGGTCGGCGCCCGCATGGACTACGAAAAAGCATTGTCGCTGTTCCTCGAGAGCGGTGCCGAGTGGGCCGCGCGTGCCAGCCTCGCCATACTGGCAGATCTGACTTGGGCGCTGGGCGATCTGGACGCCGCGGTGGCCGCATATGGCGAGACAGTCGCGATGATGCGCAGTCCGAAGATCACCAGAAAGATCTCGCTCGGATACGCTCTCGCCAATCTCGCGGGCGTGCTTACCGAGCGCGGGGAGCTCGATAAAGCCCTGGCCGCTCAGCGCGAGGGCCTGCCCTTGCTGATAGGAGGGGGCGGCCTAGCCTGGAGATTCATGGACCACCTCGCGTTGCGGGGCGCGCTGGCGGGCAAATTCGCGGACGCCGCGCGTCTCGTGGGCTTTGGCGATGCGGTACGTACCGCAAATGAATCCGTGCGCGAGCCCAACGAAGCGCGCGCCCACGCGCGCCTGCATGCGCTGCTGCGCGAGAAACTTGCCCCTGACCAACTCGAGCGCCTGCTCACCGAAGGCGCTCAGATGAATGAAGACGAAGCCTGTGCGCTGGCCTTGCAGGAATAGTCGCGAACGATGGGAAATCCAACCCCACGCAAGCGGGGGCGTGCGGCCCCAATCAGCGCCGGCCAGCTTGGTTCGCTGGACGTCTGCTTTCCAGAAAGGCGAGTGGCCGAAACGGGTCGGTGGCCGCCGTTCCCCTGCATCGGCCGAGTGGCTACATTCGGTCGGTGAGCGTCGAGTCCGGCGGTCGCCGACCGGCCCGGCGGGACTACACCTCGGTCTGTTCGGCGATTTTCAGCGCGTCGTCGACCTCGATTCCGAGGTATCTGAGAGTGCTCTCAACTTTGCTACGAGTTTGGGACTACGCGCAGCGGACGGGCACCCTTGCGCGCGATTCGGGATGAGAGTGAAATGGGCGCCGGAGCCGCACGCGCCGGCGCGCCTCCTTCCGGTGTTCCGCCTGCGCACGACGACAAGAATGCAATCATGGGGACGCCCATGCCTAGTCGTCTTGACGCCGCACATGCCGAGCGTCGCCGTGCGCAGTCGGCCGATGCGTTCCCTCTGAGGCAAAGGAGCACAAATGATGGAAACGCCCGCGTATTCGATTTCCGATCTCGTGACGGACCTCAAGCGGATATCCGCCGAATGTAGCGACGAGCGAGACATCCTCAGCCGAGCCCGCCCGCTCGCACTGCGAGCCGCGGTGTCGAAAGACACGTGGCTCAAGGAGCGGATGTACGAAGCCGATCCCGAACAGGGCTTCGGTGTCTATCTGCTGCACGAGGAGCCGGATCACACGTTGGCCGTGCTCGCCATAAGCTGGCTTCCGAACCGCGGCACTCCGCCGCACGATCACGGCACCTGGGGACTCGTTGCCGCCGTCGACGGGGCCGAGACAAACGAGTTCTTCGAGCGTGTCGACGACCGCAGCCGGCCGGGTTATGCGGAGCTCAGGAGGATCGGAACCAAGGTATTCGAGGGCGATGACGTCGTCGCGATGCCGACCGGCACCATTCACGCCGTTTGGAACAACACCACCAAGACGACGCTTTCGCTGCACATGTACGGCAAGAACATCAACTTCACCGGACGCTCGCAGTTCGACATAGAGAAACGCACCGAGACGCCGTTCCTGCTCAAGCTGCAGACAGCCTAGTCGTCCCGATTACACCGCAGGCGCATTCCTCGCGTCAACAGTCACTTGCCTTTGACGCTGCATGAACTTGGCCGTTGAGCGTATCCTTTCCGGAGCCGTTTGAACGACCGCTTCTTCAATCACAAAGGACCGCTTGCGGTCGAAAGCGCCAGTTCGATCCGCCACCGGCAACGGCTGCAATCCGTCTGATGCGGACGTTCAAGCGCGAGATCCCGAGGACCGCTCATGGCCGTACTCGGACCAACCTCAACCGCCGACATGCTGCTCCGGTCCCTATCTTTTCCCTACATGGGCCGGCAAGGCATGGCGCTGCGAGCCGGAGACTGGAGCGAACATCGGGGATGTATCGTTCGCTGATCCTGGATTGGCCCGCGTGTCTGGACCAGTCGTCTTATCGGCCGGGAGCGGGCAGCAATATGCAGGGTAGTGCGATGTGGCAAACTTGACGATGGCCACAACATACGAGCCCATAGCTGCAGTCGCTGCATTCCGCTTCGACAATTCGTTCGCTCGCGAACTCCAAGGGTTCTACGTTCGTCAACAACCTGCGGTCGTGCGCGCACCACGGCTGCTGTTTCTCAACGATTCGTTGGCGGCGGAGCTGGAGCTGGACCTGAACTCGCTCGATGCCGGCGCGAGGGCAGCGGTATTCGCCGGAAATCTACTGGCCGACGGCGCAGAACCGCTGGCTCAGGCCTACGCAGGCCACCAGTTCGGCGGATTCTCACCTCAACTCGGGGACGGCCGCGCGCTTCTTCTCGGCGAGGTGATCGACCGGAAAGGACGCCGTCGCGACATCGCATTCAAGGGATCGGGTCGCACGCCGTTCGCCCGCGGGGGCGACGGCAAGGCCGCCGTTGGTCCTATGCTTCGAGAGGTGCTGATCGGCGAGGCAATGCACGCGCTGGGCATCCCCACAACGCGCGCCCTCGCGGTCGCAGCGACAGGCGAGCAGGTGTACCGCGAACACGTGCTGCCCGGCGCAGTGCTGACACGCGTGGCGGCGAGCCACATCCGCGTCGGGACGTTTCAGTTCTATGCCGCGCGCGGCGACGTGGAAAGCGTGCGCAAACTGGCCGAGTACACGATCGCGCGACACGACCCCGAACTCGTGACCTCACCGCAACGCTTCCTGGCGCTGCTGCAGAATGTGGCCGAGCGTCAGTCTGCTCTGATCGCGCAGTGGATGAACGTGGGTTTCATCCATGGCGTGATGAACACCGACAACATGACGATATCGGGCGAGACGATCGATTACGGGCCGTGCGCCTTTATGGAGGCTTACGATCCCGCCACGGTGTTCAGCTCCATCGACCACCAAGGACGTTACGCCTTCGGCAACCAGCCCAACATCGCGTGCTGGAACCTTGCACGCCTGGCCGAAACGCTGTTGCCCCTCCTGTCCGACGATCCCGAGCAGGCGATCGCGATGGCCACCGAGGTCATCGTTGCGTTCCCCGCGCAGTACCGCAGGCACCTGCTCCGCGGACAGCGCGCCAAGCTCGGGCTGCGTCGAGGCGAACCGGACGACGACAGCGCCGATACGGCGCTGGTCGAAGACTGGTTGACTCTGCTTCATGCCGAGCGGGTGGATTTCACCCTCGGGTGGCGGCGGCTTGCTGACGCCGCTGCCGGCGACGAAGCACCGCTGCGCGCGCTGTTTGCCGATGCGCGCGCGCCCGATGCATGGCTGGCCCGCTGGCGAGCCCGCTGCGCCAGCGAGAACGACAGCGCACAGCATGGCTCGGCAATTGCAGGTCTCGAGCGCGCCAAGGCGATGCGCAGCGTGAATCCCAATGTCATCGCCCGCAACCATCGCGTGGAGGAGGCACTGGCTGCCGCGTCCGACCAAGGTGATCTCGCGCCCTTTCAACGATTGCTTGATGCCCTCAGGCAGCCGTACGACGAGGCAAACGAGTTGGCCCCTTACGCCGAGCCGGCGCCACCCGCAGTGACAGCGTGCTATCGCACGTTCTGCGGCACCTGATCACTGAGTAGGCGGCGCTTGGCCGACCGGTTTTGGGCGAGGTTGTCGAACTTCCGCTTCTGGCCGACGGACATCGGTAAAGTATTTGTGCACATCCTATCCACCTTGTTGTCGGTCGCGTCCCGCTACTGGAGACATTCGTCGTCGGGCCCTTTTTGTCGGTGTTGTGGCGTCTGGATTCTCGTCACGAACGATACAGCCGCGCGGACTGAACTCCATGCGCGAGTCCAGACCCCATCCAGTCTCCGAGAGCGGCACATTGGTCGCGAGCGAGTCTTGAAGAATTGCCGCCAAGTCTTCGGCAGTGAGTAGACGCACGGCCGACTCCGGCACATGTCGCCCGAACTTCTCGTGGTACGCGATGACGAGCTGGGCTAGCTTTGAGGGTTCAGCTCTCATCGAGACTTCTCCCCTACTCGCTCTTCAAGCCAAGCATCGGTCCGCGGCTGGTGCTGGGGATGGTCTCGACCCGGTCAGTCGTGGTTTGCCGGAGCCACGCGCGGCTCCAGTGAACGCTTCCTGCGGCGACCGCGTTGATACAATGCGTATTGCTGACGTATCGGTTCAAAGGAGCGGCGTCCTAGGTCCGCTCTGTCTGGGGAAGCAGGGGCGATGGAGAAGGTCGACCGCAGAAACCTGAAGCTCTTCGTTTTGACGCTGCCTTGGGCGCTCGTTCGCCTTGTTGGCAGGATCATCAAGCGGTTGTTGATCGCTCTGGGTGTGCTCGTTGCGTTGGCTGTCCTGGGCTACGTCGGGTTCGAATCTATCGTCGAGACGATTGATTCTCGATACTCCGAACAGATCGACGCCTATCTTGGCATCGACAAGAACGCGATTGCTCGGCTGCATGATCCGGCCTACTTTGCCGAGGAATCATCGATTGTTTCTGAGGATCAAAAAACCGTCGCCTGCATTTCGTCGCCCGAACATCGCATCCTTCTTGACGATCCCGCTGAGATCCCGCCGCTGTTCACCAAGGCGATTCTCGCCTCCGAGGACAAGAACTTCTTCTCGCACGAGGGAATCGACAAGGGTGCGATTGTGCGCGCGTTCGCGAAGGAGATCCTTCAGGAGAGCCGCTCAGGTGCATCGACGCTGACGATGCAGATCGCCAAACATCTTCGCGGCGGCACCGGCCGTCGATCGACTGAGACAGAAAAAATCGGCGACATCATCATGGCGCTGCGGATCGAGCGTGAGTTTTCACGGCAACAGTTGCTACTCAAGTACGTCAATATGCCGTATTTCGGTCGCGGCCAATACGGTATCGAAGCGGCCAGCCGTGCTTACTTCGGCAAGCCAGCGAAGGACCTCGTACTCCATCAGGCAGCATTCATCGTGGCTCTCATCAATAAGCCGGCACTTCCTGATCGCTCGTTTGCGATGGATCCACTGCTCAAGGCGCCTGAAGAAATTCGTGATGCGAATTGGGCTGAAGCTGCACGCGGCACCACTCGGGTACTTGCGCTGATGTTGGATCAAGGCGTGATCGACGATGTGGAGTACGCACGCGCTGCGAATCTGGTTGAGCGGTCGCTGCGCAAGGAAATTATTTCGCCGGGCATAGGTTGCGGCGCGCACGACTACTTCCTCGAGCAGGTGCGAATTCTCTACAAGGATCGTTTCCCGATCAACAAAGGTGGGCTTACCATCTCGATCACGCGTGACGACGGACTTCAAGATGTCCTCGCCAGGGCTGTCGACTTGACGCTCCATACCTATCTGGCTCGTCACCCCAACGACCTCGACAATAAACAGTTGCGCGCTGGAGCGTTCGCGGTCGAATTCACCGGCGACGTGCTCGCCGAAGTGGGAAACGTTGACTTCAAGCAGCTGAAGTACGACGTGATCGCAACCGGTTGGCGTCAGCCGGGGTCGACCTTCAAGGTCTTCACCTATGGCGGCTTGGTCGAGGGGCTCACCCGCGACGTGCTCGCCGCCAAACCACCGCCGGAGACGGTGGAAGAGATCGCGGCCGCGGTGCTCCAGCGATGTACTGTGCTCGATGCTCCGATCTATGTGTCTCTGGGTCGCGGGCGGGGCGCCAAGAAAATCGAGAACTTTCACTCCCGGTCGGAGCCCGAGTACCGCGGCGACATCCCCTGCCGGATCGCGTTGGGCGAGTCCCGCAACACGGCGGCAATGCGCGCTGGTGCGCGCGCCGGAATCAAAAAGGTGATCGATCTCGCATATCGCCTGGGGCTGCCTAAGGACGCCAAGCACATCCTTCAACCGTATCCGACAACCGCTATCGGCGCATCCGAGGTCAACCCGCTGTCGATGGCGTCAGCAGCCGCGTTCGTGAACGGCGGATTTCGAGTGACGCCGCGATTCGCAAACGATATCTGCCACGATGGAAAGTCGCTTCTTTACAGGGATGATGAAGATCGTCCGAAGGTTTGCGACACGAAGGGCGAAGATCTTCCTGTGCAAGAGCGACTCATTCATCCCGCGGTGTCCGCGGCGATGACTGAACTCTTGAAGGCGCCACTTGATTTGGGTACTGGCACAGCATCTGCGCTCAGGACCGGGGTCATTCCCGGAATGGACCCCTTGAGCGACGCGATCTGGAAGTTGAAACCCGAAGAAAGGAAGAAGCGAATGCTCGCGTTTCCTTTTGCGGAAGCGGGGGAGATCGCCGGGAAGACCGGTACGGCAACCAACGCGGATGGAAAGACCTCGGACGTGTGGCTCCTCTTGTTCGTTCCGGGCACCCCCGAGCATCCAGAGAAGGGCATCGTGCTTGGATTCTGGATGGGCAAGGATTCGAAAGATCATCCCCTAGGTGAACGCGGCTCGACGGGCGGCCCGGGCTTCGCCGAATCGGGTGCCCGCAACTGGGTGCATTCAGCGGCAACCGTACTTGCGTTTCTGCAGAAGGAGCGTGAACTCTTGAGACCGGGATATAGATTTCAGCCGATCATTCGCGACGATGTGCTTAGGAATTTCGACGCCAAGAAGCTAATGCATTCGGCGCAAAAGGCGCTTCCCGACCCGAGGACCGGCGTGATCATCGATCCATCGAATCCGACGGATCGGAAATCCAACCCCGCCCAGGCGAATCCCTCCGGCTAGGGGTCGTCGTGGTTGGCCAGCGTGATGCCGCCGCCCCCCGTTGATGGCCTCGTTTGCATGGGTTGTGGGCGGGAGCGGCCGCTGTCGGACCCGAAGCGGACGTACAACTTTCCCCGAAGATTCTATGGTTTACGTCAAGGGGTTCGTGAGACGCACCGGGTCGAATTCGGTCTTGTAGGTGTAGATTGACCAGGCGGTGCGAGCGATGCGCCGAGCGAGAATCACGAGGGCCGCGGTGCTGGATAGGCCCTTGGTCCGGTAGTGCTCGTAGAGTGGCCGCCAGGTCTTCGTCTTTACCGCTGACAGCGCCGCCAGGTAGAGCAGCCGGCGCAATTCGCTGGGCCCGCGTTTGGAGAGCCGTCGTTTGCCGCGATGCTGTCCCGAGTCATCCGGTCGGGGGTCCAGGCCGGTGAAGGCGACGAACGCGTCAGCGTTCTTCACGGGCACCCGCTCGAGGGTGTTGACCAGAGCGGCGCCGACGACTGGGCCGACGCCCGAGATCGTGCACAAGCGTGCGAAGTTCTGCCGGCGCTCGGGACGCGCCTCGATCAACGTCTTGACTCTGAGGTCGATGCGCGCGATGAGCTGATTGAAGCGTGTTCTTAGCGCCTTGAGCTCGGCGGCGAAGCCGTCCAGTTCATGCAGCGACATGGCGACTGCTTCACGCAGGGAGATCAGTGTGGCGCGGCGCTTAATCAGTCGATCAATCTCGCGTTGCTGCGGTGTGGGCGGGACCCAGGCATGCAACTTGGTGTGCTCATGGGCGATCATGCGCGCGATGAGCTCAGCGTCCACCCGATCGGTCTTGCCCCGCAGGCCAACGGCCTTGGCATAGTGATGGGTGTCCTTGGGATTGAGCCGGAAGACCAGAAAGCAGAGTTGGTGGGCGGCGTCAGCGAACAACTCGTGATGGGTGCCGGTGGATTCCACGCCGATGCGGCTGCCCACCGGCAGACTCTTGAGAAAGGCCAGCACCGCCGTGCGCTGATTAGCCACCTCGCGCACCGGGAAGCTGCCTTCCGAACAGGCCACCACGATTGTGTCCTTGGCAACATCGACGCCGATATTGAGCACTGCGGATGGGGTTTGCATGATGTGCCTCCGCTGACTAAGCTTAACGGTGCTGGGGTGGAACACACCGGCGTGAGCTTGCGTTCAAATCGGCGGTCGTAGCCGCTAGATTCCTCATCGACGCTGGCGGTGTGGGTGAGGGGATTCTTTGGGAGTCTGTCTCTCGAGAGCGAAAGCAGATGCAGCCATTGGCCCCTCCACCCCGGCTTCTTCACTGTTGCAGAAGAAAGCCGAACACACCATACAAGCAGCCGTTCGCGAATCGCAATTCAGTATCGAGGCAGATATGCCGCCCCCAAGCCAACGCCAGGGCCGAGTACGATCATCACCGTTGGACGGGATGCCTGCACGCTCTCCGGGCAACCTCTCAAATGCCCCATTTGCGCAGGGACTCGGCAAGCCATGAATCGACTCCGGGGCCGGCGCTCTGGTAGATGGCCGCCTTGAGCTCCGGAGAACCGTGGCGCTCGACGTTCTGCGCCATGATCGCCAGCGCCTTCCGGCCGAGCCGGTAATTGCGCGCGAGTTGGGCTATCACGAATCCTGCGGCGACGAGCAGGAGGAACAGCACGATCGACCCGGCAATCAACGCAATCTGTACCCATTCGCTCACGAACCGGGGGCGCGGGAAGAACTCGGGAAACTCCTCCGTTAGACCTTGTTTGAACCCGCCCACTGCTTCACGCGCGGCAGTGCGCGAGATGCCGCCCACGTACTGCAGCATCTCCTCCTTGACGAGCTCGCGCGTCTTTCTGTCGAACTTCTCGGATACGGCCGCCAGCGCGCCATCAACGGAGGACTCGATGACATTGCGCGTGCCGGCGGAAAACCGCGGCGATGCAATCTCGAAAGCGTTTGCGGCCACGAGGACGGAGTCACGCACGGTCCTTAGGGTCGTGGAATAGCTGGTCGACCCGGCCGCGAAAAGAAGACGCCCGGCGGTTTGTTCCAGGTGCCGGTCCAGAACGCCGGCAACGGCTTCGGTAATCGCAGCGGCGCTCTGGTCGGGGTGAGTGTCCGCCATGCCTTGTCGAGCTCCCACCACCGCCGCTTGCACGAGTTCGGTGACCCTCCGTTGGAGAACCTCGTCCTCCAGCAACGTGGTGCGAAGCTTGTTCACCACCGGGTCGTCGATCGATTCCAGCCCTTGGTGGATACCGATTACGACCCCCTTTCCGGACAGGCGGGCATACTCTTCCTTGTCGGCCAACGTCTCGGGCGTCGCGCAGCTGACGAGGAACGCGCTCGCGAAGATCAAGCCGAACGCGCAACGATGTGACCTTGTGGCAAGGCCATTGCGTTCATCGGGTGTCGTGCGATTCGCGGTGCGATAGCTCAGGCTCATGGGTGTTCCTCCCTGAAATCGCGATCGGCAATGATAGGCCGAACCGCTGGCGACCTTCAATTCGCGGAAGGGCCTCCGGGAGCGCGCCCGCGTCATCCGAGCGCAAACAGGTTGGGCAGGCCCATTCGAAAGCGTAACTGGTCAAGGCGCTGCGCGTTGCGCATGGCGATAGGGATGTCGAACTCCCATAGATCGCATGGCGACGCCGCGACGCCGGACACAGCGAGGATGGCGTTCGTCGCCCGTCGCGCCGCCTCGTTCGCCGCCTCCATCGTCGCAAGATCGGTGTGGGTACGCACGTAGTCGGCGGCCAGGAACAGGTTGCCGATCTCTGTGTACGCCTCTGGGCGAGCCGCGAGGGATCCAACACGATTGATCAGCAGCGGCTCGAGGTTCGTTACCGTGCCCGGATTGGGGAGCTGGATGTCCGGATCGAGGAACCAGGCCACGAGATTGCGATCCTCGAGCTGCATCGGCCCGGGGGCGTTGAGCGCCGCCTTCAGCTGCGCCCAGACTTCATCCTTGATCTCCTCCCGTGAAGTCGCCGCCATCGCCGGCTTCCCGTTGAAATTCCCGGGGGCCGTCCAGTTCGAGATGTCGACGGAGAGGATTCCGCCCACCCGCCCATCGCCATACTCCGATAAGTCGTAACCGCGCCAGAACTGTCGCTGCGAGATTGACGTGAGCGCCCAGCTCGAGTCGAGGTAGATCGCGTGCCCGTCGGTAAGCGGTGCGTCGGTCTCGAGGTAGAACTGGATGCCGTTCATCCACTCGGTACGAAGCTCGCCGAGTCGCGCGAGCGACGGTGCCGCCCGGATCAGCTCGGACGTGGCCAATCCCTGCATGATCTCCACCGGCATCGCCGCGACATGGAAATCAGCGACCACTTCTTCGAGCTGCCCGTTACGCTCGACCGAGATGCCGCGAAGCCGGTCGCCCGCCAGGTTGAACGAGCGCACGGTGGCGTTCGGCACGAGTGACACGCCGAGCCGGTCCGTCAAGTGCTTGCACCAGGGATCGATCCACACGTCGTTGGTCGGCCCGTTCAGCAGCCGATCGAATGTGCGTCCAGGAACGAGGATCCCGTAGAAAAGCTGCAGCAGGATGCGACCCACGGTACGCGTGCTGCTCTCCTCGGCGCGCATTGCGACGAGCGAGCGGGTCAACCCCTGCCCGAGGTATTTGCGATAGTTCTCGGATCGCCCGTCCGCCTCGATGAACTTCCAGAACGCGATCTGCTCGTACTCTTCCTGATAGCGCTCTTCGCAACTTGTCGCCAGCGCCAGCAACCGCGTGACGAAGAACGCGATCTCGTCATGCGGAATGTCCAGATTGTCGAACAGCGCCACGAAGGCGATCCGGAAATCATCCAAGGTCTCCGGGAATCGAGCGACCCAGACCGGATCGATCTTGCCCTGGCGCGCAAGCAGGATCCGTGTGGCGAGTACAAGGTTGTTGCGGCAATTGACGCCGCTCGAGCCAAAAGGGATTCGACTCATGGTGTCGGTCACGTGCTTGTAGAACCCCGGGAAGAAGCGGAAACCGTGCTCTCCGGGAAGGTCCTTGCGTCCGGCGACGCCGCTGCCGGCGACCGACAGGCTGCGAGCCTTGCCGCCGAACACGGCATTGCGCTCGTACACCGTCACTGCAAATCCGCGTTCTGCGAGCTCATGCGCCGCGCTGAGCCCGCCGACGCCGCCGCCTAGGATCGCTACCGAATGCTTCGCTGGCATGGATTCGTCCTTTCGTTTGCACAACCGTTACGCAGGTCACGGTCCGGTGTAGTCGTACGATGCTCGCAGGCCCTTCTTTCCGGATAGTTGCTCGAACGCGAAGAACAGGGCGAACGGGACGATCAGGCTGCGCTCGCTTGCGCGACCACCGACGCAGGCACTCTCGCCTGCCGATAGCCGCGCAGCAAGATCACCACGCCGATGAAGTTGAGTAGCGGTGGCGGTATCAGCACCCACCAGCCCAGCGTTGTCAGCGACGGTACGGCCAGGATGTACGAAATATCCGTGAACAAGTCGGAAAACCGTACGCCGGCGACGATCGGCAGCCAGATTGGTTGTTTCCGCCAACGCCACAGCGCAATGGCTTGCGCGAGCGCGAACGCCGCCCACTGGCCGCCCGAGCGGCGCAGGAAGGCGACATCCAGGCTGGCGGGCGCGGCATGGTGCAACAGTCGGAACCAGACGTCGGGCGCAAGCCACGACATGACGAAGATGATCGAATCTTCCAGCAACGCCCCCCAAAGAAAAATCAGGATGAGCGCTTTGAGCGGCTGCTTGATCATGGGGAGCACCCCGTTGAGACGTTGGCCTACTGGGCTCTGCGGCTCGGCGCCGACGTCAGCCATGATTGGCCGCTCTTGCAGGCAAGGCTACGCGTACGCCACGAAATTCGTCGCGACCTCTCCGCGGCCTGCGCGAGACGCCGGCAGGCGAAGCGATCAGGGATGTTCTTCGCGGCGGCGAAGGAGTCCGGCACCTCCGCCGAGAAGCAGTGCTGTCGTGTTCTTGAACCAGTCGGCGCGAGACTTCCTCCAGTCCGACGCACAGAGGTCCCCAATTGGCCGATCCGTCGTCGGCGACCGCTTACGGACCCCAAGCAGCCGTCAGCTCCTCAGATTCTCGTTGAGGAACGCGATCGTGCGCGACCATGCAAGCTTGGCCGCGGCCTCGTCGTAGCGCGGGGTCGTGTCGTTGTGGAAGCCGTGATTCGTGTTCGCGATACATGAACATCTGATACTTAATGCCATTGGCCTTGAGCGCCGACTCGTAGGCGGGCCAGCCGGCATTGATGCGTTCGTCAAGCCCCGCATAATGGATCATCAGGGGCGCCTTGATTTTGGAGACGTCCGCAGCGGCGGGCTGGCCGCCGTAGAACGGCACCGCCGCCGCGAGATCTGGCAGCCGCACGGCAAACATGTTGACCGTGCTACCGCCAAAGCAAAAGCCCACCGCACCGACTTTGCCCGTACATTCGGGGCGGTCCTTCAGAACCGCGTAGGCCGCCAGCAGGTCTTCGGTGCGCTTCGCCACGTCGAGCTGGCCAAATAGCTGCGCCGCTTTTTCTTCATCGCCGGGATAACCGCCAAGAGGGGTGAGAGCATCCGGCGCAAACGCGAGGAAGTCAGCCACCGCCAGACGACGGGCGACGTCCTCGATGTACGGATTGAGGCCGCGATTCTCGTGGATGACCACAACGCCTGGCAACTTGCCATTCGGATGCGCGGGTCGGGCAAAATATCCGCGCATGGTTCCCGAGCCCTGCGGCGACCGGTAAGTCAGATATTCCGTCTTGATGCGAGCGTCATCCTTGGCGACCTGCTGGGCGAAGGCATAGTCCGGGCGCAAACTCTCAAGCATCGCGGCCGCGGTGAAACCGCCTACCGCGTATTTTCCTGCGCGATCCAGAAAATCGCGGCGGCTTATCGAGCCGTGGACATAACTATCGAACAGCTTCAGAACATCCGGAGGAAAATCACTGGCTTGTTTCCGTTCCATCGCAGTGTCCCTTTTGGAGTGTCGTTGCGCCTGCGACAATTGTAGCCGGGCTGGCAGACGGGATGAAATCGGCTGCTGCTCGCGCCCGCAATGCGGGTGTCTGTCCGCTCCCGGGCAAACAAGAACTACAACATCTTGCTGACGGGATCGACGCACGCCTCGACCAGTCCGCCGGGGGTCAGTCCTTGATGCCGACGAAGTAGACGCCGGCGGCCATCACGCGCTGTCCCTTCGGAGAGAGGAAGCGGTCGTAGGCGCAATAGTCGAAACCCCCGATCCGCTTCTCCAGCTCCGCCTTCGCCGGCGGATCGACGATGAGGTCGAGGAACTGCTGCCGCAGGATGTTCATGGTCATGCCCGCGCTCTGGTAGGGCTCGACCCCCGACCTGATTTTCCGGAAGGGCTTCATCACTTCTTCGAGGCCGTGCAGAGTCATGTTGAAGAAATGGTAGGGATCGCCGTGCAGCGGCTGCAGGAAGGCCGAATCGACGATGATCTGTCCACCGGGCTTCAAAACGCGGTACAGCTCGCGGGCGTAGTGAAAGGGATCGCGGACGTGCTCGAAGACGGACTCGGAGACGACGTGGTCGAAGCTGTCGGATCGAAAGGGCAAGTTCGCGGTGCTGGCCACGACGTCCCCGCTTCGATAATGGACGAAGTCCATGCGCACGACGTTGGCGAAGATCTCGTCCGGTGCCGGATTGCCAGCTCCGAAATCGAGGATGAGCGCGTCCGGGTGGCTGCGGATCAGCTCGATCGTCTTGGGAGAGTACGGGTTCGTCGCCTCGTCGACGTAGCGCCGGTCGAAGTAGCGCTCGCCCGCCCCGGCGAAGACCGGCACGCCGTCGACGAGGCGGATCTTGGCCCCACATCCGTGGGGACGCTCGAGTTCGGAAACGGAGAGCGGGCATCCGCAGCCGGGACAGGCCAGGAGCGCCAGGATCCTCTCCCGTCGTGTGTGCGCCTCACTCCCCAGGATCGCGGGCGGGCGCGATAGCATCTGGTACTTCAGACGTCTCAGCAACACGCGCATCATGCGCGCCATTCTACGTGAGCCGCGTCGATCTCCTCAGGGGACTCGCGGGCACAACCTCCACCGGTAACCCTGCACCCCGACAAGGCCTCACGTACACCACCGGAAGCTCCCGGGGGATCGTCGGTCGCCACGGCATCAGCTAGGGCATGAGCCGTAAGGGAGGCTGTTCGGACAATGCGCTTATGGAGAGCTTCTTCCATACGCTAAAGACCAAATTGGTCATGCGCTGCGATTACAGAACGCGTGACGATGCGCGTGCAAGTTTGTTCGATGACATGGAAGTGTCTTATAACCGGCAGCGACGGCACTCGTCGATCAACTGCGAGGCTCCGCTGCAATTTGAAGCTGTGAAGTCGCCTTGGCAAGGTGTCCGTGATTCGTGGGTAAGACCATACTTGATCGTCGCAGCGTCGTCGGTGCCAGCTCTACTCCGCTATTTTGACGAGGCCTCCAGCCCGGGCGTCCGTCGGCGATTTCGCGCTTGCAGTCGGCCCCAATGGCTTGTCAACCGTTCGTAAGGAATGGCTGTCGCACAAGTTTGGCATAGATCAAATTTCGATCTCGGTCGCGGGCGCATATTGTTTCCTTTTTTCCTGGACCCTGCTTGCTCGCACAGAGCTTTATTGTCGGCAAGAACCTGACCTGCGCGGACCTGCAGAAACTGGGCACCAAGCTGAAGCTCGCGTCAGGGTGGAGGTTTAGAGTCGCAGTGCTCGATCGTGACCTCGAGATCCAGGCTGTCAATGGCGTTGCGCGCATTGTTCAGGACGACCTCGAGAACACCTATGACGCGTGCTTCGAAACGGCGTGCACCTACAAGCCGTAGCACCAGTCATCGAGACGAGTTGAGCAGACCCTTGCGCGCGGCGCATCTACGGGCGAAGATTGCCATCCTGCGCACGCGGGCAGCGCCCAATCCCATTTTTCGAAGGAGTTCGCCATGAGCAAACGAATCTGGCTGTTCGTCGCCACCGGAACGCTGATCGCCGCCGGCGTCGTGTACGCCCAATACCCGATCATGGACCGGGTCGCCGAAAAGGTGATCCAGAAGTACCAGTCCGCCAGCTGCGAGCAACTCTGGCAGCAGAAAAGCCAGCCGAAATCGCCGGAAGAGCAGCGCGTGATCGGCTTCCTGAAAAGCGACCCGCAGATGCGCCAGGCGTTCTTCAACAAGGTCTCGGGGCCGATCGTCAACAAGATGTTCGATTGCGGAATGATTCCGTGACCCTTACCGCGAGGATCGAGATGAGAGACGCAGTGTGGCGGAGCGGCTGGCGCGGTGGCGCGCTGGCGCTCGCGGTGGGACTTTTCGTGAGCGTGGGCGCCACCGCGCAGACACCCGCGCCGGAGGCCAAGCCGGCGGCACCGCCCGCGGCGGCGGCCAAGCCGGCGGCAAAACCGGCGAAGAAGCCGGCGAAGAAGCCGGCGGCACCGGCATTCAAGATGGTGCTCGAACCCAAGGCGATGGACCTGCTCAAGGCGACCAGCGCAAGGCTCGCGAAGGCCAAGGCAATGTCGTTCACGGCGACCGTCGGCTACGAGTATCCAAGCAAACTCGGGCCCCCGATCGTCTACACGATGCGCTACGACGTAAAGATGCAGCGACCGGACAAGCTCAAGATATTGATGCCCGGCGACGGCCCGGCATCAGAGTTCTATTACGACGGCAAGGCGATGATGGCGTATGCGCCGGCCGAGGATCTCGTCGCCGTGGCCGCGGCACCGCCGACGATCGAGGAGGCGCTGAAAGCAGCGTACAACACGGCCGCCCTGTACTTTCCCTTTGTCGATCTCCTGGTCGACGATCCCTATGCCGCTTTGACCGACGGCGCCATTCTCGCCTTTTACATCGGCCCGTCGACGGTCGTGGCCGACACGAAGACAGACATGGTGGCGTGGGCGAACAAGGACGTGTTCCTGCAGATCTGGATCGGCGCCGACGACAAGCTGCCGCGGCGGGTCCGCGCGGTCTATGCCGCCGACCCGTTGCAGCTGCGCAACGAGCTGGAGCTTTCGAACTGGAAGCTCGATTCGGCGGTCGAGCCCGATACGTTCACGTCGGACAAGGCGCGGGCGGCCAAACGCATTGCGTTCGCGAATCCGGCCGCCGCGCCGCCGGGAATGAAGCCACTGGTCAAGATGACGCCGCCCAAGGCGCCGGCGGCGAAACCGCAATCAAAGGCACCATGATCGGAGGTTTGCGATGAGAACGACCATCACTGTCACCGTGCTTATCGTCGGCGCCGCCGCTTTGTGGACCGGTCCGGCGGCCGGCTGGGCATCCGCCAACCGGGCCGGTGGCAGCACGAGCCACAGCTATGGCTCGACCAGTCACGAGAATCGCTACGGCGGCAGCACGTCGCACGAGGCGGGCGAGGGCACCGAGCACACGAACACCTACGGCGGCAGCACAGCGCATAGTGCGTACGGCGGCACCGAGCACACCAACGTGTATGGTGGCAGCACGTATGGTGCTTACGGAGTGGGTGCCGCCCACACGACCGCGTATGGCACGACCGCCTATCATCCGCCAGCGTACGGCACATATCCGGTCTATCACCCGCCGGTCGCGGTGCCGTACTACGCGTCGGGCTGCTACGGGTGCGCGGCGGCGGCCGGCGCCGTCGTCGGCGTGGCCGCTGGAGCGGCGGCGGCGTCAGCCAACACCGCCGCCGCAACGTCGAATGCGTACGCCGCGGGCGTTGCGACGGGAAGCGCCAACACGGCTGCCGCGACCAGCGCAGCCTACAGCGCCGGCGTCGCCACGGGGGCGTCGATGGCGAGCGCACCTCCGCCCGGCTCGTACGCGATGGGCGTCAATTACGCGGCGTTGCCGGCAGGCTCGATGTCGATCAACAAGAACGGCACGACCTACTACCTCAACGGCAACACCTGGTTCCAGCCGGCCTACGGCGCCAGCGGCGTTTACTACACGGTCGTGCCGGCGCCCTGATGCCGGCGTGATACGTCAGACGCGCGCACGCATCGCCACCCGTCACATCGCCATTCCCCTGCTGGAGACGCCTGATGAGAATATCCGCTTTAACGATCCGCGCTGCGACGGCCCTCTGTGCTGCCGCCGGCGCATTCGCGCCGATGCAGGCAGCAGCCCAGTCGGCGCAAGCCAACTGGGAAACCGGGAAATGGCAATTCGCGGCGACCATCTACGGCTATCTGCCGACGATCGGCGGCAAGTTGAACTTTCCGGTGGATTCCGGCGGCACAAGCATCAACGTCGATGCCAATACGCTGCTCAATCACCTCAAGATGACCTTCATGGGGGCGTTCGATGCGCACAATGGCCAATGGGGCTTGTTTACCGACGTCCTGTACCTCGATGTAGGCGGATCCAAATCGCAGACGCGCGATTTCTCGATCGGACACGGCGGGCTTCCGGCAAACACCACGGCGGACCTCAACCTCGACCTCAAGGGCCTCGTCTGGACGTTGGCCGGCGAGTACCGTGTGGTGTCCGACCCGACGTGGAAAGTGGACGCGCTTGCGGGCGCACGGATGCTGGGCATCAAGCCGACGCTCGGTTGGTCGATCAGCGGCGATCTGGGCCCGATCGGCATCCCGGGACGCAGCGGAAGCAAGGAGATCCGCAATAACCTCTGGGACGGCATCGTCGGCGTCAAGGGGCGTTACGCGTTCGGAGACGATCGCCGATGGGGCATTCCGTTCTACCTTGACGTCGGGACCGGCGAGACGCAGCTGACATGGCAGGCAGCAGCCGGAGTCAGCTATTCGTACCCGTGGGGCGACATCGTCGGAATGTGGCGATATCTCGATTGGAACGACAGCTCGAGCGAGCAAATCGAGTCCATGAACTTCAACGGCCCGATGCTCGGGGTGACATTTCGCTGGTGAGGCACGGCCCGTGCCGCGATCCCGCGATTCGCGATAGTCCGGGGGCCGGCTTCGTGCCTCCCCGCCCTACTGAACATCGCGGCGGCGGAATGAGGTTCGATACTCTGATGAAGCCGCCGGAGGCAGGGGATGCGTGGCGTTAATGAGTTCGCATCGCGCCCGCACAGTTTCGCCGCGCTGCTGGCGCTGCTGCTCGTCTCGCTCGCGATCCAATCGTTTGGCGTCGGGGCCGGCGCCGAGGGGCTGCCTTCCAACGCATTCCGCGCCGTCCTGGGCGTCGCGATATTGCTCGTCGTGTTCGACCGAACGCGCGAACGAGCCGGGATGGCGGCGATCCTTGCCGTGACCATTGCGATCGTGTGGGTGCGTAATGTTTCCGCGGCGAGCCTCGATTACGCGCTGTCGCTCGCCCTCCACGCAGTGATGGCGCTGTTCCTCTGGTCCGCGGTTTGGGTGATCCTGCGCGAGCTCTTCCGCCGTCCGGCGGTCGGCGCCGAGAACGTTCTCGGCGCGATCTGCGGTTACCTCATTGCCGGCGACGCGTGGGCAGCGGTCAACGCGCTCACGTACATGGCGATGCCGGGCGCATACAGCGTCAATCCGGGCGTCAGCGCGCTCCTTGCCGATTGGGAGGGTCGCATCGCGCTCTTTTCGTACTACAGCTTCGCGCAGATGTTGACGATCGGCTACGCGGACGTGACGCCGGTGCGCGCGCCCGCGACGACGCTGAGTCTTTTCGGCGCACTGTTCGGGCTGTTCTATACCGCCGTCGTCGTGTCGCAGTTCGTCGGCATGGCGCAGTCCAGGAGAAGCGAAGCGCCATGAACAGATTGCGAATGTGCTTGCCCGCGGCGCTCGCCGCACTGGTCGTTCTCGGCGGTTGCGCCACCCGTCCGATCAATCCGCCGCTCACGCAGGCCAGTTTGAATACCGGTTACACGTTTCAGACGCGCCAGAGGCACTTCAAGAGCGACGAGAACCTCGTCGTTCTCGCCTTTTCGGGCGGCGGCACGCGGGCGGCCGCGTTCTCCTATGGCGTACTGGAGTTCCTCCGGCGGACGGAAATCACGGGCCCGAAGGGCAACAAGGTTCGCCTGCTCGACGCCGTCGATATGATCACCGGCGTGTCGGGCGGCAGCTTCACCGCGCTGGCCTATGGCCTGTACGGCGACAAGCTGTTCGACGACTACGAGCAGCGTTTCCTCAAGCGAAACGTCCAGGGCGAACTCCTCGCCCGCTTGCTGACCCCGACTTATTGGGGTGACCTGTCGTCGACGGGCTGGGGCCGCTCCGAACTGGCGGCGGAGCTGTACGACGAGATCCTGTTCAACGGTGCGACCTTCGGCGACCTTGATCGTGGCGATGGCCCGTTCATCGTGGCGTCGGCGACCGACATCTCGAGCGGCGGCCGGGTTACCTTCAACCAGAACGTTTGGAACGTGCTGTGCTCGGATCTGAATGCAGTGAAGTTGTCCCGCGCCGCCGCCGCATCGTCAGCAGTCCCCGTGGTGCTCTCCCCCGTCACGATCAACAACTATGGCGGCACGTGCAACTACGATCTTCCGGCGTGGATCATGAAGTTTATCCAGTCCGCGAATCCGCCGCGGCCCGCTGCGCGCGCGATACGCGAGCTGACGGATGTCTTGCCCTACACCGACAGCGTTCATCATCCGTATATTCATCTCGTGGACGGCGGCATATCCGACAACCTGGGCATGCGCGGCGTGCTCGACGCGCTGGAGCTGCTCGAAGCATTGCACGACGAGGGCTTGCCGACACCGCTCGACCACGTACGCAGGATCATTGTCTTCGTCGTCAATTCTCTGTCGTCGCCCCCGACCAACTGGGATGAGTCGGAGACCCCGCCCGGCACGCTGGACATCCTGCTCAAGGCCACCGGCGTTCCGATCGATCACTATTCCTACGAGGCGGTCGAGCAGTTGAAAGACATCGCGGCGCGGTGGCGGACGGCGCGGGAGATCCGGAACCTGGCCGGGTGTTCGACCAGCAAGGACTCGCCGGTTTGCGCTGCGGTGCGGCCCCCCAATGCGGAGCTCTACGCCATCGATGTGTCGTTTGCCGGAGTGAGCGATCCGGCGGAACGCCTTTACCTGAATCAGCAGCCGACGTCCTTCGTCCTGCCGCCCGAGGCAGTCGATCGGCTGCGCGCCGCGGCTGGGAAGATCATCCTGGCTTCGCCCGAGTTTCAGCGTCTGCTGAAAGATGTCGGCGCCAAAATCACCGTCAAGCCATCGGGCGGCGGGAGTGCGGCGGCCAACGCCCCCTGATGAACATGCAGACTGTCAATTAGCGTTCGCCAAGCGCCACATCGCGGCTCCGGCAGCGCGGGATTGCGCCATCGAGTCTTGAAGACGGTATATCTGACGTGAAGCGCGCCGGAATCGTTGCCCGTCTCTCTCGCCGTCTCCTGCGATGTCGTTGCTTCTCCTGCCGGGGGCTCGAAGCTCAATGCTATTGCTGCGCCGACTCGGCGCGCCGTTGCTCGGGCGCGAAACCGTGTGGCACGGGGGTCTTGTGCGCGCGACCGCATTCGACATGCGCCAGCGGAGCCGGCCCAATGTCGTCGTCGAGGCGGGGGCGCCCGGAGCAGTG
Organism: uncultured beta proteobacterium; assembly: GCA_963733985.1. Classification (GTDB taxonomy): domain Bacteria; phylum Pseudomonadota; class Gammaproteobacteria; order Burkholderiales; family Casimicrobiaceae; genus CAIWHR01. The sequence continues at coordinate 44,463 of CAVTFF010000010.1, read as the reverse complement.
TCCGGAGCGATCGCGCTTCCCGCCGCGTGTCACTCCCGCAGGAAGCTCGACACGCCCGGCAGCGTGTCGTGCAACGCGACTGACTCGGGTGCGCCCTTGACGTAGTGATCGAGGAATGCGATCGCATAATCGACGATCGCCTCCCGATCGGATGTCGCCCCGAGGTCCGTCCACGCCATGTGGCTCGCCGAGGCGAGTTCCACCATGTATTTCGGCTTGGGCGTCTGCGCGTACCCGAACTGCTCGAGCGGGATCGTGAATATCGGGTCCCACGTTCCCGCCTGATACATGATCGGTGCTGCGATGTGGCGCAAGCCCTCGCTTTGCTGAAACGGCAGCGAGTAGGGCGTCAACGCCACGATCGCTCGCACGCCGGGCAGCTGCCAGGATGGCCACGCGCCGCCCAGCCCCAGCACCGTGTAGCCACCCAGCGAGTGACCCACGAGCGCAAGCCGTCCCAGATCCGCCATCCGGTGATACCGCGGGTCGTCGGCGAGCGCGTTGACGACCGTCCGGATGTCCTCGGCGCGATCGCGGTAATCGCTGTCACTCCATAGGGACGAGGGCTTGAGACTCATCCGCGACAGGCTCGGCCACATCGAGAAACTGCAGCTCGAGTCGGCATGCCGGGGCGCGATGACCAGGTACCCGGCGTCCGCCAGCGCGCTCGTGAGATAGCGCGACTGGGTGGGGCACATGTACAACGCATGCGAAAACATGAGCACCGCGAGGTTCTCGCGGGCGCCGGAGGAGGGCGTCCAGACGACGACGTCGATTCCGCCGATTTGAGTCTCCTCTTCGTCGGCCGCCCACGCGGGCGCAGCCGTAAGCGAGAGCACGCAAAGGGACGTCGCGCACAGCATGCGCAGGAGGCGATTGAACGGTTGCACGAGGTGGGGCTAACGGACGGGCGTCTGTCTAAGCGCTCTTCTGCATCGTGCTAACCGTATACACGCTTTTGGGGCGACTGGGGAGTCCTTCAATTGCCGCCCTGGAATTGACGCTCGGCTTCGAGCGTCGTTTTCGGCTATCCTGTTGGACGGGCCAGCGCAAACGAAAGGACGCGATCCCAGGCGCGGGTCGGGCGGCGCTGGCCATGTCTCGCGGAAGGAAATTCCATGCGCCGGACGCACATTATCTGGTTCTGCCTCTCCTGCGCGTGCTTATGTTCATGTGCCGAACAACCGCTCGAGTGCGGGGCGGATCCGGTCAAGGGCACGTTGTCCTCGATCGTCCGCGAGCAGTTTCTCCGCGTCGCTTTCGATACGGTCGCCTATTCGTACGACGCCGAAAGGAAGGCCGCGTTCAAGAAGGCGACGCGGGTAACCGCCGAAGATACGCGATTGATCGAATGGGACAAGGCGACGGGGCGGCCACCTGCACCGCCCGCGTGATCATCGATGCGCCGGAATCAAGTGACCGCCCGAACGCGAAAACGACGACACGGCTCGAGTATCGCGTGACCGGCGGCGATGGCGGCACATTTTTTGTCGAAGTGGCGTTCGGCGATCTGGCGGCCATCCGCGTGCCGCCGATAGCGGAGTCGAAACGCTCGTCTTAGCGGGCGCCGACGCCGTCGCCCGAGCGCCGATCAGAGCACGATCTGCGAGCCGAGCTCGACCACGCGGTTCGGCGGCAGCTCGGAAATACGACACGACGCTGCTTGCATTCCGGTACATCGTCACGAACAGCTTTTCGCGCCAGTAGGCCATCTCCGAGCCCAGCTTGGGGATCAGCGTTTCGCGGCCGACGAAGAACGACGTATCCATCATGTCGATCCGCAATCCCTGCTCGGCGCACCACTCGAGCGCCTCGGGAAGGTCGGGGTCGTCCATGAAGCCGAAGAACATCTTTACCGTGTGGAACTGCGTATTGATCGATTCGACCGCGGCACGCTGCGACGGTGGAACGTGCGGTACGTCGAGCGTAACGGCGGTGAGCAGGATCACGCGTTCGTGCAGGCTCTTGTAGTGCTTGAGGCTGTGCAAGCAGCGCGTGCGGCACCGCATCGACGTTGGCGGTCATGAAGACGGCGGTGCCGGGGACCGTCGCCGCAGCCGAGCGCCGCGGCGCTGCACGAACTCCGGCAGCGGGATCGAGTCGGCCTCCATGCGCTCGAAGAGAAGCCACGGCCGCGCTTCCAGGTGGACATCAGAACGAAGACGCCGAGGCCGAAGGCGAGCGGGAACCAGCCGCCATCGACGATCTTGACGATGTTGGCGCTGAAGAAGCCGAGGTCGACGAACAGGAACGCGCCGAACAGAGCGATGCTCGCCGGAAGGCTCCAGCGCCACATCGCGCGCGCGACGACGAAGGCGAGCACCGTCGTGATCGCCATCGTGCCGGTCACGGCGATGCCGTAGGCCGCGGCGAGGTTCGTCGACGACCCGAAGCCCAGCACCAGCGCGACGACGCCGAGGAAGAGCGCCCGGTTGATGCCCGGCAGGTAGATCTGGCCCATTTCGTGTCTGGACGTGTGCTGGACGTCCATGCGCGGCGCGAAGCCGAGCTGCATCGCCTGCTGCGTGATCGAGAAGGCGCCGGAGATCACCGCCTGCGACGCGATGATCGTCGCCACCGTCGCGAGCCCACCAGTGGGTAGAGCGCCCAGTCCGGCGCCAGCAGGTAGAAGGGATTCTCGATGGTCGCCGGGTTCGTGATGCAGCAGTGCGCCCTGGCCGAAATAGTTGAGCGCGAGCGCCGGCAGCACGAGCGCGACCAGGCGAGCCGCACGGGCGTGCTCCCGAAATGCCCCATGTCGGCATAGAGCGCCTCGGCGCCGGTGACGACGAGCACGACCGCGCCCAGCGAGAAGAAGCCGAGCGCGCCGTGTGTCGCGAGGAACGCGATCGCGTGCGCCGGATTGAGCGCCGCCAGCACCTGCGGCGCCGGCACGATGCTCTGCACGCCGAGCAGCGCCAGTGTCGCGAACCAGACGATCATGACCGGGCCGAACAGCGCGCCGACGCTGCCGGTGCCGCGCTTCTGGACGAGGAACAGCACGACGAGCACGACCAGCGTGATCGGGATGACGTAGGGCTTGAACGCGGGGGTCGCGACTTCGAGTCCCTCGACCGCGGAGAGCACCGAGATCGCCGGCGTGATCATGCCGTCGCCGTAGAAGAGCGCCGCGCCGAAAAGCCCCATCAGCATCAGCACGCGCGCGCGGCGCGGGTTCTTCTCCTCGCGCAGCACGAGCGCCATCAGCGCCATGATGCCGCCTTCGCCCTTGTTGTCGGCGCGCATGATGAAGACGACGTACTTGATCGACACGACGACCATCAGCGCCCAGAAGACGAGCGACAGGATGCCGAGCACGTTCGGCTCGTCGATCGGCACCGGATGGTGCGCGCCGCCGAAGACCTCCTTCAGCGCATAGAGCGGGCTGGTGCCGATGTCGCCGTAGACCACGCCGAGCGCCGCGAGCGTGAGCGTCGCGAGGCGCCCACGCCGCGATGCGGACACGTGAGGTGCCGCGGCGGCACTGTCGAAATTGGCCATGGGCGCCTTACGCCTGGAAACGGTAGCCGACGCCGGTCTCGGTCAGCAGATGTCGCGGCTGCGCGGGATCCGCCTCGAGCTTCTGCCGCAGATGGCCCACGTAGATGCGCACGTAGTGATTGCTCTCGACGAAGCTCGGCCCCCAGACCTCGCGCAACAGGTGGCGATGGGTCAGCACCTTGCCGGCATTGTGCGATCAGCAGCGTGAGCAGCCGGTATTCGATCGGCGTCAGGTGCGACGAGCGCGCCGCTCTTGCGCACCGACCCGGTTCGCCTGATCGACCTCGACGTCGCCGAAGCGGAACACGGCGGCTGCCGTCGGCTCGCGCGGCGCCGCCTGGCGGCGGCGCATCGCGCGCACGCGAGCGAGCAACTCGCCAACGCCGAAGGGCTTGGTGAGGTAGTCGTCGGCGCCCGCGTCGAGCGCCGCGATCTTGTCGGTCTCGTTGACGCGCGCCGACAGCACGATCACCGGGACCGACGACCAGCCGCGGAAGCCACGGATGAAATCGATGCCGTTGCCGTCGGGCAGTCCGAGATCGAGAATGACGAGGTCGGGCTTGCGCGTTCCGGCATCGACCAGGCCCTGCTTCAGCGTTTCCGCCTCGACCACGTGCCAGCCTTCGGATTCCATCGCGGTGCGGACGAAGCGCCGGATCTGGCGCTCGTCCTCCACGAGCAGGGCAGTTGGGGAGGATTCGACCATGCGGGACGCTGCGGATCGGCGACCTCATTGCCGGCATTGCAGCCTGCTGCGCGCGGATGCTAACGGCGTGCAAGCTCATATTATCGCCGGAAACGGTCCGGTCAAGGGAGGGGCGCGCGCGGTCGCCGCCCTTGTGGCCCCGAACGGGCGTGGCGGGCATGCGGCGCCCGTGCCGACGCTCGAGTCAATGCGTCGGAGAGGGCACAGGTCCTCGGGGATCGCCGGCGGCTTGCCGAGCGGCAGCGTGAAGGAGAAGCGCGCTCCGCCTGCAGGGTTGTTCGCCGCCCAGATCCGGCCGCGGTGCGCGTCGATGATGGCGCGGCTGATCGCGAGCCCGAGCCCGACGCCCGGGGTCGACGATTCGCGGGTGCCGCGCATGAACTTCTCGAAGATCGCTTCTTCCTGACCCCGCGGCATTCCCGGCCCGTCGTCGCTGACCGTGACGAGCAGATCGCCGCCCGACGACTTCGGCCGCAAGCTGGACCCGGGTTCCTTCGGGCGTGTATTTCGCCGCATTTTCGAGAAGGTTGTACAGCACGCGCTCGATCAGCGTCGCGTCGAATTCGACCAGCGGCAGGTCGCGGTGCGAGCGCAACTTCGACGCGGTGTCGCAGCGAGCGCCGCCTGCGCGGACTTGAGCGCGCTGCCGACGACTTCCTCGAACGGCAGCCACTGCCGGCGAGCCTCACGTCGCCGCTCTGGATCCGCGCCATGTCGAGGAGATTGTTGACGAGCGCGCTCATCCGGCGCGCCTCGTCGGCGATCGCCTGCGCGCGTTCGAGCTGCGCGTCGGAAAGCGGGGGCGGCGTCATCGCCAGCGATTCGGCGAGGCCGACCAGCGCGGACAGCGGCGTCCGCAGGTCGTGCGACAGCGCCGACGAGCAGCGAATTGCGCAGCCGTTCCGACTCCATCCGCATCAGCGCCTGCTGGGCGACCTCGACGTAATGAACGCGCTCGAGCGCGATCGCGGCCAGCGCGGCGAACGTGTCGAGCTGGCGCTGTTGTTCCGGCACCAGCAGCAACCGGCGGCTTTCCGGCTTGATCGCAAGCACGCCGCGGGTGCGCATCGGCGCCCGCAGCGGCAGGTAGAGGAATTCGCTGCCGGCAAGGGTGTCGGTGCCGAGACCGGCGGGCTGCGTGTTGTCGAATGCCCATTGCGCGGCGGCCGACGTCGACACCGGGTGGCGGCGCGACGATCGCCGCGGAAACGCAGCCGGTCGTGCTCGTCGGGAACCAGCAGCGCCACTTCGGCGCGGAAAGTCCGCGCGATGAATCGCGGTCACCGTGTCGACGACTGCTCCGACCTGCAGCAGGCTCGACAGGTCGCGCGCGAATTCGTACAAGGCGCGCGAACGTTCCTCGCGATACGTCGCCACGCGCGCCTGGTAGCGCAGCCCCGCGGTCATCTGGCCGATGATGAGCGCCACGGCAAGCATCACGACGAATGTCACCAGGTATTGGACGTCGCTCACCGCGAACGAAAGGCGCGGCGGCACGCAGAAGAAGTCGAACGCAGCGACGCTGACGAAGGCGGCCAACACCGCGGGCCCGCCGCCGAGCCGCCAAGCGACCAGCACGACGGTCAGCAGGAACAGCATGACGATGTTGGCGAGATCGAAGTAGGGCAGGAGCGCCACGGCGACGAGCGTGGTCGCGAAGCGCAGGCGGCAAGCGCCCACACGATAGCGCAGTCGCTTCGCCGTCGCGCCGCGGATCGTCCTCCGGCGTCCCCGCGCGGTTCGGATCGCGGATTCCGTGGTTGGCGTTCGCCGCGTCCGATCTCGATCAGATCGATTTCCGGCGCGAGCGCGGCGATGCGTCGGGCCAGCGCCGGCGCGCCACGGCCACGCGGCGCATCGCGCCGTGCCGCCCGATGACGACCTTCGAGCAGTTGTGCGTGCGAGCGTACTCGACGATCGCGGCCGCGGTGTCGCTCGCCCGACAGGATCGCCGTTTCGCGCCGAGCTCCTGCGCGAGCTTGACGGTGCGCAGGATCCGCTCGCGCTCGGCGGCCGGCAGGCGCTGCAGCTGCGGCGTCTCGACGTAGACGGCGGTCCATTCGACGCCGAGCTGCGCGGCGAGGCGGGCGGCGCTGCGCACCACGTTCTCGGCGCCGGGACGCGGCCCGACGCAGCAGAGCAGCGACGCTTCGGTCTTCCACACGCGCGCGATCGCCTTGTCGAAGCGATAGGCCTGCACGTCGTCTTCGACGCGGTCCGCCGTTCGGCGCAACGCGAGCTCGCGCAGCGCCATCAGATTGCCCTTGCGGAAGAAATTGCCGCGCCGCACGCTCGATCTGCTCCGGGACGTAGACCTTGCCGGCCTTGAGGCGCGCGAGCAGATCGTCGGCGGGAATGTCGACCAGCATCACCTCGTCGGCACTGTCGAAGAACGTGTCGGGCACCGTCTCCCAGACCGTGATGCCGGTGATGCCGCCGACGACGTCGTTCAGGCTCTCGAGATGCTGGACGTTGAGCGTCGTGAAGACGTCGATGCCGGCTCTCGAGCAGCTCCTCGATGTCCTGCCAGCGCTTCGGATGGCGCGAGCCCGCGACGTTTGTGTGGGCCAGCTCGTCGACGAGGATCAGCGCCGGACGCCGCTTGATGCGCGGCATCGAGATCGAACTCGCGCAGCGTGCGGCCCTGGTAGGTCGACGCTGGCGCAGCGGCAGGACCTCGAGGCCCTGCAGCAGCGCCTCGGTCTCCTTGCGGCCGTGGGTCTCGACGATCCCGACCACCACGTCCTTGCCCACGCTGCGATGCCCGCGTGCCGCCTCGAGCATTGCGTACGTCTTGCCGACGCCGGCGGATGCGCCGAAGTAGATGCGCAGGCGCCCGCGGCGCGCGGCAGCCTCTTCGTGCCTTGACCTGGGCGAGGAGCAGATCGGGGTCGGGGCGTTCGGTTTCCACGGGCCGGCAGCGGCGCAACGGAAACCGTCAGGTTAACACTTCGGGGGACGACGCATCGCGCACCCGTCCCTGTGGGCGCCGCTTGCGCGGCAGCCGCGCGGCGTCAGCGCGCCGCGCGATCGAGTGCGCGATTGAGATCCAGTACGTTGACCCTGGGCTCGCCGAGGAGACCGAACGTCCTCCCGTCGGTGCTGGCATCGAGCAGCGCGCGGACCTTCTCCGGTGCCAATCCTCGGGCCTTCGCCACGCGAGGCAACTGATACGCGGCTGCAGCGATGCTGATGTGCGGATCGAGGCCGCTGCCGGATGCGGTGACGAGATCGACCGGCACCGGCGCGGTGTTGCCCGGATCGGCGTCGCGCAAGGCCTTGATGCGATCCTTTACCGCATCGGCGAGCGCCGGATTGCGCGGACCCTGGTTCGAGCCCGACGACGCTGCACCGTTGTACGGCTGCGGCGAAGTCGCCGAGGGCCGGCTCCAGAAGTATTTCGGATCGTCGAACGGCTGGCCTATGAGGCTCGACCCGACGATCTTGCCGTCCGCGACAATCAGGCTGCCGTTCGCGGCGTTCGGAAACGCGATCTGGGCGATGCCGGTCACCACAAACGGGTACAGCACGCCCGTCAGCAGCGTCAACACGGCGAGCATTCGCAATGCGGGGAGGATTTGGCTGAACATGAACGTTCTCCGTGGATCAGGCGAGGTTCGTCGCGGCGAGCATCATGTCGATCACCTTGATGCCGACGAATGGCAGGAGGATGCCCCCCACGCCGTAGATGAGCATGTTCCGGCGCAGGATCGGACCCGCGCCCACTGGGCGGTACTTCACGCCCTTCAGGGCCAGCGGAATCAGCGTCGGAATGATCAGCGCGTTGAATATCACCGCGGACAGGATCGCGCTGTTCGGCGTCGCGAGCCCCATCACGTTCAGCGCGTCGAGGACCGGATAGGTGCTGGCGAACGCCGCGGGAATGATGGCGAAATACTTCGCGACGTCGTTGGCGATCGAGAAGGTGGTCAGCGCGCCGCGCGTCATCAGCAATTGCTTGCCGATCTCGACGATCTCGATCAGCTTGGTCGGATTCGAGTCGAGGTCGACCATGTTGCCGGCTTCCTTCGCCGCCTGCGTGCCGGAGTTCATCACCACCGCGACGTCCGCCTGTGCAAGCGCCGGCGCATCGTTGGTGCCATCGCCGGTCATTGCTACCAGCTTGCCGTCGGCCTGGATGTCCCGGATCAGCTTGAGCTTCGCTTCGGGGGTGACCTCGGCGAGGAAATCGTCGATACCGGCTTCGGCGGCGATCGATGCCGCCGTGAGCTTGTTGTCGCCGGTGATCATGATGGTGCGGATGCCCATCCTGCGCAGCTCGGCGAACCGTTCCTTGATGTGCGTCTTGACGATGTCCTTCAGCTCGATGACGCCGAGCACGTACTTGCCCTCGGCGACGACCAGCGGTGTCGCCCCGCGCCGCGCGACTTCCTCGACGCGCGTCGTCACCTCGGCATTGATCGCTCCACCCTGCGCGGCCGACCCAGGCGCGGATCGCGTCGAGCGCGCCCTTGCGGATTTCGCGGCCCTTGAAACGTGACGCCGCTCATCCGCGTCTGCGCCGAGAACGGGATGATCGTGAATTTGCCCGGTTCCAGCGCCGGGCGGCGCGATGCCGAACGCACGCTTCACGAGCGCGACGATGCTCTTGCCTTCGGGCGTCTCGTCGCCGAGCGAGGCGAGCATCGCCGCCTCGGCGAGCTGTTGCGGCGTGACCCCCGCGACGGGATGGAGCGCGGAGGCCTGGCGGTTGCCGAACGTGATCGTGCCCGTCTTGTCGAGCAATAGCACGTCGCAGTCGCCCGCGGCCTCGACCGCGCGGCCCGACGTCGCGATGACGTTGGCCCGCATCATCCGACCCATCCCGGCCACGCCGATTGCGGAGAGCAAGCCGCCGATCGTCGTCGGGATCAGGCAGACGAGCAGCGCGACCAGCACGGTGATCGTCACCGGCGTGCCGGCCTTGGCGACCTCGACGCTGTAGAGCGAATAGGGCAGCAGCGTGACCGTCGCCGAGCAGGAACACGAGCGTCATCGCGACGAGCAGGATCGTGAGCGCGATCTCGTTCGGCGTCTTCTGCCGCTTGGCACCTTCGACCATCCCGATCATCCGGTCGAGGAACGCTTCGCCGGGATTGACGTTGATGCGGACGATGATCCAGTCCGACAGCACGAGCGTGCCGCCGGTGACCGTGTTGAAGTCGCTGCCGGCCGCGCGAATCACGGGCGCGCTCTCGCCGGTGATCGCGCTTTCGTTGATCGACGCAACGCCGACGATGACTTCGCCGTCGCCGGGAACGAGATCGCCCTGCTCGACCAGCACGATGTCGCCCTTGCGCAAGCTTGCCCGAGGGTGTCGGAGTCTGCGCCGCGTCGCGCTGCGGCTTCGCGATCTTCTTCGCGATCGTATCCTTGCGCGCGCTCTTGAGCGAGGCCGCCTGCGCCTTGCTGCGGCCTTCGGCGATCGCCTCGGCGAAGTTCGCGAACAGCAGCGTCACCCACAGCCACAGCGTGACGGCGAGGATGAAGCCGGCGGGCGCCTCGCCTTTGCCGGTCAGCGCCTGGATCCACAGGATCGTCGTCAGGATGCTGCCGATGTAGACGACGAACATCACCGGATTGCGCCACTGGTAGCGCGGCGTCAGCCGGCGGAAGCTGTCGATGAGCGCCGTCTTCATCGCGTCGCGGCTGACGAACCACGACAGCGCGGTCTGCTTGGCGGCTAGAGTTGCCATGTCGATTCCTCGGGATGTGGCGACCGGTCAGTTGCCGGCGTAGATGCAGCAGGTGCTCGACGACGGGGCCGAGCGCCAGCGCCGGAACGAACGTCAGCGCGCCGACGGTGATCACCGTGCCGATCAGCACGAACACGAACAGCGGCGTATGCGTCGGCAGCGTTCCCGCCGACGGCGGCACGCGCTTCGCGGCGGCGAACGCGCCGGCGAGCGCCAGCACCGGAATCGCGAGCCAGTAGCGCGCGAACAGCATGCAGATGCCGAGCGCCGTGTTGTAGAACGGCGTGTTGGCGGAGATCCCGGCGAACGCGCTGCCGTTGTTGTTGCTGGCCGACGAGAACGCGTAGAGGATCTCCGAGAAGCCGTGCTCGGCCGGGATTGGCGACGCCGGCCTTGCCCGCGTCGACCATGACGGCGACCGCGGTTCCGCAGAGCACCAGCAGCGGCGGCAGCAGGATCGCGATCGACGCCATCTTGATCTCGAAGGCGCCGATCTTCTTGCCGAGATACTCGGGCGTGCGGCCGATCATCAGGCCCGGCGATGAACACGGCGACGAGCGCGAACATGATCATCCCGTAGAGCCCCGAGCCCACGCCGCCGTAGATCACTTCGCCGAGCTGCATCAGCCACATCGGGATCATGCCGGCGAGCGGCATGAACGAATCGTGCATCGAATTGACCGAGCCGTTCGACGCCGAGGTCGTGGCGACGCCCACAGCGCGGAGTTGGCGACGCCGAAGCGGACTTCCTTGCCTTCCATGTTGCCGCCGGGATTCGTCGCGGTGGCGACCTGGTCTGCGCCGAGCCCGGTGAGCACCGGGTTGCCCGCGCCCTCGCCGATGTACGCCGCGACGAGAAGCGGAACGAAGACGAGCGTCATCGCGGCGAGCAGCGCCCAGCCCTGGCGCGTGTCGCCGATCATCTTGCCGAACGTGTAGCAGAGCGCCGCGCCGATCAGCAGGATCGCCAGCATCTCCAGAAAGTTCGACGAGCGGCGTCGGGTTCTCGAACGGGTGCGCCGAGTTCACGTTGTAGAAGCCGCCGCCGTTGGTGCCGAGCTGCTTGATCGCAATCTGCGACGCCGCGGGGCCGAGCGGAATCGTCTGCTCGGTCGCGGTCGCCTTCTCGGTGACCGGATTGCCCTTTCGGTCCTTGAGCGGCTGGCCGTCGGGCCCTGTCTTCGGGTTGTCGTAGGTCACCGGCTGCACGAGCGTCACCGTCGCGTACTTGTCGAACGTCTGCAGGATGCCCTGGCTCACCAGCGCCAGCGAAACGGCGATCGCCAGCGGCAGCAGGATGTAGACCGTCGAGCGGACGAGATCGGTCCAGAAGTTGCCGATGCCGCCGGCTTCCTTGCGCGCGAAGCCGCGGATCAGCGCGACAAGCACCGCCATCCCGGTCGCCGCGGAGACGAAGTTCTGCACGGCGAGCCCGAGCATCTGCGTGAGATAGCTCATCGTCGATTCGCCGCCGTAGCCCTGCCAATTCGTGTTCGTGGCGAAGCTCGTTGCGGTATTGAACGCCGAGTCCGGGCTCACGGCCGCCATGTCCTGCGGATTGAGCGGAAGCCACTGCTGCAGCCGCTGCAGCCCATAGACGGCCAGGGCGCCGAGAAGATTGAACCAGAGCATCGCGATCGCGTATTCGATCCAGCCCATGTCGTGCGCCGGGTCCACGCCCGCGCCGCGGTAGATCAGGCGCTCCAGCGGCCCGCCGATGCGTTGCGCCCGGGTCGCGCGCCCTTCGTACACGGCGGCCATGTAGGCGCCGAGCGGCTTCGCGAGCAGCAGCAGGACTGCGACGTACAGCCCCAGTTGCAGCCATCCGAAGGTGGTCATGAAAAGAGCTCCGGCTTGAACAGCGCGATGATGAGATAGACGAAGATGCCGACGGCCGCGATGCCGCTCAGCCAGTAGACCCAGTTCATGACCGTCCTCCCGATACTTTCTGTTTCGGCGTCCGGGGCGCGATGATCGCGGCCGTGCGCAGGCGATGCGCAGCCGCCGAAAGCAGCAGCGCGCGCGCAAGCCAGGCGTTCATGACCGGCCTCCGTTGCCCATCAGGCTTGCGCAGAACCGGATCAGCCCCGCCGACAAGGCGAAGAACCCGACGATCACAGCGATGAAGATGAAATCCATGTCGATCCCCATTCCCGGCACGCGCTGCCGACAATCGTTTCAGGCTACGCCAACCTAACGTTCATTCCATGACATGCGTCAAAAGCGCTTCGGACCCGCGCGAGGCGGGCCGACGTCGCGCACTCGTGACGCGTGCGTTCGGCGAATCCCCGCGTCTGTCGCGAAGACGGGCGACGAACGCGGCAACCAGGAGAACGCCAAACAGCAGAAGCAACAGCGCGAAGCGAAGAAGCAGCCATTCGTGCATGATCTTTCCCATCGGTGACTCGATATCGGCAATTTACGCGGTCGCAGATAAAGAGGTCGTTCAATTTCGACGTCGCGCTGTAAAGAATGCATAAACGCGCGCGCTCAAGGCCCTGCGGCACTTCGCCGCATGCCCGGCAGCCCGCGCTGACGATCAGGGCGCCCTTGACGCAGGCGCACGTTGTGCAGGATTCAGGCAGCGCGCCGATCGGACGGGTCCCGTCCGCCGGGCCATGCCCGTGGCGTGCCTTCGGCCCGCGGCGCAACCGACTCTTCGAGGCGCGCGACGTTTGCGTTTTCTTCGCACTCAGGCGTCGAGGGGGGCCCGCCCGCTTCGGCGACCGGGCTGGACTCTTGGCGCCCGCTCCTCCACCCAGCCAGTGACGTGATCAGCGCAAGCGCTATGGCTCCGAGAAGGGTCATCAGAAAGACAATCAGCAGCCGCAGCGGCAACCATTGATGCCATGCATCGAACGACACGACGTTCTCCTCTCGCATTCAACTATGGAGCCACTCTATCGTGGGCCAACGAAACGTCGCGTCAATTTCGATTGCGTTTGCATAAAAACGGTGTAAGCAACCGAGCTGGGCGGATGGCACGTTTCGCGGGGACGGCAACGATGAACATGCCTTTACGTCATTTTTATCAATGATGGAGCGAACCTGACACAACGTTTATACGGGGCGAGCTAAGCTTCTTCCATCGACCCACAAGCATCCGGAATTCAATAATGCTGAACTCTGTCTACGCCACGGCGCTCGGCACGACGGAACGCCGCCTCTCCTCCGCCGCGAGCGCGCCGCGCAACGCGATTGCCGCGATACTGACTCCGGCTGACATCCTTCTCGATGTCGATGTGCCGACCAAGAACCGCGCGTTCGAGGAGATTGCCCGATTCATTGGCGCGCCCCACGGACTTGTTGACGAGTGACGTGCAAACGAGTCTTGTCGAACGTGAAAAATCGGATCAACCGGGCTCGGCCACGGAATCGCTATCCCACATGCACGTGTCAGGGGATCTGACCCAACCGATCGCTGCATTCGTTCGCCTGAAATGTGCGATTGAGTTCGACGCGCCGGACGGCAAGCCGGTAAGCGATATACTTTGTCTTCTGGTGCCGCGGCACGCCACGGAAGCGCACTTGCTCCTTCTCGCCGAAGTTGCGGAGATGTTTTGCGAGAAGTCGTTTCGCGAGCATTTGCGCAGCTGCGGCAACGCCGCCGAGGTTCATGCGGCATTCGCCCGGTGGAGGCACGTGTAAATTCCAGCGGCGATGGGGACGCGCATGGATTCCGTGACGCAATGGCTGTGCCCGCAGGAAATCGAGCTTGACCTCGACGTTCCCAGCAAGTGGGAGGCGCTGCGAGCGGTCAGCGCCGGGATCGAGCGATCGCATCGGCTAAGCGCGCCAGCGGTTTTCCGCGCGCTGTGGCGCCGGGAAACAGCCGCGTCGACCGGCGTCGGCAATGGCTTTGCCATCCCGCATGCGCGGATCACGGGAATCGCTGAACCGGTTACGATCTACGTGCGCACGAAGGCTCCGCTGCGGTTTGCCGCGCCGGATGGCAAACCGGTGTCCGAGCTCTTTGTCATTCTCGTTCCCGCCGATGGCCCTCAGGAAAAGCATCTGCAACTGCTGGCGCTGGTCGCGGAAGCGTTTTCGGATCGCAAATTTCGCTCCCGATTGGCCTCCGCGTCAGATCCGCAGGGCATCCAATCTGTCTTTGCGCGGTGGGTCGACGCAAAGCAGCAGGGCGCGATAGAGCGTTCGTCCAGCTAGCGGCACGTTGCCCGAAGGACCGTGCTTAATGTCCGTCCGGCCAAACAAGGTTGCAATTGACCGACGTTCCCGCGTTCGACTACGGCGGGGTACCCGTGACCGTTCGACGCGTCAGTGACTCGAGCGAGGCGGAACCGGCATGAACCCTTCGCACCTGCCAACGATCGATGAAACGGGTGGCATCGGGAAAATCACCGGAATGCGTGCAGAATGGAACCTCGACGATCGGGGAACTGCGCGGGAAACACAGGATGTCTTGCGCTCGCAATCGCGATCTGGTTCGCCGTCTCGGCAAACCCCGTTGACTGCGCCAATGCCAAACAGGAGCAAGCCATGAGCCTTGCGATCACATCGACGGCATTCGCCGCGAACGCCGCCATTCCGGCGCTCTACACCTGCGAGGGCAAGGACCTCTCGCCGCCGCTCGCCTGGAGCGGCGTGCCGCGCGGGCACGAAAAGCCTCGCGCTTATCGTCGACGATCCCGGACGCGCCCGATCCCGCGGCGCCGAAGATGACCTGGGTGCACTGGGTGCTCTATCGACATCCCGCCGACAGTGGCGGGCCTCGCCGAAGGGATCAGGCCGGCGGCGCTGCCATCAGGAACACGCGAGGGCAGGAATGATTTCGGCCGCACGAGCTACGGCGGCCCGTGTCCGCCGATCGGCCGCCATCGTTATTTCTTCAAGCTCTACGCGCTGGACGCCACGCTACCGGCGATGAGTCCCGCGACCAAGGCGACCGTCGAGCAAGCGATGCAGGGGCATGTCCTCGCGCAGGCGACGCTGATGGGGACGTATCAGAAAGCGAAATGACGCGCCCGCACCACGGGCCTGCGCCGCTCAAGCGCTGTAGTGGCGTTTGATCCATTCGTCGAGCGCGATGTTGCCGGGGCCGTAGAAGAGCGTCACCAGCATCAGCGCGCCCCACAGGATGTGATCCTTGAGGCCGGCGGCGCTCAGGTCGGGGTACGATGTCGCGGCGACGATGTTGAACACGAAGAGCGCGAGCGCGGCGGCGCGCGTGCAGAGGCCGAGCGCCAGCAGCACCGGGAGGCCGAGCTCGGCGGCTGTGCCGAGTACGCGGCAACGTGCGGCGGCAGCACCGGCACGTGATACTCGTTTTCGAACAGCGCGAGCGTGACCCTCCAGTTCGAGATCTTGATCATGCCCGACGTGAAGAAAACCGCGCGACGTAAAGGCGCAGCGCAGCGCGAAGTCGGCTGCAGCTGTCGGCGAGCGCGCGAGGCCGGCGTAGAAGCGGACTGCGCGCTGCCCGCCGGCGGGCAGTCGAGCCGTGTCGGCGGATTCATCGGCTTCGCGCTCCCAAGGACGGTGACGAAACCGATTGGTCGTCGGGAGCGCGCGACCTGACATCAGGCCGCGACCGCCGCGATCGTTCCGTGCCGCAATATGCGCGCGCAGCGCCGCGCCGAGATCGAACGCGGCATCGGCCGCCTGCGCGGCGTCGATCGCGGTCGCCGAGCGCGCGCCTGCGCCCAGGGCCGCGAGCCACGCGCGCTCGCCGGCGGCGAGCAGCTCGAGCGCGACGCCGCGTGCATCACGGCGGACGAGCAGCGCTCCGCGCCCTCGTCGAGTCGACACGCGGTCGTCGCCGTCGTGATCCGGCTGGTTGACCTGCCAGATGCGCAGGATCGGGTACGCGACGCGACCATCCGGCACGACGGCTCGAGCGCGAGGCGCGCCGCGGTCAGGCGTTCCGGCGCGACTCGTCGCGAGCGCGGCCAGCACCGCGCCGGGCACGCGCGGCGCGTCGGCCGCGCGGTGCGCCTCGTCGATCGCCCATTCGAGCCGCGCGACGTCGGGCAGGTACGGCAGCGTCGGCGGCCGGCGCGTAGCGCGACGAGGAAATCGCGCGAACGCGTCGCCGTAGACGTTGAGGTCGCCGCTCGCTCGAGCGGATGCGCGTGGACGAAGCGTCGACGGCGGCATGGAAGAACGGCGCGCCGGTCAGCCGCCCGACCACCGGATAGCGTCGCGCCGAGCGCGTTGCGATAATTGGCGAAGACCGCGCGGCGGTAGATCGCGAGCGTTCGGCGGCATCGTCGTGCAGCGCCTCGATCGCGAAGCTTCCGCGGCGCCGTCGCCGTCGCAGAAGGCGGCGGCGAACGCCCGCTGCAGCTCACGCAGCGACGGCATCGCGCGCCTCCGAGCAGTCGCTTGCGCCGTCGCCGCCTCGCGCGAGCAGCATCGCGAGCGGCGGAATGTCGGTGTCCCACTCGATCAGCGTCGGCCGCGGGCCGAAGCGCGCGATCGCCCGCGCGTAGAGCGCCCACACGTCCGGCGCGACCGGCGCGCCGTGCGTGTCGATGAGGCACGCGCCGCTCGCGTCGTAGCCCGCGAGGTGGATCTCGCCGATCGCCGTCGGCGGCATCGCGGCGAGGTAGGCGTCGGCGTCGAAGCCGTGGTTGCACGCGTTGACGTAGATGTTGTTGACGTCGAGCAGCAGCCCGCAGCCGGTGCGCCGCGCGACCGCGGCGACGAACTCCCATCGGGCATCGTCGCGTCGGCGAACGCGAGTAGCGACGACACGTTCTCGACCAGCGATCGTCGCGGCCGAGCGAGTCCTGCACCTCGCCGACCCGCGCGCAGACGTGCGCCAGCGCCTCCTCGGTGTAGGGCAGCGGCAGCAGGTCGTTGAAGTGGCGGCCGCCGACGCCGCTCCAGCACAGGTGCTCGGAGACCAGCGCCGGCTCGACGCGGGCGATCGAGGCGCTCGAGCTTGGCGAGGTGCGTCGCGGTCCAGCGGGTCGGCCGAGCCGAGCGACATGCCGACGCCGTGCAGCGACAGCGGATAGTCGCGCGCGCATGCGGTCGAGCGCCGCAAGCGCGGGGCCGCCGTCGGCGTAGTAGTTCTCGCTGTGGACTTCGAGCCAGCGGACGGGCGGGCGCTCGGCGCTGACCTCGCCGCACGTGCGGCGCGCGCAGGCCGATGCCGGCGGCAGCGGGCCGAGCGAAGCGGTGGCTTCATCGCAAGACGCGCCCGGGCGGACGGAGCCGGTCGCGCGCCGGCGCGGAATCAGCGACGCGGTGCATCAGCGCCTTCGGCGCCATCGTCTTGCCGCCCATCTTGTCGCACGTGCCCTTGGCGACGTACTTCCACTCGTTCGGGTCCTTGTCGACCTTGGCGCCCTGCGCCGGCGCACGCGTGCTTGGCGGTGCCGCAGTCGTTCTGGCCGGCCTTGGCGATGCCGTAGCACTTCTCGCTGTCCTTCGGCGCGACACCGGTTGCGCGGTGGCGAGGCGGCGATGCCGAGGGCGAGGATGCCGGCGAGCGCGGCCTGGATCGTGGCTTGGTGGTTCATGGCGGGGTCTCCTGATGGAAGGGGAAGCGACGGGCAGCGGCCCGTCTGAGGCTATGGTCGGGGCCGCCGGCGGAACTTACACGGCTTTCCGTAATGCCGCGTGTGTCCGACGCCTCCGGCCGAGGCGCGATGATCGACCATGGCCGAGGACAGGCAAGGGGCGCTGTCGAGACGGCTTTAGGGCTGGCCGAGCGCAATCAGCGGTGGGCTCAGGGGCGCACGGGGACGCGCGGCGGTCATTCGCGGTAGCGGCGCATCACCATGCCAGGAAGGCCGCCTGCCGTTCGAACCGACGGCATCCTCGCACCAGAGCATATGGACGAGCGCAGCATCAGGCGGCCCAACGGCAACGGGCCATCCAGCGCGCGCGAGACGAGGCGGGTCACCTCCTTGCAGTCGGCATTATCCCCATGCGTTCGTCTCCCAATCTCTGCGTGGGCGTGCAATGATGCGGCAGAGCCCGAAAGAGCGGCAGGCACGCGGCCGCCCCGGCGATTTCCGATGCCGGAAAGAACAACGCGCATCGATTCATTTCGTCTTGGTCGCACGGATCGGGTGCGCCTTCTTGGAATAGCGTCCAAGCATTCCCGCAGGTGCCCCGCGATGGCCGCGAGTGACCGGTTAGAATTCCTTTGCCCCGTCGCCCGTCGAGCGCGCCATGCGCTTCACCGTCGCCACCTACAACATCCACAAGGGCTTCTCGCAGCTCAACGCGGCGGATGGTGATCCACGAGCTGCGCGAGCGGCTGCACGGCCTCGACGCCGACATCCTGTTCCTGCAGGAGGTGCAGGGCGTCCACGAGCGGCAC
Source organism: uncultured beta proteobacterium (assembly GCA_963733985.1). Lineage (GTDB taxonomy): Bacteria > Pseudomonadota > Gammaproteobacteria > Burkholderiales > Casimicrobiaceae > CAIWHR01. Next base: position 26,261 of record CAVTFF010000010.1, on the reverse strand, counting down.
GCGGCGCGGCTATCGCGACTGGCCGGGCAAGCCGCAGCACGAGTTCATCGCCGACACGCGTCTGGCACGAGGTCGCCTACGGCAAGAACGCGGTCTACCGCCACGGCCATCACGGCAACGCGGTGCTGTCGCGCTTCCCGATCGTCGCGCCAGGAGAACCAGGACATCTCGGCGCACGTGTTCGAGAGCCGCGGCCTGCTGCATTGCGAGATCAAGCTCGGGCCGCGGCGTGCCGCCGCTGCATTGCATCAACGTGCATCTCGGCCTGTTCGAGCGCGGGCGCCAGTGGCAGATCCGCGCGCTCGTGCGAGCGCATCCGCGCGACGGTGCCGCGCGACGCGCCGCTGCATCATCGCCGGCGACTTCAACGACTGGCGCCACAAGGCGCAACCGCGCGCTCGTCGAGGAGCTCGGCGTCGACGAAGTGTTCGAGGCGGTGCGCGGGCGCCCGGCGCGCACGTTCCCGTCGGTGCTGCCGATGTTCCGCCTCGACCGCATCTACGCGCGCGGCCTCGACGTCGTCGACGCGCGCGTCCACTACGCATTCCCGGGCGGTCGGATGTCCGACCACGCGGCGCTCGCGCGCCACGTTCGAGTCACCGCGGCAAGCGCGCCGCGATGAACCGCTTCGTGCCGGGCAACCGCGTCGACGCTGCTGCGCAGCGGGGGCGAGTATTTTCCCGGCGCTGGTCGCGGCGATCGACGCGCGCGGAGCGCGAGGTCTGGCTCGAGACCTACATCTACGCCGACGACGACGCGGGCCGCGATCGGTCGCCGCCGCGCTGATCGCGCGCGGCGCAGCGCGGCGTGTCGGTGCGCGTGCTGGTCGACGGCTGGGGCGCGCGGCACTACCTGACGCCGGCGCTCGAAGCGCGAGCTCGTGCGGCGGCGGCGTGCGCTGCTCAAGTACCGGCCCGAGGTCGCGCCGTGGCAGTTCCGCTCGCACCGGCTGCGGCGGCTGCATCGCAAGCTCTGCCACGTCGACGGCAAGGATCGCGTTCGTCGGCGGCATCAACATCATCGACGACATGAACACGCCGGGGCACAAGCCGCCGCGCGTCGACTTCGCGGTGCGCGTCGAGGGCCCGCTGCTGGCGCCGATCGTGCCGCACGATGCAGCGCGTGTGGGCGATCGTGCGAGCTCGTGCAGTTCCAGCGCAGCGACGTGCCGCTGTTCCCGACGCCGCGGCGCGCGCAGCGCGCCGGCACGCAGACGGCGAAGTTCCTGATCCGCGACAACCTGCGCCACCGCCGCGACATCGAGCGCGCGTACCTGGCCGCGATCCGCACCGCGCGACGCGAGATCCTGATCGCCAACTCGTACTTCTTTCCCGGCATCCGCTTCCGCCGCGCGCTGATCGCCGCGGCGCGGCGCGGCGTGCGCGTCACGCTGCTGCTGCAGGCGCGCGTCGAGTACGTGCTGCTGCATTACGCGTCGCGGGCGCTGTACGGCCAGCTGCTCGCCGCCGGCATCGACGATCCAGGAATACCACGCAGTCGTTCCTGCACGCGAAGGTCGCCGTCGTCGACGACCACTGGGCGACGGTCGGCTCGTCGAACATCGACCCGTACAGCCTGCTGATGGCGCGCGAGGCCAACGTCGTTCGTCCGCGACCCCGATTTCGCCGACGAGCTGCGCGCGAGCTGCGCGGATGATCGACGACGGCGCGCGCCGCGTCGCGGCCGCAGCGCTGGGCGCGGCGCCCGCGCGCGTACAAGGCCGTGTCTGGATCGCGTACGGCATCGTCCGCGTGGCGATGGGGCTGCTCGGCTACGGCGGCAACGAGTGGTGGCGCGGCCGCGCGGAGCCGCGCCAGGGCTGCCGCTGCGCTGCCGGTCGACGACAGCTAGGCGTCGCAGCGCCTCACGCGCCGGTTGTGCTCGTCAAGGGCGGCGACCGAGCGTCGTCGCGTGAACGGCGGCGTCGCGGCGATGCGCGCCGTGCTAAATCGACCATGCGCCGCCACTCGGCTCGCCACTGCCGCTGCCCGTCCCGCCACGCGGCGGCGACTGGCGCACGATCGGCACGCTGCTGCCGTACCTGTGGGCGTACAAGGGCCGCGTGATCGCGGCGATGGCGGCGCTGTCGCGGCGAAGGTCGCCAACGTCGGCGTGCCGGTGCTGCTGAAGCAGATCGTCGATCGCCTCGACCCGCGCGACGGCGATGCTCGCCGTGCCGCTGGCGCTGCTCGTCGCCTACGGCCTGCTGCGGCTGTCGACGACGCTCTTCACCGAGCTGCGCGAATTCCTGTTCGCGCAAGGTGACGCAGCGCGCGGTGCGCACGATCGCGCTCGAGGTGTTCCGCCACCTGCACGCGCTGTCGCTTGCGCTTCCACCTCGCGCGGCAGACCGGCGGGCTCACCCGCGACGTCGAGCGCGGCCAGCGCGGCATCTCGACCCTGATCAGCTTCACGCTGTTCTCGATCCTGCCGACGCTGGTCGAGATCAGCCTCGTCTCGGCGATCCTGATCGCGCGCTACGACTGGACGTTCATCGCGATCACGGCGGTCGCGCTTGCGCTCTACGTCACCGCGACGATCATGATCACCGACTGGCGCACCGGTTTCCGCCGGCAGATGAACGAGCTCGACTCGAAGGCCAACACGCGCGCGATCGACAGCCTGCTCAACTACGAGACGGTCAAGTATTTCGGCAACGAGGCATTCGAGGCGCGCCGCTACGACGAGAGCCTGCAGCGCTGGGAGAAGGCGGCGGTCAAGAGCCAGACGTCGCTGTCGCTGCTCAACGTCGCGCAGAGCGCGATCATCGCCGTCGCGGTGACGCTGATCATGTGGCGGGCGACCGTCGGCGTCGTCAACCACACGATGACGATCGGCGATCTCGTGCTCGTCAACGCGTTCATGATCCAGCTCTACATCCCGCTCAATTTCCTGGGCGTCCTCTATCGCGAGATCAAGCAGGCGCTCGCCGACATGGAGCGGATGTTTGCGCTCACCGCTGAAAATACCGAGGTGGCCGACGCCCCGGGCGCGCCGCCGCTCGAGGCCGGCGAAGGCGAAGTGCGCTTCGAGCACGTCGATTTCGGCTACGAGAAGAACCGCCAGATCCTGTTCGATGTGACCTTCACGATTCCCGCCGGCAAGACGGTCGCCGTCGTCGGGCCGTCCGGCGCGGGCAAGAGCACGCTCTCGCGGCTCCTGTTCCGCTTCTACGACGTCACCCGCGGGCGCATCCTCATCAACGGCCACGACCTGCGCAGCGTGCAGCAGGCGAGCGTGCGCGCCGCGATCGGCATCGTCCCGCAGGACACCGTGCTCTTCAACGACACGATCGAATACAACATCGGCTACGGTCGACCGGGTGCGACCCACGACGAGATCGTCGCCGCGGCCAGGCTCGCCCAGATCCACGATTTCATCATCGGCACGCCCGAGGGCTACGAAACGCCGGTCGGCGAGCGCGGCCTCAAGCTTTCCGGTGGAGAGAAGCAGCGCGTCGCGATCGCCCGTGCAATGCTCAAGGGCCGCGCATCCTGATCTTCGACGAGGCGACGTCTGCGCTCGACTCGAAATCGGAGAAGGCGATCCAGGCGGAATTGAAGCGCATCGCGCAGGACCGCACGACGCTAACGATCGCGCATCGACTCTCGACGATCGTCGACGCCGATCTCATCCTGGTCCTCGACCACGGACGGATCGTCGAGCGTGGAACGCATGGTGCGCTTCTTGCTTCCGGCGGTGTGTACGCGCGGATGTGGCAACTGCAGCAGACCGAGTCGCGCGACGAAGAGCGCAGCGGAAAATTGGACGTCTCGGTGTCATCGCGATCTCCCGTCGGCGCGTTTGTACCCGGCGCGGCGATCGAGACGGCAGCGGACCCTGAGTCGCCGGTGACGCGTCGAAGTGACGCTCGCCGGCAGCCGCTGACGCGCGGCGCGCGGTCGTTGTCTGCTATCCCCACGGTCGGCCAAGGGTCTTGGCGCCGTCGGGAGTCCGTGTTATAAGCCTGCTGGAGCTGAGGACCGACTTGATGAAGCGCGGCTTGACACTTGTTTTTTCGGGGCTAATTGCGTTCGCCGCGGCAGGGGCGGCGTGCGCGCAGGGCCCCGTTTTGCTCGACCCGGCCAAGCTGCGGCTCGCGTCCGCCAATGCGCTCGTCATCGATGCGTCGGACAATCGCGCCATCTACGCCAAGGCGGCCGATGAAGTGACGCCGATCGCATCGCTGACCAAGCTGATGACGGCGATGGTCGTCCTGCAAGCGGGCCAGTCGCTCGACGAGGCGATCGAGATCGACATGGACGACTTCGACTATCTCAAGGGGACCCACTCGCGGCTCCATTGGGCGCCGAGCTGCCGCGCGGCGAAATGCTGCGGCTCGCGCTGATGTCCTCCGAGAACCGCGCCGCGTCGAGCGCTCGCGCGCCACTATCCCGGCGGCACGCCGATGTTCGTCGCCGCGATGAACGACAAGGCGCGTGCGCTGGGCATGACGCACACGCATTATTCCGATCCGACAGGGTTGTCCGCCGAGAACGTCTCGACGGCAAGCGACCTCGCGATTCTGGTCAACGCCGCCGCGCGCGTAGCCGCTGATCCGCGAATTCACCACCACCGGCAGCCATTACGTCGAAGTGCAGCCGACCGGGCAAGCTCCTTGGCTTCAACAACACGAACAACCTGGTGAAGAACGCATCGTGGGACATCCAGCTCTCGAAGACCGGCTACATCCGCGAGGCGGGCAAGTGCCTGGTGATGCTGGCGACGATCGCGAGCCGGCCGTTCGTGATCGTGCTGCTCGATTCCGCCGGCAAGTACACGCGGCTCGGTGACGCGCAGCGGGTCCGCTACTGGCTCGAGACCGGGCAGACGATGCCGAAGCCGGCGGTGCACAAAGTGTCAGGAAAATCGGTGAAGGCGAAGGGGCAGATGAGCGGAACGCTGCGGCCAGTCAAGTACGCGCAATCCAAAGCACCCCGCGGCTGATTGCGAGCCCTGACCCGACGGCCGCCGGATGATCCCGCGCGGCCGTTTTCGTTTGGCGGCGCGAGCCTGGGAGCAGGGGAACCGCGCGAGCGGCAAGCAGGGGCCCCCGCCGAAGGCGAGGGGATGCGAGCTATCGCGAGTCGCGTTCAGAGGCCGACAGCGCGGCGGCGTGCATTCCTTGGCGGTGCGGAGGCCGAACCACGCACCCAGCACGTGGGGTGCGACCGGGGCGAGTCGACGCTGCGGCCGACAACTTGGCCTCACGCGTCTCGCCGACCGTGCGGAGGCCGCGGGGTGCAACTCCGGTGTAAGCCCGGCTGTCCTACGTCGACCAATGGCTTCCCGGACCCACCGGAGCATTCCATGAACCGACGCCATTTCCTGACGACAACGCTGGGTGCGCTGGCATGCGCTGCCGCGGTCCGCTCCGTCACTGCGGCGGAGCCTTCGTCGTCGGGCACGATCGAAAAGGTCGTCAAGTCGGAGGACGAATGGCGGAAGCTTCTGACCCCGGCGCAGTTCGTTGTGCTGCGCCAGGAAGGCACCGAGCCGCCGTTCACGAGTCCGCTCAACAACGAGAAGCGCAACGGCACGTTCGTCTGCGCCGGCTGTGCGCTGCCGCTGTTCGAGTCGCGCACCAAGTACGACAGCGGCACCGGATGGCCGAGCTTCTACACTTGCATTAAGGGCCACGTCGAGACGCGCAGCGATTTCAAGCTCATCGTCGAGCGCACCGAATACCATTGCGCGCGCTGCGGCGGCCACCAGGGCCACGTGTTCGACGACGGGCCGAAGCCAACGGGGCTCCGCTATTGCAATAACGGTGTTGCGCTCAAGTTCGTGCCAGCGTGACATGCCGCAGCCGGCGGATTGACGTTCGGCACAATGCCTTCGGCATCGCCCAAGTTCGCCTCGACGCGTTCCTAGGTACAGCGGTGGGCGATCCGGTGTCGCCATGAACGCATCTCGGTCTGGCCACGCCAACGGTCAAATGCATTCGCATGAATCCGCGGGGGCAGCTGATACCCATCACCCGGCGAATGACACGACGTCGACGGCAGCGCAGCTCGTCCCGCCGCGGGATCCGGTGTCCTCGCGCGTGAGCGAACGCACGGTCACCGCGATCCCGACGATCTACACGTGCCCGATGCACCCGCAGATTCGCCAGGCGGGACCGGGCAACTGTCCGATTTGCGGCATGGCCCTCGAGCCCGTCGACGCGACGCTCGAGGAGGAGAATGTCGAGCTCACGCGGATGACGCGGCGCTTCTGGGCGAGCGTCGCGCTGACGCTGCCGATTGCGCTCATCGCGATGAGCGAATTTGCTCCCGGACTGCACGAGCGCATTGCGCATGCACTGGGACCCTGGTTCGCGCGCCTGCAGTTCGCGCTTGCAACACCGGTCGTCCTGTGGGGCGGCTGGCCGTTCTTCGTGCTGGGCTGGCGCTCGCTCGTCAACCGCTCGCTCAACATGTTCACGCTGATCGCGCTCGGCGTCGCGGTCGCGTATGCGTTCTCGGTGGTCGCGTTCTTCGCGCCGGCGATCCTGCCGGACGCGTTCAAGGTCGGAGGCAACGCGCCGCTCTACTTCGAGGCGGCGGCCGTGATCACGACGCTCGTGCTGCTCGGGCAGGTGCTCGAGCTGCGCGCGCGCTCGCAGACCTCTGCGGCGGTCAAGGCGCTGCTGCAACTGGCACCGCCGACGGCGCTTCGCCTCGAATCCGACGGCTCCGAGCGCGAGGTTGCCCTCGACGAAGTCAAGGCGGGTGATCGGCTGCGCGTGCGGCCGGGCAGCAAGGTGCCGGTCGACGGCGTGGTGCTCGAGGGCGCGTCGAGCGTCGACGAATCGATGATGACCGGAGAATCGATTCCGGTCGAAAAGGCCGCCGGCAGCAAGGTGACCGGCGCCACGGTCAACCAGACCGGCAGCTTCGTGATGCGCGCGGAGCGCGTAGGCAGCGACACGCTACTCGCGCAGATCGTGCATATGGTGGCCGAAGCGGCGCGCTCGCGCGCTCCGATCCAGAAGCTCGCCGACAAGGTGTCGTCGTGGTTCGTGCCCACCGTCGTAGGCATTGCGATCATCGCGGGGATGGTCTGGGCGATTGCCGGTCCCGCGCCGAAGCTGCCCAATGCGTTGGTCGTCGCCGTGTCGGTGCTGATCATCGCGTGTCCGTGCGCGTTGGGTCTCGCCACACCGATGTCGATCATGGTCGGTGTCGGGCGCGGCGCGCAGGCCGGCGTGCTGATCCGCGACGCCGAAGGACTCGAGCTGATGGAAAAGGTCGATACGCTCGTCGTTGACAAGACGGGTACCCTGACCGAAGGCAAGCCCCGCGTTACTGCGCTTCATGTCGCTGCGCGGGTCGACGAGTCGGCGTTGCTCACCGTCGCGGCGAGCCTCGAGGCGGCGAGCGAGCACCCGCTGGCGCAGGCAATCCTGGGATTCGCGAAGGAGCGGGCCACCGCACCGCGGCCGGTCGAGGGCTTCGCGTCGGTAACCGGACGCGGCGTGCAAGCGCAGCTTGATGGCGCGACGGTGCGTCTCGGCAGTCCACGGTTCATGGCCGAGAGCGGCATCGCGATCGGCGAGCTCGAGGCTCGCGCCGCCGAATTGCGCGCGCGTGGCGAGACCGTCGTATTCGTCGCGCGCGGCAATTCCGCGCTGGGTCTCCTCGCGATCGCGGATCCGGTGAAGGCAAGCACGGCAGAAGCGCTCGCGGCGCTGCGCCAGTCGGGGGTAAACGTCGTGATGGCGACGGGCGACAACCGCGCGACGGCGCAGGCGATCGCGAACCGTCTCGGCATCGCCGATTTCCGCGCCGAGGTGCTGCCCGACGCCAAGCATTCGCTGGTCAAGGAGCTGCAGGCAGCGGGCCGCATCGTGGCGATGGCCGGCGACGGCGTCAACGACGCGCCGGCGCTTACCCAGGCAAACGTCGGCATCGCGATGGGTCAGGGCACCGACATCGCGATGCAGTCGGCGCGGATCGTTCTGGTGAAAGGCGATCTGCGTGGCATCGCGCGCGCCCGGATGTTGTCGCAGCGCGTGATGGCCAACATTCGCCAGAACCTGTTCTTCGCGTTTGTCTACAACGCGCTCGGCGTGCCGCTTGCCGCAGGCGTCCTCTACCCGATCACCGGGTGGCTGCTGTCGCCGATCATCGCGAGCGCCGCGATGGCGGCAAGCTCGGTGTCGGTGATCACCAATGCGCTGCGCCTGCGGCGCATCGGACTTTGACGCGCGATGCGTCCGGACACGTGCGAGGCGATGGCGACGGCGATCATCGGGGTCATCCTATCGTCGTGTCTCGCCGGCCTCGCGCAATGCGACGCCGAGGAACGCCGGTTGATTCGTCGCGCTTCGCTCCCGGAATGCGCTCGCGGGCGATCCGGGATCGATGGGCTCGAACTTGGCCGCGACGGCGCTTCCGGGAACGAGCCATTCGGAAGGCAGGGCAAAGCGCAGGTCGGTCCCGGTCCGTGCCTTGAAGGCGAGCAATCCGACGAGATTTCCCGCTTCGTCGAAAAGGCCGCCGCCGCTCGAACCGAAATCGAAAGCCGCGGAAGTGCGAATCACCATTCCTTCGTCGTAACGGTAGAGGCTCTTTACCGTTCCGATCGCCGTGACGAGCGCTGTTCCACCGTGTTCGAAACCGGCAGCGACAACGCGTTCGTCCCACATCAGGTCCTGTGCCGGCCGCATTCGCACTGCGGGCAACTTCAGGCCGTTGACCGCCAGCACGCAGAGATCGTGCCCCGCGCTCCCCGCCTGCGAATCCGCGAGCCAGCGCGCACTGCCTTGTGAGATTTCGGAGTGCTTCAAGCTGCCCGCTGGCGAGACGATCGGCTACACGTTCGAAGCGACGTCGCCGGTGGACTTCAACATCCACTTCCACCGGGGCAAGGATGTCGAATACCCGGTGAAAGGCGATCAGGTGCGGGACGCGGACGACCGGTTCACCGCGCCTTCGAGCGAGGAGTTCTGCCTGATGTGGACGAATCGGACGCTGCAGATGGTCACGGTGAAGGGACAGCTTCGGCCCTAGCGCGTCGCGCGCCGATGCTGCTCCAGGAGCTCTTTCGCATGCGCGCGCGTCTTGGCGGTGATTGCGCTGCCGGCGAGCATGCGGGCGAGTTCCTCCACGCGTGCGCTGCTCGCTAACGGTTCGACCTCCGCGCGCACCGTGGTCTCGTCGCCGTGCTTGGTCACGCGGAAATGCGCGTCGGCGAATGCAGCGACTTGCGGCAGATGCGTGACGCACAGCACCTGGCGGCGATCGCCCAGCGACTGCAGCAGCCGGCCCGACCGTCGCGGCAACCGCGCCGCCGATGCCGACGTCCACTTCGTCGAAGATCAGCGTCGGGACTTCGCCGACTTCGCTCGTCACGACTTGAATCGCGAGCGCGATGCGCGACAGCTCGCCGCCCGAAGCGACTTTCGCGAGCGGCCCCAGCGGCTGCTTCGGGTGGCTCGCGACGCGGAACTCGACCTGCTCGTTGCCGAAGCTCGCGGGCGCGGCGAGCTTCGGCAGCGCGACCTCGAAGCGCCCCCCCTTCATCGCCAGTTCCTGCATCGCGTGGGTGACGCGGTTCTGCGAGCTCGTGGGCGGCGAACTTCCGCTTTTGCGTGAGCTCGGCGGCGAGCGCACGAAATGTCTGTTCGGCTGCGGCCGCCTGGCGCGCGAGCGCGCCGGCGTCGGCGGATTCGGCGAGCGCCCGCAGGCGTCCTTCCGTCTCGGCAAGAAGTTCGGGTAGGGCCTCGGGCCGCACGCGATATTTCCGTGCGATGTCGTGGATTGCCGCGAGGCGCGCCTCGACACGGGCAAGCTCGCCCGGATCGAGTTCGAGCTTGTCGCGATACGCGCGGATCTCGCGCGCGGCCTCGCTCAACTCGATGCGCGCGGGCTCGAGCAGGGCAACGATCTCCGCGAGTGCAGGATCGTGAACGGCGTTCGCGTCGAGCTTCGCGATCAATGCCGCGAGCCGGCGGACGAGGGCGGCGTCGGCTTCCGTCAGCTCGTCCTCCGCCGCGGTTGCCGCTTCGAGCAGCGCGGCGGCGTGCGCAAGCCGCGTCTGCGCCTGCGACAACGCCGCCCACTCGTCGACGGTCGCGCCGAGCGCCGCGAGCTCCCGCCGGCGCGCTTCGAGAAGATCGCGTTCCGCCGCCGATTCGCGCGCCGCGGCGCTGGCTGCGTCGCGCTTTTCCGCCGCCGCGCGCCACTCGCGCCATGCATTGGCGGTCTCGCGCGCGAGCACGGTGAAACCGCCGAACGCGTCGAGCAGCGCGCGCTGGAGGTCGGCGGCAAGCAACGACTGGTGGGCGTTCTGGCCGTGCAGGTCGACCAGCATTTCGCCCACCCCTTTGAGCTGCGCGAGGGTGGCCGGATGCCCGTTGATCCAGGCACGACTTCTTCCCTGCGCGTCCTGTGTCCGGCGCAGGAGCAGCGTTGCGCCGTCGGGAGCTGCGTCGTCCGTCAGTCCTTGTTCCGCGAGCCAGGCGACGACACCGGAATGCGCCCCCACGTCGAAGGCCGCGGCGAGCTCGGCGCGTTCGGCGCCGGGCTTCAGCTGGCGGAGCTCGAAGCGGTCGCCCAGGAGCAGCGCGAGCGCGTCGAGCAGTATCGACTTGCCGGCGCCGGTCTCGCCGGTGAGCACCGAAAAGCCGCCGGAAAGCTCGAGGTCGAGCGTCTCGACGACGACGAAATTGCGGATGGAAAGGAGCCGCAGCATGCGCGAAGCGCTACGGCCGCAGCGCGCTCGGGCGTCTCGCTCCAGTGCAGCTTTTCGCGCAGCATCGCGAAATGGTCGTAGCCTTCCGGATGCAGGAGGCGCACCGCGTGCGCGGCGCGCCGGATCGACACGCGATCGCCCTCGTGCAAGCTGGAAGTGCGCCTGGCCGTCGCAGTGCGCCGCAGGCATCCGCGCCGCGGAGCAGCGTGACCACGATCGTCGCCCGCATCGCCGATGGCGATCGGCCGGTTGGTGAGCGCATGCGGCGCGACCGGCACCAGCAGGAGCGCCGGCACCTGCGGGTCGACGATCGGACCCTGCGCGGAGAGGGCGTACGCGGTCGAGCCCGTCGGCGTGGCGACGATGAGGCCGTCGGAGCGCATCGCGTAGACGAAGCGGCCGTCGATGTCGACGGCGCTGTCGATCATCCCTCCCGACGTGCCGCGATTGACGACGACGTCGTTGAGCGCGAGCACCGTCCCCTCGGCGCGGCCGTCGGCGCGGTGGACGGTCGTCTCGAGAAGTGTGCGCCGCTCCTCGACATAACGGCCGGCGAGCATTGCGGAAAGCGTGTCCTCCATGTTGGCGAGCGGCACGTCGGTCAGGAAGCCGAGCCGACCCTGGTTGATACCGATGAGGGGGACATCGAAAGGCGCGAGCTGGCGGGCAATCGACAGCATCGTGCCGTCGCCGCCGAGGACGATCGCCACGTCGGCCTCGCCTGCCCAGCGTTTCCGCCGCAGCGGTCGGATAGCCGGGCAGTGGGGTGTTGCGCGCCGTTTCGGCCTCGAGGACGACTGTGTGGCCGCGCTGGAAAAGAAAGGCCGCGAGCCGGGACAGCGGCTCGGCGATCCCCGGACTTGCAAAGCGCCCGATCAGCGCAACGCGACGGAACCGGACGGCGACGGGAGGCGCGGGCATGGGCGGGATTAAAGCATACGTGGGGAAATGCCTGAAGCCGACGAAAGGACGACGCGTTCGGTCCTGGCGGACGAACGGCATGCTCCACACCGCCCCGCGCTCGCGCCGACTGTAAAATAGCCGTCATGCTGGATCGCCGCGCCCAACATCTGCTGAAGACGCTGGTCGAGCGTTACGTTGCCGAGGGACAGCCCGTGGGCTCGCGGGTGCTGTCCAGGCAATCGGGCCTCGAGCTCTCGCCGGCGACGATCCGCAACGTGATGGCCGATCTCGAGGAGCTGGGTTACATCGCGAGTCCGCATACGTCGGCGGGCCGCGTCCCGACGCCGAAAGGCTACCGGTTCTTCGTCGACAGCCTGATGGTGATGCAGCCGCTCGAGGACATCGAGATCCATCGGCTCGAAGGGGAGTTCGTCGCCGACCGTCCGCAGGAGCTCGTGAGCGCCGCCGCGTCGCTTCTGTCCCAGCTCACGCATTTCGCGGGCGTCGTGATGACGCCGAAGCGGCGCGAGGCGTCGTTCCGGCATCTCGAGTTCCTGCGCCTGTCCGACCGGCGCGTGCTGCTCATCATCGTCACGTCCGAAGGCGACGTTCAGAACCGGATCCTGCACACCGACCGTCCGTACACGCAGACGCAGCTCGTCGAGGCGACCAACTTCTTCAACGAGCACTATTCGGGGCAGCCGTTCGGTGCGCTGCGGGCGCTTGCTCGCCGACGAGCTCAAATCGCTGCGCGAGGACATCGTCGGCCTGATGACCGCCGCGGTGGAAGTCGGCGGGGCGTTGAGCGAAGGCGAGGAGCTCGTGGTCACGGGCGAGAAGAACCTCCTTTCGGCGTCCGACCTCGCGTCGAACATGGATCGCCTGCGGCGCCTGTTCGAGCTCTTCGAGCAGAAGACCTCGCTCTTGCATTTGCTCGACGTGTCGCAGCGCGCGCAGGGCGTGCAGATCTACATCGGCGGCGAGTCGGGGCTCGTGCCGCTCGACGAGTGCAGCGTGGTCACGGCGCCCTACGAAATCGACGGTCGGGTCATCGGCACGCTCGGCGTGATCGGGCCGACGCGGATGGCCTACGAGCGCGTGATCCCGATCGTCGACGTGACGGCGAAGCTCCTCTCGAACGCGTTGACCCAGCAAATGAACGACTGATGGTGGCTGCCGGCACCGACGGCGCCAGCGAACATCCGAACGCGGCCACGATCGCCGGCTTCTACGCCGCGCTCGACCGGCACGATGCTGAGACGATGGTCGCCTGCTACGCACCGGACGCCACGTTTTCCGACCCGGTATTTCCGCTGCTCGACGCCGCCGGCGTCGCGGCGATGTGGAGGATGCTGTGCGCGCGAGGCAAGGACCTGCGGGTCGTCGCCTCCGATATCGTCGCCGACGCGACGGCAGGCCGCGCGCATTGGGATGCGACGTACACGTATTCGGCGACGGGTCGCAACGTAGTGAACCGCATCGATGCGGCGTTCACGTTCCGCGACGGCCGCATCGTGCGTCACGTCGATCGCTTCGACCTGTACCGCTGGATGCGGCAGGCGCTGGGGGCAAAGGGTGTCCTGCTCGGCTGGCTCCCGCCTGCGCAGGGTGCCGTGCGCAGTCAGGCGGCCAAGATGCTCGCCGCCTGGCGCGAGAAGGCGCCAGCGCCCGCCGGCGCGAAGCAGGCTCACGGCTAACGGCGTATGTCGAGCTACCGCACGGAGCCGCCGTTTTCGCACGATCGCACGCCGAGAGTCGGCGTGCTGCTCGTGAATCTGGGCACCCCCGAAGCCCCGACGCCCGCGGCCGTGCGGCGTTATCTCGCGCAATTCCTGACCGACCCGCGCGTGGTCGAGATCCCGTCAGCGGTCTGGCGTCCGATATTGCACGGAATCATCCTGCGCACGCGCCCCGCGCAGTCGGCGAAAAAATACGCGCTGATCTGGACCAAGGACGGCTCGCCGCTCCTGCTCCACAGCCTGAAGCAAAAGGCGCTGCTGCAGGGACTCTTGGGGCAGCGCCTGAAGGCAGCCGGGTTGCCTTCCGACTTCGTGCCGGTCGAACTCGGGATGCGCTACGGTGCTCCAACCATCGCAGACGCCCTCGATAAGCTCAAGGCTTCCGGCTGCGACCGCGTTCTCGTCGTGCCGCTTTATCCGCAGTACGCGGCGAGCTCGACCGGCTCCGCGCTCGACGCCGTCTGCGCTTACCTGCAGCGGACGCGGCGCGTGCCCGCGCTGCGCACGATCGACGCTTTTCACGACGAGCCCGGCTACATCAAGGCACTGGCGCAGAACGTCAATGACTACTGGGTGAAGCATGGGCGGCCCGACCATCTGGTGCTCTCGTTCCACGGCCTCCCGCGGCGAGTGCTCGATCTCGGCGACCCCTACCATTGTCACTGCCAGAAGACGGCGCGCCTGCTCGTGACCGAGTTGGGGCTCGAAACCAAGCAATGCTCGATCACGTTCCAGTCGCGCTTCGGCAGGGCGGAGTGGCTGAAGCCCTATACCGCCGATACGCTGGTCGCGCTGGCAAAGGAGGCCAGGGGCCGCGTCGACGTCGCCTGTCCGGGATTCGTGTCCGACTGCCTCGAGACGCTGGAGGAGATCGGCATCGAGGGCAGGCAGGCGTTCCTGCGCGCCGGTGGCAAGGATTTTCACGTGATCCCGTGCCTGAACGAGCACCCGCGGTGGATCGCGGCGCTCGCCGAGCTCGTGCATCGGAACCTCTCGGGGTGGCTTTCCGCGCCACCGGACGCGCCGGCGCGCGAGATGACGGCCCTTCGCGCAAAGGCGCTGGGCGCCGGCAAGTAATCGGCGCCGGTCGACTCTCGGAGCCCTGGGTTGGCGTAGCGGAATCCGGGGTCAGTCCAGGGAACGAGGACAATAGCCAGCAGTCCGGCGCCACTTGTCCAATAAGTCATTGTTTACGCACAATTCTCATGCCAACGGCGCCGCGAACGGGCTCGGTCGGCCAAAACGTGTTGAAAAGTGGTGGAATGCCCCCACTCTGCGTGTCGGGCGGAAAAACACCGCAGGAAGAGATTCGGACAGGAAAACAACCGCGATGACCACCACCCATAAACGACACCACCCGCAAACCCCGGCGCAGGACGCGACGCCGCCCATCCTGGGCGACCATCCGGCGGCGGAGACAGTCCCGGACCTCGCGCCGGCCGATCCCGCGCCCGACATCGGCGCGCTGCTGAAGAAGGCGGAGGACGAGGCAGCGGAATTGAAGGATGCGTGGCTGCGTGCCCGCGCCGACCTCGATAACGTGCGCAAGCAGGCGGCCAACGATCTCGCGCGTGCCCACAAGTACGCGATCGAGCGGTTTGGCGGCGAGCTGCTTCCCGTCAAGGACGCGCTCGAATCGGCGCTTAATGCCGGCAATGCGACGCCCGAAGCGCTGAAGGCCGGCGTCGAGCTCACGTTGAAGCAGCTCGTCGCCGCGTTCGAGAAGGCGCAGATCGTCGAGATCGATCCCGCGGGCGCCCAGTTCGATCCCCATCAGCACCAGGCGATGGCGATCGTCGACAGCGAGCAACCGCCGAACACGGTAGTCCAGGTCTTCCAGAAGGGCTACCGCCTCAACGATCGCGTGCTAAGACCGGCGCTGGTATCCGTCGCGAAGATCCGGACGGAACGCGCCAACGGCTTGATCCGACGGCCGAAACCCCCACCTAGCCGGTCAGGCAATCTCATTCAAGGATTCGGAGGGAAACGAACATGGGCAAGATCATCGGTATCGACCTCGGCACGACGAACAGCTGTGTCGCCATCATGGAAGGCGACCAGCCCAAAGTGATCGAGAACGCCGAAGGCGCGCGGACGACGCCTTCGGTCGTCGCCTACCAGGAAGACGGCGAGATCCTCGTCGGCGCGCTCGGCGAAGCGGCAGGCGATCACCAATGCCAAGAACACGGTGTTCGCGGTGAAGCGGCTGATCGGCCGGCGCTTCGAGGAAAAGGAGGTCCAGAAGGACATCGGCCTCATGCCGTACAAGATCGTCCGTCATTCGAATGGCGACGCGTGGGTCGAAATTCGCGGCAAGGCGGTCGCGCCTTCGCAGGTCTCGGCCGAAATCCTGCGCAAGATGAAGAAGACCGCCGAGGACTATCTCGGCGAGGAAGTCACCGAAGCCGTCATCACGGTGCCCGCGTATTTCAACGACTCGCAGCGGCAGGCAACCAAGGACGCGGGCCGGATCGCAGGCCTCGACGTCAAGCGGATCATCAACGAGCCGACCGCGGCGGCGCTCGCCTTCGGCATGGACAAGAAAGAGGGCGACCGCAAGATCGCCGTCTACGACCTGGGCGGCGGGACGTTCGACATCTCGATCATCGAGATCGCCGAGGTCGAAAAGGAACACCAGTTCGAGGTGCTGTCGACCAACGGCGACACGTTCCTCGGCGGCGAGGATTTCGATCAGCGGCTGATCGATTACATCGTCACCGAGTTCAAGAAGGACCAGGGCGTCGACCTGAAGAACGACGTGCTCGCGCTGCAGCGGCTGAAGGAGACTGCCGAAAAGGCGAAGATCGAGCTCTCGTCCACGCAACAGACCGAGATCAACCTGCCGTACATCACGGCGGACCAAAACGGGCCGAAGCACCTGACGATGAAGCTCACCCGCGCGAAGTTCGAATCGCTGGTCGAGGACCTGATCGAGAAGACCGTCGAGCCCTGCCGCATTGCGATCAAGGATGCGGGGGTCGCGCTGTCCGACATAAACGATGTGATCCTCGTCGGCGGCATGACGCGGATGCCGAAGGTGCAGGAAACAGTCAAGGCGTTCTTCGGCAAGGAGCCGCGCAAGGACGTGAACCCCGATGAGGCGGTGGCGGTGGGCGCGGCGATCCAGGGCGGCGTGCTCAAGGGCGACGTCAAGGACGTGCTGCTGCTCGACGTGACGCCGCTTTCCCTCGGCATCGAAACGCTGGGTGGCGTGATGACCAAGCTGATCCAGAAGAACACGACGATTCCGACCAAGGCGCAGCAGACGTTCTCGACGGCCGACGACAACCAGTCGGCGGTGACGATCCACGTGCTGCAGGGCGAGCGCGACGTTGCGTCGGGCAACAAGAGCCTGGGCCAGTTCAACCTCGAAGGGATTCCGCCCGCGCCGCGCGGCATGCCGCAGATCAACGTGACGTTCGACATCGACGCCAACGGCATCCTGCACGTGTCGGCGAAGGACAAGGCGACCGGCAAGGAGAACACGATCAAGATCAAGGCGAGCTCCGGCTTGTCGGAGGCCGAGATCCAGGCGATGGTCAAGGATGCCGAGGCGCATGCCGACGACGACCGCAAGCAGCTCGAGGTCGTGCAGGCGCGCAACGCGCTCGACGCGCTTGTGCACAGCGTGAAGAAATCGGTCGCGGAATACGGCGACAAGGTCGGCGCCGACGAGAA
Source organism: uncultured beta proteobacterium (assembly GCA_963733985.1). Classification (GTDB taxonomy): domain Bacteria; phylum Pseudomonadota; class Gammaproteobacteria; order Burkholderiales; family Casimicrobiaceae; genus CAIWHR01. The sequence continues at coordinate 9,261 of CAVTFF010000010.1, read as the reverse complement.
GGGCAAGATCGAGGCGGCCTTGAAGGACGCCGAGGAATTGCTGAAGCAGAAGGACGCCGCGAAGGATGCGCTCGAAGCCAAGGCCGAGTCGCTCGCGAAGGCCTCGCAGAAGCTCGGCGAGATCATGTACGCGCAGGCGCAGCAGCACGCGGAAGCCGCGGGCGGCGACGGTGGCGCCAAGGCGGATGGCGAGGGGAAGAAGGAAGAGAAGGTCGTCGACGCCGAGTTTACGGAAGTCAAAGACGGGAAATAAATCGCTTCCCGTCCTTGCCTTCCTGGATATTCCGTCGCGGACAAAGCGGCGCGCGTTTCGGGCTGCAGAGGCGCGACGGAATATCTGTCCGCGTTGAACCGGCGTCGACGCCGCCGGTTAACGCGGACGAGGCCGCGCTGCCCTACGGGGCGGTGCGGCTGTTTGCATTGAGCTAGTCGAACGGCGTGCTAGGGGACTCGATGGCGAAGCGCGATTACTACACGGTGCTGGGCGTCAACCGCGACGCCACCGAGGAGGACATCAAGAAGTCCTACCGGAAGCTCGCGATGAAGCACCACCCGGATCGCAATCCGAACGACAAGAGCTCCGAGGAGAAATTCAAGGAGGCGAAGGAAGCCTACGAGGTTCTGACCGACCAAAAGAAGCGCGCGGCCTACGATCAATTCGGGCACGCCGGGGTCGATCCTTCGGCGGGTTTCGGCGCTGCGGGTGCGCGCGGCTTCGGCGGCGGCCCGGAAGGATTCGGCGGCTTCGCCGACGCGTTCGGCGACATCTTCGGCGAGATCTTCGGCGCGCAGCGCGGTGGCCGCGGCAACGGCGTCTACCGCGGCGCGGACCTCCGCTACAACCTCGAGCTCGCGTTGGAAGACGCGGCGCGCGGTACCGAGGTGAAGATCCGCATTCCGGCGATGGAGGAATGCGCGACGTGCCACGGCACCGGGGCGAAGCCGGGCACCCAGCCCAAGCAGTGCGGGATGTGCCACGGCCGCGGCGAAGTGCGGGTGTCACAGGGTTTTTTCTCGATCCAGCAGACGTGCCCGACGTGCCACGGCACGGGCAAGGTCATTCCGGACCCGTGTGCCACCTGCCACGGCGCCGGCCGCGTCAAGCAGCACAAGACCCTGTCGGTCAAGATTCCGGCCGGTGTTGACCAGGACGATCGGATCCGCCTAACCGGCGAAGGCGAAGCGGGGATGAATGGCGGCCCCCCCGGCGACCTCTACGTCGTGGTGAACCTGAAGCCGCACACGGTGTTCCAGCGCGAAGGCGGCGACCTGCATTGCGAAATGCCGATCAGCTTCGCGACGGCGGCGCTGGGCGGCGAGATCGAGATCCCGACGCTCGACGGTCATGCGAAGATCAAGGTTCCCGCGGAGACGCAGACAGGGCAGGTGTTCCGGCTGCGCGGCAAGGGCATCCGGCAGGTCCGCGGCGCCCACCAGGGCGATCTCTTCTGCCACGTCGCGATCGAAACGCCGGTGAAGCTCACCTCGCGGCAGCGCGAGCTGTTGCGCGAGTTCGAAGCGATCAACGAGCGCGATCCGGGCGCGCACAATCCGCGCGCGAAATCCTTCATGGACAAGGTCAGGGAGTTCTTCGCGCCGTGATTTTGCGAAGGCTAACGCGGGGCCGGCTCTGTAGTGTCCTGATCTCGACTCGTCCAGACCGACAATATTCGATCAAGTTGAATTGCGTTTCATTCGAAAATCGCGTTCGGACCCGAAGCAGACGGTCAAACACGAGGTTCGTAACAGGCGGCTTGACGACGAGTTTGTTCAAGGTGAACCGCCGCGGCGAATTAGCAATCACCCCGGCCCTCCCGGCCGCGCGCTTGGCGCTGGCACGGCCGTTCGAGCCAACAGCGCGCCGGCGATTGTCGGAAACAGCAGGATGGATAGCAGCCCGGCGGCCACCAGCGCAGCCGCGACATCGGGACTCATGGCCTTCGAGCGCAGGCCGATTTCGGTGATCACCACGATGATCGAAAGCGATGGTACAGCAGAGCAAAGCGCAAAACTGAATCGCTCCATCCTGGTCATCTCATTTCGATACAACCATACGGGTGCTCCACGGATTGCCAGGAGGAGGATCACAAATGTCGGTACGAGCAGCACGGTTGTCAGGTCCTTGCCTAGCGCCGTGACGTCGAACTTGACACCAGTGCCGACGAAGAAGAACGGATAGAACCATCCGAACGAAACGGCGTCGATCTTTTCACGCATTGTCTTGCCGTCCTCGCCGCGGGTGGCCAGTCCGATGATCATGCCCGCCGCGAACGCGCCAAGGATGCTTTCGAATCCGAATTCTTCGGCCAGCACGAACAATGCGGCCAGCATCAGCAACGAGATGCGCACCGGCAGCTGCGTGCTTGCATGCATCTCGCGGCTGAGGAACGCGATCACCCTGGGCGGCCTCGCGCCTGTCCCAACGACGGCCGCGACTCCGATGATCACCAGGAATACCGCCAGAAAGCCCATTTCCTGCCACGTGCTGTAGCGCTGGGACAACAGCAGGGACATGGTGACGATGGGGCCTACTTCACCCATCGTTCCCGCGGCAAGCATCAATCGCCCGAACCTCGTCCCGAGCTGACCGCCGTCGCGAAAGATCGGGATAAGGGCGCCCAGGCCGGTGGTACACAAGGCAAGCGTGACCATCATCGGAGCATGCACAGCCGGAATGATGTGGAAGATCCCAACCACGGCGATTCCCAGCGCTACTGAGATCCCCCAACCCGCGGCAGCCAGCCCCAGCGGACGTCCTTTGATCTCGCTGAAATCGAGCTCCATTCCGGCCATGAACAACGTGACGGCCATGGCGATCGTGTGCATCGTCGAAAGAAACTCGTCGAAGCGGACGAGATTCATGACGTGGGGGCCGATCAGGATTCCAAGCAGGACCTCGAGCACCACGACCGGAACTCTCAAACCGATGGGAATCCGGCCGAGCAACGGACCTGCGACGGCCGCGGCGAACACCCAGAACACCGGGTGGGAACTCAAACGCGTCTCTCTTTGAAGGGCGGGAATTGGCTCGTCAGTTCTTCGCCGGGGCGACCTGCCGCCTGAGTTTCGCCTCCGCCGCCTGGGCTTCCTGCGTAAGCTTGTAGGAAACGTAGTACTTGAAGATGTTTCTCACGTACGTGGTGGTCTCGATCCCGATCTTCTCGGCGGTGACGTTCTCGACATTGTTGAACCACTTGTCCGGGTCGAGCCCGCGCTTTTGTGCTTCGGTGCGCATTCTCGAGATGTTGCCCGGCCCGGCGTTGTAGCTCGCGAACGCGAACAACGTGCGGTTCTGCTCGTCAAAATTCGCATCTTTGAAGTACTGCGTCATCAACTGGTCCATGTACTTGGCGCCGCCATGGATGTTCGACTCGGTCACGCTAATGTCTCCGACCTTGAGTGCCTGCCCCGTCTCCGGCATGAGCTGCATCACGCCGATGGCACCCACCGCACTCCTCTTGTTCTGATCGAGCGTCGATTCCTGGTAGCCTTGTGCGGCAAGCATGAGAGGATCGAATTTGTACTGCTGGCCGTACTTGTCAAAAAGCGCGATTAGCTGCTGGAATCGCTTGTAGTCCGTGTCACCCGCGGGATTGTTCAGGGTCTTGATGTTCTTCATGAATTGCTGTTGCCGGTAAAGGTATACCCCCTCCTTCTTCACCCAGCTTGCATAGAAGTCGTTCAGCACCGCGGCGAGCTGCGGACTGTTCTTGCGGATCGCCCACCCCTTCCTGGTGCGCTCGCGTAGAACAACGGTCTCGTGGACCGTGACCTTCGGCAGCACCTGCGCCCACACCTTCGCCTTCCACCCGTCGACCACGATTGCCTGGAGCAGGCCGGCGTTCGTCATCTCAAGCATGTCCTCATCCTCGAGCGCATCCGGCACGAGAACCAGATTGACGGGCTGCTTGCCGGCTTTCGTGAGCCGGTCGTTCAGCGTCGTCAGGCTTTCGTAGTAGCTCGACGACTTGCGGACGTGGACGGTCTTGCCGCCGAGGTCGTCGATCGAGGCGATTGCCGGCGACGCCGGGCCGGTGACGAGAATCTCGGTGTCAGACACCTTCTCGTCGGGGGCCACGAAGTCGGCGACCTTCAGATGCTCCTCGGTGGCGGACAGGTAGCCGACCGCGATGTCGGCGAGACCACCGTTGAGATCGGCGGCCAGCGTGCCGCGCGTGGCGGCGACGATGTAGACGGTCAACGGGCGCTTGCCGAGCTGCTTGGCATACTTCTGGTTCACCCAGCGCTCGAAGTCGCGGACCAGCTCCGCGGCAATGCCACGCTCGCGGCCTTTGTCGACGTAATACAGCGACCGGCTGTAAGGCGCGTAGACACGGATCATCCGGCGCTCGAGCATCTGGTCGAAGTCGCCGGTCCAGGGTTTGTTCGCGACAGTGAGTTGACGCGTCCCTTCGGCGCTTTCGACGGCCTTCGCCGGCGACTCGGCGGCCTTTGCCGTGGACGCCGCTTGCGCTTGCGCGCCAGTCGCAACGAGGACGCACAGCACCACCTGCGCAATGCAGCGAATGAGGGGCGACATTCGACTCTCCCTGCGACCGATCAACGCTCCATTTGCGCTTCGATCCGGCCCTTGCGAATGGCCTTCATGAAGGCGCCATGGTCGCGCTCGGTCTGATCGGCATAGTCCCGCGAGAAGCGTGCAATGGCGCGGTCGAAGACATCGCTCTTGCCAAGATAGCCGGAGATCATCGCCGCGTCGCCGGATCGCGCGTGCGCGCGCGCAAGCGTCCAGCCGCAAAGCGCTGCGTAATCCATCATCGTCACCGGGTCGAAGACCTCGACTAGCGGCTTGATCTTGATGTCGCGTAGCTGACGAAAGTAGAAATGCCGCCCGCGAATGCCCTCCGACCAACCGAGAAACATATCGCTGGCTGCCTGCATCAGCCGCTGTCCCGCCACGACGCGCTGCCCGTGGTTCGCGTACGCGCTCTTGCCTGCATATGGCTCCAGTACCGACGCGCGGGCTTCCTTCACCTGCAGAAATAGGGGATCGTTGTCCTCCGCCAGGAGCAGCCCGACCGCACAGAGGGTGCCGACGCTGCCGACGCCGACGACCTTCAACGCAAAATCGATCAGCCGGTAGCGGTCGAGCAGCACGCGACGATCCTCCTGAAGCGTCTTCCGGTACGCGGCGAGGGCCGTCAGCAGGTTGTCCCGGTCGGATGCCATGTTGATGCTCTGGTCGTGGTAGATGAGCGGCGGGTTGTCCTTGATCACATATCCGCCGCCGCTTTGCTCGACCATCGCGGGAAAGTCGTGCTCGGCGACGGTGCGCCCGGCCGCCTTGTCGAGGCGCTTGCGCATGCGCGCGACGGTGTCCTCGTCGTGGAACAGTTTGAGACCGGCAGTCAATTTGATGTGCGCATACCATACTTCCAGCGCCGGCATCTCGGCGTACGCCGCGATCCGCTCACGATACGAGCGCACGCATGCCGTCACCGCCCCGCGCTGGTCGGCGGCGCCGAAGCCGTTCGCCCGTGCGGCGGCGACGAAGCTCGCCGCCAGGCGCTTGACATCCCACTCCCACGGGCCCGGCAATGTCTCATCGAAATCGTTGATGTCGAAGTTGATGCGGCGTTCCGGCGTGGCGAAGGCGCCGAAGTTCAGCAGGTGACAGTCCCCGCAAACCTGGGTCCGGATGCCGGTATTCGGCGTACCGGCCAGGTCCGCGGCCATGTTCAGCGCCGCGCCCCGATAGAACGTGAAGGGGGACACCGCCATACGCCCGTAACGAATGGGGATCAGTTCCGGAGATGCGTCCCTTGCTGGAGGCGATTACCAGGTCGACCGGATCGGGTCGATTGCGCGGCGGTTTCCACTTACCGTGATCTTCCCTCGGCACACGGTCGCGCAGCGCCTTGCCTGCGGCCTGTCGATCGTCGCGGCTCGCATGCGCGCCGGCCCGCCTTCAGACTTGACCGGAATGCGAAATGCGATGGCGCTTGGCCATCCTGCACCTGAGCCGATGTACGTCGCATCATCCGTGGGCGAGTGCCACATGCTATTTTGGGAAAAGCAATTGCAGCTGCGCCCGGATCGTCCAGTTGCCCCCGACGTTGTCCGGCGACACGACGTTGTAGAACGCCTGCACCTGGCCGTTCATCGCCTGGTCTCCGATCTTGAAGATCTTGCCGATCCCGCCGCCAAAGGGCACTGTCCAGCGATTGTTGTTGGGGGCCTTCCAGTTGGCGGTGATGTCGGGCGAGGTTGTCGCGTACCAGCCCTCTTCGAAGTTGTAATTGATGAAGTACTGGACCAGCATCTGGTTTATCGGCGCTGCGTCGCCCGGGCCAGCGAAGGACCAGACGTTGGTGGCCACTACGCCGTACAGCCAATGGCCCTCGCTCGTGAGCAACACCGCGGCCGGGCCGATTCCCCATTTCTTGGTGCCCAGCACATCGTTCGAATTGGTGGGAAGCTGCAGGATCGGTCCGAGACCCCAGATCAGCTTCCCTGGCTTGGCGGGCGAGACGAACAGCTCGACTTGCGTGTCGCCGATGCCGTTGACGCGGTCCTGCCCGGGAACGAATCCCGGCTGCGAGATCACCGGCATGATCGTCCGCGTGATCAGGTTCCATTCGTCGTCGAGCTTGACCGGAATGACCGGCTGGATATTGAGAACGTTCTGCGTCTGCTTCTCGGGGCCGGCGTTGAGCGTCGTGTTGTTCTGGAACGGCAGGCTGATCATCGCCGCGATCGGGTTCTGCGCTGCCTTGGCCAGCGCTTCCGTGTCGTCGGCAAACGCCGCCTGCGAGACCGCCAACAAACAGCGGCCAGGATTACCTTCCGACGTGAGCGTTTCCGCATGTCCAGCCTCCCATCGTTCGATTCATCGGGCATGTGGGGCGGCGTTCCTGCACTACGGCTCAAGACAAGGAGCCGTTCGCCTCGCTGCTCAAGGGCGACGTGAAAGGCGCACTCGCCGGCGGGGGGAAGGCAATAGTCGACATCGGATTCATGGCGGTTTTCTCTTCGGAAGGGACCTGCCCGTTATTGCCGGGAGGGTTGTCCGTCTTACGGCCGGCAGAAAGACGGGCGCCCGGTCCCTCAGGCGCCCGTCGTCACGACAAGTCCATCGAGTCGCGTTGCCGCGCCGGCGTTCCCCTTATTTCACTTCCACCACGGGCGGCGCTGAGTAGGCCTTCGCATCGGACAGGGACTGAACCATCGCCGGACCAGGCGAATACGATCGTGGGATCAAGAAGAACGCTCCTGCAGGCGCGGGCAACCAGTTGGACTCCTTGTCCGCGCCGGGATTGTCCTTCTGGATGTAGATGGTGGTAGTCCCGTCACTGTTCTTCTTCATCGGCGTGTCGCTGCCGAGAAAGTAGCGGTTGATCGGATTGGGAACAGTGTAGTAGTTGCTAGCATCGTACATCGTCAAGGACCAGAACCCCGGAGCGATGTATGGAGGCGTCTGCTTGAAAGTGATCGTGTACTTCTTGGCGCCCGTCAATTGTTGGCCGTTGCTGTCCAGCGTGCCCTGGTAATAGACGGCCTCCTTCGGTGTTTTTGCTGTCAGGCCGATCCGGGCGATGATTGCGCGGGTACGGTAGTCGGTTTGCGAATTGCCAATTGTTGGCGCCGGCATGAACCAGCCGTTGACGACCTGACCGAAGGGCAGGTTGCTCAGCATCGGGCCGATGTCCTTGGCAGCCCGCTCCATCGCCTTGAGGACGATAGGATCCACGCTAGTGCGATCCATGCTTGCCCAATGTGATTCCCAGAGGTTCGAAATTCGGCAACACGCCTGTGACCTGATCCTTGGGCGGCGGGTTCTCATTGATCACGGCGGAGAAGATTTCCCAGAACTGCAGCGGATCGGTGTAGTTCATGGCGCTGGCAGGCTGCTTGGCGTCCGTAACCTTGGGACCGCGCATCCGTCTGCACGGCGCTGCCGGCGCGGGCTTGCCGGGAGAACTTGGCAAGACCCTCCCGCGTGTCTCTTGCATTGACCTTCTGTGCGGCGGCCAGACCCGCCGGGTTGATGACGTGGACACGAGGCTGAATCAGCGTCCAACGCGTCGGGCAATCGATCCGTTGCACGCCTGCGGGAAGTGTTTCCCTTGAATCCTGGGCCGACGAGAGCGAACTTGCCCCCCTTGTAACCCGTCGCGGTGCCCCCGGCGTAGGCCAAAGGCGTTGGAGTACATGTCGACGATTTCCACCAGGTAGTAAAGCCCCTTGGAATGGGGCACCGAAAGGATGATCGGCTCAGGGCCGAGGTCCAGGAAGCCGAAACCATAGATCACGTTCACGTTCGGAGTGACGTAACCCGACTCGACCGAAAGTTCCGGAGTGGAAATATTCGTCCATGCGCCATATGGAGTTTGGCGCTGCCTTGGGCTTGGATCCGCAAGGCATCGCTGGCCCGCATGTTGTACATGATGACGGCCGGGGAACCCCAGTTGGCGGCGTCGAGGGCCACGGCGTAGGTCCAATCTTCCAAAGCCTTTGCTTGGTCGGCGGAGTACTTTGCCGTTCGACTGTGCAAGCGCAGGCGAAGCGGCGCACAGCGCGAAGGGACAGCGCCGTGATGGCATTCAAGAGTTTCTTACGCATGTGAAGCTCCTTTCGCTAATCGAGTTTCGAGTTGTTGCATCGTGCGGGGAGATGTGCGCGGTACTTCCAGTTGGCGGCCCCTTCGGGGCCAGCGTCGAAGATGGTTATCCATTTACGACTTCCCACCCCGCTCCAATGCGCCAATCAGCCGACTCGCCTCGAAGGGCTTCTGCTAGGTAGTCGACGTAGCCAAGCATGCCCGCCTCCCCGGCGCGTCGCTTCGTCGTCGAAGGCCGTGATGAATACGACGGGGATCGTTGCCCCCGAATCGAGCAGAAGACGCCGCAATTCGAGGCCCGACATCCCGCCCAGATGGACGTCGAGCACGAGGCCGATGGCGCTATCGACGATCCCGCTTCGCAGAAATGCCTCCGCGGAAGCGAACGCGTTCGTCGTATAGCCGCTCGCCTGCAATAAGCGTTCAACGGACGTGCGCATGGCGGCGTCGTCGTCGACGACTGCCACCAGGCCTGCGGTTGTGTGCATGAGCGGTTATCAGCCACGGCTTGCAGCAATTCGGCAAGTTCGTGTCTGCAACCCTACCGCTTGTTCCACGGGTCCCGACACTGTCCTTCGGTGCGGACCCGCACCAAAGGACAGGCATTGCGGCTGCACAATCGGACAGGCCAGCCGAGGCCCGAGACCAGGCAGCCGGTGCTCAGCGGAGCGTGCGGGGTT
>CAVTFF010000009.1:0-61477 GCA_963733985.1 uncultured beta proteobacterium | reverse complement strand
GTCGAATCGAGCGCCCAGGTGCCACAGTAGGTTCCCTGCATGAAGATGCGGGCCCGCAAGCGGAGGCTTTGCAGAACGTTCGACAATAGTCCATATCCGGTGCTTCGGATATGAAATTCGGCCTTTTAGTCTTACTCGTCCGGCCATGAGCGTGCCAATCTACGCGCCTCAACCGCGGGACAGGCAAGAACCTGATTCGGGGCTGACCGCCATCAAGGAGACTGGACATGCCGAAATTCACCGCTCTACACGATTGAATCCGCCCCGGCCCGGGCCGCCCGCTGCTCGAGGGCGTCAAGCAGGCTCTCGGTTTCGTTCCCAACCTGTATGGCGTATTCGCCGAGTCACCGGCGCGCTGCAAGGTGCGCTCGCCATCTGGGACCGCGTTTTCCCCATTCTCAGCCTGACGAGCAAGTCGAGCAGCAGCTCGTAGTGCTCGCCGTTTCCGAGGCGAACGACTGCGAATACTGCGTGGCGGCGCATTCGACGCTCGCCAAGCACATGGCGGAGGTGGATGCGGCGCTGGTCGACGCGACGCGCCGCCGCGAGCCGCTCTCCAACGCAAAGCTCGAGGCGCTTGTGACCTTCACGCGCAACACTGTGGAGCAGCGTGGTTTTGTGGCCGATACCGATGTCGCCGCGTTCCTCGAGGCGGGCTACACGAAGGCCCAGATCATCGAGGTCCTTCTAGGCGTGGGCATGAAGACGTTCAACAACTACGTCGACCACATCGCTCACACGCCGCTCAACGACCAGTTCAAGGCCGAGGCATGGCAACCCAAGCGCAAGGCGGCGTAAGGGGCGGATATCAGCATCGAATTCTGCTTGCGCTCCTGATACTGAGCTGGGCAATCAGCTGGCCGGTGATCAAGATCGGCGTCGCGACGGTGCCGCCGATCTGGTACGCATGCTTTCGCTATGCGATCGCAGCCTCCTGCCTCTTCGCGTTCCTTCTCGTGCGGCGCGAGGTCGCTTTTCCGCCGCGAACGGACTGGCCGCTGGTCGCGGTGTCGGGAGTTCTTCAGATGGCTGCGTACTCCGCCTTGACCGCGCTTGCTTTGACGATCCTTCCGCCGGGCCGCGCCTCCGTGCTGGCCTTCTCCACCCCGATCTGGGTCGTTCCGCTCGCGGCCTGGCGGTTGCGCGAACGCGTGTCGCGCGCGGCTCTGTTCGGGGTAGGACTTGGACTGCTAGGCGTGCTGGCTATCGCGGCGCCCTCCGTTCACGCCGAGCGAGCGGAACAGATCCTCGCGTACGCCATGCTCGTCGCCGCTGCCGCCGCCTGGGCAGTCTCGATTGTCATCGTTCGCGCGCATCGATTCACGGCAAGCACGCTTGCGCTGGCCCCGTGGCAAATGGCCTTCGCCGCGTGCCTTCTCCTTCCCCTTGCGATTTTTGTCGAGGGCGCGCCGCAGCCGATTGCAGCGAATGGCGCGGCATCGCTTATCTATGTTTCTCTGATTGCGACCGCGTTCGCCTATTGGGCGGTCGTGGAGGTGGGTCGTCATATCCGGGCAACCACCATGTCGATGGCTCTGTTGGCGACTCCCAGCCTGGGCGTCCTGATCTCCGCGCTCACGCTTGGCGAGGCTGTCGGAGCATCGCTGGTCGCCAGTGTCGTCTTGATTGGCGTCGGAATTCGACTTGCGACAAGAGCGTCCGACCGATTTTCCAAGCCCAGCCTGGTCTCGAGTCATCAACCTGTTGGACGACCAAGATGCCTGGCGAGCGCCAATACAAATGAAACGGAAGCCGAGCTCGATCGCGTGTAAGGAAGCATCCTCATGCCGAGACGAATGGGGACTGCGATAAGTTGAGGATTAGCTATGAAACGACGAATCAACGCGATCCTGGCAGTTGCACTCTTGTCACCGTCACTGAGCTGGGCAGCAGCGTGCGACGTGAAGAGCGGACCGAAGACAACTGCGTTGGTCGAGCTCTACACGTCGGAAGGCTGCTCGAGCTGCCCGCCGGCGGACAAGCGATTGAGCCAATTTCCCTCGCAAGACTACAGCTTGGAGCACGCTGTCCCGATCTCGCTTCACGTGGACTATTGGGATGACCTCGGCTGGAAGGAACCTTTTGCTCAGCCTCAGTTCTCCGAGCGTCAGAGCTGGCTCGTTCAGGCCAACGGACACAAGACCTCGTTCACGCCGCATTTCTTTGTCTCGGGGACGGAAGTTCGCGACTGGCGCGGCGAACTCGGTGATCAGCTGAAGCGGGTCACGGCCGAGCCGGCACGCGCGAGCATTAGCGTCCACGCTGAAGCCACCGGCCATGGCGCAGTTTCCGTGGCCGCGTCCGCCGCCGCGCCTCGCTCCGGCGATCCATTGGCTCTGTTTGTTGTGCTCACCGAAGACAAGCTCACGTCGAGCGTTTCGGCAGGCGAGAACCGCGGCGTCACCTTGTCACACGATCACGTCGTGCGGAAATGGATCGGACCCATTGCATTGAATGGAGGCCAGGTCGATTTCAAGCAGGCAGTCACGACTGGCTCGGGTTGGAATCCCGCGCAACTGGGCGTTGCCGGTTTTGTCGAGAATCTGCGAACGGGCGAGGTGCTGCAAGCGGTCGGCGCATCACAATGCCTGCGGTCATGAAGATGTGCGGCGGCGTCCGCTCTCGGTCGCGTCGCCGGTACCGGTTCGGTCGAAGCTGATCGATCAGCTTCGCTGAAAATGCGGCGATGTGCCGCGCAAACCCTAACTTTCTTTTGGAGCCCTTAATGAACAAACTCGCTGTAGGTCTCATTTCCGCGTTTCTGATGTGTGCAGGCTCAGCCGTGTATGCACAGGATGCAATGTCCAAGGATGCGATGTCCCACGATGCGATGTCGCACGACGCGATGTCAAAGGATGCAATGTCCACCGATGCGATGACCAAGGACGCCACGGCCAAGAACGCGAAGGCCAAGGATGCCAAGAAAGGCAAGTCGTCCAAGGACGCAACGAAGAAGGATGCGATGTCCCACGACGCGATGTCCCACGACGCGATGTCCAAGGATGCGATGTCAAGGATGCGATGTCCACGATGCGATGTCCAAGGACGCGGTGACGAAGTAATTCGAGCAGCGCGCGGGGGGGCATCACCCCCGCGCCGCTGCAACGTGGGCGTGCGGCAAACAATGAACATTCGACAATGGATCGGACGGGCGGTGCTCCTTGCAGGCGCGTTGCTGGCGTTTCTGCTCCTGCCTGCCGCGCACGCAGCCGACTTTCTCGACCCTGAGGATGCGTTCAAGTTTTCCGCCGCGATCAGCGATGGCGGTAAGGCGGTCGACGCACGCTTCAGCATCGCCGACGGCTATTACCTGTACCGCAAGCGCTTCGGCTTCGCCGCGAGCGACGGCACTCAACTTGGTGCCGCGCAGTATCCGCCCGGCAAGATCAAGTTCGACGAAACCTTCAACAGGCAGCTCGAGATCTATCGCGGCGACGTAGTCGTGAAGCTTCCGGTGCAGGCCGCCAGCGCGTTGTTCACGCTGACCGCCAAGCTGCAGGGCTGCGCCGACCAGGGCATATGCTATCCGCCTGAGACGCGCACGGCCCAGCTTACGCTTGGCTCCGCTTCGAGCATCCTGCAGCCACCGGTCAAGGGCTCGGCATCGATCGCCTCCCCGTCGGCGACACCGACGGATGCAGGCCGCGTCGAAACCGCGTTGAGATCCCGGTCGCTGCTCGCAGTCCTGCCGATCTTCTTCGTGCTCGGCCTGCTGCTGAGCTTCACGCCGTGCGTACTGCCGATGCTGCCGATTCTGTCGTCGATCATCGTCGGACAGAGCAGGGATCAGCGCGATGGGGGCGATCATGGGCTGACCAAGACGCGCGGCTTCGTGCTGGCACTCGCTTACGCGCTCGGTATGGCGATCGTCTATACCGCACTCGGCATCGCCGCCGGTCTCGTCGGTGAAGGTCTCGCTGCATCGCTGCAGCAGCCGTGGGTGCTGGCCTCGTTCGCTGCCCTCCTCGTCGCGCTGGCGCTATCGATGTTTGGCTTCTACGAATTGCAACTCCCTTCCGCCTGGCAAACGCGCCTCGCGCAGGCCTCGGCGCGTACGAGCGGCGGAAGGCTCGCCGGCGTGTTCGCCATGGGGGCGATCAGCGCCCTGATCGTCGGGCCCTGCGTTGCCGCTCCGTTGGCCGGCGCCCTGCTCTACATCTCGCAGACGCACGACGTCGTAATCGGCGGCAGCGCGCTGTTCGTGATGGCCGCAGGTATGAGTGTGCCGCTGCTGCTTGTTGGCGTCAGCGCAGGCTCGCTACTGCCGCGTGCAGGGCCGTGGACGGAGTCGATCAAGCGCGTGTTCGGCGTGCTGCTGATTGCGGTCGCCCTGTGGACGGTCTCGCCCGTGATTCCGGCCTTAGCTCAGATGCTCGCCTGGGCGGCATTGCTCATCGTCGGTGCGACGTACCTGTCCGTGCTCGATGCGCTTCCGAGCGATGCGAGCGGCTGGCAGCGCCTTTGGAAAGGCGTAGGGCTCGTGCTGCTCCTCCTCGGCGCTGTGCAGATCGTCGGTGCTGCGAGTGGGGGGCGCGATGTATTGCGGCCGCTGGAACGGTTGGCTTCGGTCGCCAGCGCCTCGGAGGCTGGATCGCTAGCCTGGAGCCGTGTGCAGAGCATCAACCAGCTTGATGTGGCGCTTGCGGGCGCGAGCGGCAAACCTGTATTGCTCGACTTCTATGCGGATTGGTGCGTCTCTTGCCGGGAGATGGACCGCTTCACATTCAGCGATCCGCGCGTCGCCGCCAAGCTGGCTGGCGTGCAGTTGCTCCGGGCCGACGTGACGGCGAACAACCCCGAGGACAAGGCGCTCCTCAAGCGGTTCGGCCTGTTCGGGCCACCGGGCACGATCTTTTTCGATGGCCGAGGAGTCGAGGTGCCCGGCGCGCGCGTGATCGGCTTCGAGCCTGCGAATCAGTTCCTGACCAGTCTCGCACGCGGCGCGGGCTCGGCGATGGTGCCGGCTCTCTGAACAATCGTGATCTACGACTGCAGCTTCCAAGCATTTGAGAGGTTGACGATGTCTTCCATCAGTTCCGCTTCAAGCGCAGGTACTGCCGTCCAGATCCGCGGCTATCTGTATTACCGGCACACGCTCGCGGTGCGGATCATGCACTGGATCAACGTGATCGCGCTCACTGTCCTGCTCATGAGCGGGCTTAACATCTTCAGCGCCCACCCCGCGCTGTACTGGGGCAAGTCTTCGTACACCGGGAGGGGGCCGGTATTCGAGATCACGGCACAGGAGCGCGGCGATGATGTGATCGGTCTCACGCGACTTTTCGGTCGCGAATGGGTGACCACCGGTGTACTGGGCGCCGGCGCGGGTCCCGAAGGCGATGTCGTCGAGCGCACCTTCCCGAGCTGGCTGACAATACCCAGCAATCGCTGGCTGTCGATGGCGCGGCGCTGGCATTTCTTCTTCGCCTGGGTGTTCGTGATCAACGGCCTGTGTTACCTGGCGTATTCGATCGCGGGCCGCCACTTTGCCCGCGATCTCGCCCCGACCGCCACCGATTGGCGCTCCATCGGGCGCTCGGTCGTGGACCATCTGCGCTTTCGACATCCGACCGGGGAAGCTGCGAAGCGTTACAACGTGCTGCAGAAACTCGCGTATCTTTCCGTGATCTTCGTGCTGCTGCCCCTGGTCGTGCTGATGGGTTTCGCGATGTCGCCATGGCTGGACACGATCATTCCGGGTTGGGTCGACTTGTTCGGCGGTCGCCAGTCAGCGAGGACCATTCACTTCATCGCCGCGTGGCTTCTGGTCGCCTTCGTCCTCATTCACGTCTTCGAGATGATCATCAGCGGTTTCTGGAATCACCTGCGATCGATGATCACCGGGCGTTATCGCATCAATCTGGAGGTTTCCAATGAAAAGGCACGCTGAACTTTCACGCAGGCGCTTTCTCGCTCGTGGCTTCGGCGCCACCTGTGCGCTCGCCCTTTCGGGCTGCGATGCTCTGTCGCGAACGGAATGGTTCCCCAGGCTATTGGAGACCGGAGAGAAGCTCTCCAGCGTCGCGCAGCATCTCATCGCACCGCGCCGCGCGATGGCGCAGGAGTTCGGCGAGGCGGATCTGTCGCCGCGCTTTCGCAGCAACGGCACCTCGATGCCGGCGAACCCGCAATATCTGGCGCTCGCCACCGGCGGCTTCGCCGATTACCGGCTCGCGGTGGACGGACTGGTCGAGAAGCCGGCGAGCCTGTCCCTGGCGGAGCTGCGTGCGCTGCCCAGTCGGACGCAGATCACGCGTCACGATTGCGTCGAGGGTTGGAGCGCGATCGGCAAATGGAAAGGCGCGCGACTCTCGGCGCTGCTCGAGGCCGTGCAACCGAAGGCGCAGGCGCGATTCGTCATCTTTCACTGCGCCGACCCGAAGGAAGACGACGCCACGAGCCTGTACTACGAGAGCATCGACCTGGAGGATGCGTTTCATCCGCAAACAATCCTCGCCTACGACCTCAACGATCGGACGCTGCCAGTACAGAACGGCGCGCCGGTGCGTCTTCGCGTGGAACGACAGATCGGCTACAAGCATGCGAAGTACATCATGCGCATGGAGCTCGTCGAGAGCTTCGAGAAGATCCGCGGCGGTAAGGGCGGTTATTGGGAAGATCAAGGCTACGAATGGTGGGCTGGCATCTAGCGGCCACCGCGAAAGCGGGCCTAAGTCAACTCTGGACTGTCTTAAGGAGCGACAAATGATCAAGGTAGCGCTGCTGGTTCGATTGGAAGCAAAGCCCGGTAAAGAGTCAGCCGTCGAAGAATTCCTGCGCGGCGGTCTTGCTCTCGTCCAGCAGGAGCCGGCGACGAGCACTTGGTACGCTATCAAGCTAGGGCCGTCGACGTACGGCATCTTCGATACGTTCCCGGACGACGCAGGACGCCAGGCACATCTCACGGGCCGTGTCGCCGCCGCGCTGATGGCGAAAGCTCCCGAACTCCTGGCACAGCCGCCCGCGATCGAAAAGGCTGAAGTTCTTGCGGCCAAGCCTCCGCGATAGGCGGCCGAGCGAATGAATTTGTATGGCGCCGTCACATCGCTTCAATCCGCGCTACGACACTAGGGGCTGCGTGATGAACGTTCTAGCAATCTGCGGCAGCCTACGAGCCGCTTCCATCAATGCCGCGTTGCTCCGCGCCGCGGCGCGGTTGTCGCCTCCAGAGATGCGAGTCAGGCCGCTATCGGAAATCGGCGAGCTACCCCTCTTTAACCCGGATCTCGAGCATCATCGTCCAGGGCCGGTTGCCGCCTATCAGGCCGAAGTTACATCGGCGGACGCACTCCTGATCGCCAGCCCGGAGTATGCGCATGGCGTTACCGGCACCATCAAGAACGCGTTGGATTGGCTAGTGAGCTTCGAGCCATTCGCCGACAAACCCGTGGCGGTGCTC
Source organism: uncultured beta proteobacterium (assembly GCA_963733985.1). Taxonomy (GTDB): domain Bacteria; phylum Pseudomonadota; class Gammaproteobacteria; order Burkholderiales; family Casimicrobiaceae; genus CAIWHR01. Next base: position 54,078 of record CAVTFF010000009.1, on the reverse strand, counting down.
AACACGTCGCCCCGCGCACACCACGCAGACGATGCGCTTCGAGAGACCCTGAAGACCATGTCGGCGGTCGTTGTGGAGCAAGCGTCCATCACAGTTCCCGTGCTGGGCGCGCATCTCACCGAAGACGGAATGGTCGAAGATCCAACGATCTCTGGCACCATCCGCGGCGCGCTCGAAGCGCTGTACTCGTTTGTCGTGCTGCGTCTTGAAGCTAACGTCGCCATCTCTCCCTTGGGCTTTCCGCAAACAGGATATCGTACGAAAGATCATTAGCGGCGGACTCGGGGCTTCTATCCACTTCGTCCGTTAAGGTGCCATGCCGCCCAAAGCTGTTGCGTCGCTCAGCGAAGCCGAATGCCAGGAGCTGGAGTCGTTCCTCGCCGATCGTATCTACGAGTTCAACTCGCAGGCGACAGGGTATTTCGACGGAAGGCTCTTGGCAGGTAGCATTCGGGACGACGCGGGCGAAGTCATCGCCGGCTTCAGTGGCCACACGTGGGGAGGCTGTTGCCATATCTCCCACGTCTGGGTTCACGAGCAGCATCGCGGTAAGGGTCTGGGCAAGACTCTTCTGCAAGTCGCCGAAACGGAGGCTCGACACCGTGGCTGCATCCAGATGGTCCTTCTGACGCACAGCTTCCAAGCCCCACGGTTCTATGAGCGCCTTGGCTACGAGCGAAGGTACGCGATTGAAGGTCGACCCAAGGACCACTCGGACATCGTCTACGTCAAGCTGCTTCAAGGCGAGAGTGCCACCCTGTATGAAATGACGTGATTTGTGCGCCCCGCGGTGAGCGGAGCCCTCCCATCCGCTTGGCTCTGCTTGCTCCGCGCCCTGTCGTCCGCAACAATCGGCGTTGCGCGCTCGATCCGGCCCGAACCTGGGACCTGCGGATTAGGAATCCGTTGATCGTAACTGTGTCGTGGTAACGCGCGGTTCTCAGGCGCGCCGTGCCTTGGAAATGGGTTCTGGCATGACTGTGCGCGGCGCGTAGGCCGATCTACAAGCTGCGATATCTGCATAGCAACAATAGCGCTCGGACGGAGATCTATTTGAAAGCACAGATCGTGGAGACGATGCGGACGGCAGCGGGCGACGAAGCGAATAGACCCATTACTGCCGGAGAGCGACGGAGCGAATAGACCCCAGTTAGTGGGTGCTATCGCTGGAAACAAAGCTGGATTGGCTCCCCGACCAGGGCTCGAACCTGGGACCTGCGGATTAACAGTCCGTCGCTCTACCAACTGAGCTATCGGGGAACAGCCTTCCATTTTATCGTTTCAGGCGCGCCAGGGTCAACGCGCAGTTGTTGTCTTACTGGCGCACTGCGTCGCGCCGCGACGAAATTCGGCATCTGCGCCGTTCCCGCCGCGCGCCACCCCCGCCCGAGTCGAGCCGTCCCACCCTAACGAGCCGGTTTCGTCGGAGCGGCACCGCAGGCGCCATGCGGCCCGCTTATTGCTTATGGTCGTTCCGATAAGCCCTCCTCATCATGAAAATTCAGACGCTTACCCACGGTCTTGACGCGGGCTGGTCGGTTGCCCTTCCCTCGGACCTTGATTCCGCCGCCACGCTCGTCGTCGTCTTCGGCGCACCCGAGTATGCCGATGCCCCGAGTACGCTCGCAGAGCTCGCCGCCGCCTTCCCGAAGAGCGCCATCGTCGGCTGCTCGAGCGCGGGCGAAATCCACGGTCCTGCGGTCGCCGACAGGACGCTTGTCGTCGCCGTCGCGCAATTCGAGCGTACCGAATTGACGATCGCCGCAACGCCCATCGAGAAGATGACGGATTCGGCGTTGGCCGGCATGCGCCTCGGCACCCGACTCGCGCGTTCCTGTCCGCGGCTCGTGCTCGTACTCTCGGACGGGTTGGCGGTCAACGGGACCGATCTCGTGCGCGGGCTCGCGGAGTCGCTTCCCGACGAAGCGATGATCGTCGGTGGATTAGCTGCCGACGGCGATCGCTTCGCTCGGACCTGGGTGCTGGTCGACGGCGTGCCCAGGAGCGGCCAGGTGACGGCCGTCGGCTTGTCCGGCCCATTGGCGCTCGGCGCCGGCTCGCAGGGCGGATGGGATGCGTTCGGCCCCGAGCGGCGGGTCACGCGCGCGCGGGGCAACGTGCTCTACGAGCTCGACGGCAGGCCGGCGCTCGCGCTCTACAAGGAGTACTTGGGCGAGCTCGCTTCCGGATTGCCGGCAGCGGCGCTGCGCTTCCCGCTCGCGATCCGCGAATTTCCGGGGACCGGCGCTCCGGTCGTGCGCACGATCCTTGCCGTCGACGAGTCGCAGCAGTCGATGACCTTCGCCGGCGACGTGCCGATCGGTTGGCGGGCGCGGCTCATGCGCTCGAATCACGACCGACTCATCGCTGGCGCGTTGCGTGCGGCCACGGACGCAGCAGCCGGCATCACCGCCGCCCCCGCGCTTGCGCTCGCGATCAGTTGCGTCGGCCGTCGTCTAGTTCTCGGCGCGCGCACTGAAGAAGAGACCGAAGCCGCGCTCGAGGTCCTGCCGCCCGGCGCGCAACAGGTCGGCTTCTATTCGTACGGCGAAATATCTCCGGGCGGTTCGGCTGCCTGCGAGCTCCACAACCAAACGATGACGGTAACGACGATCCGTGAAATCGTTGCATAACCTGCTGCGGCGCCAACTGCATCGGCTGGGGCTCGCTCCGGGCCGGACGCCGCCAACGGACATCTGGGACACGTTGCTGGAGCAGGTGAGCCGCGCCTACGCCGACGCTGACCAGGAGCGCTACCTTCTCGAGCGTTCGCAGGATATCTCGTCGCGCGAAATGCAGGAGCTCTACGATGCGCTCGAGCACGAGCGCGATCGCCTGGAATCGCGGGTAAGCGAGCGGACCGCGGCGCTCGCGGCGAGCGAAGCTCGCTTTCGCAGCTTCACGTCCCTCGGCTCGGACTGGTACTGGGAGCAGGATGCCGCCTTCCGGTTCACGGCGATCAGCGGCAATTTCGCCGACGTGACGGGTTTCGACATCCAGGAACACCTCGGGCGCGCGCTATGGGAGCTGTCCGGCGCCGAGGCGCCGGACGGTGGCTGGGCGCTGCATCGCGCGCGGCTGGAGTCGCGCGAGACTTTCTTCGACGTCGTGCTGCGGCGCGTGCACCCCGTCCGCGGCTACGGCTATGCGGCGATAAGCGGCGAGCCGGTGTTCGGCGCCGACGGCCAATTCGTCGGCTACCGCGGCATTGGCCGCGAGATCACGCAACAAAAGCTCGCCGAAGAGAACATCAACCGCCTCGCCCATTACGACACGCTGACGAGCCTCTTCAATCGCGCCGCATTCTTCGAGCGGCTGAACCACGCTCTGTCGCTCGCGCGCCGGCATGGACGGGTGCTCGCCGTGCTGTTCATCGACCTCGACCGGTTCAAGGATGTCAACGACGCATTCGGCCACATCAGCGGCGACGAAGTGCTGAAGATCATGGCGCAGCGGCTCGCGGATGCGATCCGCGCATCCGACACCGCGGCGCGGCTGGGCGGCGACGAATTCATCGTGCTCGCCGAGGACGTCAACCGCGAAGGCGATGTGAGCGAGTTCGCGCAACGGCTGTTGGACGCGCTGTCCGAGCCGTTCACGTTGCATGGGCAGGAGTGCCGCCTCGGCGCGAGCATGGGAATCGCGATGTGCCCGCACGACGGTGACGACGCTGCGACGCTGCTCAAGAAGGCCGATATCGCGATGTATCGGGCGAAGGAATCCGGGCGCAACGGTCTCGCGTTCTTTTCCGAAGTCGACAGCCGGCCCGCCGAAGACCGGATTGTCATGGGCGCGGGAATCCGTCGCGCCCTCGACACCGATCAGCTGCAGCTCCTCTATCAGCCGAAGGTGTCGGTCCGTACCGGCGCGATGACGGGCGTCGAGGCGCTCGTCCGCTGGCAGCATCCCGAGCGCGGGCTGCTCCTGCCGGACGCATTCATCCCGCTGGCCGAGGATTCCGGCCTGATTCGCCACATCGGTCGCTGGGTGCTGCACACCGCGTGCGCGCAGGCGCTCGCGTGGCAGGCGGACGGCGCCGGGCCGATCCGAGTCGCCGTCAATCTTTCGGCGCGGCAGTTCGGCGACGAGCGTCTGGTGATCGAGATCGCGCATGCGCTCGCGCAGACTGAACTGCCGGCACATCTGCTCGAGCTCGAAATCACCGAGAGCATGATGATGGAGCATCCCGAGCGCGCCGCCCAGACGCTGCTCGAGATCAAGGACATGGGCGTACACGTGTCGATCGACGATTTCGGCACCGGCTATTCGTCGCTTGCCCGCCTGAAGAAGTTCCCGATCGAAAGCGTCAAGATCGACCGCTCGTTCATCCGCGACATCGCCGTCGATTCCGACGACGCCGCGATCGTGTCCGCCGTGATCGCGATGGCGCACAGCCTGAGGCTCAACGTCATCGCCGAAGGCGTCGAGTCGCAGGACCAGGTCCGTTTCCTGCGCGAGCGCGGCTGCGACGAGATCCAGGGTTTTTATTTCAGCCGGCCCGTCGCCGCGAGCGAGATCCGCGGGTTTGCGCGGCGGCACAGCACCAATCGTCTTGGCGTCGTCGGCGCGGCCGATTGAGGCAGGCGACTCCGCGAGCTCAGCGGCGGTAGCCGTGCAGGTGCGGCGCGGCGAGCTTGAGGTAGTGGAACATCGACCACAGCGTCAAGACCGCCGCGATCCACAGTGCCACCGTCCCGAGCAGCGGCGTCGAAACACCCGGGATCAGCGGCTCGTGCAGCAGGAGCGCAACGATCGCCGTCATTTGCGCGACGGTCTTGAGCTTGCCGATGAACGCGACGGCGACGCTCTTCGTCTGGCCGAGCTGCGCCATCCATTCGCGCAGCGCCGAGATCGCGATCTCGCGTCCGATGATGATGATCGCGAGATACGCCTCGGCGCGATCGAGCCACACCAGCACGATCAGCGCCGCGGCGACCATCAGCTTGTCGGCGACGGGATCGAGAAACGCGCCGAACGCGGTGGTCTAGCCCCACCGCCGCGCCACCCAGCCGTCGAGCCAGTCGGTGATCGACGCGACCGCGAATATCCACATCGCGGTCCAGTTCCTCGTCGCCGGCGCCAGCCATCCGTCCGGCAGGTAATAGATCGCGACGAAGACCGGGATCAGGACGATCCGCAGCCAGGTGAGCAAGATGGGGATGTTGATAGGCATCGCGATGCGCCGCTGCAGCCTTCGAACCGCAGCGAAGCTGTAATTCTACCGTGGCAGCGTTGCGTTCCGTAAGACCGGAAGCCGGATGCGCTAATGCAGCGTGGCGAATATCCTCTCCGCCAGCGCGCGAGATAATCCCGGGCACGCGCGCGAGATCGTCGACGCTCGCCGCTTCGACGCCCTTCAGGCCGCCGAAATGCGCGAGCAACGCCTGGCGCTTGCGCGCGCCGACCCCTCCGATCTCCTGCAGCTTCGACGTCGTCCGCGCCTTCGCGCGCCGCGCGCGATGGCCCTGGATCGCGAAGCGGTGCGCTTCGTCGCGGATCTGCTGCAGCAGGTGCAGCCCCGGATGATCCGACGGCAGGTTCAGCACGTCCCCGCGATCGGGAAAGACGATGTCCTCCTCGCCGGCCTTGCGCTCGGGGCCTTTGGCAACTCCGATCAACCGCGTGTCGTGCAGCCCCTGCTCCGCCAGCACCTCGGCGGCGATGCCGACCTGCCCCTTGCCGCCATCGATGACGAACAGATCGGGCGCCGGATACTCGCCGACGACGATCCGCGCGCAGCGCCGCGTCAGTGCTTCGCGCATCGCCGCGTAATCGTCGCCGCCGACGGGAGGAGTCGACGTTGAAGCGCCGGTATTCGCTGGTCTGCATCGCGAGGCGGTCGAAGATCACGCACGAGGCAACGGCGCGCTCGCCCATCGTATGCGAGACGTCGAAGCACTCGATGCGCTGTGCGGAGGCAGGCAATCCGAGCGCCGCCTGCAGCGCCGCGAGGCGCTCTTCCTGCGTCGCCTTTTGCGCGAGCTTCTGGCGAATCGCAAAGCCGGCGTTCTCGGCGGCCATCGTGAGCCACACGCGGCGCTCGCCGCCGGGATGGGCGACGATTTCCACCCGCTGGCCGGCCTGCGCGGAGAGCACCTCCGCCAGCGCTTCGTGGTCGCCCGCGTCCGGCGCGACGATCGTCGGGCGGCACCGGCGCTCGACATAATGCTGCTCGAGAAACGCAGGCACGACGTCCGGCAGCAGATCGGCGTCCGCATGGTGCGGAAAGTAGGTGCGGTCGCCGACGTGGCGGCCGCCGCGGATCATCACCACGTTGACCGCGACCAGGCCCCGCTCGGCCGCCGCCGCAACGACGTCGATGTCGCCGGCGGTCGCGCTCTCGACGAACTGCCGCGCCTGCAGCTGCGTCAAACGGGTGATCTTGTCGCGCAGTCGCGCCGCACGCTCGAACGCGAGCGCCGCGCTCGCCTCCTCCATCTGCGCCTTGAGCTGCGCCAGCACGACGCCCGTCTTCCCCTGCAGGAACAGCACGGCGCTCTGCACGTCCTCGCCGTAATCGGCTTCGGAGACGAAGCCCACGCAAGGCGCGCTGCAGCGCTGGATCTGATAGAGCATGCACGGCCGCGAGCGATTGGCGAACACGATGTTCTCGCAGGTCCGCAGCTGAAACACCTTCTGCAGGAGCGCCATGCCCTTCGCGCACGGCGCCTGCGCTCGGAAACGGCCCGAAGTATCGGTTCTGGCGGTCGAGCTTGCCGCGGTGAAAGCGCAGCTGCGCGAATTTCTCGCCCGTGAGACAGACGTACGGGTAGCTCTTGTCGTCGCGAAACAGGATGTTGTAGCGCGGCTCCGCGGCCTTGATGAAGTTGTTCTCGAGCAGCAGCGCCTCGCCTTCCGAGCGCGTCACCGTCGTCTCGACGCGCGCCACCTGCGAGATCATCACCGCGATCCGTGTTTCGTGCGCGCCCTTCTGGAAGTAGTTCGCGACGCGCTTCTTGAGATCGCGTGCCTTGCCGACGTAGAGCGTCTCGCCCGCCGCGTCGAACATCCGGTAGACCCCGGGTCGATGCGGCAGCGAAGCGATCAGCTCGCGGCCATCGAACGCCGGCGCATCGTCGTTGCGCGGCGGCGCGGGCGCGGCCGGCGTCGTCACGCCGGCGAGGCGAGGAACCTTAGACATGGCGAGCGTCCGGCTGCCTGCGCAAATGATCGACGATCGCGTCGAACACCGCACGGAACATCTCCGCCGTCAACCGTCGGGTGTTGGTGTTGTAGCGACTGCAATGATAGCTGTCGAAGAGCGCGACGCTCCGCGGAAGGCGGTGCGCACGCGCCATGCGCGAAAGGGAACCCGCTGCCCTTGTGCCCGAGCGCCCGCAGCGTTGCGTCGTGCGCGATGCGGCCGAGCGCCAGGATCGCGCCGCCCGCGGGCAACGCCGCGAGGTCGGCCGCGAGATATCGATTGCATTCCCGCGCCTCCGCCGGCGTGGGCTTGTTGTCGGGCGGCAGGCACTTGACGGCGTTGGTGATGCGGCAGCCGATCGAGCTCGAGGCCGTCGTCCCGCGACACCGCGATGGATTGCGACGCGAAGCCGTAGGCGTGAAGCGTCTCGTACAGCAGGATTCCTGCGTAGTCGCCGGTGAACGGACGCCCGCTCGCATTCGCGCCGTGCATGCCGGGCGCGAGGCCGACGATGACGAGCGCGGCGTCGGGCGCGCCGAAAGGCGGAACCGGGCGGCAGAAGTAGTCCGGATGGTCGGCGCGCACCGTTTCGAGGAAACGCGACGAGGCGCGCGCACCGCCGGCACGCCGGATCGTACGCGGCGCGAGGCGCGCACTTCTGGCAGAATGTGCGACTTTGTCGCGGGGACTCGCATAGGGCGCGCGAATCCTAGCACGCCGGCCTTCCCTGCCTCGTTCCTCGCCCACCGATGCTCCCACCCGAATTCGATCTCGAATTGCGTTCGCGCACGCCGCCGCGCGGAAGCGGGAGGAGCAACGGCAGCAAGCCGCCGCTGCTGTTCATCCACGGCGGCTATTGCGATGCGCTGGTGCTGGGACCCGCATTTCCTGCCTTGGTTCGCGGAGCGCGGCTATGCTGCGCACGCGCTTTCGCTGCGCGGCCACGGCGGGTCGGCCGGGCACGAGACGCTCTTCATCGCCGGGCTCGACGATTACGCGGCCGACGTCGAGCACGTCGCCTCGATGCTGCCGGCGGCGCCGGTGCTTGATCGGCCATTCGATGGGCGCGGCGATCGTCGAGCGGCTGCTGGCGACTCGCCCGGTGCGCGCCGCGGCGCTGCTCTCGCCCGTGCCGCCGGCCGGCCTGCTGACGCTCGCCGCGCGGCTTGCGACCGAACGGCCCGACTACCTGCTGCAAATGAGCCAGTTCGATCCGACGCGGCTTTCCACGCACGTGCTCGAGACGCTGCGACCGTACTACTTCAGCGACGACGTCGATCCGGCGATTCTCGCGGAGGCGACAAGCCACCTTGGGATCGAGTCGCCGCGCGCGCTGCTCGACCTGTCGCTGCGGCTGCACTGGCAGCTCCCCGAGCGCAGCGGCGTTCCCGTGTTCGTGCTGGGTGCCGAAGGCGATCGCATCTGCACGCCGGACGAGGTCCGCGCGACCGCGCACCACCACGGCGTCGACGCGGCAATCCTGCCGGGTCTTGCGCACATGCTGATGCTCGAGCGGCGATGGGAAGAGCCGGCGCGCGCGCTCTCGCGCTGGCTCGCGACGCTTTAGCGCCCCGGCCGAGCGGCCCCGAGCTTCTTTAGTCCAGGTCAGGCGCCGCCGGCCGCTGATTGCGGCTCAGCGCCCATTGCCTCGACGAACGTGGCGAACTCTGCGATCGGCAACGGCTTGCTGATCCAAAAGCCCTGGAAGCAGTGGCAGCCGCGCAGCCGAAGAAATTCGAGCTGCGCTTGCGTGCCCACGCCCTCGGCGACGACCCTGCAGCCCCAGCCCGCGCGCGAGGCCGATGATCGCCTCGGTGATCGCCGCGTCGCCGGGATCGGTCTCGAGATCGGCGATGAACGAGATGTCGATCTTCAGCGTGTCGATCGGGAAGTGCTTCAAGTGGGTGAGCGACGAATAGCCGGTGCCGAAATCGTCGATCGCGACGGTGAAGCCCTCGTCGCGCAACTGGTGCAGCACCTTGCGGATCGCGTCGAGGTCGTGCAGCAGGCTCGTCTCGGTGACCTCGAGCTCGATCCATGACGGCTCGCAGCCGACGCTCTTGCACGATCTCGGAGATGCGCTGCGCGAGGTCATCGCGGTAGAACTGTCGCGCCGACAGGTTGACCGACACCGTCAGCGGCATCCCGCCGTTGCGCCACGCCACGCACTGCGCGGCCGCCGACTGCAGCACCCATTCGCCGAGCGCATGGATCAGACCCGACTCCTCGGCGAGCGGAATGAATACCTGCGGCGGGACGCTGCCGTGCTCGGCATCGTCCCAGCGCAGCAGCGCCTCGGCGCCGACGACCGCGCGGTCCGTCGATCCGCACGATCGGCTGGTAGTGCAGCTCGCAGCAGACCGTCCTTCAGCGCAGCGCGCAGCGCGCTCTCGAGCGTGTGCTGCTTGCAGGCGTCGCTGCGCGAGGTCGGCGTCGAGGAACTGGTAGGTGTTGCGCCCGAGCTCCTTCGACCGGTACATCGCGACGTCGGCATGCTTCAGCAGCTCCTCCGGATCGTCGGAATCGTCCGGGTAGACGGTGATCCCGATCGACGACGTCACGTAGATGTCGTGCTCCTCGACCTTGAACGGCTGCGCGATCGCATCGAGCAGCTTTTGCGCAATGCGGCCGAGCACCGACGGATCGTCGAAATCCTCGACGATCACCATGAACTCGTCGCCACCCAGGCGCGCGAGCAGGTCGGTTTCGCGCAACGCGCTCGACAGCGCCTGGGTCACGCGCTTTGAGGAGCTCGTCGCCGATCCGGTGGCCCAGCGTGTCGTTGACGTTCTTGAACCGGTCGAGGTCGATGAACAGCACGCCGACGCGCCGGCCGCCGCGCTTCGCCTGCGCGATCGCCTGCGCCAGCCGCTCGTGCAGCAGCAGGCGGTTGGGAAGCCCCGTCAGCGCGTCGCGCGTGGCCATGTACTGCAGCCGCTCCTCCGCCTGGATCCGCGACGAGACGTCCTGCACGAACGACAGGATCGACGCGATGCTTGCCGTCGTCGTCGAGCAGCGCAGAGTGATACCACTCGCACCAGATCGTCTCGCCGTCCTTGCGGTTGTTGCGCGTGAGGCCCGTCGCGCGAGGCTCCTCGCCGCTCGTCAGCCCCGCGAGCAGCTCGGCGACCGCCGTCGCGATCGCGAATCGTGCAACAGCGGGTTGTCGTCGATCGGCATGCCGAGCACTTCGTCTGCGGTCCAGCCGAAGATGTTCTCGGCCTGCGGCGACCAGCGCACGAGCCGGAAGTCGCGGTCCCATTCGAGCACCGCGAGCGGCGTATTGTTGATGTGCGACGACAGCATCCAGTTCGCGCGGCGCAGCGCATCCTCGTTGCGCTTCTGATCGTGAATGTCCGTGTGCACCGCGTAGATGCCGACCACGTTGCCCTCGCCATCCCGGTTCGGCGCGTAGTGGATCGCCTCCCAGCGCGGCTCGCCGGTGGGCTGCGCGAGCATCTGCTCGGTCGACGACGACTTCGCCCTCCAGCACGCGCTCGAGCAGCGGCTGCATCTGCGCGAAGCGCTCGCTCGCCGACCACCTCGGCCACGCGCCGGCCGGTGAGGTCCTTCCGGCTTTCGCCCAGCCACTCCTCGTTGTGCCGATTGAGGAAGCGGAAGCGGTAGTCGCGGTCGATGTAGGCGACGCGCGCCGGCACGTTGTCCATGATGAGCCGCAGCTCGGCTTCCGACGCGCGCAACGCCTCCTGCGCCTGCTTCAGGCCGTGGATGTCGTTCATCAGCACGAACGCGCCGTGCACCTCGCCCGACGGCGCGGCATCCGGCACGACGCGGATCGTCATCCAGCGGCGCACGCCGTTCGCGCCGCGGCACGAGCCGGTCGAACGCCGTCGATTCGCCCTCGAGCGCGCGAGTGAGCATCGCCTGCGCGCTCTGGTAGATGCCGTGGCCGACGACGTCGCGCAGCCGCAGCTCCGCGACCTGCTCTGCGGTGAGGCCGAAGTACTGCAGGAACGCGCGGTTGACGTAATGGCAGCGCTCGTCGCGGTCGATGTAGGCGACCGGCGCCGGCACGCCGTCCATGATCGACGCGCAGCTGGACTTCGCGCGCCGCCAGCGCGTCCTGCGCGACCTTCAGGTCGGTGATGTCGTGGCCGACGACGTAGACGCCCTGGATCGTGCCGTCGAACTGGTGGTCCGGCACCATCCGCGCCGCGGATCCACCGATTGCGCCCGTTCGCGTCGATCAACGCGCGCTCGTAGATGATCGTCTCGCCCGGCGAACGCGCGGTCGTGGAACGGCGCGAGCTCCCGCGCCGCCTCGACGCCGATCACCTGTTCGAAGCGTCTTGCCGATCACCGCGTCGCGGTTCAAGCCGTTCAGCTGCAGGAACGCCTCGTTGACGAACGCGTAGCGCCGCTCGGCATCGAGGTAGACGACGGGCTCCGGGATGTTGTCGGTGAAAAGGCGCAGCTGCTCCTCGCGCGCGGCGAGCGCCTGCTCGGTCAGCTTGAGATCGTGGATGTCGTATTCGGTGCAGTAGAGGCCGCGCACCTTGCCGGTCGACATCGAGGTCCGGCGCGACGCGGCCGTGCATCCAGCGCCGCTGCGCCGTTGGCGTTCTTGCCGATGCGCTCGTACTCGACGTGCTCGCCCGCCTGCGCGCGCTTGAGGACCGGCCGCAGGAACGACGCGACGTCGGAGGCCAGCACTTCGAACGGCGTGCTTGCCGTAGATCTCGTCCTGCGGCCTGCACACCCAGTTCGCGAACGCCTGGTTGACGAACGTGTACTTGAGCGAGCGGTCGAGGTAGGCGATCGGACCCGGGATGTTGTCCGCGAACAGCCGCAGCTGGACCTCCTGCGCCTTCAGCGCGTCGCGGATCCCGACGTCGTCGTCGATGTCGGTCATCACCGCGAAAGCGCCGCCGACGCGTCCGCCGACCTCGCGGTCCGGGAACAGCGTGATGCGCACCCAGCGCAGCTCGCCGCTCGCCTTGCGCTCGCGCCGCTCGTACGAGACCTTCGCGCCGGCGAACGCGCGCTCGATGTAGCCCTGCATCTCGGCGAACGCATCGCCGGCGAGCACGTCGCGCACCGCGTGGCCGAGCAGGTCGTCCGGCGCGGCGCCGATCCAGTCGCCGAACGGCTTGTTCGCGAAGCGGAGCTTGAGCTGGCGGTCGAAATAGAGGATCGGCGAGCCCGACGCTGTCGGTGACGAGACGCAGCCGGTGCTCGCGCTGGCCCGCCTCGAGCTCGAGCCGCTTCAGGTGGTCGACGTCCGCGTAGGTGACGAGGAAGCCGCGGACGTTGCCCTGCGGCGTGCGGTCCGGGTAATAGTCGACGCGAATCCAGATCGGCGGCCGGCCCGGGGCCACGAGCTGCCGCTCGAAGCCCGTCCGCTCGCCGATCGAGCGCCGCTTCGATATAGGCCTCGTACAACTGGTAGACGTCGCGGCCGACGACCTCGATGTCCTCGTGGCCGATGACTTCGTCCTGCCGCTTGGCCGGTCCATTCGAGGAACGCCTTGTTGGCGAAGCGGTAGCGCTGGTTGCGATCGACGTAGGCGAGCGGCAGCCCGAGCGCATTGAGCTTGCGCTGCGACAGCGCGGTCAAGCTATCGCGCTCGAGCACCTCGCTTGCCGTCTGGGCGACGGTGGCGAGCTCGAGCCTGTTCAGCGAACGTGGCAGCGCCATGGCGATGATCGGGTTGAGATGTTCGTGCGCGCGTGCGGCACGGCTTGGCCGGGACGAAGCTCCGGATCATGCCTCCGGAGGCGCCTGTTCGTCACGCTGCGCGCATGCTGCGCTCTCATTCTGTATTGGACAAGCAAGGATCGGGCCCGATGCGGCCTCCGGATGAGCGGGCTGCCGGTGAATTCCCCGCGGTCTCGCCTGGATCGCGGCATCCGCTGTTTCGTTCAAGATCCTCCGGTACACCTGTAGGCCGGTCCGGTCGATCGCATGGTACCTCGGAGGGTAGGTCGCACCAACCCGCCGGCGCCGGCCAGACGACGAGCCGTGCAAACCGGGGGCAGGTCCGGAATGGGCTAAACTTCCCGCGACCCGGCGCGCGCCGCGCATTCGTCAAGGGCCCTTCATGAAGACACGGCAGGCAAGGCTCACCCTCCTTTGCGGGCTCGCGTGGGCCGGCGTCGCTGGCGCTGCCGAGATCACCCTCTGGGAGGCGCCCGGCTTCCGCGGCCACACCTATTCGTCGCATCAGACCATCGCCAACTTCGACGACGTCGGCTTCAACGACCGCGCATCGTCCGTCGTGATCCGTAGCGGCTCGTGGCAACTCTGCAGCGATGCCTACTTCCGGGGCCGGTGCGTGACGCTCGCCGCCGGCGAGTACCCGTCGCTCGCCAGCATGGGCCTCGAAAGTTCCGTCTCGTCGGTACGCGAGCTCTCCGGCTGGTCGGGCGGCGGAGGCGGAGGGGGCGCGAGCCGCGCCCGTGTCATCCTCTACGAGGGGGGCGGGTTCTCGGGGCGGCCTTACGACGTCGACGGGCCGGTGATGAACTTCGACCCGTTGGGGTTCAACGACCGGGCGCGTTCGATGATCGTCAACGAAGGGACGTGGGAGCTCTGTGCCGACGCGCAATTCGGCGGCTATTGCCAAAGATTCGGCCCGGGCCGCTATGCGAACCTGGGCTCGCTCTCCGGCCAATTGAGCTCGATGCGACCGGCGGGTGGCGCGGGGGGTGGGGGCGGGGGCTGGGGTGGGGGCCCCCGAGCGATCCTGTACGAGCGGGCCGGCATGAGCGGGCGCTCGTTCGTGATGGGCAATCAGGTCATGGCCAATCTCGACGGGACCGGGTTCAACGACCGGGCGTCGTCGCTGCGGGTCGAAGGCGGCTATTTCGTCTTCTGCACCGATGCCAATTTCGGTGGCGAGTGCAGGACCTTCGGACCCGGCGACTATCCGACACTGCCGCGGGGCATGGAAAACCGGATTTCGTCGGGCCGCCGCATCAATGAATCGTATCCCTACAACGCCGCGCCGAACTGGTCGGCGCCGCCGCAGGCGCCCGTCGAGACGTGGTCGGGCGGGCGATGACCGTGATCGTCGACGACATCGCCGGACTGCGTCGCATCCTCGCGACCTCGCGCGTGATTGCCGTCGTCGGCCTGTCGGGCAACTGGTATCGGCCGAGCTATTTCGCGGCCAAATACATGCAGGAGCACGGCTACCGGATCATCCCGGTCAATCCGAATTACACCGAGGTGCTGGGCGAGAAATGCTATCCGGACGTCGCGGCGATTCCGGGATCGGTCGATGTCGTCGATTGCTTCCGCAAGCCCGACGAAATGCCGCCGCTGGCGCGGGAAGCCGTCGCCAAGGGCGCGAAGGTGCTGTGGATGCAGCTCGGCATCCGCAATGACGAAGCGGCCGGGATCGCGACCGCGGCCGGCCTCGACGTCGTGCAGGACCGCTGCGTGAAAATCGAGCATGCGCGAATCATGGGGGGCTTAACTGGGCCGGCGTCAACACGGGCGTGATTTCGGCAAAACGACCGCAAGCTGCGCGCTGACCGGAGCCGATCGCAATGCCTGACCGCAAGTTCGGTTTCGAGACGCTGTGCCTGCACGCAGGCCAGATTCCCGACGCGGCAACCGGCGCACGCGCGCTGCCGATCTACCAGACGACGTCGTTCGTGTTCGATTCGGCCGACCACGCGGCGTCGCTCTTCAACCTGCAGACGTTCGGCAACGTCTATTCGCGCATCTCCAATCCGACGGTCGCGGCACTGGAGGAGCGCGTCGCTGCGCTCGAAGGCGGCCGCGCGGCGCTTGCCGCCGCGACCGGCATGGCGGCGCAGACGGTCGCGCTCCTGACGCTCGCCCGCCACGGCGACCACATCGTCGCCGCGCGCACGCTGTATGGCGGCACGTATTCGCAGCTCGCCGTGACGTTCGCGCAGTTCGGCATCGACGCGACATTCGTCGATGCCGACGATCCGGCGGCGTTCAGCGCCGCGCTCAAGCCCAACACCAAGGCTGTCTATGCGGAGACGATCGGCAATCCGCAGCTCAACGTCTGCGACATCGCCGCGCTCGCCGAGATCGCGCACGGCGCCGGCATACCGCTCGTCATCGACAACACGCTCGCGTCGCCG
Source organism: uncultured beta proteobacterium (assembly GCA_963733985.1). GTDB lineage: Bacteria > Pseudomonadota > Gammaproteobacteria > Burkholderiales > Casimicrobiaceae > CAIWHR01. Next base: position 38,849 of record CAVTFF010000009.1, on the reverse strand, counting down.
TATCTGTGCCGGCCGTTCGAGCACGGCGCCGACATCGTCATCCATTCGGTCACCAAGTATCTCGGCGGCCACGGCACGACGATGGGCGGAATCGTCGTCGAGTCGGGCAAATTCCCATGGGACAACGGCAATTTCCCGCAGATGACCGAGCCTTCGCGCGGCTATCACGGCGTGCGCTTCTACGAGACGTTCGGCGATTTCGGCTTCACGATGAAGGCGCGGATGGAGACGATGCGCACGCTGGGTCCGACGCTGTCGCCGCTGTCCGCGTTCCTGCTGCTGCAGGGGATCGAGACGCTGCACCTGCGGATGCCGCGCCACTGCGAGTCGGCGCTTGCGGTCGCGCGCCATCTCGCGGCGCATCCGGCCGTCGAGTGGGTCAACTACCCGCTGCTCGAAGGCAATCGCTACGAGGCGCTTTCGCGCCGCTATCTGCCGCGCGGCGCGGGCGGCATCCTGACGTTCGGCATCAAAGGCGGCGGCGAAGGCCGGCGAGCGGTTCATCGAGGCCGCGCAATTGCTGTCGCATCTTGCGAACGTCGGCGACGCGAAGACGCTCGTCATCCATCCGGCGTCGACGACGCATCGGCAACTCTCCGAAGACGAGCAGCGCGCAGCCGGCGTGTCGCCGGAGATGATCCGCCTTTCGATCGGCCTCGAAACGCTCGACGACATCCTGTGGGACATCGACCAGGCGCTCGCACAATCCCAACGACACTGACTCGAACGGAGCCGCGACAAACCATGATGCGCTATGCCACCATTCCCTGGCCGCTGGCCGGGCTTTTCGTCGCCCTCGCGCTGGTCGGCCAGGAAACGCTGCTCCACGCGCTCGGCACCAACCCGTCGCTCGCGCAGACGGCTTACCGGATGCTGGTGTGGACGATCGGCTCGGTGTCGCTCGCGCTGATCCTGCTGCCGCCGCGGCGGCCCGCCTATCTGCTGGGCTTTCTCGTCTGCGCCGGGCTGATGGGTTGGGCGCTGTGGCTGCAGTACGGCCTCGATCTCGAGCCCTGCCCGCTGTGCGTATTCCAGCGCGTCGCCGTCATCGCGACCGGGCTCGTGTTCCTGGTCGCGGCCATCCACAATCCGGGCCGCACGCGGCGCGGCGGTCTACGCGCTGCTCACGCTGATCGTTTCGGGGGTCGGCGCCGCGCTCGCCGCGTGGCACGTCTGGATCCAGGCGCTGCCCAAGGACGCGGTCGCATCGTGCGGCATGGGCCTCAATTACATGCTGCGAGACGCTGCCGCTCACCGACGTGATCGGCCGCGTGCTGAAAGGCAGCGGCGAATGCGCGGAGCAGGGCTGGGTGTTCCTGGGCCTCGCGATCCCCGGCGTGGACGTTCGTGTTCTTCATCGCGATGATCGCCGCGGCGTTCGCGCTGATACGGCGCGACTGACGCCCGTTATTTCGGCGCCATCCGGATCGCGCCGTCGAGGCGGATCACCTCGCCGTTCAGCATCGGGTTGCGGACGATCTCGCCCACCAGCGACGCGAATTCCGCGGGCCGGCCGAGCCGCGGCGGGAACGGCACCATCTTGCCGAGCGATTCCGCGATCTCGGGCGGGATCTGGCCGACCATCGGCGTCTCGAAGAGGCCCGGCGCGATCGTCATCACGCGGATGCCGTTGCGCGCGAGCTCGCGCGCGATCGGCAGCGTCATGCCGACGACCCCGGCCTTCGACGCGCTGTAGGCCGCCTGCCCGATCTGGCCGTCGAACGCGGCGACCGAGGCGGTGTTGACGATGACGCCGCGCTCGCCCTCGGCGTTCGGCGCGTTCTTCGCCATCGCCTCGGCCGCGAGCCGGATCATGTTGAACGTGCCGATCAGGTTGATGTTGATCGTGCGCACGAAGCCGGCGAGCGAGTGCGCGCCCTCCTTGCCGACGACCTTCTCGCCGTGGACGATGCCGGCGCAGTTGACGAGCCCGTGCAGGCCGCCGAAGCCGTCGACGGCCGCGGCCGACCGCCGCCTTGCGCGCTCGCCTCGTCGGTGACGTCGGTGCGCACGAACGTCGCCGCGCCGCCGAGCTCGTTCGCCGAGCGCCTGCCCTTCGGCGTCCTTGAGGTCGGCGATGACGACGTTGCCGCCGCCTTCGACGACCATGCGCGCCGTCGCGCGCGCCGAGCCCCGACGCGCCGCCGGTGACGATGAACGTGCTGCCCTTCATCTGCATCGGTTCGCTGCTCCTTTCACTTGCGTCTGCCTTGAACACCGTCATCGCCGTGGCGATGAGGCCCGCCATGTCGGCGACGTTGGCCGGCAGGATCAGCGTGTTGTTGGTCTTCGCGAGGTTGGCGAACGCGCGCGACGTACTGCTCGGCGACCTTGAGGTTCACCGCCTGCAGGCCGCCCGGCGACTCGATCGCTTCGGCGACCTGCGCGGATCGCCTTCGCGTTGGCCTCGGCGATCGCGAGGAGCGCCGCGGCCTGGCCCTGCGCCTGGTTGATCTCGGCCTGCTTCTCGCCTTCCGACTTCGCGATCGCCGCCGCGCGCGCGCCGTTGGCGAGGTTGATCTGCTCCTGCTGCTTGCCTTCGGACGTCGCGATCACCGCGCGCTTCTCGCGCTCGGCGGTGATCTGCGCCTGCATCGCGTGCAGGATCTCCTCCGGCGGCGTCAGGTCCTTGATCTCGTAGCGCAGCACCTTGACGCCCCAGTTCGCCGCCGCCTCGTCGAGCGCCGCGACGACGAGGCCGTTGATCTGGTCGCGCTCCTCGAACGTCCGGTCGAGCTCCATCCGGCCGATCACGCTGCGCAGCGTCGTCTGCGCGAGCTGCGTGATCGCCACCATGTAGTTGGTCGAGCCGTAGGACGCGAGCTTGGGGTCGGTCACCTGGAAGTACAGGATGCCGTCGACCTGCAGCTGCGTGTTGTCCTTGGTGATGCAGATCTGCGGCGGCACGTCGAGCGGGATCTCGCGCAGGTCGTGCTTGTACGCGACGCGGTCGACGAACGGCATCACGAAGTTGAGCCCGGGCTGCAGCACCGCGTAGAAGCGCCCGAGCCGCTCGATGACGAGCGCGTGCTGCTGCGGCACGACGCGGATCGCTTGCGCGATGACGATGAGCGCGACGACGAACAGCGCGACGGTGAACAGACGACGAGTCCAAGCCACATAGGAGTGCCCCCAGTTGCGCATTGCCGTCGTGCGCCAGGGGATTCGCGTCGAGCGGCCGAGGCGCTCAGCGCGGCTTGCGATCGGACAGCACGAGCACGGAGCCGCGCGTGCGCGACGATGTACATCGTCTCGCCGCGCGGCATGTCGGGCGCCGCGAGCTCGGCGTCCCAGTGGGTGCCGCGGTAGGCGACGCGCGCGGTGCCGTCGGGGTTCCAGCGTCTGCACGTGCACGGTCTGCCCGACATCGAGCGACGGCTGCGGCGGCGGCGATCGCGCGCGCGAGCCGCCAGCGGTGCGCGACGATCGTCAGCGCGACGCCGAGCACGCCGGCGATCAGCGAACTGCACGGGCACGCCGGCGCCGAGCCAGGCGGCGACGCCGCCCAGCGCGACCGCGATGCCGATCGCCAGCAGGTAGAACGTTCCGGTCACGAGCTCCGCGCCGACCAGCATCGCCGCCAGCGATCCACCACATCCAGTAGACGCTCATCGCCGGATTCCCCCCGCTCGCGGCTCGTTGCGCACAAGCATAATGCACTTTCGGCGCTTTGCGTTGATGCGCGCCGCTCGCCGCTGCGAGCCTGGATCGCGCGTTCGCGCCAGGCGTCGCCACGGGTGCGCTGCGGATTGAGGTTATAATTTCCTTTTTTAATCAAGCGCTTTGGCGCTCGAAGTCGACCGCCGACGAGGTTGCGCATGCCGATCTACGAATACCGTTGCTCGTCCTGCGGCCACGAGCTCGAGGCGCTGCAGAAGCTCTCCGACGCGCCGCTCGTCACGTGCCCGTCCTGCAACGCGACGCGCTGGTCAAGCTCGTGTCCGCCGCCGGCTTCCAGCTGAAGGGCAGCGGCTGGTACGCCACCGACTTCAAGGGCAGCGGCAAGGCTGCCGCCAAGAAACCCGACGCGGAACCGAAAGCAGGCGCGGAGCCGCGACGGCCGAAGTCGGATGCGAGAAGTCGGAGCGAAGTCGGAGTCGAAATCGGAGGCCGAAGTCGGAGTCCGAAACCGGAGTCGAAGACCGAGGCGGAGCAGCCGACAATCGGGCGGACAGCGCCGCGCCGGCCAGCGGCGACGCGTGCGCCTCCCGCGTGCTCCTGATTCCGCCTCGCAGAGCCGTCGTCGATGAAGCGCTACCTGATCGCCGGGCTGCTCGTCTGGGTGCCGCTCGGCATCACGATCTGGGTGCTGCATTTCCTGGTGACGGCGCTCGACCAGACGCTGCTGCTGGTCCCCGAAGCGCTGCGGCCCGACGCGCTGCTCGGCTTCCACATCCCGGGCTTCGGCGTCGTGCTGTGCTTTCGTGATCCTGCTCGTCACCGGCGTCGCTCGCCGCGAATTTCTTCGGCGCGCGGCTGATCCGGTATCTGGGAAGCGCTGCTCGGCCGCATCCCGTTCGTCAAGTCGATCTACTCGTCGGTCAAGCAGGTCAGCGACACGGTGCTTTCCGATCAGGGCAACGCGTTTCGCAAGGCGCTGCTGGTCGAGTTCCCGCGCCCGGGCTGCTGGACGATCGCGTTCCTGACCGGCACGCCCGCCGCGGCCGTCGCGAGCCATCTGTCCGGCGAGCACGTCAGCGTCTACGTGCCGACGACGCCGAACCCGACGGGCGGCTATTTCGTGATGCGTGCCGACGCGCGCGGTCCGCGAGCTCGACATGACGGTCGACGAGGCGCTGAAGTACATCATCTCGATGGGCGTCGTCGCGCCGCACCGCCAGGCTGCGGCGCGACGGCCGCGAACGGGCGCCCACGCTCGGCTCCCGCCGCCGCACCGCGGCCGCTCACCCCCGAAATTGACCGGGCGGGTTCGACGCGCCGCTGCTCCGACCGCGGAGTGACGCGGCGCGACGGCTCCGCCCGCCCCAAGACGATTGAACGATCCCGCGGGCCAACGCGACGGCTGCCTGGATCCATCGCGCCCTGCGCAAGCGCTCGAACCGCGAACATAACGACCGTTGCCGGAGAACCTCTTGAAACGCACCGACTACTGCGGCCGCATCGACCGCCGCCATCTGGACCAGACCGTCACGCTGATGGGCTGGGTCCACCGCCGCCGCGACCACGGCGGCGTCATCTTCATCGACCTGCGCGACCGCGAGGGCCTCGTGCAGATCGTCTGCGACCCCGACCGCGCGGCGACGTTCGCCACCGCCGAGACGCTGCGCAACGAGTTCGTGATCCGCGTGACCGGGCGTCGTGCGGCCGCGGCCCGAAGGCACCGCCAATCCGAACCTCGTCTCCGGCGAGATCGAGGTGCTCGCGCACGAGATCGAGATCCTGAACGCCGCGCCGACGCCGCCGTTCCAGCTCGACGACGAGAACCTGTCGGAGACGGTGCGCCTGCAGCACCGCGTGCTCGACCTGCGCCGGCCGCCGATGCAGAACAACCTGATGCTGCGCCACCGGGCGGCGATGGCGGCGCGCAGGTATCTCGACGCGCACGGCTTCATCGACATCGAGACGCCGATCGCTCTACAAGTCGACGCCCGAGGGCGCGCGCGAGTTCCTGGTGCCGTCGCGGATCCACCACGGCCAGTTCTACGCGCTGCCGCAGTCGCCGCAGCTCTTCAAGCAGATGCTGATGATGGCGGGCTTCGACCGCTACTACCAGATCGTCAAGTGCTTCCGCGACGAGGACCTGCGCGCCGACCGCCAGCCCGAGTTCACGCAGATCGACATCGAGACGTCGTTCCTCGACGAGCTCGAGATCCGCGCCATCATGGAGGGCCTGGTGCGCGCGATGTTCAAGGACGCGCTCGGCGTCGAGCTGCCGGACCCGTTCCCGATCATGACGTACGCCGACGCGATGCGCGACTACGGCTCGGACAAGCCCGACCTGCGCGTGCCGCTCAAGCTGACCGAGCTCACCGACCTCATGAAGGCGGTCGACTTCAAGGTGTTCCGCGCCGCCGCCGACCTGCCGAACGGGCGCGTCGCCGCGCTGCGCGTGCCGGGCGGCGGCAGCGCTGACGCGCAAGGAGATCGACGACTACACGGCGTTCGTCAAGATCTACGGCGCGGGCGGGCTCGCCTACATCAAGGTCAACGACGCGAGCAAGCCGAACGAGGAAGGGCTGCAGTCGCCGATCGTCAAGTTCCTGCCGTCCGACGTGCTGGCCGCGATCCTCGAGCGCACCGGTGCGCGCGCAATCGGGCGACCTGATCTTCTTCGGCGCCGACCGCGAAAAGGTCGTCAACGACGCGCTCGGCGCGCTGCGCGCCAAGGTCGGCCACGATCGCGGCTTCGCCGTAGCCGGGTTGGAAGCCGCTTGTGGGTCGTCGACTTCCCGATGTTCGAGTACGACGAGGAGCGCAAGGGCTGGGCCGCGCGCCACCATCCGTTCACCGCGCCGAAGGACGGCCACGAGGAGCTGTTCGAAGACCGATCCCGGCAGCGCGCTCGCCAAGGCCTACGACGTCGTGCTGAACGGCTGGGAGATCGGCGGCGGCTCGGTGCGCATCCACAAGCCCGAGATGCAGGCGAAGGTGTTCGAGGCGCTCGGGATCAGCCCCGGAGGACCAGCGGCAGAAGTTCGGCTTCCTGCTCGATGCGCTGCCTACGGCGCGCCGCCGCACGGCGGCATCGCGTTCGGCCTCGACCGCCTGGTCGCGATGATGGCCGGCGTCGAGCAGATCCGCGACGTGATCGCGTTCCCCAAGACGCAGCGCGGCCAGGACCTGCTCGTCGATGCGCCGACGGCGGTCACCGAGCAGCAGCTGCGCGACCTGCACATCCGGATCCGGCCGTCGGATTCGATCAAACCAACGTAGTTTGAAGTAGACTTCCGGCCACCATGGCACCGGTCCGGCCGCTCGATCGCCGCATCGCCACCACGCTCGCGCTCGTGGCGATGTTGTTCCTCGCAGCGCCGGTGGGTGCGCGCTCCACGGCCGGCGCATTGCCCGAGGTCGCCCTCGCCGACCTGCCGAAGGAGGCGCGCGAGTCCTACGCGCTGATCGTCAAGGGCGGCCCATTCCGGTTCGAGCGCGACGGCGTCGTGTTCGGCAACCGCGAGAAAATCCTTCCGCCCGCTCGCCGCGGCTATTATCACGAATACACGGTGCCAACGCCGGGCGCGAAAAACCGCGGCGCGCGGCGCATCGTCTGCGGCGGCCGAACGACCGCGCCCGAGGCGTGCTATTACACCGACGACCACTACCAGTCGTTTCGGAGGATCCGCGAATGAAACTGCCCGACCTCCACGATCTGGAACTTTCCGGCGTGCACGCCTGGCCGGCGATACCCACCCGTCGCAGCCGCCGCGGCGGCTGCGAAGCTTCGCCTCTACGCGGCCGACCTGAAAGCGGTCGACAGCAAGGCGGCGCTGCTCGCGGCACTCGCGAAGGGCTTGAAGCTGCCCGAGCATTTCGGCAACAACTGGGACGCGCTCGCCGACTCGGTCGAGGACGGCGACTGGCTCGGCAAGAACGGCTGCGTGATCGTGCTGTCGCACGCGGCCGCGTACCGCAAGGCGCACGGCGTCGACTGGACGACGCTCGAGGACATCCTCGCCGAGGCATCCGACTACTGGCGGGAGCGGCACAAGCCGTTCTGGGTGTTCGTCAGCTGATTGCAGCCTACGTATAAGATCCCCGTCTCGGCGCTGGTCGTCGTCCATACGCCGGACCTCCACGTGCTGCTGATCGAGCGCGCCGATTTTCGCGATCACTGGCAGTCGGTGACCGGCAGCCAGGAGCCCGGCGAAGCGCTGCTCGAGACGGCGACGCGCGAGCTCGCCGAGGAAACCGGCATCGACGCCGACGGATTACGGCGGCCTCGTCGACTGGCATGTCTCGAACGTCTACGAGATCTATCCGCACTGGGCCACCGCTATCCGCCCGGAACCACGCACAACACCGAGCACGTGTTCGGGCTCGAAGTCCCGGGGCCGGTGCCCGTGCGGCTCGCACCGCGCGAGCACCTGCGTCACGCGTGGCTGCCGTGGCAGGACGCCGCCGCGAAGTGCTTTTCGTGGTCGAACCGCGACGCGATCCTGCTCCTGCCGCAACGCGTCGCGAAATCCCAACGGAGCCCATCATGATTCGTCCTTTGCGCATTACATTGACCGCCCTGGCCACCGCCTCGCGCTCTCCGCGAGCAACGTCGCACCCGCCCAGACGGCATCGCTCCCGGCACCGTTGCAGCCGGTGGTCACGGTGTCGGCGTCCGCGTCGGCGAGCGTCGCGACCGACCGGCTGCAGGCCTGGCTCCGCGCCGAAGCCGAAAGCGCCGATCCGGCCGCTGCCGCAAATCAGGTCAACACCGCGATGGCGAAGGCGCTCGCCCGCGTCAAGGCCGCGCCTTCCGTGAAGGCCCAGACCTCGGGCTATTCGACGCAGCAGATCACCGACAAGAAGCCCTCACGCTGGCGCGTCGCGCAGGCGCTCGCCCTCGAAGGCGCTGATTTCGCCGCGATGGCGACGCTGATCACCCGCCTGCAGGACGAGGATGGATTGCTCGTGTCGGGGACGGCGTTTTCGCTGAGCGCCGACGCACGACGGCGGGCGGAGGAAGGGCTGACGCAGGAAGCGATCCGCGGCTGGCAGGAACGTGCGCAGCGCGCAGCGCACGGCCTCGGCTTTTCGAGCTGGAGCCCTGGTCACGTCACGGTCCAGACCGGTGAGCCGCCGCGTGCATTTCCGATGATGCGCGCCCAAGTGAGCGCGACGAGTGCGGCCCCGGTCGCGCTGGAACCGGGGACTGCGGAGGTCTCGGTGACCGTCATCGGCGATGCGGTGCTGCAGGGCGGCGCGACGCGCTGACCAGCGTTGCGTCGTTCCCGCGCAGGCGGGAATCCAGCGACGTTCGGTGCGCTCGAAGGACGCCGAATCCCCCGTCCCTGGGGGGACGACGATCACGCTTCGCGCGGGCCCAGCATCGCCTCCGGCCGCACCCACGCATCGAATTCCGCCTCGCTGAGATAGCCGAGCGCAAGTGCCGCCGCCTTGAGCGTCGTGCCCTCGCGGTGCGCCTTCTTGGCGATCTCCGCCGCCTTGTCGTAGCCGAGATGCGGACTCAGTGCCGTCACCAGCATCAGCGAGCGCTCGAGCAATTCGTGGATGCGCTCCCGTTGGCCATGATGCCGCGGGCGCAGTGCGCGTCGAAGCTCGCGATACCGTCCGCAAGGAGACGGATGCTCTGCAGCACGTTGTGGATGATGAGCGGCCGGTAGACGTTGAGCTCGAAGTTGCCCGACGCGCCGCCGATGTTGACGGCGACGTCGTTGCCCATCACCTGCGCCGCGACCATCGTCAGCGCCTCGCACTGCGTCGGATTGACCTTGCCGGGCATGATCGAGCTTCCCGGCTCGTTCTCCGGAATCGTGATCTCGGCCAAGTCCTGACCGCGGCCCGCTCGCAAGCCACCGCACGTCGTTCGCGATCTTGAACAGTGCGGCCGCCAGCATCTTCAGCGCGCCGTGAAGGTTGACGAGCGCGTCCGCCGCCGCCATCGCCTCGAACTTGTTGGGCGCGCTCACGAACGGCAGCCCGGTGGCCGCCGCAATTTCCGCCGCGACGCGTGCACCGAATTCCGGATGGGTGTTGAGGCCGGTGCCGACCGCGGTGCCTCCTTGCGCGAGCTCCAGCACGTGCGGCAGCGCCGCCTCGATGTGCAGCTGCCCATGCGCGAGTTGCGCGACGTAGCCCGAGAACTCCTGGCCCAGCGTCAACGGTGTGGCGTCCTGGAGGTGGGTGCGGCCGATCTTGACGATGCCGGCGAATGCCGTCGGCCTTTTGCGACAACGTCTCGCGGAGCGCGCGCAGCGCCGGCAGCAGCGACTTCGTCACCGCCACGGCGGCCGCGATGTTCATCGCCGTGGGGAAGACGTCGTTCGACGACTGGCAGCGATTGACGTCGTCGTTCGGGTGGACGAGCCGCCCTTCGCCACGGGGCCCGCCGAGGATCTCGGAAGCGCGATTGGCCAGCACCTCGTTGACGTTCATGTTGGTCTGCGTCCCCGAGCCGGTTTGCCACACGGCGAGCGGGAACTCGTCGGCATGGCGACCCTCGAGCGCTTCGTCGGCCGCACTGATGATCGCGTGCGCCGTCTTCGGGGCAGGAGCTCCAGCTTGAGATTCACGTGCGCGGCCGTGCGCTTGACGAGCAGCAACGCACGGATCAGCTCCACCGGCATCTTTTCGCGCGAGATGCGGAAATGCTCGAGCGAGCGCTGCGTCTGCGCGCCCCACAGCCGCTCGGCCGGGACTTCGATCGGACCGAACGCGTCGCGCTCGGTCCTGGTGCCGGAAATCGTCATTGACGACGGCTCCGTGTCGGAAACGCGCGCGTGAACGCCGCGCCCATTGTGTTCACCAAACGGGCGCAGGACCGAAGGGCGCTCGCGACGCGGCGCCCGCAGCCGCCGCATTCGTCCGCGGCGGCGTCCGCGGCGCGCTACTGCGCGGGCGTGGGTTCGGTCGGTGCGGGCGCCGCCTGGGGCGCCGCGGCTTGCGCGGCGTCCTCGGCCGCCGCCTTCATCGACAGCCGCAGCCGGCCCTTGTCGTCGGCTTCGAGCACCTTGACGCGCACCACCTGGCCTTCCTTCACGTAATCGGAGACCTGGTTGACGCGCTCCTTGGCGATCTGCGAGATGTGCAGCAGGCCATCCTTGCCGGGCAGCACCTGGACGATCGCGCCGAAATCGAGCAGCCGCAGCACCGTGCCTTCGTAGATGCGTCCGACTTCCACTTCGGCGGTGATGTCCTCGATGCGCTTGCGCGCGACGTTGCAGGCGTCGGCATTGACGGATGCGATCGTGATCGTGCCGTCGTCCTGGATGTCGATCGTGGTGCCGGTCTCCTCGGTCAGCGCGCGGATGACGGCGCCGCCCTTGCCGATCACGTCGCGGATCTTCTCCGGATTGATCTTGAACGTCATCATCCGCGGCGCGTGTTGCGAGACTTCGGCGCGCGCGTGCGGCAGCGCTTCCTGCATCAGCCGCAGGATGTGCATGCGCCCCTCGCGCGCCTGCGACAGCGCAACCGCCATGATCTCCTTGGTGATGCCCTGGATCTTGATGTCCATCTGCAGCGCCGTGACGCCACGATCGGTGCCGGCGACCTTGAAGTCCATGTCGCCGAGGTGGTCCTCGTCGCCGAGGATGTCGGTCAGCACGGCGAAGCGGTTGCCTTCCTTGATGAGGCCCATCGCAATGCCCGCGACGTGCGCCTTGGTCGGCACGCCGGCGTCCATCAGCGCAAGGCTGCCGCCGCACACCGAGGCCATCGACGAGCTGCCGTTCGACTCGGTGATCTCGGAGACGACGCGCATCGAGTACGCGAACTCCTCGGCGGTCGGCAGCACCGCCAACAGCGCGCGCTTGGCAAGACGGCCGTGGCCGATCTCGCGGCGCTTCGGCGAGCCGACGCGGCCAGTTTCACCGGTGGCGTACGGCGGCATGTTGTAGTGGAGCATGAAGCGGTCGCGGTACTCGCCCATCAGCGCGTCGATGATCTGCTCGTCGCGCGCGGTGCCGAGCGTGCTGACGACGATCGCCTGCGTCTCGCCGCGGGTAAAGAGCGCGGAGCCATGTGTGCGCGGCAGCACGCCGGTCCGGATCGCGATCGGGCGCACGGTGCGCGTGTCGCGGCCGTCGATGCGCGGTTCGCCCGAGAGGATCTGATTGCGGACGATCTTCGCTTCGAGCTCGAACACGAAATTGTTGACCTGGTTCGCGTAGCCGGGTGCTGCGTCGGCGGGAATGCATTCCGTGGCCACCTGCGCGTAGATATCCTTCAGCCGCTGCTGCCGCGCCTGCTTCGAGCGGAGTTGATAGGCCTCGTGCAGCGCGGCTTCGGCCACCGCGGTGACCTTCGCGATCATCGCTTCGTCCTTGGCCGGCGGCTGCCAATCCCACAGCGGCTTGCCGCCCTCCTCGACCAGCGAATTGATCAGCTCGATCGCCGCCTGCTGCTGCTGGTGGCCGTAAACGACGGCGCCCAGCATCACTTCTTCCGGCAGCTCGTGGGCTTCGGATTCCACCATCAGCACCGCGGCCTCGGTGCCGGCGACGACGAGGTTGAGCGCGGAGGTCGTCAATTCGGTCTTGGTCGGATTGAGAACGTACTGGCCGTCGAGGTAACCGACGCGCGCGGCACCGATCGGGCCGTTGAACGGCACGCCGGAGAGCATCAATGCCGCCGAGGCGCCGATCATCGCGGGAATGTCGGGATCGATCTCGGGGTCGACGGAGAGCACCGTCGCGATGACCTGCACTTCGTTGTAGAAGCCGTCGGGGAAGAGCGGCCGGATCGGGCGGTCGATCAGGCGCGAGGTCAGCGTTTCCTTTTCCGACGGGCGGCCTTCGCGCTTGAAGAAACCGCCGGGGATCTTGCCCGCGGCGTAGGTCTTCTCCTGGTAGTCGACGGTCAGCGGGAAGAAGTCCTGGCCCGCTTTGGCTGCAGTGCGCGCGACTGCGGTCACCAGCACGACCGTGTCGTCGAGGCTGACCATGACCGCGCCGCCGGCCTGGCGGGCGATCTCGCCGGTTTCGAGCGTCAGCGTGTGACGGCCGTAGGGAATTGATTTCTTGATCGGGTTCACGGTGCTCCTCTGTTCCTGAAATGACAATGGCCGCGCTCCGGAAAGCGCGGCCACTGGCGTTGTTCGAAAACGGGCGGCGAAGGCTGCCGGTCCCGGCGCGGTCCGTGACGACGCATCGCTCTTGCGCTTGCGCGAGTCGTCAGCGTCAATCGGATCCGACCTGAAGACGCCCGCTTACTTGCGGAGGCCAAGCTTCTCGATCAGCGTGCGGTAGCTGTCTGTGTTGCGGGACTTCAGATAATCGAGCAGCTTGCGGCGGCGCGACACCATTCGCAGCAGACCGCGCCGCGAGTGGTGGTCCTTGACGTTGGTCTTGAAATGGTCGTTGAGGCCATTGATGCGCGCGGTGAGCAGCGCGACCTGCACTTCCGGCGAGCCGGTGTCGCCCTTCATGCGCTGATAGTCGGCGATGACTTTCGCCTTTTCCTGCACGGTAACTGCCATTTGCATTCTTCCTTCGGTCGCTTTCTATCGATGCGGGCTCTGGCCGCTCGCCCGTCGTATTTCGCTCGGCAAAAATAGTAATTATATTCTCAAAAGTGCTTACGATTCAAGTGCGTGATGCTGTTGCCCATGAACTGCCAAGAAAGGAGCGGGCTCCGCGCATGCCGCGGATTCAAGCAGGATGGAGAGGCCTCGCACGCATAAGACAGAAAGATTAATCGGTCGAATTGCCGGAATGCCGCGTACGACATGGGGAGAGTTCAGTCGATCGAGGCAAACTGGATTTCCGCTCTTTGATTTCGCCAATCTCTGCGTCCCGGCCACGTCGCTCTCATGTTCATGCAGAAATGCAACAACACCCTCCTTTTTGTGTGTACTACATCACTCCGAAAATCGGTCTGCGAGTTATCTGGAATCGAATACCATAATTTCTGTAAATACATGGCGATTCCTCAATCTCAATTCCAACGTCATAAATTGCAAGCTTGGATCTGTTCAGACACTTTGTAGGTAACAATTAAGAGCTCGAGCCATTTTCCATTACACTTCATTCAGTTAGCGCTTCGAGCCTGGCTTCGCAAAAAGTTGCGCCCCGGCCAGGCGTCGCCTACAGTGGCGAAGAGGTTGATGCGTTCTCAGGGCTAAGGGGAGAAGAAGATGTCTGTGGTCAAATCGTTGTTATTGGCAGGCTTGGTCGGGTATGTGGGTGTGGTCCATGCAGCCGGCGGTCCGGCCATCAACCCGGCCATCAGCACCGCGGGCTGGGCGTGCACGGGCAGTTGCGGCACGTCCGGAGCGAATGGCGTGGTGCCGCTCTCCCCTTTCGCCGGTAGCACTGCTTATGGCTGGGTGTCCAGTGTGAATGGCGCCAATGGCCTGGGCTTAGCGGGTATCGGCGGAACGGGCTCTGCGACCAACGGTTCGCGCATCCGGTCTGGCATATTTGCGGCGACGGCCGGGCAGACGCTGTCCTTCTACTTCAACTACGTCACTTCCGATGGCGCAGGATTTGCCGACTATGCATGGGCACGGCTACTTGATTCGGGCGGCAATCAGGTAGCGCTGTTGTTCACGGCGCGCACGACAGCTGGCGGCAACACGGTGCCGGGGTTTTCCATGCCGGCACCCGTCGCCACCCTGGTTCCGCCCGCCACACCCATTGTCGCGGGAGGCCCGGCCTGGGCGCCGCTTGGTGGCTCTTCCGGGACGTGTTTTGACGTGGGATGCGGCTACACCGGCTGGATTCAGGCAAGCTACGCGATTCCGACGACGGGTAGCTACGAGCTGGAATTCGGCGTCGTGAACTGGGACGACACCGCCTACGACTCCGGGATGGCATTCGACGGTGCGACGATCGGCGGCAACCCCATCGGACCCGCCGCCATCGCCACGAATGTTCCTACGCTGAACGAATACGGCCTGATGCTGATGGCCGGGTTGCTGGCGCTTTCGGCAGGCTACTTCCTGCGGCGGCGTTCCCGCTAGCCCGGAGTACCGGCTCCACGACGAACCCCGCTGCATGCGGGGTTCTTTTTTGGTCATTCGGTCCGCGTCATTCGCAGCGGACGGATCACGCCGTCGGCCACGTCGACCATGCCGAGGAACCGGGTCGCAACGTGACAGCGGTAACGTCCCGAAGCCGGTTCCACAACCGCAACCGTACGTCCCTGCATGAGCGCGCGGGCGCCATTTGCATCCACGTCGAGCCTCGGCATCGACGCGACAAGTGCCTCCACCGGCAGCAGCAGCGCGTCTCGCGCCGCCGGATCGTCGAGCGCCTCGAGCGCTGCAAGAGTGACCGCGTCGTCGAGCGCGAAGGCGCCGCTCGCCGTGCGGCGCAGGCCCGCGAGATGCGCGCAGCTGCCGACCGCGGCACCGAGATCCTCGGCCAAGACCCGAATGTAGGTTCCCTTGCCACAGGCAACGCGAAGCGTTGCCACTGGCGGCACCCAGTCGACGATCTCTATCGCGTCGATCTCGATGTCGCGCGGCAAGCGGTCGATCTCGACTCCGGCGCGCGCGTATTCGTAATAACTCTTGCCTCGATGCTTGAGCGCCGCGTGCCGTGGAGGCACCTGCGGGATCGTTCCGATGAATCGTGGCAATGCCGCCTCGAGGTCGGCGCGGCGAAACGCGACCGGGCGCTCGTCGATCATTTCGCCCTCGGCGTCCCCGGTAGTCGTCGCGATGCCGAACCGCACCGTCGCGATGTATTCCTTGCGCGCATCGAGCAGCACTTGCGCAAACTTGGTCGCGTCACCGAAACAAAGCACCAGCAGGCCCGAAGCGAGCGGATCGAGCGTGCCGGTGTGACCGGCCTTTTCCGCAGCATAGCAGCGCTTCGCGCGCTGCAGCGCCGCGTTGGACGAAAGGCCGGAGGGCTTGTCGAGCAGCAGGATGCCGTCGACCCGCCGGCGCTCGGGCCGGGAAGGGCGAGCGAGAGCCGTAGCCATCAATGCGGCAGCTTGCGGTCCGCCGCGACCGCGTCGTCGATCAGCTGCGACAGGCGCATGCCGGATTCGATCGAATCGTCGTACGCGAAATGAAGCTGGGGCACCGAGTAGAGCTGGAGCCGGCGCGAGAGCGCAGTGCGCAGGAAGCCGGCCGTGTGCTGCAGCGCTGCCACCGCCTCGTCGCCATGCTCGCGTCCGGCGAGATGCGTGACGAAGATCTTCGCATGAGACAGGTCCGGCGATACCTCGACTGCCGTAATCGTCACGCGCCCGACGCGAGGATCCTTGATCTCCTCGCGCAGGAGCTGCGCGAGCTCACGCTGGATCTCGTCGCCGACGCGTCGCGCGCGTTGTGATGTTTTTTTCATTTGCGGGTCAGCTTGTCGATGGGACGCTGGACAACGTGGGCGTCGTCCCCGCGAACGCGGGGACCCAGTGACTTTGACGCAACGACACTGGATTCCCGCCTGCGCGGGAATGACGTCAAAGCGTGCGCGAGACTTCGACGATCTCGTATACCTCGAGCTGGTCGCCCTTCTCGATATCGTTGAAATTGCGGATCGACAGGCCGCATTCGAAACCACCCTTCACCTCGCGCACGTCGTCCTTGAAGCGCTTCAGCGAATCGAGCTCGCCGTCGTGGATCACGACATTGTCGCGGAGCACGCGCACGCGCGAGCCGCGCTTGACGATGCCGTCCAGGACATAGCAACCAGCGACCGTCCCGACCTTCGAGATCTTGTACACCTCGCGCACCTCGACCAGGCCGATCTGGCTTTCTTTCTTTTCCGGCGCCAACATGCCGGACAACGCGGCCTTCACCTCGTCGACGGCGTCGTAGATGATGTTGTAGTAGCGGATGTCGACGCCGCTGTGTTCGGCCAGCTTGCGCGCGGCGACGTCGGCGCGCACGTTGAAGCCGATGACGACGGCCTTCGATGCAAGCGCCAGATTGATGTCCGATTCGGTGATGCCGCCGACGGCCGCGTGCACGATGTTGACCTTGACCTCGTCGGTCGAAAGCTTGGTCAGCGCCTGCGTCAGCGCCTCATAGCTGCCCTGCACGTCGGCCTTGACGATCAGCGTCAGTGACTTGACCGCGTCCTCGGCCATCTGGTCGAACATGTTCTCGAGCTTCGCCGCCTGCTGCTTCGCGAGCTTGACGTCGCGGAACTTGCCCTGGCGGAAGAGCGCGATTTCGCGTGCCTTGCGCTCGTCGCCCAGCACCATCACGTTTTCGCCGGCGAGCGGCACGTCGGACAAGCCCTGGATCTCGACGGGAATCGCCGGGCCGGCCGTCGGAACATTCTTGCCGGTCTCGTCGGTCATTGCGCGCACGCGGCCGAAGACCGCGCCGGCAAGCACGATGTCGCCGCGCTTGAGCGTCCCTGAATGCACGAGCACCGTCGCCACGGGGCCCCTGCCCTTGTCGAGCCGCGATTCGATCACGATGCCTCGGGCCGGCGCATCCTTCGGCGCCTTGAGCTCCAGCACTTCGGCCTGCAGCAGGATCGCATCGAGCAGCTCGTCGATGCCCGCGCCGGTCTTCGCCGACACCGGGATGAACTGCGTCTCGCCGCCGTATTCCTCGGGGATCACGCCTTCGGCAACGAGCTCCTGCTTGACACGCTCGGCATTCGCCTCCGGCTTGTCGATCTTGTTCATCGCGACCACGAGCGGAACGCTGCCGGCCTTCGCATGCGCGATGGCTTCCTTCGTCTGCGGCATCACGCCGTCGTCGGCGGCGACGACCAGCACCACGATGTCGGTGACCTTGGCGCCGCGCGCGCGCATCGCGGTGAAAGCCTCGTGGCCCGGCGTGTCGAGGAACGTGATCACGCCCTTCTTCGTCTGCACGTGATACGCGCCGATGTGCTGTGTGATGCCGCCCGCTTCGCCGCTCGCGACGCGCGCGCGGCGGATCGAATCGAGGAGCGAGGTCTTGCCGTGGTCGACGTGGCCCATCACGGTGACGACCGGCGGGCGCGGCTCGGCTTCCGCGGTGGTCGCTTCGGCTTCGGCGAGCAGCGCGTCCGGATCGTCGAGCTTGGCGGGGATCGCCTTGTGCCCCATCTCCTCGACCAGGATCATCGCGGTCTCCTGATCGAGGACCTGGTTGATCGTGACCATCTGGCCCAGCTTCATCAGCGCCTTGATGAGCTCGGCCGCCTTTACCGACATCTTGTGCGCCAGATCGGCGACGGTAATCGTTTCGGGGATCGAGACTTCACGGACGATCGGGCCCGCGGCTGCCGGCGCGCCGATTTCGCCGCCTTCCTCGTCGTGCCGACGATGCCCGACCTTGGGCTGCCGCCAGCCAGTGGCCGCCGACGCGCCTCCGGTGACGTCGCCGCGGAGCTTGAGCGCGCGACGACGCGCGGCTTCTTCCTGGAACGCAGTGCCGCTCTTCTTGACCGTGCGCGCCTTCTCTCCCGGTTTCGCCGCCGGGCGATGCAGCGTGCCTTCGCCGGGGGCCTTCGCCTTGGCAGCGGGCGCTTTCGCTGCTTCGACCTTGGCCGCCTCGGCAGCCTTCGCAGCTTCCGCCGCGGCAGCTTCCGCCGCCGCCTTCGCGGCCGCCTCTTCGGCTTCCTTTTCCTTCTTCGTCTTGCGCTTGACGGCCTGCTGCTGCTTCTGCTGAATCTCTTCCTGCTGCCGCGCGATCAGCACCTGCGCCTTCTTGTCTTCCGCTTCGCGCGCGGCGAGCTCCTCCGGCGTGATCACCGGCGCTGCCGCGAGCTTCACGACCTCCTCGACCGGCGCCGCCGCTTCCGTCTCGTCGCGCTTCACGAACACGCGCTTCTTGCGCACCTCGACCTGGATCGTCCGCGCCTTGCCCATGGAACCGGCGGCCTTGATCTCGGTCGTCTGCTTCCGCGTGAGCGTGATCTTCTTCTTCGGCTCGCCGGCCGCGCCGTGCTGCTTCTGCAAGTACTCGAGCAGCTTGGTCTTGTCCACTTCGGAGAGCTTGTCGCCTTCCTTCTTGCCGGCGACGCCGGCCTTGCCGAGCTGCTCCAGCAGCGCGCCCGCCGGCATCTTGAGCTCGGTCGCGAATTGTTCGATTGTCGTTTGCGCCATGCGCTTCTCCCGCGTCCCTTCTCGATTCGCCCTTAGTGCCGCTGCCCCAGGGCTGGGGCTGGGGCTGCCGCCGCGCCCGACGCCGTTTCCGCCGGCGTTTCCTCGAACCAGTGCGCGCGCGCCTTCATGATGAGGTCCTGCGCGCGCTCTTCGGAAATGCCGGTCAGCTCGACCAGCTCGTCGCCGGCGAGATCGGCGAGCGCGTCGCGCGTCGTGATTCCGTGCGCCGCGAGCGCGCTCGCGATCTCGGTGTCCATCCCTTCGAGATTCAGCAACGCCTCGTCGGTGTGCTCGACGGATTCCTCGCGGGCGATCGCCTCCGTCAACAGCGCGTTGCGAGCGCGGCTGCGGAGCTCGTTCACCGTGTCCTCGTCGAAGCCCTCGATCTCGAGCATTTCGTTGATCGGCACGTAGGCGACTTCCTCGAGCGAGGTGAAGCCTTCGGCGATCAGGATGTCGGAGACTTCCTCGTCGACGTCGAGCTTGTCCATGAAGAGCTCGCGCAGCCGGGTTCCTCTCCTCTTCATGTTTCTTCTGCGAATCCTCTACGCTCATCAGGTTCAGTTCCCAGCCGGTGAGCTCGGAGGCGAGCCGCACATTCTGGCCGAGGCGGCCGATCGCGATCGCGAGGTTCTCCTCGTCGACGACGACATCCATGCTGTGCTTTTCCTCGTCGACGACGATCGACGAGATCTCCGCCGGCGCGAGCGCGTTGATGACGAACTTTGCGGGATCCTCCGAGAAGAGGATGATGTCGACGCGCTCGCCGGCGAGCTCGTTGGTCACGGCGGTGACGCGCGATCCGCGCATGCCGATGCAAGTGCCCTGCGGATCGAGCCGCGGATCGTTCGACTTGACGGCGATCTTGGCGCGGATGCCGGGGTCGCGCGCAGCGGCCTTGATCTCGATCAGACCTTCCTCGATCTCCGGCACTTCCAGCTCGAAGAGCCGCATCAGAAACTCGGGCGCGATCCGCGACAGGATCAGCTGCGGCCCCTTCGCCGTGCGATCGACCTTGGTCACGTACGCGCGAATGCGATCACCCACGCGGAGCATCTCCTTCGGGATCAGCTGGTCACGCGGGATGACACCCTCGATGCGGCCCGATTCGACGATCGCGCTGCCGCGCTCGATGCGCTTGACGGTTCCGGTCAGCAGGTTGTCCTCGCGTTCGAGAAAGTCGTTCAGGATCTGCTCGCGCTCGGCGTCGCGAATCTTCTGCAGGATCACCTGCTTCGCCGCCTGCGCGCCGATACGCCCGAACTCGATCGGCTCGAGGGGCTCCTCGATGACATCACCGAGCTTCAAGTTCGGGTCGCGCTCGGTCGCGTCCGTGATCGCGAGCTGGTACGCGGGCTCCTCGTGCTCCTCGTCGGGTACGACGGTCCAGCGCCGGAACGACTCGTAGTCGCCGGTCTCCCGGTCGATCGACACTCGTGCGTCGATCTCGTTGGGGAACCGTTTCTTGGTGGCCGACGCGAGCGCGGATTCCAGCGCGGTGAAGACGATTTCCTTCGGCACGTTCTTTTCGCGCGCAAGCGCGTCGACCAGCAGCAGCAGTTCGCGATTCATCTCGTCTTTCTCCACTCGATCTTCGGCACCAGCCGCGCCCGATTGATTTCCGCGAGCGGAACGGTGACCGTGCCCTTTGCGGTTTCGACGACGACGGTGCCGTCTTCGCAGCCGCGCAGGACGCCCTTCAACTTTTTCGCGTTGTCGACCGGCGTCCGCAAGCGGAACTCGGCCTCTTCGCCGGTAAACCGGACGAAATCCGCCGCCTTGGTGAGCGGCCGATCCAGCCCCGGCGATGAAACTTCCAGTCGCTCGAAATCCACGTTTTCGACTGCGAACAGGTGGGTGAGATGGTTGCTCACCCTTGCGCAATCCTCGACGCTTACGCCCTTCGGCTTGTCGATGAATACGCGCACGAGCCGGCCCCCGGGAGAAGTCTCCCAATCGACCAGCTCGTACCCCAGCGGGGGGAGCGTTCGCTCCAGCAATTCACCCAAATGCATCTTCCTGTCGAGCGGTCACAACCATCGAAAAACTGCCGCAGCAAAAAAAAATGGGCTGTGCCCAGCCCATTTCTATTGCTTATCTTGCCAATATTACCAGAAATTCGAGCAAATTTGAAGGGCAGCGATGGCCGGATGTGGCCAAGTCGGACGCTGCCCGGATCCGCGGGCCCCCACGACTTCGCACCTTCCAAGATGGGGATGGGGGAACGGGTTGCCAAGTCAGCCGCGCCGGACGCCCTTGCTTCCGCCGTACCGGGCCTGCCCGCGCTAAGATTGCCGCTGATTACCCGCACCGGAGATCGCGATGGCCGAACCGCAACCCATTGCAAAAAACGCAGCAACCGAGCTTTGCCTGTTGCCCGCACTTGCCAACCGGCACGGGCTCATCACGGGCGCGACCGGCACCGGCAAGACCGTCACGCTGCAGGTGATGGCCGAGCGCTTTTCGGGAATCGGCGTGCCGGTATTCATGGCCGACGTGAAAGGCGATCTTGCGGGCATCACGCAGCCGGGCGCCTCTTCACCCAAATTCCAGGACCGCTTGAAGCTGATCGGCGCGGAAATGCCCACGTTCGCCGGATGTCCGGCGGTCTTCTGGGACGTCTTCGGCGCGCAGGGCCACCCGGTGCGCGCGACGATTTCGGACCTCGGCCCGCTGCTCCTCGCGCGCATCCTGACGCTCAACGACACGCAGGAAGGCGTGCTGTCTCTCGTCTTCAAGGTCGCCGACGACCGCGGGCTCTTGTTGCTCGATCTCAAGGACCTGCGGGCGCTGCTTCAATACGTGGGCGACAACGCCCAGGAATTCCAGACCGGATACGGCAACGTGTCGGCCGCATCGATCGGCGCGATCCAGCGCGGGCTCCTTTCACTCGAGCAGCAGGGCGCCGAGAAATTCATCGGCGAGCCGATGCTCAACATCGACGATCTGCTGCAGACCGGCGAGGGTGGAAAAGGCGTGGTCAACATTCTGGCAGCCGACCAGCTCATGAACGCGCCGAAGCTCTACTCGACGTTGCTCCTGTGGCTCCTGTCCGAGCTCTACGAGCGGCTGCCGGAAGTGGGCGACCGTGACAAGCCGAAGCTCGTGTTCTTTTTCGACGAGGCGCACTTGCTGTTCACCGACGCGCCGAAGAATCTCCTCGACAAGATCGAGCAGGTCGTGCGTTTGATCCGCTCCAAAGGTGTGGGCGTCTATTTCGTCACGCAGAATCCGCTCGACGTGCCCGAGACCGTGCTGGGGCAGCTCGGCAACCGCGTCCAGCACGCGTTGCGCGCGTTCACGCCGCGCGATCAGAAGGCGGTGAAGGCCGCGGCCGAAACGATGCGCGCGAATCCAAAGCTCGACACCGAAAAGGCGATCACCGAGCTCGGCGTCGGCGAAGCGCTCGTATCGTTCCTCGACGAAAAGGGGCGTCCGGCCATTGTCGAGCGTGCGTATGTCCTGCCACCGGCAAGCCGCATCGGGCCCATCACACCCCAAGAGCGAAAGGTGATCATCGGCGCATCCCCCGTCGCCGGCGTCTACGACAAGGCCGTCGATCGGGAATCGGCGTACGAGAGGCTCAAGGGTCGAGCCGCCGGCACCGGCACTGCAGCGACGGGCGGAGGGGCGCCGGCCACAGGGGGCGGCTTTCTGGACTCGGTCAAGGATTCGCTGGGCGGCCTGATGACCGGCAGCGGCCGGAAGGACAGCATGGTCGAAGCGATGGCCAAGAGCGCCGCGCGGACCATCGGCTCGTCGGTGGGACGAGAGATCGTCCGCGGCGTGCTGGGCTCGCTGCTCGGCGGCAGCGGGCGTCGCTGACTGCGGCAACCGCGGACCGCCGGGGCGTCGGCGTTCCGCGATCACGTCATCGCATTACCAGGTATTTTGGCCGCCCTCGTTGGCCTTGGTCGGCGTGAAGAAGAGATAGACGTTCGTCAGCGGGTTGAACGCGTAGCTGCTGACGTTGAGCGCACCGGGAACAAGTTGGCCCGTGCCGCAGTCGGTGATCCGCATCGTGCCCCGATTTTCGCCCCCTGAAAGCGTTCCGTTCGGGACGACGGTCTTGGCGGCGCCCATCGGCGGAACCGTGATCTGGGTGGAAAAGATCGTCCCGGTCACGGTCCATGTGGCGCCGTTGTAGGCGTATCCGGCATTGGGATTGAGGACAATTTGCGCGCACGTCGAGTCGGCGGTCGTGTTTTGCAGCTCAATGTGGAAATCGTAGCTGTTCGTCGTCCAGCGGCCGTACATCGTGCTCTCGCGCACCCGGATCTGGAAGCTCGTGCCGCCGCCCGAACCGACGGAAACATAGATTCCGCGCTTGTTCTGCGTCGCTCCGTTGCTCGGCGTGAAGGTGCGGATGATGCAGCGCCACCCGTCACTGCCCGCGGCCTCGAGCCCCGGCGCGCGATTGGTCGCGGAGAACGAGCAGTTGCTGTTCGCTTCCGGTGGCGCCGCCAAGCCGCTCGAATCGGTCACCGCCACCAAGCCGATCACGTTGGCGCCGAGGTCGCCGTATGGATCGAGAATATCGACGACGTATGTCTTGCCAGGTTCCGCCTCGAACGCGAACCAGCGCTTCTCGGCAGGACCAATCGGCTGGTACAGCGAGGTCCCGTCGGGCACGGTGACCCGGGCATTGGCGACGGCGGTGTTGTCGAGCGGCGCGATTCTTTCGACCGCCGGCCGCGTGACGGCATTGAAATTGGTTCCGCCGGCGTTGGGATCAGCGGCCGCCGCGGTCGTGACGCAGAGCAACGCATAGAGGAGCGCCGATCTTGTCGTGATGCCCCTTACCTGATTTCGTTCCATTAGCGCTCTCATAGTGACCTCGTTCGTCGGTTTGAAGCGAACCGTTGGCATCGAAGAGCACGCCAAATCGGCGCGAACGCACCGGCTCGGTACCTGCGTTGCCACCTTTCGGGACGCGACGTCGCGCGCTTCGGAAAGGTGCGCTGCTGACCGGCGGCGCATCACGCCGCATACAGGGGGACAGATTTTATCAGATGGGCAAACCAGCCCGGGGGCGCGAGCATTCCCCCGGACCGACAAAAAGAGGCGCTCCCTTCGACAAGACTACCCTTGCCACGTGGTCGCATGCATAGGTGCCTCTCGTGTCGCCCGGGCACCAGTTTCATCTGACTCGCACAGCCTCCGATTTTCGCATCGAGCACGCATGCGAGCGCTTCAGCCTCACCAGTCAAGAAAAATGCATCGACTTGCGCCACGACCTCATACTCCTCGAGACTCACCGACTTCAACCGCGTTGCTGCGCCGCCTATGTAGCAAACCGCGACCGCGTCATCTTGGCGTTGAATGAGTCACCTCCGATCGCGACATCCCAGGGCCGGCATTTTCTTAACGATTCAAACACTAGCACATGTGCAATATGTAGCGTACTAGTCTGATATTCACACTTCTAGCATTGAATGAGTTACTTCCGATCGCGGCATCGCAGGGTTCGCTTTTCCTCAACGATTCAAACACTAGCACATGTGCAATATGTAACGTACTAGTCTGGTATTCACACTTGACGCTGGAACTTCATAGTGTCATCGTAATGCCGCAGCGAGGGAACTGTGGTCTACGTAGTTCAACTGGAACGGAGACAAAAAATCATGACGCAATCAGTGGAGCAGTCCGCCGCGCGCAGCGGTCGTACGATTCTGTTGATAGGGGCGGTGATCGCAGCTACCGCCTTTTCCGTTGGCGCCATCGCCCAGGAAAAGCAGGGCAGTGGAATCAAACGCAACGTCTCTGTCTCAGCCCCGGAGACTGGAATTTCGCCCGCGGCCAATACCGTCGTCGGAAACGCGCGACTGCTGATTCCCGACGGTACTGCCACGTTCCAGTCCATGAGCCCCGGAGAGACCCGCTGGTTCTACTTCGGTTCGGAAGAGGGCAAGACCTATACCATCGAAGCCATCAATCCGTATGGCGACAGCAACTTCAACGCTGTCAGTCTCGGCGTCTTCGACAGCGACGGAGTATCGGCGGCTCCCGAAACGACGACGAATTGCGGTCTGGCGAGCACCGCGCCGGCCATCGAAGGCCTTCCCGGCTCCGATGGTGCGCGATGCGTGATCCGAATGTTCCGTCCGACGAGCATTACGACACTCAACAAGCGGGCGATCTATGTCTCCGTCTTTTCCAACAACGCGAACGCCTTCCAGATTCGTATTCGCGAGAGCACGCTCTATGGCCGCTGGACAACGAACGGCTACGACTTCCACGTCGAGGTGCAGAACACGACGACCGACTCGATCCTGATCGAGCTAGATTTCTATCCGGGCACCGGCACGACGCCTCCCACCGGCACGACTTTCTCCACGTGCCTGACGATACCGCCGATGGGCGCGGCAAAGTACGTTCGCCCGAATGGCTCGACGGTCAATGGCGACAACAAGGGATCGCTGCGGGTTCACTCCTGCCTCGAGGAGTTCGTGGCAGGATCAGTTGTCGTGAATAACTACGCATACAATCCGGTCACGAACCAGTTCATCCCGTTCGCGGCACCGCAGCCGATCAACGGCGGCAACTCGTCCAACTCCTGGTAAGGATCGGCAGCGGCCGTCGCCCTGGGCGGCGCCTAACTGCCTGACGCAATTGATCGAGGCCTCTGCGGAGGCCTCGATTTTTTTGCGTCGAGAATTGCTTTCGACACAACAAAAGTGGCCCCCACGCGGGGCGCCCTGTTGAAGTGTCAGCGGTTGCCGCGCAGCCCGCCCAGCGCTACCAGCTGTTGGAGGTGGCGCCGTTGTTGGCGGTGTTGGTGAAGAAGTACAGGAACTTGTCGGTCACCGGGTTGTAGGCATAGGTGCTCACGTGCAGCCCGCTCGGCACCAGGTTGGTCGGCGCCGCGCACGCCCCGATCCGCAGCGCCCCCTTGTTGTCCGGCCCCACCAGCGTCGAGTTCGCAAACACCGTCTTGTTCGCCCCAAACGGCGGAATCGTCAGCTGCAACACCGTCAACCCCCCACTCCACGTCCCCGCATAGCTGTCCCCCGTGTTCGGCAGAAAGATGATCTCCGCACACATCGCGTCCGCCGTCGTGTTCTGCAACTCCACGTGAAAGTCGTAACCATTGGTCGTCCACCGCCCGTAGATCGTGCTCTCCCGCACCCGAATCTGGAAGCTCGGCCCCGTCACCGTCGCCACGGCAATATAGATCCCCCGCTTGTTCTGGGTGTTCCCCGGCGTCGGCGGAAACGTCCGCACCACGCAGCGCTTCCCGTCGTTCGCCACCTCCAGCGCCGGCGCCCGCGCATTCGCCGTGCAATCCACCGTGGCTTCCGGCGGCGCCGCCGCCCCGTCGCGTCGCGCGCATTCACCGACCCAATCGTGTTCGCCACCAGGTCACTGGCCGGGTCCACCACCTCCACCACGTACGTCTTCCCCGGCTCCACCCCAAACACGAACCACCGCGTCTCCCCTCCCCCGATCGTCTGCAGCAGCGACGACCCGTCCGGCACGATCACCCGCGCATTAGCCACGCTCGTGTTCGCCAGCGGCCCCACGGTCTGCGCCTGCGCCGGCAATCCACCCAGACACAGTCCCGCGACCAACCCCATCGCCCACGTCACCCTCTGCCCTGCGCTCATGATCCGCCCCTTTCCGGACAATCCAGTCCGCTTCATTACCAGGTGCTCCGCGTCTTGCCCTCGTTCGCCGTCCCGGTGAAGAAATAGATGAACCGATCGGCCACCGCGTCGTACGCATACGTGCTCACGTGCAGCCCGCCCGGCAGCACATTGAGCGGCGACCCGCACGCATTCAACCGCAGCGTGCCCTCGGTATCCGCCCCCACCGCGCTGCCCTTCGCAATCACCTGCTTCACCGCCCCGAACGCCGGCACATTCAGCTGGAACGACGCAATCGACCCCGACCACCCCGGCCCCACCGTATACGTGAGCCCCGACGCCGGATACCGCGCCACCTCCACGCACATCGCATCCGCCGTCGCGTTCTCCACCTCCACGTGGTAGTCGTAACCCACCGCCGTCAGCCAGCGCCCGTACACCGTCCCCTCCCGCACCCGAATCTTGAACTGCGCCCCGCCCCCCAGCGCCGGATCCATCCGCGTCACCCGCACATACACCGGCCGCTTGTTCTGCTGCAGCCCCGCCGCCGGCAGCGCCGTGCGCAGCACGCACCGCACCCCATCACTCGCCACATCCACCGCCGGCGCCCGCGGCCCGTTCGCCCCCGTGCAATCCACACTCGCCTCCGGCGGCGCCGAAATGCCGTCAGGCGCAAACACGTTGAGCGTCCCCATCGCGTTCGCACTCAGATCGCCGCTCGGATCCATCGCCTCGATCACGTACGTCTTCCCCGGCTCCACCGTCAGCGTGAACCACCGCGTCTCCGGATACGCCGTGAACGTCTGCCCCTCCGACGTCCCGTCAGGTACCAGCAGGCGCGATGACGTCATCGCGAGCGCCGCCGCCATGTTCAAGATGCCCGCGCCGCAATACTGCGTCGTGCCGACCACGCCCGCGAGGTTGCTCGTGCAGTCGCGCCCGGTTCCCGTCGGGAACGCCCGCGCCGTCGATTGGATGATCGCGGACACCTGCGCAGGCGTCAGCGAGGGGTTGAGCCCGACCATCAGCGAGACGACGCCCGTAACGTGGGGCGCCGCCATGCTGGTCCCTTGGTAGAACGCGTAGACATACGCTGCCGGCGTCGTCGCGCCGTTGTTGAGCGTCGAAAGAATGGACTTCCCGTCGCCGCCGCCCGGCGCCGCGATCTCCACCGCGGACCCAAAGTTGCTGTACGACGCGCGCGCGCCGGCGCGTTGTGTCGCCGCGACGGTGATCACGCCATTGCAATTCGCGGGGACCTGGCCGGCGGCATTCGCGTTGCTGTTGCCCGCCGACGACGACGACGACCGCGTTGTTCGCAAGCGCGGTATTGATCGCCGTCTGCCAGGATGCATCGCAGGCGCCGCCACCACCGAGACTGAGGTTCATCACGCGCGCAGGGGTACCATTCGCGGGCACGCCGGGCACTGTCCCGCCCGAGGCCCAGACGATCGCATCCTCGATATCCGACGAATAGCCGCCGCACTTGCCGAGCACGCGCAGCGGAAGGATCTTGCCGACCCAGTTGATGCCGGCGATGCCGGCGGCGTTGTTGCTCGCAGCGGCGATCGTCCCGGCCGTGTGCGTGCCGTGCCAGGTGGAATTGCCGATCGGACATCCGATAAGCCAGCCGCTGGAACTCTCGGCCGACGTTACCCAGTCGCCCGGATCATGCGCGTCCGCATCTCGGCTGCTGCATCCTGCCCCGACCGGGTTCGCCGAGCAGCCCAGCGGCAGGCCCGCCGGATCGCCGTCGTTGGCAACGATGTTGTCGTAGATGAAGTCGTAGCCACTGGAAACGAAGCGTCCGGCGAGGTCCGGATGATCCAGGAGTCCCGTGTCGATGTCCGCGGCAATCCCCCCGGCGGTGCCGGTGGTCGTGTCCCAGCCTGCCGGCGCGTTGATGCCGCCGATCGCCTCGAAAAGATCCCACTGATTTGCGGCGTACAGCGAATCATTCGGGGTGAGCGTGTGCTGCATGATCCTGTCCGGCTCGGCGTACTCGATGTCGGGCTCGAGCGCGATCTTCGCCGCGGCGGCCTCGGCCTCGGCCGGCAGCATCCGGCGCGACAGCCGGAAGACGTACGAGCCGCCCGACATCGCTCGACCGTAGCGGACGGTCTCGCCCAGGACCGTGGTCAGGCGGTCGATCCTTGCCTGGTCCGGCGGCAAGCCGGCACGCGCGGCGCTGATCAGCGCAGGATCGCGATACTTGACGATGAACTGATTGGTGCCGATGCCCGTTGCGTCGACCGCCGCGGCATCGCGGCGGCCGCCTGCCTGATTTGGCGCAATGATGTTGGCGTAGAGAACCGGAGTGATTCCGCGAACGCGATTCACGACGGCGCGCGCTTCGACGAACGGCAGCGGCGTGGCGAAGGCGATCGTGAAGGCGCCGTCGCGCGTACGGCCGGTCTCGCTGAAGTCGCCGCGCAGGGCCGCCGTCAATGCCCGACGAGCGTCATCTGGAAGCGCCGATGCCGATGCGGGCGCGCCCCAATCGTCACGAAACTTGACGACCAATGACGAGACGGTGCCGCCGTCCGCCGCGAACGCGGCGCCGGCCCATCCGATCACGAGAATGAATGTCCAAATGAAACGTGTGCCGAGTGCAGGAATGGCGGTGGCGTGGGACTCGCTCGGACATTCGGGCATTCGTTCCTCGTTGTTGGCGGTTGCCGCGGCCGGGCAGAGTGTAACGACAATTGCCGGAATCGTGCGTCGCCGTCTGTCGGCCGCCCGCTGTCGCGCATCTCATATCCTGCGTGGACAACGCCTTGGTGCAACCAACGGCGCAGATCCTGTCCCATCCTGCAGGAACGATCTTGCGCGGCGCCCCTTTGCGACTACCGATGCGATTCGCGTGGGGTTCACCATGTGCTCCGCGTCTTGCCGTCGTTCGCAGTCGTCGTGAAGAAATAGATGTACTTGCTCGCCGCAGCGTTGAATGCGTACGACGAGACATGCAGGGCTCCCGGGATCAGATTGACCGGCGACGGACAGGCGCCGACGCGGAACGTGCCCTCTTGGTCTGAACCGCTCGCCGATCCGCTCGCTATCACCTGCTTGACCGCACCGAAGGGCGGCACCGTCATCGTCAATTCCCCGATCCCACCCGACCAGCCGGAGGCCGGGCTGTACGTAAGTCCTGACGCCGGATATCCGATCACCTCCACGCACATCGCATCGCCCGTCGTGTTCTCGACCTCGATGTGGTAATCGAATCCGTTGGTGAGCCAGCGACCGTAGATCGTCGCCTCGCGGGCGCGAATCTTGAATTGCGAGCCGCCGCCGGACCCTGGATTCATCCGCGTCACCTTCGCGAACACCGGCCGCTTGTTCAGGAACGTGCCAAAGTACGGCGGCGCCGTGCGCAGGATGCAGCGGATGCCGTCGCTCGCCACCGAAACCGCAGGTGGCCGTGGCCCGTTGGGCAACGTGCAGTCCACGCTCGCCTCCGGCGGCGCCGACGCACCGTCCACGTCGAAGATGCCAAGCGAACCGATCGCGTTGGCGCTCAGGTCACCGTCGACATCGGCAGCTTCGACGACATAGGTCTTGCCCGGCTCTACACTCAGCGCAAACCATTTCGTGTCCGGGTACGCCCCGAACGTCTGTTTCATCGACGTGCCGTCCGGCACCAGCAGGCGTGCCGCCAGCGGAATCGCCTCGTATGCCCCCATGTCCGCCGCGGCACCAACCACCCTCGTAAAACCGCGCTGGTCGACCGTCAGCGACAGTGGGTTGCTGCCTGCATTGATCACGGGGCTTCCCGCAAGCACGGGATGGGTCCGCGTCAGAGCCCCATAGAATCTGAGCGCGCCGAGCATCGGGTCCGTCGCCGTCAGGTTACCGCTACCCGAAAGGGAAATGGTGCTGCAGGTCGGGCCCGGGGTGCATATCTTCTCGATCAGCGAATTGGTGGCGTCGACGGTGAAGGTCGGAATCGTCGTGGCGCTGCCCGCCAGGTCGACACCCGTGCTGTTGGCGAGAATCGACGACACCATCTTCAGCGTCGGTGTCGCGAGACCCGCAGGGGTCGTAACGAGGATTCCTCCGGCATGGCCGGGCCCGGCAGAATTGTTGCTGACCGTCGAGTTGTCGAGCTCGAGGGCCGTATTGCCGTCGATCAGCATCGCGCCCGGGTATGCGCTGACGCTATTGCCCGAGATCGTCGAGTCGATGATCTTGACGGGCATTACGTCGGCCGGGGCCTGGCGAGTCGAATCGTTGTTGAACAGATGAAGGCCGCCACTGCGCGTCTGGTCGCTCGCTGTGACATCGAACACGCTGTTGTCGGAGATCTCCGTGCGCTCGATCGCCAGCGATTTTGCGTAACCGCGGATGGCGCCACCCTGATAGGTCTGCCCGGCCACGGGCGGATTCGGGACATCGACGTGGTTGTCGACGATCCGACTATCGGTGATCGCGATATCGGCATACGCAGCCGAGAAAATCGCGCCACCGTACCCGCTCAGGCTCACCGGCTGCACCCGATTGCCGGCGAACAGGCTGTTCGAGACGGTAACAGTGACGGGAATCGCGGTGTTGATGTTCGCGCCGCCGCAGTTCTCCACGACCCGAAATGCGCCTCCCTGTTGGTTGGAGGTGACGACGGAGAGCGGCTTTGCGAGGTTGTTGAGGAATGCCGAGTTGATGATGGTCAACGACTGCCCCGCATACTGCGTACCGAAAGTGAGGCCCGCGCCCGCCTTGGCGGCGTTGTCGCGAATGACGACCGAATCGAGGGCGAGACTGTGCACGGTGAAGATCGCACCTGCGCTGTTATCCGTATTGCGGTGGGCATTGGCGAGCGTGAGGCCGGAGATCGTCACCAGGTAGTCGGTCAGGCCGGTAAGCGCCGGGCAGGCCGGCGGAGCATTCTCCTGGATTATGAAGATGCGATTGTTGGCGTTGCCGTCGATGGTGAGAACATTCCAACCGGGGCCGACGATCGTGAGCGCCTCGGTGATCGGGATCGTTCCGGTGGTCAGGACGATCTTGCCGGTGACGTTGACGCCGAAGTTGATCGTGTCGGCGCCCGGCGATGCATTGGCCTGGGCGACAGCGGCGCGCAGGCTTCCCGCTCCGCTGTCGTTGGTGTTGGTGACGGTGAAGGTCGCCGCGTGGGCGACCGCGATCGAGAACGCAAGAATGACCGACGCGAAATAGCCGTTCACGATCCCTCCCTGGGTATCGACGTGAGATTCGCCGGGCTTGCCGAGCCCATGTCCATCCGGCGCGGGGCGCCGGTTTCGCGATTTTGCGGGATGGTCAGTTTAGATACGGTCGGGTCGGGAATGCAACTGCGAAGGCCCGGTAACGACGGTCGTCCCGGTGCGCACATTCAGGCACGGCAGACAAAAGAAGGGCCCCCGCAACGGGAGGCCCTCGAAGGATCACAAATCGCAGCGATGCGCGCCGGTGCTTACCAGCTGTTGGAGGTGGCGCCGTTGTTGGCGGTGTTGGTGAAGAAGTACAGGAACTTGTCGGTCACCGGGTTGTACGCATACGTGCTCACGTGCAGCCCGCTCGGCACCAGGTTGGTCGGCGCCGCACACGCCCCGATCCGCAGCGACCCCTTGTTGTCCGGCCCCACCAGCGTCGAGTTCGCAAACACCGTCTTGTTCGCCCCAAACGGCGGAATCGTCAGCTGCAGCGTCGTCAACCCTCCACTCCACGTCCCCGCGTAGCTGTCCCCCGTGTTCGGCAGAAAAATGATCTCCGCACACATCGAGTCCGCCGTCGTGTTCTGCAACTCCACGTGAAAGTCGTAACCATTGGTCGTCCACCGCCCGTAGATCGTGCTCTCCCGCACCCGGATCTGGAAGCTCGACCCCGTCACGCCCGCCACGGCCACGTAAATCCCGCGCTTGTTCTGCGCATTGCCCGGCGTCGGCGGAAACGTCCGCACCACGCAGCGCTTGCCGTCCGCCGCCACCTCCAGCGACGGCGCGCGCCTGTTCGCCGCGCAGTTCACGTTGGTCTCCACCGGCGGCGTCGTCGTCCCGTCCGCCGCAAACACGTTCAGCGTTCCAATGTCGTTCACCACCGTATCGTCGTCGGTATCGACCACCTCGACCACGTAGGTCTTCCCCGGCTCGGTCCCGAACACGAACCAGCGCGTCTCCCCCACTCCTCCCACCGCCTGCTTCAGCGACGATCCATCCGGCACGATCACCCGCGCCGTGGCCACCGTCAGGTTCGCCCGGACCCACCTTCTGCGCCAGCGCCGGCAGGCCACCAGACACACGCCCACGATCACCCCGCCACCCATGTTGCAACGTGTCCTGCTGTCATGTTCCGCCCCTTTCCGCAGAATCCATTGCCACTCTTTATCACCATGTGCTCCGGGTCTTGCCTTCGTTCGCGGTTGAGGTGAAGAAATAGATGTACTTGCTGGCAGCCCCGTTGAATGCGTACGACGAAACGTGCAACGCCCCGGGAACGAATTCAACGGCGACGCGCACCCGCCGATGCGAAATGTGCCTTCCATGTCTCGGCCAACCTTCGTCCCAGCGGGCGACACGTTCTTCACGGCGCCGAAGGCGGGCACGTTCATCGTGAACGTCCCGACGCCCCCGAGCCAGCCGATGTACGGGCTGTACGTCAGTCCCGAAGCCGGATACGCCGCCACCTCGACGCACATCGCATTGCCGGTCGTGTTCTCGACCTCGACGTGGTAGTCGAAGCCATTCTGGTGAGCCAGCGCCCGTAGATCGTCGCCTCGCGGGCGCGGATCCTGAACTGCGATCCGCCACCGGGCCGGATCCATCCGCGTCACCTTGACGGCAACCACCTGCTTGTTCAGGAACTTGGGGAAGGTCGGCGGTGCCGTACGCAGAACGCAGCGGATTCCGTCGCTCGTCACGTCCACGGCAGGCGGACGCGGGCCATTGACTGCCGTGCAATCGACGTTCGCCTCCGGCGGCGCCGACACAAGGTCCAAGTCGAAGATCCCGAGCGTGCCGATCGCGTTCGCGCCCAGGTCACCGCTGACGTCGGCCGCCTCGACTACATAGGTCTTGCCCGGCTCGACTTCGAGCGCGAACCATTTCGCATCAGGATAGGGACCGAACGTCTGCTGAAGCGACGAGCCGTCGGGAATCAGCCCCCTGACGACCGGAAAGACGACCGTCTCGAACGCGCCCATGTCCGCGGCGGAACCGACGACCCGAGGCGCCCCGCGCTGGTCCGTCGCGAGCGCGAGCGGATTGCTGCCGGCATCGATCACCGGGCTGCCCGCACGCGGCCAATGCGTCCGCGTCAGGCCGCCATTGAAGTCGAGCGAGTCGAGCATCGGGTCCGTCGCGGTCAGGTTGCCGCTGCCCGAGACGGTAATCGTGCTGCAGCTCGCGCTCGGCGCGCAGATGGTTTCGATCAGCGAATGGTCGGCATTTACGGTGAAGTTCGGGATCGTCGCCGCGTTGCCGGCGAGGTCCACTGTGTTCGACGGGAACTGTTGGCAAGGATCGACGAGACCATCGTGAGCGTCGGCGGCGAGGCGTTCGGGCACGGACCGGGCGGTGGGCAGTCGGTGGCTCCGACGGAAACGAGTATGCCGCCTGTGCGGTTGGTCCCCGCCGCGTTGTTGCTGATGGTCGTGTTGTCGAGCTCGACCGCGACGTTGCCGTTCACGACTATCGCGCCGGCGGTGTCAGTGACGCTGTTGCCCGAGATCGTCGAGTCGACGATCTTGACGCCATCGCATCCGCCAGGGCCTGCAGGTTGGGCGCGGAGTTGATCAGGAAAAGACCGCCGCCCCGCGTGAGGTTGTTGGCGGTCGCGTCGAAGACGCGGTTGCCGGAGATCTCGACCCGCGTGATCGTCAGCGACTTCGCGTAGCCGCGGATGCCGCCGCCCTGGTAGCTGAGCGTGGGGTCGTCGGGGCTCGGCACGTCGACGTGGTTGTCGACGATGCGGCTGTCGGTGATCGTGATGTCGGCATACGCGTACGAGAAGATCCCCCCGCCGCGGCCGGGGAAGCCGTTGCCGCTCGCCGGCTTCGCGCGATTGCCGGCGAAGAGGCTGTTCGCGATCGTGACGGTGACGGGGATCGCCTTGTTGACGTTGCGCGTCGCCTGGTCGAAGCAGTTCTCCGTGATCTGCAAGGCGCCACCCTGGGTCGCCCCCGTGACGGCAGACAGCGGCCGGGCGAAGTTGCTGAAGAAAATGGAGTTCGTGATCGACAGCGACTGGCCCGGGTACTGCGTCAGGAAGCTGACGCCGCCGCCCGCCTTGGCAAGGTTGCCGGCGACGACGACCCGGTCGAGGCTCAGGCTTTTGAACGTCTGGATCGCGCCGCCCGAGTTGTCCGCGTGGCGCTGCCCGTTGGTCAGCGCCAGCCCGGAGATGCTGACCAGGAAGTCACTGCCCGACACCGGGCAGTTCCCGCCGCCCGCCTCGACGATCTGGAAGATCCGGTTCGTGCCGTTGCCGTCGATCCCCACGCCATTCCCGGTGATCGTCAGCGCATCGGTGATCTGGATCTGCCCGGACGTCAGGATGATCTTGCCGGTGACGTTCGCGGCGAAGTTGATCGTGTCCGCACCGGGCGATGCATTGGCCTGGGCGACGGCGGCGCGCAAGCTTCCCGCTCCGCTGTCGTTGGTGTTGGTGACGGTGAAAGTCGCCGCGTGGGCGGTCGCGAGCGACAATGCAAGAATGAGCCGACGCGAATAGCCGTTCACGATCCCTCCCTGGGCATCGACGTGCGGTTCGCCGGCGTGCGCGGCAATTGCCATCCGGCGCGCAGGTACCGGCAAAAATAAGTCTAAAGTCTATATTCGGCTCCGCCAGAAATGCAACTGCCGCAGGTCGGCGACGGCAGCCGCGCACGGCTCGCCCGATGCGCTACGGCGGACAAGACAAGGGCCTCCGCTATGGGAGGCCCTGTCGAGATGGCGACGAGCTGCGCGGGCACGCGGTCGAGCACCCGCCCGCGAAGGCTACCAGCTGTTGGAGGTGGCGCCGTTGTTGGCGGTGTTGGTGAAGAAGTAGAGGAACTTGTCGGTCACCGGGTTGTAGGCATAGGTGCTCACGTGCAGCCCGCTCGGCACCAGGTTGGTCGGCGCCGCACACGCCCCGATCCGCACCGCCCCCTTGTTGTCCGGCCCCACCAGCGTCGAGTTCGCAAACACCGTCTTGTTCGCCCCGAACGGCGGAATCGTCAGCTGCAACACCGTCAGCCCCCCACTCCACGTCCCCGCGTAGCGTGTCGCCCCGTGTTCGGCAGAAAGATGATCTCCGCACACATCGAGTCCGCCGTCGTGTTCTCCAACTCGACGTGAAAGTCGTAACCATTGGTCGTCCACCGCCCGTAGATCGTGCTCTCCCGCACCCGGATCTGGAAGCTCGGCCCCGTCACCGTCGCCACGGCAATATAGATCCCCCGCTTGTTCTGGGTGTTGCCCGGCGTCGGCGGAAACGCCCGCACCACGCAGCGCTTCCCGTCGTTCGCCACCTCCAGCGCCGGCGCCCGCGCATTCGCCGTGCAATCCACCGTGGCTTCCGGCGGCGCCGCCGACCCCGCTCGCGTCGGCGACGTTCACCGACCCCGATCGTGTTCGCCACCAGGTCACTGGCCGGGTCCACCACCTCCACCACGTACGTCTTCCCCGGCTCCACCCCGAACACGAACCACCGCGTCTCCCCGCCCCCGATCGTCTGCAGCAGCGACGACCCGTCCGGCACGATCACCCGCGCATTGGCCACGCTCGTGTTCGCCAGCGGCCCCACGGTCTGCGCCTGCGCCGGCAATCCGCCCAGACGCAGTCCCGCGACCAACCCCATCGCCCACGTCACCCTCTGCCCTGCGCTCATGATCCGCCCCTTTCCGGACAATCCAGTCCGCTTCATTACCAGGTGCTCC
The DNA here is from genome assembly GCA_963733985.1 of uncultured beta proteobacterium. Taxonomy (GTDB): domain Bacteria; phylum Pseudomonadota; class Gammaproteobacteria; order Burkholderiales; family Casimicrobiaceae; genus CAIWHR01. The sequence continues at coordinate 2,753 of CAVTFF010000009.1, read as the reverse complement.
GCGTCTTGCCCTCGTTCGCCGTCCCGGTGAAGAAATAGATGAACCGATCGGCCACCGCGTCGTACGCATACGTGCTCACGTGCAGCCCGCCCGGCAGCAGATTGCGTCGGCGACCCGCACGCATTCAACCGCAGCGTGCCCTCGGTATCCGCCCCCACCGCGCTGCCCTTCGCAATCACCTGCTTCACCGCCCCGAACGCCGGCACATTCAGCTGGAACGACGCAATCGACCCCGACCACCCCGGCCCCCCGTATACGTGAGCCCCGACGCCGGATAGCGCGCCACCTCCACGCACATCGCATCCGCCGTCGCGTTCTCCACCTCGACGTGGTAGTCGTAACCCGCCGCCGTCAGCCAGCGCCCGTACACCGTCCCTCTCGCGCACGCGAATCTTGAACTGCGATCCGCCCCCCAGCGCCGGATCCATCCGCGTCACCCGCACATACACCGGCCGCTTGTTCTGCTGCAGCCCCGCCGCCGGCAGCGCCGTGCGCAGCACGCACCGCATCCCGTCGCTCGCCACATCCACCGCCGGCGGCGCGGCCCGTTGGCCGCCGTGCAGTCCACACTCGCCTCCGGCGGCGCCGAAATGCCGTCGGCGCAAACACGTTGAGCGTCCCCATCGCGTTCGCACTCGAGATCGCCGCTCGGATCCACCGCCTCGATCACGTACGTCTTCCCCGGCTCCACCGTCAGCGTGAACCACCGCGTCTCCGGATACGCCGTGAACGTCTGCCCCTCCGCCGTCCCGTCAGGTACGCAGCAGCCGCGTCGGCGGCGTGCACGACGGGAATCTGAACGCGCCGATGCGCGTCTGCCAGTTGCCTGCGGTACCGTTTGCCTGGCTGCTGTAATACTCGTTCGTGTACCAGAAGGTGCAGTCATCGGACGGGGTCGAGGCTCATCGCCGTGTAGTCGCCCCAGCGGTCGCATGGGCCGCCGCCGCAATTGTTGGTTTGCGACCCGGCGCCGGCGACCATCTGCACCTCGGTTTGCGGCAGCGTGTTCAGCGGATCGGTCGCGAGCCGGCCCGAGTAGGCGATGCTCGGATAAGTTCGGAGCCGTACCATTCGACGTGCTGTAGCCGAGCGCCACGTTGCCCTGCGTGTCGACGGCGATGCTGCCCATCCAGCGGTAGAGCGATCGCATCGGGCGCATAGATCTGCTGCTGCACGGGCGTCGTGCCGACCGTGCCGCCGGTCACATTGATCTGCGCCCACTGCATTGCCGTCGGACCCGACGGCGTGTCGACGTTGTGCGTGATCCACAGCGATTCGGTGCCGCCGATCTCGGCGGTATATGCACCTTCTGCATCAGCCGGTCGTCGATGTTGTCGAGCAGCACGGCCGTGTTGGGTTGCGGCACGACCACGCCGATGTTCGCAAACGGGTAGGATCCCTGGCTCACGTGCGTCGCTGCACCGAGCGTGCCGCCGGCGCCGCAATTCGCGCCCGCGGTCAACTTGCGGACTTCGTACTCGAAGATCGTCCCCGATTCGGAGACGAGATAATTCGGCGTACCGGGCTGGGCCGCATTCGCACCCGTGCCCTGAGTTGTTGCTCGGGATCAGCGTGAATGCGTTGCTGGTCGGAGGCAGCCAGCCCAGTGCGTAGGTCAGCGGGGCACCGCTGTACAGGTCCGCAGCGGCTGAACGACGCGAACGCGACGCCGTCGTAGTTGCCGGACGGGCACGTGAATTCGTTCGACGCCATGTAGAGGCAGTCGTGCCACAGGCCGAACTTGGGATAATCGTTGAGATCGTTGACCGGAGGCAGGTTCGCTCCGCCCGGATCGAGCCGTATCGCGTACAGCCACCAGCCGCCGGTGACCGGATCGCTCGTCTTGGATGCGGCGATGCACTGGTAGAACGGCGAGGCCGGATTCAGGCCGGAGAACGAGAATGCCAAGTGAGTGAGTATCCAGCGGTCCGCCAGCCAATCGTAGAGGACGATCGGATCGCCCTGCCGCATGGCCGTCGCACTGCGGCGCGCCGCTGCCGCTCCAGAGCTGGTTTTCGGTGAATGCGGCAAGGCGCGTGCCGGTCTTGCTGAAGATCGCGTAGGAAGTGTTGACCGCCTGGATGTAATGGTTGGGCCCGACGTCGCCGTTGGTATCCGGCGGCCAGCCGCTTCCACATGCCCCGCCCAGGCAAGCGTCGGTCTTGCTCATGCCGGGAAAGTTCTGGCTCGAACTCGGCATCGGCACGCGCGGCCCGCCGATGATCTCCGGTGCGGACGGCGCGACCGGCGCCGAACTCGGCACCTTCGTCGACAGTGGCCGTCGCAGCAGCGGCCGATAGGGCCGGCGTTTCGCCGCCGGCAGATCGACAGCGCGGGCAGCTTGCTCAGATCGCCGCTGAACTCGGCAGGAATGACCTGCGGTTGGGCTTGGTCACGGCTTCGACCGAGTCGGACTGGGCGCTCGCTGTCGATGCGCCGTAGAGCAGCGCCGCGAGAACCAGAGCGCCGTTCAAGCTCGGCACCGAGAGCAGGCGCAGCCGCGCTTCCGCCTTGCGATCGAAACGGCATACATAGCGGGAATCCCTTCGAGCCAAACTCACTTCAGCGGGCAAGCCGCGGACGGCACGTGCGGGCCGAGACGATTTCGTCGGACGTCGCGAGGCACGCGACTCGGCGTCGACAAGGCCGAATGCTAACGCGGTGGCATATTTTTGCAAGCTCAAGCGGGAGATCGACGGTCCGGTGGCGAGACATCGCAAGCACAGTCCGGATAGCTCGCGCATCAGATCGCT
>CAVTFF010000008.1:0-35634 GCA_963733985.1 uncultured beta proteobacterium | reverse complement strand
CGCGGGATACCCCCCGGTGTTCGTGATGAACCCGTACTACAGCGGGATCGGTATCGCAAGGAGCCTGTATGGTCGCGGGATTCAGGTATTTGCGCTGACTTCCGAGCGGGACACGCCGGGTGCCAGGTCGCGCTACTTCAATGGCGTTCATCTCGTGCCGAACGGCCGAGACGAGCCGGAGCAGCTGTGCCGTCGCCTCCTCGAAATCGCGGGCGAGCACCGCCAAAAGCCGGTGATCTTTCCGACACGAGATTTCGACGTCCTCTTCTCGACGAGTATCGTGATGCCCTCGCGTCGTCCTACTTGCTCCCGCAGCCGCGCGCATCGTCGATTCTGCGGATGATGGACAAGTACGAGCTCGCCGGCGTTGCCAATCGGCTCGAGATGCCGACGCCGAAGACCGCAAGTTGCAGCTCTGCGGCCGATCTCGAGCACGAGATGGCTGGAATGCGATTCCCGGTGATCGTCAAGCCTCGCTTTGCCTATCAGTGGCGCCGGAAAGGCGTCTGGGAGAGCGTGGGGGCCCAGAAGGCGTTCATCGCCGACACGGTCGACGAAGTGCGTGCGCTCCATCAGCGGCTGGGAGACGTCACGCCGGGAGTTCTTCTGCAGGAATACATTTCGGGTGAGGACAGGGATATCGTCGTTTGCTGCTGTTACGTCGATCGTGCCGGCCAATTGATCGGTCACTTCACCGCAAGGAAATTGCAGCAGAACCCGCCGCTGGTCGGCACGGGGTCGGTGGTCGAAGCGACGGAAATCGAGCGGGTGATTGCGCCCTCGGTCGAGCTCCTGAAGGCGTTCGACTATTCGGGGCTGGCGGAGATCGAATACAAGTACGACAGGAAGGCGGATGCCTATTTCATCATCGAGATCAATCCGCGGCACTGGGATCAGCACGAGCTCGGCAATCTCGTGGGTGTGAACCTGACCTGGCTCGCTTACGCCGATCTGGCCGGCTTTCGACCCTCCCGCGTCGAGCCGCGCTATGACCCTGCTTTGCGATACAAGTGGATCGCGGAGCCCGAGCTGGCACGGGCGGTCGCGCAAGACATTTGGCGTGGGCTTGCCGGCCACGGCGAGACAGCGCAATCGTCGAAGCGTTCGCGCGTCTTGGGCAGGACCTGGTCCGAGGTGGCGGATCTGCTCAAGGGAAAGAAGATGTTTGCATTGTTCAGGCCGCGGGATCCGATGCCGGCTATCATTACGTTCGCACGGATGGCAGCCGCTGCCTTCAGGGCTCTGGGCCGTCTGTTCCAGCGGAAGTTGCGGCCGGAAAGCGCGGGATCCGGGAGCGCCGATTAGTATTGCGCCTGTGGTTGCGAAGGTGCCGAGACTTTAAGACGAAGCGGAACTCGGACGTGAGTGCGCGGGCATAACGCGTCGGCATGCCGCCCGAAACGACCGCTTGGATGGAAAGGAGCAACGATCCATGGAGCCGATTGCGATTCAGCCGCCAAGGGATCAGGGCCTGGTCCCGTGGACCGCGGAGCAGGCCCGAGACTACGGGAATAAACCGCTCCGGGCCAGCCATCGCCTGCACGAGCTGGAGCTGTTCACCGATGCGGCCCTGCTCGATCTCCTGGAGCACTATCCCCGGGAACGTCTTCAGGTGTTCGCGATGGGGACCGACCCGCTCAACCACGGCGACTGGGAGGCCGTGGACACGGCGGGAGCGTCGGGCAGGGACATGCTTGCAGCGATCAGCTCGGGCCGTCTATGGCTGCATGCGCTTCAAGTGCAGTTGGTGGATCGACGCTATCGGGAGCTGATGGAGAAGCTCTATGGCGAGCTTCGCGAGCAATGTCCCGGCTTCGAGCCACACCCCATGTCGTGTACGCTCATCATCTCCTCGCCCGACGCACTCGTCTACTATCACGCCGATGCGAAGCCCAACCTGTTGTGGCAACTTCGCGGCACGAAGAGGATCTGGGTCTATCCGGCTGGCGACCGGAGCCTCATCGATCAATCGCTCATGGAGGACATCTTCGCCAGCTTCGCCGACGAGGAGGTGCCCTATCGAGCCGAGTTTGACGAGAAAGCAAGGGTTTTCGACCTCCATCCCGGCGAGGTGCTGTCCTGGCCCCAGAACGCGCCGCATCGCGTCACGAATCTCGAGGGTGTCAACATATCGCTGAGCACCGTCCACGAGACCGAAGAAAGCGAGCGCCGCGCGCTGGTGTACTGCGCGAATCGCCTCTTTCGCCGGAGCTATCACCTGCCTCTGTGGTCCACCAGGGAAAGCGGCATTGCGTCCTATCTCAAGCGGCAGGCTTATCGGGTCTTCCGCCGCGCGGGCTTGGTTTACACTCCGCCGCGCCGCGCATACCTCACCAAGCTTCGAATCGATCCCCAATCGGCGCAGGGCTATGCCCCTGTGCCCGATGGACCGGTACTGACCGAGTTCTCCAAGAAGGACTTCAGACTCGAAAAGGACCACGCCGGCAAGATATCCGTCGTACAAGTATGACGAAGCGTCCCGAGTTGGAATGCTTGGTCTCGCTGCCCGAGGGCGCGCGCCGGAAAGAGTCGACAAGATGCGCCCCTCGTCTCAAATCGCGCTGACCCCGCGACCGGGCGTTGCGCCCGCGCGACCGGGAAGACTGGTCGGGCCTTTGTCGAGAAGCGGAGCCGTCTGTGTGGGCCGCGGCGTCTTCACCGATCCGGAATTGGCGGCGGTCGCTGCGCGGGACGGTCACGCGGCGGCATGGATCGAGGCATTCGCGCGCTTCGGGGCCGCTGCCCCTGCGCAAATGCGCGGCGACTTTGCCGTTGCAGTTCGCGACGACGCGGGGCGCGTGCTGCTGGCGGTCGACCGGTTCGCCACCCACCCCCTTTGCTACAGGGTCGACGGCAAGTCGCTGCATTTCGGCGAGCGCGCGGACGACGTTGCGGCAAATTCCGCCGAAATCGACCGGCAGGCGTTGTTCGACTATCTCTATTTCCACGTCATTCCGGCGCCGCGAACGATTTTCAAGGACGTCACGCGCTACCTCGCAGGCCACTGCGCGCTGTTCAACAACGGCATGCGGTCCGTCGCGCCATGGTGGAATCCGGTTTTCGACGAACGCCGCCCCGCGTCTTTCGAGACCTTGCGCGACGAATTCCGCGAGCTGCTCCGGGACGGCAGTGCCGCGCAAGATCGGTGGCGAGCGGGTCGGCTCGCTTTCTGAGCGGCGGTACCGACAGTTCCACCGTGGCTGGGAATGCTCGGTCGCCTGACCGGCGAGCCGCCGCGGACGTTCTCGATCGGCTTCGATGCCGAGGGATACGACGAAATGGAATATCGCGCGCATCGCCGCGCGACACTTCAAGACCGATCATCACGAGTATTACGTGACGCCCGACGATCTGGTCCGCAGCATCGCCGGCGATTGCCGCCGCCTGCGACCAGCCGTTCGGCAACTCGTCTGTCGCTCCGGCCTATTACTGCGCCAAGATGGCGCGCGAAGCCGGGGTCGACGCGGATGCTCGCCGGCGACGGCGGCGACGAGCTTTTCGGCGGCAACACGCGTTACGCGAAGCAACGCATCTCTCGCATTTACGAACGCATACCGCAATAGCCCTTCGCACGGCGCTTCTGGAACCGGCACTTGTTGGCTGCCCACGTACCCGACGCGAGCTCCCCGGCGTGAGGAAAGCAGCCAGCTATGTCGAGCAAGCACGCGTGCCGATGCCCGATCGGCTGCAATGCTACAATCTGCTGACGCGCATCGGCGTCCGACCGAGGTTCTCGGCGCAGGAGTTTCTCGCCTCCGTATCGACCCGGATGAGCCTCTGCGCCAACAGCGCCGTCTACGGTGCACAGTCGCAACGCGAGTTCGCTCATCAACAGGATGCTGGCGTTCGACTGGAAATACACGCTTGCGGACAACGATCTGCCCAAGGTGATCGTTGCGACGGCGTTGGCCGGCGTTTCCGCCGCGATTTCCGCTGCTCGACGACGATCTGGTCGATTTCTCGCTCCGGCTCGAGCCCGCGCTCAAGCTCAAGAGGCTCAAACTTCGCTGGTTTTTCAAGGAAGCGCTGCGCGGCTTCCTCCCCGATCGCGATCCTGGCCAAGAAGAAGCATGGCTTCGGGCTCCCGTTCGGAGTGTGGCTCACACGGCATGCCGGGCTGCAGAATCTGGCCTTCGATGCCCTGAGCTTCGCTCGACGCCCGCGGGCTATTTGCGACCGGGGTTCGTCGATGCACTGATGAGGGATCATCTGCCGCGCTTTCCGTCGTACTACGGCGAGATGGTGTGGATCCTCGTGATGCTCGAACACTGGCTCCGCACGCACGAGCGCGATCGCCGGCAACCGCGGAGCTTGCGAACGCAACTTGATTGATCGACGCAACAGTCCGGGGCCGGGCCATCGTGATGTGCCAGGCGGTCGTCGTTGGCGGCGATCTGAATGCGCTTGGCGTCGTGCGCAGTCTTGCGGCGGGCAAAGTGCCAATCGTTTCATCGGCGGACGGGATACCTCGGGCGCAGCAATGGATTCGCGCTATGGCCGCAAGTTCTCGTCGCAGAGACATCGGCACGACCCCTGCTCGACGCCTTGGCTCGTATCGGCACAAACGCGTCACAACCTCCGGTCCTTTTTCTTACGGAAGAGAAATCGGTGCGCACGGTGTCCGAACACCGCGACCGAATTCTTCCTCGGTTCCGCATCCGTCTGCCGGATCATGACGTCCTTATGGCCCTGATGGATAAGTCGCCGGTTCCAGGCTTGCCGCTTTACGATACGGATTCGCTATTCCGCGCAGCCGTGTCGCTCAAATCGGAATCCGATCTTGGCCGAGCTGCGAACAGTTGCAGTTTCCCTGCGTCCTGAAACCGGCACAGAAGGATTACGCATATGGTGCCCGGTTCCAGAAAGCATACGTCGTCCGGAGTATCGACGAGGTTTCGCGATTGTTCCGGACAATCGCGCCCAATTCTGCCGGACCTGATTGTCCAGGAGTGGATCGAGGGGGACGACAGCGACATCTACTTCTGCCTCGCTCTACGTTGGCTCGCTGGCAAACCGGTGATCTCATTTGCCGGGCAGAAAATTACGCTCTTGGCCGCCGCGAATCGGCGGCACGGCAAGCTGTATCGGCACGCCTGAGCATGCGGAGGCCCTGCTCGGACTAACCTGAATTCTTTCGCGCGGTCCAGTTTCACCGGCATGGGCAGCATGGAATACAAGCGCGACCGGCGTGACGGCCGTTTCCACATGATCGAACCGACGGTGGCGAGAACCGATTTCCAAGAAGAAGTAGCGACGCTCAACGGCATGAATATCCCGCTCGCCTCCTATCGTCCATGAAACCGGGAGCTGAACCTTTTCGTCCTTCGCTTGAAGCCGCGATGCCACGGCTCTGGCGCGAACCGCTTACCGACAAATGGGCTCGCGAGCAACAGTCCCAACTCGCCGAGGCCGGGCTGATCAGACAAGTCGATTCGATGCTTATTATCGCGTCGACGATCCGATGCCGTGGGTCAAGTTCATGAGCCAGCCGTTTGCGTGGCAAAGTTGACCATTCTGCTCCGCAATGACGGTCGATGCGGTCGACGTCGACGCCCGGCGGTGCAGAGCAACCTCATTGAGAACATCTACTGGCAGCTTGCGACGCGACCTGTCGGGGTTCAGCATCGCGCCCCATCAGATCGATCGACGAGCATTTGCGGGCGGCAGCTGATTGGCTCTTGCGAGCGCAGGCGGCGACACCGGACGATGGCGTCGCGCATTCCTACGACGTCCGCACCGGCAATGGCTTGCGTCCTACCCGGAGACGACGGGCTATATAATACCCACGCTTGTACGACTACGCGCGTCATTTTGATGCCCCGCAATACGCGCGCGCTGCGCATCGCATGGCGCTATGGGAAGTGTCGGTACAGCTTCCAGACGGTGGGGTCCGGGCCGGAACGATGTCTGCCGAAATCGTCGTCCCCACGATCTTCAACACGGGGCAGGTATTATTCGGCTGGCGCGGGCGGCTCTGGAAACCGGCGATGGGTCGCATTCGCGCCGCTCTCGAAAAGGCGGCGGACTGGCTGGTCGCCGCACAGGACGCTGATGGATGCTGGCGACGGTTCCCCTCGCCATTCACGACTACCAAGACGGCGGCGTATAACACGCGATGCGGGTTCGGCTTGGTGCGCGCTTTTGCCGTCGATCCCGAACACAAATATCTCGAAGCCGCGGATCGCAATGTCGCTTGGGCCCTTCGGCACGGCCCGGCCAAATGGCTGGCTGCCAGGCAACTGTCTGACGGATAATGCCGACGACAGCGCCCTGACCCATACGATCGCGTATTCCATTCGTGGAATCCTGGAGGTCGGGCTGGCACTGGATAAACCGCAATATCTCAGCCACGCCCTGCGAATGGCCAGAGGCCGTCGCAGCTGCCAGAATCCGGACGGCTCGTTGCCGGCCTACTCGATCCGGACTGGCAGCCCAAGGCTCGCTGGACCTGCATGACCGGCAATTCGCAGATGGCGATCAACTGGCTGCGGCTTGCCCGGGTCACGGCGATCGCCCGCCCTCGTCGAGAACGCGCGGCGAGCCAACCGATTCAACATGGGGCTTCCAGGATCTGCGCGCGCCAGATCCCGGCGTTCGCGGCGCGCTCAAGGGATCGCATCCGATCAACGGTGGCTATATGACCTGGCGCTATCCGAACTGGGCGGCGAAGTTCTTTATGGACGCGCTGATGCTGGAGCAGCTCTAGGACCGCGTCGTTAACATCGGCTGATGGCCGACCGTGTTCCTCCGATACTGCAATCGCGTTACGCTCCTTCAACGTCCAATCAAAGCATGAATCTATTGCCATGGCGGATCAGGAAGGTTCTATCCGACACCTTTCCGCTGCTCTATCATTTGCGCCGCCAATCTCTTTCGTACGAGGGCAGTCACAAGCTTATTGGGATGAGCGCCTGGCTGAGACTTGGCATCAGCGCACGTGGCCAACCAAGAATGAAATCATTGCGGCGCCTGACCAATCCCGATCAGGTTATTCTGGACATCGCGTGCGGCAACGGGAGCATGCTGCGCGACCTGAAGTCTCGCGGATATCGCAATCTGCACGGCCTGGAAATTTCGAAGTATGCGGTTGCGCGACTCTCCGCCGAAGGCTTCGTCATGCATCATGGTCGAGCACCGCCCTGGATCTGCCGGACGATACGTATGACTGGTCATCGCCTCCCAGGTGCTTGAGCATGTGATCCGGCGCAATCGCTTCGCTCGGGAAATCGCGCGGATACTGCGGCCTGGCGGCAGCGCCTTCATCTTCGTTCCGAACGATTGCCTTGGCCCGATCGACGAGCCGGAGCACGTGATCAAATACGACGAATCCAGCTTCAGCGTTTTTTGCGGCCGCCACTTCGAAATCGTGTCAATCGAGATAATCAAGGACGCCAACTACTAGATGTCCATTCTCTTCGGCCATGTTCGCGTTCCCCCTTCGCTGAGGATTGCATCAGCTGCAAAAGCCCCGATACGACACTATGACACTTCGCGCGCAGGTCCTTTCCGGTCTCGAAATGGACTGCTAGCCGCTCGCCTCCTGGGCCAGTTGGCGACATGGGGCATCACGATCGTGGTGATGCGCCTACTGACGCCGGCGCGACTATGGGCTGTTGTCGCTCGCCACCCTATTTGTCGGATTTCTCAGCTTGGTATCGGAAATCGGTTTGCAGGACGCCGTGGTCCAGGCGAAAGACCTGAGCACCGAGGAATTGCGTTCGGTCTTTGGTGCCGTGATTCTCGTCAATGTTGCCGTAGCCGCGGTCATCGCCGTCCTCCTGGCCCCTCTTGCGGCGACTTTCTTCTCCGAGCCGCGGCTGCGCGAGGTGATGCAGGTCTTGAGTCTGCAGTTCCTGATCAGCTCTCTGATCGTGATCCCTACCGCGATGCTGGAGCGAAAACTCGCGTACCGCGGCAGGTCGGTTGGCCAGGTCGCGGCGACTCTCATCGGCAGCCTTACCACCCTTGCGCTCGCCTACTCGGGCGCCGGCGTCTGGGCGTTGGTGGGGGGGAGCCTCTCCAAGGCGCTTGTCGAGGCTGTGATTCTCAATTCGATTTCTCCATTTCTCGAGCTGCCCGCTTTCGCCTTTTCGACAGTCCGGCACCTGATCGGATACGGGCTCAAAGTTGCGCTTACAAGACTGTTGTGGTTCGTTTACTCTCAGGCGGATACGTTCATCATCGGGAAGGTCTTGGGGCAATCGCCGCTGGGGCTGTATTCGGTGGGAATGCACCTTGCTTCGCTTCCCGCGCAGCGCGTGAGCCAGGTAGTCAACCAGATGGCGTTCCCCGCTTTTTCCAGGCAAAGCGCGAGCGTGGCGATATCCGTGATCATTTACTGCTCGCGGTTCGTACGCTCAGCTTCTTCGCGTTTCCGGTCTTCTGGGGCATCGGCAGCATTGCTGGAGAGATCGTCGACGTATTTCTCGGCCCAAAGTGGATGGGAGCGATCACGCCGCTGGCCTTGCTGGCGCTGATCATGCCGCTCCGGGTCCTGAGCCCGATTACGCACGCGGCACTGCAGGCAGTGGGGCAGGCCGGTGTAAGCCTGCGGAACACGCTGCTTGCCTGTGTCGTCATGCCGGTAGCGTTCCTGATCGGCTGTCAGTTCGGGCTTACCGGCGTTGCACTTGCATGGGTCTGCGCCTTTCCCGTCGTGACGCTGATCAATCTGATCCGATCTTTGCCCTGGCTTGGCACGACCCTCGGTCATTATCTCGTGGCCATGGGCAGGGCCGCCGGCCCGGGCGTGATCATGTACGTGGCCGTGACGGTAACGCGCAGGGCGCTGGACGTTGGTCCACTTCCCGGCTTGATCATATCGATCGCCGTCGGTGGCGCTGTGTACGTTGCCGCGACCTATCTTGTGAATCGGAAAGGCGCCTATGAAGTCCTGCGTCTCGTGAGGAAATGACACCGGGGATCGCCATGCGTGCCGCCACATCTCAAAACGTCAGCTGAAGGAGAGTAGACCACTCATGTCGGGTCGGTGGGGGAGTTGGTGCCGCCGCCGGTGGTGCCGTCACCACCGTCATCACGGGCGACGCGCCCGCTGGCACTGGCATGACCACGAGGACTTGGGTCGATCGAGAATCGCGCCTGTCCGGGTTTCCTGTAATGGGGCATGACCGAATTGGTGAGCTCGGTCTGGATGTAGTCGTAACAGGCCTGCGCACCGGCGATCCCGCGCGTGACCGCGACGGCCAAGACGGCGCGAAGATGCAGGAAAAATGACGGGCCTGTCTGATAGAACTGCTGCATGATGGTGTGCCCATCCCAACCCGTCGTATCGATCTTGTGGCCGTTGGTGTCCGTGTGGCCGTCCGAGCCGGAGGCATAGTAGGCCCAGAGGTCGGCCCAACTCGTGCAGGTCGTTGCGTCGACCGAGGTGTCGCTGTAATAAAGCCTTGGCGAGCCCCACTTTGCGGCTTTGTTGGGGATGGCGTAATAGGGCACGGGCCATTGGCGTGGCCAGCCAGAGGTTCCGTTCGACTGCTGGATGTGGAGGTCGACCCCCCAGGCGAAGATCGGCTGCCAGTCGGCGAAACCCTGATCGACCGCCATCCCTACGACTGCGTTGAGCCAAGCCCCCATCCAGGTCGCTTGCGCATCGGTGCGGGTCCAGGTTCGAAACAGGCTATGGATGCGGGCCGGCGAGTTGACATAGCGCAACGCGAACGCCTTGTTGTCGCCGATGCAGGACTGCCAATAGCTCTTGGGCCGCAGCCAGCCGGCACGGCCGCCGGGCAGCTCGCCGCAAGCTGGAACAGATCCCGCATGCCCCAGGCAAACGACCGCGACGCACCCGGGTAGACCAGTCCTTCGAGCTTCTCGGTGCCGCGATGGTAGGCGGCAAACAGGATTTGCCAATTGGTGCTGAATTGCAGTTCTTCCAGGAAGTAAGGATCCTCCGTCAGCAGCCAAGGCAGATTCACACAAGGATAGAAGTGGGCCGCATTGAGGGACACGAAGCTGGGATTGGTATTGGGATCCACATCGGGCGCGTAGTTGATCGTGCCGCCGTCTTTCTTGAACCGCAGCTTGTTGTTGCGGACGTCGGCCACGGCGCCGGTGGCGTCGTCGCGAATATGCGTGGACCAGTTGCCGCACCATTCGCCCTCGGTGCGCAACGTGGTCAACGAGGTGGGGGAACCGGTGATCACATAATCGGCCGCGTATTCGGTCAGGAAGCCGATCTGCGGATTGTCGCCGGCCGCACCCATGACATTCCCGAATGCGCCGACCACCGCATCATGCGGCGCACTCATCGGGCCGCCCCAGGCGATGGCGTTGGTCCGGGGGGCCAAGCCGAAGAGCCCGCCGGGGCCGAAGTTGGGTATCCAGCCGCGGGCCTTGAGGGTTGCCGGGGTGCGCACCACCGGCCGCGGCGAGGACTGGTAGCGCCAGCGGGCATACCACCAGTGCTGGGGGACGGTATAGGTGGCCTGGGTAACCCCGCCCTTGGTAACGGTAGCCGTATAGGGGGTGGTGAGGTGCGTGGGCGTGCCCGCGGTGGAGCGCCCATATTCGACGATGACTTCGTCGCGATAACCGGCACCGACGATGCGATTGCCCGACGCATCGGCGTCGACGCGAAAGTAGACGCGCCAGTCGGGGAAGGCCGGGTTCTGCGCCAGATAAGACTTCTGGCGGACGTATTCGCCGATGAAATCGCCCTGGTCCGCTACGTTCGCTCCCGAGAACGTGGCCACGTTGCCACCACCAAAGTCGAGCGTGACGGCCAGATCGCTAACGGCCGACACGGTCGCGGCGTTGCTCGTGCGTCGCGCCGACCTGGACGGCGTTTGCGCCCGAACGACGAGCGGCACGGCGAGCAGATTGCCAGCAATACTGCTAATGAATTTTCGTCGGTCCATCAATTTTGTCCACCCTCGAGGTTCTTTAAGGGCGTTAAGGTTGAGCAATCGGTGCGGGTTTCGCCTTACGATGTTAGGACATCCCGGCCGCAACAAAATAGGGGTTCACGAAATTTGGCTTCCCATAGCGCAACTCAACTCCATCCATGCATTTAACGCTGCCTCCCGCGGCGTTAACTATTGCGTGTCCCGCTGCGATGTCCCATTCCATCGTGTGCCCCAAGCGCGGATATAGATCCGCTTCTCCGGCTGCGACAAGACAGAGCTTCAACGACGATCCGATCTTGCGGAGCGAAGCGACGCGCCGGCCCATGAGGAACGCCTCGAGCGCGGCTATATCGCCGTGTGACCGGCTGGCGACCACGGTCATTCCGGCAGCGGGGCAGGCCCGGCATCTAATCGAAGTCCGGGCACCTCCGTGCTCCACGAACGCACCCGTGCCCGCGATGCCAGCGTAGATGCGTCCCAGCGATGGCGCGAACACGACGCCCATTTCGGGTCGACTTCCTTCAATCAACGCGATATTTACGGTGAATTCACTACTTCGATTGATAAACTCCTTAGTTCCATCCAGGGGATCGACAAGCCAGAATCTCTCCCCGATGTCTGGTATTCGCACCGATGAGGCGGCCTCTTCCGAAACGACAGGTATATCAGGATCGATCGTTGCGAGTTCCGCTAGGATTATGGCCTCGGCGTTTTCGTCCGCCGCGGTCACCGGTGACCCATCGGCCTTACCGCGTACCTCGAACGTAGTACCTTGAATGTCAAGCAGAGCCGCGCCCGCTCTTCGGGCAGTTTGGATAACGCGTTCCAGAAGGCTGCCTCGGTTCAATAGCCTCTCGCAATCAGTGAGCCTTGCATTGCAATCTTAAGATTGCTGGAACTTCTCCAGCGGTCCGAGCAAGCAAACGACAGTCCATCTCTCAGCTATTCAGGAAATCGCGCAGCATGGCGCGAGGCTGCCGCCATGCCAGCGAAGCAAGCAGGGGAAAGACTCGCGCGACTGAGACTTGCCGTAAACCCACCTTCGACGGTGCGAGAAATATGAAAGGATGCCCGCGCCTCACCCATTTGTGCGATACCGGATTGCGGTGCATCGCAACGCTGCAACCGTGGCGACTACAGGCAAGCGGTCCCGGGTGCCTGGAACACGGTTCTCGTGATTTGCTTGGACTGGGTGATGTTCTTCAATGTGTAGTCGAACCAGCCCATGTTGCCGTTGGCAAACGTGAACTTCGCCGTTCCGACCGGGTTTACGCTAACCATCGCTGGACTAAACGGCACTGAGTTGAACGCCGGGCCCGTCGTTTGATTCAGGATGCCGGTGTACACGCCGTCCGTGACCTTTGTCGCCGCCACCGACAACCACAGCGGCGTGCCGTCCACGTCGTAGGTATACCAGGTCGCAAAGATGACGTCGCCCTGGTGCGTGAGGTTGATGCCCCACCCCGATTCCGAGCCCGGGGGATAGGCCCACCAGAGATCCTGGAAATTGCTCGCCTTGGTCAGATCCGTCAGCGCGCCGAAGGTGCAGTTGGGGATCGGGCTCGCGAACGCATCGCGGACGATCGTCTTCGTCTGCGAGACTCCATTCACCTGGTAGGCGAATGTTCCGCTGTTCAGATCGCTGAACGTCAGTTGCCCCGATCCCACCGGGTTGGTGGTAACGAGCGTCGGCTTGAAGGGGGTGGCATAGAACGCCGGTCCCCTGGTTTCGTAATCGTCCCTGTGTAGCTGTTGTCGGCGGTCTTGTTAGCGGTCATCGAAAGCCACCACGCCTTCCCCGTCAGGTCGTAGGTGAACCAGGTGAGAAAGATGGTGTTGCCTTGATGCGCGAGGTTGATTCCCCAGCCGGATTCCGAGCCGCCTGGGGCGTTCCACCACAGGCCTTGCATAGTTGGCGCCTGCGGTGTGCCACCACTGCCGGAATATCGATAGGCCCACGTCGTGTGCGTCGCGTATCCGCTCAGCAAGATGAAGCAGCCGCTGCTTTGATCGAAGTCGATGCAAAAGTACGACTGATCGGGGACGCCGACCGACCCCGCCTCGACCTGCATGGCAACCGCCTTCCAGACCTTGGTGGCGGGGTTGAATGCGTAGAAGGTGCCGTTGGAGACAAAGCCGCCGACGATCTTGTTGACGGTGTCGTAGGCAAAGCCGTACTGGCCGCTGCCGACATTACTGGGTGGCGAGGTACCAGACACGCCGACATTCGTGGCCCATGAACCATTGGGAAAGAGACTCGTCGACGAGGTTCGTCCAGCGGGTAAGACTATCTGGTATGTCTCTCCAGGGGCAGCTCCGATGTACCAGAAGCTGTCGGTGTCGGGGGCATATACCAGGGATCCAATGCTTGAGATCGTTGTGACGGTAACCGCTGATCCGATGACAGAGTCTGTGGTCGGGTCGTACACGACAAGAATAAGGTAGCCGCTCTTCTTCGACATTATCAGGATCTTCTGCGATAACGGATCCAAGCATGCCGAGCAATCTCCGTTCCGTTCCACGGAGCAATCTGCCCTACTCCCGCGGTTTGGTTCCGGTATTGGCTCCAAGTGAAGGTGGCGGCACTGAAGTCATACGACCATGAGTGTCCATTTTGCGGACACTTGCCCATGTCGTTCATCGAGGGATCACCGCCGTAGTTCTGGCATTGCATCTGGAAGAGCTTTCTCCCCACTACGACCAGAGTGTCATAGGTGTGGGCGGCGAGAGGCTGCCCGGAGGGAGTTGTATTCGTTGGATAATCCTGCCAGATGAACCGGTTGTATTCGGTATCTACATTGGCCATCCATTGCGAAGTTATCGACGTTGCGGCGACGATGGCTGACCATGTCAGACTGGACAAATCAAAGGCGTAGATGCCGTTATCGTTGCTATCCGCGTGGCCTCCGCCGTGCAGCAGCATCCTGTTTGCGACCTTGTCGTAGACGATGCCGGAATAGGCGGTGATGCCGTTGCCTTTGGGAAAGCCCGATCCATACGAGCCGAGGTTTCTTGCCGTATTCGCCGCAAGCGATGCCAGCGACGCGCCCGCGGCCTGGATCGCACGTCGGGTGGTCTTGGGTGGCGTTTCGCCCAACGCGACGAGCGGGGCGGTGAGGAGGGTGCCAGCAGCACCGCTGATGAATTTCCGTCGGTCCATTATCGATTCGCTCAAAGGTGAAACGGTGCCCGCACGCGATTGACTGGGTGAATCGCCGGGCGGACTCCAGGCTGATTACGGGCGATGCGCTTGGCGCAGACGGCCGAAACTCTCGTCACTTGATGCCGCCCCCGGGCTGCAGAATGAGGGCGTGTCGAGCAGGACAGACGCGCCAACCGGCGGCGCGCCACTGGATACCCAAGGGCGATTCGCGAGGCGTCGCGCCATGCTGCGGTGGAGGAGGGCGCCGGAAGTACATTGGCATAAATGATATCAGCATATATTTGTGCGCCACAATAAGCAACTTTCGTTCCCAAATCAGCAATTTGGTTTCGCGCCGGTTGGTTTCTCGCAACATGCCACCGCGCCCAGCTTGCCATTTTGATCCACTGGGCGCTTTTCGATTAGGGGCAATGGCGCCGCTGCACCGCCAGGTCGAGGGGGACAGTGCCCAGACGCTGGTCGCGGGCCGGCGACGCCGGGGAAAAGGGTCCCGCGTGGGGACGGGCGCCGCGGCGTCCGGGTTGGTCGGCCACCGGGCAACGGAAATACCTGGCGCTCACCGATTCGACGCGCCCTCGTCCGTCACTGGCAAAGTGTTTACCGGCGAGACATTCCCGCGTGCGCTTCGAATCGTTCAGTCGATCTGTGCCATTGCAATACCATCGCCAGATCGACGACGGCGCCACCATCTCCGTTACCATGCGCGCGCTATCCCGGTCCAACCGGTCGCGCCAGGCATGTGCGGCGCGCAAGGGGTCTTTCGAAACGGCGTAATAGGACGAATCAGTGGTGCTCGTACTGCTCGTGACAAAGGACGGGTCTGCTGAGGCCACGTCAGGCCCACTTTCGCAAAGAGTTCGCGACAGCGTCAACGGGTCGTTCGCACAGGTCCTCGTAGCGCACGATGGTGACATTGTTCAGGATCGGCTTTCGTCGAATGCCTTTTCGTTCTGTATCAGCCAGAGCCACGCCAGCCGCTCGCACTGCGCCCGCGATTGCAGCAATCCGACCGAAGCTGCGTAGCGCTGCGCCTGCGTAGTCTGGCTCAGCAGTTCGATCAAAGCGACATCGTCCCAAGGGGGCGTGGAGCTGGTGAAACGATGCATGCACGTATATCCCCGAAGGATTGAGTCGGCGTACCCGCAAGGATGCCGCACGATGTGGATGAATTTGGCGCCCGGCATCGCGCTAGCCAGCGTTCCGAGGCGTGCGGTCGATTCGATCGATTTCCACACGACGACGACCTTTGACATGTCTGTTCGCGCGATCACGGGTACCCGCGGCTCGCGAACGAATTTGCTCACCACTTTACCCGCGGCGATCAAAACGCGTCGCATCCAATACCCGCCGGGCAAATCGTGCTCTTCGGGGAACAGCGGGAGCTTTCCGATCACGCGGATGTCACGCGCATTCGGCAATCGTTCGCAAACTTCCGAACGGTTTCCGCATACGCCGCGCTTTCCGCGGATTCGGGCGCAAAGGGCAAGTCGCGAAGCCTTCCACGGCTGTCCGGCTCGTGACCATAGAACGTGTCAGGGTGACTGTCGAATATCTTCGCGAGCCACGTCGTACCCGAACGGGGAAGCCCGACGATCACGATCAATGGTTCGAAGGTTGGCGTTCGGCACTCGGCACGGCCTGATTGGGGGACTCGATAACGGCGAACTTCTTCCGTCACACTCTTCGTCGGCGTCGGATTGCCGACGTTATGCGGAACGAGGGCCAAGGCCGCAGGTGTCCGGATCGATCTCTATTCGCCTGCTTCAGCCTGCCTTGCGGCAATCGCAGATGGCGAAAGGATACCTCTCTCCCGGAGCAGTCCGATGGTTCGGTCTACGCAGTCATTCACGTGGCAGTGTTGCGTTTCCAGCACGAGATCCGGATTGAGCGGCTCCTCGTAGGGCGAAGAAATGCCGGTAAATTGATCGATCTTTCCGGCGCGGGCGCGTCGATAGAGGCCCTTTACGTCGCGCATCTCGCAAACTTCAATGGGACACTTGACGTAAATCTCCAGGAACTCGCCCTGCGGGAACGAGCGCCCGCACGCGGTCGCGATCGGCATGAAAGGGCGATATGAAGGCAGTGAGCGGGATGACACCGCCTCCATGAACAACTTGGCCATTTCACCGATGCGTCGGATGTTTTCAGTGCCGATCGGCGGAGGAGAATCCCAGGTCCGAGCACAGCCCGTGTCGGACGTTGTCACCGTCGAGCACGATGGTGCGGCAGCCGAGCCAGTGTAGTCGTTCTTCGGTCGCGTACGCAAGGTGGACTCGCCGGCGCCGGACAATCCCGTGAACCAAATGATCGCGGTCTTGTGCCGTTCTGAGCCTCGCGGTTGTGCCGCGTGACCGTCGTGTGATGCCAGACGACGTTGGACGACTCGTTATCAGCCATATTATTGGTTTGCTCGAGTGTTGATGCCGCGTCACGTTAGCAGCAGGACGAACCGATGGCAAGACGAGTCGGCGATCTCTGGGGCACGATTGAATAGTGCAATCTCGCCACCTGCTCGCTGTTCCGCGTTCATTGGGATCGCCGGCCCACAAGCCTTCGGGACTGCGCATAACGGATTCAATGCATCATCGAGTTTGTCATTCGGCCTGCCCACGGACAGCGGGGCCCTGATCAAGTCGGCCTGATCAGATTTGCCGCGAGCCGTGCGCCGAATCGCGGGACCCGTCGCGGCTCCCACGGCGTGAAGCGGGGCAGTTGCATGAAATCGGAGTTCCGGGCGGCCGCACCCCGGCTGGTCGAGAACGCCGCGTCGAATCCGAGCTCGCGCGCCAGATCGCGCATGCTCCTGGCCGTAGTCATCGCCCGGCTTGCCGTTCGGGTAGGCGAAGAGGCCGACGCGCTCGCCGAGCAGCCCCTCCAGCTGGTCTTGCTGTCGGCAATCTCGCGGCGTGCCTCGTCGGGGGTCAAGCCTCGCGAGGATCGGATGCGACACCGTGTGCGCCCCGATCTGCATGCCTGCGCGCCGCAGCTCGCGGACCTGCGCGCGACGTCATCATCAGATCGGTCGGCGGGTCGACGCCCGCGATCGTCGGCGACGCTGCTCGGACATCGCGAGGCGCTCCGGCGAGGGAAGGTACTTGAGTCGGTCGATCAGCTTTTCGATCGCCGCCCGCCGGTCGCGTGCGGTCGCAGACGAGTGATGGCCGTCCGATGCCGAGAGGATCCGAGGTCGAGGTTCTCGCGCGAGCAGCGGCGTATCGCCTCGATGATGGTGTCGTTCAACATGCGCCCGCCATCGAGGAACCCCGTCGCGACGAAGAACGTCGCGGTCGATCCGCGCTCGCGCAGCAGCGGCAGCGCGACGGTGAAGTTGTCGGCATAGCCGTCGTCGAACGTGATCGCGGCGGCGCGTTCGGGCAGCGTGCCGCCGGCCAGGCGACCGATGGCTTCGTCCAGCGGGAGCACATTGAACCAGCGATGCAGCCAGCCGACAGATCTCGCGAAACCGCGCCGCATCCGGCAGTCGGGAAACAGCGGATCGGGCTCGGGCAGCACGCGGTGGAAGACGAGGATCGACAGCTCGCGCGCGGCCGCCCGGAGCGAAGCGACAGAGAGGCGGAACATCAGCGATTGCGTCGCTCATCGACGTCGGCCGAGGGTCGCTCGAGGCGGCGCCGGCTCTGCGCCAGCAGCGGCGCGGACACCGCACCGGTTCGCGCTCCCAGCCTCGGTCCTCGACCCATTGCCGCGCCAGCGACGACCAGCACCAGAAAGTTGTAGGGCAGGTCGAAGTACGCGAGGCTCAGGAACGCGCCGCCGACCGCATAGCCGCCAGCGAGACTCGCCTGGCACATCGCGCCGAGTCGGCAGCCCACGCGTCGTCGGGCCTGCGTGCCGCGCGTCGCAGCCAGCCGGCCGTGCGCCAGACGAAGCATCCAGAGCAGCAGGAACAATGCCAAGCCCGATGAAGCCGTGCTCGCCCAGGACCTGGAAGTAGATGCTGTGCGCGGCATGGATGTCGTCGGGCACCGGCGCATACGCGGCGAAGATATCCGGCTCGTAGATGTCGAAGCCGCCGCCGAGCGGCCGGTCGCGCGCAAGGTTCCACGCCATCCACCACGCATTGATCCGCCCCATCGCGCGACGCGTCCTGCTCGTACTCCGGGATCGTGTTCATGCGCGTCGTCCCACGTCTGCCGGCATGAACGCGACCAGCACGCGCACGCCGCCAGCGACGACGACGCGCGCCGATCAGCGACCTTGTGTCCGCCGCGCCACCAGAACATGACCGCCATCGCGATGATGGCGAGCAAGGCGCCGCGCGACTGGGTGCCGAGCGCGGCGGCGGCGCACAGCAGCATCAGCAGCCGTCAGCGCATGCCGCGCCCAGCGCGCCTGCGAGCTTGCAGCTGCAGGAAGCGCATCAGCGGGATCGTCATGATCAGCGCCAGGGCGAGCTCGTTGTTGCCTTCGATGAAGCTTTCCGGCGGGCCCCACACGCGATACGCGCCGCCGGTCGCGATCGTGAAGATGCCGCCCTTGACGCCGTAGAAGCCGAGCGACGCGACGCAGCACCCAGGCGAGCGCCATCGACGTGCTTGCGCGCTGTGCAGCACCGCCAGCGCGACGAGGATCATGAAATCGATCTTCATCACCTTGCTTCCACATGTCGATAGTCGCGTCCGGATAGAACGACGAACGGCGAGGTGACGCACATCCACAGCGATGAAGAGCGACGAGCACGATCAGACCGGCGGGCCGTGAACGGCAGCGCACGCGATCGCGCGTGAGCGACCATGCCGATCAGCGTGGCGACCGCGATCGCTGCGGCCACGGGCAGGTCGTGGCGACGCCCAGGCGTACCGGTGCGGGTTCATGATGCTGACGCCAGGTCCACAGCATGACGCCGATCCATGGATGCGCCAGCGCCAGCGACGGCGCATAGCGCCGATGATGGCGATGAGTGAGCGACGTCGCGCATGTCGTACCTCTGCGCGGCTCAGGCGGCGACGCTGGCTGACGACGTAGCGGAACTTGCCCGACCGTCTCGCGGGCAGATGCGTCGACGTTCTCGACGACGATCTCCACGTCCGCGCCCAGGCGCGCTTGAAGTCCGCCACGATCGCGGCTCTTGAGTGCGGCATCGAAGCCCGTCGCCCGGCACGAGCAGCACGCGGTCGTCGCTCGCGGCTTTCCTGGATGATCTTGAACGCCTGCGATGCCCGGCAGGTCGCGCACCACGTAGATCAGCGCCAGGCCGTGCATCACGGTGCCGTCGCGCGGCGACGACGAAGTCGGTGGTGCGGCCCTGGATCTCCTTGAGCAGCGGCAGGCCGCGGCCGCAGGCGCATGCGGCAGTGTCGAGCACGCCGACGTCGCCGGTGCGGTAGCGGATGAACGGGAAGTCGCGCGTCGCGAGATGCGTGACGACGATCTCGCCCGGCTCGCCCGGGCGGCACGGCGCGCCCGTCGGCGATCGACAGTCTCGACGACGATGTCCTCGGCAGTGATGTGCATGCCGCCTGCGGGGCACTCGTGGGCGATGAACCCGGCGTCGCGGCCGCCATAGCCGTTGGCCACGCGGCAGCCGAACGCCTGCGGCGATCGTTGCGCGCTGATCGTCGTAGAGGCGCTCGGACGTGACGAAGGCGACGCGGATGCCGAGGTCGTCGAGCGCGGATCGCCGCGCTCTGCGCGTGCCGCGCGATGTGCGCCAGCGCGGACGGATAGCCGAACAGCATCTCGGGCGGATCGCGCGCGAATGCGCGCGACGAACGCGTCGAGCTTCGCCTCCGACATCTCGAACGCCGGCAGCAGCTCGGTGCGCAGCAGCCGGTCGCGCAGGCCGCGAACGCGGTCCTGCGCGCCGAGCTCGATCGGGCGAGCCCCAGACGACGATCTCCGGATCGCCGATGTCCACGCCCCACCAGCGCGTCGCGCGCCACTTGGCGGCGACGTCGTGGCTCACGCGCTCCTTGCCGAGAAGAAGACCAGCGGCTCGCCGCTCGAGCCGCCGGTGTTGCAGCGCGCAGGCGCTCCGGCGCGCGCGTCCGACTTCATGCTCGTCCGTGTTCGCGCGAATGCCGCCTTGGTCGAGAAACGGCAGCGTGCGAAGATCGGCGCAGGACTCGCGATGCGACGGATCGAATGCCGCGATCCGGCGAAGCAGTCGCGGTAGTAGGGCACGTGCGCGGCCGCCATCGCGAGCAGACGCGCGCAGGCGTCGAGCTGCAGCTGCCGCGATGGCCTGCGGCGGCCACCATTGCGACGCCTCCAGTCGCGGCGAATGCGCGACCGTCGTGGCGCTTCAGCGCTCCTGCAGCGGAAACAGCACGTCCCGCCACGAAGCGCGTGTAGAGGTCGGCGCATGCGCGATCGTCGGGTCACGCGGCCTCGCACGACGATGCGGGAGCCGGCGAGGGCCGACGCGTAGACGTCGGCCCACCGCTGCCGCACGCGCGGCCACGCGTATTGCTGGACGTCGCGCAAGCCGTCATCGCGCAAGCTGCGCCGCGAGCTCGGCATCCGTCGAGGACGCGGCGCACTGCCGCCGCCATCGCCGCAGGATCGCCCGGCGGACGAGCAGGCCGGTCACGCCGTCACTCACGATGTACGGCACGCCGCCGACATTCGTGCTGACCACGGGCACGCCGCTCGCCATCGCCTCCAGCACCGAATTCGGCATGTTGTCGACGCGGCTCGGATTGAGCACGACCGTCGCCGATCGCGATACAGCGTCGGCCATCCGCGTCGCGGTCCAGGCGTCCGCAGAAATCCACGGCGTCGGCAGACGCCGAGCTCGCGCAGCCAGCGATCGCAGGCGCTCGGCGCTCGGGCCCGACCCGGCGACGGTCAGCCGCGCATCGGCAGCGCCGTGCGCACGAGCGCAAACGCGCGCAGCGCCGTCGCGATGTCGTAGATCGGCTCGAGGTTGCGCGCGACGAGGAGGTGCGCGGCATGCGGCGCGATGCCCGGCTCCGTGCCGGCCGGAAGCGCTCGAGGTCGATGATGTTGGGCACGACTTCGCTGTGCGACTCCCGATGCGCTCGAAAGATCTCGCTGCAGGAACGCCGGAGGGAACGACGAGCGCGCTCGGCGCTGCGCAGCGTCGCGCGCACGGACGCGCCGGAGCGGCGAGGAACGTCGCTGCCTCGCCGCCGCGATAATTGACCACCGACGGCATGCCGCGGATCCGCGCAATCCAGATCGCCGGCGCGGCGAACAGGTGCCAGGACCAGCCCGAATTCGCCATGACGTGAACAGATATCGACGCTGGCCCGCTCGCGCGCCACAGCCGCACGACGTAGGGCACGAGGCGAAACACGCGCGCGGACGCCGCGAATGCCCGCCGACCCATTGCGGCCGGATAGGCGCGCGTTGACCTGCACGACGGTCACCTCCGCGCCTTCGCGCCGCAGCAGCTCGGCCAGTTGCCGCGTCTGGTTGGCCATGCCGCCGGCCGGCGGCGGCAGCGGACCGACGAGCGCGATGCTTCAGCCCGCGAGATTCATCGCGCCGCCGGCGCAGAGGCCGCCCGTACGACGTCGCGGTAGCGGGCGACGCTGGCTGCCCAGTTGCGCTCGTGCTCGACGAAGCGCCGGCCCTGCTCGCGCAATTGCGGCCAGCGCTCGCGCTCGGCCAGCAGTCGCACGATCGCGCCGGCCAGCGAGGCCGCATCGCCGGCGCGGAACAGCATGCCCGTTTCGCCGTCGCGGATCAGCTCGCGGTGGCCGCCGACGTCGGACGCGACGAGCAGCCGGCCCTGCGCCATCGCCTCGAGCGGCTTCAGCGGCGTGACCAGCTCGGTGAGGCGCATCGAATGCCGCGGATAGGCGAGCACGTCGACGATGTCGTAGTAGCGCTGGACCTCGTCGTGCGGCACGCGGCCGGTGAACACGACCTTGTCGGCGACGCCCAGCGCTGCGCCGCAGCGCCTTCAGCGCCGTCTCCTGCGGGCCGCCGCCGACCAGCAGCACGCGCACGCTCGGGCATCCGCGCGCAGCAGATGCGGCAAGCGCCTCGAGCAGCAGGTCGAGCCCCTCGTAGGCATAGAACGAGCCGATGAAGCCGACCACCGTCTCGCCGTCGAGCCCGAGCTGCCGCCTTGAGCGCCGCGTCGGGCGCGCCGCCGAGCGCGAACGCGTCGACGTCGACGGCGTTCGGGAATCACGGTGATGCCCTTCTCGGCGGAATGCCGCGTCGCGACGATGTCGCCGCGCAATCCTTCGCAGATCGTCGTCACGTGGTCGGCGCGGCGCAGCGCGTAGGTCTCGAGCGCGCGGCGTCAGCGCGGTAGCGCAGGCCTCCTCTCGCGGCTCGTGCCGTGATCGACCGCCGCGTCCTCCCAGAACGCGCGCACTTCGTAGACGACCGGAATGCCGAGCGCGCCGGCCGACGCGCAGCGCCGGCATCGCATTGAGCACCGGCGAATGGGCGTGGAGGATGTCGGGCCGCGACCTGGCGCGCGACCTCCTCGAGGCGCCGCTCGGTCGCGCGCATCAGCGCGAGCTCGCGCGAGCCCGGGATGCGCGCCGAGCGCGCCGCCGGCGGCCGGCGTGCGGTAGAAGTGCCAGCCGTCGACGTCCTCCTCCGGCGCGCTCGCCGCCGCGTGCTTCGGGCTCGTGAGCTGGAACGTCTCCCAGCCCAGCTCGCGCTGCTCGCGCAGGATCGCGCAGCGTGCGGAACGTGTAGCCGCTGTGCAGCGGAATCGAGTGGTCGAGGACGTGCAGGATGCGCAGGCTCATCGATCCGACGACCGCGCTTCGGCTCCGGCTGCACGCGGCATCGCGCGCTCGATCGGGCCGTCGCATGACGTTGCGCAGGAACGCGTCGAACATCAGCAGCGTCCACAGCGGCGCGCTGTAGTCGCGCGCGCCGCGACTGGTGCGCGTCGACCAGCTGCTGCAGGTAGCGCCGGTTGAACAAGCCGGTCGCGGCCAGCCGCTCGCCGAGCACCGCGTCGCGCACGCGCTGCCGCAGCGGGCCGCGGAACCAGCGCGCGAGCGGCACGGCGAAGCCCATCTTCGGCCGGTACAGCACGTCGGCGCGGCAGATGCGGCTCCATCGCCTTCTTGAGCAGGCACTTGCCTTCGCCGCCGCGCACCTTGAGCGACGACGGCAGCGTCGCCAGCCACTCGACCAGCGGGTGGTCCATCAGCGGCTCGCGCACCTCGAGCGAATGCGCCATGCTGGCGCGGTCGACCTTGGTGTTGATGTCGCCGACGAGGTAGGTCTTGAGGTCGAGGTACTGGACCAGCGCCAGCGGATCGTCGGTGCCGGCGCGCGCGGCGTGGCGGCGGAACACCTCGATGCGCGTTGTAGCCGCCGAGCTCGCGCTTGAACGCGGCGCTGAACAGCTGCGCGCCGCATGTCGTCGCGGAAGATCGACATCGCTGTGGAAATACGCCTCGACCGAGTCGCGCGCCAGCGCCTCGAACGTCGACTTCGCGCGGAACACGCGCGGCGCCCAGTCGGCCTTCGGATAGGCGCGGCCGAGCAGGCCGAACAGCGGCCGGCGCATCGACGAGCGGCAGCGCCGAGCGCAGCCGCTCCTCCGTCGACGTGCAGCCGGTAGCGGCGGTAGCCGCCGAAGCTCTCGTCGCCGCCGTCGCCCGACAGCGCGACCGTCACGTGCCTGCGCGCGAGCTGGCAGACGCGGTAGGTCGGGAATCGCCGAGCTGTCGGCGTACGGCTCGTCGTAGAGTCGCGCAAGCGTGTCGATGAGGTCGAAGTCGTCGCTCTCGACGCGCTCGACGAAGTGCCGCGTGCCGTAGCGCGCCGCGACCTGTCTGCGCGTAAGCCGACTCGTCGAACGCCGGGTCGGCGAACGCGATCGAGCAGGTGTTGACCGGGCTCGGCGGAAACGCCGGCCATCATCGCGACGACGGCGCTCGAATCGACGCCGCCGGACAGGAACGCGCCGAGCGGCACCTCGGAGATCAGCCGCAGGCGGACCGATTCGCGCAGCCGCTCGACGAGCTCTGCGCATGCGTCGGCGCTCGGACAGCTGGCTTGTCGAGCGTGAAGCGCACGTCCCAGTATTCGCGTCGGCGCGGCGAGCGCCTGCGCCGCGCCGGACCGTCAAGCGTGTGCGCCGGGCGGCAGCTTGCGCGCCGCCGAAAGATCGTCCGCGGCTCCGGCACGTAGCCGAGCGCGAAATACTCCTCGACCGCCAGCGGATCGATCTCGCGCGAAAATCCGCCATGGGCGAGCAGCGACTTGAGCTCGGAGCCGAAGATGAGCTTGCCGTCGGGCAGCAACGCGTAGTAGAGCGGCTTGACGCCGAGCCGGTCGCGCGCGAGGAACAGCGTCTCGCGGTTCCGGTCCCACAGCGCGAACGCGAACATGCCGCGGAAGCGCTCGACGCACGCCTCGCCCCACGCTTCCCACGCGTGGACGATGACCTCGGTGTCGCTGCGCGTGCGGAACACGTGGCCGAGCGCAGTCAGCTCCGGGATCAGCTCCTGGAAGTTGTAGATCTCGCCGTTGTAGATGACGGCGACGCGTGCCGTCCTCGTTGAACAGCGGCTGCTGGCCGGTCGCGACGGTCGATGATCGACAGCCGGCGGTGCCCGAGCCCCACGCCGGGCTCGACGAGATAGCCGCCCTCGTCCGGGCCCGCGATGGTGCTGCGACTCGTTCATTCGCGCGAGCACCGCACGCGAGATTTCCCTGCGCTCGCGTGTCTCGAAAATGCCGGTGATGCCGCACATTGCCGATTATCCTTCCCGCGACATCGGTCGGCTCGCGTCGAGCCGCGTGCACCGGCGACGCGATCGTGCCTGCGGAGCAGCCGTCGTAGAGCGATAGGTAGTCGCGAACCATCCGCTCGAGGCTGAAGCGCTGCACTGCGGCCTGCCGCGCGGCGCGAGCATGCTGCCGCGCGGTCGCCGGATCGTCGAAATAGCCGAGGATCGCGCGTCGCCATCGCCTCGCTATCCGCCGACGGAACGAGCGCGGCCGGTCACGCCGTCGTCGACGAGCTCGGGATTGCCGCCGACGCGCGTGGCGACGACGGGAAGGCCGCTCGCCATCGCCTCGAGAATCGTGTTCGAGACGCCCTCGGCGAGCGAAGGCAGCACGAAGCAGTCGAGCCCGCGCAGGATGTCCGGCACGTCGGAGCGCTCGCCGGGCAGCCACGCCTGCTCGCGAAGGCCGGCACTGCCGCAGCACGACTTCGACGCGGTCGCGCAGCGGTCCGTCGCCGACCATCACGAGGCGCAGTCGCTCTCCCGACGGATGACGCTGGACGGCGCGGACGAACGCTTCGCGCCAGCGTCACCTGATCCTTCACTTCCTGCATCCGTCCCACCGTTCCCACGAGCCACAGGTCGGGACGCGGTCGAAGGGGCATCCGGCGATCGGCAGCCGGCACCGTGCGGCGCAGGCGCGAACCGCGCCGTGTCGACGCCATTGTAGATCTGCGCGATGCGCTCCGGCGCGATGCCGATCGGCCCTCGCAGATAATCGGCGAGGTCCCTCGACAGCGCGACGTAATGGCTCACGAACGGGCGGTAGAGGCGGCGCACGCGTCGATACCTGCGGTTGGAGCCGTCGAGGTCGCCGACGTCGCGACCATGCTCGCCGTGCACGCGCACCGGCACGCCCGCCGAGCCACGCGGGCACCGTCGCCTCCAGCGCGGCGAGATTGCGCGTGTGCACGATCGCCGGCGCCAGTTCGCGGAACAGCCGGAACAGCCGCGGGATACAGCCGACACGCCGTGGCCCGGCGCCTTGTGCAGCGCGAAGAATTGGACATCGTCGCGCCCGATTCGCTCGGCGGAAGTCGGTGACCTCGGTCAGCGCGACGATCGCGTGCCGATACGCCTCGGCGGCAGGTGATTGACGAGATTGACGACGCCGTTCTCGAGCCCGCCGACATCGAAGCGATAGACCACGTGCGCGATCAGCGGCCGGTGGTCCGCCTCGGTCGAACCGGCTGGCCGTCATTGCGTCCGCGCGGCCTCGTCGCAAAGCCGCGTCGATGGGTTCGCGCATCGCATTCGTGAAAGCTTGCAGCGTCGCGCGCACGTGCGCCTCGCCGCGTTCGGTGGGCGTGAAGACGACACCCACGCCACCGGATCGCCGTGGCCCTGCAGCACCGCGAGCGCTTCGTACATCTTGGCAACATACTCGCTGGCGGTGACGTGCCCGTCGACCCAAAACCACTGCCAAACCGCCAGGCGCTCGCGGTCGCCGCGCAACGACGCTTGTTCGCACGTTGAAAGGCTGCCCCTCGATGGTCGCGGTCGAGATCGCGTCGGGGACAACCTGTCTCCACTGCGGATTGTTCGGTGCGGACGAGCTGATTCGACGACGTGATCGCCTTCGCCCCGGCGAGGAGTCGCTGTAGAAGGCCACGAAAAGCCCGACCGGCGCGCGATCTTTTCCGAACGTCTGCGTCGAGTTCTGAGCTTGCGCCGGAAATGTCGGGCCGCCAGTTCGAAAAGGCTTCGGTCGCCGCCGTCCAGCCATCGCGACCCGAAATGGGATCCAGCGCGCGTGGCCGCGGACTGCATCGTTTCCGAATGCGTGTTGCGATTCCAGCAATGGCCAAAAGGCCGTCACCGCGAGGACGCTCACCAGCGAAATCCACATCGGGCCGCGATTCGAGACCGGTCCGGCGGCCGTCGCGACTGGCGCGTCCGGGAACGGATTGGGACGGTCGTCCTCGCGCCACTTTGCGCCGATCCAGAACAGCAGCACCATCACCACACCGAAAAAGATCCAGCCGTAGACCAGGTGGTCCGCACCCACGGCGAGCCGGTTGTTCGTCAGGTGACCGAGCATGATGATCATATAGGCGCGGAGCCAGTTCGCAACGATCGGAACGGCAAGCGAGGCCGCGACGAATGCGACGCGCCGGATCGGCGACCGATAGGAGAGGTACGCGAACAGGCAACCGACCATGAACGACGCGATCATGTAGCGGATTCCGCTGCATCCCTCGACAATCGACCACGATCCGCTGGGAATGGTCAGGAAGTTGCCTTCGCGGAAAATCGGCACTCCGGACGCCCTGATGGCGAGCGCGGCGAAATCGGCAGTCCAGTTCATCAGCGGCGGCACGAGAAATTCGCCGAAGGGGACCGCGAAGAACAGGAATGCAAGCGGAAAGAGAAGTGCCTTCAGTGTTTCCGTCCCCAGCACTGCCCACACGGCGAACGGGACCATCGCCATCATCGCAAACTGGGTGACGCTGTTGATGCTCAACCGGTCGCCGATGAGCCAAACCGCTCCCGCCGCGGCGATGCCGAGGAGGGCAGGGAAAAGGGTCTCGGCTCGATCGCTGCGAGCGCGCCGCGCTGGCGCCACAGCAGGTACAAAGCGATAGGGATTACGACGAACCCATGCGCGAAAGTGGCGGAGTTGTTCCAGGTGGACACCATCAAATAGGTCGTGTGTCCGTAGACGGCGAGCACCCACACCAGAAGCAGGACAACGGCAGTGCCGATCATGGCACCGCGGTCTCGCGTCGGCGCGGTAGCGAGAGCTTCGAGATGTGGGTCCGCGTGCATGGTGCGTTCGTACTCCGGTTGTTGGTGCCGACGCGAGAACGCGTCAGTCTGCGACTGCTCCTGCGCGCACCGAGTCTTCGAGAAGCGCCTCGAACGGTGCCAGGTTCGTAGTCCAATCGTAATCGGACATGACGCGGCGCCGCGCCGACGCGCCAATGGCGGCGCCGCGGTCGCGATCCATCAGTGCGATTGTCTTTCCGGCAAAATCGCGGGCCTCGGTAGCGGTTTCCAGGTCCGCGCCGGGCACGCCGGACAGCGCCGCCGCGGCGCCCGCGGAAGCGACGACCGGTCGCCCCATCGCCATCGCCTCGAGCACCTTGTTCTGGATGCCGCGAGCGACGCGCAACGGCGCCACGACGACGCGCGCATGCTGCAGATAGGGCCGCACATCGGGCACGCTTCCCGTGACCACGACGCTGTCCTCACGCGCGAGACGCCTGGACCACGGCCGTGGGATTCATCCCGACGATATGGAACCGCGCACGCGGACGTTGCGCCACAGATCGCGGGCAGGACCTCGTTCACGAACCAGCACACCGCGTCGACGTTCGGCCAGTAGTCCATTGCGCCCGTGAATACGATCGTTCCTCGTCCGGGCCGTAGGGACAGGCGAGGGCCGGCGACGGCGAGAAGAAATCGGTGTCGACGCCGTTTTGTGCGACAGTGGACGCGCCGCAGCGCATTCGGGCGCGAGCGACCGGAAGAGATCGGCCTCGGCAGCGCGTGACGAAGACGACTCGCGCTGGCGACTCCGGAGACCGCGGCGCTCGAACGCGAGCAGGCGCTCGCCTTCGCGCCCGAAGACCGTCGACAGCGGCCAGCGCCGCGATTTTCCGTATTGGCTCCATTTCGCGGAATCGACGTCGACGAAATCCACGACGACGCGCAGATCCGGCAATCCCGTAACGTATTGAGCCATCGCGGACGAGAAGACGACGGCCTTGCCGAATCCGCCGCTCGCGCACGACGTCGTTCACCCATTGGGCGAGCGATGCGTCGCGATAATACGGAAGCGTCAGCGGCTCGCCTGTCCACAAGCCCGTCACGCTGCGGCATCCGCGCACGCCCGGCCGAGATCTCGACGATCTTCGACGACGCGCACTATTCGGAAAGCCGCGCAACATGCACGAGATCGGCGGGGTCGTCGACGAATGTCCCGAGATGGACCCGAAATCGTCCGGCGAGGAAACGGAGCAGATTGAACGACCGAACCTTGTCGCCCTTGTTAGGGGGAAACGGAATCCGGTGCACGAGGTAGAGGAGGGGTTCCATCGTCGAACGGCGTCAACCCAGGCTGCGCACGATGTGCGGCCCGAGCGCGTTGGCGGCCGCGCGCGGCAGGCGCTTCCAGAGCGCGATCATCGCCCGGTACTTCGGGTTGAGCGGGTTGTTCTGCGGAATCGCGTCGCCCTTCAGCAGCTGATACTCGTAGGCGAGCGGCGCCGGCGTCGAAGCCCCAGTTCTGCTTGAAGTCGAACGAGCCGGTGCCGCGCTTGCTGCGGCCGTAGTCGAAGATCCGCAGGCCCTCTTTCGCACGCGCGGCGCATGAGCTCCCAGTACTTGAAGTCGTTGGCGGCGAGCTCGCGCGCGTCCTCGGTGTCGCCCGCATAGTAAGGCAGCACCTCGTCGCGGAAGTAGAAGCTCAGCACGCTGCTTACCGGTCGACCGCGCGGCATCGCGTCACCGTCAGAACCTCGCAGTCGCTCGCCGAACACCGCGCGCAGGCGCGCGAAGTAGCTCTTGGCGAACGGCGGCGTGCCGTGCCGGTGGACGTTGTCCGCATACAGCGCGAAGAAGCGGTCGACGTGACGCGTCGATTTCGCTCTTCAAGCCGTGCTTGATGCCCTTGCGGACCATCGCGCGCTGCTTGCGCGGTATCGCGAGCAGGTTCGTCTCGACGTCCGGCAGGATCTCCTTGCGGAACGTGACGTACAGATCCTGGCGCGGCCATCCGGGCATTTCGGCGACGCGATCGCGAAGCTCGAGATGGTCGACGTCGAGCGACCGCGCAAGTTCCGACGCGGCGTCGATCAGCGCGCGCTCGGCGTCGGCGTCGTCGGCGGCGGGTCCGCCGTAGACGCAGAACGGCAGCGAGACCAGCGTATGGCCGAAGAGCCGGCTCCGAACCTCGGCGAGCGGCAGCATGCCGACGATCTGCGCGGCCGCGCTCGGCGATGAGATAGTGCGTCCGATGACGGAAGACGCTCTCGATGATCTCGCGCCAGCCGAGGCGGTGGAAGAACGTCGCGTCGGGGCAGCGGTCGACGAAGGCCTCCCAGCGCGCCGCGTCGTCCGGGCTCGAATGCGCGGACGGTCGTGCGCAGCGCCACCCGTTCCAATTCCTCGATTGCGCCGGCATCCCATCAGCTTCGGTCCGAAAGGAACACGCGATCGACCCGGTCCCACCGGAAGTCGGGCAGCAGGCGACGCAGCCGCGGCTCCATGCGCTCCAGGTTCACGTAATGGCGGAACCGGGCCTTGGGTCCCGGACCATCGACGCGCGGCTGTTCCGGGATCGAGCTCCCACGGGTGGAAATAGAACATTGCGGGTTGCCGATCGATGGCATTGACCCGCCGGATCGACCAGCGCGACACGCGATACGGCAACAGCCGGAAGTAGCCGCCTCCGCCTGCGGGCCAGTTCGCGCTGAGCATCCGCACCGTGGTCATCGGCACCTCGAGCAGGCCCTTGAACACTTCGTGCGCGAAGCGCGGCGCGTCGGGCATGCCGTAGTGGTCGTGCCGGATCGGGTAGATGCTGGAGCTGTAGCGGTAGCCGGCCTCGGCGATGCATTCGAACGCCCAATGGTTCTTCGGCCCGACCGAAAAGCTCGGGGCGCGATAGCCCTTGACCCGGCAGCCGGAAGTATCCTCGAGCACCGCCTTGGCGAGGCGGATGTCGGCGAGGAATTGCGCCGTACCCCTGGTCGGTCGCGCGGCAGTGCTCGTAGCCGTGGCTCGCGAGCTCGTGGCCGCCGTCGACGATCCGGCGGACCATCGCGGGATAGCGCTCGGCGATCCAGCCCAGGGTGAAGAACGTGGCGCGAACCTCGGCATCCGAGAGCAGCATCAGGATGTGATCGATGTTCCGCTCGACCCGGCACGCAGGCCGTCCCACGACGCGCGCGGGATGTGCGCGGAGAACGCCGAGACCTGGAAGTAGTCCTCGACGTCGATCGTGAGCGCATTCACGATCGCGCCGTCGGCTGCGTCGCGCGGGTTCATTGCGGTTATCCACGCTCCCAGGCTCGCCGCGATCGCGCCGGTCGTCGCGACAGCCCGAGCCACGCGTGCAGTTCGTCCGCGATGCGCTCTGCCGCGTGGCCGTCCCAGAGCTCCGGCACCCTGCCCGGCTTGCCGCTCGCAGCGAGGATTTCGTCGACGCAGCCGAGCGCCCGGCCGCGATTGCGCCCGACGAGCGTGTTGGTGCCCTGCTCGACGGTGATGGGACGTTCGGTGTTGTCGCGCATCGTCAGGCACGGCACGTCGAGCGCCGTCGTCTCTTCCTGGATTCCGCCGGAATCCGTCAGCACGAGCGTGGCCCCGGCGAGAAGCCCCAGCATCTCGAGATAGCCCTGCGGGGGAAGAAGCGCGATCTTCGCCGCCCGCGAGCAGCGACGCGAGGCCGAACCGCTCGATGTTGCCCTTGGCGCGAGGATGCACGGGCCAGACCAGCGGCAACCGCCCGGCGACGTCGCGCAGCAGGGAGAGCGACTCCCGCAAGGCCGCCGGTTCATCGACGTTGGAAGGTCGATGCAACGTGACGACTCCGAAGCCGGCGGCGCCCGCGAGGAAATCCGCGTCGACGCCCTTCGTGCGCCAACGTTTCGATCGGCGGCACGGCCCGCCGGCGATGGTGCAGCAGCGAGTCGATCATGACGTTGCCGACGAACCGGATGCGCGCAGGCGGGATTCCCTCGCGCGCGAGGTTGTCGGCGGCCGAGCGCTCGGTGATGAAGAGCAGATCCGCGATCTGGTCGGTCAGCACGCGGTTGATCTCCTCCGGCATGTCGCGGTCGAAACTGCGCAGTCCCGCTTCCACGTGGACGACCGGTATGCGTTTCTTGGCCGCAACCAGGCTGCACGCGAGCGTCGAATTGACGTCCCCGACAACGATCACGCAACCCGGCGCCAGCCGATCGAGCTCGGGCTCGAAGCGTCGCATGATCTCGGCGGTCTGAACCGCATGGGTCCCCGATCCGACCTCGAGGTTGAGATCCGGCGCCGGCAACTCGAGATCGGCGAACAGGCGCTCGTTCATCTCGACGTCGTAGTGCTGGCCCGTGTGAACGAGAAACGCGGCGGGCAGGTCGTCGCGCGCGCCGAACGCGCGCACCAGCGGCGCCATCTTCATGTAGTTCGGTCTTGCGCCGACGACGCAGACCAGTGGCCCTGGGGGTCGCCGCGTAGCGTTCATCGGCCAGGG
Organism: uncultured beta proteobacterium; assembly: GCA_963733985.1. Lineage (GTDB taxonomy): Bacteria > Pseudomonadota > Gammaproteobacteria > Burkholderiales > Casimicrobiaceae > CAIWHR01. The sequence continues at coordinate 3,705 of CAVTFF010000008.1, read as the reverse complement.
CCGCCCGGTTTCGTCGACGCCTTTTCCGGATGCAGGAGATTGTGGAGCAAGTCCACGGCAGCCCCGACGGTCAGTTCCAGGCGATCGATGCGTTCTTCGATCTGGTTGAAATGGCGATGCCAGACGGAGGGATCCACGCGAGCAGGTTGCAGGCTTTCACTGCCGGGGCCGCTTCCACCGCTCACCATCGCAATGGGGGCCAGGCTGGATTCCAGCCCCATCTCCTCGCCGATCTCGCGCGCGATCGTCTGCGACGTCGCCCGTGTCAATGACGTGCCGCTCCGCGAGAAACGCGGCGAGCAGAAGCCGATTGCACAGCGTGTTGATCCGCCGCGGGATACCGCCCGTCAATGCGTAGATGAGATCGAAGCACGCGGGCTCGAACCGGGGATCGTCCTTCCAGTTCACATGCTTCAACCGGTGCTCGATGTAGGACTGGGTCTCGGACTTGTCGAGCGGCCCCAGGTGGTAGGAGGCGATGACCCGCTGCCGCAACTGCTGCATCTGCGGGCTTTGCATCATCGCGCGGAGCTCGGGCTGGCCGACGAGGAAGCTCTGCAGCAGCGCCTGGTCGCCGAGCTGGAAGTTCGACAGCATCCGCAACTCTTCCACCGCGCCGGGCGGAAGATTCTGCGCCTCGTCGACGACCAGAAGCGCGCGCTTCTTGTCGACCGCGAGCTGGCACAGGAACGCCTCCAGCGACGCAAGCAGGACGGCCTTGTCGACGGTCCTGACCGGAAGCCCGAATGCCGCGCCGACCGAGCGCAGCATGTCGTCGGCCTCGAGCTGCGTGCTGACGAGCTGCACGGCGACGACCTTCGAGCTGTCGAGCTGCTCGAGCAGGCTCCTCACGATCGTCGTCTTGCCGGCGCCGATCTCGCCGGTGATGACGATGAATCCTTCGCTCTGGTAGAGCCCGTACTCGAGATACGCGAACGCGCGCTTGTGGCCCCGGCTGCCGTAGAAGAACGACGGATCGGGGTTGAGCTGGAAGGGCTTGCCGGTGAGCCCGAAGAAGGATTCGTACATTACCGAGCTTTACTCAAGTGCGTGATGGTTCGCAAGCAACCGTCGTCGTCCCGCCCGCCCCCGACTGACCCACTCGAGGGCAGGCTCCGGCGGGGGGCCTAGCGACTCTAGACGCAAGACACTGGATTCCCGCCTTCGCGGGAATGACAGTATCCGTCCCTTCCCGCCTTCGCGGGAATGACGGTTTCGCCTCGCGGGAATGCGGTATGCATCCCTCCGGGTTGCTGCCAAAAAGCGCGTCTGCGCCGTTGCGAGCCTCGCGAATATTCCCGATATTCGCTTCGCCTCGCGCCTGGCATCCATCGCTTTTTGGCCATGCAACGCATACGTGAGAGTAAGCCCGGCAGGCTCCCATTATCTTGAAGATGTAGTTGATTCCGGCGAAGACGGCCGCTTCGGTGTAGTCGTTCGTCAGGTTGGAACTGAGCTGCTGGTAGCGGGCGCCGGCGAATACCGTCGTGGTCGGCGATAACGGCGTCGTCACCCTCATCGAAACGATCCCCTGGTCCGTCTTGCCGGCGCGCGGTGCGATGGCCGTCGTTTGCGCATAGTTTGCGGTGGTGGTCAGGATGAGCATCGGAGTGAGGTTGTGCGTCCACGTGAGCGTGACGCCCTTTTGCGTGTTGTCGTTCAGGCCGGCGAGTTCCGGAGGCAGCGTATTGCCGGCGCCGGTGATCGCTTCGGTGCGCAGATAGTAGCCGAGGAGGAGGACCACGTTGCGCGCGCCGAGCAGGCCCAGCGTCACGTTCCCGCTTTCCTGGAGGTAGATCTGCTGCGTATAGAGGTTGACGGGGCCCGAGAGGGTCGTCGGCAATCCGCGCTCCGAGATGAGGGCGTCGACGATCTGCTGCCGCTGCGCCGGATCGGGAAAACGCGAGAAGAGGATGAGATTCAGCAGCAGCGGGACGTTGCTGGTTGCCGGCAGCGTGAGGAATTGCTGCGGGTAGCTCGTGATGTTCCGCGAAAACTGCGCGCCCACCGCCGACAGCGGCGTGCGATGATCGAAGCTCACCAGGTAGGACGAGCCGAAGAACCGGTGCTCCCAGTTCGCAACGAGGTTCGTGCGCGGCGTCGGGTGCCACACCATTCCCACGCCGTAGATCGCGTCGCGATAATCGGCGAACGTGTACCGGTTGTCCTCGTAGCCGCCGTCGGCGGAGACGCGGACGTTGGGATCGACCTGATAGAGCACGCTCGCGCGGGTCAGCTCGGTGATCAGCGGCGGCTGATTGTTGAACTTGACGTTGTTCCAGTCGTAGTCGAATGACCACCCGACGCGTGCGACGGGACTGGCGGCCTTGACCAGCCACTCGTCGTAATAGGCATTGTTGGTCGAAATCGGCGCGCCGCTCAGGTTGGTCCAGGTGTTGTTGTTCCGAACCTCGTACTGGTTGCCGCCCGACGTCGTGCCCTTGACGTACGGACTGACCCGATAGTTGGCCGACGTGTAGCGGTTCTGCGTCGCGTTCGAGAGATCCGCGGGCTGGCTGCCGAACGGGTTGAGGAACTGCTGGCTCACCAGCACCGAGCCGTCGATGAAGAAGACCCGCTCCCACAGGTCCGCATTGCCGAGGAGGCTCACCGATGGATAGACCTTGTTGTTTTCGCTCCCGGTCTTTACGTAGAGGGCCGCAGGCGCTTCGATGAAGCCCAGGAGGCTCGTGCGAGCCCCTTTCTCGTTGATGGCGAGCCGAGGCGTGATGACGCTGACGAGATCGCCCCGCGCGGTTGCGCTGGGATCGAGGTTCACGTTGTTGGTCAACGTTTCCGTCACCCCGACGGACAATTCGAGCGGTCTGGGCTTGACGCCGGTCTGCTCACCGATGGGCAGGGTGGTTGCGGAGCCCGGCGCCGTGCCTGCAGCCCCGCCGGAAGGCCCTGCAGAGGGGTAGCTCTGCATTGCCGCCCGGCGGTGTTCGAACCTGCGCAAGATACACATGCTCGCCGGATGCCGCCATCGGCGCTTCCAGGCCCAGTCTCGGCGCTGACTGCGCTGCTGCCGCTTGCCGCTCCGCCCGCTTCGGCGCGTCGGAGGTGATATCTGGTCCGGCTGGACTCGCGCGGCTGGAAGCAAAGAGCGGGAGCAGTCCTGCGATCACGGCCACGAACGATTGCTGCCGCCATCGCGCTGCATACTTCGATCGAGGATCGCAGCGCGCGGCGGGCATTCCGACGATCTGGCAACGAGGTCAGGTCGCGTCGTCATCCGCGTAATAGCCGTAATAGGTGCCGACCTCGCTCTGCAGAGCCTTGTTCAGCACCATCATTACGATCTCGCAGCTTTCGATTGCCGCCAGCGCGTGCTTGACGGCATGCTGCGTCGTGGCGTCGGATGACACGACCATGATGATCTGCCCCATGTTCGTCGCCAGCACGCGGGCCTCGGTCGTTGCAAGCAGCGGCGGGGAGTCGAAGATGACGATGCGATCCGGGTAGCGGGAGGCAAGCTCGGTCAGGAGACTCGCCATCTGCTCGCTTGCGAGCAGCTCCGTCGCTCTCCGGTGCCTCGATCCCGCCGGCATGACCGTCAGCTTTTCGATGTTGGTCTTGACGAGGACATCGGCAACGTCGATGTCGCTGTTCGTCAAGAGATCCAGAAGGCCGGGGGCGGGCGGTACGCCGAGCAGGTCGGGAATCGACGGATGGGCAACGTCGCCGTCGACCAGCAGCACGGTG
>CAVTFF010000007.1:0-115079 GCA_963733985.1 uncultured beta proteobacterium | reverse complement strand
ACGGGTGGAGCGTCTTGCGGGACTGATGATGGCGGGCGGGAGACGCGTTGGTCCTGCGGGGCGGTTCTTTCCTGAGGCGCTGCCTGCCGTACCTGTGGAGAGGGCGCGGGCGCACTTTGCGACTCGCTGCGCCTGATAGTGCTGCTCGCACTACGGCGTCTTGCGGCTGGTATCGGTAGTTCTGGCTTTGCAGCGCCTGCTGCTGCTCCACGCGCGGATATCGATTGCCCGAATACTGCCGCTGGTATGTAGGCAGCGGAGCCGGCGGGGGTACCGCGCCGCGATCCCACTTGTCCCATCCGCTATGACGCTGCTCCCAGAATTGCCCCAGTGCTCACCCCAGCGCGGCGGCGCATCCGAACGCCATCCGCGAAAGTACGTCGGCGGTCGCCGGTAATAGCGCACAGGGACGCGCAGGATGAACAGCGGCACCGCTTCCGGCGCCACAAGCCCCCACGGCCCGTTGTACCAGGAGCTCGCGTACCAGTTGTCCCCCTGGTAGACCCAGTACATGCCGTCGTAGAAGAAGTAGTTCGAATTCACCTGCGGAGCATAGTAGACAGGGTAGCCGGGCACGGGCACCAGCTCCGGATACACCGGCAGGTTGATCCCGATGCTGACGCCGGGGAACCCGATGCCGATGCTCACCTGAGCGGCGGCCGATGTGATCGAGCAAAGCAGCATCCACAGCACAATGAGTCCGTTACGCATTTTCTGTTCCTCGGTTCAACGCTTGTCGTGCTTCTTGGTTTGCGGGTCCGTCATCCCTGTCCTCAATCGGCGAAATTGCGAACGCAAACCAGGCCTAACCCCGCTTCATCACCAGCCCGTCGCCGTCTTTCTGGCGATCGACGTCACTTTCGCGAATGCGCCCGCCGTCGCCTGTACTGCCCTTTCCGCTTCTTGCTGCTGCTCTCGCCGGATTCGTACGAACGTTTTCTGCAGGTCCGTGTTGAAGCTCGCCGTATATCGAAACGAAGGGTCGAGAATCGATTTCATGTGTGGTCGAACCTCCTATCGTCGAATGGCGCCGTCTCCGGACGCGCAGGTCGTATCGAAGCGACCCGGCATCCAGGATGAGTCTCAGCCCATTTCACGCGCACGTTCCTGACGGATCTGACAGGGGCAATGCCCGCCACGGCCACTGCCGTAATCACCGGCGTTTAGCGGTCTTTCTGGACGTTGAGGTTGTTCTTGACCGACTTGACGCCCTCCGTATCGCGCGCAATGGCGACGGCCTTGTCCACTTCCTCCTGGCTGTTGGCCGTACCGGTCATCCAGACGACGCCGTTCTTGTCCGTGTCGACTGAGATGTGCGTCACGCTGCCGACGTGTTCCGCAGCGAGCTTCGACTTGATCTTGGTCGTAATGACCGAGTCCTTGACGTAGTTCGCCGGATTGGAACGGTCCGTGTCCGAATCCGCCGCATAGGCCGCAACGGGCGCCAGCACTGAGCCAATAACGAAGCAGGTTGTTGCAAGTCTGTATTTCATCATTGAATCCTCATGTTGTTTCCGCCGTCACCACGCGGCACTACCGGCGCCCCAACGAGAACAGGACGATTGCGATCGATAACTCCAACCGCAACGAGAATAGCGGCGCCCCCCAACCTCGTCTGTTCGCTGGCGAACATTGCAACATCGAGCCTCGCGTCGACGCGTAAACGAGTGTCGACGGGTGGCATATTTTCTCAGTGAAACGTCTCGCCGCCGGCGGGGCCTTCGGGCTTCGTATCGGAAAGACGTTGCGCTGGTGTTTTGACGCTCGCCCCGGCGGTGAACTCCGGCTTTGCGTCTTCTGCGGGAATGGTTGCCTTCGTCGCCAACCGGATGAGAAACCCATGGATCAGGCGTGGGTGCGCGCGCCCCGCGGGGTTTGCCGAAGGCGGTCGAACGCTGCGCGGCGACGCCTTCTTCTTCACTGGTTTCTTCCTGGCCATGGGGAACGTTCCGTCCGGAAGAATGAGAATCCACACGTCGCCAACGATACGGCGAACGCGCAAGAACGAGCCCGGCCAGGCAAACAGGGAGGGGGCCCGGCCGGGACGAATGGACGATGCGTCGCACCGCCCAGAGGCCAAAGAGCCTTGGCACAACTTGCGTTACCGGCAACGCGCCGTCTGTGCGCGACCGCACATACGCGGTATCAAAAATGTGGCCGCCAGACGCATTTCCATGCCGGAACCGAACCGCCAACGATGTGCGGTACAGAACACATAAAGGGCTTCCGGAGGTACCATAGACCGTTGAATCGAAGGCCGATTATCGACGTCGCTACGATTACAGAACCGTCATCCCGGGATTCGATATGCCTGTCAAACCGGCCCCCACCAGTCCGCGCAAGAACCGGCTCCTCGCCGCCCTCGCCGCGGCCGACTACGATCGCATCGAACCCCACCTCGAGTCGGCGCCAATGGCGCTCGGCAAGGTCCTCTATGAATCCGGCAGCAGGATGCACTACGTCTATTTCCCGACGACCTCGATCGTGTCGCTCCTGTACGTCTTTTCGGACGGCGCGTCGGCCGAGATCGCCGTGGTCGGCAACGACGGAATTGTTGGCATCTCCATGTTCATGGGGGGGAAACGACACCCAGCCGGGCCGTGGTCCAGAGTGCGGGAGAATGCTACCGGCTGAAGGCGGATCTGCTGAAGGCAGGAGTTCAACCGGGCCGGGCCGACAATGCACCTGCTGCTGCGCTATACGCAGGCGTTGATCACACAGATGGCCCAGACCGCCGTGTGCAACCGGCATCACACGGTGGACCAGCAGCTCTGCCGCTGGTTGCTGCTGAGCCTCGACCGACTGTCCTCGAACGAACTGGTCATGACGCAGGAGCTGATGGCCAACATGCTCGGCGTGCGACGCGAAGGCGTTACCGACGCGGCCGGCAAGCTGCAGGCGGCGGGGTTGATTCACTACCACCGCGGCCGCATCGAGGTGCTCGATCGCCGCGGCCTCGAGGCGCGGGTCTGCGAGTGCTACGACGTGGTCAGGCGCGAAACCGATCGTCTGTTGCCGCTCGCCATATTACGGTGATGACGGCGCGGCGGCGACCGGACAGGGTCCCCGCCCTTACGCGCGAGGCGCACGTTGTGCCGTGTTGCAGAGCCCCGGCGCAAGTCCCCAATCCATGCCGCATGGGGCGTTGTTGTCGCCGTCGCGTGTGTCCTCGAAGCGCCACGCTCAGAGGGATGCCCGCGCTATGTACGGTAAGCAACAGACGCGGCCTCTTCATGGACGTACGATGTGCCGACTCCGCAGAATCCCCTTGCCAGAAAAGTAGTCCGGTCTTGCCGGCTTACTTGGAAAGATACTTTGCACCCCGCCAAGCGCGTTCCCTCGGGCAACCGCCTGCTCGCCGCCCTCCCCCGCAAGGACCGCCTGCATCTGATCGCCGGTTGCAAGGAGGTCGACCTCGTTCCTTCCGACGTGCTCTTCGAGCCCGGCGAGCGCGTACGCCATGTCTATTTTCCGATGGCTGGCTTCATTTCGCTGGTGGCTCCGGTCGACGGCTCGACGCGCCTCGAAATCGGATTGGTCGGGGATGAAGGCATGGTGGGGACGCCCGTCGTGCTCGGCGTTGCCACGTCGCCGTTGCAGGCGCTCGTGCAGGGTGCCGGCTCTTCGCTGCGGATGGATGCCGCCCCGTTTCGCCAAGAGCTCGGACAAAGCCCAGCCCTGCAGCTGGTGTTCGATCGCTATCTGTTTGTCCGCATGACGCAGCTCGCGCAAGCGGCGGGATGCACCCGGTTCCATCTTGTCGAGGCGCGGCTCGCGCGCTGGCTCCTGATGACCCAGGACCGGGCGCATTCGAACGCGTTCCACATCACCCACGAGTTCCTAGCGCTGATACTCGGTGTGCGCCGCGTCGGGGTGACCAAGGCCGCCACCTCGTTGCAGAAACTCGGACTCATCCGTTACAGCCGCGGAAACATCATGATTCTCGACCGACCGAGACTCAAGGCGGCCTCCTGCACGTGTTACCAGACGGATCGCGAAACCTACCGCCGCGTCCTCGGCTGATCCAAAGGTCACGCTGTCGCTCGACCGCCGAACATGCTCGGTGCACCGCCGAGAACGTCCGGGTCGTCCGACCTGAGTGGCGACACGACCACGCATGGGTAACCCGAAGGACACCTCATGGATCGCGCGATTTGGGGCAATGCGGCGCCTGGCAACTGCGCTCGCGGTGGGGGTCGTCGCCTACATCGTTCAACCCGAATGGATCTCATGGCACACGCGTATCGTCGCGAGCTGGGACCTCGGCACGCTGATATATCTGGGCCTCGCGTGGGCGCTCATCGGACGGGTGGATGCGCGCGTCACGCGTGACCACGCGCTAAGCCAGGATCAAAGCGGATTCTTCATCTTCCTGTTCGTGCTGGGAGCAGCATACGCCAGCATCGTCGCCATCGGTTTCGTCGTCGGCACCATCCGTGATCTGCCGTTCTGGGCGCGCACGTGGCACCTTGCGCTGACCGTCGCGGCACTGATGTCGTCGTGGCTCCTGATCCAAACCGTGTTTGCGTTCCACTACGCCCGCCGCTATTACGATCGCGCGCGCCACGATAGTGCGGAACCCGCCGAGCTCCTCTTTCCAGGCAAGCGCGAGCCCGACTATCTGGACTTTGCGTACTATTCGTTCGTGATCGGCATGACCTCACAGGTGTCCGACGTCGCCGTGACCTCGCGGCGCATGCGGCGGCTCACCCTCATTCACGGGTTCCTGGCATTCGTCTTCAATATCGCGGTCCTGGCGCTAAGCATCAACATCATCGCCAGCGTGAGCTAGCGCGCAGGGGCCGGGCGATCAAAAGCAGCAGTCAGCCGCGGTTGCATGTCAGACGCAAAGCGCACGAGAGCAATGCAGGAACGAGATTTCGCCGCGCCAAAGTGGCGAGCCGTTCCTGGTCACGCTTGGACGACCACCGCGATTGCCTTATGATGCCGTTTGCTCCATCGCCTGCCCATGCCCGCTGCCGACATTTCCGGTCAGCTTGCCCAGCACCGCGGCTACCTGCTTCGCGTCGCCCGCCTGCAACTGCGCGACGAGGCGCTGGCCGAGGACGTGGTTCAGGACACACTCGCAGCGGCGCTCTCGGGCAGCGGCTTTTCGGGCAAGTCGAGCCTCAAGACCTGGCTCACCGGCATCCTCAAGCACAAGATCGTCGACGCGATCCGCAAGAAGCGGCGCGAACCCGCCGCCGTCGCGTCGTTCGGCAGCCTCGACGCGGAGCTCGACGTCGAGGACCTCGACGTTCTGTTCAAGAGCAACGGCGAATGGGACGCCCCGCCCGCCGACTGGGGCGACCCCGAAGAGGCGCTCAATCGCCGGCAGTTCTTCGACGTGATGGACCTCTGTCTCGAAAAGCTTCCGCCGAACACCGCCCGCGTGTTCATGATGCGCGAAGTGATGGATCTCGATTGCGACGAGATCTGCGCGGAGCTCTCGATCACTGCGAATAATCTCTGGGTCATCCTGTACCGCGCCCGAATGGCGCTCCGAGCGTGTCTCGAGCAGAACTGGTTCGCGAGCGGCGGCGGGCGCGGCTAACCCACCGTCTTTCGATTCGATGTTCCGCGCAGCGATGCACCGACTGACTCATTTCCTCTCCTGCCGCGAAGTGACGCTTCTCGTGTCGCAGATGCAGGACGCCCCGGTGCCCCTGTTGCAGCGGGTCAAGCTGCGGCTTCATCTCGCCATCTGCGACGGATGCACACGATTCGAGCGGCAGATGCGCTTCCTGCGTGCGTCGATGCGCACCTACCGGGAATAGCGTCGAGTGACTCGTCCGCAGCGGTAGAATTGACCATTGGAATCCCCATGGTGTCCACCTCGATCATGCCCGCCATCACCGTCAACGGGGAGCCGCGCGCGCTGCCAGCCGGCCGGGCAACGATTGCCGACCTGATTCGCGAGATGCGGCTCGAGGGCAAGCGCATCGCGGTCGAGCGGAACGGGGAAATCGTGCCGCGCAGCCGGTACGCGGAGACCCCGCTTGCGGCGAACGACAAGCTGGAAATCGTCGGCGCCGTGGGCGGCGGCTGAAGTAGAATTGTCCGATGAACGCCCCGCACGATCCCACCGCTGCCCAGGCCGATCCATTGCTGATCGCCGGGCGTGCGTACCATTCGCGCCTGCTCGTCGGCACCGGCAAATATCGCGATTTCGGACAAACCCGCGACGCGATCGTCGCCTCCGGCGCGCAAATCGTCACCGTCGCGATCCGCCGCACGAACATCGGTCAGGACCCGCGCGCGCCCTCGCTGCTCGACTCGCTGCCCCCCTCCGAGTTCACTTACCTTCCCAACACCGCCGGCTGCTACACCGCGGACGACGCGGTGCGCACGTTGAAGCTCGCGCGCGAGCTGCTCGACGGCCACACGCTCGTCAAGCTCGAGGTGCTGGGCGACCCGCACACGCTGTTCCCGAACGTGCGCGAGACGATCCGTGCGGCGGAAACGCTGATTCGCGACGGCTTCCAGGTGATGGTGTACACATCCGACGATCCGATCATCGCACGCGAGCTCGAAGCGATCGGCTGCGTGGCGATCATGCCGCTTGCCTCGTTGATCGGATCGGGAATGGGCATCCTCAATCCATGGAACCTGAAGCTGATCCTCGCCGAAGCGAAAGTCCCGGTGCTGGTCGATGCGGGCGTCGGAACAGCGTCGGATGCCGCGATCGCGATGGAGCTGGGCTGCGCGGGCGTGCTGATGAACACGGCGATAGCCACGGCCAAGGAACCCGTGCGGATGGCGCGTGCAATGAGGCTCGCCATCGAAGCCGGCCGCGAGGCGTTCCTCGCCGGCCGCATGCCGCGCAAGTTCTACGAGGCGTCTCCGAGCTCTCCCACGAGCGGCCTCATCGGTTGAAAACGGTCGCCGCTGTCCACGCTCGAATCGGGGCGCGCGCGACGCTCGCGCTGGCGATGCTCGCCACCGGCGTCCTGTTCCCGTCGGCGCCCGCGGCAACCCCGCTTACCCCGGAAGAACTCGCAGCGGTGTGCGCGCAGACCGAAGGCTCAGCGCATTGCGCCCGAAAGGTCGAAGCCGTGCAGTTGAAACGGCTCCCGAACCTCGCCGTGCGCGACGGCGCGACGCTGACGGTGTTGCTCTATCCGTCCGGTACCGCCACATTCACGGACACCGAGGCGCTGAATGGCGGCCGCTCGTACAGCCTATGGGACTTCATCAACGAGCTCAACGCCGTCGTGCTGTTTGCGACCGACGGCGCCAACGTCACGTTCACGCTGCTGCAGCGGACGAACGGCCGCAAGACCGAGCTGCCTGCCGAGCCAAAGGTCTCGCCCGATCGCGCGCGGCTCGTCACCGCGGACTTCTGCGCGTCGGCATGCGTCAACGAGCTCGCAGTCTGGCGCGTGACGCGCGACGGCGTGCGCAAAGAGTATTCGTGGAAGCCGAAGGAAGCCTGGGCCGACGCGGGCGCTTCATGGAAGGATGCCGATACGATCGTCGTCGAATACACGCGCCAAGGCGCGAGCGCGCCGGCGACGCTCGAGCGGAAGCTGACCGACCCGGGCTGGTTGCGGCAAACGGCACCGTGAAGCGCGTGACCGCCGATTCCGCATCGCCGCGACTTCGTCCCATCCGCAGCTTCGTGCTGCGCCAGGGGCGGATGTCCCCGGCCCAGCAGCACGCGCGCGATGCGCTGCTGCCGCGCTTCGGCGTGCCGTTCGAACCACAGCCGCTCAATTTCGATCGCGCATTCGGCCGCCGTGCGCCGCGCGTCCTCGAAATCGGCTTCGGGATGGGCGAGACAACGGCGACCATCGCGCAGGCGCGCCCCGGCGACGACTTCCTCTGCATCGACGTCCACGGTCCCGGCGTCGGAAGCCTCTTGAAGCGCGTCGACGAGTTCGGGCTCGCCAACGTCCGCGTGATCCAGCATGACGCGGTGGAGGTGGTCGGCGCGATGGTTCCGCGCGACTCGCTCGCCGGCATCCATGTGTTCTTCCCGGATCCGTGGCCCAAGAAGCGCCATCACAAGCGGCGGCTGATGAAGCCGGCGTTCGTACACGAGCTTGCGCTGCGATTGGCACCGGGCGCGTATCTGCACGTCGCGACCGACTGGGAAGACTACGCGCACGAAATGCTGGCGACGCTCGCGGCCGAGCCGTTGCTAGAGAATACGGCAGTTGGCTTTGCGCCACGGCCCGCCCATCGCCCCCTCACCAAGTTCGAAGCCCGCGGCATCGGCCTCGGCCACGGCGTGTGGGACCTGCTGTTCCGGCGGCGCGGCACGGCATGCGCCTGAAGCGCGCATCAGGATTTCCGCGTCAGGGGTCCCATGTACCGCCAAACCCAGGATCCGCGGATGCGGGCGAGTTCCGCGTAACGCTCGAAGGCGAGCGCTTCGGCATGGGCGAGCCCGGCGCGCAGCCTTGTGATCTCCTCGTTGCGCTCGCGAATCGCCGCATCGCGCTCCGCCATCACCGCCTCGGCGTGCGCGAGCGCGACGTCCAGCTTCGCGATCGACGCCGCACGTTCGTCCGCAAGCGCTTCGACTTCCGCGAGCCGCGCGGCAAGCTGTGCCCGATGCGCCCGCCGCTCCGCCAATACGCAGCTTGCCTCGTCCGGCCCCGACGCCGCACGCGCGGCGTCGACGACCTCGCGCAGCGCGCTCGCGGGGTCGCGCAGCGTGAATTCGCGTACCAGGCGCAGATAATCCGGGTGGACCTCGAGAAGCGCTTGTTCCGCGGCTCTCGCACGCGCGGAGCGTTCATCCGAGAAGCTCACCGCGCCTTCGTGGAAAATAAACACGTCACCGGCCAGTACGCTGCGCCAGCCCGCCTTCGCCGCGCGCAGGCAGAAATCGTTCTCCTCGCCGTAGCCTCGACCAAAGCGCTCGGCATCGAACAGCCCGACAGCCTCGAGGCATGCGCGCCGGATGTACATGCAGGATCCAACTGCCGTCGGCAACACCACCGTCTGCCCGGCGTTGGCGGTCGCGAAAAGACGATCCAGCGCAGCGAGACCCAACGTTCCCGGCATGCCACCCGCCCAACCGGGGAACGGATACGTGCAGATCGTCGCGTTGTTCGAGAACGGCGTCGCGGTGCCGACGTCGGGCGCACTCCACGCGCTTTTCCGTAGCCGGTCCAGCCAGTCGTTCGCCACCTCGGTGTCGCTGTTGAGGAGCACGACGTCGCGATCGGCGTGCATCGCCATTCCACGGTTGACCGACCGGACGAATCCCGCATTGGCGTCGTTGCGCACGAGCGTAACGCGCCTGGCCGCGGCCAGCTCATTTGCATACGCGCCAATCTCCTCGTCGGGGCTCGCGTCGTCGACGACCACGACTTCGAACGGCTCGCGCTGCACGCTCGCGAGCACGCTGTCGACGCAGCGCCGGGTCTCGCGCGCACCCTTGTAGACAGGAATGATGACGTCGATCACGTGGATCCTCTACCGCGGAGGATGCAGCCGCCGCGCGACGCCGCCGAAGCCTTCGCTGCGCAACACGTTCAGGACCTTGGCCCGCAGCGCCTTGCCGCCACTGGGCGAGAGCATCAGCAACAGCAGCCGAAGCGTGGCGCCGAACGAAACGCCGCCGCGGATCGGTACGCTGGGTCGCGAATCGAGCCCTTTCGCGGACAGCAGCTCGGGGTAGCGCAACCTTCCCTCGGTATTGCACCAGCGCAGGAAGGTCGCGTTGTCCGACGTGGCGTCATACGGATCCGGGAAGGCCGCCTGCAAGTCGGGGTGCTCGCGAAACAGAAACCGATGCGCGGCCGCGATGCGAGTGCCATCGGAGAAGCTTCCAAACGCCCACGGCCATTGGCTGACGGGATCGCCATCGGCGATGTCGATCTCCTGTTCGTACCATCGAATCAGCCGTTGCACCGGAGGACTGGTTGCCGCGTTCTTGATCGCCATGATCCGGTGGGCACCGCTGTCAAAGCCGGTGAAATGATAGAAGGAGAGCGGTTCGCCGTCGACCTGGAAGCCCGATTCGAAGCTTCCCGTCACGCGGCGCGTGGTGAGGTTCCACGTCGCGACGTTGTGGCGCGCAGACTTGACGATCGCCACACCGTCGAAGAACACAGGCGCGAAATTGATCCACTTCTGATCGGTGAAGAGGCCGTTTTCCACTTCCGCCCGGCAGAGGCGATAGACGCGATCCGCCCACCAGTCGGTGAACCGCCGTCCCTCGTCGGTGTTCCGGACGCCAATGAACCCCAGGTTGAAGATGCCGTGCTTGAGGCTCGCGACCTCGTTGTCGAGGATCGCCTCCAGCGTCTGCTCGGGCCGGGTCTGGTGCGGTGTCAACGCGACGTTGGCGCCCTTCAACGTCGCCAGAATGTCGTCGACCCTCGAAAACAGCACCATGTCGGGATCGAAATACAGGACTGTCGCCGTGTCGGGCAGGCGCAGCAGATGCCTGAGCGCGAAAGGCTTGATCGCCGTCGACAGCTCGACGATATCGTGGGTGAAGCTCCACGCGCGCCAGTTCGGGATCCCGAGCTCGCTCATCTCCAGGATGTGATCGAAGGGCTCGCCCCGCGTGCCGAGCCACGCCGGACGCTGGTCGGCGAGCGCAAGATGGACAACGGCCTCCGGATGATGCTCTTTCACCGACCGGCAGAGAATGCGCACCTTCGGCAGGTAGTTCACCGCCGCGCTCGTGAAGATGTGCAACACCTCCGGCATCGGAACCTTCGAGGTGCGGGCCGCTGCTACGCTGGCGTTGTCTGCGTCGCCGCGAGTTGCTCGTGATAGGCGACGAGGGCGGCGAGCGCGGCCCGCGCGCTCACGTCCGCGCAAAGCCTCGATTGGCCGTAGTTTCGCAGCCGTTCGCCCGGGGCGCCGAGATCGAACGCGACGATGGGCAACCCGAGCCGCATCATCTCTTCGACGACGTAGGAAAAAGTTTCCGGGCAGATCGAAGGAAAGAAGAACATGTTGATGCGGTGCGCCTCGATCAAGCTCGGGAGGTCCTCGCGCCGATAGCTACCGGTGACGACGAGCCGCGACGAATCGGGCGCGGCGTCCAGCGTCCCGAGCACGACGACGCGGATGTCGCGACGCTCACGCTCGATCGTGCCCACGATCTCCCTGACGATGAGCGCGCCCTTTTGCGCGCTGATGTGCCCGATGATGCCGACCACCAGCGCGGCTCCGTGATCGAGCGTCGGCAGCCGGGCTGGCGCGTAATCGACACGGTGAGGGACGATGCGCATGCGGCTCGCATCGAGCGCCGGATACGCCCGCAGCAGCAATCGTTGCGTCGATTCGGAAAAGCAGCGCACCTCGTCCGCCGCCGCAAGGCAGCGTCCCCACAGTGCCCGCCACGGTCCGATCTCGGTGGGCGGCGACAGCGTCAGGTAGCTCGCCCGATGCCGCTTGAGGCAGGCGGCGCATTCGGAAATCTCGGGAATTCCGCAGTAGCGGCCCTCGGCGTTCAACAGCACGAACGAAGGGCAGACGGAGATGTAATCATGGGCGGCAACGGTGAGCCGCGCCCTCGGGTGCAGCGCCCGCATCGTCGCCAGCCATTCGGCGAACAACAGCGGTTCGTCGAACGAGACCGGGCTGTTCAGGAACAGCTCGTCGACAGGCGCCTTGTCGAGAATCCATTCGAGGACCGCGAACGATGAGATCCGGAAGATTTGCTCGTTGGCGCCGGGCGTGAAGACATGGAGGCGGTAGTCGAGCGTGGGAAGGTTGTAAGTGCAAAGCAGCACCGTTCTTCCCGCCGCAAGCCGCTCGTCGATTAACGTTCGGCGATACAGGTTCGCGCCGCCTCCCATGTTGTGGTCGAACACGAGGGACACCGCTCGGCTCACCGTCAGTCGAGGCAGCAGACTGCCGACGATATTCAACGAATCGAGCGAGGGCGCGCCGTAGTTCTGCGATTTCGCACGTCGGACGATGCCGCGGAAATCCCGCTGCCGCATGCGGCGCAGCACTGCCCGTGCGAGCCAGCGGAGCTCACGGACCTTGCGGTGCCCCACCGAGTGCGACTCCATCGTCCGGGTGACGTCGACGCGCGTCGTGGCGCCGTCGCCGAGCTTGAGCGCCAGCGTGAGCTCTCGGGCGGGAATCTGCGGAAGGTATCCCGTCACGACGAATCCCGATGACCTGCCGTCGACGAGATCGGGGAACGCCTCCTTCACGTCATCGCGGGCGAGACCATGATTCACCGGCAGCTCCGTCTCCCAGCCATCGCCCTTGATCGACAGCGTGATTGCTTCGATCGTCTGCGCCGGATGCGCGGCCCAGCCCCAGCCGAAGACCCGTTTCCCTCGCGTGACCAGGCGGTCGACGCCGTAACGAAGCGCTTGTCCCGAACTTTCGGTCATCGGTGAATCGCAACGATGGCAGGCGCCCCATGCGGCCGACCACGCGCGATCAGGACCGGAGCCGCGCGCGCGTTTCGGCGGATGGAATGGGGGATCCTCGTGAACATTCGGAAGAGCAGGACGCGGGCGGCGGGCTGCGCAGCGTCTGGCGGCGCGACTAGAACCATCATTCTAGCAGGCCGGGCGAAGCCGCCGCCCAGCGCGTCGTCCCGGCCGCCCGCCCGCGAAATAGGGCCGCCCACGCGTAGAATGCGCTTCTCGTCACCGCGTGGTGACACTTCTCGCCATGAACGACGAACTCGAATTCACCGGCGAGCGCTTCGTCCCCGGCACCGCTGGCGAGATCTGGTACGAGCACTGGCATCGCTACCTGTTCGCCGCACCGCTCGTCGCCGGTCGCGAGGTGCTCGACGTCGCGTGCGGCGAAGGCTATGGCAGCGCGCTTCTCGCGCGGAGCGCGGCGCGCGTCACCGGCGCGGACATCGCGCCCGACGCGATTTCCCACGCGCGCGCGCGCTACGCCTCGCAGGCGAACCTGGAGTTCCGCGAAGCCGACTGCGCGGCGTTGCCGTTCGCCGACGCGTCGTTCGACGTCGTCGTGTCGTTCGAGACGATCGAGCACGTCGCCGCGCAGGACGCCTTTCTCGATGAGGTGCGCCGGGTGCTGCGCGGCGACGGGCTCTTTGTCCTGTCCTCTCCCAACAAGCTCGAATACGCCGACAAGCGCGACGTCGTCAACGCCTTCCATCTCCGCGAGCTCTATCGCGACGAGCTTTCCGCGTTGCTCGCACGGCGCTTCACGCATTCCGCGTGGTATGGGCAGCGTCCCGGCTTCTTTTCGGTCGTGTGGCCCGAGGCGGGTCCGGCAACTGCCGAGATCTTCGAGGTGTCCGAAGCAGCGGCCGACGCGCCGGCGCGGGGACACGCGCGCCCGCTTTACTTCATCGTCGTCGCGAGCAACCGCGCCGAATCCGTCGCCCGCATCGCACCGAGGCTCTCCGTGCTCGCCGATCGCGACGAGCGCGTCTACCGCGATTACGAGAACGTCACTCGCGCGGTCGGCTCGGTCCAGAAGCAAAGCAGCGCGCTCGCGCACGAAACGGCCGCGTTGAACGAGCGCCTGGCCGCATCGATGCGGGAGGCCGACATCGCCGCCGCCGCGCGCGCCACCGACGCTGCGGAACGGATGCGCCTGCTCGCGGAAATCGAGCGTCAGCAACATGAGCTCGCGCGCCGTGCCGGTCTTCGCTGGTGGCTCGCGCTGCCGCTGCGCCGGCTCTGGCGGGCGCTGCGGCGGATCTCTCTGGGCGGCTGATGGTCGTTGCGGGACGCTAATTCAATTCCAGGATCACCGGCTGGTGGTCGGATGCCTGCGTCTGCTGGTCGACCCGGATCGACCTGAGCCGTGGCGCCAGATCCTCGCTGACGAAAAAGAAGTCGCAGTGGAGCTCGGGTCCGCCGGGCTCCATTTTCATGTACAGGCAGAACGTCGTCGGATGCGGCACGCCCGGATGCACGTGCTCCCACGCGTCGACGAGCGGCGGCGTAGCGTCCGCGAAGCGCGCCTTCATCCTCGCGTGCAGCGGGTCGACGGGCTCGAGATTGAAATCGCCGGTGAAGATCGTCGAGGCCGGCCGCAGATGCGTGTGGAAGGGTCCCCCCGACGTATCGGTGATCGAGCCCTGCCGCGCATGCGCGTTGCCGTCGGCGTGGATCGAGCGCAGCGCTTCGATCTGCGCAGTCCGCTGCAGTTTCGAGTACCACTCGAGATGCGTGGTGATCACGCGAGCCTCGCCGAACGGCGCGACGATCGCCGCCTCCAGCGCGATCCGCGGCATGCCGTTGATACCCGGATCGACAGGGAAAGGCAGGAGGTGGCGGAACACCTGCCGCACCGGCAACCGCGAGGCGATCAAGTTGCCGAAACGCCGGCGCCGGCCATTCTCCGCCGGGTGGTCGACGGCAACGCCCGGCACGACGACGAAACCCGGCAGCAGCGCCGCGATCGCCGCGAACTGGTCTTCGCCCGCGCTGCCGGCGAGCCGCGGGTCCGGAAAATTGTCGGCGATCTCCTGCAGGCACAGCACGTCGAAGTCGGCGAGGCGCTTCGCCTCGGCGACGATGCGCGCCGGATCGACGCGGCCGTCGATGCCGCAGCACCACTGCGTGTTCCAGGTGATGATCTTCATCGAATGCCGGCCCTCATGAAGGATTGGACGAACTGTCTCTGGAACAGCAGAAACGCGATCAGCAGCGGCGCGGTGGTAAGGAGCGTTGCGGCGGTGATGATCGACCAGTCAATCCCCTGGTCGGTCGCCGAGAACACCTGCAGCCCTACGGTCAGCGGCCGCGATTCCACCGAGTTCGTGATGATGAGCGGCCACAGAAAATTGTTCCAGTGGTAACTGACGCTCACGAGCGCGTAGGCGATGTAAACCGGACGCGCGAGTGGCACATAGACCTTCCACAGGACGGCGAGCGGCCCGCAGCCTTCGACGCGCGCCGCCTCGTCGAGCTCGCGCGGCACCGTCTTGAACGTCTGTCGGAGCAGGAAGATGCCGAACGCGCTCGCCATGTACGGAAGACCGATCGCGACAATCGTGTCCTTTAGACCGAGTAGCGTCATCGTCCGGTAATTCTCGACGATCAGCACGTCGGGCATCACCATCAGCTGGACGAGGACCAGCGCGAACAGGATGCCGCGGCCGGGAAATTCGAAGCGCGCGAACGCGTACCCGGCGAGCGTCACCAGGATGAGCTGTGCGGCGAGCACCATCGTGACCAGCAGCACGGTGTTGACGAAGTAGCGGGCGAACGGCGCCGCCGCCCACGCCTTGGCGAAGTTGTCGAGCGTCAGCGGCGCCGTCAGCACGAAGCGCGTCGAGAATTCCGTCGGGTGAAATGCCGTCCAGAATGCGTAGGCGAGCGGCAGGAGCCACAGGAGCCCCAGCGTCCACGCGCCCGCGGTCTCGACGCCGCGGGCGATGCCCGCGGGCTAGGTAGACATGCGTCATTGGTAATGGACGCTTGCGCTCGACGAACAAGAATTGCGCCAAGGCAGCGAGGCCGAGGATCGTCAGCAACACCATCGTCAGCGCAGCGGCGTAAGCCGAATCCCAGAAGCGGAAACCGATCTCGTAGATGTAGTAGAGGAGGAGCGAGGTCGCATTGTCCGGGCCGCCGCGCGTCATCACGACGACGTGGTCGACCAGGCGGAAAGCGTTGATCACCGCGTTGACGAGCACGAACAGCGTCGTCGGCATCAGCAGCGGAAACGTCACCCGCCGGAAGAAGTGCCATCGCGATGCGCCCTCGATCGCCGCGGCCTCGGCGAGATGCGGCGAGATCGATTGCAGCGCGGCGAGGTAGAAGATCATGAAAAAGCCGGCCTCCTTCCAGATGGCGACCACCATCAGGCACCCGAGCGCCGTGCTCTTGCTGCCGAGCCAGTTGTGGCCGCCCGCGCCGAACGCGGACAGCACTTTCTCGACCAGGCCATACTCCGGCGTGTAGAAGAAGAGCCAGATGTTGGCCACTGCGATCATCGGCAGCACCGTCGGCGTGAAGTAGGCGAGACGCAGGAGCCCGCGACCCGCGACGCTGCCGTTGACCCAGGTCGCCATCAGCAGCGCGAGCGCGATCGACAGCGGAATCGTGCCGAGCGCATACCAGAGGTTGTTCGCGAGCGCCTGCCAGAAGATCGGATCGTCGATGAGTTGCCGGTAGTTGTCGAGGCCCACCCATACGCCCGGACGACTGCCTCTTGGTGTCGACAGGAAGCCGTGCCAGAACGTGGCGACGGCAGGGTAGTGCGTGAACAGCGCGAGAAGCGACGCCGCCGGCAGCAGCAGCAGCCAGCCGTACAACCATTGCGTTGCGCGGGTCATTCGCGCCGGAAGCGCCTGACGTGGCTCCTTGCCGGCCGTGCTATTTCTTGTAGGGACGCAACAACCGGTCCGCCTCGCGCTGCGCATCCTTCATCGCCTGCTCGGGCGTCTTCGTCCCGGTCAGCGCCGCCTGCAGTCCATCGCTCAGCGTCTGAGTGACTCGCTGGTTGTCGTGCGTCGACAGTTCGGCTTTTGCGAACGGCAACTGGTCGCGCGCGACCGCCGCGGCGGGGAAGCCCTCCACGT
The DNA here is from genome assembly GCA_963733985.1 of uncultured beta proteobacterium. Classification (GTDB taxonomy): domain Bacteria; phylum Pseudomonadota; class Gammaproteobacteria; order Burkholderiales; family Casimicrobiaceae; genus CAIWHR01. The sequence goes on along the minus strand of CAVTFF010000007.1, from coordinate 98,620 downwards.
ACTTCTTCATCGCCGGCGTCTCCCACGCATCGGCACGCACGGCGACGTAGCCGGTGTCGATTCCCCACTGCGCCGCGCGCTGCGGCGTCGTGACCCACTTGATGAACTTGAGCGCGGCCTGCTGCTGTGCCGGCGTGCTCTTCTTGAATAAGTAGAAGTTGCCGCCGCCGGTCGGGCTGCCGCGCTGCTTGCCCGCGGGCAGCATCGCCACCCCGAAATCGAACTTGGCGTTGGTGCGCACGTTGGTCAGGTTTCCCGTCGTCGTCCAAACCATCGCGACCTTGCGCTCGAAAAAGTCCTTCGGCGTGGTGCCCCATTCGACGATTCCCGGGGGATGCACCTTGTACCTGGTGACGAGGTCGACCCAGTACTGGAGCGCTCCGACCACTTCCGGCCGGTCGTAGTAGGCCTCGGTTCCGGTCGCGTTCATCAGGTTCACGCCGTTCTCGATTGCGAGCGCTTGAAAGAGCCAGTACGGAAAGCCCGTAGAGGGGATCTGGACCCCCCATTGCGTCACCTTGCCCGACGCGTCGCGCTTGGTGAGCTTCTGCGCGTATTCGACGTGCTCCTTCCATGTCGCCGGCGGCCGGCTGGGATCGAGCCCGGCCTCCTTGAACATTTCCTTGTTGTAGTAGAGGACGATCGTCGAGCGCTGGAACGGAATGCCCCACGTCTTGCCGCCGGTCTGGCTGTTCTCCATGAACGCGGGGTAGAAGCTCTTGAGCCAGGCCTGGTCCTCCGGCGTCTTGAGGAAGTCGTCGAACGGGAGGATCGCTTCCTCGTCGATCAGCGTGTACATGTCCGTCGAAAGGAGGATCGCCGTGACCGGCGGGTCCCCGCCCTTCACCGCGGTCAGCGCCTTGGTGATCGAGTCCTGGTAGGTGCCGGTGTAGATCGGCTTCAGCTTGATCCCCGGATTTTCCTTCTCGAAGTCAGCGGCCAATCCATCGACGATCTTGGTGATCGGCCCGCCGACGGCAACCGGGTAGTAGAACGACACTTCGACCGGCGTCTGCGCAAGCGCGGCCGGCGAGACGATCGCAACGGCGATGCCGGCCAGCATGCGCAGAATGGATTTCAGAACCATGGCTCTCCCTCCTCGGATGGATTCGGCGTCTCGATGGTCATGCGACCAGCGTCGCCGCTTCTCGTTGAATGGCGTCTTCGCTGACGGGTTCCGTCGGATCGGAACAGATGCTGCGCGGAAGGCGCCCACGACAGCCACGTGGTGTCGCCGCGCGCGAGCCCGACGCTCCCGGGGACGCGGACGGCGAGCGTCGCGGCGCCGAGGCGGCAGGTGATCAGCGAATCCGCGCCCAGGTACTCGATCGCTGCGACCTCTGCGGCTGCGCCACGCTCGAAGGCGACGGTGATGTGCTCGGGACGCACGCCGAGCGTCAAGCCCGCGCATCGGTACGGCGCAACGGCCGGCCCCGCCGTGCCGGCGACGACGGCTCCCTCGAGGCCCGGTTCGAGTGGCAGCAGATTCATCGGCGGCGTGCCGATGAAACGCGCGACGAAAGTGTTCGCCGGTCGCTCGTAGAGCGCGGCGCGGCGTTGCGTTCTGCTCGATCCGGCCGCGGTTCAGCAGCACGACCCGGTCGGCCATCGACATCGCCTCGACCTGATCGTGCGTGACGTAGACCATCGTGATGCCGAGCTGCCGCTGCAGCTGCGCGGATCTCCGCGCGCATGTCCTGGCGCAGCTGCGCGTCGAGATTCGACAGCGGCTCGTCCATCAGGCACACCGGCGCCTCGCGCGATGATCGCGCGGCCGAGTGCCACGCGCTGCTGCTGGCCGCCGGAGAGCTGCGATGGCTTGCGGTCGAGGAGCGTCGAGAGGCCGAGCAGATCGGCCGACGCGCGCGAGCCGCCGGCTCGACCTCCGTCGCGGCGACCTTGCGCACCTTGAGGCCGAAGACGATGTTCTCGGCGACCGACAGATGCGGAAACAGCGCGTAGGACTGGAACACCATCGCGATGTTGCGCCGCGATGGCGGCAGATGTCGTGACATCGCGCCCGTCGATGAAAATGCGCCCGCCATCGGCCTGCTCGAGGCCGGCGATCAGGCGCAAGCGTCGTCGATTTGCCGCAACCCGAAGGGCCGAGCAGCACGTTGAGCGTACCGGCGTCGAAGGCGAACGAGAGACCATCGACGGCGCGCACCTCGCCCTCGGCGGTCGTCCAGTGCTTGCTGACGTTTTCGGCGGCGATAGCCGACACGGTGGCGCTCCCCGGCAACGCAGCGTTCGAATGAACCTGCCGCTAAACCGTTTCCGAGCACCGCCGCTTCTTCGCGGCCGCCGCGTCGCAACGGCAGCGAATGATAGCACCGGGCACGCAACGACCGGGGCCGTCGGACATGCACGCGCTCCGCGCTGGCGAGCGAAAAACCCGCTTCAACATCAGGGGAACAGAGTAGCGAGCGCGGCGCCGGGGTCGGCGGCGCGCATGAAGGCCTCGCCGACCAGGAACGCATGGACGCCGCGCTCGCGCATCAGCGCCACGTCCGCCGGCGCCGAGGATGCCGCTCTCGGTGACGACCGATGCGCTCCGCCGGAATGCGCGGCAGCAGGTCGAGCGTCGTCGCGAGCGACACGTCGAACGTGCGCAGGTTGCGGTTGTTGATGCCGATCAGCGGCGTCGTCGAGCTGCGAGCGCGCGCTCGAGCTCGGCGCGTCGTGCACTTCGACCAGCACCGCCATGCCGAATTCGCGCGCGCAGGCTTCGAGCTCGCGCGAGCCGCGCGTCGTCGAGCGCGGCGACGATCAGCAGGATCGCGTCGGCGCCCATCGCGCGCGCTTCGGCGACCTGGTACGCATCGACGATGAAGTCCTTGCGCAGCACCGGCAGCGCGCAGGCCGCGCGCGCCGCGACGAGGTACTCGGGCGCGCCCTGGAAATACTGCGCGATCGGTCAGCACCGACAGGCAGGCCGCGCCGCCGCGCTTCGTAGCTCGCGCGCGATCGCCGGCGGGATCGAAGTCGGCGCGCAGCACGCCTCTGGCTCGGGCTCGCCTTCTTGATCTCGGCGATCACCGCGGCGCTCGCCGGCGGCGATCTGCGCGCAGCGCGCCGTCGAAATCGCGCGGCGGACCGGCGGCGCGCGCGGCCGCGCGTCTCGAGCGCGGCGCAGCGCTCGCGCGGCGACGGCTTCGCGCGCCGGCGATCTCGCCTCTGCGCTTGCGTCGCGAGGATGCGCGCGAGGATGTCGACATCGCGGATCCGGTCCGGCGTCACGCCGTTCAGCCGGCGTCGCGAGCTTCTGCGTCAGCGCGACGAACTGCGTCGAGCTTCGCGCGCGCCGCGCCGCGGCGATCGCCTCGCGCGCGCGCTCGATGCCGTCGCGCGATCGACTGCGGCGACGTTCGGCCGCGTAGAGCGCGGCGCCGGCGTTGAGCAGCGACGATCTCGCGCGGCGTGCCCTCGACGTTCGTCGAGCGCCTCGAGCACCATCGTCCTTCGACTCCGTCGCGTCCGACGACCTTGAGGCCGCGATTGGAGTTCATCGACAGGCCGAAGTCCTCGGGATGGATCTCGTACTCGCGCACCTCGCCGTCCTTCAGCTCGCCGACCATCGTCGCCGCGCCGAGCGAGACCTCGTCCATGCCGTCCTTGCCGTAGACCACCAGCACGTGCTCGCTGCCGAGGCGCTGCAGCACGCGCACCTGGATGCCGACCAGGTCGGGGTGGAACACGCCCAGCAGCTGGTTCGGCGCGCCCGCCGGATTGGTCAGCGGCCCGAGGATGTTGAAGATCGTGCGCACGCCCAGCTCCTTGCGCACCGGCGCCGCATGCTTCATCGCGCGATGGTGGCTCGGCGCGAACATGAAGCCGATGCCGGTCTCGTCGATGCAGCGCGCGACCTGCTCCGGCGCGAGCTTGATGTTGGCGCCGAGCGCCTCCAGCACGTCGGCGCTGCCCGACTTCGACGACACCGAGCGTCCGCCGTGCTTGGCGACGCGCGCGCCGGCCGCGGCGGCGACGAACATCGACGCGGTCGAGATGTTGAACGTGTGCGACGCATCGCCGCCGGTGCCGACGATGTCGACGCAGTGCGTCGCGGTCCGGCACGTCGACCTTGGTCGCGAACTCGCGCATCACCTGCGCGGCGGCGGCGATCTCGCCGATGGTCTCCTTCTTCACGCGCAGGCCGATCGGTCAGCGCGGCGATCATCACCGGCGTCAGCTTCGCCGCTCATGATCTGGCGCATCAGCGACAGCATCTCGTCGTGGAAGATCTCGCGGTGCTCGATCGTGCGCTGCAGTGCTTCCTGCGGCGTGATGCATGGCGGTCTCCTGTTCAGTTGCGTGATCGGCGGCGGGCTCAGTGCGCGCGTCGCTCGTCGTCGAGGAAATTCTCGCAGCAGCGTCGTGCCCGTGCTCGGTCAGGATCGACTCGGGATGGAACTGCACGCCCTCGACCGCCAAGCTCTTGTGGCGCACGCCCATGATCTCGCCGTCGTCGGTCCATGGCGGTGATCTCCAGGTCCGCGGGCAGCGTCGCGCGCTCGATCGCCAGCGAGTGGTAGCGCGTCGCCGTGAACGGATTCGGCAGGCCGGCGAACACGCCGCGGCCGTCGTGAGCGATCGGCGACAGCTTGCCGTGCATCAGCGCTGCGCGCGGACGATGCTGCCGCCGAACGCCTGGCCGATGCCTGGTGGCCGAGGCACACGCCGAGGATCGGGATCTTGCCGGCGAACCGCTGGATCGCGGCGACCGAGATGCCGGCCTCGTTCGGCGTGCACGGGCCCGGGCGAGATCACGATTGCGTCGGGCTGCCATCGCGGCGATCTCGCTCGAGCGTGATCTCGTCGTTGCGATAGACCCCCACGTCCGCGCCGAGCTCGCCGAAATACTGCACGAGGTTGTAGGTGAAGGAGTCGTAGTTGTCGATCATCAGCAGCATGGCGCGGCCCAACTTACCGATCCTGCGTAGCAATCGAATGCTTCATGCTGGACCCCAAGGATGCCCCGGTTTGCCACGCTGCACGCAGGGGGTTGCGAGCGCGTTGGGGCGAAATTCAGACGTGGCGGATTACCGCCACCAACGGGGGGAGGAACGCAGACCTTCGAGGTGAATCGGCTGGCGCATGAGGACTTATTCTATCAGCGCCGTAGATGAGTCGAGCAGCCTTTGGCGGGCAATTCACGGGGGCCGGGTCCGTCATTCGAATGTAGTGTTGCGCGGGGACAGAGAGATGCGTGTCGAATGGCAGGGCGACCACGAGTTGCTTGAAGAGTCCGGAGAGGGACAGGATTTCGAGCGCGAAGTAAAACGCCTCGGCTACGGCTCAAATCAGTTCATCGCGGTGGTTCGACGCGAGCCTGACACGTTGCCGGGCCGGACGGGCCAGGTTTCGATTCGCAACAAGGCCCATGCGACTCGGTTGGGGCGGATAAGAAAAGACATTGACGCGGAGCGGTGGACAGGGAATAGCGTGGTCGCACAGTTCGTTCAGGGCACGTAAACTAGCCCCTCCCGCAGTACGACATGGAAGTAACTTCGGTTCTGACGCCTGACACCTCAGCGCGGTTTTGGCGGTGTGCGCGACACCCGGGGATCCGACGACATGCGCGCGTTCCGCCGGGACGACTTTGTTCTTAGGCGCGCCCGTGCCTATTCTTCGCGACGGCGAAGCACCAAATATCTTTGGTCAATCGCGTTCCGCCGCTTGCGAATGACAGAAAAAGCAACACCCTAACTTCGTACACTACAACATCAGCGGTTACGACTCTTCACGCCCAAGCATAGTCCGATGGGCGATATAGCTAGGCAAGCCCCATATTAACTCAAACCGTTTCTGTTTTGTAGCTGACAACGTTCCAATCGATTGTTTTTCCTTTGGACGTATTGGCTTAACAGTTGACACCATTTGGATGCCCGGGCGACATTGACTTGACAGAATTGGCCACCAGCACTAGGTTTCACTGGTTTTGGCATATTTTTCGGGCTCCTCGGGCCAGGCCTCTGCAAACCACCTATTCGGTGGGGAGACCCGCGGCTCCGACCGGGGTGACAGAAGAATTTCAACAGTTCCAGCAGTGTTTTCTCTTGATCTGTTTTGGCCCGACACCGCAGCCCGGGGGGGCGCGGCGCCGAGCCTCGGAATTTAACCGTTTGGATCTGAAGGGGAGGGCATAGCAATGGGCAGGCGTGTGGCTTTGCGGTTCTGGACGGTTGGGTTGATTGGTCTTTGTCTCACCGTCGTGCTGGAGTTCACCTTCGGCGTCGCAGCGGCCTCGGCGGCCACGCTGATCATGCCGGACCGTGACGCCCTCAAGGGAACGGCCGTGGTTGTCTGGGGCAACACGACTCAGGCGAACGGCACGGCGTCTTCGCTCGATTGCGGGGACGGGAGCGCTCCGGTCGCGGGGCCCGTCGCCGATCATTCGTACATCTCGCGAACCTGCACTTACGCCAATGCCGGGGCCTTTTCCGCGGTGTTGACGGTGGGCGCCGAGTCCGCGACGGCGCACATCACCGTGAGGGACCCGGCGGCTCTGTCGGCCTTCGACCTTCGCGCCGTGAAGGTCAACATGGCGATCGAGGACGGCCTGCGTTCTCTCTACTTCAACCAGTTCAACCGCGCGACCACGTTCGGCACGAACATGACCTCGTGGGTCAGCGCAAACGGCGGCGATAACGACACGAACTCGTTCAGCGCTCTCGCCGTGCTGGCCATCCAAAACCACGGACATGCCGTCAACGGTCCGGCCACGGACATCTATCAGCCCGTCGTCCAGAATGGCCTGAACTGGCTCTTCGACCATGCGATTCAGAGGGATCTGACACCCTGTAACGAGGCCGGTATGAATCCGTGCGTCGGCGTGCCCGCGCCGGTCAACACCGGTCTTTCCGCGCCGATGGACGGATTGGATGGGTACGCCACGCCGATCTTCGCAGCAGCGATCGGGGCGGCCACGGCCGCTGCGCCCGCACGCACGGTGGCTGCGGGCCTCGGCTCTGCAAACTCGAACTTTGTCGCCGGCAAGACCTATGCGGAAGTCCTGCAGCGCATCGTCAATTCCGTGTCCTGGGGCCAGACCGACGGCGCTTCCGGCGGCGGCTGGTACTACAACCTGCAGCCTGGGTTCGACGCGTCGGACGGCTCGACGATGGGCTGGGCGATGCTCGGTCTGGAGAATGCCGGGGCGGCCGGGGCGACAGTTCCCGCCGAGGTGAAGACCCGGCTGGCGACGGTGCTCACCAACCAGTTGAACACCAATGGCAGTCTAGACTACCAGGTCGACAGCGCCCCGACGACCACGTCTTCGAACACGGCGAAGACCGGGATCGGGTTGCAGGCCCTCGGTGTAACCGGGGCGCTCGCCAGCGACCCCCGGATCGCGGCTGCAACGGGCTACCTTATCAAGAACTGGAACGCCCAGGTGGATCCGATCGACTTCAATTGCTCTGGCGGGACTCCTACCACGACCAACAAGGGTTGCGGCTATTCGATGTTCAACGTCTTCAAGGGCCTGAGGCTCTGGGGCGTTCAAACGCTGCCCGGCATCGGCCGGCCGGGGCCCCGGCCCGATTCCCGCCGACGATTGGTACGCGGACTATGTCGACAACCTGCTCGCGAACCAGCACAACCCGACGGATCCGACCGGCGGCGACTGGTCGGCGACTGTTGCCCCGACGATGGGCTGGTCGTGCTGCGCAACCGACCAGACGGGAATCACCGCGCTCGCCGAGCTGATCCTCGCGCCGACGGCGTTCGTGGCGCCGAGCGACCTCGGCTCGCGCCGGCGGCCGCGTCAAATCCGGTTGGCACCAATCACACCGTCACGGCTACCGCGACGACGGCTGCCGGATCTCCGGCGCCTGGCGTCACGGTGACGTTCACCGTGCTTTCGGGTCCGAACGCCGGCCCGGCTACCTGCACGGAGAGCGGCGGCAGCACGAACACCACCGATAACAGCGGCCAGGCGAAGTGCACGTACCACGACAACGGAGGTGCGGGCACCGACCAGATCCGGGCCAGCATCGGCGCCCTGGTGTCGAACGTCGTGACCAAGCTGTGGGGTGGAGCCGCCATCGTCACGAACATTCCGACCCTGTCGGAGTGGGGCCTGCTCCTCATGGCGGGGCTGCTGGGGCTCGTGAGCCTGTGGACGCTCCGTCGCCGGAAGGGTCGCCTCGGCTGAGCCTGCGCGTCCGCGCTTGTTCATGCTCTTCACGGGCGGCCCCAGGGCCGCCCGTTCTCTTGGGCCTCGTGGGGCCATCCATCGCCGCGGTCGGTCGGCGCAGTCCAAGGGCACGAGCGCCTCCGGATATCTTACTGAACGCTCGCGACAAGCCGCCGTCGCTGGCGACGTGATGCATCAGCCGATCCCGGTTCTGCTCGACGCGGTCGCGCCGGCCAGCGCCGCCCAACGTGTCGCCATCATTTCTTCACGAGGGGCACCTCAACGATCAGCTCGATTGCCGACCCGACCGGAGGCAACGCCGTGTTGCCCTGCACCGAGCCATACGCGCCGATGCCAACGCCGTTGACCGTTTCGATCACGCTGGTCGGGTCGTGCACGAAGCCGACCAGCGTCCCCGGCGACATCGGCGGCAAACGGACCTCCCGCTTTCGACACGGGCGACCCCAGGTAAACCCAGTCGATCGATTCTGACTGGACGCCGGTTCGGGGATTGATGAGCGCGTCCGCCGCCGATAGCCTGCGCTGCGCCGCGCCCTCCGACCAGGCGATATAGAGGGCGGCCCGTTGACCAGCGAGGGGTTCCCGGCTGTACCGCTGGAACGCCGCCTGGTTCGGCGGGCGCTCGAGCCCCACCAGAATGCAGGCGAGATTGAACTCGCTTCCGGTGGCGTCCAGCTCCAGCAGCGCTTCGTAGGCCTTCATGCCGCCCTTGCTCGTGGCGAGGTATTCGAGCGGCTTCCCGAGCACGTGCACGCGGCCGGGTACGGTGAACGTGCCCGCGCGCTTGTCGACGACGATGTGCCCGATCTGGAAGCGCTCCTGCCCGAGCGACTTCATCTCTCCCACAGGCGGCGCGGGCGCCTGTGCGCGCGCCAGCGGGCAGCAGATCGCCGTTGCCAGCCCGAGTGCCGCGAGCAGGCAACGGCGACGATTCACGGCTTCACTCCCAGCACTTTTTCGATGCTCCCTACGATGCCCGGACACGCACGAGATAGCAATAGGCCAGCCAACGCAAATCACTACTTCAGTTGAATCAGCCAGGCACGAGCGATAAGTTCGCAGACCAACGCAACGCAAGACCCTCCTGCGATACCGCGCGCGCTAGACATTGCGAATCGCCACCAGCTTGGAGAGGCCGAGCACGTTGACGTCGCGTACCCACTCGATCTTCCAGTCGTGCCCCGAGACTTCGCGCGCCAGATGGAAATCGGAGCGGAAGCCGACCCTGCCGGGAAACGGATGCACGATGCGCTCGAGCAGCCACCAGACCCAGGTGCCGCTGAAGTGATTGAGGACGAAGATCGTACCGTCGGCTCGACAAACGCGACGTATCTCCTCCACCAGGCGGCGCGGATGCGGCGTCACCGACAACACGTAGGGGACGGTGACGCAATCGAACGAGTCATCGGCGAACGTCAGCGCTTCCGCGTCCATGAGCTCGAGGCGGATATTGCGGTTCGGCAACCGCTCCGCGCGCTTGCGTGCCTGCGCGAGCATTTCCGGCGAAATGTCTACGCCGACCACCTTTGACAACGATGGGTAACCTGGCAGCGTGAGTCCAGTACCGACGCCGACCTCGAGCACGGATGCCGGTTGCAGGGCGGTCACGGCACTGGACAGCGCCTGGCGGCCAGGATCGAGAACGGTTCCGAACAGCCAGTCGTAATGCGGCGCGTAGCGACGATAGGCGCGAAGGACATGCTCGCGCGAAACCGAGTTCATGACGCGCCGCGGCGGTGACGGTTCCATCATTTCGACCTGCGGGCGGTTCGACCCGCGCAATCACCTGCGCGCGACAGACAGCGCAGCGCATCTCGTTGCCACACGATTCACGCCTCCGCGTCCAATCCGTGCTGCACCATGTCGGCGGCGCGAAGCACCGCGCGCGCCTTGTTCAGCGTTTCGGTCCACTCGGACGTCGGGCACCGAGTCGTGGACGATGCCGGCGCCCGCCTGCACGTAGAGCGTGCCGTCCTTGACCACCGCTGTGCGGATCGCGATCGCCGTGTCCATGTCGTCCTGGAAGCTCACGTAGCCGACGGCGCCCGCGTAGACGCCGCGGCGGGTCGGCTCGAGCTCGTCGATGATCTCCATCGCGCGCACCTTCGGCGCGCCGCTCACGGTGCCGGCGGGAAACGCGGCGCGCAGCACGTCGATGCTCGTGAGCCCCGGCTTCAGCCTGCCCTCGACGTTGGACACGATGTGCATCACGTGCGAATAGCGCTCGACCACCATCCGGTCGGTGACTTCGACGCGTGCCGGTCTGCGCGACGCGGCCGACGTCGTTGCGGCCGAGATCGACCAGCATCACGTGCTCGGCGATTTCCTTCGGATCGGCGAGCAGCTCCTGCGCGAGCGCTTCGTCGGCCTCGCGCGTCGCGCCGCGCGGACGCGTGCCGGCGATCGGGCGCAGCGTCACCGTCGTGCCTTCCTTGCGCACCAGAATTTCCGGCGACGCGCCGACGACGTGGAAATCGCCGAAGTCGTAGTAGAACATGTACGGCGACGGATTGAGCGAGCGCAGCGCGCGGTAGAGCGACAGCGGCGGCGACGCGAACGGCCGGCGCATGCCGCTGCGAAAGCACGACCTGCATCACGTCGCCGGCGGCGATGTACTCCTTCGCGCGCGCGCACGGCCGCTTGAAAGCCGTCGGCGCCGAATTCGCTCGTCGGCTGCGTGACCGCGGCGGCCGTCTGAAACGGAATCGCCACCGGCTCGCGCAGCCTGCGCCGCAGCGCCTGCGAGCCGCGCGCGCGCCCTGGCATACGCGTCGGGCTCGCCCGGATCGGCGTAGACGATCAGCGTAGATCTTGCCCGGCGAGGTTGTCGACGACCGCGAGCTCCTCGGTGAGCAGCAGCAGGATGTCGGGAACGTCGGCCAGACCGGGCGCCGGCGGCGGTGCCGTTCCCGCGAGCTTCGGCTCGATGTGGCGCACCGTGTCGTAGCCGAACATGCCGGCGAGACCGCCGCAGAAGCGCGGCAGCCCCGGCTGCGGCGCGACGCGATAGCGCCGCAGGAACGCTTGCGACGAACTCGAGCGGATCGCCATCGTGCCGCTCGACGACCGTGCCGCGCATCTTCGACGTCGATTGCCGTCCCGCGCGCGCGGATGCGAACCCGCGCGGGCAGCCCGATGAACGAGTAGCGACCGAAGCGCTCGCCGCCGACGACGGACTCGAGCAGAAACGTGTCGCGCCCGTTGGCGAGCTTGACATAGAGCGACAGCGGCGTATCGAGGTCCGCGAACGACTCGAGGACGAGCGGGATGCGGTTGTACCCTTGCGCCGCGAGCGCGCGGAATTCGGCTTCGGTCATGGCACTTCGACAGGTGGCTTCAACGCGGTGCAACGGTTGCGGGGCGCGGCTGCGGACCGGGCGACGCTGGAGACGAACGGTCAGCGGCGCCATCGCGGTCGTGCACCGCCATCCTGTCGACAGCGACGGGCGTCGTTGCGGTCGAAGCGGTCGAAGCTCATCGAGGATCAGGAGAAACGAAACGGACGCGGTCGGCGACCGCGGCGAGCGACGGAACTATACCATCGGCATCGAGGTTTTGCACCGGCTCGCCCTCGTTGTAGCCATACGGCACGATCAGCACGGGGCAGCCGGCGGCGCGCGCCGCCTTGGCATCGTTGACCGGAGTCGCCGACCATCAGCAGTCGGCTCGCCGGCACATGCCGAAGCGTCGCCGCGACGTGGAGAAGCGGCGCAGGATCCGGCTTCTTCGCGGGCAGATCGTCGCCGCCGACCGACCAGCGTCGAAATAACGCGCGATCCCCGCGCGCTCGAGGTGCGGCCAGACGAAGCGCGTTGCCTTGTTGGTGATGACCGCGAGCGGAAAGCCCATCGCGACAAGCCGGTCGAGCCCCTCGATCATCCCCGGAAACGGCAGCGTCTCGCGGCCGAGAAGCGCCGCGTAGTGCGTCTGATAGCGCGCGAGCGCGTCGCGCGACTTCGGCGCTCGTCAAGCGCCTCGGGCGACACGCCGGTCGCGTGTGCGAGCGCCCGACGCACGAGGTTGCGCCATGCCCTTGCCGACCATCGCGCGGATGGACGTCCTTCGGCACCTGCGGCGATCCGAGCTCGGCGAGCAGCGCGTTGACCGCCGCGGCGAGATCGTGGATCGTGTCGAGCAGCGTGCCGTCGAGGTCGAACGCGACGGCGCTGACGTCGAAGACGCGGTCGGCCACGGCGTGATCCCCCGCCCGCGGCGCTCAGCCGGCCTTCGCGAGCTCCGCGCGCATTTTCGCGATCGTCGCCGCGTAGTCGCTCGTGCCGAAGATCGCCGAGCCGGCGACGAACGTGTCGGCGCCGGCCCTGGCGATCGGCGGCGATGTTGTCGATCTTCACGCCGCCGTCGACCTCGAGCAGGATCGCTGCGGCCGGTTCGCTGCTCGCATCGCATCGATCCGCGTCGCGCGCGGCGCGCATCTTGGCGAGCGCCTGCGGGATGAACGACTGCCCGCCGAAGCCCGGGTTCACCGACATGATCAGCACCAGGTCGAGCTTGTCGAGCGTGTAGTCGAGCCAGTCGAGCGGCGTCGCCGGATTGAACACCAGGCCCGCCTTGCAGCCGCAGTCGTGGATCAGGCCGATCGTGCGGTCGACGTGCTCGGACGCTTCCGGATGGAAGCTGATGATCGCCGCGCCGGCCTTCGCGAAATCCGGAATGATGCGGTCGACCGGCTTCACCATCAGGTGCACGTCGATCGGAATCGTCGCGTGCGGCTTGCAGCGCCTCGCAGACCAGCGGGCCGATGGTCAGGTTCGGAACGTAATGGTTGTCCATCACGTCGAAGTGGATCAGGTCGGCGCCGGCGGCGATCACGGCGCGCACTTCGTCGCCGAGGCGCGCGAAGTCCGCGGACAGGAGCGACGGCGCGATTCGGTAGTCGGGCATGGCGTTATAATCAGTCGTGGCACTTGTGCGGGGCAGCGACCGATGGCCGATCCCGAAGAAGTACGACATCACCGTGGCGGCGAACGCGGCCTACCTCGCCGATCAATCCGATCCGTCGAAGAACCAGTACGTGTTCGCCTACACGATCACCGTCACCAACACGGGCGCAGGTGGCGGCGCAGCTCATCAGTCGGCACTGGATCATCACCGACGCCGACCATCACGTCCAGGAAGTGCGCGGGCTTGGGCGTCGTCGGTCAGCAACCGCTGCTGAAGCCCGGCGAGTCGCTTCGAGTACACGAGCGGGACCCAGCCTGCCAACCCCGGTGGGCACGATGCGCGGCACCTATCAGATGGTTGCCGAGGACGGCAGCACGTTCGATGCACGCGATCCCGCCGTTCACGCTGTCGGTGCCGCGCGATCCTGCATTAGCGCGCGTCGCCGTTGCGCCGGCGGGCGTCGCCGTCCGGCTCGCGTCGTTTCGGTCCCATCGTCCACCAGACGATGACGACGGCCACCACGCAGCGCGACGCAGCGCTTCCAGTAGAAACCACCCCATGACTGCGCGACTCCTTTGCCGCGTGCGTGCGCCGCGTCACCTGTGCGCTGCGGCCGTGTTCGTCCTGCTCGTCGCCGGTTGCGCGACCCGGCCGCCGCAAGCGCCGTCCCAAGCCGCCCGCTGCCGCCGGCGCGCCCGTCACTGCCCGCGACGTACCAACCCGTCGAGTGGAACGCGCTGCCCGGCTGGTCCGCCGATCGCGTCGAGGAGGCGTGGCCCGCCTTCCGCGTCGGCTGCGCGGCGCTTGTCGAGCCCGATGCGGCGACGCGCGCCCTGTGGGAGCCGCCGTGCGCAGCAGCTGCAACCGTCGACGACAAGGATGCCAATGCGGTTCGCGCGTTCTTCGAACGGCATTTTATCCCATACCAGGTGACCGCCGCCGACGGCACGCGACACGGGAACGATCACCGGCTACTACGAGCCGCTGCTTGCAGGAAGCCGCAGCGCAGACCGCGCGCTTCACGATCCCGCTGTACGCCGCCGCCCGACGATCTGCTGACGATCGATCTCGTCGCGCTTTATCCCGAGCTGAAGGACAAGCGGCTGCGCGGTCGCGTCGAAGGCAGGCAAGTGGTCCCGTACTGGTCGCGTGCCGATATCGAGAACGGCAAGGCCCCGCGTCGCCGACAAGGTGCTGGTGTACGTCGACGGATCCGGTCGACGCGTTCTTTCTGCAGATCCAGGGCTCGGGCCGCGTCGCCCTCGCCGACGGCAGCGTTGTGCGCGTCGGCTACGCGGATCAGAACGGCCATCCCTACCGCTCGATCGCGCCGCGTGCTGATCGACCGCGGCGAGATCACGCTGGATCGCGCGTCGATGCAGGGGATCCGGGAATGGGGCCGGCGCCATCCGGACCACCTCCCGGCGCTGCTCGACGAAAACCCGAGCTACGTGTTCTTTCGCGAGGTCCCCGCGCCGGCACCCGGCACGCTGGAAGCGCGCATCGACGGCCCGATCGGCACGCTCGGCGTGCCCGCTCGCTGCGGGTCGCACGATCGCGGTCGACACGCGCTCGATCCCGCTCGGGCGCGCCGGTATTCATCGCGACGACGCTGCCGTCGGCGAAGACGCCGCTCGAGCGGCTGATGCTCGCGCAGGATACTGGCGGCGCGATCCGCGGCGCGTCCGCGCCGATTTCTTCTGGGGCTTCGGTGACGACGCCGGCCGCGAGGCGGGCCGGATGAAACAGGACGGCCGGATGTGGCTCCTGTGGCCGAAGGATGCCGAGCCGCCGAAACCCTAGCGCCGATTCACGGCGAGCACGTCCTCCGCCTGCTGGTCCGCGTGATAGGACGAGCGCACCAGCGCGCCGACGGCCGCGTGCCGGAATCCCATCGCGCAGGCCTCGCGCTCGAACATCGCGAACACGTCCGGATGCACGTAGCGCCGCACGGGCAGGTGCCCCGCGGTCGGCTGCAGGTACTGGCCGATCGTCAGCATGTCGATGCCGTGCGCGCGCATGTCGCGCATCACCGCGAGAATCTCCTCGTCGGTCTCGCCTAGGCCGACCATCAGTCCCGGATTTGGTCGGAATCTCCGGGAAGCGCCGCTTGAATTCCTCGAGCAAGCGCAGAGAGTGCGCGTAGTCGGAGCCCGGGCGCGCCTGCTTTGTACAGACGCGGCACCGTCTCGAGATTGTGGTTCATCACGTCGGGCGGCGCCGCGGAGAGGACGTCGAGCGCGCGCTCGAGCCGGCCGCGGAAATCCGGGACGAGCACCTCGATCTGCGTCGCCGGCGAGCGTTCGCGCACCGCCCGAATGCAGTCGACGAAATGCCGGGCGCCGCCATCGCGCAGGTCGTCGCGGTCCACGCTCGTGATCACGACGTAGCGCAGGCGAAGCGCCGCGATCGTCCGCGCGAGGTTCGCTGGCTCGTCAACATCGAGCGGCAGCGGGCGGCCGTGCCCGACGTCGCAGAACGGGCAGCGCCGCGTGCAGATGTCGCCCATGATCATGAACGTCGCGGTGCCGTTGCCGAAGCACTCGCCGATGTTCGGACACGACGCCTCCTCGCAGACCGTGTGCAGACGGTGCTCGCGCAGGATCTTCTTGACTTCGTAGAACCGCGGCGACGACGCGGCGCGCACGCGGATCCACTCGGGCTTCTTGAGGCGCTCGGCTGCGACGACCTTGATGGGGATGCGCGCCGTCTTCGCGGCGCCCGTCTCCTTCATCCCGGCCACGGCGGGACCGGCTCCCACAGGCGGGTTATTGGTCATGCGATTCCCGAAAGCCGCGCGGCGAGAATCGGCGCCAGCTCCGCGCCGGCTTCCGCGACGGTTCGCGCGACACCCAGGTCTGCGAGCTGCGTCACGGGGAGTCCCTTGTACCCGCAGGGATCGATGTCGGTGAACGGCGCGAGATCCATTGCGACATTGAGTGCGAGACCGTGGTACGTGCAATGGTTGCGCACCCTCAAGCCCAGCGCCGCGATCTTCGACTCGACCCCGTTCACCATCACGTAGACGCCTGGCGCCTGAGGCTTGCCGTAAGCGCTGATCTCCATCGAACCAAGCCAGTCTATCACGCTCGCCTCGATCCCCCGGACCATCGCGCGAATCGAAAGGCCCTGCCGCTTGAGATCGAAGAGGAGGTAGGCAACGAGCTGGCCAGGACCGTGGTAGGTGACTTGCCCGCCGCGATCGACCTTGATCGCCGGAATCCCGTTGTCGCGCAACAAATGCTCGCGTCGGCCCGCGAGCCCCAGCGTGTAGACCGCCGGATGCTCGGTGAGCCAGATCTCGTCCTGCGTGTGCGGCGCTGCGTCCGGCCGTGAACGCCTGCATTGCATGCCAGGTCGGCACGTACTCGGTGTGACCGAGCGCGCGAATCGCCACCTCCGCTCGCGTGGCGTGCGCCGCGACCCGCGTGTCCTGCGCTGCGATCATCGTCGGACACGTCGCGACCGGCGCGCCGGCACACGTTGCGGCATCCCGGCCGCCTGCCACGCGGCGGCGACGAATTCGTGCTCGTCGGCCTGCAGCACCTGCGTGCGCTGCCAGACAACCCGCTCCCGAGTCACGGAAAGCAGCCACGTCTGCTGCTCCACCGGAGCGGGCCGCGCAAACGCCGCCGGCGAGAGGACGGCGCCGCAAGCGGCGTGCTGCGGATCGCGCACGGACTCGTAGCGGATGGCGCCGACACCGGCTTCGCGCGCCGTCCGTGCGAGATGCTGGCAGGCCGCGTAATCATTGGCGTCGGTCCAGCGCGCTCGGTCGCGCAGGAAAGGCGGCTCGCGCAAATCGACGGTTGCCGTGTCGATGCGCACTCGAAACACGGTCTGCGGCTTGGTCGGCATCGCCGTGAGCGCGGGTGAGTCCTGCAAGTGACGCCAGCGCCAATAGCCGAGCTCCGCGCACGCCGTGCGCACCTCGTCGGCGCCGTAGAACACGCCGGGATCGTTCGGCCCGCGAAAGCGCGACCCGCCGGGCGGCGGTGGATACCGGAACGGCGTGAACAGCAGCCAGTGCAGATGCGCGGCGGTCGCGGGGACGGGCGGCTTCGCGTCGTCGAGCAGCTGCTCGAGAGCGTGCTGCTCGTCGATCGAATCGACGAGCGCCATCGTCGACGCGACGTGCTGTGCCTCGACCGCGCGCCACAGCGTGTGGCGCCGCCGGTCTGCCTCGACCTCCGCACCACCCCAGCGTGCAATCACCAAATGCCGGCCTCCTGCGTCGACTCGCTCGGGTCGTTACAGCCGACCTCTTGCGTTGTCCAGGTAGTTGACGACACGGACGATGCCCTCGACGGAACCGATGAGATCGGCGGGTCGCGCGGCCAATGCGAGGTTCTCGCTCGCGAGCCAGTGCCGCGCCGCCTCGTCGTGCCCCCACAGCGCGTCGAGCGCGCGGAACATCCGGACGAAGAGTCGCGCGAGCTCCCACTCCTTGGTCCGCTCGGCGGACAGCCGATACTTGTCGGCGAAGAGTCTCGACGCCGTCGCAACCGAGACGCCGAGAACGGCGGCGACTTCGCGCTGCGTGAGCCCCAGAAGGCGCGCCGCGCGCACCACGGCCTTGCTTAGCACCGCTTCGGCATCGATTGTCGGC
The DNA here is from genome assembly GCA_963733985.1 of uncultured beta proteobacterium. Classification (GTDB taxonomy): domain Bacteria; phylum Pseudomonadota; class Gammaproteobacteria; order Burkholderiales; family Casimicrobiaceae; genus CAIWHR01. The sequence goes on along the minus strand of CAVTFF010000007.1, from coordinate 80,951 downwards.
TGTGGGTTCCGGGCGAGCGTCGCACCTCGCATGGCGCTTATTCCTGCAGAAACAATATTGATGACATGTTTCCACAGAAACGCCCGATTGTCAACGTCGATCGCCGGCGGCGTCGAGACGGACGGCGCAATGCGACCCGCCGCCGCGACACGCCGACGCCGCTACAGCACCATCGCGACCATCGGGTGCGATGTAAGGTCGCGGTAGAGGCCGTCGAGCTGCTCGCGAGAGATCGCTTGGATCGTCGCCGTGACGGAGAGGTAGTTGCCGGCGCTCGATGCGCGCATCTCGAGGGTCGCCGGATCGAAGTCCGGCGCGTGCTTGCGGACGACCGTCACGATCGCCTGCGCGAAACCGTCCTGCGTGCGCCCCATCACCTTGATCGGAAATGCGCACGGAAACTTGAGCAGCGATTCTTCAGCGGTGGGAGGGACGATCGGCATGACGACGGCTCCGGAAACGCCGAAGATGGGGGCGCTCCGGGTCGGTCGCAACCCCGTGCGCGGCAGCGTCCGGGCCTTCGCACCGCCGCGGCACACGGGTGCCCGAACTGCGGGGCCCGGTGCCGCTAGCGGGCGCCGCGCGAATACATGTACTCCCGGGTCAGCGGGCGCGGCAGGCGGCCGTCCCCGAACGGCTTGCCGGCAAGGAGCTGCCATAGCGACAGCCAACCGCGCTCGAAGGCGTGCGCCGACCCCCCGAGATAGACCCGCCAGACGCGAAACTTTTCCTCGCCGACGGCGGCCCGCGCGGCCTCGGCGTTGGCCTCGAGCCCGTCGAGCCAATGCCAAAGGGTCTTCGCGTAATGCTCGCGCAGCGCCTCGGCGTCGACGAGCTCCAGACCTTCGCGCGCGAGACCCTCGATCACGGCCTGGACGTGGGCGAGCTGGCCGCCCGGGAAAACGTACTCCTCGACGAAGTCGCCGATGCCGCTGCCCAGACTCTCGGCGCCGAGGACGTTATGCGTGATGCCGTGGTTCAGCACGAATCCGCCGGGCTTCAGCACCCGGTAGATCTTGCCGAAGTACGCGGGATAGCGACGCACGCCCACATGCTCGAACATGCCGATGCTCGCGATCTTGTCGTAGACCTCGTCCTCCGGCAGATCGAGGTAGTCGCGCAACTGGACCTTGACGCGCCCCGCGAGCCCGCGCGCGGCGATCTCCCGCTCCACATGCTCGAACTGGTGCTGGGACAGCGTGATGCCGGTCGCGGTCACGCCATAGTGCTGCGCGGCCCAGAAGATCAGTCCGCCCCAGCCGCACCCGATGTCGAGGAAGGTCTCGCCCGGCCGCAGCATCAGCTTGCGGCAGATGTGATCGAGCTTGGCGGCCTGCGCATCGTCCAGCGTATCGCCGTCGGCCCGGAAATACGCACACGAATAGACCATCCTTGAATCGAGCCACAGCCGGTAGAAGGCGTCGGAGACGTCGTAGTGATGCTGGATGTTGGTCTTGTTGCTCCGATGCTGATGCAAGAACGTCCGCCAGCGCGCGCGCGCGGATTCGTGCCCGTGGGCGATCGCGCCGACCATCGACTCGGCGACATCGAGCACGCGCCGCGTGCTGCCGGTGAAATCGATGTCGCAGCGAACGTACGCCCGCGCGAGGTTGCCCAGCATCGGGGACGCGAGGGCCTTCAACCCCCTCCACGTCCGGGCGATGATCTCGATATCGGCGTCCGACGACAGCGGCACGCGGCCGCCGTCCGGCAAGACGAGAACGACAGGAAGGTCGCGCCCTTGGTAACGGCTCGTGATGATCTTCTGCAGCGGTTCGGCCATCGTCGCAGGAATGGATATGCATCGCGCAGGGCGAGCCCGCGCTGGACTCGCCCCGACCGCGAGCCTTAATTCTAGCGAGTTCGCGGGAAATGGGGGAGCCGCGCGCCTGGGCAACGGCCACGGAGGCCGTTCGGGGACGCAGTGCGGCGCCGAGGCGGCCTTTTGACAGCCCGGCCTCCGCTGCTACCATCGCTTCTTTCTCCCCGCCGCCCGCTGCTGGCGGCTCTCCTCTTGTCCAAGCCCCACGTCCGCGACGATGCCGGCCCTGCGGGGCGCGCCCCCACCGAACGACAGTTCCGCGACGCGCTCGCCCAGTTCGCCACCGGGGTGACCGTCATTTGCGTGCGTCGAGCAGACGGCCGGTACGTCGGCTTTACCGCCAACTCGTTCAACTCGGTATCGCTGGATCCGCCGCTCGTCGTATGGAGCCTTCACCGTCATGCGGAAAACCTGGCGGCATTCCAGTCAGCGCCGCGCTATGCGATCAACGTGCTGGCGGGGGACCAGGTCGAGCTGGCGCGGCGGTTTTCGCGACCGCACGCCGATCGCTTCGCCGGAGTGCCGTACCGTCTCGGCGCCGCCGATGCACCGCTGATCGAGGGCTGCGTGGCATGGTTCGAGTGCCGCCATCACGTGCAGCAGCACGCGGGCGATCACGTTCTGTTCATCGGCGAGGTCGAGACCTGCGAGCGCAGGAGCGGCAGCGCCCTCGTCTTCCATCACAGCCGTTACGGCGCCACGCATCCGCCCGAGTAGCGGCGCGAGCTTGGAAGCAGGGGGAACGCGCGAACGGCGAGCAGGGCCCCCATGCCGAAGGCGAGGGGATGCGAGTAATCACGAGTCGACGCCGGGAGGCCGACGTTTGGCGTTCCGCGTGTTGCGGCTGTGCGGAGGCCGACGACGCCAGCGGCCGACCTCTCGGCGCTGCGATATTCGGAATCGGATCGGAGGCCGCGGACGGCGGGAGCGCAGGCGCGATCAGCGCGGCTTCGGCTTGTGCTGCTGAAAGAGGGCGTACATCGTCCGGAACATCGGACCGGGCACGCCGTTTGCGAACGGCCGCCCGTCGAGCGTCGTGACTGCGAGCACTTCCTTCGTCGACGACGAAAGCCACATTTCGTCGGCCGCGAGGGCCTCTTCCTTGGCGACCGGCCGCACGTCGAACGGCAAGCCGGCTGCGCGCGCGAACTCTTCCACCGCGTCGTAGGTGATCCCCGGGAGGATCAGGGTGTCCTTCGGCGGCGCGATGATGCGGCCGCCGATCACGACGAGCACGTTCGATGCCGACGCTTCGGTGAGCCAGCCGTCGCGGAACATCACCGTTTCGATGGCGCCCGCGTCGGCTGCGAGCTGCCGCATCAGCACGTTGCCGACGAGCGAGATGGTCTTGAGGTCGCAGCGCCGCCAGCGGTTGTCCTCGGCGGTCACGACCGCGACGCCGCGCTCCACCTGTTCTGCCGTCGGCGTCGCGAGCGGGTTGCTCATCATGAACACCGTCGGCGCCACACCCTGCGGGAACGCATGGTCGCGCTTCGCGACGCCGCGCGTCACCTGGCAGATAGACGCCCTGGTCGGCGAACGGCTGGCGCGCGACCAGCTCCCCGATGATCGACACCCACTCCGCGTCCGGTGTGCGGATTCGCGAGCCGAATGCCGTCGAGGCTCCGCTGCAGGCGCGCCAAGTGCTGCGGCATGCGAAACGGCGTGCGTCGATAAACCGGGATCAGCTCGTAGACGCCGTCGCCGTAGATGAAGCCGCGGTCGAGCACCGGGATCTTCGCCTCGGCAACGGGCAGAAACTGTGCCGTTGAGGTAAACGGTCATCGGGTGCTTTCGGGAAGGGCGCTCCGCGCGCGCAGGGCCACCCCAAGCGCGCGAGGTCCCTCGGGGGAGGCGACCGAAGTTCGCGTCGGGGGGATTTCATCAGTGGAACCACAGCCGCACGCTGTCCCACGCACGCCCGAGGATGCTCGCCTCGGGCACCTCCGTCGAGCGCGACCAGCGGAAACTCCGCCATCGGTTTGCCGTCGAGCGAGACCTTGACGGTGCCCACGCGCTGGCCCTGCGTCACCGGCGCGACAAGCGGCTCGGTGGCGGCCATCGTCAACTGCAGCTTGTCGGCCGCGCCTTTCGGCAGCGTCAGGTATTGGTCGGCGACGAAACCGGCGGCGACGTCGCTGGCCGCGCCTTTCCAGACGCGCGAGCGTCGACACGGGCTTGCCGGACTGATAGAGCTGCACCGTATCGAAGGCCTGAAAGCCGTAATTCAGGAGTCTCTGGCTTTCGCTCGCCCGCGCCGCATCGGATGCCGCGCCGAGCACGACCGCGATCAAGCGCCGCTGCGCCGCGCTTCGCTGATGCGACGAGGCACCAGCCGGCCGCGTCCGTGTGGCCGGTCTTCATGCCGTCGACGAAGGGATCGATCCACAGGAGCCGATTGCGATTCGGCTGCGTGATGTTGTTGTAGCGGATACTCTTTCAGCGCGTAGAGCGGGTAGTACTCGGGAAAGTCGCGGATCAGCGCCGCAGCGAGCACCGCGATATCGCGCGCGCTCGAATAGTGCTGCGGGTGCGGCAGGCCCGTCGCATTGACGAAGTGCGTGTTGGAGATGCCCGAGCCGTTGCGCTTCGCCGTTCATCAGCGCGACGAACGCCGTCCTCGTTGCCCGCGACCTGCTCGGCGAGCGCGATCGAGGCGTCGTTGCCCGACTGCACGATCATGCCGCGCAACAAGCTCGTCGACCGATACCGCCTTGCGCGGCTCGATGAACATCCGCGAGCCTTCGGCGCTTCCACGCCGCCTCCGAGACCGTGACCATCTGCGACGCCGTGATCGTCTTCGTCGCGCAGCGCCGCGAAGACCACGTACGCAGTCATGAGCTTGGTCAGCGACGCCGGATCCCGCCGCTCGTCGGCGTTCTCCTCGACGATCGCCTGGCCGCTGGCGGTGTCCTGCGAACACATACGATGCGGCACCAATGACGGGGACCGGGTCGCCGTGGCGAGGCCAGCGGGCGGGACCGCCGGCGCGGACTGCGCGGCAATCGCCGCGACGAATCCCGCCGCCGCGACGAGGAAGCGAAAGGGCAACATGAACGCAAACGGAAGAAAGATGCGAATTATAGCCGCAGTGCGAGCGCACCCGTCGCGTCAATACGGATCGAACGGAAGGATGCCGGCGATAGCGCCCATCGCGCGCATCGACCACCGCCGTCATGATCTTGCTCACGGCCATGCAGCGGAATGCACGCGAGCTCGCTTGCGGGTCGTCCGAATTCGGCCGCCAGCAAACGGACCGCCTCGCGCGCACTCGGAAACTTCTTGACGAGCGCGTCGACCGGCTTCCCGCTCCTGATGACCTCGGGGACGACCTCGGCATAAGGGACGTAATACTTGGGAAAGGCTTGCGCATCCTTGCCCGCGATGCCGCTGAAAAGGAGATCGGATCGTTCCTTCGGATCGGTCGGCAGGCGCACTCCGATGAGGCGCGGGCCGGTGAGCGACAGGTTCCGATACTCGGGGGGGCCCGCATCGAGATCCGCCGCGGAGAGATCGTTGGCGGTCACGACCTCGAAGCGGTCCTTGACGAACACGGTGTAGACGGGCCGCGCGCCGAACGTCACCCAGACGCCGTAGGCGAGCGCCGCCACCTGACAAGCGGCAATGACGGCGAGGTCGAACTTGAGCTCCTTCTTTTTCGGGTTGAAGACGATCAACGTCAGGAGCGGGCCGAGCGTCACGTCGACGCCGACGATCAACACCAGTAGCCTTTGCCCTCCCATCGCGTCGAAATAGGGTCGCGGATACCACAATGCGAGCATCACGACGACCACCGTCGCGGCGATCAACGCCGACGGCACAGATGGATGCCGGCCGCCTTCCAGCGGTTGAGCGAGGCAAGTGTCATCGGGCAGGTACCGCGTACGGCGATGGCGTCCGATTCTAGCGGCGCCGGCGGCGACGCTCGACCGCGGGTGAAGGCGAAATCGACGTCGGGCTTGCGCGAGGCGATCACGTCGGCGAGCGCGCGGCCCGAGCCGCACGCCATCGTCCAGCCGAGCGTGCCGTGGCCCGTGTCGAGGAACAGGTTGCGATACCGCGTGCGGCCGACCAGCGGAACGTTCGACGGCGTCGCCGGCCGCAGCCCCGTCCAGAATGTTGCGCTCGCGCGCTCGCCGGCATCGGGAAAGAGATCGAACGTGCGCCTGACGAGCGCCTCGCAGCGCACCGCGTTGAGCTCGGTGCCGTAGCCGGAAAGCTCCGCCGTGCCGGCGACGCGCAGGCGGTCGCCGAGCCGTCGACAGCACGATCTTCCACTCGAGATCGGTGAGCGAGACCGTCGGTGCGCCGCGGTGCGCGCCGACCGCGATCGTCGCCGAATAGCCCTTGGCCGGATAGACCGGGCACGGGACGCCGAGCGGGCGCAACAGCAATGGGCTGTAGCTTCCCAGCGCGACGACGTAGGCGTCGGCGACGCAGCGCTTCCTCGTTGCCATCGGGCCCCGCGCAGCGCGCACCGCGCACGGCGCTTCCCTCGGCGTCGAGCGCCTCGACGGTGCGTGCCCCAGCGGAACGCGACGCCGCGCGCCGCCGCGCGCCGCGCGAGCTCCGAGGTGAAGCGCTGCGCGTCGCCGGATTCGTCGCTCGCGGTGTAGATGCCGCCGGCCAGACGATCGCGGCATTGCGCGAGCGCGGGCTCGATCGCCACGCACTCGGCGACCGTTTTCGGCGCGCGATCGCAGCCCAATTCGCGCATCGAGCGCGCAGTCGCGACGCCGCGATCAAATGCCCTGCGGTCGGTGTAGAACTGCAGGATCCCGCGTTCGAGGTGGTCGTACTCGATGGCGGTATCCGCGCGCAACGCCTTGAGGCAGTCGAGCGAATACAGCGCGAGGTTGAGGCACTGGACCGTATTGCGGCGCGTGCGCCACGGCAGGCACTCGAGCAGGAATTGCAGGCCGAAATGCCATTGCCGCGGGTCGGCGCGCAATCGGAACAGCAGTGGCGCATCCTCGCGGCCGAGCCATCTGAGGATCTGGAACGGCGCCTCCGGATTGGCCCACGGCTCGGCATGGGAGGCCGAGATCTGCCCGCCGTTGGCAAACGATGTCTCGAGCGCAGGCCCGGCCTCGCGGTCGACGACGACGACTTCGTGGCCGTCTGTAGCGAGGTACCAAGCGGCCGTGACGCCGACGACGCCGGCGCCGAGAACGAGAACGCGCATCGGCCGGGCTCGTCAGGCCCGCGCCGCGAGTTCCGCGGAGGCCTCGGCGTCCCCTTCAGCATCCGCATACTCGCCGATCGGGATGCAGCTGCAGAACAGGTTGCGATCGCCATAGACGTTATCGACGCGCGCAACCGGCGGCCAGTACTTGGCGCCGCGCAATGCGGCGACAGGGTACGCGGCCTCCTCGCGGCGATATGCGTGCGTCCAATCGTCTGCGGCGACGGCGCGCGCGGTATGCGGGGCGTGCTTCAGCGGATTGTCACTGCGATCGGTGCGGCCCTCCTCGATCGCGCGGATCTCGGCGCGAATTGCGATCATCGCGTCGACGAACCGGTCGAGCTCCGCCTTGGATTCGCTCTCGGTGGGCTCGACCATCAGCGTCCCGGCGACCGGGAAGCTCATCGTCGGCGCGTGAAAGCCGTAGTCCATCAGCCGTTTCGCGACATCGTCGACCGCAATCTCGGAGGTCTCCTTCACCGACCGCAGATCGAGGATGCATTCGTGCGCGACCAGTCCGCCGGCCCCGGAATAGAGGACGGGATAGTGCTCGTTCAAACGCCTCGCGATGTAATTTGCCGCGAGAATCGCGCATTCCGTCGCCGCGGTCAGACCCTCGGCGCCCATCATCGCGACGTACATCCACGAGATCGGCAGGATGCTCGCGCTGCCATAGGGTGCGGCGCTCACGGCGCCCGTCGCAGTCGCCGATGCGGGCAAGTAGCGATGACCGGGCAGGAAAGGCGCGAGATGCGCGCCGACGCCAATCGGACCCACGCCCGGTCCGCCGCCGCCATGCGGAATGCAGAACGTCTTGTGCAGGTTGAGGTGCGAGACGTCGGCGCCGAATTCGCCGGGTGCGGCGAGGCCGACCAGTGCATTGAGATTCGCGCCGTCGACGTAGACCTGCCCGCCGTTGGCATGGACGATCTCGCAGATTTTCCGGATGCCGCCTTCGAACACGCCGTGCGTCGACGGATAGGTGACCATGATCGCGGCAAGATGGTCGCGATGCCGCACCGCTTTCGCCGCGAGATCGGCGAGATCGACATTGCCGCCGGCATCGCACGCGACGACGACGACCTGCATTCCGGCCATTTGCGCGGACGCCGGGTTGGTCCCGTGCGCCGACGCGGGAATGAGGCAAACGTTGCGCTGGCCTTCGCCGCGGCTCTCGTGCCAGGCCCGAATGGCGAGCAGGCCGGCATACTCGCCCTGCGAGCCCGCGTTGGGCTGCAACGACACGGCCGCGTAACCGGTGACCGCGCACAGCATCCGCTCGAGATCGGCGACGAGCTCGCGATAACCCGCAGCCTGCTCCTGTGGACAGAACGGGTGCAGGTTGGCGAACTCCGGCCACGTGACCGGGACCATTTCGGCGGTCGCATTCAACTTCATCGTGCACGAGCCCAGCGGAATCATCGCCCGGTCGAGCGCGATGTCGAGATCGGCGAGGCGGCGGAGGTAGCGCAGCATCTCCGTCTCGGAGTGGTAGCGGTTGAACGTGGGGTGGGTGAGGAACGGCGTCGTGCGCGCGAACGCCGCAGGCAGCGCATCGGCTGTCGCGGAGTCGAGCGCCGCGACCGAAAATGCGACGTCGCCGCCGGCGAAGATCCGCCAGACGCGCTCGACGTCGACGCGCGTCGTCGTCTCGTCGAGCGAGATGCCCAGCGTTTCGGCATTCGCGCGGCGAAAGTTGATCCCCAGCTCGGCGCCGCGCGCGAGAATCTCGCGCGTGCGCGCACCGGTGGCCACGGTGATGCGTGTCGAAGAACGTCGTCGTGGGCACGGCAAAGGAGAGGCGCACGAGTCCGGCCTTGAGGATCGCCGCGAGCCGGTGCACGCGCCGCGCGATCCGCGTCAGCCCTGCGGGGCCGTGGTACATGGCGTACATGCTCGCGATCACCGCGAGCAGCACCTGCGCGGTGCAGATGTTCGACGTCGCCTTTTCGCGGCGAATGTGTTGTTCGCGCGTCTGCAGCGCGAGTCGGTAGGCGGGCCCTCCGTTCGGCGTCGACCGTCACGCCGACGAGCCGCCCGGGCATCGAGCGCTTGAAGTCGTCGCGCGTCGCGAGGTAGCCCGCATGCGGTCCGCCGTAGCCCATCGGCACGCCGAAGCGCTGGGTCGAGCCGACGACGACGTCGGCACCCCATTCGCCGGGCGGCGCGAGCAGCGTCAGCGCCAGAATATCGGCGGCGACGATGACGAGCCCGCCGCTTGCGTGCACCGCGTCGACGAGCGGACCCAGGTCGCGGACGTCGCCGTTTGCGCCGGGGTACTGAAGAAGCACGGCGAACGCATCGGCGCTCGCGGCGTCCGTCGCATGGCCGACCACGACCTCGATGCCGAGCGGCGCGGCGCGCGTGCGCACGACGTCCTGCGTCTGCGCGAACACGTCGTCGGCGATGAACAAGCGCGAGCTCCTGCTCTTGCCCATCCGCTTGCAAAGCGTCATCGCCTCGGCGGCGGCGGTTGCTTCGTCCAGCATCGAGGCGTTCGCAATCGCCATTCCGGTGAGGTCGCAAACCATCGTCTGGAAATTGACGAGCGCCTCGAGCCGGCCTTGCGAAATCTCCGGCTGATACGGCGTGTACGCGGTGTACCACGCGGGATTTTCGAGGATGTTGCGCACGATGACGCCGGGCGTATGCGTGCCGTAGTAGCCCTGTCCGATCATCGAGTTCAGCACCCGGTTCTTGGCGGCGATGGCCTTCAGTCGCGCGAGCGACTCGAACTCCGTCATCGGCGCGGGAAGCGGCAGCGGCGCCGCACGGCGGATGGCAGCGGGAACGATCGCGTCCATCAGTGTCGCGCGCGACCGCTAGCCGAGCACGGAGAGCATCGCCGCCTGATCGGCAGGCGAGGTGCCGATGTGGCGCGCGATGAACGCGCCGCGGTCCTCGAGGGCCGCGAGCGGCGATGTCGTGTCGGCGGTCTGGCGACGGGAATCGTTCATCGGGATGTTCCTCTTCCGCGCTAACGGTCGTGCGCGGGAAATATCGTTTATTCCGCGCCGATCACGGCTTCGTACGCCTTTGCGTCGAGCAGCTTCGCAAAGGCGGCCGCATCGGCCGGCTTCAGCTTGAAGAGCCAGGCAGCGTAGGCGTCCTGGTTCACCTGCTCGGGGGCATTGGCGAGCGCGTCGTTGATGGCGACGACCTCGCCCGCGAGCGGCGCGTAGACGTCGGAGGCGGCCTTCACCGACTCGACCACCGCGCACGCCTCGCTCGGCCGCGACCTTGCGGCCGACGGCGGGCAGCTCGAGATAGACGAGGTCGCCCAGCTGCGCCTGGGCGTGGTCGGTGATGCCGACCGTCACCGTGCCGTCGCTTTCGGCGCGCGCCCATTCGTGCGCGGGCGTGTAGTGGAGATTCGAGGGGACGTTCATGCGCGCTCCGTTCGAGGTTGGATGAAGGTTGCCGGGCAGACGGTGGCTCACTCGCTCAGCCGACCAGGATCTTGCCGTTGCGCGCGAACGGCGGCTTGACGACGCGGGCCGCGAGCGCCTTGTCGCGGACGTGACGGTGACGGTGTCGCCGGGCATCACGCGCGAGCGGCAGCCGCGCAAGCGCGATCGAGCGATTGAGCGTCGGGCTGAACGTGCCGCTCGTGATCTCGCCGTCGCCGTGCGCGGTGCGCACCGCCTGATGTGCGCGCAGCACTCCGCCCTTGTCGGTCAGCACCAGCCCGGCCAACTGGCGCTGCGGCGGATGCGCAAGGAGCGCCGCCTTGCCGACGAAGTCGCGCGGGCTCGCGAGATCGACGGTCCACGCGAGGCCGGACTCGAGCGGCGTCACGCGCTCGTCCATGTCCTGGCCGTACAGGTTCATTCCCGCTTCGAGGCGCAGCGTGTCGCGCGCACCGAGCCCGGCAGGGACGGACGCCGGCGGCGACAAGCGCGTACCACAGTGCCGCCACGTGCGCCGCCGGCGAGCACGATCTCGAAGCCATCCTCGCCGGTGTAGCCGGTGCGGGCGATGAATACCTCGCCCCATGCGGACTTCATCGTCGTGGCCGAAAACGGCTTCAGCTCGCTCGACACCGCCTTCGCTGCCGGGGAGCGCCGCCCAGACCTTCGCCCGCGCGTTCGGGCCCTGCACGGCGATCATCGCCAGGTCGCTCGCGGGGCGTGAGGCGCAAGTCCGGCGCGCGCTCGGCGATGAGCCGCCGGAACCACGCAACGTCCTTGTCGGTCGTGCCGGCGTTGACGACGATGCGGAAGAAATCCTCGCGCAGGAAATAGACGATGAGGTCGTCGATGACGCCGCCGTCCGGCGCGAGCAGGCACGAATACAGCGCCTTGCCGGGCGTCTTCAGCTTGTCGACGTTGTTGGCGAGCGCGTAGCGCAGGAAATCGCGCGCGCCGTGCGCCGTCGAGATCGACGACGCGCATGTGCGAAACGTCGAACATGCCGGCGTCGGCGCGCACCGCGTGGTGCTCGTCGATCTGCGAGCCGTAGTTGACCGGCATGTCCCAGCCGCCGAAGTCGACCATGCGCGCGCCGGCGGCGCGGTGGATCGCGTTGAGCGGAGTTTGTTTGAGCACGCGCTTCTCCCGGCAAGAACCAAAAGGGGCGGAGCGGTCATGCCGCTTCGCCCCGTCTGTCCGTTTACCTGAGAGATTGCGGCGCGCTGACCGTGGACGCCGGATGCCCCTTCGGTGGGCCGTCGCGTACGTGCGCGCGCGGCCGCTCTCCAGATCGCGATTACGTCCGTGCAGTCCTTTTTGCCTGAGCGGTTCTCGGGAGTTGCGCCTTCGGCGGCGGCGCGGCCTCCGAAGCCCGCGCCCGCTCTCTCCTGCACGGACGCGCAAGGTTACCGGCGCAGCGGTCTGTCAAAACGGACTGCCGCGGGCCCCGGAAGTTTCCGGGAAACGGGCCCCTTCGCCGCGAGCCCTACTTCTTGAGGGTGAGGATCCAGCCGACGAGCTCCTTGATGTCGCTTCGGGGACGCTGCGGGTTCGGCGGCATCGGCACCGGGCCCCAGACGCCCGACGCCGCCGTCCTTGACCTTCTCCGTCGAGCTTGGCGGCTGCGCCCTCGTCGCCCTTGTACTTGGCCGCGACGTCCATGTAAGCGGGGCCGACGATCTTCTTGTCGATCGAGTGGCAGGCTGCGCAGCCGTCCTTCTTCATCATCGCCTCGGCGGCGGCGTTGTCGAGCGCGGCACTGGCGGAACCGGCCGCGACGAGCGCGGCGCCGGCGAGCGTGCAGATGGCTTCATGCGAATCTCCAGGTGGTGCGTGAGGAACAGTCCGGGCAACGGAACAGCGGCGGCGATTCTACCGGAAGCGGCGGCCGCGCTGCACGAGACGTGCATCGGCTGCGATCGCGCCGGCGTTCGACGTCGACGCGAGTTCGCGCTCGACCGAGGCAGGTCGTGATCGGCGGCAGGCAGTGCGTTCCGCGGCACACCCACGCGACCGCGCCGCGCGGCCGGGGCGCGGCCCTTGACGAGCGCTGCCGGCAGTCGGCGCCCGGCGACGTCGAACACGCGGACGCGACGGCCGGTAGCGTGCCGCTCGAGCGTGCGCTGCCATTGCCGCGCAGGTCGCGCGCATCGCCGGCGAGCAGCACCGAGGTCGGCGGCGTCAGCGCAGTCCTCGAGCGCGCATCGAGCAGCGACGAATAGCCGCCGGGCGACTGCGCGATGCCGCGCGCGAACAGCTCGCACCGCGCGCTCGCGCGGCGTCGACGTAGCGCGGCTCGCCGCGAGATGGCCGAGCGCGATCGAGCGCGCTGCGCGGCGACGCCGTTGCCCGACGGCGTCGCGTTGTCGTGCCCGGGCTTCGGGCGGTGGAACAGCGCCTCGTGGTCGTGGCTCGTGAAGAAGAACCCGCCGTGCTCGCGATCCTCGAAGTGCGCGAGCAGCACGTCGGCGAGCTCGCGCGCCCAGTCGAAGTCGTCGAGCGCGAAAGCGCGTCTGCATGAGCTCGAGCAGCGCGGCGAGCAGGAACGCGTAGTCGTCGAGATAGGCGTTGAGGTGCGCGCGCTCGCCGCTTGCGCGTCGCGAGCAGCCGGCCGTCGCGCCACGCCGTGGCGCGCAGCGCGTCGGCCGCGGCGAACGCGAGATCGGCCCAGCGCGGCACGTCGAGCGCGCGCGCGCGCGCGCGAGGCCCGCGATCGCGAGCGCGTTCCACGAGGTCAGGATCTTGTCGTCGCGGCCGGGCGCGCACGCGCGTCGCGCGCGCGCCGCGAACAGCGCCGGCGCGTGCGCCCGGCGAGCCGCGTCGTCGGCGTCCGGCGAGCGCGATGGCCGAGCGTCGGCGCGACGTCGGCGAGCGGACGCGCGACGCGCAGGTTCCAGGCGTGGCCCTCGAAATTCGGCGCGCCGTCGAGCCCGTAGTGCGGCGCCGCCACCGCGTACTCCTCGGCGTCGACCGCGCGCGCACTTCGTCGCGCGTCCAGACGTAGAACTTGCCCTCCTCGCCCTCGCTGTCGGCGTCGAGGCTCGAGTAGAACGCGCCGTCGGCGCGCGCATCTCGCGCGTCAGCCAGCCGACGATGCCGCGCGCGACGTCGGCGAAGCGCGGCTCGCCGGTGCACGCGCGCGAGGTCGGCGTACAGCGCGAGCAGCGGCCCGTTGTCGTAGAGCATCTTCTCGAAGTGCGGGATCGTCCACTCGCGCGTCGACGCTGTAGCGGCAGAAGCCGCCGCCGAGCTGGTCGTGGATGCCGCCGTCGGCCATCCGCGCGAGCGTGAGTGCGCACGATGCGCGAGCGCGTCGGCGTCGCCGTCGCCGCGCCGTACGCGCGCAGGCAGAACTCGAGCTCGGTCGCATGCGGGAACTTGGGCGCGCCGCCGAAGCCGCCGTGCACCGGGATCGAACGCTGCGCTTGAGCGCCGCGAGCGCCGCGGCCGGCGCGTCGAGCCGGCAGTGCGCGTCGCCGCGCGTCGCTCGGGCTCGAGCGCCGCCAGCGCGTCGCGCGAGCCGCGCGTTCTGCTCGGCGATCGCCGTCGCCCTGCTCGCGGTACGCGTCGGCGACGCGCGGCAGCAGCTCGAGGAAGCCGGGCAGGCCGTAGCGCGCCCTCCTTCGGGAAATAGGTGCCGCCGAAGAACGGCGCGCCGTCGGGCGTGAGGAACATCGTCAGCGGCCAGCCGCCCGACCGCCGCGTCAGCAGCGCGTGCGCGGTCTGGTAGATCTGGTCGAGGTCGGGCCGCTCCTCGCGGTCGACCTTGATGTTGACGAAGCGCGTCGTTCATCGCCGCCGCGACGTCCGGGTCCTCGAACGACTCGTGCGCCATCACGTGGCACCAGTGGCACGCCGAGTAGCCGATCGACAGCAGGATCGGCTTGTCCTCGCGCGCGCGCCGTGCGCGAGCGCCTCGCTCGCCCCACGGGTACCAGTCGACCGGGTTGTCGGCGTGCTGCAGCAGGTAGGGGCTCGTCTCGCCCGCGAGACGGTTCGCATGGCATTGCGATTTCGCGACGGCTGCGCTGGCCGAACATCGACGATCAATCGACGCTGCCCTTTCGCGGGAGTCCGCGCGGGCAGCCGAGTCGGTGTGCGGCGCGCGCGCCTCGGGCTACGTCGTTTCTTCGAACGCGACGCGCTCGAAATCGGCGCCGCGCTGCAGGAGCCGGTGAGCCGGAACCTGCGCTCGGCACCCGTGTCGATCGAGCGCAGCAGGCGGCTCGGCGTTGAACGTGCGCGGCGGCAGCGATCGAGGCGGGCCTTGTCCTCGGGCGTCTCGGCGAGCAGGAGCGCCGGCATCGGCGGCTCCTCGGACAGGCGATCGACAGTCGGGCGCACCGCCATCGCCTGCGGCGGCGCCCGGCCAGAGCCGCAGCGACAGCGCGAGCTCGCTCGTGCGGCGTCGACGCGCGACGCGCGTCACGTAGCCCAGGCGCGTGCGCTCGTCGTCGCGCACGACGACGAGCTGGTCGAGGAACCAGCGATAGCGCTGCGCTCCGACGCGCGCGAAGCGTGGCCTCGCGCCACTCGTAGCGCCCTGCCAGCGCTCCCACGGCCAGTTGCGCTCGGCGTCTTCCTTGTCGCGGTCGTAGTCGGTGAGCGCGCCGAGCGTCTGCAGGTGCTGCGCGCCCTGGAACGACAGGCGGCCCAGCGGGTCCTGGCGGTCGAACGTGCGGCCGCCGACGCGGAAATACGCGCGCCGGCACGCCGCCCGCCGCAGAGCTCGATCGACTCGTGCGCGGCGTCGTCGCTGCGCGCCGCGGCATCTGGTACCAGTGCGCATCGAGATGCGCCGAGCAGCGCCGTGCACTGCTCGACGCTGCAGTCGTGGCCGAGCTGCAGCTCGGCCGGATTGGCGCCGGTCTGCAGGCGCTTCAGGCGGCCGCGCACGCTGGTGGCGAGCTTGCCGGGATAGCCGTAGCGCATCGACTGCGGGCGGATTGCGCGGGCGCCGCTGGCAGCGAGCAGCCGCGCCCGCCGGGCTGTCGAGGTCCACGACGATCACCGGGCCCTCGGTCTCGCGCTGCTGCGCATACGGGAAGATCTTGCGCGCCCACTCGCCGAGCCAGCGGTCGGCGAGCTCGATCTGGCGTGACCGATCATCGCGCACGGGTCGGCGAGCGCCGAGCAGCAGCGCGTGGCTGTACGTCGAGTAGCACGACATGCCGACGGCGTGCGGCATCAGGTCGTCGGACACCGCCGTGACCGCGCAGTCGAGCATCTCGGCGAGCCGGTAGTACGCGTGGAGCTCCTGCCACAGCGCGGGCGGCGGCACGCGGCGCGCAAGGCCGTGGACGATGACGAGCTGCTTGCCGACGTACAGCCCGCGCTGCAGGATCTTCGCCTTGACGCCGGCGAGCTCGGGATCGCCCTCGAGCAGCGGCTTCAGGCACGCCGAGTACTGCTCCCACAGCGCCTGCCACAGCGCGATCGCCTGGTCGGCGGCCTCGAGCTCGCGTTCGACCGCGGGCTGCGGCTTGCCCGCGTAGCGGCGCGCGAGCTCGGTGTGGAGGTGCGCGACCTGGTCGCGCATCACCTCGGCGATCGTCGCGCGCTCGCGCGGCGAGAAGCTCCGCGGCCGACGAGCGCCTGCAGCTGCCCGCGAACCGCTTCGTACAGCTGCGCGACGTCGGTGAGCGGCAGCGTCTTGGCCCAGCGCTTCGCGCTGTCGGCGTCGGTGAACGCCAGCGGAGGCAGCGTCGCCGGCGTCGCGGCGGCGGTTGCCGCGACGGGCTGCCGTGCGTTCGGGGAAGTCGGATCGGTCATCGCGGTGCATCGTCATCATGGCGCCGCCCGCGCGCGATCGGCGAGATCACGGGTGAGCGCGCGCACGAAATCGTCGGGAACGCTTCGCGCTGCCGCCACGCGCTGCGGCGCGCACCACACGGGCTGCGGAAAGTGCGAGTCGGCCGCGAACCGCGGGAATCACGTGCCAATGGACGTGCGGTGTCATGGTTGCCGAGCGCTGCGAATGTTCATCTTGTCCGGATGGAGCCGCGCGCGCAGCGCTTCCTCGACGGCGAAAACCACGCGCATCAGGTGCGCGCGATCGGCGGCATCGAGGTCGGTCATCTCGCGCACATGCGCATTCCAGATCACGCGGCAGAAGCCCGCGAAGCGGTTCGTCGGCCAGTACCACCCGGCAACGCGCGGTCTCGCCAGAGCCGCCGGCCGCCTTCTCCATCGCAGAAAACGCACCCGGTCGCCATCGTTCCACCCCCGGCGCGCTCTTGCCGGGAGACCCGCAGACCCCGAAACCGCGTCCGGCTTCATCGGGAGCTTATAGCACAAACGTGGCAGCGGACAGGCTACCGCGCGGCGCCCCGACATGGCTGTCGGTCGGTCGACAGCGTGAATTTTCGGCGTCCTCGGTGCGAATCGTCCGTTGCGATCGCCCTCCCCGAACGGTATTTCGGAGGCATCCCTTCGGACGCCCGCAGGACGGGCCCGAAGGACCCGCGACCCGCTGCCTCCACCCGCGCGGCGCGTCCGGCTCATGCAGGCCGTCGCCGCCGGGCTTTTTTTGGCGCCCCGCCAGGCGACGCGCCCGACCTGCGCCGATGAACGATGTCGGGCAGGCGCCTACACCAGCACGCGTTCGATGCCGCCGGCGTTGGCGCGCGCGACGTAGTCCGCCATCCAGTCGCTGCCGAGCACGTGCCTCGCGATCTCGACGACGATGTAGTCGGCCTGCGTGCCCGGCGTCGTCGTCGAAGCGCGACAGCCCCTGCAGGCACGACGGGCACGAGGTCAGCACCTTGACCTCGCCGTCGAAGCCGTCGGCGCGCAGCGCCGCGCGCGCCGCTTGCGCATCTCCTCCTCCTTGCGGAAGCGCACCTGCGTCGAGATGTCGGGGCGCGTCGTCGCGAGCGTGCCCGATTCGCCGCAGCAGCGGTCGGACAGCGCGACCGGCGTGCCCATCAGCTCGTTGACGACCGCGAGCGGCGCGTAGGTCTTCATCGGCGTGTGGCAGGGGTCGTGGTACATGTAGCGCACGCCCGTCGACGCCGTCGAGCGCGACGCCCTTCTCCAGCAGGTACTCGTGGATGTCGAGCAGCCGGCAGCCGGGGAAGATCTTGTCGAACTCGTACTTCTGCAGCTGGTCCATGCAGGTGCCGCAGGACACGATCACGGTCTTGATGTCGAGGTAGTTGAGCGTGTTGGCGACGCGGTGGAACAGCACGCGGTTGTCGGTGATGATCTGCGCGCCCTCGTCGCTGGTTGCCCGCCGCGGTCTGCGGATAGCCGCAGCACAGGTAGCCGGGCGGCAGCACCGTCTGCGCGCCGACGTGGTAGCAGCATCGCCTGCGTCGCGAGCCCGACCTGCGAGAACAGCCGCTCCGAGCCGCAGCCCGGGAAATAGAACACCGCGTCGGAATCGTCGCTGACCCTGCGCCGGGTCGCGGATGATCGGCACGATCGCGTCGTCCTCGATGTCGAGCAGCGCGCGCGACGTGCGCTTCGGCAGGCCGCCCGGCATCGGCTTGTTGATGAAGTGGATCACCTGCGCCTTCAGCGCCGGCTTGCCCACCGTCGCCGGCGGGTGCCGCGTCTGCGCGCTGGACCAGGCCGACGCGCTTGCGCGATCGCGTAGGCGAGGCGCTGCGCGCCGTATCCCCAGTCGATCATCAGCGCGCTTCGCGAGCTTGATCGTCGTCGGATCGGTCGCGTTGAGGAAGAACATCGCCGCCGCGGTGCCGGGATTGAACTTCTTCCTGCCTTCGCGGCGCAGCAGGTTGCGCATCGCGATCGAGACGTCGCCGAAGTCGATGTCGACCGGGCACGGGCTCTCGCACTTGTGGCACACCGTGCAGTGGTCGGCGACGTCGCCGAACTCGTCGAAGTGGCGCAGGCGAGACGCCGCGCCGCGTCTGCTCCTCGTACAGGAACGCCTCGATCAGCAGCGAGGTGGCGAGGATCTTGTTGCGCGGCGAGTAGAGCAGGTTGGCGCGCGGCACGTGCGTCGCGCACACCGGCTTGCACTTGCCGCAGCGCAGGCAGTCCTTGATCGATTCGGCGATGCTCGCCGATCGCGCGATGCTTCGAGGATCAGGCTCTCGTGGCCGATCAGCGAGAAGCTCGGCGTGTAGGCGTTGCGCGAGGTCGCGCGCCCGGCGAGCAGCTTGCCCGCGTTGAAGCGGCCGTGCGGGATCGACCTCGCGCCTTGTACGCGCGCGAACGGCGCGAGCTCCTCGGCGGTCAGGTACTCGAGCTTGGTGATGCCGATGCCGTGCTCGCCGGAAATGACGCCGCCCAGCTCGCGCGCGAGCGCCATGATCCGCGCCACCGCGGCGTTCGCCTCCTGCAGCATCGCGTAGTCGTCGGAATTGACCGGGATGTTCGTGTGCACGTTGCCGTCGCCGGCGTGCATGTGCAGCGCGACGAACACGCGGCTCCGCAGCACCTCGCGCGTGGATCGCATTGCACCGCGCGAGCACCGGCGCGAACGCGAGGCCGGCGAAGATTTCGTCGAGCGGCGCCTTCAGCTCCCTCTTCCACGACACGAGGACCGAGTGCTCCTGCAGCGCGGCAAACGTCGCGTCGATGCGGTCGAGGAGGTCCTGCCAGCGGCGAACGCGTGCCGGCGACGAGCGCCCGCGCCTCGTCGACCTTCGCGGCGAGCAGCTCGTGCGCCGGACGCGCTTCGTCGGCGCGACCCCAGGCTTGCGCGAGCGCCGGCCCGGCGAAGAATGCGGCGAGCGCGTCGCAGAGCGCGAGCTTGTTGCGGATCGACAGCTCGATGTTGATGCGCTCGATGCCGTCGGTGTAATCGCCGAGGCGGTCGAGCGGGATGACGACGTCCTCGTTGATCTTGAACGCGTTGGTGTGCCGGGCGATCGCCGCGGTGCGCGCGCGGTCGAGCCAGAATCTTCTGCGCGCTTCCGCCGACACGGCGACGAAGCCTTCGGCGCCGCGCGCGTTCGCGATCCGGATCACCTCGGAGGCGGCCTTCGCCACCGCATCCTCGGCCTCGCCGACGATGTCGCCCAGCAGCACCATCTTCGGCCGCCCGTGGCGCTTCGCCTTGGTCGCGTAGCCGACCGCCTTCACGTAGCGCTCGTCGAGGTGCTCGAGGCCCGCGAGCATCACGCGTGGCGCCGCCGTGGCGCAGTCCGTCGAGTAGCGCTTGATCTCGACGATCGCCGGCGTGGAGTCGCGCGCCTGGCCGAAGAACTCGAGGCACACCGTGCGGATCGCCGGCGGCATCCGGTGCAGCACGAAGCGCGCGCTGACGATGATGCCGTCGCAGCCTTCCTTCTGGATCGCCGGGAAGGCCGCCGAGGAACTTGTCGGTGACGTCCTTGCCGAGCCCGGCCTTGCGGAACGTCGCGCCCGGAATCGTGAGCGTCTCGCGTGCGCTTGCGCGACCGGCCGTCCGCGTCAAACCACGCGAGCTCGAACGTCGCCACCGCGGCATCGTGGATCTTGCCGAGGTTGTGGTCGATGCGCGTGACCTCGAGCCACTCGGCATCGGGCGTGACCATCCGCCACGACACGCAGGTTGTCGAGCGCAGTGCCCCACAGCACCGCCTTCTTGCCGCCGGCGTTCATCGCGACGTTGCCGCCGATGCACGACGCGTCGGCCGACGTCGGGTCGACGGCGAACACGAGGCCCGCGGCTTCCGCGGCCTCCATCACGCGCCGGGTGACCACGCCCGCGCCGCACTCGATCGTCGCGACCGGGCGCGGCGCGACCGGGAATGCGCGATCGCGCTCGACGCGCCGAGAGCCGCTCGAGCTTCTCGGTGTTGATCACGGCCGAGCGCGGCGGTCAGCGGGATCGCGCCGCCGGTGTAGCCGGTGCCGCCGCCGCGCGGGATGATCGTCAGCGCCAAGCTCGATGCACCCCTCGACCAGGCCGCGCACCTCGTCCTCGGTGTCCGGGTACAGCACGACGAACGGATACTCGACGCGCCAGTCGGTGGCGTCGGTGACGTGCGATACGCGCGCGAGGCCGTCGAACGCGATGTTGTCCTTGGCGCGTGTGGCGCGACAGCACGCGCAAGCGTCCGCTTGCGCAGCGCAACCGGTCGTCGTCGAACGAGCGCTCGAAGCGATCGACAGCGCCGTTGCGCAGCACTGAGCAATCGGGCGACCTCGGTCGTCGCGCGCCGAGTCGTCGTTTGCGTGCGAGCACACGCCGCGCTTTCGATTTCGTCGAGGCGGTGGCGCAGCGCGTCGACGAGCAGTCGCCGCCGCCTCGGATTGTCGAGCAGGTCGTCCTGCAGGTACGGATTGCGCTCGACGACCCAGATGTCGCCCAGCACCTCGAAGAGCATCCGCGCGGAGCGGCCCGTGCGGCGCTCGCCGCGCAACTCTTCGAGCAGCGTCCACATCTCTGCGCCGAGCAGGCGGATGACGATCTCGCGGTCGGAAAACGACGTGTAGTTGTACGGGATTTCGCGCAGCCGTGGTGTTTCGGCGCGCATTTCCGCGGTATCGGGCGGGCTGTCGGCGACGGCGTCCATCGAGGCACCCAGTTTACCGCACCGCAGCAACGCAGAAGAGGAGTGTTGGCCGGTCGTCGCCTGCGCGCGGACGGGGCCGAGCGTCCTGCGATCGTAGACAACGCCACCCGATTCCCGCCTCCGCGGGAATGCAGGCGCTCCGCTGCTAGGACGATGCCGCCCAGTCGAGGACGACCTTGCCGCTCTCGCCCGAGAGCATCGTCGCGAATGCCTTCTCGTAATCGTCGACCGGGAAGCGATGCGTGATCATCGGCGTGAGATCGAGACCGCTTTGCAGCATCGCGACCATCTTGTACCACGTCTCGAACATTTCGCGCCCGTAGATCCCCTTGATCTCCAGTCCCTTGAAGATCACCTGGTTCCAGTCGATCGCCATCTGTGCGGGCGGGATGCCGAGGAGCGCGATCTTGCCCCCGTGATTCATGCATTCGAGCATGCCGCGGAAGGCCTCCGGCACGCCGGACATCTCCATGCCGACGTCGAAGCCCTCGGTCATTCCGAGCTCGCCCATCACGCTGCGCAGGTTTTCCTTTGCGACATTGACGGCGCGCGTGGCGCCCATCCTGCGCGAGAGCGCGAGGCGATACTCGTTGATGTCGGTAATGACGATGTGACGCGCACCGACATGACGGGCGATCGCCGCCGCCATGATGCCGATTGGTCCGGCGCCGGTAATCAGCACGTCCTCGCCGACCAGGTTGAACGAGAGCGCCGTGTGCGTTGCGTTGCCGAACGGGTCGAAAATCGCGGCGATCTCGTCGGGAATCTCCGGGGGAATCCGGAACGCGTTGAACGCGGGGATCACCAGATATTCGGCGAATGCGCCTTCGCGGTTGACGCCCACGCCCACGGTGTTGCGGCAGAGGTGACGGCGCCCGGCGCGACAGTTGCGGCAGAACCCGCAGGTGATGTGGCCCTCCCCCGACACGCGGTCGCCGAGCGTGAAACCACGCACTTCCTGCCCCATCTCGACGATCTCGCCGACGTACTCGTGACCCACGTGCATCGGCACCGGAATCGTTTTCTGCGCCCAGTCGTCCCATTTCCAGATGTGGATGTCGGTGCCGCAGATCGCTGTCTTCGCGATCCGGATCATCACGTCGTTGTGGCCCACCTCGGGCTTCTTCACCCTCGTTAGGGTCAGGCCCGGCGCGCGTTCGAGTTTGGCGAGCGCTTTCATCGCGTCATCACAACACGCCCAAGGCGCGGCCGACTTTGCCGAACGCAGCGACGGTACGTCCGATCTGCGCGTCGGTGTGCGCGGCGGACATCTGCGTGCGGATGCGCGCCCTGCCCTTCGGGACGACCGGATACGAGAACCCGATCACATAGACGCCCTCGGCGAGCAGCGCGTCGGCCATTCGCGTGGCAAGGGCGGCATCGCCCAGCATCACGGGGATGATCGGGTGCGTTCCCGGCACGAGCGCGAATCCAAGCGCAGCCATGTCGCGGCGGAAGTGCTCGCCGTTTTCGCGCACGCGTGCGCGCAGGCCGGCGCCTTCGGGGCCCGCGAGCAACTCGAGCACTGCCAGCGAGGCGCTGGCGATGGACGGCGCCAACGTGTTGGAAAAGAGATACGGCCGCGAGCGCTGCCGCAGGAGATCGACGATCTCGCGCCGCGCGGCGACGTACCCGCCTGACGCGCCGCCCATCGCCTTTCCCAGCGTGCCGGTCAGGATATCAACGCGACCCTCGACCGCGCAGAGTTCCGGCGTGCCGCGGCCCCCCGCGCCGACGAACCCGACCGCGTGCGAGTCATCGACCATCGTCAGGGCGCCGAAACGTTCCGCGAGACCGCAGATCGCCGCGAGGTTGGCGACGATCCCGTCCATGGAAAAGACGCCGTCGGTCGCGATCAGCTTGAAGCGCGCGCCGGCCGCATCGGCTTCGCGGAGCTTCGCCTCGAGGTCGGCCATGTCGTTGTTCCGATAACGGTACCGCTGCGCCTTGCAGAGACGGATGCCGTCGACGATGCTCGCATGGTTGAGTTCGTCGCTCACCACCGCGTCCTCTTCGGTCAGGAGCGTTTCGAAGAGCCCGCCGTTCGCGTCGAAGCAGCTCGAATAGAGAATGCTGTCGTCCATCCGCAGGAACGACGCGAGCGCGGACTCGAGCGCCTTGTGCACGCTGTGCGTGCCGCAGATGAAGCGCACGGACGCCATGCCGAAACCGTACCGGTCGAGGCCCTCCTTCGCCGCGCGGACGAGGCGCGCATCGTCGGCGAGGCCGAGATAATTGTTGGCGCAGAAGTTGAGCACGCGCCGTCCGTCCTCGAGTGTGATCTCGGGGGCCTGCGGGCTCGCGATGACCCGCTCTGCCTTGCGGAATCCGTCGGCGGTTATCCCGTCGAGGATCCGGCGCACGTGGGCGAGGTAGCGATCGTGCATGGCGAAGGACGGTCGCCTCGGAGGAACCGCGGCGAGAGACCGCTATCTTAACGGCCCTGTCCTGTGCCCGGTCAGATTCGCTCGAACCGGCGGTAGCCGATCGCTTCGCCGATGTGCGCCGCGTCCACGCCCGGGCTGTCGGCGAGATCGGCGATCGTTCGCGCGACCTTGAGGATGCGGTGGTAGGCGCGGGCGGAGAGCGACAGCCGCGCCATCGCCTGTGCGAGCAACGCGGCACCCGATGCGTCGGGCGCGCAGTGCGCGTCGATTTCGCTGGGCTTGAGCTGCGCATTCGGCTTGCCCTGGCGCGCGGACTGCCGGCCGCGGGCGCAGGTGGCCAGCGCACGCACGTCGGCGCTGGTGCCCCGGGGCGCGGCGACGATCGCGCCTGCGGCCGCTGGCGCCGCCATCGCTTCCGGTGAGAGCGCGGGCACCTCGATGCCGATATCGATGCGGTCGAGCAGCGGTCCCGAAACCCGGCCGCGGTAGCGCGCGATCCGCTCCGACGTGCAGTGGCAGCGACCGCTCGCATGACCGAGCCAGCCGCAGGGACATGGATTCATCGCGGCGACGAACTGGAATTGCGCGGGAAACGTGCACTGGCGCGCGGCGCGCGAGACGTGGATCACGCCCGACTCGATCGGCTCGCGCAGCACCTCGAGCACGCGCCGGTCCCATTCGGGCAATTCGTCGAGGAACAGGACGCCGTGGTGCGCGAGCGAAACCTCACCCGGACGCGGATCGCTGCCGCCGCCGACCAGCGCCACCGCACTTGCCGTGTGGTGGGGCGCCCGATAGGGGCGGGCGC
Organism: uncultured beta proteobacterium; assembly: GCA_963733985.1. Lineage (GTDB taxonomy): Bacteria > Pseudomonadota > Gammaproteobacteria > Burkholderiales > Casimicrobiaceae > CAIWHR01. The sequence continues at coordinate 56,864 of CAVTFF010000007.1, read as the reverse complement.
CCCACATTGCCAGCGAAAAGCGTCCGGCGAGCGAGGCGATCGACGCGATCGACAACGCCTCGTCCTCGGTGAGGGGCGGCAGGATGCCCGGGAGCCGCTGCGCGAGCATCGACTTTCCCGTTCCCGGGGGTCCGATCATCAGCAGGCTGTGGCCGCCCGCTGCCGCAATAGCGAGCGCTCGCTTCGCATGAGCCTGGCCGCGCACGTCCGCAAGGTCGGGGCCGGGCTCGAAGGTCACGCAGGAGGCAGCCGCTTGCGCCAGCGCAGCAATCGGCGTCGTTCCGACTAAGTGCGCGCAGACGGCAAGTAACGTGGTCGCGGGATAGACGACAGCGTCCCGCACCAGAGCTGCTTCGGCGGCGCTTGCCGCCGGCAAGACGAACGCGCGGCCATCCCGCCGCGCGCAAAGCGCCATCGGGAGCGCGCCGCGAATGGGCCGGAGCGCGCCACCGAGCGCGAGCTCGCCCGCGAACTCGTATCCATCAAGCGCGTTGCCGGGAATCTGTCCCGTCGCGGCGAGGATGCCGAGCGCGATCGGCAGATCGAAGCGGCCCGATTCCTTCGGCAAGTCGGCCGGCGCGAGATTGACGGTGATCTTGCGCGCGGGGAACTCGAACTGCGCGTTCTGCAACGCGGCGCGCACGCGGTCGCGCGATTCCTTGACCTCGGTATCGGGCAGACCGACCAGATTGAATGCCGGAAGCCCCCCTGCGAGATGCACCTCGACGGTGACGCCAGGTGCATCGAGGCCGGCAAGACCGCGAGAATTGACGACCGCGAGTGACATCGCCGGCTCGCAGCGAACGGCGGATTCGACAGCCGACAACGAAGGCTCGCCGAATCTGGCGATCCCGCACTCCCTATTTGGCGCCGGCCCCGGGTAGCCGCGCCTCGAGCTCGGCGAGGCGCCGCTCCAGCATCTCGACTTTCTCGCGCGTCTTCAGGAGCACCTGCGCCTGCACGTCGAATTCGGCACGCGGGACGAGGTCAAGGCGGGAAAGGCCGGAGACCAATAGCGCGCGCACGTTCTTCTCGATGTCCTTTGCGGGGCTGCTCTCGATCGCCTTGCCGATCCTCGCGGCGAGCTCATCGAATGCTTTGCTGTTCAGCATGACGTTCCTCCTCGCGGCAAGCGGCGGGATCAAGGTGCGATCGAGTCTAGCAAAAGCGCCCAAGTGAGGCGATCGATCGTTCGGCCGAGCTATTGGGCCGCGTCGATCCGCGCGCTCCGGCCTGGCGCCCCAACGCCGTGCGGAGGCGCGCGGCGTCGCACCGAAAGTGTGCGCCAGGATTGGTTCTCAAGGTGATCGGCGCCGCAAATTTAGTTTAACAGTATGTTTTTTAAGGCTTTGCTGCAATGGCACACGAAATGCTGAAGGAGCAACGAAGTTGCCTTTCTGCAAGCGTCCCGCGTTCCCGTCAACATCGAAAAAGGAACTTACCATGGCTGCATCCATCCCTTTGCGCGCAATGCTGGTTGCCCTCGCTGCCGCCTCGATCGCTTCCGGTGCGGCCCTCGCCCAGACACCCCCGCCGGCTGCGGCGGCTCCGGCCCCCGAGCCTGACTGGAGCGGCACGGCCAACATCGGGCTTTTCAGCCAGTACGTGTTCCGGGGGCTGACGCAGACGAACCAGAAACCCGCGGTGCAGGGCGGCTTCGACCTTGCGCACAAGAGCGGCTTCTACGTCGGAACCTGGGCGTCGAACGTCAACTGGATCGCCGACTTCGTGCCCCCGCCGAATAGCGTGTCGGCGAGCATGGAATGGGACTTCTACGGCGGCTACAAGGGGAGCCTGCCCGCCGATTTCGGCTATGACCTGGGCGTCCTCTACTACTGGTATCCGGGCAACTACAGCAACGCGCCGAGCGGCTACACGAAGCCCGACACGACCGAGCTCTACGCCGCGCTCACCTGGAAGTTCCTCTCGCTCAAGTACAGCTGGAGCGCCAACAACAAGACGTTCGGCGTGCCCGATTCGCGCGGCAGCAGCTACCTCGACCTCACCGCGAGCTACGACGTCGTCGACAAGGTCAGCGATGCGATCGGCAAGGTGACACTGTTCGGCCACCTCGGGCACCAATGGTACAGCGGCGACACGAGCCCGACGCTCTCGAACAGCGTCTACAACTACGGCGATTGGAAGGTGGGCGCGTCGACCGAGATCTACGGCGTGACCGTCGGCATCTACGGCACCGGCACCAACGCGCAAGACCAGTACTACACGAACATCTACGGCAAGAACCTTTCCGCCGGCCAGTTCGTCGCCTACGTCCAGAAGACGTTCTGATCCACAGCCGCACGCACGCGAGGAAAACATGAAACTCGTTACCGCCATCATCAAGCCGTTCAAGCTGGACGAGGTCCGGGAGGCCCTGTCGACGATCGGTGTTCAGGGCATTACCGTCACCGAGGTCAAGGGGTTCGGTCGCCAGAAGGGCCACACCGAGCTTTACCGGGGCGCCGAATACGTCGTCGACTTCCTGCCGAAAGTGAAGATCGAGGCGGCGATTTCCGACGATCTCGTCGACCGCGTGATCGAAGCGGTCGAGAAGTCCGCGAACACCGGCAAGATCGGCGACGGCAAGATCTTTGTCTTCGATCTGGAACAGGTCGTGCGCATCCGCACCGGCGAGACCGGCGCGCAGGCGCTGTAAGGGGAACCGACATGAAACGATTGCTCTCATTCGTCGCGCTCGCAGGCGCGCTCGCCATCGGCGCCGTCACGTCCGTTCAAGCGGATGCCGGCATTGCAGGCGCCGCAACAAACGCGCCGATCGTGCTGGCGCAGGCCGACAAGGCCGCGGCCCCCGCCGCGCCGGCAGCGCCCGAAGCCAAACCGGCCGAGGCAGCGAAAGCCGAAGCCGGAGGCGCCGCACCCGCCGCGGCGCCCGCCGCACCGCCGCCCACGGAACCGCAGCTCGTCGCCGCCGACAAGATCAGCAGCGGCGACACGGCGTGGATGCTGACGTCGACCGCGCTCGTGCTGCTGATGACGATCCCGGGCCTCGCGCTGTTCTACGGCGGGATGGTGAGAAAGAAGAGTGTGCTCGCGACGCTGATGCAGAGCTTCGCGATCACCTGCCTTGTCACGGTCCTGTGGGTCATCGTCGGTTACAGCCTCGCCTTCATGCCCGGTGGCGAATTCATCGGCAGCCTGGACCGGCTGTTCCTCAAGGGCATGCTGTTCCAGAAGGAAGCCGGCAAGCTGACGGTTTCGCATCTGGGGCTCACGATCCCCGAGTCGGTTTACATGACGTTCCAGATGACGTTCGCGATCATCACGCCCGCGCTCATTTGCGGGGCATTCGCCGACCGGATGAAGTTTTCCGCGATGCTCTGGTTCATGGGCCTGTGGTCGGTGATCATCTATTCGCCGATCGCGCACATGATGTGGGAGCCGTCCGGGTACTGGGCGACCAAGGGCGTGCTCGATTTCGCGGGCGGCACCGTCGTGCACATCAACGCGGGCATCGCGGCACTGGTGTGCGCACTCGTGCTCGGCAAGCGGATCGGCTACGGCAAGGAGGCGATGGCACCGCACAACCTGACGCTGACCGTGATCGGCGCAGGTCTGTTGTGGGTCGGCTGGTTCGGTTTCAATGCCGGGTCCGCCGTAGCTGCCGATGGTCGCGCCGGGATGGCGATGGTGGTGACGCAGCTCGCCACCGCGGTCGCCGCGCTCGCGTGGATGTTCACCGAGTGGTCGGTCAAGGGCAAGCCGTCGGTTCTCGGCATCGCGTCGGGCGCTGTCGCGGGCCTGGTCGCGATCACGCCGGCGTCGGGCTTCGTCGGCGTGACGGGCGCGTTCGTGATCGGCATCGCGGCCGGCGTCATCTGCTTCTTTGCCGCGACGAGCGTCAAGAAAGCGTTCGGCTACGACGATTCGCTGGACGCGTTCGGCGTCCACTGCATCGGCGGCATCGTCGGGGCGATCCTGACGGGCGTCTTCAACGTCAAGGAAATCAGCGGTGCCGACGCGAACATCCTCGTGCAGCTCGGCGCGGTCGCGACCACGCTGGTGTACAGCGGCGTCGGCAGCTACATCATTCTCAAGATCATCGACATGGTCATCGGGCTCCGTGTCTCCGATGAGCAGGAGCGCGAGGGTCTCGACATCAGTCTCCATGGCGAGCGTGTAGTGGAGTAACCCGAAAGGGGGTAGTTGGGTCTTGGCAATCTCTCCTCAGTGGCATTCGGGGCGCCCCGCAAAGGCGCCCCGTTTTTTTGGCATACAATCGCAGCTCGGAGAATTGGCGTCGCCTGTCCATGATTACGCCCGATTATTGCCTGCTGATGGCGCGCTACGGCCGCTGGATGAACGAGCGGCTCTTCGCGGTGCTCGCGGAGTTCGAAGACATGGAGCGCAAACGGGATCGCGGCGCGTTCTTCGGCTCGATGCACGGAACGGCCAACCATCTCCTGTGGGGCGACCGGATGTGGCTCGGCCGTTTCACCGGCGAACCGTGCATGGTCCCCGCCTTTGGCGCCGACATGTATGCGGACTTCGCCGAGCTCCTCCGCGAACGCGAAGACACGGATCGCCGGATGCTCGAGTGGGCAGGCAATGTGACGTCCGAATGGCTGGCCGACGCGCTGGTCTACGCGAGCCGCGTGGACGGCAAGACGCGCGAATTGCCGCGCGCCGTCGCGGCGATGCACATGTTCAACCACGGCACGCACCACCGCGGCCAGCTGACGACGCTGATCAGGCAGACCGGGCGCGATCCCGGCGTCACCGACCTGCCATGGCTGCCGGGCGTGGGGTGCATCATCGAATTGCACTCGGCCGGCACTTCGCCTCCATGAGCGTCCCAAATGAAAAAAGCCCCCAGGGAGGAGAGTCCTGGGGGCTTCCGCGTTTGCGCGGAGGGGATTCGGTCAGGCGAGGAACCCGAGGTCCGACGCCATCGTCGGATCCGCGGCTTGCTGCAGGGCGAGTTGCGGGAAGATCTGATCGATGTCGGCGGGAACCGCGCCAAACCAACTGGCGAGCGTCGCGCCGTATTGTTCGATCGATGTCCTTGGAATCCAGCGGCCCTGGCCGCCCGAATCGTTGACTCCCAGGTTCCCCATGTACAGGTTGGGATAGACAAAGCCCGATAGATCCGGAGTGCCGTAGAACCTGTTGCCTAGCACGCTGCCGCCCACGACGAAGTTGTGCGTCGCCCACGCGTGGTCGGTACCGCCGCCGTTCGGCTGCAGCGTCCGCGAGAAGTCCGACATCGTGAACAAGGTTACGTTGTTTGCTTGAGCGATCGCAGGGGCCGCCATCGCCTGATAGAACGCATTGACCGCCTTCGAAATCTGCGGGAAGAGGGACGCATGCGAGTTGACCTGATTGCCATGCGTGTCGAAGCCGCCGATCGAGACGAAGAAGATCTCGCGCTGGTGCGAGAGCGTGGCGCTTTGCGTAATGACCTTGGCCACGGCCTTGAGCTGGTTTGCGAGGCTGCTGTTGACGCCGGTGAACGCCGTGTTGATCGCCGCGATCTTCGGGTCTGTCCCGGGGATCAGGCTTATGTTGTTGATCAACATGCTCGAATCGATCGCGACACCCATCGTCTGCTGCGCCGATGCGACCATCTGGTTCGCATCCCACGTTTTCATGATCGCGTTGCGGGCGTTCTTGCGCGCCACCTGCTGCGCATTCCCGCCGTCGCCGGTGAAGCCAAAGGCGAGACTCGTTGGCAGGGCCAGCGTCTTGACGGCGACGCCGTTGCCGAACGTCTGCAGCCCGGAGAAGGACATCGACATCGGAGTCGCATTGGGCCCGTTCATGCCGATGACCTTGTCGGCGAGTCGACCCCCCCACCCGGTCAGCGCGCCGAGCGTCGCTTTGGAGATCGACGACATGAACTGTTGCTGCTGGTCGCTGTGCGAAAACAGGTTCAAGGGAACCTTCTTGCCGCCGTGGCCGGACGCAACGTACTGGGCGCGGGTGACCGGATCGATCAGCGGGCCGGTGTTGCAAACGACCGCCATCGCGCCCGAGTTGAACAGCAAGCGCAGTTCGGGCATCAACGGATGCAGGCCGTAGATCTTGCCGCCGGTATTCAGCGGATTGAGCTGGAGCATGGCACCCGCGCCGAGTTGCGGAATGTTGAGGCCGGTGCTCGGCGGGCGCGCGGTGTTGTACTGCACGTAATCCGTGAAGGGCATCACCATGTTGTTGGCGTCGTTGCCGCCGAACAGGAAGACGCAGACAAGTGCCTTGTACCCCGGCGCCTGCGCAGCCGCTCCGGAGAGGCCCAGCTTGTCCATGCTGCCGGCAAGCGACAGCGCCGAGAAAGCGCCGGCCTGTTGCAGGAACCGGCGTCGCGAGTAGATGAAGGGTCCGCTCATGTCAGTACTCCACTTGGTACTTGGGCGAGGTTGCGATCAGGTAGACCGCTGTCCGGGCCCGGTCGCGCAATTGGGCCGCCGTGGGCGGCGTGTTCACCGGCACGGCCGTCACGGCGTTGATCACCTGCTGCCGCGGGCCCGGGGCCAATCGGCTGTACAGCAGGGTGTCGCTGACGGTGTCGACGAGCGTCGCGATGTTGCCGGCGATCGCCGCCAGCGAAGTCCAGTTGATCTTGGTGCCGAACGATCCGACGGTGGTCGCGTCTGGGTTCGGCCCGCACAGGTTGGTATTGGGGGCCGCGCCGCAGCTAGCGCCGAGCGTCCAGTTGTAGAAGGTCTTCGTGTTCTCGAACAGCGACGTCGGATCGAAGATGCCGTACTGCGGACCGGCGAGGTTCGTGCCCGGAATGATGTAGTCAGCCGGGTAGTAGTTGAACACCGTCGGCGACGTGTACACGTCCTGCGCCATCGCTCTCGATCTGTTGGCGGGATCGATCCCATCGCTGTAGGCGCCACAGCAGACACCCATCTGGCGGATGAAGCCGCTGATCAGCTTGACGGGCTCCTTCAGCTTTCCGAACTTGCCGATGGGGTTGCGCGGCTGACGCGCCTCGGAATCGAGCAGGATTGCCTTGACGACGGCCTTCATATCGCCGCGCACGCCCGAGCCGTTGTCGGCGAAGACTGCGGAAACGCGGGCGATGTACGCCGGCGACGGATTGCTGGTCACCAGGTGCTGGATCAGCTGCTTGCTGATGAACGGCGCGACATTCGGATGGTAGAAGATCACGTCGAGGGCGGTGGAAAGATCGGCATCGGCTCGCAGCGCGGGGGGGATCGTATATCCAAGCACGGTCTTGATACTGGTCTCGTGGAAATTCGTCGCGCCGCAGCCATTGAGCGCGCCCTCACAAGGCTGCATCGTGTACTGGTAGCTGGGGTAGCTGTTGCCCGACGGTTTCCACTTGAGCGTGTCGCCGGGGGCGGGATAATACGTCCATCCCGTCATCACCTTCGCGAGCTCGGTGATGTCCGTCTGGTCGTAAGTCTGGATCGGCTGGCCCTGCAGGTCGAGCAATCGCGATCCGTCGAGGTTGAGCTCGAGGGTTCCGATCGAGAAGAGCTGCATGATTTCGCGCGCATAGTTCTCGTTCGGCTGCTGCGTCGCGGTGGCCTTGGCGTTGTTCACCATGTCCAGATAGTTGCCCATGAAGGGGCTTACCGTGACGAAGAACAATATGTTGCGGAAGTTGCCGAATGCGTTGTCGATCAGCATCTGCTGGTAATCACGATTCGCGTAGGCAATCGAGTCCTGGTTCGAGGAGGTCACGAGGATCTGCGACAGCGCCCAGGCGACGCGCTGCCGCAGCTGGTCCGGCGCGATAAACGCGTTCAGAAAGAAGAAGCGCTGCACCTGATAGATCTGGTAGAGATCGCGCGGGCAGTTCGAGCCGAACGGGTCGGACGGACCGCCGGGAGTCAGCGGGCTCGTGCAGTTGCCCGGTTGGTTGTCCGGCTGCCAAGCGAATACCGGAAGGGCCGTCACCGGCTTGGTGAACTGGTTGTCGATCCACGCCGCGTAGTTCGGCGCGGCGCACGGGACGGGGCACACATTGGCGATTTCGGCGGGCGTGGGCCCGAACGTCGCTTGGTGCAGGAAGCGCGCCACATCCGAGTACGTGTTCGGGACCGCGCCGACGCCGGCGTATAGCGGGGCGTCGCCCGACGCGCCACCGAAGTTGAAGACCGCATCGGCGATTCCGTTGCGCGCAGTGGACAAGAACCACGTGCCCGCGCGGAAGATCGCGAGATCGGCGACGCCATCGCCGTTATAGTCGAATGCCAGGGGAATGTCCCCGGGGACGCCGCCGAAATAGAAGATGGTGTCGGCCACCCCGTTGCGCGCCGTCGACACGTACCAGATTCCATTGCGGTAGATGATGAGGTCGGGTTGTCCGTCGCCGTTGACGTCGGCGATACGCGGGATGTCGCCCGGCGCGCCGCCGAAGTAATACGTGGCACTTACAACGCCGTTGGCAGCGCTGCTCACGTACCAGATGCCGTTCCGGTAAATGACGGGGTCGTCCTTGCCATCGCCGTTCATGTCGGCGAACAGCGGGACGTCGCTCGCTACACCGCCAAAGCCGAATACGGTTTCAGCGGTGCCGTCCCGGTTCTGATCTACCGACCAAATGCCGTTGAGGTACGTAGCCGGACTTTTCACGCCCGACCCGGAAAGATCGCCGAGCAGGCCGATTGAGCCGGCGGGACTGACCAGTACCACTCTCTGATCGGTCGCTGCGTCGTTGTTGCCGTCGAGATAGAAGGAATTGTTCGATGCCCGGTAGATCCCCAGTGCAGCCAGCCCGGCCCCCGCCGCGGGCGGAGCCAGGCTCAACACGCCCGCTGCCAACACGAGCAGACCGACGACACGGACAAACAGCGAAGTGAACAGTGAAGATGCGACGCGCCGGGGCGCGCCGTTATTGTTTCGCAGCATGGACGACCCTCGTCTCGATGACCCGCCGCGCCCCGGGAGCCTCCCTCCCGAGTGCCGCCCGCGTTGACGAGGGGGCGCTCTGGCGCCAACGGGATGTAACGCCTATCCAATCGACCGCGCGGCCCGCCACTTCCGGGCAACCGCGCGGACGATCCCCGCGGATATGACAATTGCATAGCTAGCGTGCATGACGTTCGCATAAATTGCAATCCCTTGAGCTGCCATGTAGGACATCAGCCGACGAGCGGTAGATGCGATCGCGTCCCATTGCGCCGTTCAACTGAATGTCGACTACAACGAGGCCGAACGCAGGTCGTCAGCGCGGCGCTCGCGACGACCGCGCGCAAGGAAACTGCAACGTGCGAACGCTAGCGGCGCTTGCGCTTGGCGCGGGGGTGCGCCTGATCGTAGACCTTGGCGAGCGCCTGAAAGTCGAGGTGCGTATAGACCTGCGTGCTGGCGATGCTCGCATGGCCGAGCATCTCCTGCACGGCGCGGAGATCGCCCGAGGACTGCAGCACATGCGATGCGAACGAATGCCGCAGCATGTGGGGATGGACGTGCTGAGCCAGCCCCTGCTTCACCGACCACGCAGCCAATCGGCGCTCGATCGTGCGCGGTGTGATTCGCGCGCCGGTGCGGCCGACGAACATCGCTTTTGCATCGACGCCGGGAATCGCCGCGCGCTTGGGTAGCCATGCGCGAATCGCCGCGCGCGCGGCGGCGCCGACGGGCACGATCCGCTCTTTCGCGCCCTTTCCCCAGACGCGGACTTCGCCCTGCTCGAGGTCGACGCGCTCGACGTCGAGCCCCGCGAGCTCGGCCAGGCGCAGCCCCGAAGAATATGCGAGCTCGAAGAGCGCGCGATCCCGGACCGCGAGCGGATCGGTCCCGCCAATTTCGACCAGGCGGACAGCCTCATCGGGCGACAGCGCGGCGGGTAGCCTGCGCGGCGACTTGGGCGGCCTCAGGCTTGCGCAGGGACTCTCGCCGATCGCGGCATCGCGATCGAGCAGGAAGCGATAAAACGCTCGCCACGACGAGAGCATTCGCGCGAGGCTTCGCCCCGACAGTCCGCGTCCGTGCAGCGTCGCGAGGAAGCGGCGCACGTGCGGCGATGAAAGCGCCGTCAGCTTGACATCGCCGGCGAGCGCCGCCAGCGCCGCGGTGTCGCGCAAGTAGGCGGAACGTGTATGCGCAGGACGCGGTGCCAGGTTCCGCGCGAACGCCTCGAGCAGCGCAGCGTTTTCCGGCATGATCGCGGCGGGGCTTCCGGTCGGCCGGGGCTTGCGCATTGCGGCCGGCGCCTCGTGCGGATCAGGCCGGCGGCAGGTAGCGCGCCGTGGCGACGCTCGCGAGCTCCGCGAGCCGCGTCAGGTAGACGGTGCCCATGCCGGGATAGAAACGCCCGCCGTCCTCGCTCGCAAGACCCAACAGGCCGAACGTGTGCGCGGTGCGCAGCGGCAGGAATGCGTACGAGCGGCAGGCTTCGCCCGCGTCGAACCAGTCCCGCGATTCGAAGGGCGCAACGGGCCCGCAATAGGGCGCGCCCAGATGATCGGCATAATCGCGAAGCTCGTGCGTCGTCGCGGCGAGCTCCGGCAAGTACGATTGCTCGGGCACTCGCCCCCACAGCCGGCTCGCGACGTGCGGCACGCCGAAATCCTCTTTCAGGCTGTGGTAGAGCACCGCGAGGGTCGTTTCAAGGTCCGGCGCAGCGAACAGCGCGAGCGTCGAACGATGCAGCTTCTCGCTGATCTGGTCGTTCTCGCCGCCGAACTGGATCAGCTCGCGGAGCCGGCTCTCGAGCTCGCTGTTCTTCTCGCGCAGCGTGATGATCTGCCGCTCGGCGATCGGGATCGCGTGGCCGCCGTGCGGATGCGGGACGAAGATGTCCGCGATCACATCGGCGTAATCCTCGAAGAAGGCCGGATTCTGCTTCAGGTAGTCGGCAACGGCGTTGGCGTCCATCCAGGCAATCCTGTCCCCATCCTGCTCCATTGGCATTCCCTTGCCGGCGTGAGTCACGCGGCCGGCACCTCCCATTCGCCTTCGAACACCGTGTTCGCCGGTCCGGTCATCGTGATCGGCGTCCCGGGGCCCGGCCACGCGACGCGCAACCCGCCGCCGCGCGTCTCGACGCGAACCACGCTGTCGAGCAATCCGCGCCGAATGCCCGCCACGACGGCCGCGCAGGCGCCGGTTCCGCACGCGAGCGTTTCGCCGGCGCCGCGCTCCCATACGCGCAAGCGAATGGTAGCGCGATCCACCACCTGCATGTAGCCGGCGTTCGCGCGGTCGGGAAAGCGCGGGTGGTGCTCGATCCTCGGACCTTGCGTGATCACCGGCGCGCGGTCGACATCAGCGACCTGCTGCACCGCGTGCGGGTTGCCCATCGACACGACGGTGATCAGCGCCGTCTCGCCGTCGACGTCGAGCGGCCGGACCACGTCGTCGCCCACGCCGTCGAACGGAATCTCGCCGGGCGCGAAGCGCGGCACGCCCATGTCGACGGTGACCTCGCCATCGTCGGACAGTTCAGGGATGATGATGCCGCCCTTGGTCTCGACCCGGATCCTGCGCTTGTCGGTGAGCCCCTGCTCATGAACGAAGCGCACGAAGCAACGCGCGCCGTTGCCGCATTGCTCGACCTCGCCGCCGTCGGCGTTGTAGATGCGATAGCGAAAATCGACGTCCTCCCGCGTCGCCGCTTCCACGACGAGGATCTGGTCGCAGCCCACGCCGTAGCGGCGATCGGCGAGGCGCCGCAGCTGCGCAGGCGAAAGGTCGACGCGCTGCCGGATGCCATCGAGAACGACGAAATCGTTGCCGAGGCCCTGCATCTTGGTGAACGAGAGCCTCGCCATGCCTAGACGTTGAACCGGAAGTGCATGACGTCGCCGTCGCGGACGACGTACTCCTTGCCCTCGAGCCGCATCCTGCCGTGTTCCTTTGCGCCGTGCTCGCCCTTGCAGGCGATGAAATCGGCGAAGGCGATCACCTCGGCGCGAATGAAGCCCTTCTCGAAGTCGGTGTGGATCACGCCCGCCGCCTGCGGCGCCGTGTCGCCGGCGTGGATCGTCCACGCGCGAACTTCCTTCGGGCCCGCAGTGAAATACGTTTCCAGTCCCGAGCAGCTTGTAGCCCGCGTGGATCACGCGATCGAGCCCGGGCTCGGTCAACCCCAGGTCCGCGAGGAAGGCGAGCTTGTCGTCGCCGTCGAGATCGGCGATCTCCGCCTCCAGCGCGGCGCAGACCGGGACGACGGGCGCGCCCTCCTTCGCCGCGTACGCCTCGACGGCGGACAGGAGCGGATTGTCGTGAAAGCCGCCCTCGGCGACGTTGGCGACGTACATCGTCGGCTTCATCGTCAGCAGGAAGAACGCCCGCAGCACCTCCTTTTCCGCCGTGTTGAGGTCGGCGGTGCGCGCGGGCCGGCCAACGTCGAGCACCGTCTCGACCTTCTTCAACGCACCGACGATCCGCTGCGCCTCCTTGTCACCGCCGGCGCGCGCCGCCTTTTCGTACTTCGCGAGCTGCTTCTCGACCGTCGCGAGATCGGCGAGCGCGAGTTCGGTGTTGATCGTCTCGATGTCGGACACCGGATCCACTTTGCCCGTGACGTGAACGACGTTGTCGTCGTCGAAGCAGCGCACGACATGCGCGATGGCGTCGGTCTCGCGGATGTTCGCGAGGAACTGGTTGCCGAGGCCTTCGCCCTTCGATGCGCCGGCGACGAGACCGGCGATGTCGACGAATTCGACGGTCGCCGGCAGCACCTTTTCCGGACTGCGCGATCGCCGCGAGCGCGGCCAGGCGCGGATCGGGCACCTCGACGATGCCGACGTTCGGCTCGATCGTGCAGAACGGATAGTTCTCGGCGGCGATGCCAGCTCTGGTCAGCGCGTTGAACAGGGTCGACTTGCCGACGTTGGGCAGCCCGACGATTCCGCATTTGAGGCTCATGCGCTGTGCCCCCACGCTCGGGGCGGCGCTCATGGTTCTCCCTGCGTATGCAGCGCCATCATCGCGCGCTCGAAGTCGCCGGCGGCGATCGCAGGCCATGCGTCGAGCGCCCTTGTCGATTGCCGCGCGCGATCGCGGCCCGCTCCTCTGGCAGCGGGCGGGCGAAGCACGTAGTCGACGACGTCCTGCTGCGGAATCGACGAATCGCGCGGATGGCCGATGCCGATGCGCAGCCGCCAGAACCCGGCGTGCCGAGCTGCGCGTCGATATCGCGCAAGCCGTTGTGGCCCGCGAGTCCGCCGCCGAACTTGAGCTTCGATCTCGCCCGGCAGCAAATCGAGCTCGTCGTGAACGACGAGCGATCTCGTCGGCGGCGATCGCGAAGAATCGCGTCAGCGCGGCAACCGAGCGTCCTGAGAGGTTCATGTACGTGGACGGCTTCAGCAGCCGCACGTCGCCGGCACGCGCGACCTGCCCGTGAAACTTGCGCTTCGCTCACGAACGCGCACCAGAGCCGCGCGGCGAGCGCGTCGGCGAACCAGAAGCCCGCATTGTGCCGCGTGGCATCGTGCTCGCGGCCCGGATTGCCGAGGCCAACGACGAAGACGGATCGGTGCATCCATCGACTTATGGCGGTCGAGGGCGCGTCGACTCCACCGGCACAACAAAAAGGCCCGCCGTCGTACACGCGGCGGGCCCTCGTGCCGATCCGACGCGAAGGCTATTTCTTCTTTTCTTCCTTGGCCGGTTCCTTCTTCTCGGCGCCCTTTTCCGCGGGCTTGGCCTCGGCCGCCGCGCCCTCCGGTGCCGCCGCGGCAGCGAGCTGCCTCGGCACCCGGAACCGGCTTCGACGACTTCTTCGACGTGCGCCTTCGGCACCACCGCCGCCGCGACGACGGGGTCGGTCTTGCCGTGCGTGACGACGGCCACTCCAGGCGGAAGCTTGAGCGCGGACACGTGGATCGAATGGCCGACGTCGAGCGTCGATCAGATCGACTTCGATGAAGCTCCGGCAGGTCCTTCGGCAGGCATGTGACGTCGAGCTCGTTGATCACGTGGCTGACGATCGCGCCGGACACCTTCACCGCCGGCGAGTTTTCGCCGTTGACGAAGTGCAGCGGCACCTTCATGTGGATCTTGCGGTTCTCGTCGATGCGCTGGAAATCGACGTGCAGGATCTCGTTCTTGAACGGATGCATCTGCACGTCGCGCAGCAGCACCTTGCGTCGCGGATCCGTCGAGCTTCATCGTCAGGATCGACGAGTGGAACGCCTCGTTGCGCAGCGCGTGGAAGAGCGCGTTGTGGTCGAGCTCGATCGGCTGCGGCGCGGCAGCGCCGCCGTAGACGATGCCCGGCGCCTTGCCGGCGCGGCGCATCCGGCGGCTCGCGCCGCGGCCTTCGCTCGTGCGCGGAAATGCGGTGAATTCGATTTGCATGGTCCGACTCCCGATGTCTGCGGCCTTCCGGGATCGGGCGCCGTATGAGGCGGTCCGGCCGGTCGTCCGCGGTTGGCGACATCCCGCACCCAGAGTCTCGGGGGCTAAGCGGGGAAAGCTTTGAATTATAACCGGAATCCGATGGCGGTGCCAAGCGGCGACTACCGCCGCGCCGCTACTCGGTGAAGAGCGAGCTCACCGACTCCTCGTTCGACACGCGCGTCATCGTCTCGGCGAGAGTTGCGCGCACGAGAGCTGGCGAATGCGCGGACAGGCCCGCGCTTCCTCGGTGAGCGGGATCGTGTCGGTGACGACGATCTCGTCGAGCTCGGAATCTGCGATCCGCGGCACCGCGCCGCCGGAGAGCACGGGGTGCGTGCAGTACGCGACGACCTTCTTCGCGCCATGCTCCTTCAACGCGGTGGCCGCCTTGCACAGCGTGTTCGCGGTGTCGACGATGTCGTCCATGATCACGCACGTGCGGCCGGCGACGTCGCCGATGATGTTCATCACCTCGGAGACGTTCGCGCGCGGGCGGCGCTTGTCGATGATCGCGAGGTCCGAGTCGAGCCGCTTCGCGATCGCGCGCGCGCGCACGACGCCGCCGACGTCCGGCGAGACGACGAGAAGATCGTCGTAGTTCTGCTTCCAGAGATCGCCGAGCAGGATCGGCGTCGCGTAGATGTTGTCGACCGGAATGTTGAAGAAGCCCTGGATCTGGTCGGCGTGGAGGTCCATCACCATCACGCGGTCGACGCCGACGGTGGTGAGCAGGTCGGCGACGACCTTCGCCGTGATCGGCATCGCGCGCCGAGCGCGGCCGGCGATCCTGGCGCGCATAGCCGAAATACGGGATGCACGCGGTGATGCGGCCGGCCGACGCGCGCTTCAGCGCATCGGCCATGACCAGGATCTCCATCAGGTTGTCGTTGGTCGGCGCGCACGTCGACTGCAGGATGAAGATGTCGCGGCCGCGGACGTTCTCGAGGAGCTCGACCATCACTTCGCCGTCGGAGAACCGGCCGACCACCGCCCGGCCGAGGCTGATGTTGAGATGCCGGCACACGGCTTCGGCGAGCTTCGGGTTCGCGTTGCCGGTGAAGACTCTCATCCGCTCGAAGGCCATGGCGAACCTGGTAGTGTCTACGGAGCCGGGACGGACCGCGCGGCGTGGCGCCACCCGCCCGTGAAGAGTGGCTGGGGAGGAAGGATTCGAACCTTCGAATGCGGGAATCGCAATCGGACAAAGCAAGCAATCCGAAGCCACACAGAGTTGACAATGATAGCGCAATCAGCGGCTTATTGTTTCCGCGCGCGCTCGCCCTCTTCTTCTTCCCGACCCTGTGTCGCTCCAGCGGCACAAGGAATAGCAATCAATGGATCTCGCACTGACAATGACCAGCACTATCGTGCTCGATGTGCTGCTCGACCTTCGGCGCGACCCGCTTGTCAAATCCGTCCGATTGCCAAGAAGGCGTCGCGAGTGTGCACTCGTGAGGTTCCCGCTATGGCCCACGACACGAGCGTAGAGCTACTCTCAAGCGAATGCGCGTGGCTTGGGTGCTCTGGTCTCCCGGCCGAGTGCTTATCCAATGGCCCAGAAGATGCGGGCGCTGGTCCGCCTGTGTCTGTTCGCCCACGGCACCTACCGAACTCGGCCCGCTTACATGCGGTGACCCTGTCTCCGCGCGCCGGGATGTAAGGCCGCGTTTGCCTCTACCAGCTGTTAGAGGTGGCGCCGTTGTTGGCGGTGTTGGTGAAGAAGTACAGGAACTTGTCGGTCACCGGGTTGTACGCATAGGTGCTCACGTGCAGCCCGCTCGGCACCAGGTTGGTCGGCGCCGCACACGCCCCGATCCGCAGCGACCCCTTGTTGTCCGGCCCCACCAGCGTCGAGTTCGCAAACACCGTCTTGTTCGCCCCAAACGGCGGAATCGTCAGCTGCAACACCGTCAACCCCCCACTCCACGTCCCCGCATAGCTGTCCCCCGTGTTCGGCAGAAAGATGATCTCCGCACACATCGCGTCCGCCGTCGTGTTCTGCAACTCCACGTGAAAGTCGTAACCATTGGTCGTCCACCGCCCGTAGATCGTGCTCTCCCGCACCCGAATCTGGAAGCTCGGCCCCGTCACCGTCGCCACGGCAATATAGATCCCCCGCTTGTTCTGGGTGTTCCCCGGCGTCGGCGGAAACGTCCGCACCACGCAGCGCTTCCCGTCGTTCGCCACCTCCAGCGCCGGCGCCCGCGCATTCGCCGTGCAATCCACCGTGGCTTCCGGCGGCGCCGCCACCCCGCTGGCGTCGTGCGCACGTTCACCGCCCCGATCGTGTTCGCCACCAGGTCACTGGCCGGGTCCACCACCTCCACCACGTACGTCTTCCCCGGCTCCACCCCAAACACGAACCACCGCGTCTCCCCACCCCCGATCGTCTGCAGCAGCGACGACCCGTCCGGCACGATCACCCGCGCATTGGCCACGCTCGTGTTCGCCAGCGGCCCCACGCTCTGCGCCTGCCACCGGCATTCCCCAGACGCCGGCCGCGACCACCGCCATCGCCCACGTTCACTCGTCTCCGCGCTCATGATCCGCCCCTTTCCGGAGAACCCATCCCGTCTTGCAAAAGATTCACTTGTGTCGTCCCCAATTCGTCTCGCATCGCGCTCACCACTGCTCCGCGTCTTGCCCTCGTTCGCCGTCCCAGTGAAGAAATAGATATACCGATCGGCCACCGAATCGAACGCATAGGTGCTCACGTGCAAGCCGCCCGCCATCACATTAGTCGGCGCCGCGCACGCATTCGATCCGCAGCGTGCCCTCGGTATCCGCCCCACCGCGCTGCCCTTCGCAATCACCTGCTTCACCGCCCCGAACGCCGGCACATTCAGCTGGAACGACGCAATCGACCCCGACCACCCCGGCCCCGCCGTATAGGTGAGCCCCGAGGCCGGGTAGCGCGCCACTTCGACGCACATCGCGTCGCCGGTCGTGTTCTCCACCTCGACATGGTAGTCGTAGCCCGCCGTCAGCCAGCGGCCGTAGATCGTGCTCTCGCGCGCCCGGATCTTGAACTGCGACCCGCCACCCAGCGCCGGGTCCATCCGCGTCACTTTGATGTAGACCGGCCGCTTGTTCAGCAGCGTGCCGTTCGGCGGCACGGCCCGGATGACGCAGCGAAGCCCGTCGTTTGCAACCGCGACCGCCGGCGAGCGTGGCGCATTCGCGCTCGTGCAATCGACGCTCGCTTCAGGCGGCGACAGGCCGTCTTCCGCCAAGACACTAAGCGTACCCACCGCGTTCGCCGTGAGATCGCCGGAGGTGTCAAGCGCTTCGACGACGTAGGTCTTGCCCGGCTCGATCGTCATCACGAACCAGCGCGCTTCCGGGTACGCGCTGAAGGTCTGCGCGAACGATGTGCCGTCCGGCACGAGCAGGCGCGCCGGTATCGCCGCCGCACACGACGGGAACCTGAACGACGCGATGCGCGTCTGCCAGTTGCCGCTGTCGCCGTTCGCCTGATTGCTGTAATACTGGTGGGTGTACCAGAAGGTGCAATCGTCGACCGGATCGATACTCATTGAGCTGTAGAAGCCCCAAAGACTGGTAACAGTTTGGGATCCCGCCCCCGCAATCAACTGCGCCTCCGTCTGAGGCAACGTATTAAGCGGATCCGCAGCCAGCCGTCCCGAGTAGGCGATGCTCGGATAGTTCGGCGCTATGCCGCTTGAAGTGCTGTACCCGAGCGCCATGTTGCCCTGGCCGTCGACAGCCAGGCTACCCATCCACCGCCAGATCGAATCGGGAGCGTAGATTTGTTGTTGCACCGGTGTCGCATTGACGGTGCCGCCCGTGACGTTGATCTGCACCCACTGCATTCCCGTGGGCCCGCCGTTTGCGACGTCGACGTTGTGTGTGACCCAGAGCGATTCGGCGGCGCCGATCCTGCGGTACTGTAGCCGCTGCAATATCCGGTCGTCTCCATTGCGAAGTAGCACTCCCGTGTTGGGTTGCGGGACTTCGTTGCCCAGCGTGGCGTAGGCGTACGGCGTTTGGCTGACCGACGCCATTGCGCCGAGCGTGCCACCCGCCCCGCAATTCGCACCTGCAGTGAACTTGCGCACTTCCAGCTCGAACACGCTGAGCGACTCGGAGACAAAATAATTCGGCGTGCCGGGCAATACGGCGTTGGCGCCCTTGCCCAGATTGTTGCTTGGAAACATGCTGAAGATCTGGCTCGCGGGATAGGGCAACAAACCGATCGAATACGTCAGTGGAGCACCGCTGTACATGTCCGCGCGGCTGAACGACCCGAACGCGACGCCCGTGAACGGGAAGAAGAAGCTGGCCTCGTACATGTTGGCGCCCATGTAGATGCAGTCGTGCCAGGCGCCGAACTTGGGGTCGTTGTGGAGATAGCCCGGGGGAATGTCGCCGGAGTCAACCCGGACAGCGTACAGCCACCAGCCGCCGGCAACGGGATCGCCCGTCTTGGACGCCGCAATGCATTGGTAGAACGGCGGAGTGGGCAGCCCGGAGAAGAAATCGATCGCGTACGCCGCGTGAGTCAGGATCCATCGATCAGCGAGCCGGTCGTACAGCACGGTGGACTGTCCCTGCGTATCCTGGTCGCACGGAGTAGCGAGGGCGCTCCTCCAGAGAAAGTCCTCGCTGAACGCTGCGAGTTGCGTGCCGGTCTTGTCATAGATCGCATAGGCGTAATTCACCGACTGGATGTAGTGCTGCGGTCCTACGTCGCCGTTGCTGCTTGGCGGCCATGCGTTGCCGCAGATGCGGTCGCCGCAAGTGTCGAAGTTACTCATGCCCGGAAAATTGCGAATGAAACTGGGCATGACGTTAGCGGGACCGCCGAGCGGTCGCGGTGGAGTTGGGACGGACACCACTTTGAGCCGGTCCTTCGTTGACGGCGGCCCAAGGAGCAGAGGCCGGGAAATCGACGGCGAACCGGAAGCTACCGGCCGCGCCGGAAGTTTGCTCAAGTCACCGTTGAATTCGGCGGGCAGGATCGTCGGCCCGGCGACCGTGACGGCCTCGAACGCGCCGGCCGATGCCGCGTCGAGTGACGGGACGCCGCCGGTGAGCGCGGCCAAGACCGCCGAGATCCTGGGCACCTGAGCCGCGAGTCTGCGCAGCGCAAGGCGGCGGTTCCCGGTCAACATGGTATTCATAGGCCCTCCCACGCGCTGATATCTGCCGGCGGTAACTCCAGCTGTTGCTCGTTGCGCCGTTGTTTGCCGTGTTGGTGAAGAAGAAGAGGAACTTGTCGGTCACCGGGTTGTACGCGTACGTGCTCACGTGCAACGCTTCGGACACCAGATTGATCGGGCTCGCACGCCGCGATCCGAAGCGTCCCCTTGTTGTCGTTCGCCGTCCCCACCAGCGTGCCCCCAGGAAACACCGTCTTGTTCGCCCCAAACGGTCGGGATCGTCAGGGTCGTCGCCTCGTTCAGACCCCCGCTCCACGTCCCGCCGTAACGGTCCCCCACTTCCGTTGCGCTTTCATCAGGGTGCCAACGCGAAGTGGGCCTCGATGCGCCAGCCGTTCCCCGACGTGTCGGTCATCACGATGTGCCAAACATAACTTCCACGCAACTTCGCTCCCGGCGGGCCGAAGTCCGCGTTGTCGGCAAAGAAGACCGGGAAATGGCTGTGCCCGTCGACGTTGAAGGGCGGGTTCAAGTTCGCGTCCAGCGGTGGCACCATCGCAGCCCCGAGGTTCGAAAACGGCTTGCCGTTGTGCTCGCTTGTTCCCGAGAAGTTGACCGGGAAGAGCGTGTTCGGGATGATCGGGCCGGACGAAAAGTCGGGCGACGAACCCGTCGTCCCCGGAGCGGGAACATTCATCCACGCCAGCCAGACACCTTCGCCATTGGAGAACTCCGCCGTATCGAAGCGCACTCCCTCGTCGAACGCCAAGTCTTCGACGCCGTCCGCCATTTCGGAATCGTACGGCGGCGCGTGCGGCGCGCCGGGGCCAACGCCAAGGGCCGGGTGGAACATGTGATTCGGGGGCGGCAAGAGCTCAAGCATGGTCTCGCCGAACTCCGCGTAGCCTGATGCGGCCGTGCCAATCGGCGCAGAGAAGAGATGGAAATCGACAGGCTTCCAGGTCGGGCTACCGATTGGCGTGATTCGTACCCCCTGAGCTGGCGGAGGGGCTGCCAACGGTGCGACGGCAGGTAGCATCGCAAGCGACGCACTCATGAGAAACAGCAGCATTGACGACAGCAGCTTCGAGCGATTCATCCAAGTCTCCCTATCGAGTCCTGCAGGTTGGGCGAACCTCTCTGTCAGGCCTTCTGCCCACCTCGCCCCACTGCGACAGAAATCAACGGCTTCGGTGCGCACTATGCGCACACTGGCGCTCTCCAGTCCTGAGGGAAAGCTGATGGTTTTGGATTGGAGCGGAGGGTCGATCTCGTTTAAAAACGAGACGCGTTCGTATTGGAGGCGCGCACCTTCCCCCGCTACATCACCGTGCGGCGTTGCGCTATGATCAACAAGGTATACGCCGAGAGCCGTGGCTTTCGGCGTATCCAGACGCCGATCCTGCCTGCAACCGTGTTGTTAGTCCTGATGGAAAGCTGAGGATTGGCGGCGATGCGACCTGGCACCGTCGGGGAGGACGGTAATGCGAGGCTTCAGGTGAGCGATTCCCTTGCCGAGGGTTTTCGTATTGGCGAACACGCCGTCCTTCCGAGCCGCGGCCGCATCGTTTCGCTCGCCGGCGAAGCCAAAGTCGAACCACGGGCGATGGATGTGCTGGTCGCCCTCGCGCGCCGGGCCGGCCAGACGGTCAGCCGCGACGACCTGATCGATGCGGTCTGGAAACATCCGTACGTCAGCGACGAAGCGCTGTCGCGTTGCATATCGATGCTGCGTCGCGCGCTCGGTGATGACCGATCGCAGCCGCGGTATCTCGAGACCATCCCGAAACGAGGGTATCGGCTTGTCGCGACCGTGGAGATCCGGGCCGCGGGGGCAACTACGGGTGTCGTTCCTCCGCTTCTGCCTGAATCCGGCAACGACGAAATTCCGGATTGGACCAGGACGAATCTTGCACTGCAGGCGACGCCAATCATCGGCCGTGAGTCCGAGCTCGCCGAGATACGCGACCTGCTGCCTGCCCACCGATTGGTTACGCTCACCGGAAGCAGCGGAGTCGGCAAGACCCGGCTCGCCCTCGAGGTCGGGTCACAATCGGTTCATGATTTTGCCGACGGTGTCTGGCTGATTGAACTCGCTCCGGTCTCGGACCCCGCGCTGATTCCCGGCATGGTCGCGACGACCCTCGGGATCGAGTTGGGGCCCGCCAGGACGCCTCTGAATGCGCTGGCCCAAGGCATCTCGCGGTTCGATGTGCTGTTGATTCTCGACAACTGCGAGCATCTGATCGACGCCGCCGCGGCGCTCGCGGAGGCCATGCTCGGTGCGGCGCCAGGTGTTCATCTGCTCGCGACTTCGCAAATGCTGGTCGGCATAGCAGGTGAGCAGGCTTATCCTGTCCCGTCGCTTGCCCTCCCGGACGAAAAGCGCCTCGCGGCCGATCAGGTCATCCGTGCAGCGGCGACGCAGCTCTTCGTGGAGCGGGCCAAGCTGGCAGACCCACACTTTCGCCTGGTCGATCGAAATGCGGCGGCGGTGGCGGCGATCTGCCGCCGACTGGAAGGCATTCCGCTCGCGATCGAGATGGCGGCGGCGCGCGCCCCGATGCTCGGGGTCGAGCAGCTTGCTCAGCTGCTCGATGAACGCTTCCGCGTGCTGACCGGCGGGTGGCGCACGGCGCTGCCGCGCCACCAGACGCTACGCGCGACGCTGGACTGGAGCTATGGCCTGCTCTCGGAGCACGAGCGCACTGTCTTCAATCGGCTCGCCGTCTTCGCCGGCGGATTCACCCTCGAAGCGGCGTCGGCGGTCGCCTCGGACGACCTGATCGACAAGACGGAAGTCATCGAGCTACTAACCCACCTGATTGCGCGTTCGCTGGTGGTTGCCGATACGAACACTAACGGCAAGCGCTACCGGCTGCTCGAGACCACGCGCGCCTACGTGCTCGAGCGGCTGAACGAATCGGGTGATGAAGATGAGACCTGTACGCGGCACAGCGCCCACTATGTTGCTTTCGCGGAAGAGGTGTATCCGAAACTCTACGGCCCCGATCAACGCGTGTGGTTCACGCGGCTCGACCTCGAGCGGGAAAACCTCCTTGCCGCGCACGCGTGGTGCGGACGCGCGGAGGACGGTGCCGATCGGGGGTTGAGGCTGGCTTGTTCGACGGCGGACTACTGGATGCATCGCGGTGGGCTGGAGCTGGGGTATCGCATGACGACGGAGGCACTCATGCGCGCGTCGGCGCAGGTGCGCAGCTCTGCGCGCTGCCGCGCGCTCCTGCGCGCAGGCGAGTTCGCCGGCTGCTTGCGTCGCTACGCGGACGGGCAGGGCTATCTCGAAGAGTGCGTATCCATCGGCCGACAGCTCGGAGACGAGGCCCGAGTCGCGTGGGCACTTGTTTATCTGGGCGATCAGCTGTCATATCAAGGGAGGCGTCCCCAGGCCCGCAGGCGACTCGAAGAGGCAGTCTCCATGGGGCGGCGGCTAGCGCGAAAGGATTTGCTCGGCAGCGCCCTCAATTCATTGGCCGAGATTCATCGTCTTGATGGCGATCTCGATCGGGCGGAGCCGCTCTACGAGGAGAGTCTGGCGATTGCGCGCGAGATAGGAAGTATCCGCTTGGCAATTGTCGGCCTGATCAACCTGGCAAGCGTGTCGATCGCGCGTGGTTCCCAGAATCGCCCCGCGGAGCTTCTGCTCGAGGCCCTTCCGCTCGTCGAGCAAAGCGGCTCGCGATCCTTGGGGGTGGACATGCTGCGCTTCGCGGCAGGCGTGGCGGCGCTCCACATGGAATGGGAACGCGCAGCGCACCTTCACGGGGCCGCGGCCGCGCAATTCGAGCACATTGGAATGCCTCTCGAGCCCGCGGACCAGTACCTCGCGCCGCTGGTGGCAAAGGCCCGTGTGGCGTTGGGACCGGCCGCGTTCGCGTCAGCTGAAAACGAAGGCCGCGCGCTCTCGTACGAGGATGCGATTGCCGAAGCGCGCGCGTGGCTGGAGAGCGGGCCCCAGCCGAAACGAGCAGATGTGCCAACCCGCACTGCGCGGAAGCAGAAGGCCTTTCGAATATAGAAGAACAAGCCTCGCGGCGAGCCCGTTGCGCGGCGTCTAAGCTGAGTGGCTGGGGAGGAAGGATTCGAACCTTCGAATGCCGGAATCAAAATCCGGTGCCTTAACCAACTTGGCGACTCCCCAGCGGAGAAAACCGGCGCGCCCATGCGACGGGCGCGAAAGGTAGCACGTGTAACGCGTTGCGAGGCTCATGCAAACGCCGCGAGCGGATGACGCGCGAGCGTCCGCGCAACGAATCCCTGCATTCCCGGCGGACGCGCCGCGAGTGCGTCACGGGCCGCGGTTTCGGAGTCGAACGGCGCGAACACGCAACCCCCCGATCCCGTCATCCTGGTGAGCGGGGAGCGCTTCTTCAGTGCGGCCAATGCCGCAGCGACCTCGGGAAAACGCGCCGCCGTTACGGCCTGCAGGTCGTTCCAGCCATAACCCTCGGAAAAGACGTCCATTTTCGCCGACGCCGTGTTTCGTGTCAATTCAGGGCTGCCGAAGATTTCGACGGTCCGCACCGCGACGGGCGGAACGACGACCGCGACCCAGAGGGGCGGCAACGAGACGGCGCGACACTGCTCGCCGACCCCTTGCGCGAACGCAGGCTCACCGAAGACGAAGAACGGAACATCGGCGCCGAGTCGCACGCCGATGCGCATCAGCTCGGCGCGAGGCAGATTCAAGCGCCACAGGCGATTAAGCGCGAGCAGCACGGAGGCCGCATCCGAGCTGCCGCCACCCAGGCCGCCGCCGCGCGGAATTCTCTTGATCACCGCAATGTCGGCGCCGGCGCGGCAGCCGGTCGCCTCTTTGAGCGCGCGCGCCGCACGGAGTGATAGATCGTCGGTAACGGCAATGCCCGGCAGATCTGCGGTGCGATGAATCGCGCCGTCGTCGCGGGACGAAAGGGTAATCGTGTCGCCAAGATCGAGCGCGACGAAAAGAGTCTCGAGCGTGTGGAAGCCGTCCGCGCGGCGGCCGGTCACGTGCAGGAACAGGTTGAGCTTCGCCGGCGCCGCAACGGTCAACATGCGCATCCCGCGATTGTCGCCGCGAGAGGAGCGCGACGCCAGCGGGCGCGAGACGTCGATCGCGGCCGCTCCTTGACGAAGTTCGTCAGCCGCGGTGGTGGCCTCATCCGACTCGCTCCGGGCGATCCCCGCGGACACCGCGCGCGGCCAATTACTCCCGGCGATCGATGACGATGCGCAGCTCGAGATCGGCATACGACAGCCGCAGCCGGTTCGGCATCGGCTTCGCGTCGTCGCCATACGCGTAGACGATCTCCCAGCCATCCTGACGCAGCACGCCTGGACGGCCGGCGGCATCGGGCTCGATCGAGAACGGGGCACCCTCGTGCGGCGCCCCGCGCACCCATGCGCCGAGCCCCGCGACGGGCAGCGCAAAGCCCAGCACGCGCTCGGTCAGCGTCGACCAGTCGGATGCTTCGTCATGGCGTCCGTCCGCGGTGCGCAATTCCACCCGTTGCGCGATCGAATCGCCGCTGATTTGCGCGACGTCCTGCCCGAGCGGCGTCGTGACGACAAGGTCATCGCGCGGCGGCGCGTGGATCCACGTGAAATTCGCGGCCATCGCTTCCGACCCTCGACGCGCGGAAAGCCGCCCCTCGATCTTGACCGGCGCGCTTGCTTCCACGGCCGGAACACGCGCAGGCACCTCCGGCGGGATCGTGGCGCAGCCGCCGAGGGCGAGCAAAGTGAAGGCGGCGACCGCAAGGTCCGACCGCACGGGGCTTCTCGTCGAAGTCCCGAGGGCGATGCAGGATGACACGGGGCTCTCGTGCGTCGCGCGACGGACGCGCTACGCTACGGCGCGAGACGCTTCATCGTTTCGAGCAGCACCGGATTGTCGGGCGTGGTCTTCAGTTGCGACTGCCACACTTCCTGCGCTCGTACGCGCTCGCCCCGCGCCCACAGCACCTCGCCCAGGTGCGCGGCGATTTCGGGGTCGCCCCGCTCGGCAAGCGCGCGGCGCAGGTACGTCTCGGCGTCGTCGTACTTGGCCATCCTGAAATACGCCCAGCCCAGGCTGTCCAGAATGAACGGGTCATCCGGCGCGAGCTTCAACGCGCGCTCGATCAACGCGAGACCCTCGCTCGTGCGGGTCGTGCGGTCGACGAGCGTGTAGCCCAGCGCGTTCAGCGCCTGCGGGTTGTCGGGACTGACTGCGATCAAACGCTTGAGGCACGCTTCGACGATATCGAGCTTGTCGAGCTTCTCGGCGACCATCGCCGCGTCGTAGAGGAGCTCCGGGTTGTCGGGATGTTCTTCGAGCGCCTTGGCGAGCACCGCATACGCGCCAGCGTTGTCGCCGGCGTCGCGCAGGAGCTGCGCCTCGGCCTGCCGCACCTGGACGCGCTGCTCGATCGTCACGGCGGGGAGATCGGCGAGAAATTTGCGCGCGTCGTCCTGTTTCCCCTGCTTCGCAAGCATCGTCGCCGCCCGCAACTTCGCGGGCCATGCCCGCTCGCCCTCCGGCACTGCGAGATAGCGCTCGTAGGCGAGCGCATACCGGCCCGTTTCGTCGGCGATCTGCGCGAGATAGAGCTCGACGCCGCCGTTCTCGTCGTAGTCCGCTCGCTTCAAATCCTCGAACAGCGACTCCGCCACCGCCCAGTCCTTCATCTGCACCGCGAGCGCGGCGACCGCGAACTGATAATCGCGATTCCCCTTGTCCGCCTCCCAGAACTGCTCGAAGATCGCACGCGCCTCGGCATAGCGCTTCTGCTCGACGTAGATCTGCGCGAGTGCTCCGGCGGCCGCCCTCGACTCCGGCTGGGCCTTGAGAAACGATTGCAGGTAGCCGATGGCCTCGGCCGGCGAGCGCTTGGAGAGAATCTCGGCCTTGAGCATCGCGGCGCGTTCCCATCCCGGCTTGAGCGCGAGCGCCCGATCGACCGCCTGGGCGGCGGCGGCCGAAGTGGCCATGTCCTTCAACCCCGTGTTGAGCGCAGCGAGCGCCACCGCAAACTGCGCTTCGGCGAGACTTGGATAAGGCTGCGCGACCGCTTCGACCAGCTTGAACGTCGCCATCTTGTCGGGCTCGTTCGCGAGCAAGCGGTTCAACTGGAGGAAGGCTTCGCCGAGTGCCGGGCCCGAATGCGCGGCATCGGCGAGCACGCGCTCGAGCTCGGCCTTGAGGTCATTCGCGGCGCCTGGAACGTCGAATCCCTTGCCCGCGGTGCTGCCCGACAATGCCGCGATCAGCTGTTTCGGACGCTCCGCCGAAGGGTCGAGCTCGCTCCAGAGTCGAGCCGCCTGAACGGTCACGGTCCTCGCACGCGCGGAGACGCCGACTTCGGCTGCCCGCCGCGCAAGCGTCACGTCACGCGTCTCGCGCGCCGCCTCGAGGTAGGCCCGCGCCGCAAGTGCCGGCTCGCCCCGCTGCAGAGCGATGTCGCCGACGAGCAGCCGGTACATCAATTCGGCGGTAAGGCCGTCCGGGGCGGTCACCCGCGCCGGCTCGCCCGCAGCGCGGGGCACTGGGAGCGTATCGGGGGTCGGGTCAGGGTCGACTTGAGCCCTGGCGATCCCCGGCGGCAGCGCAAGCGCGGCGACCACCGCAACAACGAGCGAAAAGGGACCAAATTGGGCCAAAGTCGACTTCCAGCGTTAACAGTGAACCGGTTCCGGAGGCGCCCGTCTGAGGACGGGGCACGGGGATGCGCATCATCTTAGGTTATATTTGGCGACGCAACAAACCGTCGCCTCGGGCGTCGTATTCCGGTACGCCCCGAACCCCTCTTTCGGTAACCGATGCCGGAACTCCCCGAAGTCGAAACCACGCGCCGCGGCGTCGCGCCGCACGTCGTTGGACAGCGGGTTATTGCAATGCACGTGTACGACCGGCGCTTGCGTTGGCCGGTTCCCCGATCGCTGCAAAAGAAGATCGTCGGCCGCACCATCGACGCGCTGGACCGGCGAAGCAAGTACCTGCTGTTCCGGTTGGGCGAGGACACGCTGCTCGTGCATTTCGGCATGACCGGGAGCCTCCGTGCATACACGCATGCGCCGCCGCGCGTCGCCCACGATCACGCCGACATCGTGCTCGCGTCCGGGACGACACTGCGCTACCACGATCCCCGACGGTTTGGCGCGATCCTCTGGGTGCCGCCGCCTGTCGATGCCCATCCCCTGCTCGCGGCGCTGGGGCCCGAGCCTTTCGACGCCGCCTGCGACGCCCGCCATTTGTGGAACGCGACGCGGCGGCGCCGCGCCGCCGTCAAGCTCGCGCTGATGGACAGTCGTCTTATCGTCGGCGTCGGCAACATCTACGCGAACGAAGCGCTGTTTCGCGCGGGGATTCGGCCGACGATTCCCTCCCAGCGCGTTTCGCGGCGGCGATTCGGGCGCCTTGTCGACGAAGTCCGAGCGACGCTGACCGAGGCCATTGCCAAGGGCGGGTCGACGCTTCGCGACTATGTCGATGCCGCCGGAGAGCCCGGTTATTTTCAGCTCGAGTATTTCGTCTACGGGCGCGACGCGCGTCCGTGCCGCGTCTGCCGCACTGCAATAAAACTGGTGCGCCTGGGTGGGCGTGCGACGTACTATTGTCCTCGGTGCCAGCGTTGATCGGCCGATCGTCGGATATCGGAGAGGCCACAGGCGTCTCGGCACAGGAAATGCTTCTGCCCCGTATGCTGATTTCCGCCGCCCCGACTACAAGACCGCGACCCGCCAGGCAAGTATGACCCGGTACGACGGCATAGCCCAGTCCCGCGAGCTCGCTGCGCGCTTCGAAGCGTACAGCGATTGGCGCCGTCGGCTCTCGTCCGGGATTTCCGGACTGCACGAATGGCTGGCGGAACAAGAGCTCGCCGACGCCCAGATCGACCTCAAGGTCCAGCAGCTTCTCGAACGGCTGCACCAGGACAAGCTCGTCGTCGCGTTCGTGGCCGAGTTCTCCCGCGGGAAGTCCGAGCTCATCAATGCGATCTTCTTCGCCGATTTCGGCCAGCGTCTCTTGCCTTCGTCGGCCGGGCGCACGACGATGTGCCCGACCGAGCTTCTCTATGACACGACGCGCGCGCCGTCGATCCGGCTGCTTCCGATCGAGACTCGCTCGAAGGACGCGACCGTCGCCGAGTTCAAGAACTACGCCGACGAATGGGTGACGATTCCGCTCGATCTCTCGTCGGCGGACCGGATGGCCGAAGCGCTGTCGCGCGTCTCCCAGGTGAAACGCGTGCCGGTGTCGCTCGCGCGAAAGTACGGACTCTACGAAGACGAGGACTTCCTCGCGGCACTCGAAGCCGAGGGCGAAGGCGCGGTCGACATCCCGTGCTGGCGGCATGCAGTGATCAACTTTCCGCATCCGCTGCTGCAGCAGGGACTCGTCATTCTCGACACGCCGGGATTGAACGCGATCGGCACCGAACCCGAGCTCACGCTGAATCTCCTCCCCAACGCGCACGCGGTGCTGTTCATCCTCGCCGCTGACGCGGGCGTCACGAAAACCGATCTCGACGTGTGGAACCGGCACCTCGCCGGCGAGGATTCGGCGACCAGGTCTGGCCGCATCGTGATCCTGAACAAGATCGATGGCCTGTGGGACGACCTCAAGTCGGAGGCCGATGTCGACGCCGAAATCGACCGGCAGGTGAAGTCGTCGGCCCAGCTTCTGGGTATCCCGGCTGCACAGGTATTCGCGGTCACCGCGCAGAAAGCGCTCTTGGCCAAGGTCAACGGCGACGACGCGCTGCTCGCGAAGAGCCGCCTGCCGGTGCTGGAGGATGCGCTGTCGCGCAAGCTGATTCCAGCCAAGCGCGACATCGTCGGCGCGGCGACGACCTCCGAAGTCAAGGCGCTGGCCGCCGGCGTGCGCGCGCTGCTCGACGCGCGGCAGAGCGGCATCGCCGAGCAGTTGGCCGAGCTCCGCGCGTTGCGCGGCAAGAATCAGGACGTCGTCGAGCACATGATGGACCGCGTACGCGAGGAGAAGGAGCTCTTCGAGCGCGGGCTACAGCGCTTCACCGCGCTGCGCACGGTGTTCTCGCAGCAGACGAATCAACTCTTCGACGTGATCGGCCTCGACGCGCTGCGCACCAACGCCGGGCGAACCCGCCGCCACATCGAGGGGAGCCCGTTCACGAAGGGCGTGCGGACCGCGATGAGCGAGTTTTTCGCAACCATCCGCCGCGACTTCGAGGATGCGGCGCGCCGTTCGGCCGAGATCCACGACATGATGCAGGCGATGTATACGCGCTTCGCCAAGGAGCAGGGGCTCGAGCGCTACGCGCCGCCGCCCTTCTCGATGATGAAATACCAGAAGGAGATTGACCGGCTCGAGCGCGCGTACAACCAGCATTTCAACACGTTGTGGAACATGGTGAGCAAGGCCAAGTTCGCACTGATGAAACGCTTCTTCGAGACGATCGCCTCGCGCGTCAAGCACGTCTACGACATCGCGAACCGCGACCTCGACAGCTGGCTCCGCGCGGTGATGTCACCGCTCGAGACGCAGGTGAAGGAGCATCACCTCCAGCTTCGCCGCCGCCTCGAGAGCATCAAGCGCATCCACCGCGCGAGCGGCGAGCTCGAGGAGCGCGTTGCCGAACTCGTGGCGCAGGAAGAGGCGCTGGCCGCGCAGGTGAGCGCGCTGGCGCGGGAAATCGCGGCGATCGAGGCGATCGTCCTGCAGCCCGACGCGGTGCCGCTGGCGGCAAACGCTTAATCCCTGCGATTCAAGGGCGCCAATGCGGCGCGGCGCCCCGGTCAGGTCACTCATTTTGCGTCAGCCTTCGCCGCCATCAGCGCGTCGTACTTCCGGCGCAATTCGTCTTTCGTCTCGACGTGGTCCGGGTCGACGGGAATGCAGTCGACCGGACACACCTCGACGCACTGCGGCGTGTCGAAATGCCCGACACACTCGGTGCACTTCGCAGGGTCGATCACGTAGATTTCCGCGCCCTGAGAGATCGCGTCGTTCGGGCATTCGGGTTCGCAGACGTCGCAGTTGATGCATTCGTCGGTGATGATGAGCGCCATGGGTGGCAGACTGCGTTTGTCGCGCCAGCAACGGGAGCGCGCGGTGAACCGCGCTATGCGCGGGCCGCGGCGACTTTCGCCCTGAGTTTTGCGAGCACGACAGGATGGACGAACGGTGACGCATCACCGCCAAACGTCGCGATCTCGCGCACAATCGTCGCCGAAACGAACATGTATTCTTCCGAAGGAGTGAGGAACAGCGTTTCGACATCGGGATAGAGATTCCGGTTCATTCCCGCCATCTGGAATTCATACTCGAAATCGGAGGCCGCGCGAAGGCCGCGCAGGATGACGCGCGCGTCCTGGGCATGGACGAAATCCATCAGCAGCGAGGAAAACGGAGCGACCTCGACGTTGGCAAACGGCGCGAGTACCGCGCGCGCCATGTCGACGCGCTCCTTGGTCGTGAAGAACGGTCGCTTCGCCGCGCTGTCGGCAACCCCGACAATGACCCGGTCGAAAAGGCGCGCCGCCCTCCGGACGATGTCTTCATGGCCGCGCGTCAGCGGATCGAACGTGCCCGGGTAGACGACTTTCAGCATCGGGACGGGGGCGTTTGGGTGGAAGGACGCACTTTAGCGCGCGACGCCGTCGGCGCGGGCGAAGAGATGATAGTGCACCTGGCCAGCCTTGTCGCAGCGCCATGCGAGCAGGCCGTCGGGCGGCAACAGCGCCCTCGATGCTTCGGCATAAACAAAGCCCCCAATCTCGAGGCGTTGCGCGCAGGCCGGCAGCAG
Organism: uncultured beta proteobacterium; assembly: GCA_963733985.1. GTDB lineage: Bacteria > Pseudomonadota > Gammaproteobacteria > Burkholderiales > Casimicrobiaceae > CAIWHR01. The sequence goes on along the minus strand of CAVTFF010000007.1, from coordinate 25,684 downwards.
CCATGCCCAGGGATCATCGCGAAAAGGCGGATCCGCGAAGATCACGTCGAACGTCCGCGTTTCGGCGGCCAGAAAACGGCGCGCGTCAGCGACGTGCGGCTCCAGCGCCAACGCCCCCAGCGTGTTCGCGGTCGCCCGCAGCGATGCAATCAGCACAGGACTCCTGTCGACGGCCACCGCCAGCGCAGCGCCGCGCGAGAGCGCTTCGAGGGCGAGCACGCCTGTTCCGGCATAAAGGTCGAGGCAGCGTCGGCCGTCAAGGTCCTGGCCGAGCCAGTTGAACACCGTTTCACGGACGCGGTCGGGGGTCGGCCGCAGCCCGTCGACCGATGGAAAGGCGATCCGGCGCCCGCGCCAGGCGCCGCCGATGATGCGGACGCGATTCGCGTGTCGCGGTCGCAAGGTCGTCGAAGGCCGTGGGGGAAGGGTGCCGTCACGCGGGACGCTAAAGGCGCCGCGGGGAGACGCGTAAAATTATAGCCTTCCGGCTTCCTCACCCCTTGCTGCGATTGCGTCGCCCTGTTCGGCCGCACACCGCCCCGGGCTCCGCTGCGCCGATGTTCGATCTGTTCAACCGCAAATCCGCTGCCGCCGAGGAACGAAAGCCCTGGGCGGAGCGGCTGCGCGCGGGACTCGCCCGCTCGCGCGACAAGCTCGCCGGAGCGCTTGTGACCGCGTTTTCGCGGCGCACGCTGGACGAGGAAGCGCAAGAGGAAATCGAGACGGCGCTTCTCATGGCAGATGTGGGGGTCGCAGCGACGACGCAACTTTTGGACGACCTGCGGGCGCGATGGAAGCGCGCCGGTGGCGACGCCGATCCGAAGGTGCTGCTCAAGGAAGCGTTGATCGATCTCTTGAAACCGCTCGAAAAGCCCCTCGTTATCGGGGCACCTCGTCCGTTCATCATCATGCTGGCCGGGGTCAACGGCGCCGGCAAGACGACGTCGATCGGCAAGCTCGCTCGATACCTGCAGGCGGACGGCCTTACCGTCCTGCTCGCCGCCGGCGATACCTTCCGCGCCGCCGCGCGCGAGCAGCTTGCCGTCTGGGGAGAGCGCAACAACGTGGCCGTGATCGCGCAGTCTGGAGGTGACCCCGCGGCGGTGATGTTCGATGCCATCGCGGCGGCGAGGTCGCGCGGGATCGACGTCGTCCTCGCGGACACCGCGGGACGGCTCCCGACGCAGCAGAACCTGATGGAGGAGATCCGCAAGGTCCAGCGCGTGATCCGCAAGCAGGATCCGGAGGCGCCGCACGAAACGCTGCTCGTGCTCGACGCGAACACCGGCCAGAATGCGCTGGCGCAGGTCCGGGCCTTCGACGACGCGCTGGGTTTGACCGGGCTCATCCTGACCAAGCTCGACGGCACCGCGAAAGGCGGCGCCGTGGCGGCCATTGCGAAGGAACATCCGATCCCGCTTCGCTTCATCGGTGTGGGCGAGGGAATGGAGGACTTGAAGCCGTTCGTGGCCGCCGATTTCGTCGAAGCGCTCGTCGGCTGATCCTCGAAGAGCGCCCGCATCCCTCGCTTCAGTTTGGCGGCCGTGCCTGCCTGAGCCAGGCGCTGCGCCATGCGCCTGCCACGGAATAGTGTTAGCGCTTACTCGCTGAACAAGCGCTGTCTTGCGTGTATTTCCGCGTGGGAAAATTCGATCGACCGAGGCCCGTCCAATCGCGCGCGGGCTCGCCCGTAAGGCAGCAGCCCCTTACCCGACTAATTCACTCGGGAACCTTCTGCCCCGCTTAGCACTCTGAGTAGACGAGTGCTAAAATTGAACTTGCAGGGTGCCCCGGGACGTCGTAACGGGCGCCCTTCACAAAGGAGATTCGAGGATGAGTGGTACTGCGTTGGCCTTTCCGACCCCGATATCGCTAGGGAGCTTGGACCATTACATCCAGGCGGTGAATCGCTTTCCGCTGTTGACTGCCGAACAGGAAACCGCGCTCGGCCGACGGCTCCAGCGCGATAACGACCTCGATGCCGCACGCGAGCTCGTGCTGTCGCACTTGCGGCTCGTCGTCGCCGTGAGCCGGAATTATCTCGGCTATGGCCTGCCTCAGGCCGACCTGATTCAGGAGGGCAACATCGGCCTGATGAAGGCGGTCCGGCGCTTCGACCCTGAGCGTGGCGTGCGTCTGGTGTCGTTTGCGCTGCACTGGATCCGCGCGGAGATTCACGAGTACATCCTGCGCAACTGGCGCCTGGTCAAAGTCGCGACGACGAAGGCGCAACGCAAGCTGTTCTTCAACCTGCGCAGCATGAAAAAGACGGGCGCCGCGCTGTCGGTCGCCGAGGCAAAGGCGATTGCGCAGCGATCTCGGCGTCAAGCCCGAAGAAGTGGTCGAGATGGAGACGCGGCTTTCCGGGCGCGACATTGCGCTCGACCCGCCAGCCGGACGAAGAGGGCAACGCGGTTTCGCCGATCGCCTATCTCACCGACGCGGAGGACGAGCCGGCGCAGATACTCGAGCGGGCCGAAACGGCGAACAACCGCAAGACCGGGCTCTCGCGCGCGCTCGCGAAGCTCGATCCGCGGAGCCGCCGCATCATCGAGGCGCGCTGGCTGCGCGAGGACGACGCCGCGACGCTGCAGGACCTGGCCGACGAGTATGGCGTATCGGCCGAGCGCATCCGCCAGATCGAAAGCAAGGCGCTGAAATCGATGCGCACGCAGATGAGCGGGCTGTAACACCCCGCCTCGTCCCAACAAAACGCCGGCCCGAATCTTTCGCGGGCCGGCGTTTTGTTTGGCGAGGCTTGGGAATCGGACGCGAGTGTCAGCTGCCGTTGCCGTTGCCGCCGGGGTCATCGCCGCGGCGAGCGAAACGGATGTTCAACTGCTTCAGCTTGCGATACAGATGCGTGCGCTCGAGCCCGGCCTTGTCTGCGACGCGGCTCATGTTGCTCTGTTCGCGACCGAGAAGCTGCTCGAAGTAGATCCGCTCGAACGCCTCGCGCGCCTCGCGGAGCGGCAGATCGAAAAAGCGCGCGGTGATCTCTGGCGCGACCGCCTGGTTGGCCGCCGCGGCATCGCCCAGGAGTCGCTTGACATGGTCCGGCGTGATGTCGCCGGCGCCGGCGTTGAGGGCGAGATTGGCGACGACGTTCTGCAAGTGGTCGACATTGCCGGGCCAGTAGGCGTTCGAAAGCGCGCTGATCGCGGCGGGAGGAAGCGCGGCGGCGGTCCGCGTCATCCCGCGTTCGGCATCCTTCTGCGCCGCCGTAATGTCGCGCCAGTAGCGATCGACGAGCATCGGGATATCCTCGCGCCGCGCGCGGAGCGGGGGCAGCAGGACAGCACCGATCGAGAGCGCGGCAAGCAGCGCCGGGTCGAATTTTCCCTCGGCGGCGAGATTGCCGAGCGGCTCGGCGCTCGTGCACACGAGCGTCGCGCTCGCGCGTTCGAGCTTCGGGAGCAGGAACGCGAGCCCCTTCTGTTCGGACTTCGTGTACTGCCCGATTTCCGCGCAGTAAAGCGTGCCGTCGCGCGCTTCGTCGAGCACCGCAAGCGGATTCGCCGCAAGCCGCGAGCCGGTGGAGAGGGCGATCCAGGCCGCTCCCGGCACTTGCAGCGCGCGCGCCGCCATGTCGTGGCCGGTGCCGGCCTCGCCCAGCACCAGGACCGGTTTTCGCGCGGCGAGGAGCTGCTCGATGGCGCGCTCGGCCTCCCGAATCGCGGCGCTCGTCCCCAGCGAGGCGAGAGAGACTCGCCGCGGCTCCTTCGCAAGCGCTGTCTTCAACGCGCGCGCAACGGTGCCAAGGAGCTTCTGGAGCCCGACCGGCTTTTCGAGGAAGTCGAAGGCTCCGATTTTCGTCGCCTCGACGGCCGTCTCGATCGTGCCGTGACCGGACATCATCACCACCGGCATCGTGAGCTGTCCCGCGGCCGCCCATTCGCGCAGCAGCGTCACGCCGTCGGTGTCCGGCATCCAGATGTCGAGCAGCACCAGCGCCGGCTGCTGTTGCGACCGATAGGTGCGCGCTTCGGTGGCGTTCTCGGCGAGCGACACCCGATACCCCTCGTCCTGCAGGATCTCGGACAGAAGCTCGCGGATGCCGACTTCGTCGTCGACGATCAGGATCTCGTTCGCGGGAGTCATCGCGCCCCTATCCTACGCGAACGCGCCGCTGCGCGGAAAGACGAGCGTCACGTAGCGCCCCATGCGGCCGCCGGTTGGCGAGCTCGACGCGGCCGCGATGCTCGTCGACGATCTTGCTTGCACGATCGCGAGCCCGAGGCCGGTGCCCTTCGTCTTGGTCGTCACGTATGGCTCGAACGCGCGCCGCAGCAGATCCTCGTCGAATCCGGCGCCGGCGTCGCCGAACGAAAGCGTGACCTCGTCGCCGTGCGCAGCGAGCGTGATCTCGTAGTGGGGCTCCGTCACGTCGGCCTGCGCGTCGATCGCATTTTGCAGAAGATTGTGCAGCACCTGGCGCAGCCGCGTGGGCTCGCCCTGGATCACGATCGGCTCGCGGGGAAGGGACAACGAGACGTGCGGCCGCAGATTGTCGTACAACGCGAGCACCTCCTGCAAGAGCGCGCCCGCGTCGACCGGCTGCATCGTTCCCGGGCGCGGCTGCCTCGCATAGACCGCGAAATCGTCGACCATGTGCTTCATTGCGGCGACCTGCGCGATGATCGTCTGCGCGCCGCGTTTCAGTGTTTCCTGATCCGGCGCCGTCGAGCTTGGGCGCGAGCTTCACGGTCGAGCCGCTCGGCCGAAAGCTGGATCGGCGTGAGCGGGTTCTTGATCTCGTGGGCAAGCCGCCGCGCGACCTCGCCCCACGCCGCGTCGCGCTGCGCCTGAACGAGATCGGTCACGTCGTCGAACACGACGACGTAGCCCGCGACCGGCGCCACCGGCAGCCGCGAGCCGCGCATCAGCAGCACGCGCGTCAGGTTCGCCACCGCGAGCTCGGCCTGCTTTTGCCACTGGCCGTCGCGCCTCGCCGCGGAAGCCTTCGGCGACGAGCTCCGCGAACGGCGCGAGCGCGGGCAGCTTGCGTCCCCAGTCGGCGAGCGCCATTCCCGTAAGCTCGGCCAATGGCTGCTGCAGTATCACCGCCGCGCTCGCGTTGGCGGTGCGCAGCCGAATAGCGGTCGTCGAACGCAAGCACGCCGGCGGAGAGGTTGCCGAGGATGCTCTCGAGGTAGGCGCGCGTCGTCTCCGTCGCCCGGCGCGACTCCTCGGTCTTCTGCTGCGCTTCGGCGAGTTGCGCGGTCATCGTGTTGAACGATTCGGTCAGCACGCCCAGTTCGTCGCGCGAGGTAACCGGCTGGCGGCGCGAGAAATCGCCCTGCGCAACGGCGCGCGTGCCCTCGGCCAGCAGCCCGAGCGGCGCCGCGAAGCGCTCGGAGAGCACGACGGCGAGACCGAGCGCCGAGCGTCAGCGCGAGCAACAGCGTCAGCGTCAGCGTTACCGCGTAGAGGCGCTTCAGCGACTGCCGCGAGAACGGATCTCCTGATAGTCGCGCGAGCCGGCCTGCACCTTTTCGACCTCCTGCGCGAGCGCTTTCGGCACCGGCTCCAGCACCTGCAGCACTTTGAGCGGCTCGAGCCGGTCGTCGCTGTTGACCGGCGTCACCACGCGCAGCACGAGTCCGCCGTCGCCGGTCTGCTCGATGGCGGCCGTCGGCTGCTGCAGCCGCGCCCGGCGCAGCGCCTGCGCCGGCGGCGGCTCCGGCGGCGCGCGTCGAACCGCCGACCCCCGCGACGGCGAGCACGCTGCCCGATCGCCGAAAACAGCGTCGCCTCGTAGACGCCGGCCTGCTCTGCCGCGCGGTTGAGGCGCATCGACAGCGCTGCCGGGCGCAGCCTCGGACAATGTAAGCGCGATCTGGCCAGCCTTGTTCGTCGTGTCCTTCAGCAGATAGTCGAGCGCGCTGCGGCCGAGGTTCAGGCCGCCTTCGAGCGCGCGGTCGACGCGCACGTCGAACCAGCTCTCGATGCTTTTCCCGAGGAACTGCACCGACACCGCGTAGACGAGCGCGCCCGGGCAACACCGCGACCAGCGCGAACAGCAGCACGAGACGCACCGCGAGCCGCGAGCCGAAGACACCGGCCTTCAGGTTGCGGGAGAGCCGCCATAGCTGCACGCCGACCAGCAGCATCAGCAGCACGACCAGCGCGCCGTTGAGGAAGAGCAGCAGATCGTAGCGGCGCGCGAACAGGCTCGGTATTCGCCGACGCCGTCGCGAGCAGGAACAGCGAGATCGCGGCCAGGCACGCGAAGACGAGCAGCAGCCAGCGCATCCCGCGCGACGGGAGGAGACCGCTCACGGCGTGTAGCTCCAGCGATACCACTCGCGACTGCAGCGTCCACTCGCGCGACGCGAGCGCGGTGAGCTGGAATGGCTTGGGCAGCTGGTTGACGTCGAGGCGCAGGCGGACGAAGGCGTCGTAGCGCACGCCTTTGGTGAGCTGGTCGCGGCCGCGCCACCTGCGCGCGATGTGACGCGGGACAGAAAGCGCTCGACCTCGTCCAGCGACTCGAAGGTCTGGCCGAGGAGGCCGCTCGACGCGCGGTACTGGCGCGTCAGCGCATTGTACGAGACGCGATACTGCGTCGTCGCCGTGAGCACCTTTTCGTCGAGCCAGTACCAGCGCGGACGAACGAGCTCGAATTCGAGGAGGAAGTAGAGCGGCACGCCTTTTTGCAGCGCTTCGTCCAGCGTGGGGTTCAATGTGAAATCGAACTCGGCATTGAGGAATACCCATCCTCCTCGGCGTGGAGCTCGGCCGATTTGACCTCGATGGCGTCGGCCCGCGCCGGCACGGGGGCAAGCAGCGCGAGCGCCGCCAGCAGTGCTGCCGCAACCAGCATCGCAATGTCGCGCCCACGCGGAAGCAGGGCGTCGCGGGCGGAAGGGGGCGAAGGGGACATGCGGGAGGCGGGGAGCGATGCCGGCGGGACGGACGGCGACTCTAATCCGGGCGCGGCCCCCTTGCGAAGGCGGCGTCCTCACCGCCACGCGCGCGCTCAGGTCTTGCGCAGCAGCGCGTAGAAAAAACCGTCCTGATTGTGGCTCGCGCCGGGGAGCGAAGGCAAGAGTTGTCCGCCGCGGTGGGCGATGTCCGGTGCGAAGGTGAGGGTTTCGCGCAACGCGTCGCCGTGGTTTGCGAGGAACGCCGCGACCTGAAGCCTCGTTCTCGTCGCCGAAGATCGAGCACGTCGCGTAGAGCATCGCACCACCCCGCGCGAGACAGGGCCAGAGCGCCGCGAGGAGCCGCGCCTGGACGCGCACGAATGCGTCGACATCCGACTCTCGCCGCAGCCACTTGCCGTCGGGGTGCCGGCGCGACGACGCCCGACGCGGTGCACGGGACGTCGGCGAGAATCCGATCGAAGGGGCGACCGTCCCACCATGTCGCGGGCACGCCTGCGTCGCCGCAGACGAGTAGCGTCCGCGTCGCGCCCGAATGTCAGGCGGTCGAGATTGTCGCGCACGCGGTCGAGACGCGCCTGATCGGCATCGAGCGCGACGAGCTCGACATCGGCCAGCTCGGCGATATGCGTCGTCTTGCCGCCGGGCGCCGCGCAGGCATCGAGCACGCGCATGCCCGTCTCGCACGCGAAGCAGCGGCGCCGCGAGCTGCGCGCCGAGATCCTGGACCGAAAACGCCCCCTCGGCATAGCCGGGCAGCTGCACGACTGGACGCGGCGGATCGACGAGGATGCCCGCATCGCCCGCCGCCGTCGCGCCGACGCCCGCGGCGACGAGCTCGCCGATCAGTGCGTCGCGCGTCGTCACCCGCCGATTGACGCGCAACGCAAGGGGCGGCCGCGCGTTGCCCGCCTCGAGAATCGCGGTCCAGTCCTCGCGGATATTCGTGCGCGACCCGATCGATCCACCACCGCGGATACGACCAGCGCGCGACCGGGTCGGCGCGGAGGTCGGCGACAATCGCATCACGCTCGCGCAGGTATCGGCGCAGCAGCGCATTGACCAGCGACTTCGCGGCCGGGCGCACCATCGCGCGCCGCCGCGCTCACCGCGTGATCGACGACTGCGAATGGCGGCGCGCGTGTGTGGTCGAGTTGGTAGAGGGCTACCGCCAGGAGACAGGGTAGCGCGGGATCCGAGAGCGGCTTCGCCGCAAGCTGCCGGACGATCGCCTCGAGCGTTCCCCAGTGGCGCAACGTGCCGTAGGCGAGCTCCTGCACCAGCGCGCGACGGCGACCCGCGCTCGCATCCCCCGCCGGCGCGACGGCGGCGAGCGCCGCGGCGAGCGTCGTGCCTCCGAGCACGCGGCGGACGGCGAGCGCGGCCTGGCGCTGGGCTTCCTGCACGTGCGGCCCGTGGAGGCTGTCAGGCCGCCATCGCGCGAAGCCGCGCGACGCGCTCTTCGGTCGACGGGTGCGTGTTGAACGGCCCGGCGGGGCCGCTGCCGAACTCGCGAGCCCGCGAGATTGCAAACTGGGTCAGCCTCGCCACGATCATCACGATGAGCGCGAGCGCCGGATCGCCATGATGCCCGCCATCAGCAGGCCGGTTTTCAATGCATTGCCGATCATCGCCAAGCGGGTCGCGCTCGGCGTGCCCCCGCCGTGACGCCGGCAACCGTGCCGGCGGGCATTAGATGGCCGCGATGGGGACGACGAATTCAACGGCTGCCCGGTGCCGATCCGCCGCTCGGCGCAGCGAGGCGCGGCTCGCCGCCAAACCGAGTGCCCGGCGCGATCCTGCGCCCGGCGATGAATGCGGCGATGCCCATTCGTCGGCCGCCTGCAGGCTGCACTTCGTCGATTCGCAAGGCGCCTTCGCCGCAGGCCACCAGCATTCCCTTCGGGCCCGCGGCAAGCACCGTCCCCGGCGTCGCAGCCGGCATCGGCAGCGCCGACGGCGCCGCCCCCCACAGCTTGATCGGCTCCCCCGCGAGCACGGTACCGGCGCCCGGGACCGGATCGAAGGCCCGCACTTGCCGATCGATTGCCTCAGCGCTCGCGCGCCAGTCGATCGTCGCTTCGATCTTGTCGATCTTCGGTGCATAGCACGCGCCTTGCTGCGCCTGCGGCGTCGAGGCGAGTGCGCCTTCGCGTTCCAGGTGCCGTACCGCGGCGACGATTGCCGTGGCGCCCGCCGCGGCGAGCTTCACGGTAAGCGTCGCGGCGGTCTCGCGCGGCGCGACCGGCACGCGCAAGACGTCAGTGGTCGGGCCGGTGTCGAGCCCGGCGTCCATTTGCATGATCGTGATGCCGGTCTCGACGTCGCCCGCGAGCAGCGCGCGCTCGATCGGCGCGGCGCCGCGCCAGCGTGGCAGTATCGACGCGTGGACGTTGAGGCAGCCGTAGCGCGGCCAGTCGAGCACCGCCTGCGGAAGGATGAGGCCGTAGGCCGCGACCACGAGGACGTCAACTGGGATCGCGAGGGCCGCGGCGCGATCGGCCTCGGCCTTAAGCGAGCCCGGCTGCAGCACCGCGAGACCCCGCTCCAGTGCGAGCGCCTTCACCGCCGAGGGCTGTTCCTTGAGCCCGCGCCCCTTCGGCCGGTCCGGCCGGGTCAGTACCAGCGGGACCGCAAAACCGCCGTCGACAAGGCCGGCGAGCACCGTCGCGGCAAACGCCGGCGTCCCGGCAAACCCCACCCGCATCGGGATCCTGTCCGTCAGCCCGCCAGCCGCTGCTTCTTGCGGGCGCGTGCGGCGAGCCGCGCGCGCTTCAGGGGAGACAAGTGATCGACGAAGACCTTGCCGATCAGGTGGTCCATTTCGTGCTGGATGCAAACCGCGAGCATGCCGTCCGCGTCCTGCTCGAAGGGATTCCCGTGCTCGTCCTGGGCGCGCACGCGGATGGTCGCGGCGCGGGTGACCTTGTCGTAGTAGCCCGGGACGGACAGGCATCCTTCCTCGTGCTCGGCCTCGCCCGCCGCAGCGAGGATTTCCGGATTGATGAATACCCGCAACTCGTCGCGCCCCTCGGAGAGGTCCATCACGATGACGCGCTTGTGGACGTCCACCTGGGTCGCGGCGAGGCCGATCCCGGGAGCGGCGTACATCGTCTCCGCCATGTCGCTTACGAGCTTGCGGATTTCGGGCGTGACCGCGGCCACGGGCGCCGCCACCTTCCGCAAACGCGGATCCGGGTATTCGAGGATGGTAAGCAATGCCATGACTGCGCAGGTGACTCCAACCAAACCGTTCCGCCGTCCCTGTCGGCAGATTGGTACTCCAAACGGGCCCGTACCGGGCATTTTCGACGCCCGACTTGCAAAATGCAGACTCGGGATGCAGAATCTGCTCCAAGCCCTTATTTTGCGGCGGTTTAGGACGTTAGCAAGCCCCCCCTTTACCGGAAGAGGCTTTATGCGTCAGAAGTTTAGCATACCGAAACGGGTCCTCGCGGCGACGGCCGCGATGCTTGTTCTCGCCGGCGCTCCGGCGCGCGCGGACGACGCTCCGCCTCAACGACCAGGCCGCAGACCGATACACGGTCCAGAAGGGCGACACGCTGTGGGGGATCGCCGGCAAGTTCCTGAAGGAGCCTTGGCGCTGGCCCGAAATCTGGCGACTCAACAAAGAGCAGATCAAGAATCCGCACTGGATCTATCCGGGCGACGTCATCGTGCTCGACAAGTCGGACGGCCAGTGGCGGCTGTCGGTCGCAACACCGGTGACGAGACTCTCGCCCACCGTTCGCGTGAAGCCGCTGGGCGTCGAACCCATCCCGTCGATCCCGCCGGGCGACATCGAACCCTATCTGACGTGGCCGCTCGTCACGGGGCCCGAGGGCCTCGAGGGCGCGGCGGAGATCGTCGCGGGCCGCGACGAGGCCCGCGTCATTCGCGGGGACGGGGACGTGATCTACGTGACCGGAATCGATCAAAACGCCGGCACGCTGTGGCGGTTGTACCGCCCGGGCGCGACGCTTACCTCGCTTGACGGCATCGATGTGCTGGGCTACGAGCAGCGGTTCCTCGGCACGGCGAGAGTCGAGCGTTTTGACACGGTGTCGACGCTGCGGATCACCAACGCGCGCGAGGAAATCCTGATCGGTGACCGGCTGATCCCGTCGCCGCGCGAGCAGCTCCTCTCCTATGCGCCGCACGCGCCGGACCGTCCCGTCGACGGGCACATCATCGCGCTCGCCCACGACGCGGCCGAAGTCGGACGCGGCTGGATCGTCACGATCGACAAGGGCGCGGCCGACGGCATCGACGTGGGCACGGTGCTCGCGATCTACAATTCGATACCGCCGGTCCCGGACCCGAGGCCGTCGACGGAGCCGGAGCTCGCGGTCATTTTCTCGAGCCCGACCAAGTACATCCAGCCGGACCGGTTCCTCGACATCCCTGACGAACGTCTGGGCCTCATGTTCGTGTTTCGCGTTTTCGATCGCGTGTCCTACGCGCTCGTGCTCAACACGACGGACCCGGTCGAAGTCGGCGATCAGGCCCGCAAGCCGTAGCGCGCGGGCCCCTCGCGCGGGGCCGCTCCGATGAACGTCGATCCGCGCGCGGAAGCTTGGGCGCGGCTCCAGGTCACGGGCCTCGCGCCGCGGCCGATCGTCGACTTGCTGCGCGCGTTCGGAACGCCCGAAGCGGTGCTGGCGGCGAAGCCCGCGCAACGCCGCAAAGTCGTTCCCGCATCGGCGGCCCGGCTGCTCGATGCCGGTCCCGACGCACAGCGGCTCGAAACGACCCTCGCGTGGCTCGCGCTGCCGGCCAGCGAACTCGTCGCGTGGGATGACGTCGACTATCCGCGGGCGCTGCTCGAAATCGGCGATCCTCCGCCGGTCTTCTATTGCATGGGCCGGCGGGATCTTCTTTCGAGGCCCGCCCTCGCGATCGTCGGCAGCCGCAACGCGACCCCGCAGGGAACCGCCGACGCCGAAGCCTTCGCGTCGGCGTTGTCCGCCGCCGGGTTGACGATCGTCAGCGGGCTCGCGCTCGGCATCGACGCCGCCGCGCATCGTGGGGGGCTGCGCGGCGCGGGGAGCAGTATCGCGGTTGTCGGCACCGGGCCCGACCGTGTCTACCCGGCGTCGAATCGCGCGCTCGCCCATGACCTCGCGGCGCACGGACTGATCGTCTCCGAATTCGCGCCGGGCACGCCGCCGCTGCCGCAGAACTTTCCGCGGCGCAACCGCGTCGTCAGCGGCCTCGCTCGGGGCATTCTCGTCGTGGAGGCGACGATCTCATCGGGATCGCTCATCACCGCGCGCCTCGCCGGCGAGCAGGGCCGCGAAGTCTTCGCGCTGCCCGGATCGATTCATTCGCCGTTCTCGAAGGGTTGCCACAAGTTGTTGCGCGAGGGCGCGAAGCTCGTCGAGACCGCGCAGGATGTGCTCGAGGAACTCAACTTCGCGCCCGTCGGCGCGAAAGTCGCGCGGAGCGATGTGAAGGTGGACACGGCTGACGACGAGCTGACCCCCGACGAGCGCAGCGTTATCGCGGCGCTCGGATTCGCGCCCGCCGGCGTCGACTCGATCGCCGCGCGTACGACGCTTGCCGCCGAGACGATCGCGGCAGCCCTGCTCTCGCTCGAACTCGCCGGCCGCGTCGCGCCGCTTCCCGGCGGGCTCTGGCAGCGCCGGGACTGAGCGAGCCGTCCGTAAGGCGGCCCCGGGCCTGAAGGGCCGTCGCCGGGCGATGGAGGTCGACCGCGAGTCGGTCCCGTTGAACGATTTCTTGCCGCTGTCGCCGCGACTTCGGTACTATCTGCCGCTCTTCGCGCCACGCCATCGATGTCCAAGACTCTCATCATCGCCGAAAAACCGTCGGTCGCGGGCGATATCGCCCGGGCGCTCGGCGGGTTCGCTCGCCGCGACGACTATTACGAAAGCGATCGCTACCTGCTGTCGTCCGCGGTAGGCCATCTGCTCGAGATCGGGATGCCCGAGGATGAGGAGGTCAAGCGCGGCAAGTGGACATTCGCGCACCTTCCAGCCATTCCGTCGAAGTTCGCGTTGAAGCCGATAGAAAAAAACGAGAACCGGCTCAGGACGCTGCTGAAGCTGATCAAGAGCAAGGAGGTTACCGAGCTCATCAACGCGTGCGACGCGGGCCGCGAGGGGGAGCTCATCTTCCGCTATGTCGTCCAGTATGCCAAGACCGCGAAGCCGATCCGCCGCCTGTGGCTGCAGTCGATGACGCCGGCGGCGATTCGCGACGCGTTCGGGAAGCTCCGCACCGATCGCGAGATGCGCGCGCTCGCCGATGCCGCAGTCTGCCGGTCCGAATCGGACTGGCTCGTCGGCATCAACGGTACGCGGGCGATGACGGCGTTCAACTCGAAGTCGGGGGGCTTCCAGCTCACCACCGTCGGCCGCGTGCAGACACCTACGCTTGCGATCCTCACCGAGCGCGAGGAGCGGATCCGCGCGTTCGTGCCGCGCGACTACTGGGAGGTGTTGGGAACTTTTCGCGGGAGCGGCGGCGAATACGCCGGCCGCTGGTTCGACGAAGGCTTCAAGAAGGATGACGACGAGCACGCCCGGGCGGAGCGGCTGTGGGAGGAGGCAAAGGCCCGCGCGATCGCCGCGAAGTGCGAAGGCAAGCCGGGCACCGTCACCGAGGAATCGAAGCCTTCGACGCAGGGCGCGCCGCTCCTCTACGATCTTACGAGCCTGCAGCGCGAGGCCAACGGCCGCTTCGGCTTCTCGGCGCGGACCACGCTCTCGCTCGCACAGTCGCTCTACGAAAAGCACAAGGCGATCACGTACCCGCGGACCGACTCGCGCGCCCTTCCCGAGGATTACCTCGGCACCGTCACCGCGACGATGGCCGTCCTCAAGGAGACCGCCCTCTACGGCAGGCTCGCCGCGCAAGTGCTGAAGCAGAAGTGGGTGAAGCCCAACAAACGGATCTTCGACAACGCGAAGGTATCCGACCACTTCGCGATCATCCCGACGCTCGTCACGCCGAAGCACCTGAACGAGATCGAGACGAAGCTCTACGACTTCATCGTCCGCCGCTTCATCGCCGCGTTCTATCCGCCGGCCGAGTTCATGCTGACCACGCGGATCACACGCGTCGCGGGCGAGCCGTTCAAGTCCGAGGGCAAGGTGCTCGTGACGCCGGGTTGGCTCGCGGTCTACGGCAAGGAAGCGCAGCCCGAGCCCGAAGTTCCGGCGAAGCCCGGCGAAAAGGGAACCCTCGCGGCGGTCAGGCCGGGCGAAACGGTGGCGAGCGAAAAGATCGAGGTCGTCGCCAACACGACGCGCCCGCCCGCGCGACTCACCGAAGCGACGCTCCTCTCGGCGATGGAAGGCGCAGGGAAGCTCATCGACGACGAGGACCTGCGCGAGGCGATGCGCGAGAAGGGACTGGGAACGCCGGCTACGCGCGCGCAGATCATCGAGGGGCTGATCGCCGAAAAATACATCCACCGCGAAGGCAAGGAGTTGATCCCTACGGCGAAAGCTTTCCAGCTCATCACGCTGCTTCACGGCCTCGGCGTGCCGGAGCTCTTTTCGCCGGAGCTTACCGCCGACTGGGAATTCAAGCTCGCGCAGATGGAGCATGGCAAGCTTCCGCGCGAGGCGTTCATGCGCGAGATCGTCGCGATGACGAAGCATATCGTCGCCCAGGCGAAGGGGCACGAGAGCGACACGATCGACGTCGACTTCGGCGTGCTTTCCACGCCGTGCCCGAAATGCGGCGGCGAAGTACACGAGCGCTACAAGAAGTTCCAGTGCCAGCAATGCGATTTCGGCTGCTGGAAGATCATGGCGGGCCGCCAGCTTGATCTTGCGGAGGCCGACGCGCTGCTCCGCGACGGCCGCGTCGGACCTCTCGAAGGGTTCCGCAGCAAGCTCGGGCGACCGTTTGCCGCGTCGTTGAAGCTTACCGACGCGTTCGAGGTGACGTTCGACTTCGGCGACGGCGCCGGCGGCGGCGATGAGGGAGAAGTGCCGGACTTCAGCGGGCAGGAGCCGCTTGGTCCGTGCCCGAAATGTGGCGCGCGCGTGTTCGAACTCCCGCAGGCTTATGTCTGCGAGAAGGCGGTGGGCCCGGGGAAGGCCTGCGATTTTCGTTCGGGACGCGTGATCCTGCAGCGCTCGGTCGAGCGCGCGCAGATGGCGAAGCTGCTCGCGACGGGAAAGACCGACCTGCTGCAGTTCGTGTCGGCGCGCACGCGCCGTCCGTTCTCCGCGTTCCTCGTGCGCCAGGGCGATGGCAAGATCGGCTTCGAATTCGAGGCCCGCGATGCAAGCAAGGCCAAGGGCGCGCGTGGAATGCGCAGCACTACGGTGCAGAAGGTCCTCGGTCCGCATCCGAAGGACGGCAAGCCCGTCGAGCTCCATGCAGGGCGCTATGGTCCCTACGTGAAGCACGGCGCGCTCAACGCGACGCTGCCCGATCGCGACCGCGTCGACTCGCTGACGCTCGACGACGCGTTGGCGCTGCTCGAGGCGCGGGCCGCGAAGATCGGACCTGCGCCGGCCACGAGGCCGCGCGCGCGAACCACACCGCCGCGCAAGCGCGGACCTGCCGGCAATGTTGCCGAGCCCGTGCGCGCTTACGTTCCCGTCGTCAAGACCGCCCGTTCGAAACTCGCGGCCACGGGACCCGCGGCGACGCCGAAGGCCAAAGCGAGATCGCGCCCGGTGGCGAAGACCACGTCGCGCGCCAAAGCGAAGCCGGCAACGCGGCGCACAACCACGTCCAAGCGCAAGTAGCGCAGGCGCTGCGCCCGAAACAAATCACCCGGCAGATGGCGGTTTATCGACGCCGAAGCGTATGCCCTGCGCGAGCGGAAGTTCGCGGCTCGCGTTGATCGTGTTCGTCTGCCGGCGCATGTAGGCCTTCCAGGCGTCCGATCCGGACTCGCGTCCCCCACCCGTTTCCTTCTCGCCGCCAAACGCGCCGCCGATTTCGGCGCCTGACGTTCCGAGGTTGACGTTGGCGATGCCGCAGTCGCTGCCCGTCGCAGCGACGAACGCTTCGCCGGTGCGCAAGTCCTGCGTGAAGATCGCCGACGAGAGTCCCTGGCGCACGCCGTTGTTGGCGGCGATCGCTTCGGCCAGCGTGTCGAACGCGATCACATAGAGGATCGGCGCGAACGTCTCGCGCTGCACGAGCGGCCATTCGTTGCGCGCCTCATTGATGATCGTCGGCTCGACCCAGAAGCCCGGTCCCGGCCGTACGTTCCCCCCGCAGACAACTTGCCCGCCCGCAGCAACCGCCTCCGCGATCGCGCGGCGGAAGTTCTCCACCGCCGTCGCATCGATCAATGGCCCCATCAGCGTCGTCGCATCGAGGGGGTCCCCGACGCGCACCTGCGTGTAGGCCTCCTTCAGCCTGGCGGTCACGTCGGCGACGCGCGAGCGATGGACGATCAACCGCCGCGTCGTCGTGCACCGCTGCCCCGCCGTGCCGACCGCTCCGAACAGCACCGACGGCACGACCAGATCGAGATCGGCGTCGGCCGCCACGACGACGGCATTGTTGCCCGCGCATTCGAGCAGGCATTTGCCGAAGCGACCGGCGACCGTCGCGGCGATCTCGCGTCCGACCGCCGAGGAGCCGGTGAACGACACCAGCGCGACGCGCGGATCCGCGGCCAGCAAGCGCGTGCGTTCGGCGTCGCAGATGGCGAGCAGGAAGATCGGTGGCAGCGAGAGCTCGCTCATGATTCGATTGGCGAGGTGCTGGACCGCGACCGCTGCAAGCGGGGTTTTCGGCGACGGCTTCCAGACCGTCGCGTTGCCGCATACGGCAGCGAGCATCGCGTTCCAGGCCCATACGGCGACGGGGAAATTGAACGCGGTGATGACGCCAACCACGCCGAGCGGATGCCATTGCTCCATCATCCGGTGCTGCGGCCGTTCGGACGCGATCGTCCGGCCGTAGAGCATCCGTGACTGGCCGACCGCGAAATCGGCGATGTCGATCATCTCCTGAACCTCGCCGTCGCCCTCGGCCTTGATCTTGCCGTTCTCGAGGGCGATCAACGTGCCGAGCGCGTCCTTGTGCTCGCGCAGAAGCCCGCCGAAACGGCGCACCGCTTCACCGCGCTTGGGTGCCGGAACGTCGCGCCACGCGCGCGCCGCGCTCACCGCCGCAGCGAGCACCGCATCGAGATCGGTTGCGTCGGCCTGCCTCACCTGCGCGAGCGCGCGCCCGCTCGCGGGATTGCTCGAAGCGATCGCTTCGCCGCCCCCGCGCCAGGCGTCCGGGCCGAGACACGCGCCCGCATTGAGCGGCGCAATCCCGAGCCGGCCGAAGAGCTTCGCAACTTCCGCTGTGGTGCCGTCGTTCATCTCGCGCCGCCGTTTCGCTACTGGCAGAGCGTGCCGCCTGCGGCGGCAAAGGGGAAGCGGGTGACCTGCTTGCTCTGGCTCGCGACCGGCAGACCGCCGGCGCCGTTCGTGCTGTAGTCGAACGTCGCGTGGTTGCCGTCGGCAAACGTGAGCATCGCCGTGCCAACGGCGATACTCGAGGCGGGCGGCCCGACATAGGCATCGAAGCGCGGCCCCGCCGTGCGGTAAAGCGGCCCCGTATAGACGTTGCTCGTGCCCACGCGTGGGGCCAGCGCCGAGAGCCACAGCGGCGCGCCGTCGACATCGTAGGTGTACCAGGTCGCGTACACGCTGTTGCCCTGATGCGCGAAATTGATCCCCCAGCCCGACTCGGCGCCATTGGCGACCCACCACAGGTCCTGATAGTTGGTGGCGGCGGCGAAGTTGGGGGTGGTCGAACTGTACGTGCAGATCGGCTGCGGCCCGGTGTGAAGGTCGTACCGGCTGATCGCTTTTTTCTGCGCCGTTCCATTCACGGTGTAGCTGAAGCTGCCATTGTCGGCATCGGTGAACGTCAGCGTTGCGTTGCCGACGCCCGTCGGCGCTCCCATCCCCACGAAGTCGTTGAACGGCGGCCCGCGGTCGACGTTGATCGGGCCGCTGTACGTGTTGCCGGTGGTTCGGTTGGCGAGCATCGACAGCCACCAGGCCCTGCCGGTCGTGTCGTAGGTGTACCAGGTGGCGAAGACTTGATCACCCTGATGCGCGAAATTGATCCCCCAGCCCGACTCGGTGCCGCCCGTGGCCCACCACAGGCCCTGAACGTTGAACGCCGCGGATCCGGTCAACGCCGCGCGCACCGCGGCATTCGCATCGACGACGCCGGCGCCGCAGATGCTCGTGTTGCAGGTCGAGCCTATTGGAAAGGGCTTCGCGCTCGCGGTCAGCAGCGAGCGAACTTGCGCGGCCGTCAGATTCGGCGCGACGCTCAGCATCAGGGAGACCACGCCGGCGACCATCGGCGCGGAAAAGCTCGTGCCTGCGGCCGCATCGAACGAATCCGCTGCGGGCGCCGCCGTTCCTGCGTTCGAAAGATAGACGATCGTGTCGTTGGCCGGGGCAAAGGCCGACCCCCCCGGCGCGGACAGCGTGATGCCGGCGCCGTAATTGCTGTACCCCTCGAGCGAGCCGGCTTTGCTCGTCGCGGCGACCGCGATGGCCTGCGGGCAGTTCGCTGGCGCGCTGTCGGCGACGTCACCTGCGTCGTTTCCCGCGGCGACAACGATCGCGCGGGTGATGCCATGCAAGAGCGCGGCGGTAAAGACGCTGATGTAGCCGGCCGGACAGGGGCCCGCGCCTCCGAGGCTCAGATTGATGACTTGCGCTGGATGGGGATTGGCGGGTACTCCGGGGACTGGGAGACCCGCTGCCCACGCGACGCCGTCAAGAATGTCCGAGTCGTCGCCGCCGCACTTGCCCAGCACGCGCACTGGCAGGATCTTGGCCGCCCAATCGATGCCGGCGAGCCACTGCCCATTGTTCGCGTCCGCCGCCACGACGCCGGCGACGGCGGTTCCGTGCCATGAGCTGTTCCCGACCTCGCAGCCCGCGAAGTCGGGATCGGAGGTGTCCGCCGAGCTGATCCAGTCGCCGGGGTCGCTCGCATCGAGATCACGGCCGTCGCCGTCGTTCGCACCCTTGACGTTGCTGATGAAATCGTAACCGGGCAGCAGGCGCCCGGCCAAATCTGCATGCGGGCGGTAACCCGAATCCACGATGGCGACGACGGTGGTGGGGGACCCGGTCGTCGTGTCCCACGCGGCGATGGCGCTGATCCCGCCCGCCGAGTTCTGAAGATACGTCTCGGAACTGATGTACGTATCGTTGGGAACGAGTTGCGCCCGACGCCGCTGGTCGGCTTGGACGAATTCGATGTCCGGATGTCGGGCGAGGCGGGCGACGAGCGCTGCGGCTTCGGCGCTGGACATCGGATGATCGAGAGCGAGCACCTGCGCACCGAGGGCCATGCTGCGCCGATTCGACAGTGCGACGCCCGTATCCGCGGCGATTCGCGCAACGCGGTCGGTCAGCGCAAACGCCGGCTTGGCCCCGGTGTCGCGAAATTTCACGATGAGGCGCGAAACCGTCGCGGCGCCCGGCGCCGTTTGCGCAAGCGCCGTGCCGACGACGAACGGCATGGCCAAAGCGGCGAGCGTGCGCAGGCCCAACGTCACCAACATGGAACTCCCTGGAAATCGACCATTGGGGCGCCGCACCCTCGTGCGACGCCCCGTTACGACAGCGCCCCCGTAGGCCCGGTTCCGGCGGGTCGTTGCGCCCGGTGCCGCGCAGGCGCCACGCTCTTGGGCGCGGCCGCCGGGGCAGCGGCTCCGTACCGCTATACGTCGAGGTTGCGAACGCCGAGCGCGTTCGTCTCGATGAACGCGCGCCGCGGCTCGACCTGCTCGCCCATCAGCGTCGAGAAGATCTCCTCGGAGCGAGATCGCATCCTCGATCTGCACCTTGAGCAGGCGGCGCGCACGCCGGGTCCATCGTCGTCTCCCACAGTTGCTCGGGGTTCATCTCTCCCAGCCCCTTGTAGCGCTGAAGCGAGACGCTGCCGCGCGCTTCGGCGAGCAGCCAGTCGAGCGCTTCCTTGAACGACTTCACCGCGAGCTGTTTCTCCCCGCGGCGAACCGTCGCGCCCGACGAGGATCGATCCGTGCAGCACGTCGGCCGCCGCGCTGATCTGCGCGAAATCGCCGCTTGCGATCAGGTCGCCGTCGATCGCCGTCGCGTGCGGCGTTCCGTGCTGCGTGCGCATGACGACGAGCCGGTGCGTTTCGGTCGTGGCGTCGTAGCGCGACTCCACGCGAATGTCGGGATCGCCGATCGCCGTCTGCAGCGCGCGGGCGCTCGAAGCTGCCGCATCGTCGGACGTGAGGTCGACCTTCACACCGGAGAGCAGCGCGTGCAACGCCGCAGGCTCGACGACGCGCGCGAGCCGATCGATTACCGCTTCGGCCAGCAGATATTCGCGCGCGACCGTCGCGAACGTTTCGGCGGCGAGCGGCGGCCTTGCCGGTGCCCGGAACGAGTTCGGCCCCTTTCAGCGCGACGCGCAGCAGGTGCTGCTTCAACTCGTGATCGTCCTTGAGGTAGACCTCGTCCTTGCCCTGCTTCACCTTGTAGAGCGGCGGCTGGGCGATGTAGATGTGGCCACGCTCGACGAGCTCCGGCATCTGCCGGTAGAAGAACGTGAGCAGCAGCGTGCGGATGTGCGAGCCGTCGACGTCCGCGTCGGTCATGATGATGATGCGGTGGTAGCGGAGCTTGTCGGCGTTGTACTCGTCCTTCTCTTCCTTGTCGCCCGTCGAGCGGCCGAAGCCCGTGCCGAGCGCCGTGATCAGCGTGACGATCTCCTGCGAGGACACGAGCTTGTCGAAGCGCGCGCGCTCGACGTTCAGGATCTTGCCGCGCAGCGGCAGGATCGCCTGAAACTTGCGGTCGCGGCCCTGCTTCGCGGAGCCGCCGGCCGAGTCGCCCTCGACGAGGTAGAGCTCGCACAGCGCGGGATCGCGCTCCTGGCAGTCGGCGAGCTTGCCGGGCAAGCCCCATCGCCGTCGAGCACGCCCTTGCGCCGCGTCAGCTCGCGCGCCTTGCGCGCCGCTTCGCGCGCGCGCGCGGCCTCGACGATCTTGGTGCAGATGATCTTCGCGTCCGCGGGCTTCTCGAGCAGGAAGTCGGCGAGCTTCGCGCCGACGATTTCCTGCACGATCGGCATGCACTTCCGAGGACACGAGCTTGTCCTTGGTCTGCGAGCTGAACTTGGGCTCGGGCACCTTCACCGACAGCACGCAGGAGAGGCCCTCGCGCATGTCGTCGCCGGTCGTCTCGACCTTCGCCTTCTTGGCGATCTCTTCCTTCTCGATGTAGTTGTTGAGCGTGCGCGTCATCGCCTGGCGCAGACCGGTCAGGTGCGTGCCGCCGTCGCGCTGCGGGATGTTGTTGGTGAAGCACTGCACGTTCTCGGCGTAGGAGTCGTTCCACTGCATCGCCACCTCGACGGTCATGCCGTCCTTCTCGCCGATGGCATGGAAGATCTTCGGATGCAGCACCGCCTTGCTGCGGTTCATGTACTCGACGAAGCCCTTGATCCCGCCCGAGTACGCGAAGTTCTCGCTCTTGCCGTCGCGCTGGTCGATCAGCTCGATCTTGACGCCGTTGTTGAGGAACGAGAGCTCGCGGATGCGCTTGGCCAGGATGTCGTAGTGGTACTCGATGCGTCCGAAGGTGTCGGTCGACGGCCATGAAATGGACTTCGGTGCCGCGCCGGTCGGTCGTGCCCGTGACCTCGAGCGGCGCCACCGCCTCGCCGCGGCGGAACTCCATCTGGTGCACCTGGCCGTTGCGCCAGATCCGGAGCTTCAGCCAGTCGGAGAGCGCGTTGACGACCGACACGCCGACGCCGTGGAGGCCGCCGGACGACCTTGTAGCTGTTCTGGTCGAACTTGCCGCCGGCATGCAGCTCGGTCATGACGATCTCGGCCGCCGAGCGCTTGACCTCGTCGTCGTCCTTGATGTCGGTGGGAATGCCGCGGCCGTTGTCGACGACCGAAATCGAGTTGTCGGCGTGGATGACGACCTTGATGTCGTCGCACCAGCCGGCCAGCGCCTCGTCGATCGCGTTGTCCAGCACCTCGAACACCATGTGGTGGAGGCCGGTGCCGTCGGAGGTGTCGCCGATGTACATGCCGGGGCGCTTGCGCACCGCGTCGAGGCCCTTCAGCACCTTGATGCTGGTCGAATCGTAATCGTCGCCGTTGTCGTTCGGCTTGGGTTGTGCTGGGGTCATCGTGACTTTCAGTTATGCGCCGCTAGGCGCCGCTTCGCCAAAAAACATCGGCGCCGACTACGGCGGTCGGCGCGCGGGCGATGCATCGCGGCCGCCGTCGATGCGATCTGCGGCCGGTCAGATGCGCATCGGCATGACGACGTACTTGTAGTCGTCGCGACCGGGGACCGTGACGAGCGCGCTCGAGTTGGCGTCGCCGAACGCGAGTCGACGCGCTCCATCGCCAGGTTCTGCAGCGCATCGAGCAGGTAGGTGATGTTGAAACCGATGTCGAGCGCATCGCCCTTGTAGGCGACCTCGAGCTCTTCCTCGGCTTCCTCCTGCTCGCTGTTCGTGCAGATGATCTTGAGCTGGTCGGCGCCGAGCACGATGCGCACGCCGCGGAACTTCTCGTTGGACAGGATCGCCGCGCGCTGCAGCGCCGCGAGCAGCTCGGTGCGCGAGAGCTCGATCTGTCTTGCGCGTGGCCCGTCGGAATCACGCGGTTGTAGTCGGGGAACTTGCCGTCGACCACCTTGCTCACGAGCTCGACGTTGGCGAAGCGGAAGCGCACCTGGTTCGCGAGGATGTCGATCGTCACCGGATCGTCGACGTCGGCGAGCAGCTTGCCGAGCTCGAGCACCGTCTTGCGCGGCAGGATCACTTCCTGCCGCTGATAGTCGCCGGCGACTTCGAGGCTCGCCCAGGACAGCCGGTGGCCATCGGTGGCGACCGCCTGCAGCGTGCCGCTGTCGATGACGAGCAGCATGCCGTTGAGGTAATAGCGGATGTCCTGCTGCGCCATCGCGAACTCGGCCGAGCTTGAACAGCGCGCGCAAGTCCTCTGCGGCAGCGTCAGCGTCTGCAGCCTGCTCGGTGCCGACGCCGATGCGCGGATAGTCGGCCGCGGGAAGCGTCTGCAGGTTGAAGCGCGAGCGCCCGGCGCGCACCGTCATCTTGCTGCCGGCGCGTCGATGTTCAGCGTCGCATCGTCCGGCAGCGCGCGCAGCAGATCCTGCAGCTTGCGCGCCGCGACCGTGATCGCCTGGCTTCCTTGCCGGCAGATCGCAGTGCGCGGTGATCTGCATCTCGAGGTCGGTGGCCGTCACGTAGAGGCTGCCGTCCTGCTGCTCGAGCAGGACGTTGGCGAGAATCGGCAGCGTGTGCCGGCGTTCGACGATGCCGGAGACGGCCTGCAACGGTTTCAACAGCGCGTCGCGGGCGATCTGTTTTAGTTGCATTGATTGTAAACCAGTACAACAGCTAATAGGAGAAGGGCCGATTTCGCGGTATAAACGATGATTTCGCGGCGTGTATCAGGGCGTTGCGCCCGACTTCGAACTGCGGGAAAAGCGCCGGTTCGCGCTGTGGATCGTTTGGGGATCGATTTCGGAGGATTGTCGAACCGCCGCGTTAAACCCACCAATTATACGCCAGAACCGCGCTTTCCGCGAGGCGCGCGGGCGTCGGGAAACCGCGGTCTGGCGCGTCGCGCCGCGAAGCGCGCCGCGAAAGGTCGCGGACGCCGTGCCGCGAGGCATCCGGTGGCCCGGCGGCCTAGCTGCGCAGCACCTGCAGCAGGAAATTGACGTCGTGGTTGATGTCGGGATGCGGCTTCGCGCAGCTTGGCGATCTGGCGGCACGCGTGCAGCACCGTCGTGTGGTCGCGGCCGCCGAAGTTGCTGCCGATCTCCGGCAGCGACAGCTGCGTCAGCTCCTTGGCGAGCGCCATCGCCACCTGGCGCGGGCGCGCGACGGCCCGCGAGCGCTTCTTGGAGTGCATGTCCGAGATGCGGATCTTGTAGTAGTCGGCGACCGTCTTCTGGATGTTCTCGATGGAGTCTGCCGGTTCTGCACGGCGAGTCTCGACGTTGCCTGCATGCATCAGGAAAGAGCACGGTGCACCAGGTATTTCAGCAACAACTAAGGGCATTCGCTCGCTCCAGCGTTTCTAAAACAGCAAAGGACGGCCTCCACCGTCCCTGCACGCGCTAAATCGACCCGAAGCGTATCATACTGCTTTGTCGCTCTCAGTTTAACAGGAGGCCGGATACCGGATCAACTGCGTGAACCCGATCATTACCAGAAATATTCATGAAAGCGACGATCCGCGATGCCAAGTCGGACAAAATAGACCGGAGCGCATCGCTGAGCTGGGATACCATGAGCCCAGACCTGCAGCGGTTCACGATGACGCGTGAGGATATAGCAGCTGAAGCCTGCTTTCCGCGCTTGCGCAGCTTGAGACATTGCGGCAGCAACAGGCAGCACATGTCCAGTACGCCCAAGAGTTGCGCGGAACCTTGGGCGTCGTGATCGAGTGCAAGCAGCATCTCGAGCGCTTAAGCAACTCAATAATCAAATCGCCGCGCATCGTGCACGACTATCGCAGCATCCCCTGCAGATGCTCAGGTACTGGCATCGAACGTGAGGGTGCTTTCACTAGAACAGGCTGCCGTGCTTCTGGTCGGTTAGCAGGACAGGAATTCAGTAAACCGGGATCAGCTCGTCGCGCTTGTCGGCCTTGATGTGCAGAGTACGCCAGAGCGGCAAGTGGACTGGTCGGCAGGTGCTGTCAAAGCGTGGGAATGGTATGCTGCTCAAGAAATTTACTGTTTCAAATCGTCTGGAGCTTGAAGACACACAACCCCGTATATCCAGGCGTACTACAGGCAGTTGCGAAACCGCGGAAAGCGATACAAGACGCACATTCCACCGTTGCCCGGAAATTTTTGCGGTTCCTGTTTGCCTTCCGCTGGAAAAGGACGATCACCTTCGTGCAATCGCAGCGGTCGGCCCGATGTTTGCGTTGCTGCCAGCACTTGCAGGCACGACTGCAGCACCTCTATGCACAACCCTGAATTTCACTTTTCCTATAACAGGACTCGACTACAAATTTCCCGATGCGCGCACCAACCAGCCGATCGCGCAGCTCACGATCTATGCGCTGACACTCACCATCCGCGTGCCGGGTTTGAAACTCTTCGACATTCGAATGCGCGTCGTTCAACGGGGAGGAAATAACGAATTTTTTCCGCGCACGCTTCTTCGCCAAGCACTAAGATGAAGGCCCCGGTGAACCGGGGCCTCATTGGTCTCAATTTCTTTTCACCAACTATGATAAAATCTCATACGCGGCAGGTTTTTTCGGATCCGTCCGCTACTTAGAATGCCCGCTCAGATCACGATTGTAATCATCGATTTTGCAAAGAACGTTTGTCCTTCATGCTCGATGCTGACAGAATCATGCTCACCCCAGGGTGATTTCTGTCGTCATCGAAGGCATCGATTCCTGGATTTCGTAAAAACCCCCCGTTGCACCACATCCGCGAGCGCATTCACGCCGGTCGTATCACGACGCGGCCGCCGCGGAAGGTTTCTCCGGAAGGCATCGTTCAAGGCGCGTCTCCTCGCTCGCTTGGCATTTTTATCTTCTTTCTCTTTATCAGTCTCACTCACGTTAACCTCCGTCACGTTACCGGCGGCCCATCACACGCCGGAGCACGAGGACCGAGGCTTCCCTTCCTCCCCTCTCATTCTATCGCGGCGGTGTCGCGTAGGGCTCGACCGGCCGCGCCCGGACGGGACATGTCTCGCGACCGGCGGCGACAGGCCGCGACAAGGCGCGAGCAATACGTACTCGTCGGGCGGCACAGGAACATAAC
>CAVTFF010000006.1:0-115100 GCA_963733985.1 uncultured beta proteobacterium | reverse complement strand
CCAGGTTCACGACACCGCCGATCGCCGTATAGTCGAAGCGCCGTTCGAAGCCGAACGCGCCGAGCGTCGCATAGCCGAACGCGATGCCGATTCCGAGGTCGAGGTCGTAACCCTGTTTTTCCCAGTGCGCACGCAACGGCAGGAACGCAGTCTGCATCGCGAGCGCCATGCCGGTCGCCCGGCGCGCGGGCTCGAAAACCGGGAACGGATCGTTGAAAAAGATCAGGATTCCGTCGCCGGCGAAGCGGTCGACGGTCCCCTCGTGTTCGGTCACCAGCGCCCCCATCGCGGCGTGGAACTCGTGCAGCATCGCCTGGACTTCCTCCGGCTCGGCAGCGTCGGTGAACGCGGTAAACCCGCGCAGGTCGACAACGACGTAACAGATCTCGCGACGGTGAGGAGCGAGGATCGACTTCTCTCCCGCGGTGACGATCGCGTCGGCGACCTTCGGCGAGAAAAAGCGCTTGAGCTGACCCAGGCGGTCGAGCTCGGCCACCTGCTCCGCGACGCGCTCTTCGAGCTTCGCATTCCACTCCTTGAGTGCGTCAGCCTGGCGCCGAACCTCGTCCTGCAACGCCTTCACGCGCAAGAGCGAGCGGACCCTGGCAAGGAGCTCGCCCTGGTTGATCGGCTTCGTCAAAAAATCGTCGGCGCCGGCTTCGATCCCCTTGATCCGCTCGCGTTCGGGATCGAGGGCGGTTACGAGGACGACCGGGAGCAATGCCGTGGCCGCCTCGCTCCGGATGCGACGGCAGACGTCGTAGCCCGACAATCCCGGCATCATGACGTCGAGCAGGACCAGGTCCGGCCGATCGGATGAGATCTTCACGAGCGCATCCTCGCCCGAGGCCGCCGTCGTCACGGCAAAACCCTTGACGCCGAGCACGTCCGCGAGAAGCTTGACGTTGTTCGGCGTGTCGTCGACGACGAGCACCTTGGCCGGAGCGCTCATTGGCGCGTCCGCAGCGCTTGTATGTTGTCCACTCATCGGATGACCCCGAGAATGGACGCCGACGGAACCGGGAGAGGGTCGCCGTTGCGGCGCTTGAGGCCCAGTCCTCGGGAATGAGATTGGCGCCCTCGACCGGTGCTCAAGGTCCGAACGGTATCCCGAGGCCGGCATTGCCGTGTCCTCGCATGCACAAGCGCGGACAGCAGCACCGGCTCCGAGGCTCCCGACTTCCTCCGTCGCCAGGAGGTCGTATGCGCTTCGCCGGAATCGACATCGCCTCCGAAACGCATGTCCTGGCCATCGTCAATGCCGAGGGCATGGTCGAATTGAAAGCCACTCCGTTCACCGAAGACGCCGCGGGTTACGAGAAGGTGCTGGCGCTTCTCGGCGACCCCGAATGACGTGCTGATCGCCATGGAGGCGACCGGCCACTATTGGAAGAACCTGTTCGCGGTCTTGGCCGCCGCCGGCCACCGCATCGCGTTGGTCAACCCGCTGCGCACCCATCGCTTCGCCGGCGTCGACCTCGAGCGCACCAAGACCGACGCCATCGACGCGCTCGGCATCGCCCGCTTCGCCGCCCAGAAGCGGCCACCCGCCACCCCCGTGCCCGACGCCTTGACCGAGGAACTGCGCGAACTCGTGCACCTGCGCGAGCGGCTGTTGCAGGATTTCGGCGACCGCGTGCGGCAGTTGCACCGCCTGGTCGACCTCGGCTTTCCCGAATTCACCCGCTACGTGCGCACCCTCGACAGCGAGCTCGCCGTCGCGATCCTGCGCGACTATCCGACCGCCGCCGCCTTATCGCGGCGTCTCGGTACGCCGTCTCGCCGCCTTGCGCTACGACGGGCGGCACCAGGTCGGTCTCGATCTCGCTCGCACCCTCATCGACGCCGCACGCCGCTCGGTGGGCCAACATCACAGCGCCACCTACCGCGTGCAGATCCGTTACGCCTGCGATGACCTCGACATGCTGCGCCACCGCCTGCGCGATATCGACCGCGACATCGACGGCAAACTGCGCGAGCACGAGGTCGGCCGCCTGCTCACCACCATCGACGGCATCGGCCCGCAAACCGCCGCCTGCCTCATCGCCGAACTCGGCGATCCCGCCCACTTCCGAAACGCCGCCGCGCTCGCCGCTTATGTCGGCACCATCCCCGCACTCAAGCAATCCGGTAAACGGCGCACTCTCCATGCCGGCCTGACGCCATCGGCAATGCCCGCTTGCGCGCCGCGTTGTGGATGCCAACGCTGACCGCGGTGCGCTTCAACCCTTGGCTGCGCGCTCATTACCAGCGGCTTCGAGCGCGCGGCAAGCTGCCCAAGGTCGCTTTGCTCGCCTGCATGCACAAATTGCTGTTCGCTATCTATACCGTCGCCAAACATCGCCGCGCCTTCATCGCCCACGAGCGCTGCGCCATGAAGACACCGCTTGACAAACATCACGGTATCTCATTGGGTAACCTCCCCCAGGCTTGCCCACTGCGCGGGCAGCGCCTCCACCCTCCCGAGAAGGGGGCGAGCGCCTTCGGGCGGCCGCGCGGCGCTCATCCCTGCGGACTTTCGAGTACGCGGCGCACCGTATCCAGGAATTCCTTCAGATTGATCGGCTTGCCGACATACGCGTTGAATCCTGCTTCGGTGATCTTGTTGCGGTCCTGCTGCATGACCGACGCTGTCACCGCTACGACGGGAATGGTGGCCGTTCCGGGATTCCCGCGCAAGACCGCGAGCGCGTCGATGCCGCTCATCCCCGGCAACTGGATGTCCATCAGGATGAGATCGGGCTTGCGCTCGGACGCGAGCTTGATGCCGTCCTCTGCGTTGCCCGCCTCGATCGTCGCGTAGCCCTTGACTTGCAGCACGTCGCGAACGAGCTTCAGGTTCTTTTCGTTGTCTTCGATGATCAGGATCATCTTCATCTTCTAACCGGTAGGGTAAAGGTGAACGTCGAGCCCTTGCCCGGCGCGCTTTCGAGCCAGATATGCCCGCCGTGCAATTCTACGAATTTCTTCGTCAGCGCGAGTCCAAGGCCCGTGCCTTCCTGTTTGTTCGTGTAGTGCCGTCCGACCTGGCGAAACTCCTCGAACACGGCTGCCTGGTCCTCGGCCGCAATGCCGATGCCGGTGTCGTGTACCGCGACGACCGCGCTATTGTCCTCGTGTCGCGCGGTCACGTCGATGCGTCCGCCGTCAGGCGTGAACTTGACGGCGTTCGAGAGCAGGTTCAACAGGATCTGCTTGAACTTGCGCTCGTCGGCCGTGATCTCGCCAAGCGCCGGGTCCACCTGCTGTACCAGCGTGATGCCGTGGCGCTGCGCTCGCTCGCGCACCAGCGTCATCGCGTCGGCAAGCGTCGAGGCAATGTCGAACGTGGACATTTCCAGTTCCATGCGGCCCGCTTCCACCTTCGACAAATCGAGAATGTCGTTGATGAGCGTAAGCAGATGCCGGCCCGACGAATGGATGTCCTTGAGGTAGTCGTCCTGCTTTTCATTGAGATCACCGAACAGGCGCTCCAGCAGGACTTCGGAGAATCCAATGATCGCATTGAGTGGCGTGCGCAGCTCATGCGACATGTTGGCCAGGAATTCCGACTTGTGCTTGTTCGCGACCTCGAGTTGGCGGCTCTTGTCCTCGATCTCGCGGAAGAGCCGTGCGTTCTGTATCGCGATCACCGCCTGATCGGCAAAGATTTTGAGAAGAGCGATCTCCTTCCCGGAGAACGGACCCTCATAATCGCGCGCGACCCAGATCGCGCCGATCCCCTTGCCTTCCCACACCATCGGCGCGCCGATCGCCGCTTTGATCCCGAATACCTCGAACGCTCGACCCGCAGTCGCGGGAACGTCGTCGAGACCCGCGTAATGCACGACCCCGCGCGTCGCGATGGCGGCGCCGGTGGCACTCGTCTTGTCGATCGTATGGGGATAGACGCGCTTTACTTCGTCCTGCCGCGGTCCGTGGTAGGCGCCGAGATGGACAAGACCGTCTTCGCCTACGAGGTCGATCACCGCCATCTTGCCGGCGAACAGCCGCTCGCAGCTCGCAAGGATCGTTTCGAATACGGGGGTCGTGTCGGCGATCGAGCTTGAGATCGCCGCTAGCACTTCGCCAGACGCCTGCTGCTGCTCGAGCGCTTCCTTCGTTTCGTTGAAGAGCCGCGCATTCTGGATGGCGATCACTGCCTGCTCGGCAAACGTCTTCAGCAGCGCCAGTTGCTTGTCGCTGAACGATCCCTTGAACGGGCGGCCGACCCAGAGCGTGCCAATGCTTCGGCCTTCGAACAGCATTGGCGCAAAGGCCATCGACTGCGTGCCGATCGAACGGCAGCCATCGCGCGACTTGACTGGCATATCGACGTCGATATCGGGATACACCATGACCCTGCGCTCAAGAATCGCGGTGCCTGATGCGGTGTCCCGCGTCAGCGGCTGCGGGAATATCTTCTTGAGCTCATCGAAGCCCGGACCGGCGTTGGCGCCCACATCGAGCATCCCGTCTTCCCGGACAAGTGTGATACCGACGGTCTCGCCGGCGAACAGCCGCTGGCAACTCTGCAGGATCGTGTCGAACACCGGCTTCGTATCCGCGATCGAGCTACTGATCGCGGCGAGCACCTCGCCCGATGCCCGCTGTTGATCGAGCGCTTCCTTGGTTTCGTTGAACAGACGCACGTTCTGCAGCGCGATCGCGGCCTGGTCACCGAAGGTGCGAAGTAGTTCGACCTCGCGCTCGCTGAACGGTCGTACCTCGTGCCGCCGCAGCAGGATCGTGCCGAAGGGCTTGCCTTCGCGGAACAGGGGGGTGACGACGACCGAGCGATGACCCATCCGGTGCGCGATCTCGGCGCTGAGCGGATACTCGTGTGTCTCGGCGAGCAGGTCGCGAATATGTATTGTTTTTCGATCGAGGATCGCGCGGCCAGAAATCGAATCACGATTGATCGGAAAGGTTTCCAGGTGTGTTACAGGCTCCGCTCCGGGCCCCTTCGACGCGAGATGGCGGAGCATGTTGCCTTCGGTCAGGAACATCGACGCAGATGCCGCGTCGCAAAGCCGCGCAGCCCGCTCGGCGATCGCATCGAGGACCGGCTGCACGTCGGTGGGCGAGCCCGAGATCACGCGCAGGATCTCCGCAATCGCCGTCTGTTGCTCGAGTGCTTCCTTCGTTTCGTTGAACAAGCGTGCGTTCTGGATCGCGATCACGGCCTGATCGGCGAAGGTCTTCAGCAGGGCGATATCCTTGTCGGAGAAAGGGCCGACGTAATCGCGGCCCACGTAAATGAACCCAATGCCCCTGCCCTCCCAGATCATCGGGGCGAAGACCGCCGCCTTGAGTCCGATGAGGCGGCAACGATGCCTTGTCAGTCGGGGTACGTCCTCGTCCGACTCGACGTCGGGATAGTGCACGATGCCGCGCCGAACAATCGCGGCCCCTCCGGCCGTCTCGCAGTCCACTGGAGTAGGGAAAGTCTTTTCGATTTCCTCTCGGCCCGGGCCGTGATAGCCGCCCTGGTGAATCAGTCCGTCCTCGCCCACGAGGTTGATGCCCACCAGCTTGCCGGTGAACAGGCGTTCGCAGCTGTCGAGAATCTTGTCGAACACCGGGGCCGTGTCGGCGATCGAGCTGCTGATCGCGGCAAGGATTTCGCTCGATGCACGCTGCTGCTCCAGCGCCTCTTTTGTCTCGTTGAACAGGCGCACGTTTTCGATCGCGATCGCTGCCTGGTCGGCAAACGTTTCTACGAGTGCAATCTGCTTGGCGGTAAATGCAATAGGCTCCATGCGCCAGACCGAGATCGCGCCGATCGCGCGATCCTCGCGCATCAGGGGCACCGACAGCAGCGCCCGATGGCCGAGTCGGCGCTGTGCTTCGCGAGCAGCCGAAAACTCGTCCTCCGAGGCCTTTGCCAGATCCTCCATGTGAATCGTCACGCGGTCGATGATGGCGCGGCCGGCCACCAGACTCCGACTCAGAGGCATGACTTCATCCTCGTCGAAGGTCGGTGTGCTGCCGAAGCCGGCCGCGAATCGAAGCGTCTCGCCTTCGACCATGAGAATTACCGCCTCCGCAGCAGCGCATAGCTTCAATGCTCGCTCCGCGACGGCGTTGAGCATCGGCCGCACATCGCCCGGGGAGCTGGAGATCACCCGTAGGACCTCGCTGATCGCAGTCTGCTGCTCGAGCGCCTCCCTGGTCTCGTTGAAAAGACGCACGTTCTCGATCGCGATCGCCGCCTGATCGGCGAAGGTCTTGACCAATGCAACTTGTTTATCGTTGAACGCACGCGGTTCCGGTCGCCAGAGGGAGATCGCGCCGATGGCACGATCCTCGCGCATCAGCGGGACCGCCAAGATGGCGCGAATCCCGAACTTGAGCTGATTTGCCCGGGAGCTCGGGTAATCCGTATCGATCAGCGGCAGGATGTCGGCATGGTGAATCGTCTCGTGGTCGATCGTTGCGCGACCAACGACCCGCTCACGAGTCAAGGCTGTGAGCTCGCCCTCCCCGAAAGTCGACATGCTGCCGAAGCCAGCCGCGAAGCGGAGCTGGTCGCCATCGACGAGAAAGATTCCGGACTGCGCCGCGTCGCACAGGTTCAATGCGCGCTCGGCGACGGCGTTCAGCATCGGACCGACGTCGCCGGGTGAACTGGAGATGACGCGGAGGATCTCGCTGATCGCCGTCTGCTGATCGAGCGCCTCCTTGGTCTCGTTGAAAAGGCGCACGTTCTCGATCGCGATCGCCGCCTGGTCGGCGAAAGTCTTCACCAGCGCGATCTGTTTATCCGTGAACGGGCGCACTTCCGTGCGCCAGAGAGCGAACGCGCCGATCGCGCGATCCTCTCGCATCAGCGGGATAGCAAGCAAAGCGCGGAACCCGAATTTCTGCTGAGGCGTTCGCGCGTCGGGGTATTCGTTATCGAGAAGCGGAACAATGTCGGCATGGTGAAACGCCTGGCGATCGGTGACTGCGCGGCCCACAACGGTGCCGCGAGTCAGCGGAAGTCGGTCGCCTTCCTCGAAGTTCGCCATGCTCCCAAAGCCGGCAGCAAATCGGAGGGTCTCTCCATCGACGAGAAAGATCCCTGACTCCGCCGCATCGCAAAGCTTCAACGCGCGCTCGACAACGGCTTTCAGCATCGGCCGCACGTCGCCCGGCGAGCTCGAGATCACCCGCAGAATCTCGCTGATCGCGGTCTGTTGCTCGAGCGCCTCCTTCGTTTCGTTGAACAGGCGGACGTTATCGATCGCGATCGCAGCCTGGCGGGCGAAGGTCTGCAGCAGCGCGATCCGGTCCCGTGAAAAAAAGCCGGGTTGGCGCCGGAAGACGTAGATGCTTCCGTAGGCAATACCTTCGCGGACAAGCGGAACCGAGAGTGCCGCCCGCACGCCCTGCGGCACGGCGTTTTCGCGGGCATCCGGATATTCGCTATCAAACAGCGGCACCAGATCGGCGATATGGATCGTTTCGCGATCGAGCACCGCGCGACCGTTCACCGACGATCTCTTGAGCGCGGTCGGCCGGTCGGACTCGGGGCCCTGCCTGCCCTCCATTGAATAGAACGCCGCGGGGCGAAGCATCTCGCCGCCGACCAGCAGCACACGGGCGAAGGGCGAATCGCAAAGGTGAGCGGCCCGTTCCGCGACCGCATCCAGAACGGGTTGTACGTCCGTCGGCGAGCTCGAGATCACGCGGAGGATTTCGCTGATCGCCGTCTGTTGCTCGAGTGAATTCTTGAGCTCCTGTGTTCGCTCTTCCACCTTGCGCTCGAGTCCCGCGTACGATTCGCGCAGCTTGCCGGTCATGCGGTTGAACTGGTCGGCGAGCCCCTCCAGCTCGTCGCCGGTGCGCACGTCGATCCTCTGGTCGAGGTCTCCCGCGCCGATGCGCCGTGCGCCTTCGTCGAGAACGCTTATCGGGCGGACCATGCTCCGCGCGAGCGCCAGTGCGGCGAGCGCCGAGATCACGAGCCCGGCGAGGAGCAGGAGCCCGGTGCGCACGATCGCGGCGTCGAGCTTCCCGTACACCTCGGCGACCGGCTGCTCGACGAACACCCTCCAGTCCAGCGGCTCGATTGAGGCAACCGAGGTCAACACCTGGGTGCCGGCAAGATCAGTCGAGACCGTTGCCTGATCCGGCTTCTGCTCTCCAAGCGCACGCTGCACGTGGGGAAGCCGCGACAGGTCGGTCTTGCGCAACACGAGACCGATGTCGGGATCGGCAACGAGAAACCCGTTGCCATCGACGACGTACGCCTTGCCCTTGTCGCCAATCTTGATGCGCGACACGACGTCCCAGATGAACTTGAGATTCACGTCGGCCACCGTCACAGGTCCGGTCTCGCCGCCTGGCCGGATCGCGATCGTCATGTACGGTTCGGTCTCCTTGCGAAAATAGACCGGGCCGAACCAGGACTTTCCCCGCTTGGCGTCGCGAAACGCCGGCTCCTGCGACCGGTCCTTGCCGGAGCCGACGACGTCCATCCCGAGGCGCGAGACGGCGATCTGCTCATGCCCCGTGGCGTCGATTTGTGCGACATCGGTAACCTCGGGCGCCTGGCGCAGGAGCTTCAGGAATTCGATGCGGCGCAATTCGACGTCGCTGGCGCCAAGCTGCGGCAGCGCCGCGTACGCGAGTTGCCGCTCGATCTGACGGACGTACTGCTCGATCCGCGATGCTGCCGCGAGCGCCTTTTCATGCTGCAGATCGGAAAGCGCAGCCTTGTCTTCCTGATAGCTGAAATAGACGCTGATGGCACCCGATGCGAGCAACGCGCCGGTCACCAGCGTCAGAATGAGGAGCAGGTACTTGCGGAACAGGCGTCCGCGATGCGCGGCAGGCGTTGCGACCGCTGTCGCATCAATAGGAAGACCAGCGGTTATCGACGGGCGCGCCATCACTCGATCACGCGGTCAGCGCGCACCAGGAGCTGCGGAGGCATGGCGATGCCGAGCTTGCGCGCGGTCGGGAGATTGATGACCAGCTCGATCTTGGTTGGCTGCTCGACCGGGAGGTCCGCCGGGCGGCTCCCCCTGAGCACGGCGTCGACGTAACGCGCAACCCTCTTGAAATATTCACGGTAACTGATGCCATAGCTCATGAGTCCGCCGGCGTCGACGAACTCCCGATAGCCGTAGATCGCGGGTATTCGATACCGATCGGCGAGCGGAACAATCCGTTGCACCTGCCCCGCGAAAAAGGCTTCGGTCATCACGACCAGACCGTCTGCGTTCCGTTGCTTGATATCCGCAAATGCTCGACCGAAGTCCGAGGGCACGCGTGACTCGACCCGCAAGGTCTTGACGCCGATTCTCTGCGCCGCTTCGTCGAACCGGGCGGAGAAGTACGGATCGATCACGTTATCGGGATTGCTCAGGATCGCGATATTGCGGGCTTTCGGCACGGCAGCGTGGAGGAGCTCGAGCCATTTCTGGATCAGCTCCTCGAACAAAGTCGAAGTGCCGGTGACGTTGCCACCCGGCCGCGCGAGGCTCGCGACGAGGCCGGCGGCGACCGGATCGCCATCGACGGACATGACGACGGGAATCGCGGACGTAGCATCCTTCGCAGCGCGCGTCGACGGAATGCAGGTACCGACGATCAGATCCGGTCGATCCTTGACAAGCGACGCCGCGAGCTGCGGAAACAAGCCCGCATTGTCGCCAGACCACCGCACGTCGATCGCGATGTTCCTGCCGTCGACGTAGCCCAGTTCGCGCAGTGCGTCCTTCAGCGCCACGAGGAACGCCCCGTTGCTGTTCGCGCTTCCCGTCGAAAGGTAGCCGATACGCGTGACCGTCGACTTGGACTCGCCCCATCCGCGGAACGGCAATGCAGCCAGCGTCGCGCCAGTCCCCGCCAGCATCCTCCGTCGGGTGGTCATGCGATCACCTCGTCGGCACGCGCCAGCTGCGACTGGGGGTCGTCAGCACGAACGCGTTGATGACGGGCTCGAACGCATCCGCGCGTTCGGCCGCAAAAACGCACAGAGGCACGCGCAGAACATCGCTGACATGGCGCTGACGGACGGGCTGCATGCTCTCCCTGTGCGGCCGCAGGACGCGGCCGCGCGACGATCGCGGCTCCCCTGCGTCATCGATCCGCACTTAGTGTACCGTCTCCGCTCCATCAGTTTCGTGGCCCTTCGAGGCGTGCTATCCTCTGTCGAACGTTCGTTCTACGTGCCCGACAACGGCTTCCGCCATGCTCTGCTCGCAACCCGACGCGCCGCAACCCGCTCCGCGAAACGTTCGCTCCGCCCGCGCGGAGGTCAATGATTACTTGGGGTCTCTCAATGCGCAGCAGCAGCTCGCGGTAGAGCACGGCGTTGGTTCGGTGGGTACGGGTCGTTCGGGACCCCTGCTCGTCATCGCGGGCGCAGGCTCGGGTAAGACCAATACCCTTGCCTGCCGCGTAGCGCACCTGGTATTCACCGGTGCAGACCCCCAGCGCATCATGCTGCTGACGTTCTCGCGTCGTGCGGCGGCGGAAATGGAGCGCCGCGCGGGGCAATACCTGAGCCGCGCTCTTCGCACTACGGCACAGGCGCGGCCGCCGATGCTTCGCTGGACGGGCACGTTCCACAGCGTCGGCGCCCGTCTGCTGCGCGAATACGCCTCGCGAGTCGGGCTCTCCGAATCCTTTACGATCCTCGATCGGGGCGATGCGGAGGATCTGCTGGCTCTAGTTCGGCACGACCTCGGATTCTCGGCGACGAACCAGCGGTTCCCCACGAAAGCCACGTGTCTCGCGATCTATTCGCGCGTCGTGAACGGCGGCGCATCGCTGGCCCAAGCGCTCGCGCACGCGTTCCCCTGGTGCGCGCAATGGGAGCAGCAGCTGAGGAAGCTCTTCCTGTCGTACGTCGCGGAGAAGCAGGCGCAAAACGTGCTCGACTACGACGATCTGCTGCTGTACTGGTCGCAGATGCTGGCAGAGCCCACGCTGGCGGAGGAGATTGGCGAGCGCTTCGACCACGTGCTGGTCGACGAGTACCAGGACACCAATTGCCTCCAGGCGTCCATTCTGCGGGCGATGAAGCCGGACGGACGCGGCGTGACGATCGTGGGTGACGATGCCCAGTCCATCTATTCGTTTCGCGCGGCGACGGTACGCAACATCCTCGATTTTCCACAGCAGTTCGATCCGCCTGCGCGCGTCGTGACGCTGGATCGCAACTACCGCTCCACGCGTCCCATTCTCGACGCCTCCAACGCCGTCATCGGCCTCGCGCGCGAGCGCTACACGAAGGACCTGTGGACGGATCGCGCCTCATCGCGAAAGCCGCGGCTCGTCACGGTGCGCGACGAAGCCGAACAGGCGCGTTACGTCGCCGATCGGGTCCTCGAGCAGCGGGAGAACGGAATGGCGCTGAAATCGCAGGCCGTGCTGTTCCGCAGCTCAAGCCACAGCGCACAACTCGAGCTCGAGCTTGCGCGACGCGACATTCCATTCGTGAAATATGGCGGGCTCAGATTCCTGGAGGCGGCGCACGTCAAGGACGTTCTTAGCGTGCTGCGATGGGCCGACAACCCCAGCAACCGTATCGCGGGATT
Source organism: uncultured beta proteobacterium (assembly GCA_963733985.1). Classification (GTDB taxonomy): domain Bacteria; phylum Pseudomonadota; class Gammaproteobacteria; order Burkholderiales; family Casimicrobiaceae; genus CAIWHR01. Next base: position 103,584 of record CAVTFF010000006.1, on the reverse strand, counting down.
TCGCGCGGCGCGGCTCGTGCCAGGTATCGGGCCTTCGACGGCCGCGAAGCTCCTCGACGCGCTCGCGGCCGCCACCGACGTGCTGGCGACAATGGCCACCTTCGAGATTCCCGCCGCCGCCACCACGGATTGGGCTGGTTTTGTGTCGGTCTTTCGAGCGCTCCGCGAGATGGGATCCCGGTGGCCCGGAGAGCTGGAGAACGTGATGCGCTGGTACGAGCCGCAACTCCATCGCATCTACGAGGATGCGTTCGTGCGCGAAGCTGATCTCGCGGCGGTCCGGCAAATCGCCTCGACGTACGCTTCGCGCGAGCGGTTTCTCTCCGAAATGGCGCTCGACCCGCCCGATGCCATCAGCGACGAGGCCGGTGCGCCGGGGCGCGACGACGATTATCTGATCCTGTCGACGATCCATTCGGCCAAGGGCCAGGAATGGAAGGCAGTTCATGTTCTCAATGTCGTCGACGGCTGCATCCCGTCCGATATGGCCACCGGCACCACGGAAGAGGTCGAGGAGGAGCGGCGTCTCCTGTACGTAGCCATGACCCGTGCGAAGGAAGACTTGCATCTGACCGTGCCGCAGCGATTCTTCGTCCGCCAGCAGGCGGCGCAGGGTGACCGCCACGTCTACGCATCGCGCAGCCGTTTCATCCCCGATGCATTGACCCCGCTGTTCGAACTGTGCGCGTGGCCTGCCGACGCGCGATCGGAGGACCGGCGTGATTCGCCGGGAAGCGATGTCGCCGCATCCGTCGACATCGCGGCACGCGTGCGGGCGCTGTGGCGGTGAGCCGCTCCGGTTCGGCGTGGACGTGTCCGGGCGGCCGTCCGCACGTCGACTACGGATTCGTCCGCTAGCGCAGGGCAAAATCAACGCGGGTCGTTTTGCCCTTGTCCTTGATGCCCGCCGCATCGAGCCTTGGCGCCACGAGGAATACGCGTTCCGCGGGCACGTGCGCCTTGTCCATGAGGTTGTCCCTGACGACTTGCGCCCGACGCTCCGCAAGCAGGTGCAGGTCTTCGTCACTCACGGTCGTATGGTCGAGAATCAGCGCTTCCATCTCTTCGCGCGGCAATTCCTTCACCAGTCCGATCGCGTTGCGCGGCTTCGCAAAGTCCTCGGCCCTGTACACGCGCTGCAGCAATGCGTCGTATTCGGGCGCGCCGACTTCCACGGCGTCCACCGAAACCGGCGGTTCACCGAGTCTGACGAGGTCGTTGAATTTCTGCAGCCGAATCTTGCGGTCGAGCGCGACGCGCTTCAGTCCATCGCGGTCGCTAGCGGGATCGATCCGCCCTGCAATATCGAGCTTGAGCGCCGGCCGATCGGCAAGCGCTTTCGCAATCGACTGGATCTTGCCGTTGCCGGCCGAGTCCACGATCGCAGAACCCGGCGCGAATTCGACGTAGGCGAGTTCCTCGCCATGGCCGCCCAGCGATCCCAGAAGTGCGAACGGAGACAGTGACGATCTTCGCAATCAGATTCACGAGCGCGCGAAAGACGATGCCGCCGATCGAAAACTGCGGGTCGTCGAGCGAGCCGCCGACCGGAAGATCGAGGTTGATGACGCCATTGCGATCCTTGAGGAGCGCCACGGCCAGCAACACGGGGAGCTTGGTCGCATCGGGGCTTTCCACCTTGCTGCCGAAAGTGAGCTGATTGAGGACGATGCTGTTTTCCGCGGTCAGCTTGCGATTGTCGATCAGATATTTGACCTTCATCGAGAGCTTGCCCTTTTCGATCCCATAGCCGACATACTTGCCCGAATAGGGCGAAAGCGGAGGGAGCTCGATGTCGGTCGCCTCTGCCCTGAGCTCGAGAAAGAGATTCTGTGCCAGCGGGTTGATGCGGCCCACGATTTCGATCGGCGCCGTCTGCTGCACCTTGCCGCGCAGCTCGATATCCGCGGGCTTGATCGAAAGCGAGTGTCGACAGGCTGCCGGTAAGATCGGTAAGGTTGGCCGAATAATTCGGCCGGACGAAATGGTCGGTGAAATAGACCGTGCCGGCCGAGAGGTTTGCCTTGCCGAGCTTGAGCCAGCTCGTCGCCGCGCTCGGAGGCGTGGCGAGTTCGACGGTCTTCGTCGATTCTGTCGGGCTGGATGGCGGTGACGACGGGCCAGCCGACGCTGGACCGCGCGCGAGCTGTTGCAGGTTGAACTCGCCGTTCTCGTTCAGGATGAGTCGCGCGTAGAATTCGTCGAGCGCGATATCGCCTACGCTCAGCGCGAGTGGCTCGAGCTGCGCATCGATGTCCCCAAGCGGTCAGAGATTTCCACTTGAGCAAATCGGTGCCGTTCGCTTCATCGAGCGCCGCAACGTCCCGGAGCACGAGATCTCCTTTGAACGCGGCCCGCGGTGCGGTGCCCGTCGCGAAGTCGAGCGTCCCCTTCATGGAAGCCGCGCCACTGGTGAAGACGACACGCGCAGACTGCGCGATATAGGGTTGGAACGGCACGAGGTCGACGTTCCTCGCGGTGACGCCGAGCTTTCCCGCAAACGGTGCGGTGGTGAGCGGCCCCGTCAGCGACAGCGTGCCGCGTTTGTTGACAGTCGCCTGCACGCTCGCGCGGCCCATGGCTTTCGCGCCATTGGACAGATTTTCGGCAGCGACCGCGACGCGACTTAGCGCGATGCGTGCCGGCGGCGTGACGGTCTCGTCGACGAACGTCGCGGAGAAATCGTCGAGCGCGACCTTGCTTGCCTCGACCCGCCACGTCTCCTCGCTGGTCGCGGCGCTCGCTCCGCCCTCGGGCGTACGGATCAGGCGGGCGAAATTGATCCGCCCATCGCTACCGCGGCGGACCGAGGCGGCTGCGCCGCGCCCTTCCACCGAGTCGAAATGGATCGCGCGCTTGTCGACATCGACCGAGCCACCGCGTACTGCGAGCATGGGTACATGCCACAACTGTTCCTTCTCGTCGGACAGGCGCATCTTGAGGGCGCTGACCGTCGCGCCAAGGTTGGCGAAGGTAAGCCCCGGGTTGGCCCCAGCCGCACTGAAACGCACATCCGAGGCGAGATCGAGGGTACCGTCATCGACTGCGAGGTTCAACGCGCTGGCGTAATAGGGAAACAGGCGCTTGAGCTTGAGTCCCGTGACTTCCAGCCGGCCGTCTGCCAGAAGTGGCGAGAGCGCGAGCGTGCCGCGGTGAGTCAGGTGCTCGCCAATGTCGGTGGTGAACGAAAGTGCGACCGTCGCCTTTTGTTCCGCCGCGTTACCAAGGTTGGCGATGTCCGCGGCGACGTCGTTCAACGTCGCGACGTATGACGGCGTAACCGCTTCGTCGGCAACGCGCACGGTGCCGTGAATCAACGCAAAGTTGCCGACGTGGAATTTGAATGGAGGCCCGGGGCTCGTGCTCGGCGCATTCGTGGAAGCAAGGGCTGCGAGATTCAGGCCGCCTGTCTGCGTGCGGAGGAGCTCGAGGTGCATCCCGTCGACGGTGATCGACCGAAAGTCGGCACTGCCGCCGATCGGGTCGAGCCGATCGAGTGCGACGGAAAGGGATGGCACGCGCAACAGCGGATGGCCAGCGCGATCGGTGAGCACCAGGTCGGCGAGGCGCGCCGTTCCTGTGATCGTGAGTTGCGGCGGCTCACGACCCCGCCCGACGAAGCGCAAGCTGATTTCGCCGTCCAGGATGCCGGAGGGCAGCTTGACCGGGAGCGTAACGGGCACGTAATCGACGTAGGTCGGCAGCGGCACGCCGCTCAGCTCCCAATGCAGCATCGTTTCGTGCGTCTCCTTGAATGGCCGAGTCTCGCCGGTCACGGCAACGCGGCGTCCGTTCAGCAAGGCCGAGAAGAATGGCTCGACCTTGATCTCCGTCTGCGTCGGCAGGCTCGACAGGAACGGAATGCCCAGCTCGAGGTCCGTCAGCTGGTGTTGCCGGTGGTCGGGACGGTCGTCGAATTCGATGCGCCCGTCTTCGACCTCGATGTTGCTGATCGAGAAGCTCGGGGGCGGGCCGGGTGGCGCGGCAAGCGCCTGCTCGATCAGGTCGGAGACGTTGTAGCTCCGGTCAGCGTTGCGAACCAGGTGCAGCGCGGGACGAGTGAGCTTGAGCGCGCTCACCACCGGCGCCCAGCGGAAGACGGACGCCGCCTCTGCGTTGGCATAAAGCTCGCTCAGCGTCAGCAGCGGCGGGCCCTCGCCACGCTCGCCGACGGCGATGTCGGTGAGCGTTGCCGAAAGCGCGTAGGGATTGATCGTCAGCCGCTCGATCGTCACCTGGCGCGCGAGAGCGCTCGACAACGCGTGCTCGAGCATTGGCTTCACGACCCGGGGCAACAGCAGGAAGCCGATCGCGCTGTAGGCAAGAACGATGCCGGCGAGCCACATAATGGCGCGACGCAGCCGGGGACGAGCGGCGATTGCCGTCAGGGAGGGCCGAGCGTCATTGGGCATGACACACGAAGCGAAGATCAAGACTCTGTTGCCGCGCCCCTCGTCGAGGAGCGCCCGTTCAGGCACGCGCTCCCTTTCCGCGGCCCGCCAGTCAGGTTAGCAGCTTCGCCGGCGCATGGGAATGTTGGTGGCGAGGTCGATCGTGGCGGTCGATCGCCGGAATCGCTGATGGGCCGAGATTTCGGCTGTCCGCGATTATCTCCCGCGCCTCAGGCGGTCGGCGGCGCAAACTCGGTCAGTTTTCTCGACAATTCGCGGACCTGCTGCTGGGCCTCCTGAAGTGCCACCCCGGCTCGCCTGTTTGCCTCTTCGGCCCGCTTCCTGGCTTCCTCGATCCGGCGCACCAAGGTGCTGACGTAGAGCGGGAGCACGAGCATCGCGACGAAGAGCCCGGCAGCGAACCAAACATGCTGCGACCAGAAGTCCGAGAAATAGCAGATGGTGGCGAAGCCGATCACCGACAGCGCCTGTGACAAGTGCAAATAGGCCGGACCGTAGCGGAACCCGTTGCCGAAGGTAACGAACAGGTAAACGAAGAAGACGATCGCGCCCTGTTCCCCGGCCACTAGCATCCAAAATGTGATGCCGACGTTGTCCGCGACGATGCCGGCATAACGTCTCAGGACCGACACGTCGTGCGTGGCGAGGATGTGCAGCGTTGTGGCAATGGCGAAAAGGAAGAAGCCGATCGTGAACCATAGCGCGTGGACCTCGTTTACGCTCAGCTCCCCGCCGAAGATCACGTAGCCTGCGAACACGACGAGGACGATACCGGGGATCGTCACCCGAAGTCTTGCCTGCTCGAGCTCGGCGCGCTGCGCGGCAGACATCTGCTCCGCGGCTCGCCAAATCGCCCTGTCCGAATTCATCGCGTCTCCGGTCAAGTCACAAGGGGGTGCTTGGTCGTCACAGGCAACTAACGTGCCGCTTCAATCAACGGCGGCACTGTGTCAACCATTCCTCGTTCGGCGCCCGCGGCTCCCGCTCGTCCACGATCTCCGCTCCGCGTAGCGCGCGACGACCGCTGGGGACCCGGCGCGCCCGATCCGTCCGTGCTTCGACGCACCCGCATTGCCACGGGCTCGCCCCTCGTTCCATGTCGATGCAGCTTACAAGCTGCGGGCACAGGCGTGAGCCAACGCCTTGATCTTACGCAAAGAGTTTCCGAGGAACGATTGTTGCGTGGCGGCTTGGCCGAAAACGTGGCGCGCGGCGCGACCGTGGTGCCCGCCCCGTATTCGAAGAAGACGGTCGTTCGGAGATGGCAATGTCGCCAATCGCCACCCGTTTGCAGGCCCTGCCGCAGGCCGAGCTCGACGCTTTGCTGCGAGCGGCCGAAGCACTGACCGATACCCGGCTCGCCGTCGTAAGCTGGATGCGAGACGCTGCCAGTGCAGAGGAAGGACGGCGGCGCGGCGACATTGCGGTAATCCCACCTGTGCCACATGCTGACCAGGTAGTCGGCATCCTCGCCATCGCGGCCATCGTGGCGCAGTTCGAGGGCCGGGACGAGTTCAGGGCGACCGTCGCATTCTTCGAGGCGGTAGCGGCGGAGCTACGGCGCTGGTTTCAATAGGGCGCCCGCCCATTCACTGCCCCGGTTACAAGCACGTCGTTGGGAACTGATATCGCGAGGAGGATCCAGAGCGCGAAGTTGCCGGCGCTTGGTGATACCGTCCCGATGACGCGCGCCAATCGGTGGCGTCCCCAAGGGGATTCGAACCCCTGTACTCACCGTGAAAGGGTGATGTCCTAGGCCTCTAGACGATGGGGACCTGGTGCTGCAACAGCCCAAACGCCGGCTGCGATGGTTTGTGGTGGAGGTAAGCGGGATCGAACCGCTGACCTCTTGCATGCCATGCAAGCGCTCTCCCAGCTGAGCTATACCCCCACGGCCAATCGAAAATTATACCGGCACGACATGGGGTTGGCAAACCGAAAGGGCGTGAAGCGGCGCACGCGCGCAAGCGATTGAGCTATCATCGCCGCCGCTCTCCGGCTCGACTCGCGATGTGCAGTCGATTTCTCATGTATTTCCGTCCGACTACGTACGCGCACTCCTCCGATGCCCCTTCTTCCTCCCTCCGCCGAAATCGCAATCGACCTTGCCGGCCGCGTGATTCTGATCACGGGCGCGACGGGAGGTCTCGGGCGTGCGCTCGCGCTCGGATGCGCAGCCAGCGGCGCGACGATCGTGCTGCACGGGCGCGTCGTGCGCAAGCTCGAGACCCTCTACGACGAGATCGTCGCCGCCGGCGGCCCGCAACCCACGATCCTGCCGCTCGATCTCGCAACCGCCGACTCCAAGGACTTCGGCTCCATAGCGAGCGCGATCGAAAGACAGCTCGGGAGGCTCGACGGTCTCGTGCACACCGCGGCGTTCCTCGGATCGCTCGGGCCCATCGAACATCAGGCATTCGACGCGTGGCAGACAGCGCTGCGGGTCAACGTCGCCGCGGCAATGGCGCTCACCCGCTCGACGTTGCCGCTACTCGCCGCGGCGCCCGACGCGGCAGTCCTGTTCACTCTCGATTCCCGCGGCGATGATCCGCGCGCATTCTGGGGCTCCTATGCGGCATCGAAGGCGGCGCTCGCCGCACTCGCCGCCACGCTCGCCGACGAATGGGAGAGCCGCACGAACTTGCGCGTCAACGCCATCGTGCCCGGCCCGATCCGGTCACCGCTGCGCATGCGCACGCATCCCGGCGAGGACAGGGATGCGTTGCCGCGATCCGATGCCCTCGTCCCACTGTATCTGCAACTGATCGGCGCTCAGCCCAAGGCCGAGAGCGGCGTACGCATCGACGCACAGGCGTGGCTTGCGGGTCAGCCCGCGGCGATCCCGCTCGTTCGCGCCGCGGCCGTCGGCCGGCCGTAGCGCAACGCGACGCGCAATCGCCGAAAATCGTCGGCGGGAAGCGTGTCCGGCAGAACCAGGATCGATTTCGCCGGCACCCACCAGCGTGCATCGTCGGGGCGCCAAACGATGACCGTGAGATGCGCGCCGACGTACGAGTCATCTCGTATGCCGCCGTCACGCGAGCGGCCATCGCGACTCGTCACGGTGATCCGCCGATCGGTGCCCACATGAAGGAGCGTCGGCACGCCATGGCCGGCGCATTGCCGAAACCCCCGCAGGGCAACGACGCCCACCACGATCCACCCGACGCCGGAGATCCAGAGCGGCAGCGGCAACAGAGCGATAAGCGAGGCCGTCGCTGCACACGCCAGCGCAATGAACGCGCACGCGATGCGCGATGGACGCGGTTCGAGCCGTAGGCGCGAGGGTGGGTGCATCGCCTCCCATTGCAGGTGGAACACCGCGCCTGATCAATCGGCAAGACGACCGAGGCACTCGCCGCCCCGCGCCGTGCGCAGCCACTCAGGCCGGTTTCTTCCCGGCAAGCAAGAGCCACGTCTCGACGACGGTATCGGGATTGAGCGACATGCTCTCGATCCCCTGGCCGACCAACCACTGCGCGAGGTCTGGATGGTCCGACGGTCCCTGCCCGCAGATGCCCGCGTACTTGCCCGCCTTGCGGCAGGCGGCAATCGCCATCGACAGCATCGCCTTCACGGCGTCGTCACGCTCGTCGAACGTCGACGCAATCGGACCGCCTGAATCGCGGTCGACGGCAAGCGTGAGCTGCGTCATGTCGTTTGAGCCGATCGAGAATCCGTCGAAATGTTCGAGAAAGCGATCGGCGAGAATCGCGTTCGACGGGATCTCGCACATCATGATCACCTTGAGGCCGTTCTCGCCGCGCTTAAGCCCCTCCTTTTCCAGCAACGCGATGACCCGCCGGGCCTCGTCGAGCGTCCTTACGAACGGGATCATCAGCTCGACATTGGTGAAACCCATCGTGTCGCGCACGCGCTTCATCGCCGCGCATTCGAGCGCGAAGCAATCATGAAACTCCTTGGCGATGTAGCGCGAGGCGCCGCGGAAGCCGATCATCGGGTTCTCCTCGTGCGGCTCGAAGCGCGCTCCGCCGACGAGGTTCGAATACTCGTTCGACTTGAAATCGGAGAGCCGGACGATCACTTTCTTCGGCCAGAACGCCGCGGCGATCGTCGCCACGCCTTCCGTGATCTTGGCGACGTAGAACTCCGTTGGGCTCGCATACCCGGCGATCCGCTGGCGGATTTCGCGCTGCAGCTCGGCAGGCTGCCGCTCGAGCTCGATCAGCGCTTTCGGGTGGATGCCGACGTTCTTGTTGATGATGAACTCGAGGCGGGCGAGACCCACGCCTTCGTTCGGCAGCCGGCGAAACTCGAACGCGAGCTCGGGGTTGCCGACGTTCATCATGATCTTGGTCGGCGCCGGCGGCATCTTGTCGAGCGCCACTTCGACAATCTCGAAGTCGAGGATCCCCTTGTACACATGACCGGTATCGCCTTCCGCGCATGAAACGGTGACCTTGTCGCCGTCGGGCAGCACGCGGGTTGCTTCGCCGCAGCCGACCACCGCCGGAATGCCGAGCTCGCGGGCGATGATTGCCGCGTGACAGGTGCGCCCGCCACGATTGGTGACGATCGCCGCGGCGCGTTTCATCACCGGCTCCCAGTCGGGATCGGTCATGTCCGCGACGAGCACATCGCCTGCCTGCACCTTGTCCATCTCGGCGGCGGACTTGACGAGCCGCACCACGCCCTGCCCCACCTTCTGGCCGATCGCACGGCCCGAGGCCAACACGTCCGATTTCGACTTGAGCCGGAACCGGCGCAGCGTCTCGCCGGTGTCGCGCGACTTCACGGTTTCGGGCCGCGCCTGCAGGATGTAGAGCTTGCCGTCGACGCCGTCGCGGCCCCACTCGATGTCCATCGGGCGGCCATAGTGTCTTTCGATGATGACCGCATCGCGGGCGAGCTCCTCGGCCTCGGCGTCGGTGATCGAAAAGCGGTGACGCTGGTCCTCGGGGACTTCGGTCGTGATCGTCGACTTGCCGGCGCGACGCGTGTCCGAAAACGTCATCTTGATCGCCTTGCCGCCCACGCTCTTGCGCAGGATCGCCGGCCGCTTGGCGTCGAGATTGGGCTTGTAGACGTAGAACTCATCCGGATTGACTGCGCCCTGGACGACGGTCTCGCCGAGGCCGTAAGACGCGGTGATGAAGACGACCTGGTCGAAACCCGACTCGGTATCCATCGTGAACATCACGCCCGACGCGCCGAGGTCGCTCCTGACCATCCGCTGCACGCCCGCGGACAGGGCAACGTGCTCATGGGCAAAGCCCTGATGCACGCGATAGGAGATCGCGCGATCGTTGTAAAGACTGGCGAAAACCTCCTTCACTGCATGAATGATATTCTCCAATCCATTGATATTTAAAAATGTCTCCTGCTGTCCAGCGAAGGAGGCCTCCGGCAAGTCTTCAGCCGTTGCCGATGAACGGACGGCCCAGGACGCGTCCGAATCGCCCGCGGTCAGCGTTGCGTATGCCTTGCCGATTTCCTGCTCGAGCGCCGGCGGAAATGGCGCGGCCGCCATCCAGCCCCGGATTTCGGCACCGGCCTTCGCGAGCTCCCCCACGTCGTCGGTGTCGAGCGTCGAGAGGCGCGCGGCGATGCGCGCATCGAGCTGGTTGTGCGCGAGGAATTCGCGATAGGCGAACGCCGTGGTGGCGAACCCCCCCGGGACGCGAATGCCTGCGCCGCCGAGCTCGCCGATCATCTCACCCAGCGAAGCGTTCTTGCCGCCGACGTCCTCGACGTGTTTGTTTCGCAGCGCCTCGAAGGGGATGACGCGCAGCTTGTCAGCCGCGGCAATTTGTTCCTGGCGTGACCCGGTAGCGCTCATGCGCATTCGTTTCCTCGGTGTCAACCGTCCAGCGCGTAACCCGTGCGCAAGACAGCGGTGGAAAGCCGTAATTTTACCGTTCGCCCCGGGATTCCCGCGAAGAAGGTGACGCACCGCAAAAACGAAGAACCCGCCGCAGCGGGTTCCTGGAACTCACCGGGCGCGCCGGTTGCGACGCGCGAGGCTGTCTAGAGCGAGTGGGTGCCTTTGTCGCCGCCCCCACCCGGAATTTCGAGCGCCTCGGCCGGCTCCGCCACCTCGCCAAGGCTTGCTTCGTCCAGCGACAGTGGCGCGCCTCCAGCGCGATTGCGACCCTTCACGGCACGGCGCAGCGTGCGATACAGATCCGGATGGGCTTCCTTGAGGTAGCTGATGATCTCGAAATCGACCCGCTTCACCTGGGACAGGTCGATCTGCTCGACGTGCACGAGCCGCAGGAGCTCCCGCACCGGCTTTGGCATTTCGCGACCGCTCTCGTAACGCGAGCCGCCGCTTTGCGTGACGCCGATCTGGGTCCAGAACTGCTCCTGGTTCAGCCCAAGCCGACGCCGGATTTCACGGGGATTGAGGACGCGGTCGAAAAGCTTCACGGGTTCGTTCGCCTTGTCGTTCGCCCACGGACGTCCGCGTCCGCACGGCCCTGCCACCACTCTATACCCTTTACTGCATGATCTATAAGCGCTTTGCGCCTATACCATTGGCATATTTTTCACCAAAAGGTTCCCCAGGCGCAAGCACCATTCGTCCGGCCGGCGGGGCCGCTCCTCCACCTGTTGCGAAATTACCCCTTCCCGCCAAGGGTGAGAACGCCGCCGCGGCTCTTCCTCTTCCAGCTCAGGCGGCAGGCTTCGACGCGAGGTAGTCCTCGTAATTGCCGGCGAAGTGGACGGGCTTCGGACCGCCCAATTCGATGACCTGCGTGGCCAACGCCGAGACGAATTGGCGGTCGTGCGACACGAAGACGAGGGTCCCCGTGTATTTCTCGAGCGCGAGCTGCAGCGATTCTATCGACTCCATGTCCATGTGGTTGGTCGGCTCGTCCATGAGGAGCACGTTGGGCCGGGTCAGCATCAGCTTGCCCCACAGCATCCGGCCCTTTTCGCCGCCGGAAAGCACGCGCACCTTCTTCGCACCGTCGTCGCCGGTGAAGAGCAGCCGGCCGAGCGTCGCCCGGACGATCTGCTCGTCGTCGCCTTCCTGCGCCCACTGCCGCATCCAGTCGAACGCCGTCAAGTCGGACTCGAAGACCTCCGTCTGGTCCTGCATGTAGTAGCCGAGGCTGGCCTTTTCCGCCCACTTCACGCGACCGGCGTCGGGCGCAAGCTCGCCCACGAGCGTGCGAAGCAGCGTGGTCTTCCCCGCGCCGTTGGGTCCGATGATCGCCAGGCGCTCGCCCGCCTCGAGAATGAGACTCAGGTTTGCAAACAGCTCCTTGGGCTGCCCGGGCCAGCCTTTCGCGAGATGCTCGATCTCGACTGCGTGCGCGATGGAGCTTGCGCTTCGCCTCGAGATCGAAGCGGATGTACGGATTCTGGCGCGACGATGGCTTGACGTCCTCGACCTTGATCTTCTCGATCTGCCGCGCGCGCGACGTCGCCTGGCGTGCCTTCGACTTGTTGGCGGAGAAGCGGCGGACGAACTCCTGCAGCTCGGCGATGCGTTCCTTCGCCTTCGCGTTGGCGCTCAGCACCTGCGCGCGCGCCTGCGTGGACGCGATCATGTAATCGTCGTAATTGCCAGGATAGACGCGCAGCGTGCCGTAGTCGAGATCGGCCATGTGCGTGCATACGCTGTTCAGGAAGTGCCGGTCGTGCGAGATGATGATCATCGTGCTCGCCGCGCTCGTTCAGCACGTCCTCGAGCCAGCGAATCGAATTGATGTCGAGATTGTTGGTCGGCTCGTCCAGCAGCAGGATGTCCGGATCGGCGAAGAGCGCCTGCGCGAGCAGCACGCGAAGCTTCCATCCGGGCGCGACCGCGCTCATCGGACCGCCGTGAAGGTCGATGGCGATGCCGGCGCCAAGCAGCAGCTCTCCGGCGCGCGCCTCGGCCGTGTAGCCGCCGAATTCTGCGAATTTAGCTTCCAGTTCTGCCGCATGGACGTAGTCGTCCTCGGTCGCGCCGGGATCGGCGTAGATCGCGTCCTTGTCCTCCTTCGCGCGCCACATCGCCTCGTGGCCCATCAGCACGACGTCGAGCACGCGCACCTCCTCGTAAGCGAACTGATCCTGGCCGAGCTTGCCCAGGCGCTCGTCGCGATCGAGCGCGACGTTGCCGGCCGACGGCTCGAGGTCGCCGCCGAGGATCCTCATCAGCGTCGACTTGCCGCAACCGTTGGCGCCGATGAGGCCGTAACGATTGCCATCGCCGAACTTGGCGGTGATGTTCTCGAACAGCGGTTTCGCGCCGAACTGGAGCGTGATGTTGGAAGCGATGAGCACGTGATTCGCGCCGGCAAATCGCCCATTCTGCTAGAATCGACGCGTCAGCTCAAGGTCCGCATTCGACGTCGATTCCGTAAGAAAGCCGTCCGATCACTGGCGCCGGATGCGCACCGGCCCCCACCAGCGTATTGCATGCCTCGTTACGACCTGCATTGTCATTCGACGCGTTCCGACGGCCTCCTCGCGCCGGCCGCGGTTGTCGAGCGCGCGGCTTCTCGCGGCGTCGACGTTCTCGCGCTGACCGATCACGACGAGGTCTCCGGCCTTGCCGAGGCCGCGGAAGCGGCTCGCGAGGCGGGCATCCAGTTCGTCTGCGGTTCGGAGCTCTCGGTGAGCTGGGAGGATCTCAGCATTCACATCGTCGGCCTCAACATCGATCCGGGCAACGCCACGCTATGTTCGGGCCTCGAAGCCATTCGCTCGGGACGGACGATGCGGGCGCGACGGATCGGCGATGCGCTCGCGGCCGCCGGCATCCCCGGCGCCTACGAAGGCGCGTTGAAATACGTGACCAGCGAGCGTCTGATCGCGCGCACGCATTTCGCGCGCTACCTCGTCGAAGCCGGCTACGTGCGCGAAGTCAAGGACGTGTTCAAGCAATACCTCACGCCGGGCAAGCCCGGCTACGTCCAGCACGAGTGGGCGACGTTGTCGAATGCGATCGACTGGATCCACGCCGCGGGCGGGAGGGCAGTCGTCGCGCATCCGGGCCGTTACAAGGTCAGCGCCAGCGGAATGCGGCGTCTGCTCGCCGAATTTCGCGACGCCGGCGGCGACGCGATCGAGGTGCTGTCCTCATCGCACACGCCCGCCCAATACGCGCAGTACGCGACGCTGTCGCGGGTCTTCGGGCTCGCCGGCTCCTGCGGCTCCGATTACCACGGCCCCCGCGAAAGCTGGATAGACCTGGGCGATTTGCCCGAAATGCCGGCTGGCGTCGTGCCAGTGTGGAAGGATTGGTAGTGCGGAAGGAAGCGGCCGCTCGGAGGGTCCCGCCACTGATCTGGTCTCACGCGCGGCCGCGCGCATCCCGCTGACCCCTGCGCCGATGCCCGATCGCCGCACCGTCTTCTTCATCTCCGACCGCACCGGCATCACGGCCGAGATCCTCGGCAACAGCCTCCTCTCGCAATTCGAGGAGTTTACCTTCGAGCGGCAGACGATTCCGTTCGTCGATACGGCGGACAAGATCGACGCGGCGGTGCGCCAGGTCAACGAGACCGCTGCGCGCGAAGGCAAGGCGCCGATCGTGTTCAGCTCAATCGTCGATGAAATGATGAGCGCAACGGTCCGGCGCGACGCGAATGCATTGACGCTCGACCTGTTCCAGATCTTCATCGCGCCGCTCGAGACCGAGCTCAAGGCCAAGAGCTCGCACGCGGCGGGCCGTTCGCACGCGATCGCCAACAACCAGGAATATTTCGCGCGGATGGAGGCCATCAACTTCACGCAGGCGCACGACGACGGAGCGGCGACGCGCGGTCTTGTCAAGGCGCAGGTGATCCTGGTTGGCGTCTCGCGCTGCGGCAAGACGCCGACATCGCTCTATCTCGCGCTGCAATTCGGCATCCGTACCGCCAATTTCCCTCTGACGCCCGACGATTTCGCCGACCGCAAGCTGCCGGCATCGCTGCTTCCGCATCACGACCGGCTCTTCGGGCTCACGATCGATCCCGAGCGCCTGCAGAAGATCCGCGAGGAACGCCGCCCCGGAAGCAAGTACGCGGCGCTCGAAAACTGCCGCTACGAGGTGCGCGAATGCGAGCACCTGATGGAGCGCGAGGGCATTCCGATGCTCGACACGACGGCCAAGTCGATCGAGGAAATCGCGACGACGATCGTGCACCGCGCGAAGCTCAAGCGGCACGCCTATTGACCGTCGACCGGCACAGCACTACGCCAACCCATAGAACCGCCGCGCGTTGCCGCCGATGATCGCTGCGCGCTCGGAGGCGGCAAGCCCGCCCAGCAGCGTGTCGGTCGCGGCAACCCAGCGCCCGTAGCCTCCTGCCAGATTCACGACCGGCCAATCGCTCCCCCACAGCAGTCGCATCGGCCCGAAACAGGCGAGCAGATGGTCGACGTAAGGCGTGAGTGCGTCCTCTGTCCATCCCGGCCCGGCTTCGGTCACGAGACCCGACAGCTTGCAATGCGCGTTCGGATGCAGCGCGACGGCGGCGATCAAATCGCCCCACGGCTGCCGCGTTGCAGAGGCAATCGGTGGCTTCGCGCCGTGATCGATGACAACCGCAAGATCGGGATGGCGGTCGAGCATACGCAGGATTGCCGGCAGCTGCGTCGGCTTGACCAGGGCATCGAAGCGGAGGCCGAGGCCCGGCAGAGCAGCCAGGACGGCATCCGCCTCCGGCCGCAGGATCCATTCCGGATCCCGCAAGTCCTGCAGCATCGGGCGGATCGATTTCAGCAACGGATCGCGCGCAAGCGCCGCAAGGGTTTCGACTGCGTCTCGCGCCGCCATGTCGACCCAGCCGACGACGCCACGGACGATGCCGTCGCTGTGATGCGCGACGCCCAGCAGGAATTGCGTTTCGGCGACCGTCGGCGCCGCCTGGACGAGCACGGTCCCGACAATCCCCGCGTCCGCCAGCAGCGGCCACAGATCGGCGAGCGTGAAATCGCGGTAGATCGCGCCCGAATCCGGCGTGAGCCAACCGTAATCGCCGCGATCGATCCGCCAGACATGGTGATGGGCGTCGATTCGCGGCACGGGTATCGGCGCTGCGCCGCTCATGGTGGACGCCCCGGTACCGGCGCATCCGTTGCGATCAATCCCGCCGATCGCAGATCATGCCAGAACGCCGTGGGAATCGTCCGCGCGGACAGGGCGAGATTCTCGTCGAGCTCTGTTTCCGAGCGCGCGCCGGCGAGCACGCAGGCGACAGCGGGATGCGCGCGCGGGAATTGCAGCGCCGCGGCCTTAAGCGGTACCTCGTGCGCCGCGCATACCGCTTCAATAGCCGCGACGCGGGCGACGATGTCCGGCGCCGCGGGCGCGTAGTTGAAGTACGCAGGGCGCCCGTCGGCGGGGTGCGCCCCGGTTGCGAGAATGCCGGAGTTGAAAGGACCGCCCACCACAACGCGCGTTCCCCGCTTCATGCACATCGGCAACAACTCCCGCAGCGCCGACTGGTCGAGCAGCGTGTAGCGGCCGGCAAGGAGCAGCACGTCGAGGTCGGCTTGGGCAAGTGCGTCGACGCACACCTGGACCTCGTTGACGCCCAGGCCGAAGCCCGCGATCGTGCCCTCGGCCCGGAGCCGGGAGAGCGCGGGCACCGCACCGCCCATCGCCTCGCGAAAGCGTCGCGGCGCATCGTCGCCGTGGGCGTCGCGCGCGACGTCGTGGATGTACGCGTAGTCGATCCGCGCCAGGCCAAGCCTCTGCAGGCTGTCCTCGATGCTGCGCAGCGTGCCGTCGAACGAATAGTCCCAGCGCTGGACGAACGGCAGCACGTCGACGTAGCCGTGCTGATTGCGCGGCGCCGCGGGGTCGGGAACGAGCAGCCGCCCGACCTTCGTCGACAGGACGAAGGCGTCACGTGGCGTGCCGCGGAGCGCGGCGCCGATCCGGTGCTCGGATAGCCCGTTGCCGTAGTGCGGCGCGGTATCGAAGTAACGGACGCCGGCTTGATAGGCGTGGCGCACGAGCGCAACGGCCTCGACGTCTCCCACCGGCGCGAACAGATTGCCGAGCGGCGCACCGCCGAATCCGAGCGTGACACCCTCGAGGTTCATTTGCCGATCGATCCTGGCACAAGGCGAGTCTAGGATGATCGCATTGCCGGAGAATCGGGAAAGCAGAGCCGAAGCCGTTTTTCACGTTCATCGAGCAGACGTGTCTAGCCGACTTCGCTATCATGCACGCAAAGAAGCTGCCGGCGTGAGCCGCGCCCGGCCGCCGTTGAATGATGGGGAGGATCGTCATGACGGATGGACATCCCTTCGGGGCGACGAACTGGCAACGACGTCTCCTGCGCTGTTGCCTTCGCGCGATAACGCGAGACACGCGATGCTGAAGGGACTGCATCCACTGCTCACCGGCGATCTGCTGCACGCGCTCGCCGCGATGGGGCACGGCGACGAAATCGCGGTCGTCGACGCGAATTTCCCGGCGGCGAGCGTCGGGCGGCGCGTCATCGAGCTTCCCGGCGCCTCGGCCCCCGACGCGCTCGCAGCGATCCTCACGGTGTTTCCGCTGGACACCACCGTCGCGCCCGCGGCCATCACGATGCAGGTCGTCGAAGATCCGGAGGCGGTCCCGGAGCCGGTCGCCGATTTTGCCGCGGTTTTCACCGAGCAAGGGCTGGGTGACTCCGAGATCGGCCACCTCGAGCGCCACGCGTTCTATGAGCGCGCCAGGGGTGCATTCGCGGTCGTTCGCACCGGCGAGTTGCGGCCTTATGGGAACATCGTGCTCGTCAAGGGCGTGGTCAACCGTTTTCCGCCGCCGAGTTGATTGCGAGGTAGAATTGCGACTCTCATCCACTCATTCGACCCATTTCGCCATGCGCCTTTCCCGCCACTCGCTCCTTGCCATTGTTCTGTTTGCTCTAGCCTTTGCGCTGTCGCTCCCTGCACGAGCCGCCGATTACACCGATATCTGGTGGGCGGGACTCGCCGAAAGCGGTTGGGGAGTCAATTTCGTCCAGGACGAGGACGTGGTATTCGCGACGTTCTACATTTACGACACGGCGAAGAAGCCGATATGGGTTTCGTCGCCGATGTTCGTCACACCGTCGGGAAGCTATAGCGGGAACCTCTATCTCAGCGCGGGCTCGTTCTTCGGTGATCCGTGGAATCCGGCGGACGTGCCAAACCCCCTACCTCCCGTGGGCACTGCCGCCTTTATTCCGACATCGGCAACGACGGGGACGCTGACTTACACGGTCAACAACGTGCCGGGAATTCCTAACACGCTTGTCAAGAAGAACATCCAGCGGTCAAACTTCCGCACGATCGTGCTCGGCGGCAATTATGTCGGTACCGGTGTGGTGACCGACAGCGGATGCAGCGACACGAGCAAGAACGGGACGTCTATTCTGGATGTCGACCCCCATATCACGCAAGATACGAGCGGGCAGGTCGGCATCACGTTCACGTTCGGCACCGAGACCTGTACGCTTAGCGGTCAGGCGATCCAAGAAGGCCAGCTATTCAGGATTCCCGCCGCGAGCTACTTCTGTCAGATCGGGACCACTACGACGCTCAATGCGACGGCAACCGTTTACGAGGTCAAGGCTACGGCCGTAGGCATCGAAGGGCGCTGGTTCGCGAGCAATCTCCCGAACCTCGCCGGCTGTCAGGAAAACGGCACCTTTTCGGGAGTGCTGAATTAGTCCCAACAAGGCGTGCGTCGGACGGCAGGGTCCAAAAGGATGACGGGGTTACGTGCGCTCGACGGCGCGCCGCTGGCGCACGCACTCGAACAGGCACACCGCCGCCGCAGCCGCGGCATTCAGTGATTCCATGCCGCCAGGCATCGGGATCGTCACGCGGCGCGTCGCGACGCTGGCGAGCATCGGTGACACCCCCGCGCCCTCGTTACCGATCGCGATCGCGACGCGTCCGGTGAGCGGAACCGAATAAAGGTCGGCGCCGCCGGTGGCGAGCGTCACGACGACGTCGCCGCCGCCTTCGCGATACGCATTCGCCCACGCCGCAAGGTCCGCGTCTTCGTGGATCTCGAGATGAAAGTGCGCGCCCTGCCCCGCCCGGAGCACCTTCGGCGACCAGGCGAATGCACAGTGCTTCGAGAGCATGACCTGCGCGACGCCCGCCGCCGCGGCCGAGCGCAGCATCGAGCCGACGTTGCCGGGATCCTGCACGTCGTCCAGCAGCAGGCAGAATTCGGCGGCCGCGCCCGCGGCCGGCCGCAGCACCGGCACCACGGCGAGCATCCCGACGTCCGCGGGCAGAACGGCGAGCTCGGACAACAGCTTCGCCGATACGACCAATGCGCGGTCCGCAAGGCGCAGGGCGAGCGCGCGCGCCGACGGCCGTTCGAGCGCCTCATCGGTGACGAGCAGCGTCTCCGGCGGACCGTGACGTTCGCAATAGACCGCCACGAGGTGCTCCCCTTCGAGCACGCACTTGCCGGCTTTCCGGCGATCACGCGCCGACGCAATGAGCCGCGCGGCTTCCTTGAGCCGCGGGTTCTGGCGGGACGTGGCGTGTTGCATATTGGGACGGGGCGATCCGTGCCGACACACGGCCCGTGTTCCGCTGCTGGGACGGATCAGCGCAGAGCCGGCGGCGCTTCCTGAATCGGCATGGAGTCTGAGATCGGGGCATCGGGCGCGCGAGGCGTGGAAGGCGGCGCCGAGGGCTGGAGCTGGAAGAACACCTCGTCGTGCTTCACCATTCCGAGCTCCGAGCGCGCGCGCTCCTCGATCGCCTCGGTGCCGGTCTTCAAGTCGCGGACCTCGGCGTCGAGGGCGTCGTTGCGTTCCTTCAGCTTCGCGTTCGCGGCACGCTGCGCGGCGACCTGCCGGTCCAGCTCGCGCACCTGCAGCCACCCCCCCTTGCCGAGCCACATCGGATACTGCAGCGCGGCAATCAGGACGACGAAGGCGAGAGCGAGCCAGCGCACTAGGAGCCTGTCGGGCTTGCAGACGCGCATGCGACGGCGGCGAGTTGGGCGCAGTTCAAGGCCCGAAGCCCGAAGACATACAGGGAGTATGGCGAGGGCGAGAACACAGAAATGCGCCCAAAACGCCCCGTCCCTTCGGGTTGCTGCCAAAAAGCGCGTCTGCGTCGTTGCAAGGCTTGCGCATATTCCCGATATGCGCTGCGCCTCGCGCCTAGCATCCATCGCTTTTTGGCCCAGCAACGCATACGTGACAGCAAGCCCGACAGGCTCCTTTATTTGAGCTGGAAAAACGCGGCGCGACCGGGATATTCGGCGGCCTCGCCGAGATCTTCCTCGATGCGCAGGAGCTGGTTGTATTTGGCGATCCGGTCCGAGCGCGACAGCGACCCCGTCTTGATCTGGCCCGTGTTCATTCCCACGGCGATGTCGGCGATCATGCTGTCCTCGGTCTCGCCGGAACGGTGCGAAATTACCGCCGTGTAGCCCGCGCGATTCGCCATCGTGATCGCCGCGAAGGTTTCGGTAAGCGTTCCGATCTGGTTGATCTTGATCAGGATCGAGTTCGCCACGCCCTTGGCGATGCCCTGCTTGATGATCTTAGTGTTCGTGACGAAGATGTCGTCGCCGACGATCTGCACCTTCTTGCCGAGCCGCTCGGTCAGGACCTTCCAGCCGTCCCAGTCGTCCTCGGACATTCCGTCCTCGATGCTGATGATCGGATACTTGTCGCACCACGTCGCGAGAACATCGGCGAGCTGCTGCGAGGTGAGTGACAGGCCCTCGGAGGCGAGCTCGTACTTGCCGTCCTTGCAGAATTCGTTGGCGGCGCAGTCGATGCCGAGCGCGATGTCGGTGCCCGGCGTGTACCCTGCCTTGTCGATCGCCTCGACCAGGAGCTGCAGCGCAGACTCGTTCGAGGGCAGGTTCGGCGCGAATCCGCCTTCGTCGCCGACCGTCGTCGGCATGCCCTTGGCGTCGATGATCTTCTTGAGCGTGTGGAAGACTTCGGCGCCGTAGCGCAGCGCTTCGCGGAACGTCGGCGCGCCGAGCGGCACCAGCATGAACTCCTGCAGGTCGACCTTGTTGTTGGCGTGCGCGCCGCCGTTGATGACGTTCATCAGCGGCACCGGCAGCTGCATCTCGCCGGCGCCGCCGAGATAGCGGTAGAGCGGCAGCGACGATTCGTCGGCCGCGGCCTTGGCGACCGCGCACGACACCGCCAGCATCGCGTTGGCGCCCAGCCGCGCCTTGTTCTCGGTGCCGTCGAGCTCGATCATCGTCTTGTCGATGAACGCCTGCTCGGTCGCGTCGAGGCCGATGATCGCCTCGCAGATCTCGGTGTTGACGTTCTCGACCGCCTTCATCACGCCCTTGCCGAAATAGCGCGCGGCGTCGCCGTCGCGCAGCTCGATCGCTTCCTTCGAGCCGGTCGACGCGCCCGACGGCACGGCGGCGCGGCCCGATACGCCGGATTCGAGCACGACGTCGGCTTCGATGGTGGGATTGCCGCGGGAATCGAGGATCTCGCGGGCGATGACGTCGACGATGGCGCTCATGTCAGATATCCACGGTCAGGAATCAGCTATTTGTTTGATGCGGCTCGGTTCACGCGCTGCGCAGCCTGCATCAATTCGTTTTCGGGGAAGCCCGCGCGCTTGACCGCCGCGTCGAGCTCCTTCAGCGTTTCGAGCAGCGCGCGCATGCGCGCCAGCGGCCACGCGTTGGGGCCGTCCGACAGCGCCTTCTCGGGATTCGGATGCGTCTCCATGAACACGCCGGCGACACCAGCGGCCACGGCCGCGCGCGCCAGCACCGGCACGAACTCGCGCTGCCCGCCGGACGACGTGCCCTTGCCCGCCCGGCAACTGCACCGAATGCGTCGCGTCGAACACGACCGGGCAGCCGGTGTCGCGCATGATCGCGAGCGAGCGCATGTCGGAGACCAGATTGTGGTAGCCGAACGACGCGCCGCGCTCGCACACCATGATGTTGTCGGCGCCGCTCGCGGCCTTCGCCTTGGCGACGACCTGCTGCATGTCCTCGGGCGCGAGGAACTGGCCCTTCTTGATGTTGACGGGCTTGCCGGCGCGCGCCACCGCCTGGATGAAGTCGGTCTGGCGGCACAGGAACGCCGGCGTCTGCAGCACGTCGACCACCGCGGCGGCACGCCGGCGATCTCGTCTTCGGCATGCACGTCGGTCAGCACCGGCACGCCGACCTGGCGCTTCACGTCGGCGAGGACGCGCAGCCCTTCGTCCATGCCAGGTCCGCGAAACGACGCGCCGGAGCTGCGGTTCGCCTTGTCGTACGACGACTTGAAGATGAACGGGATGCCCAGGGCCGCGCAGATCTCCTTCAGCTCGCCGGCGACGTCGATCTGCAGCTGCTGCGACTCGACGACGCACGGCCCGGCGATCAGGAACAGCGGCCGGTCGAGGCCGACCTCGAAGCCGCACAGCTTCATCGAACGCGCCGCGTCAGATCGACGCGACCAGCTCGGCGACGGCGTCGGACGCGCCGCGTGCCCTGCCGCCTCTGCTGCTGCGCGAGCGCGGCGCGGACGAAGCCGATGAACAGCGGATGGCCGCGGCGCGGGTTCGACGTGAACTCGGGGTGGAACTGGCAGCCGAAGAACCACGGATGCTGCGGCAGCTCGATCATCTCGCACAGATCGCCGGCGGTCGCGCTCTTCGCGCGCGCGCCGACGGCCAGC
The DNA here is from genome assembly GCA_963733985.1 of uncultured beta proteobacterium. Classification (GTDB taxonomy): domain Bacteria; phylum Pseudomonadota; class Gammaproteobacteria; order Burkholderiales; family Casimicrobiaceae; genus CAIWHR01. Next base: position 81,608 of record CAVTFF010000006.1, on the reverse strand, counting down.
CCCGCCGCCTCGAGCCGCGGCAGGTAATGGTTGTTGACCTCGTAGCGGTGGCGGTGGCGCTCGGCGACGGTCGTCGCGCCGTAGATCCGGTGCGCGAGCGAGCCCGGCACGACATCGCAGGGCTGCGCGCCAAGGCGCATCGTGCCGCCCAGGTCGGAGCTTTCGGTCGCGCTTCTCGATCGAGCCGTCGCGGTTCTGCCACTCGGTGATCAGCGCGACGACCGGGATGCGGCGTGGCGGGATCGAACTCGGTGCTGTTGGCGTCGGCGAGCCCGGCCTTGTGGCGCGCGTACTCGATCACCGCGAGCTGCATGCCGAGGCAGATGCCGAGGTACGGGACGTCGTTCTCGCGCGCGTAGCGGATCGCGCGCGATCTTGCCTTCGACGCCGCGCTTGCCGAAGCCGCCGGGCACGAGGATCGCGTCCATGCCGCGCAGGCTGTCGACGCCGTCGCGCTCGACCGCCTCGGAATCGACGTAATGGATGTGCACCTTGCTCCGGGTGTGGATGCCGGCGTGCGTCAGCGCCTCGGACAGCGACTTGTACGACTCGGTCAGGTCGACGTACTTGCCGACCATCGCGATGTGCACCTCGTGCTCGGGATGCTCGAGCGCGTCGACGAGCTTGTCCCACGTCGAGAGATCGGCCGGCGGCGGCTCGCATCTGCAGCTTCTTGCAGACGATCTCGTCGAGCCCTTCGCGTGCAGCGCCGCCGGGATCTTGTAGATCGAGTCGGCGTCGAGCGCCGGGATCACCGCTTCGGGCGCGACGTTGGTGAACAGCGCGATCTTGCGCCGGTCGCCGTCGGGCAGCGGCCGGTCGGCGCGGCACAGCACGACGTCGGGCTGGATGCCGATCTCGCGCAGCTCCTTCACCGAGTGCTGCGTCGGCTTGGTCTTCATCTCGCCGGCCGTGGCGATGTACGGCACCAGCGTCAGGTGGATGTAGCAGACGTTGTCGCGGCCGAGCGTGATGCCCATCTGCCGGATCGCTTCGAGGAACGGCAGCGATTCGATGTCGCCGACCGTGCCGCCGACTTCGACGATCGCGACTTCGGCATCGCCGGCGCCCGCCGCGATCCAGCTCTTGATCTCGTCGGTGATGTGCGGGATCACCTGCACGGTGCCGCCGAGGTAATCGCCGCGGCGCTCCTTGCGGATCACGCTCTCGTAGATCTGGCCGGTGGTGAAGTTGTTGCGCTTGCTCATCTTCACGTCGGTGAAGCGCTCGTAGTGGCCGAGGTCGAGGTCGGTCTCGGCGCCGTCCTCGGTGACGAACACCTCGCCGTGCTGGAACGGGCTCATCGTGCCCGGATCGACGTTGATGTACGGGTCGAGCTTGAGATTGGTGACGCGGATGCCGCGGGACTCGAGGATCGCGGCCAGCGACGCGGCGGCGATGCCCTTCCCCAGCGAGGAAACGACGCCGCCGGTCACGAAGACGAACTTGGTCATGGGCGGCCAGTCCCGGAAATTCGTATTTTACAGGAACGCCTCGCGCGAACGTCGCGGCGACAAATCGTTGCGCCCGCGAATGTCAGCCGGCGATGCGCAGTCCGTCGCGCAAGCGCGCGCGCGCGTCTTTTCGCGTCCGAGGAGCGCAAGCACCGCGTCGATGCGCCGGGTGTCTCGCGTCGTGCCGCAGACGAGAAAGCGCAGCGGCATCATCACCTGGCGGCGGCTTGAGGCCGTGTTTCGCAGCGGCGGCCTTGAGCGCGGCGCCGATCGCCTCCCGCATCCACGGACCGATTCAAAGGTCGACGTGCAGCTCGACGAGCGCGGCGACGTTGCCGGCGTTGACCTGCTCGGCGATCGCTTCCTGCGCGGGGTGCGGGGTCGTGTAGAAGTAGTGCGCCGCGTCGGCCATTTCCGCCAGCGTGGCGACGCGGTCGCGCAGCAGCATCGCGACGGCGCCGGCGCCGGGCCCGCCGCCGGATCGAGCCCCGCGCGCACGAGATACGGGCGCGAGACGCTCGCCAAGCTCGTCCTCGCGGCAACCGCTTCATGTGCTCGTGGTTCACCCATTTCAGCTTGTCCGGGTCGAATCGTCCCGGCGCCGATGACAGTCCGGCGAGGTCGAACCACCCGACGAACTCCTCGCGCGTGAAGATCTCGTCGTCGCCGTGCGCCCAGCCGAGTCGCGCGAGGATAGTTGACCACCGCCTCGGGCAGGTAGCCGTCGTCCCGGTACTGCATCACGCGACTTCGCGCCGTGCCGCTTCGAGAGCTTGTCGCCTTCGGGCGTCAGCACCGTCGGCAGGTGCGCGTAAACCGGCGTCGCGCCGCCCAGCGCACGCAGGATGTTGATCTGCCGTGGCGTGTTGTTGACGTGATCGTCGCCGCGGATCACGTGCGTGATGCCGCATGTCGAGGTCGTCGACGACGACGCAGAAGTTGTAGGTCGGCGTGCCGTCGGGGCGCGCGATGAACGAGGTCGTCGAGCTCGGCGTTGGCGATTTCGATCCGTGCCCTTGACCGCATCGTCCCACGCGACCGTTCCACCGAGCGGATTCAGGAAGCGGATGACAGGCGCGACGCCGGGCGGCGGCGCCCGGCCGGCGGCGTTCTCCGGCCGCCAGCGGCCGTCGTAGCGGGGCTTCTCGCCGCGTGCCATCTGCGCGGCGCGCAGGTCGTCCAGCTCCTTCGCCGACATATAACAGTGATAGGCCAGTCCGCGGGCGAGCATGTCGGCCAGCACCTCGCGATAGCGCTCCATTCGCTGCATCTGATAGTACGGGCCTTCGTCGTAATCGAGGCCGAGCCAGCGCCATCGCGTCGATGATCGCCCGCACCGCCTCGGGGGTCGAGCGGTCGACGTCGGTGTCCTCGATCCGCAGGATGAACATGCCGCGGTGCTTGCGGGCGAATGCCCACGGAAACAGCGCGGAGCGGATGTTGCCGAGGTGAATGAAGCCCGTGGGGCTGGGCGCGAAACGGGTGCGGACCATCAGAGGTCAGGATCAGAGGTCAGGAATCGGAAACATCTGCTCTTCGCGAGCGGCGGATGCGGGCCATCAGGCGCATGAAGCATCATTGCCGGGATTGACGGAAGACGCGATTCTACCGTTCGTCGTCCAGGGATTTCGCGAACCGCATGTGCCAGCTACCGCGCGTGACGCCAGCGACCAGCGTCCGTCAAGTTGCAGCTGCCACCGTCATGGTCATCTGATTTCTGTTTTCTATTACCTAGCGACCCAGCGCGGCGCGCGCGTCGTCGGCGTCGCCGGATTGGGCAGCTCGTCGCTCAACTTCATTCCACCCGGCGTGTGGCCGATAGACGTCGTGCACGAACGCTTTCAACATGCACGCACTGCGGCAACCCGCGATCGAGAATCTTCCATGCATTCGCCGGAATGATCCGCGGCACGATGTCGAATGGAATCAGGCGCTCGCTTCGGGATACTGAGCCGGCCGGTGAGGGCCTGGGGCCGGACGACCCCTCCCGGGTCGGTATTTCGCCGTAGGGGAGACGGGACATGGAAGAATTCCGGAACGGACGGCGGCCAGCGCCGGATGGAAGGCAATTCCCGGGCCAATTCGGAAAGTGCCATTGCCGTAGAGGGTTACCGATTTCGCGCCGTCTCGGGGGCTCCGTCAGGTCCCGATTGAGGGCGTCGAACGCACTCCCTGCGTGCATTTTTTGTCCAGGACAGACTATAACAAATTGCAGGTGAACGTTTGACCCTGGTCTCGGCTGCGTGTTTAAATCATGGCTCCTGTCTGGGTTCGCGGGGCGGTTAGCTCAGCGGTAGAGCACTGCCTTCACACGGCAGGGGTCACTGGTTCGAACCCAGTACCGCCCACCAAATGAACCAAGGGGTTACGCGCAAGTGTAACCCCTCTTTTTTTGGCGGTGCCTCGGCCGCGCGAAGCGCCACGCGCATCGCGGCGACGCGGCATCACCAGGAGCGCTTCGATGCCCGACCCGCTTCCGCTCCTCGCCGTCGACGCGCTGGTGTTCGACGCGTACGGCACGTTGTTCGACGTGCATTCGGTCGTGCGCGAAGGCGAGCGCTCGCCCCGGGCCACGGCGCCGTGCTGTCGCAATTGTGGCGTACGAAGCAGCTCGAGTACACCTGGCTGCAGAGCCTCATGGAGACGCGGCCGCGCGAGGATTTCGCTGCGGTGACCGCGCATGCGCTCGACTACGCGCTGGCCGCCCTCGATCTGCCGCTGTCGGCTTCCGACCGGCGCCGGCTGCGCGATACCTATCTCTCGCTGGAACCGTTTCCCGACGTTCGTCGCGCCCTGGCGGCACTGGCGCCGCGACCGCGCTGGATACTCTCCAACGGGACACTCGCGATGCTGGAGCCGCTGGTGCGCTCGAGCGGGCTCGAAGGCGATCTGGACGGCGTGCTATCGGTCGACGCGGCGGGCATCTACAAGCCGAGTCCGCGGGTCTATCGGTTGGCGACCGAACGCTTGCGGATGGCGCCTTCGCGCATCGGCTTCGTGTCGTCGAACGGCTGGGACGCGACCGGCGCCAAGGCCTGCGGCTTCACCACGTTCTGGATCAACCGGACCGGCGCGCCCGTGGAACAGCACGGTGCTCCACCCGACCGGATCATCGCGAGCCTCTCGGAGCTGCCGGCGCTGCTGGCGTGATGGTCCGCCCTGAGGCGGCTTGAGCGGTATTACATAACTACGTAGAACCGCTTTCAAAATCCCGGCGAGCGGCCCGAGAGCGCGAAGGCCCGCAGCGAGCCCCGAGATAGTACTAAGACGTACAGCGAGGGGCGAGCGAGGACACGACAAAGCTATCGGGCCGCGCAGCCAATTTTGAGAGCGGTTCTAAGGCATGTACTGGCCGCCGTTGACCTCGATCACCTGGCCCGTGACGTAGCCGCTCATCTCGTCGGAAGCAAGAAAGACGAAGGTTCCCGCGCACTCCTCGGCGGTGCCGAGCCGGTTCATCGGGATCATCGCCTGCATCGCCTTCAGCTGCTCCGCCGTCGAGTAGCGCTCGTGGAACGGCGTGGCGATGACGCCGGGCGACACCGCATTGACGCGGATGCCATCGCCGACCACCTCCTTCGCCCATCCCCGCGTCGCCGTCGAGATGAATCCTTTGGCACCGGCATAGATGATGGCGCCGGCGCCGCCGCCATGGCGCGCGGCGATCGACGTCACGTTGATCACGTTGCCCTTCTTCTGCCCGCGCATGAGGGGAATCACCTCATGCATGAACATCGCGACGTGCATGACGTTGAGCGCGAGCACTTGGTGGATATACGCCTCGGTGTAGTCCTCGATCCGGGTCCGGCCGACGAGCCCGCCCGCATTGTTGATGAGCACGTCGATTCGGCCAAACGCGGGCGAGCGACTCGGCAACGATGCGCTTGACGGTCGCGCTTTGCGTGACGTCGCCCCCGACGAGCGCAGTCTCGCCGCCGAGCGCGTTGCACTCGGCCGCTACGGCCTCGGCGGCGTTTCGGCTCGCGTTGTAATGGATGACGACCCGACTGCCGAGGCGCGCGAAGGCACGCGCCGCCGCCGCGCCGATCCCGGTCGATGCGCCGGTGATGAGAACCGTCTTGCCCTTGAGATCCGAAACCATGGGTTTGCTCCCGAATGTTGAGGATGCGTACCGTGCTCTTTGCTGCGGACCCGCGCGGGCTCCCCGCTCCGACTCGACGCCGCCCCCGTCTTTTTCGCCCGGCACACCGCCACGGCGTCGCGGATCGCGCGAATCGCCTGCGGCCGCGGAAAGCTCTTCCGCTACGCGAGCGCGATGCGCCGCGACGGCGCCGGCCGCGAAAAGGGCACCGGCACGACCAGCTGGCTGTGGTACTTCGGCGTCAGCGCGTCGCGCGGCAGCACCGACACGCCGAGCCCCGACGCCACCATGTTGCGCACCGTCTCGAGCGAGTTGCGTGCGCGCTCACGTGCGCGTCCGCCCGGTTCAGCTCGGGGCACGCGTCGAGCACCTGATCGCGGAAGCAGTGGCCGACATTGAGCAGGATCGTGTGCTCGGCCGCGAGCTCGTCCGGCTGCACCGACTTGCGCCTGGCCCACCTGTGGCCGCGCGGCACGACGACCTGGAACGGCTCCTCGTACAGGAATTCGGTGACCACGCCGGGCGGCGCAAACGGCAGCGCGACGATCGCCGCGTCGATGCGGCCGGACTTGAGCGCCGCCTCGAGGTTCTCGGTGAGGTTCTCCTCGATGTCGAGCGGCATCTGCGGCGCGAGCTCGTGCAGCGCCGGGATCAGGTCCGGCAGCAGGTACGGCGCGACCGTGTAGATCACGCCGAGCTTCAGCGGGCCGGCGAGCTGGTTGCGGCCGGCCTGCGCGATCTCGCGGATCCGCGCCGCCTCCTCCAGCACCTTCTGCGCCTGCTCGACGATGCGCTCGCCGACCGGCGTCACCGCGACCTCGGTCTTGCCGCGCTCGAAGAGCCGCGCGCCCAGCTCCTCCTCGAGCTTCTGGATCGCGACCGACAGCGCCGGCTGGCTGACGAAGCACTTCTGCGCGGCGCGGCCGAAGTTGCGCTCGTTGGCGACGGCGACGATGTAGCGAAGCTCGTTCAGCGTCATCGGACAGGGTGCTCCGCGCGCTGCCGCAGGAAGGCGGCGAAATCCTCGGCCAGCTCCGGATGCTTCAGCCCGAAATCGACGGTGGCCTCCAGGTAGCCGAGCTTGCTGCCGCAGTCGTAGCGGCGGCCTTCGAACGCATACGCCAGCACGCGCTCGTCGGCAAGCAGCGCCGCGATGCCGTCGGTCAGCTGGATCTCGCCGCCGGCGCCGGCGGCATCGCCCGCAGGTGATGGAAGATCCGCGGCGTCAGCACGTAGCGGCCGACGACCGCGAGCGTCGACGGCGTCGTTCCGGGCTTCGGCTTTTCGACGATGCGCGTGATCGGCGCGGCACGATCCGACCATCGGTCCGGTCTCGACGATGCCGTAGTTGCCGACTTCGCCCGGCCGCGACCGTCATGACGCCGATCACCGGCACCCGTCGTGCTCGGCGACCGCGGTCATCTGCTTCATCACCGGCACCTCGGCGTCGATCAGGTCGTCGGCGAGCAGCACCGCGAACGGCTCGTCGCCGACGACCGGCGCCGCGCACAGCACCGCGTGGCCGAGGCCGAGCGCCTCGGTCTGGCGGATGTAGATGCAGTTGATGCCGGGCGGCGTGGCCGCCTGCACGGACTTCGAGCAGCTCGGTCTTGTTGCGCAGCTCGAGCTCGGTCTCGAGCTCGTAGGCCTTGTCGAAATGATCCTCGATCGCGCGCTTGTTGCGGCCGGTGATGAAGATCATGTCGGTGATGCCGGCGGCGGCGGCCTCCTCGACCGCGTACTGGATCAGCGGCTTGTCGACGACCGGCAGCATTTCCTTCGGGCTCGCCTTGGTCACCGGCAGGAAGCGGCGTGCCGAGCCCGGCCACCGGAAATACGGCTTTCGTGATCTTGCGCATCGTCATGGCTGTCCTCGCGTGTCGATGACGAGCGGGACCGTGAGTCAGCAGGCGCTGCAAGCCGCGTTCGTCGAGCACCGGGACGCCCGAGCTCCTGCGCCTTCGCGAGCTTGCTGCCCGCGTCGGCGCCGGCGACGACGTAGTCGGTCTTCTTCGAGACGCTGCCGGCGACCTTGCCGCCTTCGGCCTCGATCACCGCCTTCGCGTCGTCGCGCGTGAGCGTCGGCAGCGTGCCGGTCAGCACGAACGTAAGGCCGGCGAGCCGGCCGCGCGCGGCCGCGCTGCGGCGCGGCCTCGGTCCAGTGCACGCCGGCCTTGCGCAGCGCCGCGATCACCTCGCGGTTGTGCGGCTCGGCGAAAAACCGCGCGATGCTCTCGGCCAGCACCGGGCCGACGTCGGGCACCTCGAGCAGCTCGGCCTCGCCGGCGCGCATCAGGCGCGTCGAGGCTGCCGAAATGGCGCGCGAGGTCCTTGGCCGTCGCTTCGCCGACGTGCCGGATGCCGAGCGCGTAGATGAAGCGCGCGAGCGTCGTCGTCTTTGCTCTTGTCGATCGCGGCGACGACGTTGGCGGCGGACTTGTCCGCCATCCGCTCGAGCGCCGGCGAGCGTGCCTGCGGTCGAGCCCGTAGAGGTCGGCCGGCGTGTGCACGAGGCCGCCGTCGACGAGCTGGTCGACGAGCTTGTCGCCGAGGCCCTCGATGTCCATCGCGCGGCGGCTCGCGAAATGCAGCAGCGCCTGCTTGCGCTGCGCCGGGCAGACGAGCCCGCCGGTGCAGCGCGCGACCGCCTCGTCGGGCAGCCGCACGACCGCCGAGCCGCACTCGGGGCACTCGCGTCGGCATCACGAACGCCTTGCGCGTCGCGGCGGGCGCTTGTCCACGAGCACGCGCACGACTTCCGGGATCACGTCGCCGGCGCGCCGCACGATGACCGTGTCGCCGATGCGAACGTCCTTGCGCCGGACCTCGTCCTCGTTGTGCAGCGTCGCGTTGGTCACGGTGACGCCGCCGACGAAGACCGGCTCGAGCCGCGCGACCGGCGTGATCGCGCCGGTGCGGCCGACCTGCACGTCGATGCCGAGGACCTCGGTCGCCATCTCCTCGGCCGGGAACTTGTGCGCGACCGCCCAGCGCGGCTCGCGCGTCACGAAGCCGAGCTCGCGCTGCAGCGTCGAGTCGGTCGACCTTGTAGACGACGCCGTCGATCTCGAACGGCAGCTCCGCGCGTCGCGTCGCCACGTCGCTCGTAGAATTCGGCGAGCGCCGCCGGCCCCGCGCACGACGCGCCGGTCGCGATTCACCGGGCACGCCGAGCGCTTCGAGCGCATCGAGCAGCGCGCTTTGCGTCGGCGGCACGCCGTCGAAGCCCGCCGTCTCGCCGATGCCGTAGGCGAAGAAATGCAGCGGGCGCTGCGCCGTCACCGCGGGATCGAGCTGGCGCACCGCGCCGGCCGCGGTGTTGCGCGGATTGATGAAGAGCTTCTGGCCGGCCGCGCGCTGCCGCTCGTTCAGCGCCTCGAAGTCGCGCCGCGTCATGTAGACCTCGCCGCGCACCTCGAGCACCGCGGGCGGCGGCTGCTCGCGCAAGCGCTGCGGAATGGCGCGGATCGTGCGGATGTTGCGCGGTGACGTCCTCGCCGACTTCGCCGTCGCCGCGCGTCGCCGCCGTCGACGAGCGAGCCCTTCTCGTAGCGCAGGCTGATCGCGAGCCCGTCGAACTTGAGCTCGGCCATGTAGTCGACCGGCGGCGCGTCGGCGGCGAGCCCGAGGTCGCGGCGGATGCGCGCATCGAACTTGGCGGCGCGCGCCGACCGTCGTGTCGGTCTCGGTGCGGATCGACAGCATCGGCACCGCGTGCCGGACCGGCGCGAACGCGTCGGCCGGCGCGCCGCCGACGCGCTGCGTCGGCGAGTCGGGCGTGACGAGCGACGGGTACTTGGCCTTCGAGCGCCTGCAGCTCGCGGAACAGCGCGTCGTATTCGGCGTCGCTGATCGTCGGGCGCGTCGAGGACGTAGTAGCGCTGGTCGTGCTCGGCGATTTCGCGTCGCAGCGCCGCGACGCGCGCGGCGACGGCCGCGGGTACGGCCGCGCGGCTCGGCGGGTCGCGCAGCGTTCACTGATGCGCCCCCACGCTTGCGCCTATCGCCACCGCCTCTCAGCCGCCGAACAGCGCCAGCGCGCGCGGGCTGCCCGGCTCGATGTGGACTTCGCGCAAGCGCGTCGGCGGCCGCCTGCACCTGCTCGCGGATCGCCGCGAACGCGGCATCGTCGAGCGGGCGCCGGTTGTCGTCGACGAGCGTCGCATCGAGCGTCTGCGCCATGCGCTCGGCCGCGAGCTTCATCTGGTCGAACACGCGCACCGGGTCGGCCACGCGCGGGACGTCGAGCACGAACACCGCCCCCGGCGTGGAAGCCATGCGCAGCGCATCGGCGGTGAACGGCTCCGACCGGTAGATTCTGCAGCGTATAGAGCACGGCGCCGGTCTCCTCCTGCACCCAGTCGAACCGGCCGCCGTCCGCGAGCCGGAAGCCCGCCGCTTCGGCGACGCCGCGAAGCCGCGTGCCGGCGATCGTCGCCGGGCCCGCCTTCAGCACCGTGAGGCCGATCTGCACGTCGAGGTCGGCGCAGAGGCGATCGAGCGCCTCGGCGCGCGCGGCCTCGCGCGCGGTGTCCGGCGGCACGACACGCCGCCGGCAGCGTCGGCGCGATGTCGCCCGCAAGCCGCGCGAACGCTCGAGCTGCGGCTGCGTCGCCGCGCCGTTGCGATCGGCGAGCAGCAGGCACGCGGCGATCTCGGTGAATTCGCCCGGCGTGTCCGACTTGAGCAGCTGCCACGGCACGGCATCGTCGCGGCGGCCGAACCAGCGCAGCGGCTTGCCGAGCCGCGCGTGCAGTCCCGCGGCGAGCGCGCCCGCCGCCACCGGCGCGCGCCGGCTGCAGCGTCACCATGCATTCGATGTCGGGATCGGGTTGCGGCACGCTGCGCCGGCCGACCGACGCCCTGGCCGCGGAGGCTCCGAGCGGACGTCGCGAAGCGCTTCCCGCGCCATCGTCGACGCGGGCGTCGCGGCGTGATCGAGCGACAGATCGGAGACGATCCGGGTCGTCGTTTCGACCGGCGGCTCCCATCGCGCGCCGGAAGCCTCGTCCGCGAACGCGGCGCTGCCTTGTGGATTTTCCGGCGATGCGTAGCCGCCGCATCGCCGCCGTCGCTCGCGGCGAGCGTCGGCTCGACGCGCTCCGCCCTGCGCGTCGAGGCGTGTCGGCCGGACCGTCGGCGGGGCTGGGCTTGCGGAAGGTCGCGTCGATCCGGCGCCGGATGCGGCGCTCCTGCAGCCAGTTGTAGACGATGACGCCGACCACGAGCACGACGCCGGCGACGATCAGGCCGAGCTGCAGCGAACTCATCGGATGCGTGCAGTCGATCATCGTGTCGCGGCGTCCGCTGCGATCGCAGCAATGTCGGAATTATAGCGTCGCGCTCGATCGATAGCGACGGGACAAGGTAGTGCGCCGATCGTCGGACGCTTGACGCGGCAGCGCTCGCCCGCCGTCACGCAGCCGCGGCGCCGGTCTCCGCGAGCTCAAGCGCCTCGGCGATGTCGACCGCGACCACGCGCGAACGCCGGGCTCGGGCATCGTGATGCCGACCAGCTGGTTCGCCATCTCCATCGTGATCTTGTTGTGCGAGATGAACAGGAACTGCGTTCTCGCCGACATCGTCTCGCACCATCGCGCAGAAGCGGTCGGTGTTGGGGTCGTCGAGCGGCGCGTCGACCTCGTCGAGCAGGCAGAACGGCGCCGGATTGAGCTGGAACAGCGCGAACACGAGCGAGATCGCGGTCAGCGCCTTTTCGCCGCCGGACAGCAGATGGATCGACGTGTTGCGCTTGCCCGGCGGCTGCGCGACGACCTGCACGCCCGAGTCGAGGATCTCCTCGCCGGTCAGCACGAGCCGCGCCTGGCCGCCGCCGAAGAGCGTCGGGAAACAGCTTGGCGAAGTTCGCGTTGACGCTGTCGAACGTCTGCTGCAGCAGCTCGCGCGACTCGCGGTCGATCTGGCGGATCGCCGTCTCGAGCGTGGCCATCGCCTCGGTGAGGTCGGCGGCCTGCGCGATCGAGGTACTCCTTGCGCTCGCTCGCCTGCGCAAGCTCGTCGAGCGCCGCCAGATTGACGGCGCCCAGCTCGGCGATCGCCGTGCTGCAGCCGCTCGATCTCGGCCGGGCAGCGCGCGAGTGCTGCCCCAGGCCTTCAGCGCGTCCGGCAGCGCGGCGAGGTCGGCCTGCGCCTCGGCGAGCTGCTCGGCGAACTGCTGCTCGGCGAGCGCCGCCGCCTGCTCCTTCAGCTGCATGTCCTGGATCTTCGCGCGCGCCGGTTCGAGCTTCTGCTCGGCGGCGAGCCGCGCCTCGTCGCGCCGCGCGCAGTTCGGCCGCCAGCGCCTTCGAGCCGGTCGCGCGCGGCGGCGAGCGCCTGCTCGGCCGCGCCGCGCGCGCCGAGCTGTCGCTGCAGCGCCTCCTCGACCGGCGTCCAGTCGATCGCCGCGCGCTCGGTCGTGAGCTGGCGCGAGCAGCTCGCGCTGCTGCGCGACCTGCGCCGCCAGCGCTTCGCGCCGGCGCTCGAGCTCGGCGAGCCGGTCGCGGCAGCTGCGCTCGGCGAAGCCCGCTTCCTGCGCCGCGCGCTCGGCGGCGCGCACGCGCTCGCGGCCCCGCGCCAGCGCGACTTCGGCCTCGTTGCGCGCGTGGCGCGCGGCGTCGCGCGCGCCGTTTTCGTCGTGCAGCCGCGATTGCAGCGTCGGCGATCTCGCGCGCGAGCGCCGTCGCGCTGCGCCTCGCTCGGCGGCTTCGCTGCGCGGAGATCTCGGCCGCTTCCTTGTCGATCTGCGCGCGGCGCTGGGCCGCCGCCTCCGCCGCCTGCCGCAGCTGCAGCAGCTCGAGCTCGAGGTCGTGGCACGCGCCGCTGCTGCGACGCGAACGCCAGGCTCTCGGCGTGATAGCGTCTGCTGCGCGTCGTCGAGCTCGCGCTTCGACGCGCGTCGAGCGCAGCGCGCGCGGCCGCCTGCGGCCGCGCTCGCCGTCGGCGATCGCGTGCGCGAGCTCGTCGAGCTCGCGCTGGCGCGCGAGCACGCCGTGCAGTTCGCTGTCGGGCGCGAAGAACGACACGCCCTGCGCGGTGACCAGGTGGCCCTCGCGGCGTGACGAACGCTTCGCCGACGCCGAGCGCCGCCGCGCGCGCGCAGCGCCGGCCGAGACTCGTCGCGGCAGCGGACGCCGTGCGAGCCAGTCGGCGAGCAACCGCGCCGCTCCGGGCTGGGCTTGAGCGCACCTTGGCCAGCAGCGCGTCGCCGTGCCATCGGCGGCCGGCGCAGGCGCGCGCAGCGGTCGGCGCGTAGACGGCAACGCGCCCGCGGCAGGTCCTGCGCGTCGCGTTCGTCGACCCAGTCGAGCGACGTCGTCGAGGCGCGCGAGCTCGAGCGCGTCCAGCCGCTCGCGCAGCACCGCCTCGAGCGCATCTTCCCAGCCGCGCTCGATGTCGAGCGCCTGCCACAGGCGGCGCGCGTCGCGCGAGGCCGTGCGCCGCCGAGCCACGCGTCGATGTCCTGTGCCGTGGCCGATCTTCGCCTGCAGCGCCGCGAGCGCCTGCGGCGCGCGCCTCGAGGTCGGCGAGGCGGCGGCTGTCGCGCTGCCACGCGTCGCGCGGCGTCGCGCTGGCGCTCCTGCAGCGCCTGCACCGCTCGCTGCAGCGCGTCGAGCGCTGCCTGCTTGCCGGCGAGATCGCGCGTTTTCCTGCGCGAGCTGCTCCTCGACGTCGCGCAATGGGATCGGTGGCCGGCGCGCGCGAGCCCGCGCAGCTCCTGCTGCGAGCCGCTCGCGTCCGCTGCGCGAGCTGCGCCAGCGCGTCGCGCCGCGCTGTCGCGCCGCGTCTCGCCGACGCGCGATCGTCCTGCTCGGTCCGGCGCGATCCGCTGCTGCAGCTCGGCGCAGCGTCGCCGCGGCCGCGGCGCACCGCCGCGTCGAGCGCCGGCAGCCCGGCCTGCGCGGCCTGTTCCTCGGCGGCTGCGCTTCGCGCGCCGCGAGCGCGGCCTCGAGCGCGATTCGGCCGCGCGCGCTCGTCAGCGCAAGCGCGGCTTCCTGGCCGGCCGAGCGCGCCGATCGCTTCCGTCGAGCTGCGCGACCTGCTGGGCGATCCGCGTCTCGCTCTCGCGCGCGAACGCGAGCTGCTGCTCGAGGCGCGTGACCTCGGCGTTGGCGGCGTAGAACGCGCCCTGCTTCTCGTGCAGCGCATCGCCGGCGGCGTAGTGCTCGCTGCGCAGCGCCTCGAGCTTGCGCCTCGGTCGGCGCGCATGTCCGCCTGCACGGCCTCGAGCGCGACGGTCAGCGTGGCGATCTCGGCCGTGCACCGCTCGCGCGCGCGCAGCCGCGTCCTGCTGCTTCGCGAACCACAGCAGGTGCTGCGACTGCTCGCAGCCGCGCCTCGAGCTCGCGATACTCGGCGGCGACCTTCGCCTGCTCGTCGAGCCGCGTCAGCTGGTTGCCGAGCTCGATGCGGATGTCCTCGACGCGCGCCAGGTTCTCGCGCGTGTCGGCGAGCCGGCCTTCGGTTTCCTTGCGCCGCTCCTTGTACTTCGAGACGCCCGCCGCCTCCTCGAGGAAGACGCGCAGCTCCTCGGGCTTCGCCTCGATGACGCGCGAGATCATCCCCTGCTCGATGATCGCGTAGGCGCGCGGCCCGAGGCCGGTGCCGAGGAAGAGATCGTGGATGTCGCGGCGGCGCACCGGGATGTTGTTGATGTAGTACGTCGAGTCGCCGTCGCGCGTCAGCACGCGCTTGATCGAGAGCTCGGCGTACTGGCCCCACTGGCCGCCGATGCGGCCCGGGCTGTTGTCGAAGATGCAGCTCGACCGACGCGCGGCCGACCGGCTTGCGCTCGCCGGCGCCGTTGAAGATCACGTCCTGCATCGACTCGCCGCGCAGCGCCGACGCCTTCGATTCGCCGAGCACCCAGCGCACCGCGTCGATGACGTTGGACTTGCCGCAGCCGTTGGGGCCGACGATGCCGACGAGCTGGCCGGGCGTGGCGATCGCCGTCGGATCGACGAACGACTTGAAGCCGGCGAGCTTGATCTGCGTGAGGCGCAAGGCGGGAATGTCGGAGAAGGACGATGCGAGGAAATGTCGACGCGCGAGCGGCTGGCCGCGCGTGCAAAACGCACGAATTATAGCGGAACGGCGCGGCTCGACGCGCACCCGGCAGCCGACGAGCGCGGTCACGCTGCGATCGGCGTGCGCGCGGCGGCAAGGCGGCCTTCCGCAACCGCGTGGCAGGCGACCTGGTGCCGCCGCCGCGCGCGGCGCTGAGCGCGGGACGCTCGACGCGGCAGCGCTCGTTGGCGTAGCGGGCAGCGCGGATGGAACGCGCACCCGGCGGGCGGGTCCAGCGGATTGGGCACCTCGCCCGCGACCGCCGTACGCGCCTTGCCCGTCAGCGCGAGGTCCGGGCACGGCGTCGAGCAGCATCCGCGTGTACGGATGCCGCGGCTGCGCGAACAGCTCGCGGCGTCGGCGCGAGCTCGACGATGCGCCCGAGGTACATCACGCCGACGCGATCGGCGATGTGATGCACGACGGCGAGGTTGTGCGAGATGAACAGATACGTGAGCCCGAGCCGCCGCTGCAGGTCGCGCATCAGGTTCAGCACCTGCGCCTGCACCGACACGTCGAGCGCGGACGTCGGCTCGTCGCAGACGAGGAACGCGGGCTCCGTCGACAGCGCCCGCGCGATCGAAATGCGCTGGCGCTGGCCGCCGGAGAACTGGTGCGGATACTTGGCGCCGTCGGCGGCGGCGAGGCCGACCTGCGCGAGCAGCGCCGCCACGCGCGCGTCGACCTCGGCCTCGGCTTGCCGGGCTGCCTGCGCGCGATCGGCTCGGCGACGATGTCGGCGACGCGCCAGCGCGGGTTGAGGCTCGCGTACGGATCCTGGAAGATCATCTGCATGCCGCGGCCGGCGCGCCGCTCGCCGGCGCATCCGGCGCCGCCGCGCCGGCGCCGGCAATGCGCGATGCCGTCGTAAGCGATCGTGCCGCGCGTCGGCGCGTAGAGCCCGACGATCAGCCGCGCCACCGTCGACTTGCCGCAGCCCGATTCGCCGACCAGGCCGAGCGTCTCGCCTCTGGCAATGGCAAGCTCGACGCCGTCGACGGCCTTCAGGAGCGCGCGCGGCCCGCGCTCGAGGACGCGATTGAGCCAGGGCGGCGAGACGTCGAAAGTGCGCGCGACGTCGTCAGCTTGAGCAGCGCTCACCTGGACGCCGCGGCCTATGGGTGCGCCTCCGCGCTGCGGCCGGCTGCGCTGCCCGCCGGCGCATTCGCGCCATGGGACGGCCCGGCGGCGCTCATCGCGCCTCATCGCGCGAGGCACTTGCGCGCGCCAGCATGCAGCGTGCGTCGCGCCGACCGGCTCGAGCCCGGCAGCTCTCGCGAGCAGCGCTCGAACGCGCGCGGACAGCGCGGATGGAATGCGCAGCCGGCGGGAACGGCCGTCGAGCCGCGGCATCGCGCCATCGATCTGCGTCAGCCGCTCGCGCTCGTCGACGATCGACGGAATCGAGCCCATGAGGCCGATCGTGTACGGATGCGCCGGCCGATGGATCACGTCGGCGACCGGGCCGATCTCGACGATGCGCCCCGCGTACATCACCGCGACGCGGTCGGCGGTTTCCGCGATCACGCCCATGTCGTGGGTGACCAGCATGACCGCCGTGCCGTGGTCGCGGCACAGGCGCTTCAGGAGCTGGATGATCTGCGCCTGGATCGACACGTCGAGCGCCGTGGTCGGCTCGTCGGCGACGATGAGCCGCGGATTGGCGGCCAGCGCGAGCGCGATGACGACGCGCTGGCGCATGCCGCCGGAAAACTGGTGCGGATACTGGTCGATGCGCCGCGCCGCGCCGGGAATGCCGACTTCGTCGAGGAGCGCCGATCGCGCGCGTGCGCGCGTCGGCCTCGCGAAAGCGGCAAGTGCGTGCGGATCGTCTCGATCGAGCTGGCGGCCGATCGTGTAGAGCGGATTGAGCGATGTCAGCGGATCCTGGAACATCGGCGCCGATCTCGCGCCCGCGCACCGCGCGCATCGCGTCGTACGGCAGGTTGTCGATGCGCCGCCCGAGAAGCCGGATCTCGCCTGCGGCGATGCGCCCCGGCGGATCGATCAGGCCGATGATCGCCGCGCCGGTCAGCGACTTGCCGGCGCCCGATTCGCCGACCACGCCCAGCACTTCGCCGGGCGCGATCGCGAACGAGATGTCGTGCACCGCGAGCAGCGTGCCGCGCCGGGTCGGAAACTCGACCCGCAGGTTCTCGACCGCCAGTAGCGGCTCGCGATGCACCTGGCGCACGTCACCGCAGCTTCGGGTTCAGCGCGTCGCGCAGCCAGTCGCCGAGCAAGTTGATCGCGAGCACCATGACCACCAGCGCGGCGCCGGGAAATATCGTGATCCACCACTCGCCCGAAAACAGGAAATCGTTGCCGACGCGGATCAGCGTCCCCAGCGACGGCTCCGTCGGCGGCACGCCGACGCCCAGGAACGAAAACGTCGCCTCGGTCAGGATCGCCGTGGCGATGTTGATCGTTGCGAGCACCAGCACGGGGCCGAGCACGTTGGGCAGCAGGTGGCGGCGCATGATGTCGAACGGCGAGATGCCGATCACGCGGGCGGCCTGCACGTACTCCTTGTTCTTCTCGACCATCGTCGAGCCGCGCACCGTGCGCGCGTACTGCACCCAGTTCGACGCGCCGATCGCGAGGATCAGCACGAACAACGCCGACGCTCGAATGCGCGTCGCGCGGCAACACGGCGCGCGCGACGCCGTCGATCAGCAGCGCGATCAGGATCGCGGGGAACGACAGCTGCACGTCGGCGACACGCATGATGAACGCGTCCGATCCTGCCGCCGGCGTAGCCGGCGATCAAGCCAAGCGCGACGCCGACGCACCATGGCGAGCGCCACCGAGGCGAAGCCGACCAGCAGGGAGATGCGCGCGCCGAACATGATCGCCGACAGCACGTCGCGGCCCTGGTCGTCGGTGCCGAGCAGGAAGCCCGCCTTGCCGCCGGCCTGCCAGTCGGGGAGGCGCGAGCGCATCGAACAGATTGAGCGTCCTGCAGGTCGAACGGATCGTGCGGCGCGATCCATGGCGCGCAGCAACGCGGCCACGAGGCAGATCAGCAACAGGACGATGCCGACGCGATCGCCACCGGCGAATGGCGGAAGCTCTACGCGACGTCGCCATCCCACGCAGCGCGCGCAGCGCGTGCCCAGCTGTCGGCGGTGGGGCAATGGGATCGGCGCAGTCGCTCAGTCTTCGCGGAATGCGGCGTCACTGTGAAAGTGCGGCGCCAGATGCGCCAACGCCTTCAAGACTGCGCTCGCGCGCCTGCGCGTAGACCTGCGCCTTCCAGTCGTCGGCGTCGCACATAGAACGCGTCGCGCATCTGCTGCCTGATCGTCGTGCGCTGCGTCGCCGGCGCGTCCGGATGATTGTGCAGCCACTGGTCGGCGCGCAGCGCCTGACATGACCTCGGTGAGCGGCAGCGTCCCGTATTCGAGCGCGATGCCCGCGTAGGCGACGCCCGGGCATTCGTCGTACGCCGCGTTGTACATTGACGCCCGTGAGCGGCGCCGATGTCGACGAGCCGTCGTGGAACGACGTCACGTCGCCGCCCCACCACGCCCGTCGCGCGCGAGGTCGCGCGGCGACGTCGCGGCCGGCGAAGATCTTTTCGCCGTGGCCGCGCGGCCCGAGCCCGGTGTGGAAATCGATCCAGCCGAGCCGCGCGCGGCCCGTGCCGCGTGCTCGCGCAGCACCGCGCGCAACACCCGGTTGCTCCACGCCGGCCGCGACGCCGCCGTAGAACAGGCCGTCGGGAAACTCGCACTGGCCGCCGCTGACCGCCGCCTGCAGACGCGCGCTCGCCGTGCGTTGCGATGTAGGCCGCGATCTTCGCCTCGTTCTCCGGCGGCGGCGGCCACGTCGCGGGCACGATGAAGCCGTGGACGTCGGCATAGGCCGCGTTGGCCGGCGGCGGCGCTCGAAAGTCGCGGAAATTGCGGTTGAGGTCGACGTTGTCCTCGTTGGTGCGCCGCAGGTGCGAAAAGCCGTACGGATTGACCGCGTGCAGGAACACGACGGCGACGCCCGCGCCGCGCGCGAGCGCGACGAATCCGTCGTCGTGCAGCAGCGCGACCTGGCACCCGGAGCCGCAAAAGCCTTCGACGCCGTGCGTCGCCGAGGTGAGCAGCAGACAGGCCTTCGCGCGTCCGGCGCGCCGAGCAACGCCACGTCGATCGCGAGCTCCTCGCCGTCCGACGCCGCGCGCCGCGGAGCGCGTGCGACTCGACCGGTCAGATGCCGCGCGCCGCGCGGCCGCGATGAACTTCGCGCGCGCGCTCGGCGTAGTGTCGGCGACAAAATGCGGAGACGGGCATCCATGCATGGCTGCCGAGTCAGCTCGCGAGCGGCATCGCCGCTTCGGCCAGCGCGGCGAGGTAGCCGGCGCCGAGCGGGATCACCGCGTCGTTGAAATCGTAGGTGCTGTTGTGCAGGAAGCAGCCGCCTTCGGCGCCGCCCTGCCCCAGTCGCGCGAAGGCGCCGGGCTTCGCCTGCAGCATGAACGAGAAATCCTCCGAGCCCATCGACGGATCGAGGTTGCGCACGACGTTGTCGGCGCCGACCAGCGCTTCGGCGACGTCCGCCGGCGAACATCGCCTCGCGGTCGTGGTTGATCGTCGCCGGATAGACGCGCTCGTACTTGAGCGTCGCCGTCGCGCCGAACGCCGCGGCGATCGAAGGCACCAGCTCGTCGAGCCGCCGCTCGATCATGTCCTGCGTCGCGGGCCGGAACGTGCGCACGGTGCCGACGAGCTTGGCGTGCGCCGGAATGACGCTCATCGCGCCCGGATTGCCGGCCTGCATCGCGCACAGGCTCACCACCGCGGTGTCGATCGGGCTCACGTTGCGGCTGACGATCGACTGCGCGGCGGTGATGATGTGGCCCGGCCACCAGCACCGGGTCGATCGCCGCGTGCGGATGCGCGCCGTGGCCGCCACGGCCGTCGATCGTGATCTCGATGCGGTCCGCCGCCGCCATCGCCGGGCCGGGCGTGATGCCGATACGGCCCGGCGGCAGCCCGGGCCAGTTGTGCAGCGCGAACACCTGCTCCGCCGGAAAGCGCTCGAACAGGCCGTCCTCGATCATCGCCTTCGCGCCGGCGTAGCCTTCCTCGCCCGGCTGGAAGATGAGGTACGCGGTGCCGTCGAAGTTGCGCGTCTCGTGCAGGTAGCGCGCGGCGGCGAGCAGCATCGTCGTGTGGCCGTCGTGGCCGCAGCCGTGCATGCGGCCGTCGTAGCGCGACTTGTGCGCGAATTCGTTCTCCTCCTGCATCGGCAGCGCGTCCATGTCGGCGCGCAGGCCCGACCGAGCGGCCGCTCGCCGTGCTGCGTGCCCGGGATCGACCGCGACGATGCCGGTCTTGCCGATGCCCGCGTGGTGCTCGATGCCGAGCGCCGCCAGCCGCTCTGCGACGATTTGCGCGGTGCGATGCTCCTCGAAGCCGAGCTCGGGATGCGTGTGCAGGTCGCGGCGCATCGCGGTGAATTCGCTCTGCCAGCGCGGATGTGTTCGGACGGGATTTGCCAATGCGAAGCCTTGTCAAAGCGGCGAACGCGCTCGATGCGCAGCCGCGGGATCGACGGCGTAGTACAGCAGATCGACGACCAGGTTGATGAGCACGAACACGAGCGCGATGAAGCAAAGATACGCCGCCATCACCGGAATGTCGGCGAAGTTCACCGCCTGGATGAAGAGCAGGCCCATGCCCGGCCACTGGAACACCGTCTCGGTGATGATCGCGAACGCGATGATCGCGCCGAGCTGCAGGCCGGTGATCGTGATCACCGGAACCAGCGTGTTCTTGAGCGCGTGGCCGAAATGGATCGCGCGGTCGGTCAGGCCGCGGGCGCGCGCGAACTTGATGTAGTCGGTGCGCAGCACCTCGAGCATCTCCGCGCGCACGAGCCGCATGATCAGCGTCATCTGGAAGAGCGACAGCGTGATCGCCGGCAGGATCAGCGCCTTCAGCCCGCTCGTGGTGAGCAGTCCGGTGGTCCACCAGCCGAACGCCACCGTCTCGCCGCGGCCGAACGACGGCAGCCAGCCCAGCTGCACGGCGAACACCAGGATCAGCAGGATGCCGATCAGGAACGTCGGCAGGCTGACGCCGATGAGCGACGCCGCGAGCAGCAGCTGCGCGAGCCAGTGTTCCGCCGCAGCGCCGTGTAGACGCCGAGCGGGATGCCGACGACGAGCGCAAGCAGCGCCGCGGCGATCGACAACTCGAGCGTCGCGGGCAACCGCTCCTTGAGCAGCGTCGACACCGGGCGTCCCTGGCGCAACGACAGCCCGAAGTCGCCGTGCACCGCGTTGCCGACGAAACGCGCGAACTGCACGAACGGCTGGTCGAGCCCGAGTTCGGTGCGCAGCCGGGCCTGGTCCTGCGAGCGTCGCGTCCTGCCCGACCATGAACGCGACCGGATCGCCGGTGAAATTGAACAGGCCGAACGCGATGAATGCCACCACCGCCATCACGGCGATCGATTGCAGGATGCGGCGAAGGATGAAGGCGGACAATTCGACCCGCGTCGTGTGTCGCGACGACCCGACCCTTGCGCGCGCCGGGCCGGCTTAAGGAACGCGCCGATGATGCCGAACCCCTCTTGGAGCGTCAATGCGGTTCCCCTCAGCCGCCTCGCCGCTGGCGCGTTCTCGCTCCGTCTCCGCGTCGCGCGGGGAGAGGGTTGGGGTGAGGGACTGTGCCGCAGGCGTTTTGTGGTTCAATACTACGCCCGCGCCGCCTTAAGGGTGGCCGGCGAACTCTTCGGGCACGGGCCGAGTCGCTTCCCGCCCCAATGCTGCGCTTCCTGCTCACCCGGATCAGCCTCGTCATTCCGACCTTTCTCGGGATGACGCTGCTCGCGTTCTTCCTGATCCGGATCGTGCCCGGCGACCCGATCGAGACGATGGCCGGCGAGCGCGGCATCGACGCCGCGCGGCACGAGGCGCTGCTCAAGGAATACGGGCTCGATCGGCCGGTGCTCGTCCAATACGGCATCTACATCGGGCGCGTGCTGCACGGCGATCTCGGCAAGTCGATGATCACGCAGGAGCCGGTGTTGCACGAGTTCTCGACGCTGTTTCCGGCGACGATCGAGCTCGCGCTTTGCGCGATCGTCTTCGCGCTGATCCTCGGCATTCCCGCCGGGATGATCGCCGCGGTGCGCCGCAACTCGGTGTTCGACCACGGCGTGATGGGGGTATCGCTGACCGGCTACTCGATGCCGATCTTCTGGTGGGGGCTGCTGCTGATCCTGCTCTTCTCGGTGCAGCTCGGCTGGACGCCGGTGTCCGGCCGAATCGCGGTCAAGTACTACATCGAGCCGGTGACCGGATTTCTCACGATCGACGCGCTGCTCTCGGGAGAGAAGGGAGCATTCCAATCGGCGGTGTCGCACCTGATCCTGCCGACTGATCGTGCTCGGCACCCAACCGCTCGCCATCATCGCGCGGATGACGCGCTCGGCGATGCTCGAGGTTCTGGGCGAGGACTACATCCGCACAGCGCGCGCCAAGGGCTTGTCGCAACTGCGCGTCGTGGCGCTGCACGCGTTTCGCAACGCACTGATCCCGGTCATCACCGTGATCGGGTTGCAGGTCGGCGTGCTGTTCACCGGCGCGATCCTGACCGAGACGATCTTCTCCTGGCCGGGGGTCGGCAAGTGGATGATCGAGGCGATCAACCGCCGCGACTATCCGGTGCTGCAGGGCGGCCTTCTGATGCTGGGCTTCATCGTGATGATCGTGAATCTGCTGGTCGATGTCGCTTACGGCGTGATCAACCCGCGGATAAGGCGCGCGACATGAGCACGCCCGAGCGCTCGTTGTCGACGTCGTCGCCCCGGCGCCGCCCGGGCCGCTGCGCGAATTCTGGAGCTACTTCAGCGCCAACCACGGCGCCGTGCGGGGCTGATCGGTCGTCGTCACGGTGCTGCTGATGGCGGTGTTCGCCGACGTGCTCGGCACCCTACCCGCCGAACCTCACCAACAATGCGGTGTTCCTGAAGCCTCCCGTCTGGCAAGCAGGCGGCTCGAGCGCTTATCTGCTCGGCACCGACGCGATCGGTCGTGACATCCTGTCCCGGCTCATCTACGGCGCCCGCCTGTCGCTGCTGATCGGCATCGCCGTCGTCGCGCTGTCGATCGTCGTCGGCATCGTGCTCGGCCTGATCGCGGGTTTCGCACGCGGCATGACCGAGATCGCGATCATGCGGCTCATGGACATCATCCTGACACTGCCAAGCCTGCTGCTCGCCATCGTGATCGTCGCGATCCTCGGGCCGGGAATCATGAACGCGATGCTGGCGGTGGCCGTGGTGGTGCTGCCGCATTACGTGCGCATCACGCGCGCCGCGGTGATTTCGGAGACGGCTAAGGACTACGTCACTGCGGCGCGCGCCAATGGCGCCGGACGGCTGCGGCTGATGTTCAACGAAGTGCTCCCCAACTGCGCCGCGCCGCTGATCGTCCAGGCGTCGCTCGGCGTTTCGGTGGCCATCCTCGACGCCGCTGCGCTGGGCTTTCTGGGCCTGGGCGCGCAACCGCCCGCTTCCGAATGGGGAACGATGCTGGCCGACGCGCGCGAGTTCGTCCTTCGCGCGTGGTGGGTCGTGACGTTTCCCGGAATCATGATCCTTACCACCGTGCTCGCTTTCAATCTGCTCGGTGACGGTCTGCGTGACGCGCTCGACCCGAAGCTCAAACGCTGATCGCGGCTATGGCCCTGCTCGAAATCGAAGACCTGCACGTCGAGTTTCCCTCGCAGGGCGCCGTGATGCACGCGGTCGAGGGCGTGAGCCTCGCGCTGGACGAAGGCGAGGTGCTGGGGATCGTCGGCGAATCGGGCTCCGGCAAGAGCGTCACGATGCTTGCCGTGATGGGGCTCACCGCCTATCCCGGGCGCGTACGCGCCAAGCGACTGCAGTTCGCCGGCCGCGACCTGCAGCGACTGTCCGACCGTGAGCGCCGGACGCTCATCGGCAAGGATGTCGCGATGATCTTCCAGGATCCGACGACGAGCCTCAATCCGTGCTTTACGGTCGGCTTCCAGCTTCGCGAGACGCTGCGCCTGCATCTGGGAATGGATCGCGAAGACCGCCCGCCATCGGGCGATCGAGTTGCTCGAGCAGGTCGGTATCCCCGCCGCATCGAGCCGGCTCGGAGATTTCCCGCATCAGCTTTCCGGCGGCATGAATCAACGCGTGATGATCGCGATGGCCATCGCCTGCAACCCGCGGCTGCTGATCGCCGACGAGCCGACGACTGCGCTCGACGTGACGATCCAGGCGCAGATCCTCGATCTGCTGCGCGGGCTGCAGCGCGAACGCGGCATGGCATTGATCCTGGTCACACACAACATGGGCGTCGTCGCCGAGATGGCCCGGCGCGTGATCGTCATGTATGCAGGCGAGGTCGTCGAGGAGCGTCGCGCCGATGCGCTCTTCGCGGCGCCGGAGCATCCGTATACCGCGGCGCTGCTGGCAGCGATGCCCGAGCGCAGCACCGGCGAGACGCGCCTCGCCACCATTCCGGGCGTCGTCCCGGGGCTCTACGATCGACCGCGAGGCTGTCTGTTCGCGCCGCGCTGCCGGTATGTCACCGGGCTCGCCTGTCGAACGCGGCCGGAGCTTCGTCCATGGGCCGACGGCCGAATCCGCTGCCATTTTCCGCTCTCCGACCCGCAACGCGACGCGGCGATCGCGCGTGACGCCATCACCGTTCCATCATCGCTGTGAGCAACGCCACTTCGAAGCCGCCTGTTGTCGAGGCGGAAGGACCTGACGCGCATCTACCAGATTCGCCACGGTCCGTTCCGCGAAGCAGCAAGGCTCCACGCGGTGGCGGGAGTTTCGTTCACGATCGACGCCGGCCGGACTTTGGCCGTGGTAGGCGAATCCGGCTGCGGCAAGTCGACGCTCGCGCGCGTCGTGTCGTTGATCGAAAAGCCAAGCAGCGGCGACCTGCGCCTTGGCGGCATCGATGCGGTCAACACGACATCATCGCAGCAGCGAGCGCTGCGCAAGACCGTGCAGATGGTGTTCCAGAATCCCTATGGCTCGCTCAATCCGCGCAAGAAGATCGGCGCGATCCTCGATGCGCCCCTCGCGATCAACACCGATCTCGGACCGGCCGAGCGAGCCCTGCGCGCGCGGGCAATGCTGGCGAAGGTCGGTTTGCGACCCGAGCACTACGTTCGCTATCCGCACATGTTCTCCGGCGGGCAGCGCCAGCGCATTGCGATTGCGCGGGCGCTGATGCTGAATCCGGCGCTGGTCGTGGCCGACGAGCCGGTCTCGGCGCTCGACGTTTCGGTCCAGGCGCAGGTGCTGAACCTGCTTGCCGACCTGCAGGGCGACATGGGCCTCGCGTACCTCTTCATTTCGCACGATCTGGGAGTCGTCCGGCACATCGCGCACGACGTGCTGGTGATGTACCTTGGCCTCGCCATGGAGCAAGGCAGCAAGGAGCGCATCTTCGCTCGCCCGCTTCACCCCTACACTCAGGCGCTGCTGGCCTCGACGCCCGGCCTTGCGGCAGCCGGCCGCCCGGAGCGCATCGTGCTGAAAGGCGAGCTGCCCTCGCCACTTAACCCGCCCGCGGGATGCGTGTTCTCCACCCGCTGTCCGCACGCCATCGAGCGCTGCCGCGTCGAGCGGCCGGTCTTGCGCCCGCTCGGCGGCAGACAGGTATCATGCCATCTTGCGGAACGCTTCCTCGAACCCGGCCATGCCGATGCGGGCGATCCCGTGCCGCAGGTCACGCATCCCCACTGAGAGAGGAGTCCATCCTATGACGAAGCACGATCCGACCCTGCGCCGGCCTCCCGGCGCCCGCCGTGCACTGTTTGCAGCGCTGGCGCTTCCGGTTCTGTTCGCCACCGCCGGTGTCGCGGCCAAGACGCTGGTATTCTGTTCCGAAGGGAGCCCCGAGAACTTCTACCCCGGCGTCAACACCACGGGCACGTCGTTCGACGCCAACAGCCAGATATACAGCCGCATTGTCGATTTCGAGCGCGGCGGCACGACGGTCGTCCCCGGCCTCGCCGAGAGCTGGGACATCTCCCCGGACGGCAAGGTCTATACGTTCCACCTGCGCAAGGGCGTGAAATGGCACAACCACCGCGCGTGGAAGCCGACGCGCGACTTCAACGCCGACGACATGATCTTCTCGATCGAGCGGCAGTGGAAGGAATCGAATCCGTACTTCAAGGTGACGAGCTCGAACCATTCGTACTTCAACGACATGGGGATGCCGAAGCTCCTGAAGTCGGTCGAGAAGGTCGACGACTACACGGTGAAGATCACGCTCGAGCGCGCCGGAGGCGCCGTTCCTGTCGGACCTCGCGATGGAATATGCCGGCGTGCAGTCGAAGGAATACGCCGACGCGATGATGAAGGCCGGCACGCCCGACAAGATCGACCAGGAGCCGATCGGCACCGGACCGTTCTATCTCGTGCGATACCAGAAGGACGCGATCATCCGCTACAAGGCGTTCCCGCAGTTCTGGGGCGGCAAGGCCAAGATCGACGATCTGGTCTTCTCGATCACGCCAGACGCGTCGGTGCGCTGGGCGAAGCTGCAAAAAGGCGAATGCCACGTGATGCCGTACCCGAATCCGGCCGACCTCGACGCGATCCGCAAGGATCCGAACGTCCAGGTGCTGGAGCAGCCAGGGCTCAACATCGGCTACCTCGCCTACAACGTCACGAAGAAGCCGTTCGACGACGTGCGGGTGCGCAAGGCCGTCAACATGGCGATCAACAAGAAGGCGATCATCGATGCCGTCTACCTGACGCGGGCGTCGCCGCGAAGAACCCGATCCCGCCGACCATGTGGTCGTACAACGACGCGATCAAGGACGATCCCTACGATCCGGCGGCCGCGAAGAAGCTGCTGGCTGAGGCGGGCTATCCGAACGGCTTCACGACGGACCTGTGGGCGATGCCGGTCCAGCGCCCGTACAACCCCAACGCGCGGCGCATCGCCGAGCTGATGCAAGCTGATCTCGCTCAAGGTCGGCATCAACGGCCGAGATCAAGAGCTTCGAGTGGGGCGAGTATCGCAAGCGCATGCAGAACGGCGAGCACCAGATGGGGATGCTCGGCTGGACCGGCGACAACGGCGATCCGGACAACTTCCTGCACAACCTTCTCGGCTGCGACGGGGCGAAGCCCGGCGGCAGCAACGTCTCGAAGTGGTGCTATCAGCCGTTCGAGGACCTCGTGGTGAAGGCGGTGACGCTGACCGATCAGAAGCAGCGCGCCGACTCTACATGAAGGCGCAGGTCGTCTTCAAAGAGCAGGCGCCGTGGTTCACGATCGCGCACGCCGTCCAGTTCAAGCCGGTACGCAAGGAAGTGATCGACTTCAAGCTCTCGCCGTTCGGCCGCCACACGTTCTATGGGGTCGACATCAAGGAAGGGCCTTAACACCGGTGGCCGCCACCCGCAGTCGACGACGCCCCGCCCGTTGCGGGGCGTTCTTACCTGGCTTTGTCGCCGCGAGGCGGCGCGCGCGCCGCTCGTCGCCTCACGCGCGCCACTGACCCGACGGCGGGTCGCCGGGTGTCAGCCACCTCCGCAAGGATTGCCGGGTGGGTCAGGTTGCGGGTTGAAGCCGATTCTGTCTCCTGGATTCCAGATGAAGACCGTCGTCTGGCCGGTGGCGTCGTCGATGACCTCGACACTACCCCCCAAGTTCACCCTCGTGTCGGGACCGCCCAGCGCGATCACCTCTGCGCGCAACTGAACTCGATCCCCGGTGTGAGCGCCGAGTTCGATATAAGGCAAATCGAACCACATCATCTCGCCGGCCCCAATGCTGACGCACTGCGAGGCTTGCTTCAGCACCCGCCCCGCGGCGTCGAGGAACCGCCAGTTGATGACAAAGCCGCGCTCAGCACCTCGGCCCAGGCCCCGATTGAGTACCGTAAGGCGCACGGTCTGGCCGCTCACGATGCCCACCGGATCGGGCGCGATGATCGCAATGACGGCTTCGGCAGGTGCGGCAGCAAGCAGCGCTGTCGCGAACGCCAGAGCGGCGAATATCGACTTTGCATATCCGAATCCCATGTCTTGGCTCCTTTCCGGTTGATCGCCGATAGGTAGTGGCCGGCGACGGCTGGATCGCCGGGGGCGGCGCTATCGATAGTGGATGGACAGCACAGGCGCTTCGACGGTCGGGTAGAAAGGCGCGACGATGTTGCTGCCCGCAGCAACGTTCACGGCAATCTTGTGGGGTCCCGGGTGCACCTTCTCGAAGAAGTGGTGGGCAATCATGCGAGGAAGGTTCTGATCGGTTTCCTCCGTTTCGATGACCACCGGAGTCTGCGGCTGCGGAAAGGTCACCGTGTGTCCGTGCATCGGGACGTCGTCCACCGTGACCTGGAACACCATGTAGTTGTCGGTGGGCTTGACCACGGCGCTGAAGTAGGCGACGACGCAGCTTTGCCCGTTGCCCGTCACGTGGATGGTGGTTTCGAGCAGCGGTTGCAGATTTGGCACATCGAACTGAAAACGGGTCGTGACCGCGAAATAGTCTTCGGCGATGGTGACTGCCTTTACAGTCGATGCCTCGCTG
This sequence comes from uncultured beta proteobacterium, assembly GCA_963733985.1. Classification (GTDB taxonomy): domain Bacteria; phylum Pseudomonadota; class Gammaproteobacteria; order Burkholderiales; family Casimicrobiaceae; genus CAIWHR01. The sequence continues at coordinate 53,441 of CAVTFF010000006.1, read as the reverse complement.
CGACAGGCGATCGTTTCGGCGTTGGCATCCGCGATCACGCCGCTCGCCAACGCGGCGACGAGAGGCATGACAAACAACCTCGGCATTCTGAGCATGATCGACTCCTTTCGAGCCGTGCCCGCCACGCGCTGCGGCACGGCACTCGAGCAGGCGATGGACAGGGCCCCGATCGCCGCGGGCGATACACGCACTCCTTTGCGCGCGCCTAGACTATAGGTGCCGCGCGGCCGTTGTTCGCCCCCCACGGAGGGGGTACTGAACGCACCTGCATCGGTCCATTCTGAGTCAGGCTGGACCTGCACGTCGTCCTGACCAGCGCGGACATTCGAAGTAAGGCGCAGCCATGAAGCACGCAAATGCGATCGCCGCCGTCCGCGAGCTCTGCTCGCTCGGCCTATCCAGCGAGCTGTTCGTCCCGGCGCTGCTCGAAGCAATGCACGCCGTCATCCCGTCGTCGCGCAATCTGTTCGACTGGATCGATAGTGACGGACACATTCAACGCTATTACTTCGAAGGCTCGATCGATAACAAGATTGCCAAGCTCTATTTCGATGAGTTCTACAATCGGCGAGAGGGCGAAGCGATGCCTCGATTCTCGGATCTGGCACGGGGCGGCACCGTCATTCGCAGCGCACAAGAGCTCGACCGCAGCAGCTTCTTCCATTCAGCGCTGTACAACGAGATCTGGCGCCCGCAAGACCTGCACTACCACCTCGAGGCGATCATCCGCCGTTCCGACGGCAAGGCGCTCGGCTCGCTCGTGCTCTACCGCGAGAAGATGGATCCGATCTTCGTCAAGGACGAGGAAGACCTGCTCGCCACCCTGGTCCCCTACATTGCCCGTGCCATGCAATTGCGGCCGAAAAGCCCGGAGCAATTCGTCGTCAGCGGGCGGCGCAGAGCCCTCGTCAGTCTTGATCATCGGGGCCGGATTCTCCATTTGACGAGAGATGCACACAAGCTGCTGTTGCTTGCGCATGGCAACATCACGCCGTCCGCGGCAAGCGTTGAGCCCCGTGCCGACGATTTCCCGACGCTGAGGGTACTGTGCGGGGCGCTGGCGCGTTCTCCGAACGCACAACGACCGGTATTGGCGACCCTTGACAACGATTGGGGCAGATTCGAGTTTCAGGCGCAGCGGATGGAGCCCGCGGGCGCGCAGCAGGCGCCGATGATCGCCGTGACCATTCAGCACATGGAAGCAGCGGAGGTGCTCAAGGCGCGAGCACTGCAATCCGCTCCGCTGTCGATCATGCAGAAGAAGGTTTGCTCACTCCTGCTGAGCGGCTTGTCGCAGCGGGAGATCGCCAGCCGTCTCGGCGTCGCGCCTAACACCGTGGTCGACCACGTGCGCAAGATCTATCTGAAGCTCGATGTCCATTCACTCGACGACATGCGTGCCCGGCTTCTGCAATCGTAGCCGGAAGGCGCCCCGGATCTGGCGAGTTTGGCGGTAGCATGCAAGGGCTGCGACCACCGGATCCCCACGCCCGCGCGGTGTACGGTGGCGTGGCAACTTCCGCTAGTCGCCTGCGGCGCGCGCCCGCCGCGACGCGTAAAGGCAGATGCCGGCAGCGACGGACACGTTGAGGCTCCCGACCGTTCCCGCGATCGGGATGCCGACGATGCGGTCGCACAACTCGCGCGTGAGGCGCCGCAAGCCCGTGTTCTCGGCTCCGAGCACCCAGGCGATCGGGCCGCCGACGTCGGCATCGAATAAGCTTTCGCCGCCGGCATCGGCGCCGAGGATCCACACGCCCTTCTCCTTGAGGCCGCGTAACGTCCGCGCGAGATTGGTCACCGTGATCACCGGTATCGCTTCCGCGGCCCCGCTCGCCGCCTTCGCCACCGTCGCGTTCACTCCGACCGCGCGATCCTTCGGCACGATGATCGCCTGAGCGCCGAACGCGTCGGCATTGCGCAGGCAGGCGCCGAGATTGTGCGGATCGGTGACGCTGTCCAGCACCAGCAGCAACGCCGGCTCGGTCAGCGATTCGAGCAGCTCGTCGACGGTGACGTGCGGCACCGCGGCATCGACAATGGCGACCACGCTCTGATGACGATCGGTCCCGGCGATTTCTTGCAACCGCTCGTCGGCGACTGCATGGACGGGGCAATGCGCCGCCTCGGCGCGGGCGACGATATCGCGCAGGCGCGCATCGTGTCGGCCCGCGGCGACGTAGAGTGCGCGGACAGACTCAGGCTGCTGCCGCAAGCGCGCAGTGACCGCATGAAATCCATGGAGGGAACGGGTTGCCGACGACACGATCGAAACCGAAGCGCAATGTGCCCGGAAGGCGGGCGCCCAGTGTACCGCCGGAGGTTACCGCGCAGGGGCCGCTTCGGCAGCGGCCTTTCGTGCCGCTGCCTGACCGTCGATAAAGGCCTGGTTCCCGGGCATCTTCTGGAGCGCCTTCCCGAAAGCGTCGACCGCTTCCGGATAGCGTTTGAGGTGGACATAGCTCCGCGCGAGCAGCGCCCAATCCTCACCGGTCCCATCCTTGTCCTTCAGCCGTTGCGCGAGACGTTCTGCGGCGACTTCGATCGATGGCGCGGTGGCGGCTGGCACCGCAGTTTGCGGCGTGGCGGGTGTCGCGGCCGGCGCCGGGACGCCGCCGACGGCCGCCTCCGGTGCGGTGCGCGACGATAGCTTGAGATAGAGGCCCACGCCGCTTGCCAACATGGCGCCCGCCGCTAGCGCAACGACCCCGTACAACCACTTGCGTCCAGCCGCCATTGCAATCGCTCCGTCAGTCAAAGATCCCAGCGCCAGCCGACATAATAGAAAAGGCGGCGCACGTTGTCGACGATCACCGGGCTCTTAGTCTTTGACATTTCCCAATCACCTTCGGCCTCGACCGAGAAGCGGTCCTTGATACGCCAGAGCAGATGCAGCCCGGGCGTGGTACGCGTCAGCGTCGTGTCCTTGTTGTCGCTCTGGCGGTACCAGCGGAGCAAGGGCTCGATCGTGAGGTCCTGCCAGACCGTGATGCGGTAGTCGAGGCCGAACTGCAGCGCGTCGAGGTCACGGGAGGTGAGCACGTTGCCGTTCAGCACCAGGATGTCCTGCCATGGCGTGTACCCGCTGGCGATCGCCTGCAGCGTATACGTGTAGACGTTCCCTGTTGTCGGAACACCCGGGTAGGCGATGCCGAATGGCGCCGTTGCGGAAAGCGACGAGATCCTGAAATCGCCGCCGAGTTGCCACCGCTGCGTGATTTGCTGCGTCACGCCGACAAAAGCGACGCGCGAGATCGGCGTCACGGATTTGGCCAGGTCGCGTGTGGTCGAGAGGCCAAGGGCATTCACGAGCGAGCTGATCGATGCCGTGGGATCCACGACGAGTGCGTTGGTAAGCTGCAGCGTCGGCGTGCGCCGATAGTCGTAGAGCAGGCTGACCGACGTGCCGGTGGGGAACTGGATGTTGCCCTGGATCATCCCAATGTTGGTCGTCCGGAAGGTCGGATCGTAATCGAAGAGCGAATAGACGCTCCATGCGGCATCGAAATAGCGCAGCTCGCCGCCGATGCCGGTTCGATCCTCGTAGCCCGAAACATTCTGCCGGATCGCAAACACGTTACCGCTCCAGCGGCCGCCGAGGTTGTCCGCATCGACGTTTGCGCCGTAGAAAGTCTTATTGGTGCCGCCGAGCTGCGTCTCCGTCGGCTGGCCGACGACAGCGCCGATGCGCCAGTTCTCGGCGAAACCCCACTGGGCGACGGCGCCGTCGAAGAGACCAAGCACGCCACCCGTGGTTGCCGTTTGCCTGCCGAACCGGCCCATGAGCTGAGCGGGCTGGTACCTCGTCTCGAAGTATGCTGCGTTGAGCTGATTCGTATTGCTCGATCCTTGCACAAAGTTCGCGAGGTACGAATCGCGGACGACGACGCGGTTGTCCCAGGTCGCATCGCGGTAACGCGCCGTAAGGTCGATATTGTTGGCGAGCTGGGACTGGTCGACGCCCGAAAGGCTGGCGGTATCGATCGTCGTCGCCCCCGTCGCGGGCGTAACGGTGGTCGTCGTAGTCGTCGCGCGCGACTGCCCGCCATAGTAGTACTGCGACACGCTGCCCCAGTACGTCACTGCTCCCGGTCTCTCCGTCGGCCCGCGCGACACCGGCACCGCCCCCAAGGCGGCGAGCCGCTGTCGCGTTCTCTCCGCACCTGGACCTTCGGGGTACAGCTTGAGATAGAGCTCGTACTCGGCCTTCGCCTTCGCGATTTCGCCAAGCTTCTCCCGCGCAAGGCCGATTTGTTCCTGCGCTTCCTGCGACCAGGCATTCGGCGGGAGATTGAGTAGCCGATTGAGGAGCGTAACCGCCTTTTCGAAGTCGCCCGCCTGGAGCGCTGCGCGCGCGTCGCGCGCAAGCGAGGCGGCTTCACGCTCCGTGTCGGTTGTCGGCGCCGCGGACACCGTCGACGGCGGCATGGCCACGCCCTCGGGCTTCGGCGGTTTGAGCTTGGCGATCTGCCCGTCTGTCAGCGGGATCAGCAGCACGATCGCCGCGTTGCCGTCGGGCCGCAATCGATATCTGACGGGAGCTGCGAACTGGATGTCGAGCCGGCGCAGCAGTCCGGGAGGCTGTGACGGATACGTGACGGTGAACGCCGGAACGAGATCGGTCGGATTCGACCGCCGCTGCTCCTCGACAATGCTTCGCGCCGCCTCGTCCGCAGCGGTGATCTGGAAGTAGACCTGGACAAGGCTGCCCTCGTTCGCGGGCACGTGCCGGACGTACTGGATCAGCGCGCCGAACTTGATGCGCACGACGGCGTTGGCGCCGTCATTCGTAACGTCGACCGATTCGATCAGCTGCGCCGCCGCGTTCGCGGCGAATACGAGCATACCGAACAGAAAGGTCGACGCCGCACGGCGTATCAGACGGCGCGGACAGGGCATTGCTGGTGCGTGGGGGAGTGGAAGTGAAGGTTGTCGGGTGGACGAACAATGGCCACGGTCAGAAGCCGCCATCGGTAGAACGGTGGCGCGGGGGGATCGACTTCTTTACAGCCGTCAGCGATGGATTCGCGTAGACGTGACACGCGCTCGTGCAGTTGCGAAGCTCGTTCAGCGTGTACAACATTCTCGGCGTGTCGACCTTGACGTGAGCCTCGGGTTTGAACCTGTTCGCATGGCAGCCAGCGCAGTCAGGCTTGAGGGCCGGAGCCTTCCAGACGATCACCTCGTTGTTCGTGGTGTGACAGCTCGTGCAGGTGATACCGCCGCTGTGACGGACGAACGCCGGCGAGACGTGCATGTAGTTGCCCGGCGGCGTCCAGCCGGTGATCCGGTGACACGAGTCGCACGAGCGAGTCGTCACGAAGTGGCTTGCCGGTTTGCCTTTCGCCGCCGCGCCGTTGTGGCATGTCACGCAGGAATTCGGCGCGATGCCCGTGTGCGTAAAGTTCGCAGGCGTCCACGCGGTCGTGCGGTGACAGGCATCGCAGGAGAGCGCCGTCGGCATGTGCCTGGCGGGCTTCGCTTTTGCGCTCGATCCGTTGTGGCAGGTAATGCACGATGCCGGTGCGACGCCGAGGTGGCTGAACCGCCCGCCGGACGGTGTAGGTGGCAGGGGCGACGGCGAAGGCCGCACCGTCGGCGGCGCAGATGGTGGAACAGCGGGCGGTGTCGACAACGGCGGCGGCGACGTCGCGGGTGGGGCGGGCGAGGGTGCTGCTGAACGCAGGGGCGACGTTACCGGCGGCGCCGTAGGAACGCTGGATACCGGCGGCGTCGGTGTCGGCGCGCGGCTGCGCGACGGGAAACTTGTACCAGTCGTTGTTCCGTCGGCGCCGATCGTACCCGCAGCGGTACCGGCCGTTGTACCGCTGGGGGTTGTTGGCAGGCGTACTCCTGCCGGCGTTGGCACGTCGTCGAATTTCGGCCCCGGCTTGTGGCAGCCCTTGCAGTCAACGCCAGTGTGGTGTCCCTTTGGGCGCGTCACGATGTTGACGCCGTACCAGGACATACCCGTTTCATGGCAGGTCATGCAGGTCATCGCCGCCACCGGCGTGTGATTCATCGCGGTTCCGGCGAACGTCGTGAAATTCGTCGGAGCGTGACAGCTCTCGCAGGTCGTGCCGGTCGTTGGAATGTGATTGTTCGGCTTGGTCTTGAGATTGGTGACGCCGGCGAAGCTCTTGCCGCTGTCGTGGCAGGTCGCACACCCCGTGCTGATCCCGGCGTGGTTCATCGCCGTCCCCGGACCAAACTTGGCCGTCGAGCTGTGACAGGTCACGCAGTCGGCGCTGGTCGGGATATGGCCCGCCCCCTGCGGCAGCGGCGTCACCCCGTAGAACGGCGTCCCCGCCGCCCCCACCGCATGACACGTCGTGCAGCCGCTGCTGATCCCGCTGTGGTTCATCACCCCCGGCTTGTACGACGCCGGCAGGTTGGCGTGGCACAGCGTGCACGCCGCCGTGGTCGGAACGTGATTGGCCGGCTTGCTCGTCACCGTCCCAAACGACGTCGTCGACGTGTGACAGGTCCCGCACTCGCCCGTCGCCGGGTGATACGGATCCTGCGCCGCCGTCGGCCGCGTCACGATCGTCACCCCGTACCAGCTCTTCCCCGTCTCGTGACAGGTCGCGCACGGCGTCCCCGCCACCGGCGTGTGATTCATCGCCGTGTTGCCGAAGCTCGTGAAGTTGCCCGCCGCGTGACACGATTCGCACGCCGCGGTAGTCGGAATATGCGTCGCCGGCTTGGTCTTGAGGTTGGTGACGCCGGCGAAGCTCTTGCCGCTGTCGTGGCAGGTCGCACATCCCGTGCTGATCCCGGCGTGGTTCATCGCCGTACCCGGACCGAACTTGGCCGTCGAGCTGTGACAGGTCACGCAGTCGGCGCTGGTCGGAATATGCCCCGCCCCCTGCGGCAGCGGCGTCACCCCGTAGAACGGCGTCCCCGCCGCCCCCACCGCATGACACGTCGTGCAGCCGCTGCTGATCCCGCTGTGGTTCATCACCCCCGGCTTGTACGACGCCGGCAGGTTGGCGTGGCACAGCGTGCACGCCGCCGTGGTCGGAACGTGATTGGCCGGCTTGCCGCGTCACCGTCCCAAACGACGTCGTCGACGTGTGACAGGTCCCGCACTCGCCCGTCGCCGGGTGATACGGATCCTGCGCCGCCGTCGGCCGCGTCACGATCGTCACCCCGTACCAGCTCTTCCCCGTCTCGTGACAGGTCGCGCACGGCGTCCCCGCCACCGGCGCGTGATTCATCGCCGTGTTGCCGAAGCTCGTGAAGTTGCCCGCCGCGTGACACGTTTCGCACGCCGCGGTAGTCGGAATATGCGTCGCCGGCTTGGTCTTGAGGTTGGTGACGCCGGCGAAGCTCTTGCCGCTGTCGTGACAGGTCGCACATCCCGTGCTGATCCCGGCGTGGTTCATCGCCGTACCCGGACCGAACTTGGCCGTCGAGCTGTGACAGGTCACGCAGTCGGCGCTGGTCGGGATATGCCCCGCCCCCTGCGGCAGCGGCGTCACCCCGTAGAACGGCGTCCCCGCCGCCCCCACCGCATGACACGTCGTGCAGCCGCTGCTGATCCCGCTGTGGTTCATCACCCCCGGCTTGTACGACGCCGGCAGGTTGGCGTGGCACAGCGTGCACGCCGCCGTGGTCGGAACGTGATTGGCCGGCTTGCTCGTCACCGTCCCAAACGACGTCGTCGACGTGTGACAGGTCCCGCACTCGCCCGTCGCCGGGTGATACGGATCCTGCGCCGCCGTCGGCCGCGTCACGATCGTCACCCCGTACCAGCTCTTCCCCGTCTCGTGACAGGTCGCGCACGGCGTCCCCGCCACCGGCGCGTGATTCATCGCCGTGTTGCCGAAGCTCGTGAAGTTGCCCGCCGCGTGACACGTTTCGCACGCCGCGGTAGTCGGAATATGCGTCGCCGGCTTGGTCTTGAGATTGGTGACGCCGGCGAAGCTCTTGCCGCTGTCGTGGCAGGTCGCACATCCCGTGCTGATCCCGGCGTGGTTCATCGCCGTGCCCCGGACTGAAACTTGGCCGTCGAGCTGTGACAGGTCACGCAGTCGGCGCTGGTCGGGAATATGCCCCGCCCCCTGCGGCAGCGGCGTCACCCCGTAGAACGGCGTCCCCGCCGCCCCCACCGCATGACACGTCGTGCAGCCGCTGCTGATCCCGCTGTGGTTCATCACCCCCGGCTTGTACGACGCCGGCAGGTTGGCGTGGCACAGCGTGCACGCCGCCGTGGTCGGGTAATGTGATTGGCCGGCTTGCTCGTCACCGTCCCAAACGACGTCGTCGACGTGTGACAGGTCCCGCACTCGCCCGTCGCCGGGTGAGACGGATCCTGCGCCGCCGTCGGCCGCGTCACGATCGTCACCCCGTACCAGCTCTTCCCCGTCTCGTGACAGGTCGCGCACGGCGTCCCCGCCACCGGCGTGTGATTCATCGCCGTGTTGCCGAAGCTCGTGAAGTTGCCCGCCGCGTGACACGTTTCGCACGCCGCGGTGGTCGGAATATGCGTCGCCGGCTTGGTCTTGAGATTGGTGACGCCGGCGAAGCTCTTGCCGCTGTCGTGGCAGGTCGCACATCCCGTGCTGATCCCGGCGTGGTTCATCGCCGTCCCCGGACCGAACTTGGCCGTCGAGCTGTGACAGGTCACGCAGTCGGCGCTGGTCGGGATATGGCCCGCCCCTGCGGCAGCGGCGTCACCCCGTAGAACGGCGTCCCCGCCGCCCCCACCGCATGACACGTCGTGCAGCCGCTGCTGATCCCGCTGTGGTTCATCACCCCCGGCTTGTACGACGCCGGCAGGTTGGCGTGGCACAGCGTGCACGCCGCCGTGGTCGGAACGTGATTGGCCGGCTTGCTCGTCACCGTCCCAAACGACGTCGTCGACGTGTGACAGGTCCCGCACTCGCCCGTCGCCGGGTGATACGGATCCTGCGCCGCCGTCGGCCGCGTCACGATCGTCACCCCGTACCAGCTCTTCCCCGTCTCGTGACAGGTCGCGCACGGCGTCCCCGCCACCGGCGTGTGATTCATCGCCGTGTTGCCGAAGCTCGTGAAGTTGCCCGCCGCGTGACACGTTTCGCACGCCGCGGTAGTCGGAATATGCGTCGCCGGCTTGGTCTTGAGGTTGGTGACGCCGGCGAAGCTCTTGCCCAAGTCGTGACAGGTCGCACACCCCGTGCTGATCCCGGTATGGCTCATTGCCGCTCCGGCAAACGTCGTAAAATTGCTGGCGGCGTGACACGTCTCGCATGCCGCCGTCGTCGGCACATGGCTTGCCGGTCGCGTTATCAGATTGCCGACACCCATGAAGCTCTTGCCCGCGTCGTGGCAGGTCGCGCACGCGGTGCCAGCGACTGCGGCATGCTTCATCGCCGTGCCCGCAAAGGTGGTCGTCGAGTGGCAGCTGTCGCAGGACGCGGTTGTCGGGATGTGGCCGGGGGGCATGCTGCGGGCACCATTTGTGCCGTTGTGGCAACTGGCGCACGTGCCGGCGCTTACACCGGCGTGATTGAAACTCGCCTGCTTCCATGCAGTGGTGCGGTGGCAGCTGTCGCATGATGCCGAGGTCAAGAGGTGATTGGCGGGCTTGCCTTGGGCATTCGTTCCGTTGTGACAGGCAGCGCAGGTTCCGGCCATGACCTGATTGTGGTCGAACGTTGCGCCAGCCCAAACCATCGTCGTGTGACATGCATCGCACGACTGCACCGTCACAATGTGGGCCGCCGGCTTGCCGGGTGCCTTCGCCCCGTTGTGGCACGAGGCGCAGGATCCCGGCATGACGCCGCTGTGATCGAACTTGATCCCGGTGAACGTGACCTGGTTATGACAGACGGTGCACGGCTGCGCCACCGGCGGATGCCCGGCCGTCATCGTGACCGTGCTGATCCGCGCGCCCGGTCCGTGACAGCTGACGCACTCTTTCGGCGTCCCCTTGAATATTCCGCGAATGTGGCAGCTTTCGCAGCGCGTATTCTCGTGCGCTCCCCGAAGCGGGAATCCCGTCGTGAGGCGCTGCGACACCGCCCGCGAGATTCCCGGCGTGGCCTGCACGAGAACTTCGCCACGCCCCACGGCCAGCGCGCTGCCTGCACTGAACATCACAGCCGCGACCGCGACAGTCCGGGCGAGCCATCGGGCCGTGACGACGAAAGCAGGTCCAAATCTCACTGCAACACTCCGCGTCGCGCTGCGACCAGTTGATGTGGCTCCAGCTCGAGCGCCATTGCGCCGAACGGCCTTATTTCACGCCACGATTTCGCGTCATGACAGCGTTCGCATTGCGGTCCGTATTCGCCGTTGTGGATATCGTCGACGCGGTGGCAGCCGATGCACGACAACGGCAACGCCGGCACCCCTGTTCCTTCGGCCACCAGCTTGTGGCAAGACACGCATTTCACCTGCGCGTGCGCGCCTCCGAGCGTGAATTTCGTTTGGCGCGCGTGATCGAAGTCCCAGATCTTCCAATCACGCGCGTTGTGGCACAGCCCACAGTCGCCTCCCAGCATCCGCTTGTGCGCGTCGTCTTTCTGCGTGACATGCGACGCACTCGCGCTTGGCGTCCTTGTATGCCGGCGTCGCATGACACTCTCTGCATTCGACGCGCGCGTGCCGCCCGAGGAGCGGAAAGCGCGACTTGTTGTGGTCGAAGCGAACGGTCCTCTTCCAGTCGACCGCGTCGTGACAGGTCCCGCATTCGCCGGCCGAGCTGGTCGCGATGCTTGTCGTCCTTCCGGTGACACGAATAGCAGTCGGTCTGCAGCTGTCCGCGTAAAGGCGTCCGGCGTGGCAGCTGTCGCACTTGGTCTGGACGTGCTTGCCGACAAGCCGGTACTTCGTGTCGACGTCATGGCGGAACGTGACGTCCTTCCATGACGCGTCGATGTGGCAGGTATCGCACTTGGCGCCGTAGCGCTCCTTGTGCGTATCGTCCTTCCTGTGGCAGCCGACGCAGGTCAGCGGAACGCCTTTGTAGCTCTTCGGGTCCCGATGACACTCCCTGCATTCGACGTCCCGACGCTTTCCGCGCAGCTTGAACGCGGATCGATCGTGATCGAACCTCGCCTCGCGCCAGCCGCGTTCGGTGTGGCAGTCGGCGCAGGCGGTACCGAGGGTGCCGTTGCGCTCGTCGTCGGGCTTGTGGCAAGCAACGCAGGTCGCCTGGAGCTCTGGGAAGCACGGCTGCCGCGGCGACGTGGCAACTCTCGCACTTCGCAGCCCGATGCTTGCCCCGCAGCGGATACTTCGTGTCCCGGTCGTGCTGAAATGCCACGACGTCCTTCCAGTCCTTCGCGGCGTGGCACGTCTCGCACTTCTCCCCGAGGCGTCCGCGGTGCCGCTTGTTGTCGTCCTTGCGATGGCAGCGACGCACGTTACCGGGGTGTTCTTGTAGATGTTGCTCCGCGTGGCAATCCCTGCAGGGCGTATCGACATGCTTGCCGGTCGAGCGCGAAGCGAGTCTTGCCGTGGTCGAAGCGCGTTTCCTTCCAGCTCGCCTGGACGTGGCAGTCGGCGCAAGCGACTCCCAGCACCCCTTTGCGCTTGTCGTCCTTCCGGTGACAGTCGTTGCAGCCGGAAGGCGCCTCGCGATACTTCTTGCCGGTGACGTGGCACTTCTGGCAGTCGACCTTGACGTGCGCGCCGACGAGCGCAAAGTCCGTCTTCGCGTGCTCGAAGGTCTTGGGCTCGAAGGCCGCGATGTTCACGTCACGTCCCTTGTGGTCCGTATGACAGTTGCGGCAGGCCTCGATCGTGATCCGGCCGTGATGCCCCGTCTTCGCACGAAGGTCGCGGCCGACGTCCTTGTGGCAATCGATGCACAAGCCGTCCTGCGCGGCCTTGTTGAACTTGACGTGGCACTTGTCGCATTCCTGCTCGACCTTGACGTGTCCGGCGATCACCTTGCCGGGCATCAGCACGCCCTCGAGCGTCTGGCCGGACGCGCCCGCCACCGCCAGTGCCGCCCAGATGCCCAGTGCGAATCGCCATGTCCAATGCCTCATGCCCGGCCGATGTCGTGCGTCAATACATGTGGACGGCGACGACGTGTGCGAGCGCCGACAGAACCATCATGTAGACGAGCGGCACGTGCAGCACGTGCCACCAGGAAAAGAGCTGTTCGAACGCGCCGAATTGCGCCACCCGCTGCACGGCGCGCAGGTGCTCACGAATCAATGCGCTGCGATTGCCTACGCGCCGCGCGAGCTTCTCTTCCGGCCATTTCTCGGCACGCGCGCGCTCACCCGAGTGCGTGCGTTGCCTCGGCGATGCACCAGCGCCGGGCGATGATCGCCTTCAGCCCCAGCGCCATGAACCGCAGCGGATGATCGAGACCGCCCTGACCGGCCGCCTCGGCCTCCTGCGCAAAAGCGCGCAACCGCTCCTCGACGCGCGGCACGAACGCAAGCTTCGATCGCACCTCTTCCGAATCCATTCCTGCCTGCGCGCGCAGTTCCGCCAGCGTCGCACGCCGGCCGTACAACCCATGGTGGATGCGGCTGTAGAGGAATCGTCCGACCAGCCCGCTTGTAGCAACAACGGTCATCGCCGTGAAGGCAACGGTTGCATTCACCGAGCCGAAGCGGAGCGTCGAATGCAGGATGATCAGCAGCGGCCCCGCGACGCCGAGCGACATGTGGAGCGCGAACCAGAATCGAGCGGAACCGAATTCGCGCATCCGGCGCCAGCGCTTGCGCAGCGGATACAGGAAAAGCAGGAGCATGGCCGTGCCTCCCACCACACCGATCCAGTAACCGAGGTCGGAGCTCGCGGTGAAAAGGCCCGCGCGCGCCGTCACGACAACTACGGCGACGAGTGCCACGACGACCAGGAGCGAGAGGACCTCGCGCCGCGCCGGCCGCCGAACGGCCTGCGGCGGTCGACGCGACCGGCGCGGCTTCTTCTCGGAAGCCGCGGCCCCGGCAATCACCGTCGTAAACGCCGCTGGTCCGACAAATTGTTCGTGTGGCATGGATTCGTTTCCCGTCGAGCGTCAAAGACGCGGCGCCCATGGATGCAGTGGTCTGACGTGTGCACGCTGCGCTGCAGTCGCATTCCCGCTAAACTCGGTGACGAGTGCATTCGCCGATCCGCTTGATCGCATCACTACACACCGATGTTCGGGCTTCCACTTCTCGTCTATGCGCTGTATGCATTGCCGCTGGCCGCGCTTGTGACCGTCTATGTGCGGCGCCGACGGCGCTTGGAGGCTCGACATCGTCGTGATCTGCAGTCCGCTATTTCGGCGGGATTGACCGAACCCCCGTCGCTGCATCCGGTGATCGATCCTTTGCGTTGCATCGGGTCGGCGTCTTGCACGCAAGGTCTGCCCGGAACAGGCGCTCGGCGTCATCGGCGGCAAGGCATACCTCACCAACCCGGCCGCGTGCATCGGCCATGGCGCCTGCGCGGGCGTCGTGCCCCGTCGAGGCGATCACGCTCGTGTTCGGCAGCGAGCGCCGGGGCGTCGAGATCCCGCTGCGTCAAGCCCGACTTCGAAACCAACGTCCCCGGCATCTTCATCGCCGGCGAGCTCGGCGGCATGGGCCTCATCCGCAAGGCCGTCCGAGCAGGGACGGCAAGCGATCGAGCGATCGCAGCGCAAAGCGGCGCGCGGGCGCGCCTCGGCGCTCGACGTCGTGATCGTCGGCGCGGGGCCCGCCGGGATCGCCGCAGGCCTTGCGGCCACGAGCGCAGCTTCGCTACGCGCGTCATCGAGCAGGAGGCCGTCTCGGCGGCAGCCGTCTACCACTACCCGCGCAAGAAGATCGTGATGACGGCCCCCGTCGAGCTCCCGCTCGTCGGCCGCGTCCAGTTCGACCGAGGTGAGCAAGGAGGACGCTGCTCGCGTTCTGGCAGCGACATCGTCGAGCGCGCCGGCTCGCGATCGAGATACGGCGAGCGGATGGAGCGGATCGAGCGCCGTGCGGCGCGCGACGACGTCCGAGGTGCGATCGACGCGCGGGAGCTACCGCGCGCGCGCCGTGCTGCTCGCGATCGGGCGCCGCGGCACGCCGCGCAAGCTCGGCGTGCCGGGCGAGGAGCTGCCCAAGGTCGTCTACCGCCTCGTCGACGCCGAGCAGTACCGCGGCCAGCGCGTGCTCGTGGTGGGCGGCGGCGACAGCGCGCTCGAGGCTGCGCCGCGCTCGCGAGGAAGCCGGGGACGCGTCGTGACGCTCTCCTACCGGGGCGACGCCTTCAGCGCGTCAGGCCGAGAACCGCGCGCCTCGACGCGGCGAGCGCCGCGGGACGCTCGATGTTCGGCTCCGCACCGAGGTCGTCACCATCGCTCCCAGGTCGGTGAGCTCGCGCACCGGGGCGCGACGCGGCGCTCGATAACGACGCCGTCGTGCTCCAGGCCGGCGGCGTGCTGCCGACGGACCTCCTGCGGGAGATCGGCGTCACCGTCGAAACCAAATACGGCACCGCGTGATCGCGTGCCCATCGTCTGTGGCGTGCCGTTCATTCGAACGACACCTTCTTCGCGACGAGGATCGGACCGACGAGCTTGCCTTCGACCTCGACGCGAACGCCATTGGCGAGCTTGGCCGCGGTGCCGTCCTCGAATGTCGCGCCGGATGCATCGATCGTGCGACCGGCGACCTGGAAATTCGCCACCGAGACGAAGTTCGTGATCGTGCCGTGGGCCTCGGCGTCTTCCTGCTCGGATGTGTCTTTCAGCTCGACGGTCGTCGCCTTCAGGACGCCCGCGACCACCGGGCCCTTGGCCTCGACCTTGCGGCCATTCGCGAGATCCGCCGCCTTTCCGTTCTTGACGGTCGCCGATGAGGCGTCGACCGCTTGTCCGGCAACCTTGAAATTGGCAGGGGTGACGAAATCGGTGATCGTGCCTTCGATCTCCAGCGTCGGAGCGCTCGGTGCATCAATCGAGACCTTGGTGGCGATCAGGATGCCGTTGACGATCGTCCCCACGACCTCGACGACGCGACCGTCGGCAAGATCGGCAGCGGTACCGCCATCGAAGGTCGCGCCCGTCGCGTCGACGGCCTGGCCAGCGACCTTGAAGCTCGCCTTCGAAACATAGGCGCTGATCGTGCCCTTGATGTCGACGACGCCAGGCGGCACTTCGCCGGACTTGAACTCCACGCGGCTCGCCATCAGCACATCGCCGGAAAGCGTCCCCTGGACCTCGACGCGACGTCCGTCGGCGAGATCCGCGGCGACGCCGTTCTCGAATTTCGCGGAGTTGGCGTTGACCTTGCGGCCGCCTACCTTGAAGCTCGCGATCGAGACATACTCGCTGATGATGCCTTCCGCGGTCGTCGAGGGCGCCGCGCCATCCAGGCGCTCGACGCGCTTCGCGACGAGCTTTTTCGCCGAATGCGTCGCGCGCACGGAAAGATGGTCACCGACCCGGATGGCGTCGAGGCTGAAATTGCGCGCAGCGGCCGCACTCTTGTCCTCGAACTGGGTCGTGCTCGTAGTCAGGATCTGCTGGCCCGCCACCGTGACCGAGGCGGCGGCGACGTCCACGGCGTCCGCCATTCCATCGAGCACGACGTCGGCGTCCTCCTCAATCGAGATCTTCGAGGCCACGACGGTCCCCAGCGTCAGCTTGCCCTCGACCTCGACCTTGATGCCGTTGCCGAGCATCGTAGGCGTGCCGCCCTCCACCGTCGCCGCGCTTCCGTCGACCGCTTGGCCGTTCACCTTGAACGTCGCGATGCTGACAAAGTCCGTGATCAGTCCTTCGATCTCGACCCTCGAGGCTTCGGGAGCCGGCACCGTCGTCGGCACGATGTCGATCGAGTTCGCGATCAGACGGTTGCTGGCGGCCACCGTCGTCCCGTGGACGTCCGCGAGCACACCGTTGGTAAGCGTTGCCGGGACGAATGCCGCGGCGATGTTCGCGTAGTCGACCAGCTGTGCTCCGATTGAGAACGTTCGCGCCGCGGTGTCGAGCGCTGAAACGACGCCGGTGACCTCGAGGGACGCGCCCGGCGTCAGCACCGGATGGATCTCGACACGCGTCGCGAGCAGCGTGCCGGGCGAGGAACGGAACCCGCTCACCTCCACGTACTGGTTGAGGAGCGTGTCGAAGGTTCCGCCTGCGAACACCGTCGCCTTGTCGGTATGGACGAGTTGGCCCAGCACGGTAAATATCCCGCCGGCAGTGTCGACGCCGCTCACGACGCCCTGCACTTCGGCGTGATAGTCGATCGACATCGCGGCCAGGCTGCCATCGGCGAGCCCATGCGCCTGTACCGTGACGACCATGCCGACGCGGAGCGCGGCCTCCGTTGCCGGCTGTCCGTTGACCTTGACGGTGGCGCCCCCGGTCCCGAAAGTCGTGCCGTTCACGGTGAGGCTGCCCGCGCCGAGCGCGGTGATCGCCCCGATCGACACAAACCCGGCGTCACCCGTACCGACGATGCCACCTGCAGCGAACATATCGCCGCCGCCGCCACCGCAGCCTGCGAGCACCAGCGGAGTCAGCACCAGGAGCGCAAAGCGGGCTGGCGCCAGGCGCAGGATCTCGAAAATCCGAGTCGCGTTCATTTGTTCTTCCTTTGCTTCGGGGCCGCGGGCGACTTTTCCGCACGGCCGGCAGGGGGAGAGGCTTCCACCCGCTCCGCGTAAAAGAAAACGCCCAGGCGCATCCGCATGCGCTGAGCCGCCGCCGGCGGGTCGCTCGCTTCCAGCGCCATGCCGTCACGGTTGATTTCCTGCAGAGCCTGCATCGCGAGGTGCTCGGACCGGCCCTGAAGCTGCGCAACTGCCGCGGGCGACAGCTCGTCGTAATAGACGCTGCGCTCCAGCCACGCGGGCTTGCCACCTTCGAGGTTGTGCACGCCAGCGGCGAGATGATCGTGCAGCGCTTCGCCGAAGTAGAACGCCTTCGCGTCGAGCTCCTTGGCCGGAACGAATCCGCTCGTCACGAGATGCACGCGATCATCGGCATCGACCTCGGCGACGCCGAGACGCACGAGCTCGTCCAGCACCGAGCGCGGACGCACGTTCTTGCTCACCTTTTCTACCAGCGCCGCGAAGGATTCCGCGCCGCCCTTGCTCGGCGTTCGCGGCAGAACGCGCGGTCGACCCTCACGATCGTGATACGCGGGATCGCCCAACCATCGCGCGACGATCTGGGTTCCGAGGGTCATCGCGACAGTCGGGGCGGCTTCCGGCTGTTTCTCGCGTCGCAGACGGCGTATGTCCTTGCGATGGACTCCGGTGAGCAACGTCAATCGACTGTCGGTCGCGAGCTTTTCGCCGAATGCGAAGTCTCGGGCCGCGGTCTCGACGTAGACGGATTTGAGGAGGTCCGCGAGGAACGGGTAGGTAATCCCCTGCCCGACGAGCAGACGAACCAGCGGTCGCAGAACGCGGCGCAGCGCGACGACGACCGACTCCCGAGGTTGCCCCGGTAGCGCATCGCTTCTTGCGTCGAATGGCCCCGCTTTAGCCGTTGCCTGCACACCTTCCCCTTGGTACTGCAGTCGCGTCTGGTTATCGGCGAACGATGTGGGAAATTTTCCCACTAATTCTGGGATTATGCAAGTAGCATAAATGCAATTGGCATAGGTAGCGCATCCGCTCGTCGGAAAGTCATGCTAAAAGCTATATTCTTCAGTTAGTTGTGGCGCCCTCTTTAGACAAAGTGCGAAAAGTAGGGCCCCGCCACCCCACGAGAGGCAGCGACGACTTGGCCCGCGGAGAGCCGAATTCGGCGCACGTCGCGCCCCTTCGAACGTGCCGTCGCCCGCGTCGTGTAACCTTGGGGCGCCGCCGGACGTGGTGTCCGACGCTCTGGTCGAGTGCCCTTCCGCCCTCGCTCCCGTGACGACCGAATTTCGCCAAATCGTCGAAGGCGCGCTGCTCGTCTTCGCAGCGCTGCTTCCCATCGTCAATCCGTTTGGCGGCGCTCCGGTTTTCCTGGCGATGACGGCCGATTGCACGCCTGAGCTGCGGGCGACGATCGCCAAGCGGATCGCCGTTAACGCGTTTCTTCTGCTGCTCGCGTCCGTATCGATCGGAACCTACGTCCTCGATTTTTTCGGATTGTCGGTTCCGGTCGTGCAGGTCGCAGGCGGCATCGTCGTCTGTGCCGCCGGATGGGAGTTGTTGCGTGCCGAAAGCGTGACGCGCGAACCGCCGACCTCGCCACCCGGCGCCGCGGAAATCGCGAGCCGCGCGTTCTATCCCCTCACGCTGCCGATCACCGTAGGGCCCGGCACGATATCGGTTGCGATCACGATTGGCGCCAACCATCCGCGCAATGTGCAGGCGCTGCTGGCGAACGGCACCGCCGACCTGATCGGCGCGACAATGATCGCGGCGACGGTGTTCATCTGCTATCGCTATGCCGACCGGGTGCTGCGGCTGCTCGGCGAGACCGGCACCAGCGTCCTCGTCCGGCTGTCCGCATTCATCCTCTTCTGCATCGGCGTGCAGATCTTCTGGAATGGCGCGACTGCGCTGCTGGCGATGGTGCCAGCGGTGCAAGGGCGGTGAGGCGACTCGCCTTCGCGTGCAATGCGGATTCGCGGCAACCGACTGATTCCGCTATAATCTCGTGCTTGCCCGCGATCGGCGCAGCGATGCCCGGCGGTGCAATTCCTCCTCGTGTGCCGGTGTAGCTCAGTTGGTAGAGCAGCGCATTCGTAATGCGAAGGTCGAGGGTTCAACTCCTTCCACCGGCACCAAATAAACAAGCATTTGCAGCGATCGACGGCGGCCCAGCCAACTCCCTCTGAGGCATTAAAAACGCCGTTAGCCAAAGGAAAGCCTGCCGTTAGCAGCGGGCTATCGACGCGGGGCGCGACCTGCTCTAGGCGGTTCGTTCAAACCGCGGTGACGCCGCCCATCTGCGCCTCGATAGGCTAGAATCGGCACACCCTTGGGTAGCTCTTCCGCGTGTAAAGAGCCCATTCCTACTCAGCGACAGGTCGCCGGGGGCCCGGGGCGCAACAACCAAGGTCGGGGGTGCAAATGAACCACTACGGCATTAGCGCGATCCACTGGAACGCGAACCTCGGCGAGATGGATGAAGTGCTGTTGCACAAGCTCGTTCGGCACGAGCGCGAAGGCACGTTTGTGCTCGAGCACGGCGAGCCTACTTGGTGCTCCGATGTTGTGCGGCTCATTCGTGGCGGAGACATGGTTTGGGTGATGCAGGCCGTCGGTCGGGACAGCTACAAGAACACGGACCACGTCGGCATCAACGTCAGACGCGGCCAGCAAGCATATCTTTACAGTTGCACGAAGAACGGGACCCCCACCACCGCTTTGGCCGACCTGCCGCGCTACCAGAAGCCGGACGATCCACCTCCTGCGCCGCCTAGCGTCGATGGCCCAGCGGATAGAGCCGCCCCCTAAGCGCTAATCTGCCGGTTCGAGGAAGGCAAACAGACTCCCAAGGGAGCATGGCAAGGCAAACGACCTGCATTGCCGCATGAAGAGTCAGCGAAGCCACAACCTTCGCGTCATGCTGCATCTGCAGCGCGCCAAACCCGGTAAGCGCTTCGTGCCTAAGGGAAAGTTTGCACCCAAGCGAGGGCAGGAATTCGAGATGTCCTTGCCGATGTCATCGCGTGGCGCAGGCATCAGTCAATCCTAGACGACAGGCCTTCGCGAGCAGAGAACGCCCACGCCGCTCATTCGGGGGCACGCCATCGCCCGTCAAGAGGAGCCCCGCAAGTTTCGCGCATGCCGGTGCAGAGGCGCCCGCGCAAGCTTTCTCATAGGCAGACACGGCCCGCGGCATGTCGCGCATCGTGCCCACCCCGTAACGGTAACTCTCCGCCACGACGTCGCAGCCCGTCGGAAGATTCAGATCGCAGGACTTATCGAAAAAACGAAAACCGGTGCCGCGGTCGGGGGACGTTCCGAGGCCCATGAGGTGGACGGTGCCGAGTACGTAACAAGCCCGTGCATTATGGGAGTCGCATTGCGTCTCGAAGCCGCTGGCACCCCCGCCGCGCATCGTCTCGCCCAGTCGCCGACAGGATTCGCGATTGAAGAGGTCGCAGGCACGTGCAATCGCAAGGCTTCCAAGCAGAGCATCTTCGGGTGGAGGTCCCGAACGCTCGACCGCCTCGCCCAGCGCGACACACTCCGCCACGCTCCCGTCGCGACAATTGTCCCAATGAATCGCGCGCAGGTTTCTGCAGGCATTATGGCGGTTCTCGGCGCACGCCTGTTCCCAGAATGCAGTCTGCGTGCCAGGATGCCCGGGACCCAGGATGTGCGTTGCGTACATCGTTGTGAACAGCGCGATCCAGATTCCCATGAAAATGAGATTCTGTCGCTGCGGCGTTTGGGCGGCGATCATGGAGAACGGCGCAACGCGCGGGAGGTGGCTGCGACGGGCGTACCCGTCGATGACGGGCACGAGCAGGTTCAAGACCGGCACGAACAGCAGCTTGTCGTAAAACCGGGGTTCGCCGGCCCATTCGAGCAACGCGTACAGCACAAACACGCCGGCCCCGTAGAGGGCGCCAAAGATCGCCCGCCCATAATTGGTGCGAGGTGAGGTTGCGGGATCGGTGACGAGCAGATGCAGACCGAGAAATACCGCGATGGGAATGCATGCGTCGAGAAACCAGTAGATCCCGGTAGCAGCGGTGTACGCGAGGTTCAAAAGGAGCAGCATCGATGCGGCTGCGAGCGTTACCAGGGTTACGTGGAACAAGTACTGGACGACCAGACCAACCAGGAAGATATACACAAAAATGTACTCGGGTCGCCCGAGGTCTATCGCGATCTCCTGCGCCCACGTCAGATCTGTGCGATGGGTCAGGAGTATCGCAACGGAAAAGACGAACAACCCAAAGGCAGATGGATTGAAAATATGGGTCATCCGGCCGTCGCGCTTCCAGCGAATGAACTCCTTGCCGAGAATACCCACCGAGATCATCGCGAACTGCAGAAAAAACCATTCGTCCTTGAAGCACATGAAGAAGTTAGTGCTTAGGATGATGGGCATCGGCCCGAAGCCGATTTCACACTTGCCGCGGCGCGTCCATGCGAGCAGCATCGTGCACGCATAGGCAAACATCATCTGGGCAAAGATGAGCACGAACTGGCCGGCGATAAACGGCCAGGCGGTCGCCCAGTACAGATATACCGAACTCTGCACCAGTGCCTGTACGTAATGCGTCCGGACAACGACGAACTCGATTTCGAGCGTTTGGCCCTGCAACCTGGCACGCACGAGCAGGTACACGAACCAGACGGCGAGAAGGCCGGCCGCCGCGCGCAGCGTGATCACCAGCGATTCGGACGCAGCTACTCTCAGCTGCAGCGATACGACCAGCAAGGCCAGAATGAATAAGCCGGGCAGGATATTCCGATACTGACGTCGATCGACGACCGTCTCGGCTATGGAACTCATCTGGAACTCCCGACTGCGTGTGCCTTCAATAGATTGGCGGTATTGATGAGGGCATCGCCGCGAAGAATATTACGTTTCCCCCGCAAGGCGTAACCCCTTTCGTCGCCCGCAGGAATGGCCAGCTTCGGGCTGCCCATTAGCTTGACGACACGTGTCACTCCAGCCGGAACCGGCGGATCGCCCAAGTCTTCACGAGCTGGGTCAGCGTGAGATAGCCGACCACGATCGCCGCCAGCATCGGCCAGTACTGCAACGGCAATCGCTCGAGCCCCAGCCACCCCGCGAGCGGCGAGAACGGAAGCCACGCGCCGAATCCGCAAATCGCGACCGTCATCAACAGCAGGGCGCGGCTCGGCCGGCTCTCGACGAACGGGATCTTCCCGGTGCGGATCACGTGGACGACCAGCGTCTGCGACAGCAGCGACTCGACGAACCAGCCTGTCTGGAAAAGCGCGGGATCGGCAAGCGCCCCGAACGCCCAGGCCAGGACCCCGAACGTCACGTAGTCGAAGATCGACGATAGCGGGCCGATGCACACCATGTAGCGCCCGATGCCGCTCACGTCCCAGCGCCGTGGCATCGCGAGATACTCCGCGTCGACGTTGTCGGTCGCGAGCGCTGTCTGCGACAGGTCGTAGAGCAGGTTGTTGAACAGGATCTGCACCGGCGTCATCGGCAGGAACGGCAGCAGCGCGCTCGCGCCCAGCATGCTGAACATGTTGCCGAAGCTCGAGCTTCCAGCCATTCGCACGTACTTGATCATGTTGCCGAATACGCGGCGCCCTTCGACGACGCCGTCGTGCAGCACGAGCAGGCTGTTTTCGAGCAGGATGATCGCGGCCGCGCCCTTGGCGACGTCGACCGCCGAGTCGACCGAAATGCCAACGTCGGCGGCCATGAGTGCCGGTACATCGTTGATGCCGTCGCCGAGATAGCCGACGACGTGTCCGTTGGCGCGCAACGCTCGAATCACGCGCCCCTTTTCCTCTGGCGCGAGCTTGGCGAAAATCGTTGCCGTTTCGACCCGCCGCGCAAGCTCCGTGTCCGCCATCGCCGCGATGTCGCTGCCGAGCAACGCGATCTCCGATGCCAATCCAACCTGCCGACAAACGTGAGCCGTGACGAGCTCGTTGTCGCCGGTCAGTACCTTGACAGTCACCCCCCGTGCACGGAGCGCTTCAATGGCGGGACCGGCACTCTCCTTGGGTGGATCGAGGAAGGCGATGTAGCCGAGCAGAATCATCTTTGCCTCGTCGGCGATCGAGCACGCGGCCAGGCCAGCTGGCAGGGCTTTGTACGCGACGGCGATCACGCGAAAGCCTTCTTCGTTAAGACCCCGCGTCACCGCATGCAGCTCGTCTGCATGATCCGGTTCGAGCGGCGCGACCTCGCCGTGCCGCTCCGCGTGCGCGCACGCGCCCGAGACTTCCTCGACGGCGCCCTTGCAAATCAGATAGCGCACCGATCGATCCGCGCTCTCGACGACTACCGACATCCGCCGCCGCTCGAAGTCGAACGGCACTTCGTCGACCTTCGTGTAACCCGCGCCGGAACGGATGTGCTCATGCAGCTCGGCATGGGTCAACACCGCGTCGTCCAGCAGGCTTCTCGTGCCGGACTGGAAAAAGCTGTTGAGGCACGCGAACTCGAGCACGCGCGGCGACGGGGCGCCGGCGATATCGACGTGACGCTCGAGAATGACGCGGTTCTGCGTCAGCGTTCCCGTCTTGTCGGTGGCGAGAATGTCCATCGCGCCGAAATTCTGGATTGACGCAAGACGTTTCACGATCACGCGCTTGCCCGCCATCGCCAGCGCACCCTTCGCGAGATTCACCGTGATTACCACCGGCAGCATTTCGGGCGTCATTCCGACAGCTATCGCAATGGCAAACAGCAACGCCTCGAGCCAGTCGCCTTTGAGCAGCCCGTTGATGAGAAAAACGGCCGGCACCATCAGCAGCATGAAGCGGATGATGAGCCACAGGTACCGGTGGATCCCGATCTCGAAGCTCGTGCTTCCGCGTGATGCGGCGACATCGTGCGCGAGGCGCCCGAAAAGCGTTCGCGGCCCGGTCGCGATGACCACAGCGGTCGCGGTACCGCTCGTCACATAGGTGCCCATGAACGCGACATTCGGGAGCTCGAGTGGCGAGCCCGGTGACGACGCAGCGCCGGCGAATTTCTCCGTTGGCAGCGATTCACCGGTCAGCGACGCCTGGTTGACGAAGAGGTCCTTCGCCACGAGGAGCCGAACGTCGGCAGGAACGAGATTGCCCGCCGACAGGTCGACGATGTCACCGCGCACGATGTGCTGCAATGGCACCTGAACCGCCTTTCCGGTGCCAGCGCCAATAGCGTGCGGATGGAGTCGGCGCACCAGCGTCGCCTTCACGTGCACCATCGCGCGGAGCGCGTCGGCAGCCTTCGTCGACCGGTACTCTTGCAGGAACGACAGCAGCGACGCGAGCACGACGATCGCAACGATAACCGCGGCACTTTCTCGCGAGCCCGTCAGCGCGTTTACGCCGGCGAGCGCGATCAGCAACAGCGACAGCGGGCTGACGACGATTTGCGCGAGGTGACGCAGGCCGCTTGGCGGATGCTCATCGGCGACCGCATTCGGCCCATCCTCGCGGTAGCGCAGCGCGACTTCGTGGTTGGTGAGGCCGTCCGGCGCGGTCCGAAGGCGCGCGAGAAGTGCGGCATCGGGAAGCTGCGCCAGATCGCGCAGCATGGCCGCCGCGGCCACGGGATCGACAGCCGGCGGCCTGGGTCGGCGCCGTAGAGGCAGCCCGAAGAGGCGCAGTGGAGTCATTGCGCAAACATTGGACCAGCGGACGCCGCGTCACGCACCCCCGCCAGCGGCCTCGGGTGCGGCGATCGTCGCTACGCGAATGGTACAGGGCCGCGATCCGCGCGTGGCTTGACGCAGATCACCGCAGCTCGCGGTCGGCTGCAAGCGTTCGCGTGCAGTCAGGCCACTGCTAGAAGTGCCACGGCCGGCTTGCCCTGCGTCTGGCGCAGAGGCAGGAAGATCGTGAAGCGCGTGCCGCGTCCGACCTCGCTGTCGACTTCGATGCGCCCGCCGTGCTTGTGCACGATCGAGTACGAAACGGACAGGCCGAGCCCCGTGCCCTTGCCCACCGGCTTGGTCGTGAAGAATGGCTCGAAGATCCGGTTCAGATGCTCCCTTGGAATGCCGCAGCCGCTGTCCTCGACCGAGATCCACGCCTCCTCGCCCCGGGTGCCGGTCGCGATCACGATGGAGCCTTTGCCGTCGATGGCCTGTCCCGCATTGACAAGCAGGTTCAGGAACACCTGATTCAACCGCGAAGGCAGGCACTCGATTTCGGGCAGGTCGCCATAGCGGGTTTCGATCTGCGCTTTGTACTTGATCTCGTTGCGCACGATGTTGAGCGTGCTTTCGAGCGCCTGCGCGCACGTCGAGAAGCTCCCAGGACCTCGTCGCCGCTGCCCCGCGAAAAGGTCTTGAGATCCTGCACGATGCCCTTGACCCGCGCAGAGCCCGTCGCGCGACTCCGCGACCAGCGCCGCGATGTCGGTGCGCAGAAATTCGACGTCGGTTGTCGATCGCTCGGCGCGGGCACGCGCCAGGGCCTCCGGCAACGGATCGGACACCGGGAGCGCCTGCACGGCGGCGACGCACGCATCGGTCAATGCGAACAGCGTGGCGACGTACGACTCGAGCGTTCCGAGGTTCGACAGCACGAACCCGACCGGATTGTTGATTTCGTGCGCGACGCCGGCGGCGATCTGGCCGATCGAGGCGAGCTTTTCCGCCTGGATCACTTGGTCCTGCGCTTCCTCGAGCGCTTCGTTCATTCGCTGCATCGCGGCGTTCAACGTCGACAGCTCGAGGATCCGCGTCTCGCGCTCCACGTGCATCCGATGGTTCGCCATCACAAGCGCGAGCAGGCTCGTCAGTACCTGACCGCGATCGAGATCGGCGATTGTGTAACGCGGCAAGCCTGGAGCCCGATTGACGGCGAGCGCCCCGATGGTCCGCTCCTGCACTCGGAGCGGCCAGCACATGGCCGAGTGCGCCGCCCGGTCGCGACGCTCCGTGAGCCGCGGCAGACCCGTTTGCGCCGCGTCGCCATTGATCAAAAGGGGTTGCCCGGTGGCGACGACATGGCCGAAGACGCCCATCCCGCGTGGCAGGCGGCTGCCGAGCACGCCCGGCGGCAAATCGGTGCCGGCGACGATTTCGAGCTCGTCTTCGGTCCCCTCGACGATCATCGCGATCGACCCGCTCTGCGCATCGAGTCCGGAAACGATATGCGACGAGTATTGTCCTGCTGGGCCTTCAGCGGATCGACGCCCGTCGCCGCCGTCTGGCCGAGCTCGTAGAGCGCGTAGACCCAAGGGAAATCGTCGAGCCTGGCGCCCCCGGCGGGCGCTGTCGACGACTGCGTTGCGTTGTCGCCCTCGGCTGCGTCGCCCCCCGACAGGGAGCAATTCGCGCCTCTAGGGGCCCCTTCGGCGTTCATTCGAGAAGCACGCCGCCGTCTTCGCTCCAGCGCACACGGGTGATGCCGGGGCGTCTCGGCCTCGAGCCGTTCGAGCTCGAGCTGTTGGCGCGAGATGATGCCACTCTGCTTGCGGACCTCGTCGGCGAGGCGGCGATTCTCGAGCAGCAGGTGCGCGGTGTTCGAGCACCTGGACGATCGATGCGCGCAGATCGGCGTCGGTCCAAGGCTTGGCTACGAAACGGAAGATCCCCGCGTCGTTGATCGCGCGCACGATGCCGTCGAGGTCGGTGCATGCGGAAAGCACCATTCGGGCGGCGTCGGGCTGCAGCCGCTTCGCCATCGTCAGGAACGTCGCGCCGTCCATTTCCGGCATCCGATAATCCGAAATGACGATATCGACCGGATGCGCACGCAAGTGGTCGAGCGCATCGTGCGGCGAAGTGAACGTAACGACATGCGGATCGGGAATGGCCGGCATCGCCGCGCGGTTCATGCACATGCGGCGCAGCGCGTTGAGAACGTTGGGTTCGTCATCGACGATAAGGAGACTCGCCATGCCATGCCTCTTTGCTGTAGGACCCAGGACCGCCCTTCCCGCGTCGGCCCAAATAGCGCATGCGCCGGGCGGCGGACGAACGGCATGCCCCAAGACGTCAGCAAACAACATGCCAGAGGCTATTTGGCCACACAGTTGCCTCGAAGGCGGGGAATCGCTGCCGCCGCGCGGCAATCGGTGACTCGGAACGCAACGCAGCACGCAGCGGTAGCGCAGCGCCGAGGTCGACGCAATTGCGAACCATTCCCCGCGCTTTCCGCGCCGGCGACTCATCGATCGATACGCGATTGCCCGAGGGGACGCAACGGATATGGCGCTCGACGAGGAGCGGCACCTCCGCCAAAAACATCGGATTGCCTGCCGCGGCGCACCCAACGCGTATCGGAGGGCGAGACGTCGGCCCAGGCTCTGGCGGCCGCGCCCGTGTTAGCCGAGCAGCGGGCGGCAGTGGGCGATCCACTGCGCGGTCAGCTTTTCCTGCACCGCGTTCTGGCTGCAGGCGCGCGTCGAGGCCGTCGAAATCGACGCGGTCGAGCGGCTGGTCCTGGTTGAAGCACGAGAACACGTAGCGTCACCTTGCCGGTCGCCGGGATCGCGATGCGGCTGCAGGCACTGCGCGCAGATCTCCTTCATCATGCATTGCATCGGCGAGTTGATCGAGCCGATCGCGCGATGCCCGGGCTTCAGGTACGGCGCGAGCACGCCTGTGCCGCGCCGCGCCGACCGCCGCCATCATCCTGTCCGAGCCGATCGCGATGATGCGGTCGCACGCGCGCGAACGGAATCGGTCTGCTCGCCGAGCGCGCCGCTCGCGTACGCGCGCATCGCCTCGACGATGTTGCCGACGAACGCGCGGTCCTGCGGGCGCGCCGGCGCGAAGCCCGGCGCCTCGTCGCAGCACCAGACGACGACGTCGGCCGCGGCCTCGATGTCGGCGACCTTGTAGCGGTCGATCATGCTTCTTGTAGCCGGCGAAATAGAGCACCCTCGAGCCGGCGTCGCGGAACGCCTGGCCGATCGAGAACAGCACGGCGTTGCCGAGGCCGCCGCCGGCCAGCACGACGGTCTCGCCGGGCTCGATCTCGGTCGGCGTGCCGGTCGGCCCCATCAGCACCACCGGCTCGCCCGGCTGCAGCAGCGCGCACAGGTCCGACGAGCCGCCCATCTCGAGCACGATCGTCGACACGAGGCCCGCGCTCGCGATCGACCCAGGCGCCGGTCAGCGCGAGGCCTTCCATCGCGAGCCGCGTGCCGTCGCACGTGCGGCGCGCAGCGACTCGAAGTTCTGCAGCCGGTAGAACTGCCCGGGCCGGAAGCGCCGCGCCGCCGCCGGCGCGCGCACGACGACCTCGACGATCGTCGGCGTCAGGCGCACGACGCGCGCGACGGTCGCGCGCAAGCTCGTCGTTCGAGCGTGCGCGAAGAACTGCGGCGTCGCTCGCCGCGCGACGCCGGCGCGACCCGCGCGAGCATCCGCGACACGATCGGATAGCCCTGCTTCGCGCTCGCCATCGCCTTGACGACGTTGCCGAAGAACGACGGATGCAGGTCGCCGAAGAAGCTCGTCGCGCGCCCGTCGGCGCGAATGTCGGTGAGCACCGCGGGTCGCGCGGGCTTGGCGAGGCCGCGCACCGGCTTGACCGGCTCGCCGTCCTCGTCGAGCAGCCGGAAGTACTTGCCGTCGAGCGCGAAGTGCGCCGGCGTCCTCGCGCGCGAGCACGGTGTTGGGCTGCGTGCCCGCGGCGACCAGGATCGTGCGCGCCGGCAGCGTCGCGCGCGCGTACTCGTGCCACACGCCGTCGCCGTCGTTGTGCTGCGCCGACACCGTCGAGGCCGATCGCGTGGCCGTCGCTCGTCGACCTCGATCGCGAGCGGCGTCAGGCCCTCGGCGAAGCGGATGCCCTCCTCCAGCGCCTTCTCGACCTCCTCGTGGTTGAGCGTGTACGACGGGCTGTCGATCAGCCGCCGGCGATAGGCGATCGTCGCGCCGCCCCATTCGCTGCAGCAGCTCGACGATGCGCGGCGCGCGGCCTTCGCGCGCCGCGCGCTGCGCGCTCGGCGCGGATCGCGCGCGCATGCGCGAGGAACTCCTCGGCGATCTCGCGCTCCGTCGTCGCTCCACGCGCTTCGACGGCTTCGCGCGCCCTTGCTCGCGCGACCAGCGCCTCGTAGCGCGCGAGGAACTTCTCGACCTGCACCGGGTAGTAGGCGAGCGACTCGGTCGCGGTGTCGATCGCCGTCAGCCCGCCGCCGACGACGACGACCGGCAGGCGCACCTGCATGTTGGCGATCGAGTCGCTCTTGGCGGCGCCGGTGAGCTGCAGCGCCATCAGGAAGTCCGACGCCGTGCGCACGCCGTGCGCGAGGCCGTTCGGCAGCTCGAGCACCGTCGGGCGCCCGGCGCCGGCGGCGAGCGCGACGTGATCGAAGCCGAGCGCGAACGCGCCGTCGGCGTCGAGCGTGCCGCCGAAGCGCACGCCGCCGTACAGCGCGAAGCGCTCGCGGCGCTCGAGCAGCAGGCGGATCACCTTGAGGAAGTTCTTGTCCCAGCGCACGGTGATGCCGTATTCGGCGACGCCGCCGAAGCCCGCCATCACGCGCTCGTCGAGCGGCTCGGTCAGCGCCGCGACGTCGCGAATCGGCGCGAACGGCACGCGCTCGCCCGTCGACGTGACGCCCGACAGCGCCGGCTCGAGCGGCTCGATCTTGAGGCCGTCGATCGCCGACGACCGTGTGGCCGTCGTTCAGCAGATGATGCGCGAGCGTGAATCCGGCCGGCCCCATGCCCGACGACCAGCACGCGCTTGCCGGTCGGCGGGCGCGGCACCGGCCGGCGCAGGTCGAGCGGATTCCAGCGCGTGAGCAGCGAATAGATCTCGAAGCCCCACGGCAGCGCGAGCACGTCCTTCAGCACGCGCGTCTCCGACTGCGGAATGTCGACCGGATCCTGCTTCTGGTAGATGCACGACTTCATGCAGTCGTTGCAGATCCGGTGGCCGGTCGCGGCGACCATCGGGTTGTCGACGCAGATCATCGCGAGCGCGCCGATCGGCCAGCCTTCGGCGCGCAGCTTGTGGAACTCGGAGATCCGCTCCTCGAGCGGACAGCCGGCGAGCGTGCACGCCGAACGGGCTCTTCTTGAACGGGATCGTCGGACGCGCGCCGCTCGGCGGGCTTCTTCTCGGGCAGCCCGCGCGCGCACGAATCCTTGCCCTGCTCGTGGCACCAGATGCAGTAGTGCGCCTGGTCGAGGCCGCCCGACGAGGTCGGTGCCGCGCGTCGGTCAGCGCGAAGCCTTCGCGGCGGCGCAGGTGCTCGGCCGGCGATCTGCGAACAGCGTCGACGCCGTGCATCGACGTCGTCTCGACCGGCACGAGCTGCATGCAGTCGAGCTTGCGCGGCGCGCGGAACAGCACGCCGCCCGTGTGCGCGGCGCGGCCCTGCCGGCGTGTGCGCCGCCCACGCCGCGTAGCGCTGCGCGACGTCGAGCGCGCTCGCGTTGCGCGGCTTCATCCTGCTGCCAGCGCGTCACCGCGCGCGCGAAGGCGAGCTCGTCGAACACGGCTCGCCGAGCGCGCGCTTCGAGCTCGCGCGCGCAGCGCGGCGCCGTCGAACGTCGCAGCGGCGTCGGCCTTGTACGCGTTCATCGCCTTGCGCTGGACGAACTGGCGCTTGACGGCGAAGAGCGGCGCGAGCTCGTGGTGCCGCGCCTCCAGCGCGCGCACCTCGGCCTCGATGCCGAACAGCGTCGGCGAGGAAGTCCTCGAGATGCGGCGCCGAGCGCGATCAGCAGCGTCCGACTCGGCCTTGCGCGCGAGCGCGTCCGGGTCGCGCGCGCGGCCGCGAGACGCTCGGCGAGCGCCGCGTCGGCGCTCCGCGAGATGCGCGACGAACAGCGCGTCGATGCGCGCCGCGCCCTCCGTCGTGTAGAGGTCGGCGAAGCGAAAGTCCGTGGGCGAGGCGTCAGCATCGGGTCGGGTCGAGCGGCATGACGAGACGCGGCGGGCAGCCATTGCAGCCGGGCAGCGATGCCGGCAAAACATCGATTTTACCGCGTAGGCCAGTCCGCGTCAGGCGCGATGGTTCTATGCTTGTGATCGCCACGGGCGTTTGATCGCTCGCCGCGGCCGATGCTCCCTGAGCGATGCGGTCATGCCCCCGCTGCATGGTCGACCATCGGCGCTCGACCGTGAGGTCGCCCGCCGGCTAACGACTTACCAGATGCGGAATCCGCATGACCGACGCTCGCTGCGCCGCGTTGCCGTCGTCGCGCTGGCTGCGGCATGCGTCGCCAGCGCGTCCGCGCAGCCGATCAAGCTGGGCGAGCTCAACAGCTACAAGCAGTTTCCCGCGTTCCTCGAGCCGTACCGGAAGGGCATGGAGCTCGCGCGCGACGAGATCAACGCCGCCGGCGGCGTGCTCGGCCGGCCGATCGAGATCGTCTCGCGCGACGACAACGGCACCCCCGGCGACGCCGTGCGCGTCGCCGAGGAGCTGCTGTCGCGCGAAAAGGTGGCGCTGCTGATGGGCACGTTCGCGTCCAACGTCGGCCTCGCCGTCGCCGATCTCGCGAAGCAGCGCAAGGTGCTGTTCCTCGCCGCCGAGCCGCTGACCGACAAGATCGTCTGGGAGAACGGCAACGAGCTACACGTTCCGCCTGCGCGCATCGACGTACATGCAGACGGCGATGCTGGTGCCCGAGGCGGCGAAGCTCGCGCAAGAAGCGCTGGGCGATCGTCTATCCCGAACTACGAGTACGGCCAGGCGGCGACGGCGGCGTTCAAGCAGCAGATGATCGCGCTGCAGCGCCGGCGGCATCGAGTTCGTCGAGCAGGCGGTGCCGCTCGGCAAGATCGACGCGGGCCCGGTCGTGCAGGCGCTGCTCGACGCGAAGCCCGACGCGATCTTCTCGTCGCTGTTCGGGCCCGACCTCGCGCGCTTCGTGCGCGAAGGCGAGCTGCGCGGCCTGTTCAAGGACCGCCCGGTGTTCAACCTGCTCGGCGGCGAGCCCGAATACCTCGATCCGCTGAAGGACGAGGCGCCGGTCGGCTGGTGCGTCACCGGCTATCCGTGGTACGCGATCGACACGCCCGAGCACAAGCGCTTCCGCGATGCGTACCAGGCGAAGTTCAACGACTACCCGCGCCTGGGCTCGGTCGTCGGCTACAGCGCGGTCAAGGCCGCGGCCGCCGCGATCAGCGCAAGGCGGGCTCGACCGACACCGAGAAGCTCGTCGCGGCGATGAGCGGCCTCACGTTCGAATCGCCGTTCGGCACGTCACGTTCCGCGCGCTCGACCACCAGTCGACGATGGGCGCCTACGTCGGCCGCACGGCGGTCAAGGACGGCAAGGGCGTGATGGTCGACTGGCGCTACGCGGACGGCAAGGACTACCTGCCGAGCGACGATGCAGTGAAGCGGATGCGGCCGGCGGAGTGACGGGAGGGCGTCACCTTTGTTCTTTTCCAGTTCGTTCAGCGAAGGAGAGGATCGATCGTTACGGCGAAGATACTGCCACCGGATCGCCGAAATACCGGGTCACGACGACGTCGGGCGGCGATGACACGCTAGAGCCCGCCGCAACAATCCGGCCGTCATGTTGGATCGCGAAGGGCCCCGCTTGAGAGCTGGCGCCGATCGGATTGGAAACAAATCCTCCGTTCCCGAACCCGGGGTCCGGCAGGCCATCCGCAGTCAAGCGCCATAGCGCGAAGTTGCTCTCTCCAGTGGGTGGAGAGAACCCAGCGACAACGATCTTGCCGTTCGATTGCACTGCGACCGCGAAGCCATAGATGTCGTGTGCCGCGCCGTCTTCGCCGAAGGTTGCGTCCGGCGCGCCATTCGGGAGCAAACGGAGAACCTGGCCCCAAACCCCCAGGAGGACGATCTTGCCATCGGGTTGCAACGCTAGCGCCGGCAGGGCCAGGAACGCCCCTCATTGCGCAGGATTCGAACCACGCCGCCCTGGCCAAACGACGTGTCGAGCATTCCCGTCGGATCCAAGCGCATCAGCATCGTCTCGTTGCCGCGAACCTGCAGGCCGGGCGTGGAGTCGATGTCACCGCCCACAACAATAATCTTGCCATCGGGCTGGAGGGCGATGGACGTCGTGCGGATGTAGGGATACGTGGTTGGGACGATGACCGCGCCGCCGGCACCGAACGAGGTATCGCGAGTGCCGTCCGCGTTGAATCGCATCGCGCCTAGCCTTCCCGCGCTTCCGTCCCCTCCAGGGGCCGACACGACCAGTTTCCCGTCGGTCTGGAGTGCAACCGTGCAACCGTTGGTATAAAGAGGCGTCGAATCGGGATTGATGAGCTGGGTGGCGACCACCCCCACGACGCCGAAGCTCGGGTCGAGCGAGCCATCGCTGCGGAACCGGGCGAGCATGCAGTACCCGGCAGGGCCATTCGATCCCGCTATGCCGCCCGTAACGACCTTGCCGTCGGGTTGCAGGGCCGCTCCGTTCGCGAAGCCGACATCCAATACGACAGCCTTGCCGCCCGAACCGAACGCCGAATCCAGCGTACCGTCGGCGTTGTACCGGATGAGGGCGCGACCGGCAGAATTGCCGATCGCCGCACTCCCGACCGCAACGATCTTGCCGTCGGGCTGCAGCATGACTGTGCCGGCGGATCCTCCATGGTCGCCGACCTGCGTGAGGACTATCCCGCCGCTGCCGAAACTCGGATCGAGGGTTCCCGCCGGACCTTGCGGTGCTGGGGGTATAGGCGTGGGCGCAGGCTCGACAGTGGATGATCCGCCGCCTCCACCGCACCCCGAAATCAACACCGCGGCGGCGAGGCCCAAGATTGCGAGTACGCATCTCGCAATGTGTGCGGAATTTGCCGCCATGCTATGCCTCGCGTCAAATTCGACCGTTACGGCAAAGCTGCCGCCTCGGAATCGCCGAAGTATCGGGACACGGCGAAGTCAATGTAGGGCCCCACCGGCAAAACCGTTGGGGAGCTCGCCCCGGCTACGACGATTCGGCCGTCCGGTTGAATCGCCACTGCACTTGCACCGGCGATACCGGTTCCGACAGCCGTCGATACGCTACCCCCGGTCCCAAAACCCGGATCAGGTACGCCGTCCGGTCCTAAACGCCACAACGCGAACCCTGTCGAAGGTGTAGTGCGGTCCGCTGTGAGTGCGGCGATAATGATTTTGCCATTCGACTGTAGTGCTCCGCTGGTGCCCGGGATACTGGCCGTCTTCGCAGTTCCGAATCCGGAGTCAATGGTGCCATCCGCGAAGAAGCGCCACACGTAGCCGCCGATGGCGACGATCTTGCTATCAGGTTGCAACAGCAGCGCACTAACTGCGGGGAAGGAATCGGGCGAGTCCCACGAGACCACGCCGTTGGAACCAAAGGCGGGATCAATCGCTCCCGCTGCAGCGAATCGCGCCAGAACGTACTTGCCGGAGGGAAGACCGAACACGAGCACACCATGTGCCCCTCCCCCGACGATGATCTTGCCGTCGGGCTGAACCGCGATGGAAGAGGCAGTTCCACCGGAAAGGGGCACGGGGGCAACGATCTCACCACCGACACCAAACGAGCTATCACGGGTGCCGTCGAAGTTGAACCGCATGGCTCCGACTGCTGCGATACCACCCGTCACGCTCGGTACCTCACCGACGGCCACGACGATCTTGCCGCTGGGCAGCAGTGCAGGACCCGCACAAGAGGTTACGTCGCCATGGGCGAGCTTGCTAAGGACTACTCCGCCGACACCGAAGCTGGCGTCGAGCGATCCATTGGCATTGAGCCGGACGAGTACGCAATTCGCATCGGGCGCGTTTGAAGAACCGCCATTGTGGCCGGCCATGATGATCTTGCCGTCGGGCTGCAGCGCCACGCCTTGCCCGAAGGCAGCGGTGACCAATAGCGATGGGACGGTGACCTTGCCTCCGGAACCGAATTCCGAATCGAGCGAGCCGTCGGCGTTGTAGCGAACGAGCGCAAAGGTGGAGTGGACACTGTCATCACCTGTGCTGCCCGCCACTACGATCTTGCCGTCCGGTTGCAGCACGGCCCCGCCGACTGACGCACTTTGTCCAAACGGCGTGATGACAATGCCGCCGGTGCCGAAACTCGTATCCAGTGTGCCTGGCGGCGGGGGAGGCACAGGCGTCGGTTCGACACTCGATGATCCCCCGCCTCCACCGCATCCGGAAATCGCCAGCCCGAATGCACACACCAAAACCCAAAGACTGCATCGCCGAACACGTGCGGCTGTCGCGTTCATCACTTTCCCTGCCAAACTGCCTCCCTGCTCGCCCCTTTCAAGCTCCCGCCGCGTTGCGGGTTGCACGGCTGTCAATTGCGCATCAGTGCGCGTTCGTTGCGTCGTCGTTGCCGGCAGAACATTATGTGCTCTCGAGCCCAAAAAAAGGGTTGATTGTGGCGAGGGGAAATTGTCGTCGTTCGGCGACGCCATGCTCGAACAATTCTCAACCGCAACCTCTAGTGCGCCCGTCGCTCGACTTGGAAACGAAACGCATCCGCCTCGCAGAGATCCTATTCGAAAACCATTGCGTAAGGCCGCATGCAGCTTCCGTTTCGTAAACCGCTAGAATCGCGGGCATCCCGCCGGATGCGCGCTTTCCGGCATCCCTCCCCGCCCGCGTGTCCTTCGCATCCCTCTTCGCGCAACTCCTGAACGGCCTTGCGGGCGCGTCGTCGCTGTTCCTCGTCGCGGCGGGTCTGACGCTGATCTTCGGCGTCACACGCGTCGTCAATTTCGCGCATGGGTCGCTGTTCATGCTCGGTGCCTACCTTGCCTACACGCTCATCGCGGCGCTCGGCGGCGGCCCGTTCGGATTCTGGGGCGGCGTCGTGCTCGCCGCGCTGATCGTGGCAGCCATCGGCGCGCTGATCGAATCGCTGCTGTTGAAGCGCATCTACGGCGCGCCCGAGCTGCTGCAGCTCGCTGCGACCTTCGGTGTCGTGCTGATCGTCCGCGACGCCGCGCTCGCGATCTGGGGGCCGGAGGACCTGCTCGGGCCGCGTGCCGCAGGCTTTGCGGGCGCAATCGAGTTGTTCGGACGCGCAGTGCCAACCTACGACCTTTTGCTGCTCGCGATCGGCCCGCTGGTGTTCCTGTTCCTGTGGTGGCTCGTCAATCGGACGCACTTCGGTGTCATCGTCCGCGCGGCGACCGAGAACCGGATTCTCGTCGGTGCCCTCGGCATCGACCAGGGGCGGCTCTTCACCGCGGTGTTCGCGTTGGGCGCGCTCCTCGCGGGCCTCGCCGGCGGCGCTGCAACTGCCGCTCGAGCCGGCGAACCTCGGCATGGATCTCGTCGGTCATCGCCGAAGCGTTCGTCGTCACCGTCGTCGGGGGCCTCGGTTCGATTGCGGGCGCGTTCGTGGCCGCGCTGTCATCGGGCTCACGCAGCGCGCTGTGCATCACGCTCGGGACCGTCGATGTCGGCGGCGTCGCGATCGCATTTCCGAAGCTGACGCTGGTCGCGGAATTCGTCGTGATGGCGGTCGTGCTCGTGGTGAAGCCGTACGGGCTGCTCGGCACGCCGCCGTCGACACCACCGACGACACCGATCGCCGAATTCCGCACGCTCGTGATCCCGCCGAGCCGCCGAGCGGCGATGGTCGCCCTGGCTTTGTTCGCACTCGCCGCGCTTCTGCCGTTCACCGGCGACGAATACCGACTGGTGCTCGCCACCGACATCCTGGTCCTCGCGCTGTTCGCGTCGAGCCTGCAGTTCCTGATGGGGACCGGCGGCATGGCATCGTTTGGCCACGCCGCGTATTTCGGCCTGGGCGCCTATGCGGCGGCGCTCTGCGCCCGACATGGATGGCCGATGGAATTCGCGCTTCTCGCCGCACCGCTGGTTTCGCTCGCCGGCGCACTCGTGTTCGGCTGGTTCTGCGTGCGGCTTTCGGGTGTCTATCTCGCGATGCTGACGCTCGCGTTCGCCCAGATCGTCTGGTCGATTGTGTGCCAGTGGGACAGTGTAACCGGGGGCTCGAACGGCGTCGTCGGCGTCTGGCCGGCCGCGTGGCTCGCCGACAAACGCGCGTATTTCTGGTTTACGCTGATCCTGACGAGCGCGGCGCTCGCCGCGATCGCGTGGATCGCGCATACGCCGCTCGGCTATTCGCTGCGCGCGGGCCGCGACTCGGCATTGCGCGCCGAAGCGATCGGGATCGATGTGCGTCGCACGCAGTGGGCCGCGTTTGCGCTCGCAGGCGCCTTCGCTGGGCTCGCCGGTGGGCTTTACGCGTTCTCCAAGGGCAGCATCTCGCCGGAAACGCTCGCGATTCCCGCGATCGGTCGATGCGCTGGTGATGGTGCTGCTCGGCGGCCTCAATGCCCTGGCGGGGCCGTTGCTCGGCGCCGCGACGTTCATGTGGCTCTCGGACACGCTATCGCGCGTGACGGACTATTGGCGCGCGAGCCTCGGCGTCGCGATCCTGCTGATCGTCCTCGTGTTCCCGCTCGGAATCGGCGGTGCGCTGCAGCGGCGTTGCGGTGGGCGCGAATGGGCGCGGCGGGCGAAGTCAAGGCGGGAAGGGTGCGTCGGCGCGCGATTGAGCAATCGGCCGCTGGCCCGCCGCGACGTGCATCGCCCAAGGTCGAAGAGGCCGAGAAATGACTGCGCCGATGCTGCGCGTCGAAGCGCTTTCGAAGGCGTTCGACGGCGTCAAGGCGATTGCGGGCGTTTCATTCGCAGTGGCGCCGGGAGAACTCGTTGCGCTGATCGGTCCCAACGGCGCCGGCAAGACGACCTGCTTCAATCTCGTCAACGGCCAGCTCGCCCCGGACGAAGGAACGGTGACGCTTGGCGGGGAGCGCATCGACGGGCTGCTCGCCGCGCGCGATCGCCCGCAAGGGTGTCGGCCGCACTTTCCAGGTGGCGGCGACCTTCGCGTCGATGACGGTGCGCGAGAACGTGCAGCTCGCGCTGCTCGCGCACGCGAATGGCGAGGCGAGCATCACGGCGCGAGCGCGTGATCGCCTTCGCAGCCGAAGCCGACGTCCTGCTCGAGCGCGTGCGCATGTCGCGCTTCGCCGACCAGGGCTGCGCGACGCTCGCCTACGGCGACGCCAAGCGCATCGAGCTCGCGCTGGCGCTTGCCGGCAGGCCGCGGTTGCTGCTGATGGACGAGCCGACGGCCGGGATGTCGCCGCGCTCGCGCGATCGGCTGATGCAGCTCGCCGCGAACTCGCGCGGCAGGAGCGCATCGCGGTGCTGTTCACCGAGCACGACATGGACGTCGTGTTCGGCCATGCCGACCGCATCATCGTTCTCGATCGCGGGCGAGATCATCGCCGAGGGAACGCCGGAGGCGATTCGCGCGGATGCGCGCGTGCGCGCGGTGTATCTCGGCGAAGACGACGCCGGTGACGGCGAGGTTCCCTCCAGCGCGCGGCGACGATCGCCTTCAGGCGCCGAGCCGCGCGAATCCGTCGGCGAGATCGGCGATCAGGTCGCTCGGGATCCTCGAGGCCGATGTGCAAGCGCAGGCACGGCCCGCCGGCGTCCCATCGCGTCGCGGTGCGCGCGCGCTCGGGCCACGTCGGAATGATCAGGCTCTCGAAGCCGCCCCAGCTCCAGCCCATGCCGAACAGCCGCATGCCGTCGAGCATCGCGTCGATCGCGCTCTTCGCCACCGGCTTCAGCACGACGCCGAACAGTCCCGATGCCGCCGCGGAAGTCGCGCTTCCACAGCGCGTGGCCGCGCGAGCGCCGGGCAGCGCCGGATAGAGCACCTCCGCACCTCGGGCCGCGCGCGCAGCCAGTGCGCGATCGCAAGCGCGCTCGCCTGGTGCCGCGCGAGCCGCACGGCAGCGTGCGCAGGCCGCGCAGCCCAGGAAGCAGTCGTCGCGGCGACGCGCGTGACGCCCATGTCGGTCCACAGCCGGTGCAGCGCCGGGAACGTCGCCTCGTTGGCGACGATCGCGCCGAGCAGCACGTCGGAGTGGCCGCCGATGTACTTGGTCGCCGCGTGCACCGACGACGTCGACGCCGTGGTCGAACGCGCGAAAGCCGAGCGGCGTCGCCCACGTGTTGTCGAGCGACGACGCAGCGCGCCGCGCGCGTGCGCGACGGCCGCGATCGCCGGAATGTCCTGCACCTCGAACGTCAGCGAGCCCGGCGATTCGGCGAACACGATGCGCGTGTTCGGGCGGAACGCGTGCTCGATCGCCGGCGCCGAGCAGCGGATCGTAGTAGCTCGACCTCGACGCCGAGGCGCGCAGGTGGTTGTCGCAGAAGCGGCGCGTCGGGCCGTAGACGGCGTCGGTGACGAGCACGTGGTCGCCGGCGCCGGCGCAGCGCGAGCAGCGGCAGCGTCGTCGCCGTGAGCCCCGACGGCACGGCGAGCGCGGCGTGGCCGCCTTCGAGCGCCGCGATCGCGTCCTGGAGGTCGGTGACCGTCGGCAGGCCGTGCAGGCCGTAGGCAGATGCCGTCGTACTCGCCGCGCGCTGCGCGCTCGAGCTCGGCGACGGTCGGAAACAGATCGTCGACGCGCGGAACACCGGCGTGTTGACGGCGCCGAGGAAGCGCCGCGGATCGCGCCCCAGGTGGCGCGACCTCGGTCGCCGGCTTGAGCGTGCGGCTCCTGCTCATGCCTTCGAGACCGCCGATCGGAGCTGTGCGCGGATCTGCGCGACCTGCGCGGCGATCGGCGTCGCGACGTCGACGACGATCGCGTCCGTCGGCTCCTCGAGCGTCGCGAACTGGCTCTCGAGCAGCGTTGCCGGCATGTAGCGATGCCATGCGCATCGGAAGGCGCGGCGGCGATCGTCGTCGTAGTCGCCCCCCAGGTACACGAAGCGCACTTCGCCGGCGCGCTGCGCGCGAAGCGATCGGTCGCGATACGCCTGCTTCAACGCCGAGCACGCGAGCACCGCGTCTCGCCGCGCGCAAGGACCGCGCCCATCTCGGCGGCGAGGCGGTCGAGCCACGGCCAGCGGTCGGCGTCGGTGAGCGGCGTGCCCGCCGCCATCTTGGCGACGTTCGCCGGCGGGTGGAAATCGTCGGCATCGAGGAACGGCCAGCCGAGCGCGGCCGCCAGCGCCTGCCGACCGTCGTCTTGCCGCAGCCGGACACGCCCATCAGCACGACGATCATCGCGCCTTCGCCGGCGCGGCCTGGCCGCCGAAGCCCTTGCGCATCATCGCGAGCAGCCGGTCGGCGTAATCGGATTTGCCCTGGCTCGCGAAGCGCGTCATCAGCGCGAGCGACAGCACCGGCGCCGGCACGCCCTGCTCGACTCGCTTCCAGCGCGGTCCAGCGGCCTTCGCCCGAATCGGCGACGACCGGCGCGACGTCGCGCGAGGTCGGCGTCGTCGCGCGAGGAAATCGGCGGTGAGGTCGAGCAGCCACGAGCGCACGACGCTGCCGTGGCGCCACATCTCGCGCGATCGCCGCGACGTCGAGCGCGAACTCGTCGTTGCCCTTGAGCAGCGCGAAGCCTTCGGCGAACGCCTGCATCATCCCGTACTCGATGCCGTTGTGGATCATCTTGACGAAATGGCCGGCGCCGGACGGGCCGCAATGCAGCCAGCCCGTTCGGGGTCGGCGCGAGCATCTGCACGAAGGGCTCGACCAGGCGCACCGCTTCGGCGTCGCCGCCGAACATCAGCGCGTAGCCGTTCTCGAGTCCCCACACGCCGCCCGACACGCCGCAGTCGACGAAGCGGATGCCGGCGCCGCGAGCGCCGCGCCGCGGCGCTGCGAATCGCTGTAGTTTCGCGTTGCCGCCGTCGACGATGAGATCGCCGGCGCGAGCTCCGGCCAGACGTCCTCGACGGCGAGCTCGGTCGCTCGTCCGGCCGGCACCATCAGCCAGACGACGCGCGGCGCGCGCAGCCGCTCGCGAGCGCGACGATCGACGTCGCCGCTCGAGCACGCCTTCGCCGGCAAGCGCCTGCGCGCGATCGCCGGGCTCGGCGTCGAAGCCGACGACGCGAACGCCGCCGCGGCGAGGCGCCGCGCCATGTCGCCGCCCATCCGGCCGAGTCCGATCGATGCCGATGTGCATGGTGAGGCCTCCTGCGACGAGAGGCGTGATGCTACCGCATCGGCATCACCGCGCGGCGATCGATCGCCGCCGCGGCGCACGATCAGCGCGCCGCCGACGATCGTCGCGCGCGCCGAGGCACCTCGCCGCAGCAACGACGAGCAGCGCAGCGCGATGCCGTACACCGGCTCGAGCGCCGCGACCACGCTCGCCGTGTGCGCGGTCACGCGCGCGCAGCGCGGCGATGAACAGCGTGTGCGCGAGCGCCGTGCAGACCGACGCCGAGCACGACCAGCAGCGCGATCTCGCGCGCGCCGACGGCCGCAGCGCCGCACGGGCTGGCCCACGCGAACGGCAGCAGGCACAGCGCGGCGCACGGCGTTCTGCCAGAACGCGATGTCGGCAGCGCCGGCGCGCCGCGCGACTAGCGGCGATTGAGCACGGCGAGCAGCGCGAACGTGAAGCCCGACACGCAGCCCCACGCGAGTCCCTGCACGGCCGGTTCGGCCACGAGAACTCGGGCACGAGCAGCACGAGCCCCGACGACCAGCGAGCGACGCGCCGTCGCGCGTCCGCCGCAGCGCACGGCGCCGAGCAGCATCGCGCTCGAGCACCAGCACGAACAGCGGAAAGCTCGCGTAGCCGAGCAGCCCGATCGCCACGCTCGAGACCTGGATCGCGGCGAAGAAGCCACCCAGTGCAGCGCGAGCACCGCGCCGTTGGTGACGAGGCGCGAGCTCGAACGGCGGCCGCACGCTGCCCGACGCGCAGCTGCAGGATGCCGAGCGCGGCCGCGGCCACCGCGGTGCGGCCGAGCACGATCGCCACCGGGCGAGAGCGTCGAGCCACTTGCCGAACAGACCCGGCGAAACCGAACAGCAGCACGGCGACGTGCAGCGCGGCGAGCGCGACGGAGCGGCTCATGCCAGCGGGTCCTGCCGATGGCGTCATGGTCCGCGATCGTGCCATCGCGGCGGGGCAGCCTCGCTGCGCTGCGCTAGAATGCGCGCTGGCATCGCGTGCGACACCGCGCGCGACGCACGACAAGTCGAGCCCGGAACAGGCCGCAGCCCGCGGAGGAACCCAATGCCCATTCCATCGCCCGCCGCGAAGGCCATCGCCGCCGTCCGCAATGCGCCCGGCAACCGCGTCAAGGTCGCCGTCTCCGACATCGACGGCGTGCTGCGCGGCAAGTACCTCCACAAGGACAAGTTCTACTCGGCGGTCGAAGGCGGCTTCGGCTTCTGCGACGTCGTGTTCGGCTGGGACATGATGGACGTCACGCTACGACAACACGACGCTCACCGGCTGGCACAAGGGCTTTCCCGACGCGCTCGCGAAGATCGACCTCGGCACGCATCGCAACGTGCCGTGGGACGACAACGTGCCGTTCTTCCTCGGCGAGTTCGTCCAGGCACGGGACGGCAAGGAGGCGCCGCTGCCGATCTGCCCGCGGCAGGTGCTGAAGCGCGTGCTGAAGCGCGCCGAGAAGCTCGGCGTGACGCCGATGTGCGGGATGGAGTTCGAGTGGTTCAACTTCGCCGAGACGCCGCAGTCGTGGGCGCAGAAGAAAGGCGTCGGACCGACGCCGCTCACGCCGGGCATGTTCGGCTATTCGCTGCTGCGCGCGAACGAGAACCGCGAGTTCTTCGAGGCGCTGATGAACGACATGGCGGCGTTCGGCGTGCCGATCGAGGGCCTGCACACCGAGACCGGCCCCGGCGTGTACGAGGCGGCGATCCTGTTCTCCGAAGCGCTCGAAGCCGCCGACCGCGCGATCCTGTTCAAGACGGGCGCCAAGGAGATCGGCGCGCGCTTCGGCATCATGCCGAGCTTCATGGCCAAGTGGAGCCAGCAGTATCCCGGCTGCTCGGGACACATCCACCAATCGCTGTCCGACGGCAAGAAGAACCTGTTCCACGACGCCGAAGGGCCGCGCACGGGATGAGCAAGCTGTTCGAGAGCTACCTCGCCGGACAGGTCGCAGGACTGATGGAGTTCGCGCCGATGTTCTGGCCGACGATCAACAGCTACAAGCGGCTGGTCGACGGCTTCTGGGCGCCGGTGAAGCCGACGTGGGGCGTCGACAACCGCACGGCGAGCTTCCGCGTGATCGCCGGCTCGCCGAAGTCGACGCGGCTCGAGACGCGCTGCCCGGGCGCCGACATGAATCCGTACCTCGCGACGGCCGCCGTGCATCGCCGCGGGGCTTGACGGCGTCGAGCGCAACCTGAAGCTCACCGCCAAGCCGATCCACGGCACCAACCAGGGCGCCGAGAACATCCCGCGCGCGCCGCGCACGCTGATCGAGACCACGCGCATCTTCCGCGACTCGGAGCTCGCGCGCGACTGGTTCGGCGACGATTTCGTCGACCACTTCGCCGCCACGCGCGAGTGGGAGTGGCGGCAGTGGCTCGACGCGGTCACCGACTGGGAGATGAAGCGCTACTTCGAGATCATCTGAGGTCGAGATCAGGCGCCTCCATCCCGGCGACGCGGCCGCCTATCGCGACGCTGCGGCTGCGCGGCCTGAAGGAGCATCCCGATGCGTTCACGTCGAGCTACGAGGAAGAATCGGCGAAGCCGCTCGCCGCAACGGAACGGCGGATTGCGCCCGACAGCGCCGATGCCGTGTTCGGCGCTTTCGTCGGTGGCGCGCTCGTCGGTGTGGTCGGGCTCGCCCGCGAGCCGCGAGTGAAGAACCGGCACAAGGCCGTCGTGTTCGGAATGTACGTCGCGCCGGAGCACGGCGGCCGCGGCATCGGCACGGCGCTGCTGCGCCATGTCATCGGCGAGGCCAGCCGGCGAGCCCGATCTCGAGCAACTCGTGCTGACCGTCACGCGAGTCCAACGATGCCGCGCGCACGCTGTACGAAAGGAGCGGCTTCCGTTCCTTCGGCAGTCGAACCCCGCGCAATCCGCGTCGGCGACACGGTATTTCGACAAGAACCACATGATCCTTGTTCCTGGCATCCCCATGACGCATCGCCAGGTTCAGCTTTCCCACCACGATCCACTTCGGCCCGGGCGCGCGCCGGCTCGTCGCCGACCACCTGCGCGACGCAGGGCATCCGCACGGCCGCTGGTCGTCACCGACCGCGGCATCGCGCCGCTGCCGCTCGCTCGCGGAGTTCGTCGGCGAGCCTGGCCGGCCTCGACGCCGCCGTCTATTCGGAGATCTGGGGCAATCCGGTGGCAGCCAGGTCGGCCAGCGGCGCCGCCGCGTTTCGCGCGCACGACGCCGATGCGGTGATCGGCCTCGGCGGCGGCGCGGCGCTCGACGTCGCCAAGGCGATCGCGCTGATGGCGACGCATCCGGGCGACGTCCTCGAATACGCGTGGGATCACCCGCAGCGTGCGCCCGATCGACCAGCGCGCTGCCCTACTTCGTCGCGCTGCCGACGACCGCCGGCACGGGCTCCGAGGTCGGCCGCTCGTCGGTCGTCTCGCGACGACGTGACGCACGTCAAGAAGATCATCTTCTCGCCGAAGCTGCTCGCGAAGGCGTGTTCG
The DNA here is from genome assembly GCA_963733985.1 of uncultured beta proteobacterium. Classification (GTDB taxonomy): domain Bacteria; phylum Pseudomonadota; class Gammaproteobacteria; order Burkholderiales; family Casimicrobiaceae; genus CAIWHR01. Next base: position 9,546 of record CAVTFF010000006.1, on the reverse strand, counting down.
CCGACCCGGAGCTGACGCTCGACCTGCCGCCGGCGATCACCGCGGCGACCGGCATGGACGCGCTGACGCACAACGTCGAGTCGTACCTGTCGCCCGCCTACCACCCGCTGTGCGACGGCATCGCGCTCGAAGGCGTGCGCATCGCCGCGCGCGCGCTGCCGATCGCCGTGCGCGACGGCCACGAACCTGCAGGCGCGCGGCGACATGCTGATGAGCTCGATGATGGGCGCGATCGCGTTCCAGAAGGACCTGGGCGCCGTGCACTCGTGCGCGCACGCGCTGTCGACGGTCGCCGACCTGCACCACGGCCTCGCCAACGGCATCATGATCGACCACGTGATGCGCTTCAACCTGCCGGCGGCGACGCGAAGATGGCCGAGCTCGCGCGCGTCGCCGGCGTCGCCGGCGCGGCGAGCATGAGCGATGCCGAGGCGGCGCAGGCGTTCGTCGCCTGGCTCGCGGCGACTCAAGGCGCGACTTCGGCATCCCGGCGACGCTCGGCGCGACTGACGTCGAACGGCCCGTCACCGCGGACGACATCCCGGCGCTCGTCGACGTCGCGATCGACGACACCTGCCACCAGACCAATCCGCGGCCGTGCACGCGGGCGGATTTCGAGCGGATCTTCGCCGCGGCGATCTGAGCTGACCGCCATGCTGAAAATCGGCATCTCCGCCTGCTTCTTCCACGAGGACCCGCAGCGCCCGATCTTCAAGGGGATGACGCTGCAGTACATCGAGCAGAACGTCGCGCACTGGCTGATGCAGCGCGACGTGCTGGCGTTCATGGTCCCCTCGCCGGACGGCCGCACGCGGCGGCCCGGCAGCAAGGCGACGGTCGAGCCTACGCCGACGAGCTCGACGGCCTGGTGCTGATGGGCGGCTCCGACGTCTGCCCCGAGACCTACGGCGAGGAGCCGCTGCAAGCCCGAGTGGAACGGCGATCGCATCCGCGACGACTACGAGATCGCGCTGCTGCGCGCGTTCATGGCGCTGCGCAAGCCGGTGCTCGGCGTGTGCCGCGGCGCGCAGGTCATCAACGTCGCGCATGGGCGGCACGCTCTACCAGGACATCGCCACGCAGGTGCCGGGCGCGCTCAACCACCGCGACTGGACGATCTACGAGCAGAACTGCCACGCGACGTCGTTCGTGCCCGGCAGCGGGCTCGCGCAGCTCTATCCGGGGGCGACGCTGGTCAAGACCAATTCGATCCATCACCAGGCGGTGAAGGACTCGGGCCGCGATCTCGTCGTCGAGGCCCGGTCGGAGCCCGATCGCGTCGTCGAGGCGATCCGCTGGACGCGGGCCCGGCTACGTGTTCGCCGTGCAATGGCACCCGGAGTTCCACGCGCCGGACGATCCTTCGTTCATCGACGACACGCCGATCCTCGACGATTTCTCGCCGCCGCCGCGCGAGCACAAGGCCGCGGCTTACGCGCTCTGACGCGCCAGGGACGCCCGATGAAGATCATCAATCCCGCCACCGGCGCGGTGATCGCCGAAGTCGCCGCCGACAGCGCCGCCGCCGTGCGCCGCAAGTACGCAGCTCGCGCGCGCCGGCCAGCCGCGCTGGGCGGCGTTCCGATCCGCAAGCGGCTCGACGCGATCGCGGCGTTCCGCGAGCGGATCGTCGCGATGCACGAAACGCTCGCGCGCACGCTGACGCAGGAAGTCGGCAAGCCGATCCGCCAGTCGCGCAACGAGCTGAACGGCCTGCTCGGCCGGCATCGACTTCTTCCTCGCCGAGTCGGCGCGCGCGCTGCGCGACGAGAAGGTCTACGCCGATCGCCGGGCAGAAGCTCGAGGAGCGCATCACGCACGAGCCGCTCGGCGTGATCGCCAACATCTCGGCGTGGAACTATCCGTACTTCGTCGGCAGCAACGTGTTCGTGCCGGCGCTCGTCGCCGGCAACGCCGTGCTCTACAAGCCGTCCGAGTTCGCGACGCTCACCGGCCTGCACATCGCCGAGATGCTGCACGAGGCCGGCGTCCCGGGCGACGTGTTCGTGCCGGTGATCGGCGACGGCGCCACCGGCGCCGCGCTGCTGCGCCAGCCGGTCGACGGCGTGTTCTTCACCGGCTCGTACGCGACCGGCGCGAAGATCGCCGCCGACGCCGGCCGAGCGGATGATCAAGGTCCAGCTCGAGCTGGGCGGCAAGGATCCGATCTACGTCTGCGACGACGTCGACGTCAAGGCCGCCGCCGCAGGCGTCGCCGACGGCGCGTTCTACAACACCGGCCAGTCGTGCTGCTCGGTCGAGCGCATCTACGTGCACGAATCGATCCACGACGCGTTCGTCGACGCGTTCGTCGCCGAGGTCAAGGGCTATCGGATCGGCGATCCGATGGACGAGGCGACCTACATCGGCGCGATCACGCGCGCGGCCGCAGCTCGACGTGCTGAAGCGGCAGGTGGCCGACGCGAAGAGCAAGGGCGCGAAGCTGCTCCTCGGCGGCGACGTCGTCAAGCGGCAAGGGCAACTGGTTCGAGCCGACGGTGCTCGCCGACGTCGACCACTCGATGGCGCTGATGCGCGACGAGAGCTTCGGCCCGATCATCGGCATCCAGGCGTCGCCGACGACGCCGCGGCCGTCGACCTGATGAACGACACCGAGTACGGCCTGACCGCCGGCGTCTACACGCAGCGACGCGCAAGCGCGCGAGGAAGATCCTCGGCGCAGCTGCACGCCGGCAGCGTCTACTGGAACTGCTGCGACCGCGTCAGCCCGCGGCTGCCCTGGTCGGGCGTCAAGCACTCCGGCATCGGGCTCACGCTGTCGACGTACGGCATCCAGACGTTCACGCGCCCGAAGGCCTGGCACCTGCGCAGCACGTGACGCCGTCATTTCTGCAGCAGCGGGAATCCCCTGTCGTCCGACGAACGCCGTCGGGTCCCGGCCTTGTGCGGCGACAGCCAATTATCGCTCGCGTGTCCTGCAGCTCCGCCGCGCACAGCGTGTTCGCGAGCAGCGTCGCGATCGTCATCGGCCCGACGCCGCCCGGCACCGGCGTGATCCACGCCGCGCGCTGCCTTGCCGCGGCGAAGTCGACGTCGCCGCAGAGCTTGCCGTCGGCGCCGCGATTGATGCCGACGTCGATGACGATCGCGCCCGGCTTGATCCAGTCGCCCTGCACGAAATTCGCCTTGCCGACGCCGGCGACGACGATGTCGGCCTGGCGCACGAGACCCGGCAGGTCGCGCGTCGCCGAATGGCAGATCGTCACCGTGCAGCGCGCCATCAGCAGCTCCAGCGCCATCGGCCGGCCGACGATGTTCGACTGGCCGATGACGACCGCGTGCTTGCCGACGAGGTCCTCGCCGGTCTCCTGCGAGCAGCGGCATGCAGCCGTACGGCGTGCACGGCCGCAGCAGTCGGCGCTTCAGCACCAGCCGGCCGATGTTGTAGGGATGGAAGCCGTCGACGTCCTTCAGCGGGTCGATGCGCTCGGTGACCGAGCTCTGCGTCGATGTGCTTCGGCAGCGGCAGCTGGACCAGGATGCCGTTGACCGCCGGATCGCGCGTTGAGCGCATCGATCAGCGCCAGCAGCTCGTTCCTGCGTCGTCGTCGCCGGCAGGTCGTGCGCGAACGAGCGCATGCCGACGGCGTCGGTCGTCCTGCGCTTGTTGCGCACGTAGACCTGCGACGCCGCGTTGTCGCCGACCAGCACGACGGCGAGGCCGGGCGGCGGCTGCCCGGCCGCGACGCGCGCGGCGACCCGCGTCGCGCGACCTCGGCGGTGAGGCGCTCGGCGACGCGCCTTGCCGTCGATGATGCGGGCCGCTCATCGCGTCGGCGGTGTCACGCACGCGATCTGCGATCGCCGGCCAGCCCTATGTGGCGTGCATGTGCGCCGCCAGCACCGGATCGGCATTGACGGCCACCGGATGGGTGACCTGCGAGAGCAGCGGCAGGTCGTTCTGCGAGTCGCTGTAGACCCAGCTCTCGCGAAAGTCGGCGAGGCTGCTGGCCGCGCGCGGCGAGCCAACATCAGCAGCCGTTCGACCTTGCCTTCGCGCAGGTTCGGGACTGCCGGCGACGCGGCCGGTGTAGCGCCCGTTCTACCGCTCCGGCCTCCGTCGCGATCAGGTGCGTCGAATCCCGAACTCGGCCGCGATCGGCTCCGGCGAGGAAGCGGCTACTGGCCGTCGTGAGGATCAGCAGATGCCCCGGCCATCGCGATGCTGCTCGACCAGCGCGCGCGCCGACTGCGCTGATGAAGGGCCGGACGCTCGCCTCCAGGTAGCGCTCGCGCAGCCGCGCGAGCTCAGCCGTCGGTCGAACGCGCATCAGCGTCGACAGGTAGAACTCGGTGAATTCGATGCGCGCCGGCCTCGCCGCGGCTGTAGCGCGCCACCAGCTCGTGGTTCGCGGCGTCCCACGTGGCGCGGTCGAGCACACCCTCGTCGACCAGGAAATCGACCCATTGCTCGTCGCTGTCGTGCGGGACCAGCGTGTGGTCGAGGTCGAACAGCGACGAGAACGTCGGCGGTGCGACGGCGCTGCCTTGGGCAGCTACAATGGCGAATGATCGATGCCGCTATTGTAACCGCGATTCGCCGGCGCCTCACCGCGCGCGCTGGCGGCACCGCGCGCGCGGCTGCACCCGCTGCGGATCGAACGGTCGACGCGCTCGGCTGGCTCGACCGCCGGCGTGCCTCGCGCCTTCGTGGATTCACCGACGTTTTCGACGTCCGCGACGACGGCATCGCGCTGGTCGTCGCAACTCGCAGACGTTGCCGCGCGAACGATTGCGATCGACCGGATCGCTCGCATTCTGGCCGCCGAGGGCGCGCTCACGCGCGTGGCGCGACGAGCGTCTACGCCGTCGCGCCCGCGATTCGGCGCGCCGCCGTGGTTCCTGCTCGAGCGCGCAGCCGCGCGCTATTTCGGCATGCACACCTATGCGGCGCACGTCAACGGCGTCGTCGGGCAGCGGCGAGGTCACGGATGTGGCTCGCGCGGCGCAGCCCAGCCAAAGCAATCGATCCCGGCATGCTCGACAACCTCGTCGGCGGCGGCATCGCGGCGGGTCAGTCGGTCGCCGCCACCGTCGTCAAGGAAGCGTGGGAAGAGGCCGGGATCGCTGCGACGCTCGCCGGCGCGCGCCCGACCCGCGGGCGCCGTCGACATCTGCCGCGCGCAGCCCGACGGCCTGCAGCGCGAGACGATTTTCGTCCACGATCTTGCCGCTGCCGGCCGAGTTCGGCCGGCCGACCAGGACGGCGAAGCGGTCGAGCATCGCCTCGTCGGACTGCGCGATGCCGCGCGGCTCGATCTCCCATGCCGAGGGTCCTGACGTCGTCACCGCCGACTGCGAGCCTCGTCGTGCTCGATTTCCTGCTGCGGCACGGCGCGATTCCGCGCGACGCTCCCGACTAGCAGCGCTCGATGCGCTGCGGCATCCGGCCTGCGGGCCAATTGCCTACAGTGCGATTGCGTTACTAAGCCGCGACGCGGGTCGTCGCGGCCGGACCAATCTGCCGGATCGCCCATTTCGGCCAGCGTGTCGCGCATCGCGTTGACCGCGTGCCGCATTTCGTCGGGCCCGATCGCGCCGATGCAGCCCACGCGAAACGTCTCGACCTGCGTGAGCTTGCCCGGGTAGAGGATGAAGCCCTTGTCGCGCACGCGCTCGTAGAAGCGCCTTGAACGCGTAGCGCGGATCCGCCGGCGCGTGGAAGGTGACGATGATCGGCGCCTGGATCTCCGGCGCGAGGAACGACCTCGAACCCCAGCTCGCCATGCCGCGCACGAGCGTCTCGCAATTGGCGCGTAGCGCGCGAGCCGCGCCGGCTGCCCGCCTTCCGCGACGAACTGGTCGAGCGCGGCATTGAGCGCGACGACGACGTGCGTCGGCGGCGTGAAGCGCCACTGCGTCGTCTTCTCCATGTACGTCCACTGGTCGTGCAGGTCGAGCGCGAGCGACGTCGAGTTGCCCGCGCATCGCTCGAGCACGCCTTTCTGCGCACGAACACGAAGCCCATCCCGGGCGGCCCCTCGACGCATTTGCCCGACGCCGCGATCAGCGCGTCGAACGGCATCGTCCGCGCGTCGATGGCGAGCGCCGCGAACGAGCTCATCGCATCGACGATCAGGCTCCGGCCGTGGCGCGCCACGACCGCGGCGATATCGGGCAGCGGATTCAGGATGCCGGTCGACGTCTCGCAGTGGATGAGGCCCGACATGGGTGATCGACGGGTCGCGCTCGAGCAGCCGGTCGACGTCCTGCGGCGTCGTGGGCACGTTCTCGGCGGTCTCGAAAGACGTGAGCTTGCGTCCCATCATCTGCGTGAGCTTCGCCATCCGCGTGCCGTAGGCGCCGTTGATCAGCACCAGCACGTGACCGTCGCGCGGCACCAGCGTGTTGACCGCCGCCTCGACCGAGAACGTGCCGCTGCCCTGCATCGGCACGCAGACGTGCGTTTCGTGTCCGTTGCACGATGTCGAGCGACCTTGCGCCGCACGTCCGCGGTGACCGCGTTGAACGCCGCATCCCACGAGCCCCAGTCGCGCAGCATCGCCGCCTTGGTCGCGAGCGACGTCGTCAGCGGACCCGGGCGTCAGCAGTATCGGGATCGCGGGACTGGAGGCTCATGGCAGTGTCCTTTCGCGCAAGAACGTGGGTCACACCGGCGCAACGGGCGTGCGCCACGCCTGCGTTCGCGTCAACAGGACGCGCGTCACCAACGCATAGAGCAGGCAGGCGACCGTGGAGCTCGCGACGATCAGCGTCGCCATCGCCGCAGCGGGGCCGATCTCGCCGGCTTCGTCGAGGTCGAGGATCGGCGATCGACGCGAGCCGGCGTGTCGCGGCGAGTAGAGGAAGACGACCGCCGAGATCGTGACCATCGCATTGACGAACAGGTAGCGGCCGATGTCGAGGATCGCCGGCAGGCACACGGGCACGGTGACGCGGAAGAACGTCTTGTAGAACGGCACCTTGAGCGACGCCGACACCGCCTCGAACTCGTCGTCGAGCGCCTTGAGCGCCGTCACCGCCGTCAGGTGGCTCGACGTGTAGTAATGGACGACCGTCGACGAGCACCAGGATCGTCGAGCGTGCCGTACAGGCCGTTGAGCGGATTGTCCGGATCGTTGAAGAAGAGGATGTAGCCGAGGCCCAGCACCATGCCCGGCACGCCCATGGGAATCGCGGCCAGCAGCCGCACCGCGGCCTTGGTGCCTGGCATGCCCCGCGTCTTTTCCAGCAGGTAGGCGACGGCGAAGATGAACATCGTGCCGCCCAGCGCCGCGACGAACGCCATCTTGCAGGCTGTTGAAGTAGGCGCTGATACGCCGCCGTCCACCAGTCCGAACATGTAGTGGCGCAGGCTGAAGCGACTTGTCGTAGGGCCAGAACTTGATCGAACGACGTGTACACCGCCATGCCCAGCACCGCGAGCAGCAGCAGCGCGACGACGCAGCAATACACGAACATCGCCGCGGTCAAACCAGAGGCGCGGCTTCGGCGCATAGGGAACGGCGCGCGCCGAGAACTGCGCCTGCTGGCGGCCCTGCATGATCCAGTCGACGATGAACGCGACCAGCACCGGGCACAAGCAGCACGAAGCCCACCACGGCGCCCTTGTTGAAGTTCTGCTGGCCGATCGACCTGCTTGTAGATGTCGACCGCCAGCACGTTGAAATTGCCGCCGATCACCTTGGGGATGCCGAAGTCGCTGACCGTGTAGGAGAACACGACCATCGCGGCGCTGACGAGGCCGTACCGGGCGCCGGGCAGCGTGATCGTGAAGAACTTGCGCCACGTCGACGTGCGCAGCGACTCCGCGGCCTCGTAGAGCCGGCCGTCGGCCAGCAGCAGCGAGGTCAGCACGATCATCAGCGCGTGCGGAAACGTCGCGTAGATCGCGGAGATGATGATGCCGATGGGGCCGTACACCGAGCGCCGCCCAGCATCCCCTTGAGCAGGCCCTGGTTGCCGAACCACTGGATGAACGAGATCGCGGCCAGCAGCGACGGCGCCAGGATCGGCGTCAGCGCGATGCACCCGGAACAGCCGCCTGCCGGGCATGCACGAGCGCGTGAGCGCGTACGCGATAGGTGAATGCGAGCGGGACGGTGATCAGCGTGACCGCCACGCGACCCACAGCGTGTTCCAGATCGAGACTGAGCGCCGGCGTGGCGAAATAGTCGCGAAATTGCGCAGCCCGACGAACGCGCCGGCCTTGTCCTGCACGCTCTTGACGAGGATGCACCGAGCGGCGCCAGCAGGAACAACGCCAGCGCGCAGCAGCAGGCGAGCAGCAGCATCTGCGCCAGCCGGTCCTGCCAGTGCACCGTCGGCTCACCGCCGCGGCGGCGACGGCGGAAAGCGTGGCCGCCGGGTCGCCACGACACTAACCCAGGATGCGCATCGCCGTCGGCGGGAGGCTCACCGTGACGGGCGCGCCGGGCACGATGCCGCCGCCATCGACCTGGTGGCGGGGCACATTCGCGACCAGCGGCGGCGCGCCACGCCGTCGAGCTGCAGGCCCACCATGCAGAACGCCCCCAGGAACTCGACCTTGGCGACCTTGCCGACGACGCGTTGGGGACGCCCGAGAGCGTGCCGTTTGCGCTCACCGCCACGTCCTCGGGACGCAGGTAGAGCTTCACCGGTGTGCCGGCGGAACGTCCTGCCGCGCGACCGGGAGCGATAGGCTGCCGACCGAATCGCCCGTGGCCCTCGGCCATGGCCGGCAGCACGTTGACCTTGCCGATGAAGTCGGCAACGAACGGCGTGGCGGGCGCCTCGTAGATTTCGCGCGGCGTACCGACCTGCTCGATGCGGCCGGCTCATCACGACGATGCGATCGGCCATCGACAGCGCCTCCTCCTGGTCGTGCGTCACCATGATCGTGGTGACGCCGAGACGCTGCTGCAGCGCGCGAATCTCGCCGCGCAGGCGCACGCGCTCGAGCGCATCCAGCGCCGACAACGGCTCGTCGAGAAGCAGCAGGCCCGGCGAGGGCGCGAGCGCCCGCGCGAGCGCGATGCGCTGCTGCTGGCCGCCGGAGAGCTGGCCCGGGTATTTGGCGCCCTCCGTCGGGCAGCCCGACCAGTGTCAGCAGCTCGCTCGACGCGTCGCGGATCGCAGCGCGGCCCTGGCGCCGGTTGACGAGACCGTAGGCGACGTTGTCGTAGATCGTGAGATTCGGGAACAGCGCATAGGACTGGAAGACGATGCCGTAGTCGCGCTTGATCGCCGGCAGCCGCGAGATGTCGCGGCCTTCTGGACGATCGTGCCGCCGTCCTGCGATTTCGAGTCCCGCGATGATCCGCAGCAGCGTCGTCTTGCCGCAGCCCGACGGCCCGAGGAAGACGACGAGCTCGCCACGACCAACGGAGAGCGAGATGGACTTGAGCGCCTCGAAGCGCCCGAAGGTCTTGCCGACGCCTCCAAGCTCGAGATAGGGATCGCCGGATGCCACTGCGGAGGAATCTCCGGTCATTCATGCAACGCACCCCGCACTTGGGCGGGGCGCGGCAAGTGTCGCGGTGCTACTTCTTCGGCTCGGACTTCGAGTCGTAGCGCTTGGTC
>CAVTFF010000005.1:0-55723 GCA_963733985.1 uncultured beta proteobacterium | reverse complement strand
GGTCTTTCCTGAACACGATCCTCAGGCCGATCGCGTCCATGTTCTTCTTCCATTGCTCGTCCTCCTGTCGCGCGAGCGACGTGGGCGCCGACCAGCGCTCGAGGACCAGCGGCGTGCCGCCCGGCGTTTCGCGGTAGCCGTCGCCGTCGCGGTCCTTGTAGCCGAACCTGTCGAGCAGCGCCCGCGCGGCCGCGGGATCGTAGAGCTGCGCTTGTGTCCCGAGCGTCGGATCGTAGCCGGCGATGTCCGGCGGAATCGGGTCCGTTCGCCGGGACGCCCCGACCCTTGAGGATGACGCGAATGTATTCGTCGACGTCGTAGCCCATCCCGATCGCCCGGCGCAGCGCGATCTTCTCCGGGCGTGTAGCCGCCGACGACCGGGTCCTCCATGTTGAAGTAGGTCCAGCGCGTGTTCGGCCGCAACAACACCTCGTGCCGGATGCCCTTTGCGGCGAGTTCGGGTCGCAGCTTGCCGTTCGGCGAGCGCCTGCTCGACGAATTCCGACGGGAGCCGCTCGAGGAGGTCGAGTTCGCGGTTGACGAACGCCAGCCACTCGCCTGCCCTTCCTCGATGACCGTGATCTGGATGCGCCCGACGAGCGGCAACCTCTTGCCCTTGAGCGCCGCCGCGATCGGCATCGATTCCGGCGGCACCGGGCCCGCGGGAACGTAGGTCGTCTCGCGGAAGCCGGGATTCGCGACCAGCACGATCTTGCGCTGCGCCGGTATTCGCCGAGCATGTACGGACCGGTGCCGACCGGGTGCGCGCCGAAATCCTGTCCATACGCCTCGACGACCTCGCGCGCGACCGCGGCGGTGTTCGGGAACGGCAAACACGTAGAGAAAGCGCAGGTCGGGCTGCTTCAGGCGAATGCGCAGCGTGTAGCGATCGACCACCTCGAGGCCCGCAATCGGCGCGTCGTAGTCGAACTTCCCGGTTGATCGCCTTGCGCGCGCAACTCGTCCGCGCCGACGACCTTGCCTTCGAGCAGCCACAGCCACGGACTTTTCACTGCCGGATCGAGCAACCGCTTCAACGCGTACGCCTGGTCTGCCGCAGTCAGTTCGCGCGGCTTGCCCTTGAACGCCGGGTCCGGCGTGAAGAAGATCCCGCGCTTAAGCGAAAGACGTACGTCGCGCCGCCGTCCTCGACCGTAGGCATCGCCTCGAGCGTGCGCGGCACCAGCTGCACTGGCCGCGCGAGGTAGTCGTAGTCGAGCATCGAATCGTAGATGTGGTCGATGATGCCGTCGGAACCCGCATCCGCGGAGAACTGCGGATCGAAGCTCATTTCTGCGCTGGCAGGCCACGCGCAACGTTTTCGGTGGGTCGGCGGCAAAACCGTGCGCCGCGACAAACCGCAGCGCAAAAGACAGACCGCCGCGCAGCGCCCCGCGCACAGTGCGCGACAAAATGCCGCGTGCGTATCGCTGCTCGGCTGGCGCATGGAACCCCCTTCCGCAATCCTGGGCACCTGCCGCCATCGACTATAATCGATGTCCAGTAATTCAGCCCCGACGAGCCTGGCCCCCGCATCACCGTAACGACCCGCGTCATCGACTCCCACACCGGCGGCGAGCCGACGCGCGTGGTCGTCAGCGGCGGCCCCGACCTGGGCGACGGCGGCATGGCGCAGCGCCGGGACCGCTTTCGCGACGTGCACGATGCGTGGCGCAGGGCGATCGTCAACGAGCCGCGCGGCTCGGACGTGCTGGTGGGCGCGCTCCTGTGCGCGCCGGTCGACGCCGCCAGCACCTGCGGCGTGATCTTCTTCAACAACGTCGGTTACATCGGCATGTGCGGCCACGGCACGATCGGCCTGGTCGCCACGCTGGCGTACCTCGGTCGCGCGAAGCCCGGCGAGCACCGGATCGAAACGCCGGTCGGCATCGTCACCGCGACGCTTGCATGCCGACGGCGCGGTGACGGTCGGCCAACGTCCCGTCCTACCGCCACGCGACGCAGGTGCGCGTGGACGTCCCGGGTCACGGTGCCGTGCACGGCGACGTGGCGTGGGGCGGCAACTGGTTCTTCCTGTGCAGCGATCATGGCTTGTCGCTCGAAGCGCAGTCGCGTTGGCGAACTCGCCGCGTTCGCGTCGCGCGTGCGCGAAGCGCTGCGGCAACAAGGCGTGACTGGACTTGCCGGCGCGGAGATCGACCACATCGAGCTCTTCGGACCGCCGGCCGATCCGCGCAACGATGCGCGCAATTTCGTGCTCTGCCCCGGCGGCGCCTACGACCGCTCGCCCTGCGGCACGGGCACCAGCGCCAAGCTCGCCTGCCTCGCCGCCGACGGCAAGCTGGCGCCGGGCGCGCCATGGCGACAGGAAAGCGTGATCGGCAGCGTCTTCACCGGCCGTTACGCGAGCCCGGCGGCGCCGCTTCCGGGATGCGCCCGCGAACGCCATCCTGCCGCTGATCCACGGCCGCGCGTACGTCACGCTTGATGCAACTCTCATCTTCGACCCCGCAGACGCGTTCGCGTGGGGACTGGCTTGAGCTCGGTGATCCGCGACCGTGCGCATCGCGCCGGCGCCTGACCGCGCGCGCGCAGCGCATGATACTGCCGCAACCGCTGCAGTCGCTGCCGACCGCGGAGTCGTGCGATGTGCTCGTGATCGGCGCCGGCATCGTCGGCGTCGCGGTCGCACTGCGCCTGCGCCAGCGAGGGCGGGACGTCCTGCTGATCGATCGCGAGCGCGTCGCCGCACAAGCGAGCCGGCGGCAACGCCGGCGCGCTGGCGTTCTCGGACGTCCTGCCCCTCGCCTCGCCAGGCATGCTGCGTCAAGGCGCCGCGATGGCTTCTGGATCCGCTCGGGCCGCTCGCGATCCGACCTCGCTATCTTGCCGCGACTTGCGCCGTGGCTGCTCCGCTTCTGGCGCGCGAGCCGGCCCGAGCGCGTGCGCGCCGGCATCGCTGCGCAGGCGGCGATGATGGATTTGTCGGCCGCCGAAACGCCCTCGCTGCTGCAGCAGCGCCGGCGCCGGCGACATGCTGCGCAGCGACGGCGTTCTGCACCTGTACGAGAGCGAGGCGGAGCTGCAGGCGTCGCTGGCCGGATGGCAGGCCCGCGCCGACCATGGCATCGCGTTCACGCACCTGCACGGCGCGCAGCGCCATCGCCGAGCTCCAGCCGGGCCTTAGTCCCGAAATTGGTGGCCGCCACGTTCGTGCCCGGCTGGAAGACCGTCAGCGATCCACTGCGGGTGACCGAGGCGCTGGCACGGCACTTCGAGCGGATGGCGGCCGAATCCGCCGCGCCGATGCGATGGCGCTCGCACCCGGCACCGACGGCGTCACCGTGCGATTGCGCGACGGGCCGCCGCTGGTCGCGCGCGCGCGTGGTCGTCGCTGCCGGCGCGTGGTCGCACCATCTTGCGCGCACGCTCGGCGAGCGCATTCCGCTCGAGACCGAGCGCGGCTACAACACGACACTGCCCGCCGGCGCGTTCGACTTGAAGCGCCAGCTCACCTTCGACGGCCACGGCTTCGTCGTGACGTCGCTGCGCTGCGGCATCCGCGTCGGCGGCGCGGTGGAGTTCGCCGGGCTCGACGCGCCACCGAACTTCGCGCGCGCGAAGCGATGCTCGCGAAAGCCAAGCGCTTCATGCCCGGCTTGCGCACCGAAGGCGGCACGCGAGTGGATGGGGTTTCGTCCGTCGCTGCCCGACTCGTTGCCGGCGATCGGCCCGGCCGCGCGCGGACGCGCGCGTCATCTACGCGTTCGGCCACGGCCACCTCGGCCTCACGCAGGCCGCGGCGACGGCGCGCCTTGTCGCCGACATCTGTCGCGGGTCGCCCGCCGCCGCATCGACCTCGCGACCGTTCAGTGCCGCAGACGATTCGGTAATCGGTTCCGCGCGTCCGATTCCCCGACAGCAACCGCAAGGAATGCCCATGACCGCCTTCCGCACGCTCGCCACCGTCCGCCACCACGGCATGGACTTGACCGACTACGAGTTCACCGTCCCGCTCGACCACGACCGGCCGTCCGGCGAGCAACTGTCGATTTTTGCGCGCGCGGTGCGAAACAGCGACGACGCCGGCGACGACCGGCCGTGGCTCGTCTTCCTGCAGGGCGGGCCCGGATTTCCCGGAGCCGCGACCGCTCACGCAATACCGGCTGGCTCAAGCGCGCGCTCGACGACTACCACGTGCTGCTGCTCGATTCGCGCGGCAACGGCCGCAGCAGCGTGGTGCTGCCGCAGACGCTCGCGCGGCGCGGCAACGCGCGCGCGCAGGCCGACTACCTGATGCATTTCCGCGCCGACAGCATCGTGCGCGACGCCGAACTGATTCGCCGCGCAGCTCGTCGGCGCGAACGAGCCGTGGAGCGTGCTCGGGCAGAGCTACGGCGGGTTCTGCGCGGTGCATTACCTGTCCGCCCATCCGCAGGGCCTGCGCGAAGTCTTCATCACCGGTGGGCTTGCCGCCGCTCAGCGGCAGCGCCGACGACTATTACCGGCACACGTATCCCGAGGTCGCGCGCAAGACGCGCAAGTTCTTCGCGCGCTATCCGGACGGACGTCGACTGCTGCGCACGGATCATGGAGCACCTGCACCGGCACGACGTCGCGCTTGCCGACCGGCGGGCGTCTGACGGTCCGCCGCTTCCAGCAGGTCGGCTTCATGCTCGGGCTTCGACGACGGGATGGAGAATCTCCACTACCTGCTCGAAGACGCGTTCTGCGCGGGCGCTCGACGGCGACGAACTGAGCCTGCCGTTCCTGCGCGCGCTCGAGAACTCGCAATCGTTCGAGACCAATCCGATCTTCGCCGTGCTGCACGAGATGTGCTACACGCAGCGCGCGGCATCGCGCTGGTCGGCGCGAGCGCGTTCGCGGCGAGTTTCCGGACACGAACTGGGCGCCGGGACGAGCCGCCGTCGTTCACCGGCGAGATGATCTATCCGTGGATGTTCGACGACTATCCGGGACTGCGGCCGCTGCGCGATGTCGCCGAGTTGCTCGCGCAGGAGGAACGCTGGCCGATGCTCTACGACCCGGCGCAGCTCGCGCGCAATACCGTGCCATGCGTCGCCGCGATCTATGCCGAGGACATGTACGTTCCGCGCGCGCTATCCGAACAGACCGCCGCGCGCGATCGCCGGCATGAAGCCGTGGCTGACCAACGAATTCGAGCACAACGGGCTGCGCACGAGCGACGCGCGTGTTCGAGCGGCTGCTCGCACTTCAGCGAGACGAGGTGTGACAGACCGTCGTCGGGGTAGGGCCAAGCAGACGGCACACTGCGAACTGTCTGCAGGCTCCGGATAGGGTGATTCATGCGTTCCCGATTCCAGTCACAATTGCGGGGCTGATCCAGCGCCAGGTTCCGCTTGCGGTTGGCACGTCGTAGAGGGCGATGCAACTGCAGTCGCTGAACTTGAAGCGGTGTGGGGAGATCTACTGGAAGTGCAGATGACGCCTGTGGTTGAAGATGCCGAGGCAGCCAGCAGTCTGGCCAAAGTGCACGGAAAGTAGAACATGCACGCTCCGGCGGGCTCGTCGTCGGGACTTGTCGAGTCACCGCTCGTGACCCGCGAGTTGGTTGATCACTGACGGTCGCAGTTCGGACCCTCAGCGGACCTCCGGTGCGCCCCGAAGCGGTCATTCAGGTCCAGCAAAGCGGGCGTTCAAGACCCGACCGGCCTTCGTCCTGCCGTCAGTTGCGGTTCACTTCAATCGTGCTGTGAACAATCTCCTCGTGAACCGATAACCATGCTCGCACCTTGTCGGCGGTAAGCGTCGGGTCCCCCGTGACGAGGCTAAGCGCACAGGAGTAGCTGGCGCGGCCGACGCGCCAGACGTGCAGGTCAGCGATTCGCGTCTGTCCTGCCGTCGAGTTGGCTTCGATCGACCTCGCGAATTTCATCGACGACCGGATGGTCCATTTCCCGGTCCAGCAGTACCTTGCCGGTGTCGGTCATCAGTCGCTTCGCCCACAGGCCACCAACACCGCGCCGACCATGCCCATGACCGGGTCGAGCCAAGACCATCCGAACATCCAACCGCCAGCCAGCGCGATATGGCCAGCACGGACGTGGCCGCGTCGGCGATGACATGGACGTAGGCCGACTTTAGATTCAGGTCATGGTGGTGATGATGGTCGTCGCCTCGTGATGTTGATGCCCGGTCTTCGTGATGCGCGTTGCCAAGTATCAGCGCAGAAACGATGTTGACAACCAATCCCATGGCGGCAACGATCATCGCCTCCAGATAGTGAATTGGCTGCGGAGCGATACAGCCGCTCGACCGAACCGATACCATCAGCGCCACCACGGCCATGAGCAAAATGGCACTGGCGAAGCCCCCAAGGACTTCGATCTTCCACGTCCCGAAGGCGAACCGCGTGTCGGCGGTGTATCGACGCGCGGCGGCATAGGCGAAGGCGCTCAACCCGATGGCAAGCGCGTGCGAACTCATGTGACAGCCGTCCGCCAGCAGGGCCATCGAGTTGTACCACCAGCCGGCGACGATCTCGACCACCATCATGAGTGCGGTAAGCCACGCGACCGCGCGCGTCCCGCGCTCACCGGCGGTATTGCCGAGGTCGAAGACGTGGTCGTGCTTCCAGTTGGCGATGTCGGGTTGTTGCATGGCAATTCCTAGGACACGTCGCGCACACGGTGACGCATTGGTATGATTTGAGACAACTCGTCGAAGCGGATGCGCCGTTCGCAGACTACATCGACATTGTCATCCAACGGCCGCGATTGGGGAATCGCCGCGGCGGCAGCTCATGGCCGGTCTGCAACCGTCGGGCTCGGCGGCCGCGAACACGTGTGCGTCCCGGTCAACCGCGTGGTGCAATGACCGCCCTGGGGAAAACTCGGCGGCCACGGTCACCGTCCGGAGTTGCGAACTCGGGCGCTTGCCGGGATATTGGCGCCCGAGTCGGCGTTCGACTCGCCGGCTACTTGACCTTCAGGCGACCGCCTTGAGTCCGACCTCCGGCAGCACGGGCCGCGTCGCGAGCGCGTGCTTCACCAGGGCCTCGATCGCCGCCTTCTCCGGCCCCTCGAGCGGCAGCCGCGGCGGCCGTGTGCGCCAGGTGCCACGCCCCATGATGTGCTCGCACAGCTTGATGCACTGGACGAGGTCGGGGCGAGCGTCGAGATGCAGGAGCGGCATGAACCAGTGGTAGAGGCTCAACGCCTCGGCATACCGGCCCGCGCGGGCGAGCCTGAACAGCGTCTCGCCTTCGCGCGGGAATGCATTCGACAAGCCCGAGACCCAGCCCACCGCGCCGACCATGATGCTTTCCACGACGACGTCGTCGAGTCCCGCGAACAGGACGAAGCGGTCGCCGACCATGTTGCGGAGGTCGGTGAACCGTCGGGTGTCGCCCGAGGATTCCTTGAAGCAGACGATCGTCTCGCAATCGGCGAGCGACGCCAGGATTTCGGGCGTGACGTCGTTCTTGTAGATCGGTGGATTGTTGTAGACCATGATCGGCAGGTCGGTTGCCTTGGCCACGGTGCGGAAATGCGCCGCGGTTTCGTGCGGCTTCGACGAGTAGACCAGCGCCGGCATCACCATCACGCCGTCGAGGTCGATGCGCGCGGCGTCCCGCACCATGTCGATCGCGAAAGCCGAGGTGAATTCGGCGATTCCGCAGATGACCGGGACGCGCCCGCGCGCAACGGCTTTCCCCGCCTCCATCACCGCGATCTTCTCGTGCTTCGCGAGCGAGGTGTTCTCGCCGACGGTGCCGCAGACGATCAGGCCCGACACCCCGTCGCGGATCAGGCCTTCCATGACGCGAGCGGTGGCGTCGACGTCGAGCGAAAGATCGTCGCGAAACTGCGTCGTCACTGCCGGAAAAACGCCGCTCCAGTCAGGTTTCAATCGCCTTCTCCCCGATGATATCGGCCCCGCCGCGGTCGGGGCAGCGACTCGATGAATAGCACCGATCTCTCGGGCCGGTCAACGGTAAGAATGGACTTGCTCTCGTGTGGCGACTTCAATCGTCCGGCGCCATCGGCGCAGGCGGCGGTTTCGGCGTCCACAGCACCGCGACGAGCGCGGCGACGACAAGCGCGAGTGCTGCCCACTCGCCTGCGCCCGGCCGCTCGCCCAGCACCAACATTCCCGCGAACACGCCGACGATCGGAACCGGCAGCGACGACATCGACGAAATCGCCACCGGCAGCGTGCGCGCGAGCGTGAACCACGCCCAGTGCGCCAGCGTGCCTGCGAGGAAGATGTTGTAGAGGATCGCGAACCATCCCGCGGCGGTCGGCGTCGGGAGCGCTTGCAAAGCGAAGAAGGGCGCGAGGATCACGAGCGGCAACCACCCCAGCAGCATCATCCAGCCCGACAGCGTGTTCTGCGGCAGCGGCAGCTTCCACTTGCGCAGCAGCACGGTCCCGAACGCCCAGGCAATCGCCGCCCCCAGTATCAGCAGCGCGGCGACCGGCGTCCGCTCGAAATGCCGGATGTCGTCGCCCAGCAGCACGCCCATCCCGAGCATGCCGAGCCCCATCCCGCCACCTTGCGCGCCGACAGGGGCTCGGAGAGCAGCACGAGCGAAAAAAGGACGCTCCACACCGGCATCGTATAAGCAAGGATCGCGCTGCGCCCCGCCGGCAGCTGCGCCACGCCGAAGAGCACGAGGCCGTTCCAGCCGGTGATGTTGAACAGCGCGAGCGTGGCGACTTTCGGCCACAGCGCGCGGGGGATCCGGATCGAGTCGCCAGAGAGCCGTGCGACGGCGAGCATCCCGAGCGCCGCAAAAGGCAACGTCAGCGCACGGAACGTCAGCGGCTCGAGCTCCGTGACGCCCATCTTCAGCACCGGCCAGTTGCAGCCCCATACAAGCGTCAGCACGGCGACCGGAACCAGCGCGGCGGCGGTGATGTGCGGTGTGGCCGGCGCGTCGCGAGCGGCGCGCATCTTCATGATTCGCGGTTGGCGTCGAGGCGGGACGTCGCGAGCGTTGCGTTCGTCGACTGCGCCGCATTGCGTCCCACCACGCAGCATTCAGGGGTCCGGGGCTGCTCGGTCGCGCGGCGACGCGCCCTTCGGGCTTCACGGCTTCGCCGCGCCGTGCTCACTCGCGCCCTCCGCACTGGAGTCGTAGTGCAATCCGCACGGTTGTCGGGCGTTGCTCGGTCGCGCGGCGACGCGCCCTTCGGGCCTCACGGCTTCGCCGCGCCGTGCTCACTCGCGCACCCGCGGGGGAAGGACCTCGCCATACTTGCTCTGGTGCAGCGCGCGCGCCTGCGTCACCCAGGCGTCGCGGCGGATGCGTCCCGGAAACTCCGGGCAGCTTCGCATCGAACTCGTCGATGTCGCGCTCCGTCCAGTGCGCGATCTGCCGGAACGTCGCGACGCCGAGCTGATGCAGCATCCGCTCGAGAACAGGGCCCACGCCGACGATGAGCTTCAGGTCGTCGGGCGCGCCGGGGCCGAACAGCGGCGGCGGCGCGTTGTTCTCGAGGTCGACGACGAGCTGCCGGTAGCGCGCAGTCTCCGCGCGCGATGCCGCGAGGTCGGCGAAGAGCTGCTGCCGGTCGATCGGCGAACTCGCGCTGCCGCGCGATCGTCGCGGCCGCGATTGAGCAGCGGCTGGCGCAGCGCATGCAGTCTCGGCCTCGTAGCTGCGGATGCACGCGCGCGCGCTCGGCGATCGAACGGTCGTCGGCCTCGACGCGGGGCTGCGCAGCCTGCGTCGTGCGGAGTCGCCGTTTCGGCGATTGCGCTCGGGCACGGAAACGGGTTGCGGCGGCATGCGTCGCGGCGCGGCGGCGCGCACTGCCGATCGCGTAGCCGATGCGCGAATGCGACAGCGACGACGACGATGACGAAGATTGTTAGCACGCGGGCAATTCCTGGAAGATCGCCGGAAGCGGCGGAAGATCGGTGCGCATCGGCGGGCCGTCTCCTGGACGTCGGCCGGCGGCTATCACGGAATTGTAGTCGAGCGCACGACGGTGCGGCCATTGGCCTGCGGGACGGCGCCGTCGCCCCTGCTAGAATCGAACACTCGAGCCGCAAGCCGAAACCCAATGGCCGATCCACCCGACAGCACCGTCGCCTCCCGGCAACCGACTCCGGCCCCGCGCCGTCGCCGGCCGTGGCTCCGGGCTCGCAGACAACGCAGACGGGAACGACGGCGCGCTTCCAGCCTAGATCGCGGCGGCGCATCGAGAATGCTGGTCGCCGCTGTGGCGGCGCTCGCGATCGTTGCCGCGCTCGCCGTTTGGCTCGACGACCGGCGCGCGCAGAAGCTGCTCCGAACCGAGGTCGCGCAACGGCTCGCGGGCGTCGAGTCGTCGACGCAGGCCGCGGCGAAGGCGCAGACGCAGCTTGGGACCGATCTGCGCGACGCGCAGGCGAAGATCACGCTGCTCGAGGCGCGCATCGCCGAATCGCAGACGCAGCAGGCGGCGCTCGAGGCGCTCTACCGCGATCTCGCGCCGTCGCGTGACGAGATCGCGCTCTCCGAGATCGAGCAGGTGCTGCTCGTCGCGAGCCAGCAGCTGCAGCTCGCCGGCAACGTTGCCGCCGGCGCTGACCGCGCTGCAGATCGCGGACGCCAAGCTGCAGCGTCTCGAGCGACCGCAGTTCGTGCCGCTGCGCCGGGCGCTGTCGCGCGACATGGATCAGCTTCGCGCCGTTCCGTACGTCGACATCACCGGCGTGAGCCTCAAGCTCGATCAGGCGATCGCCGCCGTCGGCTCGCTTGCCGCTCGCGATGGACGAGCGGGTGCCGGCGCCGGCCCCGATTGTGGCACCGCCGCCTACGGAGGAGCCGCCGTGGGTTCGCTTTCTGCGCGACATGTGGGGGGACGTGAGGCAGCTGGTGCGCATCGAGGTTGCGGACCGCCCGGCCGCGCCGCTGGTGCCGCCGCCGCAACAATACTTTCTCCGCGAGAACCTGCGCCTGCGCCTCCTCTCCGCGCGGATCGCACTGCTCGAGCCGCGACGCGCCGAGCTTCCGGGCCGATCTCGGCGCAGCGGACGAATGGGTAAAGCAATATTTCGACACGCGGCAGAAGAACGTGCAGGCGCTGCAGGCGACGTTGAAGCAGCTTGCCGCGACGCCGATGGCCGCCGACTTGCCGGATCTGACGCGCAGCCTCGAAGCGCTGCGCGTGCTGCGACTCGCGCAGGACCGCGCGCCCGGTCGCCCCGCTGGCGGCCCTTCGGCGCGTTGACGACGCTGCCGTGCGCATCCTGTTCTGGTTTCTGCTGCTCGCCGCCGCTGCGGTCGGCGTGGCGCTCGCTGCAAAGCTGCTGACCGGGTACGCGCTGTTCGTCGCACCGCCGTACCGCGTCGAGCTGTCGCTCGACTTCCTGCTCTTGCTGCTCGTTGTCGGCTTCGTCGGCGGCTATGCGCTGCTGCGGATCGTGTCGCGCACGTTGGGCTTGCCGCGCGAAGTGCGGGCGTTTCGTCGCAAGCAACAGCTGGAGCGCGCCCGTGCGAAGCACGACGCCGCGGTCGTGGCGCTCCTCGAGGGTCGCTACGGCAAGGCGCGACAATCCGCGCTCGAGGCGCTCGCGATCCCGCGTTCGACGGGGCTCTCCGCACTCATCGCCGCGCGTGCGGCGCTCGAGACGCGCGACTTTGCCGCGGCCGAGAGCCTGCTCGCGCGGCCTGAAGCCCAAGTGCCGAGCCTCGCGGTGCCGAGGCTGATGCTCGACGCGGAGATGAAGCTCGAAATGGCGCGTCCGCTCGAGGCTTTGCAGACGTTGCAGGCATTGAAGAAGGAAGCCGGCGCGCACACCGCGGCGCTGCGTCTCGAGCTTCGTGCGTTGCAGGGCGCGGGACGCCACGCCGAGATTCCGTCGCTCGTCGATCAGCTCGTCAAGCGCAAGGTCTACGGTTCGCACGAGGGAGAATACCTGCGTGCGGCGGCGCGAGCGGGAGAGCTTGAGGGACTCGCGCACGATCCGGCGGGGCTGCGCGCCTACTGGAACAGGCTGTCCGACGCCGATCAGCGCGCACCGAAAATCGCGCGCGCGGCGGCGCGCAGCTTCCGGTCGGTGGGCGGCGACAGCGAGGCAGCCGCAATTCTCGCCCGGAGTCTCGAGCGCAACTGGGAATCCGACCTCGTTCTTCTCTATGCCGACTGCAGGACGAGCGACGCCACCCGGCAACTCGAGCAGGCCGAGCGCTGGCTCACCGACCACAACCAGGATGCGGCGCTGCTTCACGCGTTGGGCGTCCTCTGCGTGCGAGCGCAACTCTGGGGCAAGGCGCAGACGTACTTCGAGGCGAGCCTCGCGGTCGAGGAGTCCTACCGGACGCACGTCGCGCTCGGCGATCTCCTCGCGCGGCTCGGCCGCGACGGTGAGGCGAATGCGCATCTCGCCGTTGCGTTGAAGCTCGCCCTGGCCGAGCTCGACCGCGACGACGCAGGTGGCGTTTAGGCACGGTCCTTCGCGTGTCGGACGCGCGCTGCAGTTCGCATGTCACCCTTGCGGAGCCGGAAACCCGGCGTCTTGCGCAAGTTCCGGGACGTCACTGGATTCCCGCCTGCGAGTGCCCGACTTGGGGGCAGGGTTCTCCAGAATGAAGGGTGAGCTTTACCCGTCGGGCCACGCGGCTTGTTTCGTCCGCGCACCGCTGCACGATGGCTATGGGCCCGCCTCGATACGTGCCGCGTAGGTGAAGCTGTCGGCGAAAAATTCGTCGGGGGGCAGACGGCGGGTTTCGCTGAACGTCTTGCGCGCGATGTCGATCATCGCCGGGCCGCCGCACGCGTAGACCTGGTAGCCCGAGAGATCGGCGAAATCGTCGAGCACCGCCTGATGGACGAAGCCTGTGCGCCCCGGCCACGCATCGTCGGGCGCGGGTTCGGACAGCACCGGGATGTAGGTGAAGTTGCCGCTCGCCTGCTGCCACGCCCCTGGCAGGTCGGGGAGATAGAGATCGCGTTTCGCCCGTGCGCCCCAATAGAGCACCATCGGCCGCGTCGTGTCGTGGCGATGGTGGAGCGCGTGCTCGATCACTCCCTTGATCGGCGCGAAACCGGTGCCGCCGGCCACGAAGATGATCGGCTTGTCGGACTCCTCGCGCAGGAAGAAGTTGCCGAGCGGCCCTTCGAATCGTAGGATCTCCCGCCCCTTGAACTGCGTGAAGAGCTGATCGGAGAAGAGGCCGCCGGGCACGTGCCGGACGTGGATCTCGAGCAGAGCATCGTCGTGCGGCGGCGTGGCGAGCGAGAAGCTGCGGCGATGGCCGTCCTTCAAGCAGCAGGTCGATGTACTGGCCGGCGAGGAACTGCAGCCGTTCGTTGGCCGGCAGCTTCAGCTTCACGATCGCGACGTCGTGCGCGGGCTTGTCGATTGTCTCGATCCGGCACGGGAGCTTGCGGATCCGGATATCGCCGGCGCGACGAACCTCCTTCACTTCGATCACCAGATCCGTCTCGGGCTTCGCGCAGCAGAAGAGTGCGAGCCCCTGGCGCTTCTCGTCGTCGGTAAGCGTCGAAGCCTGATACGCGCCGTAGTCGACGCGTCCCTCGACGATCTTTCCCTTGCACGTCCCGCACGCGCCGTTGCGGCAACCGTACGGAATCATCAGATCGGCGGCCATCGCCGACTCGAGCACGGTGTCGCCGTCCGGGCAGGCGAACGAGTGATCGCTGGGCTTTATGGTAATCTGGCGTGACATGAAACAGCGTCGCTTCAAGGCATTGCGATGTGCGAAATCACCGCGCGGTTCGTGAACGGGCGGAAGCGAGCGTGATCAGGGTATTGTTGATCGGCTGCGGCGATGTCGCGCTGCGCACCGCCGACCTGCTCCATCCGAAAGTCCGCCTCTACGGACTGACGCGTCGCGCCGAGGACGTCCCCAGGCTCCGCGCGCACGGCGTCGTTCCCATCGTCGGCGACCTCGACCTTCTTTCGAGCCTCTCGCGGTTGCGCGCGGCGCCGTTCGCCGTGCTGCATTTTGCGCCTCCGCCGTCCGAAGGCCGCGACGATCCGCGCACGCAAAAGCTGCTCGCGGCATTGACGCGGGCGCGAAGCATACCACAGCGATTCGTCTATGTTTCGACCTCGGGCGTCTATGGCGACTGCGCCGGCGCACGGGTGACCGAGGTGCGGCCGCGGCGCGCGCAAACGCCCCGCGCGCGGCGTCGCGTCGCGGCCGAGGACCGGCTGCGTGACTGGGCGATGCGCCATGGCGTGAAGCTCGCGATCCTGCGCGCGCCGGGCATTTACGCAGAAAGCCGCTTGCCTCTCGACCGCATCCGGCACGGAACGCCGGTGCTGGCCGACGAGGACGACGTCTTCACCAACCACATCCACGCGGCCGACCTCGCACGCGCGACGGTCGCCGCGCTGTTCCGCGCGACGGCCCAACCGCGCGTACAACGTGAACGACGACGCCGAGCTCAAGATGGGAGGCTGGTTCGACGCGGTCGCCGACGCGTTTCACCTGCCGCGGCCACCGCGCGTGCCGTGGGACGAGGCGGAGCAGCGCATCGCGCCGATGCTGCTGTCGTTCATGAGCGAGTCGCGACGCCTTTCCAACGCGCGGATGAAGCGCGAGCTGCGGGTGCGCCTCTTGTACCCGACGCCGACGTCGCTGCTCCGCGCGATCGCGCCGCGCGACCTGAAGAAGCAGCTCGCGCTGCCGCTCTAGATGTCTCGTTCCGATTCCGCATGAGCGCCGCCGAGCCGCCCCAGCGACGAATCGCCGCGACGGGAGCCGCAATCGTGGGGGCAGGAATGCGGCTGGCAGGCGAAGCAATGGCGCGGAGAGCGCATCGCCGCGCCATTGAGCCGTTGGCCGTTGGTCCGCCACATCGTTCAATGCCGACGGCGGAAGAGGCCGACTGATGGACGATGCGCAGCGCGCCCCCGCCTCGCCCGTGACGCGCGAACAAGCGCTGCGCGCCCGGCTCGACGCCTACGAACGGCTCGTCCGGCTCGACAAGCCGATCGGCACGCTGCTGTTGCTCTGGCCGACGATGTCGGCGCTGTGGATCGCCGTGTTCGGCCGGCCGCCGCTGCACCTGATCGTGATCTTCGCGATGGGGACGCTGCTGATGCGCTCGGCAGGCTGCGCATTCAACGATTGGGCCGATCGCGGCTTCGATCCGTTCGTCAAGCGCACCGAAAAGCGTCCGCTCGCGGCGGGCGAGATCCCGCCGCGGGAAGCACTGGCCGTCTCTGCGGCGCTCGCTTTCTGCGCCTTCCTGCTCGTGCTGCCGACGAATGCGACGACGATCATGATGTCGGCGCCCGCCGTTGCGATTGCCGTGATCTATCCGTTCCTCAAGCGCTTTTTCGTGCTGCCGCAGGCTTTCCTCGGGCTCGCCTTTTCGTTCGGCATCCCGATGGCCTATGCGGCCGTTTACGACATGGTCCCGCTGCTCGCCTGGTGGCTGCTCGCGCTCAACGCGCTCTGGGTGATGGCATATGACACCGAGTACGCGATGGTCGACCGCGACGACGACCTGAAGCTCGGTCTGCACACGTCCGCGATCGCATTCGGCCGCTTCGACGTGCTCGCCGTGATGCTTTGCTACGCGATCTATCTTGGGGGAATGGCGTACGTCGGCCAATACTGGCGGGCGGGGCCGATCTATTACGCCGGGCTCGTCGTCGCGCTCCTGTGCGCCGTCTGGCATTGGAAGCTGATCCGCAAGAGAGACCGCGATGGCTGCTTCCGCGCTTTCCTGCATAACCACTGGCTCGGCCTCGCGGTGTTCGCCGGCGTCGCGCTCGACTTCGCGGTGCGCGCGAAGGCGTGGCCACAGACGCTGTGAAGCGGGAGCGCGGCGGAGCGGCGGCGCACGCTGCGAAGAAGTCCGGCCCGGATCGCAAGCACGGCCTGCCGCCCGTTCTCGCCCGCGACGCGCGCGTCCTGATCCTGGGCAGCTTCCCCGGCGAAACTTCGCTCGCCGCAAAGCAGTATTACGCGCATCCGCGCAACCACTTCTGGCCGCTCGTCGGCGCGCTCATCGAGGTGCCGCTTCCCGCGCTTGCGTATCGCGAACGGCTTGCCACCCTTCGCGCGCACGGCATTGGGCTATGGGATACGATCGTCGCCTGCGAGCGCCGCGGCAGTCTCGACGGCGCGATTCGCAACGCCGAGCGTGCCGACGTTGCCCGTGTCCGCCGCGCAGCGCCGACGCTCGCGCTCGTCTGCTTCAACGGTCAGACCGCAGCGCGCGCCGCGCCGGTCTGGCGCGAGGCGGACTACGCGACGCTCGTGCTGCCGTCGTCGTCGCCTGCGTACACCAAGCCGTTTGCGGACAAGCTTCGGGCATGGCAAGCGATCGGGCAATTCCTGCGCGACGGCGCGGATTCGCGATAGGATTCGCGCTTTCGGCTACGAGGACCGCAAGATGGCGCCATTCCCCGTCGATTTCGCCTCAAGCATCGTCACCGCGATCGCCGCCGTCACCGTCGGTGTGGCGACCGCGCAATCGCTCTCGCCCGACATCGTCGTGACCAAGACAATCAATGCGCCGGTCGCCGACGTCTGGAAGGCATGGACGACAGCCGACGGCATCGAAAGCTTCTTCGCGCCCAAGGCTGCGAAAGTCGAGCCGTACCCTGGCGGAGCGTTCGAGCTGTGGTTCGGCGTGAATCTGCCGGAAGGCACCCGCGGCAGCGAAGGCTGCAAGGTGCACAGCGTGAAACCGATGGAGCAGTTCGTGTTCGAATGGAACGCCCCGCCGACGATCCCCACGATCCGGCCGTTGCGCACGCTCGTCTATCTCGATTTCAAGCCGCTGCCGGACAATCGCACCGAAGTCACGCTGCGCAATTTTGGTTACGGCGAGGGCGAGGACTGGGCGAAAGCGAAGGCCTATTTCCAGAATGCGTGGCCGAGCGTGATGGCGGCGCTCGAAAAGCGCTTCGCCGCCAAGTAGCCCTTCGGCCATGGACCTCGGCTTCACGGACAGGATCGTCGTCGTCACGGGAGGAAGCAAAGGCATCGGTTATGCCTGCGCCGAAGCGTTCGCGCGCGAGGGCGCGCGCGTCGCGCTCGTGTCGCGCAGCGCTGCCAATCTCGACGCGGCACTTGCGAGGGTTCCCGCGACGCGGCACAAGCCGATAGCGATTGTCGCCGATCTCGCGCACTCCGCCGATGCGCAGAGGATGGCGTCCGATGTCGAACGCGATCTCGGCCCGATCGACGTCCTCGTCAACTCCGCGGGCGCCGCGCGCCGCTACGCGCCGGCCGACCTCGACGCGGACGCCTGGCACGCGGCGATGGACGCGAAATATTTCAGCTACATCCATCCGCTCGACGCGGTCCTGAAGCGGATGGTTGCGCGGGGTCGCGGCGCGATCGTCAACATCGTCGGCAGCGGCGGCAAGGTCGCGAACCCTGTGCATCTGCCCGGCGGCGCCGCGAACGCCGCGCTGATGCTGGCGACGACCGGCCTCGCGGCGGCGTTCGGCCCGAAGGGCGTTCGCATCAACGCGATCAATCCCGGGGGCGACGCTGACCGGCCGCGTCCAGGAAGGCCTCGCCGTCGAAGCGAAAATGACCGGACTCACCGCGGCGGAATTGCTGAAAAGGAGCGAAGCGCGGATCCCGTTGGGACGCCTCGGCACGCCGGAGGAAGTCGCGCGCGTCGCACTGTTCCTCGCGTCGGACCAGGCAAGCTATGTCACCGGCGCGATCGTGCCGATGGACGGCGGATCGAATCCGGTAATCTAGGTGGGCATTGTTCGATGCGATCTATCGCGCACGAGCAGCGTCATCAGCGCTCCGAACGTCGCTGCCCCTGCGAGCAGCAGGATCCCGCGGTCCCAGGCGCGGGCAACCTCGCCGGCAGCTCGTCCGTTGTCGAGCACCCAACCCACGAGCGGCTGCAGGATCCCGGTGCCGAGAAAGATCCCGACGTTGACGACGGAGGTCGCGATACCCGAATGCTCGGAGCGATTGACTTCCTTCGCAACGGTCCACGACAGCGTGAAGCCGGGGATCAGCAATCCCATCAGCAGAAACCAGGCGTAGCGTCGCCCACTGCGGCCACTGCACGTGCAGCACCCATGGCAGCCACGACAGTGCATACAGGAACGCATAAACGCGCATCACCCCGCGGCGACTTCGCAATCGATCGGAAACGCCGCCGACGAGCATCGCGCCGAATGCAACGCCCGAGCAGCAGCAGGCTCGCGTGCTCTGCCGCGCTGACGCGTGACATTCCGTACGTTTCGACGAGATACGGCACTGCCCACAGCCCCGCGAACGCGAGATAGCTGCCGCCGATGCCGACGTTGACGAAGAAAGCCGGGCCACGTCGCCGGATTCGCGAGAACGCGTCCGAGCG
Source organism: uncultured beta proteobacterium (assembly GCA_963733985.1). Classification (GTDB taxonomy): domain Bacteria; phylum Pseudomonadota; class Gammaproteobacteria; order Burkholderiales; family Casimicrobiaceae; genus CAIWHR01. The sequence goes on along the minus strand of CAVTFF010000005.1, from coordinate 37,463 downwards.
CCTGCGCCCAGTGCGAGGGCGCGGCGGCCCGCCGCGGCTCGTACGTCGACCGGCGCGAAGCCCATCTGCTCGGGGCGGTCGCGCACGACGAGCCATGTTGCCGACGCCCAGTGCAATCGAGAGCACGGCGAGGCCGACGAACATCGCCCGCCACGACGTCTGCGTGACGACCCAGGCGAGCGGTGCGCCGGCGATCACCGCGCCGAGATTGCCGGCGAACATCGTGACGCCGTTGAGCGTGGCGAAGCGGTTGGCGGGGAACCAGACCGCGCTCATCTTGAGGATTGCGATGAAGGCGACCGACACGCCGACGCCCACCAGCGTGCGGCCGGCCGCGGCGATTTCCCAGGTCGGCGCCAGCGCGAACAGCGAGCGAGCCGGCGCCGGCGATCAACGAGCCTGCCGAAAGGATCCGTCGCGGTCCCAGCGTATCGGCGAGCACGCCCACGGGTATTTGCAGCAGCGTGTAGACGTAGAAGTATGTCGCCGCAAGCGTCCCCAGCACGGCGCTGTTGATCGCGAACGCGCGTGTCAGTTCGCCGGCGATCGCCGCTGGGGCGGTGCGGTGGAAGAACGAAAGCAAGAAACTGGCGAGGGCGATGCCGAAGACGAGGCGGCGGGCGTTGATGAAGCGCGCATCGTGCGGACCGAAAGTTGCCAGCATTGCGCATTGTACTGGAGCCATCTTCCGATATCGCGGCGCCGGTTTGGTAACATGACAGCGCGGCATTGCGCTGCGGCCCGCAGCGTCCTCATCGATGAAATACGCCGACCTCCGCGACTTCCTCGCGCAACTCGAACGCCGCGGCGAGCTGAAGCGCATCCGCGCCGAGGTCGATCCGCGGCTCGAGATGACCGAGATCTGCGACCGCGTGCTGAAAGCCGGCGGTCCGGCGCTGCTGTTCGAGCAGCCGAGAGGGCACGTCGATCCCCGTGCTCGGCAACCTGTTCGGCACGCCGCGGCGCGTCGCGCTGGGCATGGGCGAAGACTCCGTCGGCGCGCTGCGCGAAGTCGGCAGGCTGCTCGCGTTCCTCAAGGAGCCGGAGCCGCCGAAGGGCTTGAAGGACGCGTGGCAGAACACGCGCCCGGTGTTCATGCAGGTCTGCACATGGCGCCGAAGGAGCGCGGGTCAGCGCCGTGCCAGGAGGTCGTGTGGGAAGGCGCCGACGTCGACCTCGCGCGCCTGCCGGTGCAGACCTGCTGGCCCGGCGATGCCGGCGCCGCTGATCACCTGGGGGCTCACGGTGACGCGCGGCCCGCACAAGACGCGGCAGAACCTCGGCATCTACCGGCAGCAGGTGATCGCGCGCAACAAGGTGATCATGCGCTGGCTCGCGCATCGCGGCGGCGCGCTCGATTTTCGCGATCACGCGCTGGCGTCATCCCGGCGCGCCGTTTCCGGTCGCGGTCGCGCTCGGCGCCGATCCGGCGACGATCCTCGGCGCGGTGACGCCGGTGCCCGACACGCTGTCCGAATACCAGTTCGCGGGCCTGCTGCGCGGCGCGCGCACCGAGATCGTCAAGTGCCTCACGCACGATCTGCACGTGCCGGCGTCGGCGGAGATCGTGCTCGAAGGCTTCATGCAGCCGGACGCCGAGCGATCCGACCGGCTACGAGACCGCGCGCGAGGGCCCGTTCGGCGATCACACCGGCTACTACAACGAGGTCGAGCGCTTCCCGGTGCTCACGATCGAGCGCATCACGATGCGCCGCGATCCGATCTACCACTCGACCTACACCGGCAAGCCGCCCGACGAGCCGGCGGTGCTGGGCGTCGCGCTGAACGAAGTGTTCGTGCCGCTGCTGCAGAAGCAGTTTCCGGAGATCGCCGACTTCTACCTGCCGCCGGAGGGCTGCTCTACCGGCTCGCGGTGGTCGCGCTGAAGAAGCAGTACCCGGGCCACGCGAAGCGCGTGATGTTCGGCGTGTGGAGCTTCCTGCGCCAGTTCATGTACACGAAGATCATCGTGGTCACCGACGACGACGTGGACATCCGCGACTGGAAGGAAGTGATCTGGGCGCTCACCACGCGCGTCGATCCGGCGCGCGATACGCTGATCGTCGAATCGACGCCGATCGACTATCTCGACTTCGCCTCGCCGGTCGCGGGGCTCGGCAGCAAGATGGGCATCGACGCGACGAACAAGTGGCCGGGCGAGACGCGCGCGCATCTGGGGCCGGCCGATCGCGATGGACGCGGCGGTGAAGGCGCGCGTCGACGCGCTGTGGAAGGACCTGGGCTTCTAGCGGGCTGTTCCGGGTCCGGGCGACGCTAGCCCCGCCAGCTGCGGACGACGCGCAGCGCGAAGAGCCCGACCGACGCGAGACGCAGAAAGCGAGCGAGGCGTCGAAAGCCGAGCAGCGGGCCGGCGATGGCGATCAGCATCGTGGCGGTCGGCCGCAGTTGCGCGACGCGCGCGGCACCGACTGGAGGTGCGACGATCACCTTGATCTCGTGGACGGCCAGCGTGAGTCTCGCGCGATCGAGCGCTGCGCGCGCGGTGAGCAGCGCCTTGCGGTCCTCGCGGGCAGCGCGGCTCGCACGGCTCACGGGCGTGCCCCCACGCCGGCGGCTGCCGCCTCGGGGCTGCCGCTCACTTATCCGCTCCGTCGCCAAACTGCTCGGAGAGCCACTGCCGGTCGCGCTCCAGCTCGGCCAGCGTCGCAGCGAACGGCCGCGGCGCGTTGCGCCGCTGGACGTCGAGGCGCCACAGCGCGCCCGCGCCGATCAAGACGTAGAGGATCGTCACCCCGGCCAGCGCGGCGAGCCGGTAGCTATCCCAGAAGTAGGCGACGACGAACGCCGACGCAGCGAACAGCGCGAACGCGAACGCGAACGCGGCGACGCCGATCAGCAGCAGCTGGTCCTTCCCGCGCTCGTGTTCTTCCGAGAGCTCGAGCGCCGCGAGCTGGATCCGCGTGCGCACGAACTCCAGCGACGACTCGCCGAGACGGGCGAGGGCGCCGGAAAGACCGCCCGAATGACCGCCGCTCACACTTGGCGGAAAGCTAGCGACGGTTGATGAGCAGGCCCGCGGCAAGGCCCACCGCGGCTGCGATGCCGATCGCCTGCCAAGGATGGTCGTGGACGTAGTCGTCGGTTGCTCGAGCCGCTTCCTTGGCTCGATCGACCGCCTCGCCCTGGAGCTCCTGCAGCCGCAGCTTCGCCGTCAGCAGCTTGGCTTCGACCTGGGAGCGCAGATCGCGGGCCTTTTCGCCCGTCTCGGTCGCCGCGGCCTTGAGCAGCGTCTCGGCCTCGGAGATGACATTGGCAAAATCGTCGATGATGGATTGGCGGGGGCTATCGCTTTCGGCAGGCATGACGGACTCCTTGGAAGAGACGGAGGACGAGGGCGGGGTTCGCTGAACGCGCCTTCACGGACCATTATATGACTGGAGCCATCGGATGGCGCGCCGGGGGCGGGGCTGCCCGGTGGGTCGATTGCGGCCGACTGCGTTGGGCTGCTGCCGACTCGGCGTCGCGGTTCGCGTTCGCGGATGGGCAGTGTAACCTTGCCGCGTTCCGGCGTCCCAGGTTTTTCCTGTGCGCCAGCATCCTGTTCAATCTTTCTGCCGGAGAGATTCGCGATGACGACCCCGAAACTGCCCGCCCTCGATCCCGCCACCGTCGAGGAACGCCGTGGCTCCGGCTACCCGGAGCCGTTCCGCTCGCGCATGGGAGAGCGGGTGAAGCGCAGGCTGGGCGAAGCGTGCGGGTTGACGAAGTTCGGCGTCAATCTGGTCACGCTGGGTCCGGGCGGGCAATCGGCGCTGCGGCATTGGCATACGCTCGAAGACGAATTTGTCTACGTGCTGTCGGGTGAGGTCGTCCTGGTCACGGATGGCGGCGAGCAGGTGATGGGGCCTGGAATGTGCGCCGGTTATCCCGCCGGTAGCCGGGATGCGCACCATTTCGTCAATCGCAGCCCCGCACCGGCGACCTATCTCGAGATCGGCAACCGGGCGCCGGGCGACGCTGCGTTCTATCCGGATGACGACCTCATGTGGGGCGAGGACGAGAAGGGCGAGTTCGCGGCCCACAAGGATGGGCGAAGGTATTGAGCGTGCGAACTGTCGCTCCATTCGCCGGGCTGGGGCCTCGTTTATGCCGTTCATCAGCCGGGGCGTTGACGTTCCGGTATGCGGTCCCCAGATTGCGATACGCGCCGCAAACACGCGACGCATCTAGAGGAGGCCCGAATCATGGCTGAAGTCCCCGTCCCCAGCGTTGGCGTTGCCGGCAATCCTCCGATCGGAGTTGCTACGCTCGCCTACGCCCTTTTCGGCGTCGCGGGCGTCATTGCACTCGTGCATTCGGGCTTCCCGCCGATTGCTCCTCTATTCGGGCTGATCGGGATCGCCGCCGTGATCGTCTGCTACGTCAAGCGTGACGAGGCGCAGGGCACGTGGATCGCGTCGCACCTGCGGTGGCTGATCCGCACGTTCTGGTATTCGCTGCTGTGGACGGTCATCGGCTGGATCATCTTTGCCGTGCTGCTGATCGTCCTGATCGGCCCGATCATCGCGATCTGCATCTGGGCTGTTACCGCGATCTGGATAATCTATCGCGTCGTCCGTGGCTATCTGCTGTTCAAGGACAGCCAGCCGGTTCCCGGCATGTGACTGTTAGCGTTCCAGGCGGGCGAGGATGCGCCGCCGATAGGCTTCGCCGCGCGTCAAGGCACCGTGGCCCTTGTTCTCCAACGCGGCCTCGATCAGCGCGAGCCTCGCCGCGGCGCGTCCCCTTTCGCGATCGTCGGTCGCCGCGGCAAGCAGATTGCGAAGGTTTGCAGCTTCGCGCCGCGCTTCGAGCTCCGGCGGGACGAAACCGGAATTCCTGAGGATCCGGTACGCGATGCGGACGTCCTCCGGAATCATCCGGTCGAAGTCGAGATCGAGCGGCTTGCCCGCGCCGGGCAGGTTGTCGAACGCCCCCGCACGCGCGGCCTCGGCAATCTTCGATTCGGCGATCAGATCGACGAAAAGCATGGCAGCAGGGATCGTCAGTGGTGCGGCGGGGTTTTCCCCCACGTCGCTCCGTTACGATAGACCCACTGCACGACGAAATCGAGCGCGCCTTGTGCATGCGCCGCGGACGCGTCCGTTGACGATCGCGACGACGACGAAGCGCCGCCCATCGGCGTCGATCACGTAGCCGGCGAGCGCGCGCACGCCCTCGAGCGTCCCGGTCTTGAGCAGCGCCTGGCCGGCCACACGTGCCGTTCTGGAAGCGCCGCTCGACGGTGCCATCCATCGCGGCGACGGCGAGCGAGCTCGCGAATTCGTCGCGCACCGCGCTCGCATCGGCGGCGAGCAGCAGGCGCGCGAGGCTGCCGGCGCTGATCCGCTCGCTGCGCGACAGCCCGGAGCCGTTTTCGAGTCACGAGCTCCGGCATCGTGAGGCTTGCGCGCGGCGAGCCAGCGCTCGCACCACCGCCGGTCGCGCCGAGCCGCAGGTCGCCGGCAGCGGCGCGGTCGACTGTCGCGAGCGTGAGGAAGATCTGCCGCGCCATCACGTTGTTCGACAGCTTGTTGACGTCGCGCACGATGTCGTAGAGCGGCGGCGATTCGAGCGTCGCGAACGGCTGCCGCTCGCGCGGGCGCCGCGCCCGCTCTGCCAGCCGCCGGCGAAGCGGCCGCCGGCGGCGCGGAAATAGGTCGGTGAACATCGCCGTGCACGTAATGCCGGATGATCGAGCAGCGCGACCCACCATTCGCGCTCGCCGCAGGCGATGCGGGATAGCGGCCGCCGAAATGCGCCGCGGCGCGTCGTCCCGCGATCGACGAACGTCGCGCCGAGCGCGGTGCGCCAGTCGCCGCAGTCGCCGTGCGCGAGCTTCGGCGGCGCGCCGACCGCGACGTTCGGCAGCGCCGGGTCGACAGCGACGCTGCGACGCATCGTCCGGTCGCGTTCGGCGCGAACACGAACTTGCACCGACTTGAAATTGACGAGCAGCGCGTCGGGGCCGACGTTGTAGGGCTTCAGCGGCTCGCCGTCGAATGCCGCCGGATCGTGCGCGGCGGCGCGAAGAACGAGCGGTCGAGCACGAGGTCGCCGTCGATGCGCGTCGAGCCCGCGCGCGCGCAGCGCGGCCATGAACGCCTGCCACTGCTCGACGGTGATCTTCGGGTCGCCGCGACCCTTGAGCACGAGGTCGCCGTGCGAGCACGCCGTCGTGCGAGCGGGCCGCCGAGGTACGCGTCGGTCTTCCAGCGGTAGTCGGGCCCGAGCAGCTCGAGCGCCGCGAACGTGGTGACGAGCTTCATCACCGACGCCGGGGTCATCGGTCGTTCGGCGCCGTGCGCGAAGAGCGGCTGCGGCTCGCCGCACTTCCTGCACGACGACCGCGACGGCGTTCGAGCGGCACGCCGGCGTCGAGGAATGCGCGGCGCGACCGGCTGCGGCAGCGCAGCGCGTGCCGTGGCCGCAAGCGCGGCGGCGAGCGCGAGGCGGCCGCGAGGCGTCGAGCATGGCCCGGGTGACGGCAGCTGGCGCTCATGCGCGCATCGACGATCTCGACGCGTGCGGCGAACGAGCAGCGCGAACTCGTCGTCGGTCAGGACGTACGGCGGCATGAAGTAGACGGTGCGGCCGATCGGCCGCAGCAGCAGCTCGCGCGCGAGCCCCTCGGCGAAGCACCAGCGCGCGAAGTCGGCGCGCGCCGGTGTCGACGTCGAACGCCCAGATCATCCCGCGGCTGGCGGAAGTCGCGCACCTTCGGGTGCGCGGCAAGCGGCGCGGCGAGCGCCGTCCAGCGCGCGGCCTTGGCGCGGTTGCGCGGCGATCACGTCGTCGTCGCGGAAGATGTCGAGCACGGCGAGCGCCGCGCGGCAGGCGAGCGCATTGCCGGTGTACGAGTGCGAATGCAGGAAGCCGCGCGTCGCGTCGTCGGCGTAGAACGCGGCGTAGACCGCATCGGTGGCGAGCACGCACGACAGCGGCAGATAGCCGCCGGTGATGCCCTTCGACAGGCACAGGAAGTCGGGCGCGATCGCTGCCGCCTGCTCGCAGGCGAACAGCGTGCCGGTGCGGCCGAAGCCCGTCATGATCTCGTCGGCGATCAGGCAGCACGTCGTAGCGCGTGCAGAGCTCGCGCGCGAGCGCGAGATAGCGCGGGTCGTACATCGCCATGCCGGCGGCGCCCTGCACCAGCGGCTCGACGATCAGCGCGGCGGTCGTCGCGTGATGTGCCGCGAGGTGCGCTTCGAGCGCGCGCGCGGCGCGCTCAGCCACTTCGCGCGCCGACTCGCCAGGCTCGCCACCGCGCGCGTCGGGCGACGGCACGATCGCGTTGCGGTGGAGCAGCGGCGCGTACGCGTCGCGGAAGATCGCGACGTCGGTGACCGCGAGCGCGCCGAGCGTCTCGCCGTGGTAGCTGCCCGCGAGGCTCGACGAAGCCGCGTCTTGCCGGCCTGCGCCGCGGTTCCTCCAGTAGTGGAACGCCATCTTGAGCGCGATCTCGGCGGCCGAGGCGCCGTCGGACGCCGTAGAACGCGTGGCCCAAGCCTGGCCGGCGCGAGCGCGGCAAGCCGCTCGGACAGCTCGACCACGGGCCGATGCGTGAATCCGGCGAGCATCACGTGGTCGAGCTCGTCCGAGCTGCGCGGTGAGCGCCGCGTTGATGCGCGGATTCGCGTGGCCGAAGAGATTCACCCACCACGAGCGACACGGCATCGAGATAGCGGCGGCCGTCGAAATCGTAGAGCCAGGCGCCCTTGCCGCGGGCGATCGGCACGAGCGGCAGCGTCTCGTGCGCTTTCATCTGCGTGCACGGATGCCAGACGGCGCGACGGCTGCGCGCGAGCCAGTCGGCGTTGGTCATTGCGAACCTCCGTCAGGCTCGCCCGCTTCGTTTGCAGCGCTTCCATCCTCCAGCGGGAGGGGGGTTGTTGGGAACTGCGCACGACCCGGGCGACCCGGCGCGCTCATGGCGGGCGTCCCAGCAACAGGTAAAAGCTCGACGCGCCGCCGGTCGCGCGCCCGTAGGCGAAGTAGAAGCGGCCCGAAAAATGAGTCGGCAGCAAGAAAGACGCTGCCGGCTTTGACGAGATCGCCTGCCGAGACGGTGTCGCGCTGCTGCCACGTGTTCCCCGCCTCGAGCGAGCCGCCGGCGAACACGCCGCCGCCGAGCCAGGGAACCATCGCGATCTGATGGTAATAGACGATCCGTCCGAGCCCGACGTAGCTTCCGGCGAGTTGCTGGTTGCGCAGCCCGGAGAGGTTGAGGAACCCGCCGAGCAGGAACGGGTTCACGAGTGAAGGATCGTCGCGCGACAGCGCGCCGACGCGCGCGGCGACATTGATAAAATCGGTGGCCCCAAATCCGATGCCGGCGTTGGCGGAGAGCTCGCCGCGCCCCAGACGCTTGCTGACCTCGCTCGGGTCGGAACCGAGCCGCTGGGTGCGGTCGCCGTAGAACAAGTCGAGATCCGCATGCAGGCCGCGGCGCGGGAAGAACGCGTTGTCGAGATCGTCCCAGCGCGCCGAGAGTCGCACGCCCGCATCGGTCTGCCGCGCGATCGGGAATCCCGGCAGCGCGATCGTCGGCGCTCCTTTGTAGTATGTATAGCTCGGGCCGAGGCGGATCTGGCCGCTCGTGCCGACCCGCATTCCGATGTCGACCTCGGCGTTGTTGGCCTCGACCGCGTATTCGGCCACGCGCTGCGAATCCGAGAAAATGTAGCGCGGAACGTTCTGCAGCGACCCTTGCGCGGCCACGAACAGCGTTTCGCGGAGGTCGAGCGGCTGATAGAACTGGGCGCTTGCGCGGACGATGCGGCCGAGCTCGAGCTCGGCCAGCAACTGCGCGCCCAGGCTGTCGATCCAGACGCGCCGGAATCCCATCAGCAAAGAGAATGCCGTTTCCCCCTGGAAGTCGGTCGAATAAGCGAGACCGAAACGCAGGTAGTTGGGACCGATCGGCTTCTCGTGCACATCGACGACGAGCCCTGCCCGCCCGGAATCCTCGACTACGCGGTAATCGATGCGCTCGTACTCGCCGCTGCCATAAAGCCGCGAGATCCGGTCGTCCATGTCCTTGATGTCGAGCGGCGTGCCGAGCGGCACAGCGAGACGGGCTTCGATGGCCGCAGGGTTCGCGTACTCTGTACCCTCGATGCGCACGAACTCGATCGGCGGCGGAGGCGCCGTGGCGAGCTTCGGCAATCCGGCCTTGTACGCGGCGTACGCGGACTCGGGTAGCGAGAGCGCAGCGAGCCGCGGGGCGGCGGCGCGCGCGGCCTCCTCACCCAGGCGGATGAATTTGGAGGCCTGCTGGAAATCGGACGCGGTGAGCGCTCCGAGATCGGGCGCGATCAGAACGTCGTCGGGCGTGAGCGTCGCAAGCTGGAGACGCACGTTCTGCTCGGTCAGGATGTTGATCATCTGGCCGGTCAGGCCGACGATCGACGAGAGCTGATCGCGCGTCGCGAGCGGCGTGCCGATGTTGACGGCGATCACGATCTGCGCGCCCATCTTGCGCACCACGTCGACCGGAAGGTTGTCGACCAGGCCCCCGTCGCCCAGGACCAGCCCGCCCACCTCGGATGGCGAGAACACGCCCGGAATCGACATGCTCGAGCGCATCGCGACGTAGAGCGGCCCCGTTTCGAACACGTGCGCCCTGCCGCTCACCATGTCGGTCGAGACGGCGCGAAACGGGATCGGCAACCGGTCGAGATCCTTGACGCCATCGGCGGCGCTCGCGAGCTCGTGCAGGAACAACGTCAGATTCGCGCCCGACAGCACGCCCTGGAAGCCCCGGATCCCGCTCTCGCGGACCCCGATTTCGAGCGGCAGCGGGAAGCGCCGGGCGATCTCCTTCTCGCGGAAGCTCAATTCACTGCGCGGCGGTGAATCGGAGAACAGCGTCGTCCAGTTGACGGTCGTGAGGATGTGCTCCATTTCCTCGGGCGACGTGCCCATCGCGTAGAGCCCGCCGACGATCGAGCCCATCGACGTCGCGGCCACGTAGTCGACCGGAATGCGCATTTCGTCCAGCACCTTCAGCACGCCGATGTGGGTGATGCCGCGGGCGCCGCCGCCGGAGAGAACGACGCCGATCCTCGGGCGGGGTGTGGTCGCCCTGGTGGCGCTCGAAGGGCTGGGCGGCGTCTGTCCGAGTGCCGCAGCGGCGAGCAAGATGGCGGCCGCTGCAAGCGCCCGGCACAGGAATTTGCGCCCCTCGGGAACAACGCTCGGGTGGGGGCTGTTGGCAGCGCAGCGGGCGGAACCGGGCGCCGCGGCGGCAAGTGCGCGCGGGGCGGACGTCGCAGCGGAACGAGGCAGGCGGGCGGAGTGCATTGCGGTGTTCGTTCGATTATAGCGGTGCGCAGCTCGAAGTCCCGTCCGCTCTCGAACGCGGCGCCGTTGACAGCAACGCAATGCACTCCTATGGTCGGTTGCATCGAAACGCCGCGGCCGCCACCATTCCCCACCGGATTCGCATGGAAGTCGAGACGTCATCGCGCTACACGCGCACTGCGATCCTGTTGCACTGGCTCGGGGCGCTGCTGATCGCGTCCAATTTCGTGCTCGGGCTTTCGATGGTCGATCTGCCGTTCGGCGCGCAGAAGTTCCGCTGGTACGGATGGCACAAGTGGACCGGAATCACCGTGTTTCTGGTGGCGCTGGCTCGTCTCCTGTGGCGAACCGCGTATCCGGTCCCGCCCCCCGTCGCGATGCCCGAGTGGCAGCGCACCGCCGCGCGCGTGACCCATGCGCTGCTCTATGTGTTGATGCTGGCGATCCCGCTATCGGGTTGGCTGTACAGCTCGGCGACCGGCGTTTCGGTCGTCTATCTCGGGCTCGTGCCGCTGCCTGACCTCGTTCCCAAGGACAAGGCGCTGGCCGCCGTGCTGAAGGCCGTCCACGTGACATTGAACTTCACGCTGCTGGCGCTGGTCTTTCTGCATGCCGGCGCCGCATTCAAGCATCACTTCGTCGACCGCGATGGCGTCCTGGCACGCATGGTGCCGTTCCTGCGACAGACCTAAGAGAGGACCGATGAAAGTCTTGCATTCGTTCATTCCGCCCCTTGCGGCGATGCTGATGGCGGCGTCCGGAGGCGCGTCGGCGCATGGCGTTCTGATCGACAAAAGCGAGATCCGCTTCGTCTCGAAGCAGATGGGCGTCAACGTCGAGGGCCGTTTCCGCAAGTGGAAGGCCAACGTCGATTTCCGCCCGAATGACCTTGCGCATTCGACGGCCGACTTCGAGATCGAGCTCGCGAGCATCGATCTCGCGAGCGACGAATCGGAGGCCGAAGTGAGGGGCCCGCTATGGTTCGACGCCACGAAATTCCCGGTGGCGAAGTTTTCATCGTCGTCGGTCCGCGACCTGGGCGGCGGCCGCTACGAGGTCGCTGGCAAGCTGACGCTCAAAGGCACGGCCCGCGACGTGATCGTCCCGGTGACGATCAAGAAGGACGCCGCCGGCAACAGCGTTGCCGAAGGACAGTTCGCGGTCAAGCGGCTCGACTTCGGGATCGGTCAGGGGCTGTGGGCCGATACGGGCACGGTATCCGACGACGTGACGGTCCGCGTGCGGATGGTGCTGCCGCCGATTGCCTGACGAACACGCCGGAATGAACCGCCCGGGCGCGCTGTTTGCGGTTGGGTGCACCGTGTCCGCCACCCGACGATCTGCCCGCCACGTGCGCTCGCAATTGCCGCGCTCATCGTGCTGCTGCCCGCGCCCGCGCTCTGTGCGCAGGGCTACCGGATCGATTCGGAGCACACGTCGGTCGGCTTCGAGGTGACGGAGCTCGGCATCTCGCTTGCGAATGGCCGCTTCGGACGAACGAACGGGCGGATCGACTATGACATGGCGGCCGAGACAGGCAGCGTCGAGCTCGCCGTCGATGCAAGTTCGGTGGAAACGGGCTGGGCTCTTCGCGATCGGTTCGTGCGCGGCGAAAACATGCTCGACGCCGCGCACCATCCCCAGTTGCGATTCCGGTCGACAGGAATGACGTTCGTCGAGCATCGGCTGGTCGCCGTCGACGGGGCCCTCACGCTGCACGGCGTCACCCGTCCCGTTCGGCTCGATGTGCGGAACGTGCGCTGCGGGTCGAGTGCCGAGGACGGCCTTGAGCGCTGCGATGCCGAAATCGTCGGGCGAATTTCCCGGCGTGCGTTCGGAATGGACTTCGCGTACCCGCTCGTCGCCGACGAGATCCGGCTCACGTTCGCCGTCAGCGCGTCGCGCGTGGGCGACAGCGAAGCACAACCTTAGCGCGCTTGCGCTGCCGCCAGCGCCTTCTTCGGGTTGATCAGCGTGCGGCGCCCGTCGGGCGTCTTGTCGGCGGTGTCGCGGATCAGCGCGATCACCTGCGGCGGCGTGAGTTTCGGCTTGACGGCGAGGATCTTGGCTGCGAGATTCACGACCTGCGGCGCTGCCATGGACGTGCCCGACTCCGCGAGGCGCTCGCCGCCGGGAATGAAGCTTTCCACCTGGTAGCCGTTGGCGTGCACGACGACGGTCGGGCCGTAGCTCGTGAACGACGCCTCGTCGCCGGCCTTGTCCACGGCGCCCACGGTGAGCAGATTCGGCAGAACGATATCGGCCGGGATATCCTCGGCGAAGCTCGCATCCTGGTTGCTGTTCCCCGCCGCAGTGACGAACAGGATGTCAGGCGCGCTCGCGAAGGCCTTGGTGAGCGCGTCCTTCCCGATGTCGAAGTACTCGCGCGCGATCGTCTTGCGCTCGTCGGGTGTCTTGCCGATGTTGCAGAGCTCGAGCGCGTTCTCGACGTCCTTCACGCTGCCGCCCCAGCTCATGTTGGCCACACGCACGCCTTCGCGCTTGAAGAAATCGACGTAGGCCTGCTGATTCTTCGCGTCGCGCAGCGCGAGCTCGCGGGTCGGACACGGATCAGGCAGCAGATGCCAGTCGAATTCGATGCGGCCGATCACGATGCGCGCATAGGGATTGCCCGCGACGGCGATCCCCGCGACGTGCGTGCCATGCATCCATTGGCCGGCTAGACCGATTTCCTCGACCGCCGCCTTGTATTCGTCCGGCTTCAGCGTGGAGAGGAACGTCTTCACTTCGCTCGCTTCGGGGCTGTCGATATTGGACTGCAGGTCGGAAAAGCCCTTGAGCCGCGACTTCAACTGCGGCACCTTGCTCTTGAGCGCTTCGGGAATGGGCTCCAGCTCGCCCGTCGTCGGATTGGCGAAACGATCGAAGGCGATGAGTGGCACCTTACCGTGGTCGGCGGCGAGGAGTCCGGGGTAGAGCTTCGTGTCCACGCCGCTATCCCAGATCGCGATCTTCACAGGCGCGTAAGGGGCGCCGGGCGGCAACGTAACGGCGCGAGCGGCCCAGATGTCCGGCCGCTCGACCCTGTGCGCGGCGAGGTAGCCGGTCCACGCATCGACGAGTGTTTGCTTCAGCGGCAGCACGTACACCAGCACGTACTTGATGCGCACGAGCTGAGGCGCCAAGTCGGAGGACAGCGCACCGTTCTTGTCGACGCTCGGCTGCAGCACTTCGCGCACGTTGCCGATCAGTCGGCCCTCGCCGAGGAGCTCGGAGCCGGCCTTGATCTCCTTCGCCTCGTTGGCGACGACGTCGTAGGGCAACGGCGTCACCTCGGCGGCGAGCGCCTTGGCCACGGCCGCGCGATACGCAGCCGAGCTGCGGTCCGGATTGGCGCCCACGCCGGCGACGATCGCCCGGATCGTGATCCCGGAGATGAGCTTGTCGGCGGGCTTCTCCTCGAGCGCCTTGACTTGCGCGGCACGCGCGAGCGCGGCATCAAAGCGGCCATCGAGCATGTCGAGCTGCGCGATCTCGCTCTGGAGCTGCCGCTCCGTTGCCTTGTCGGCGATGTCGTATTGCGCGAGCACGCTCTCTAGATCGCTGCGCACGGCGGCGGCGAACGGCTTCCACTTCGCATCGTCGCGGAGCATGTCCTCGATGCGGCCGTCGATCTTGTAGCTGAAGCGCGGCAGGTCCGCCGCCTTTTCGATGCGCTTCTTGCTCTGCGCGCTCGCGCCAGTGGCGAGCACGAGGGAGAGGCACAGCACGACGATTCGGGCGAACACGGGCGAAACCCTCCGAGATGGCGCCGCCAGGACGCGTCCGGCGCGTTGCGGCAATGGGACGTCATCGTACAACGCCCGACTTAAGCATTTCTTAAGATCGCGGAGCCTGCCGGGCAGGCTCCCTAGCTAAGGCGCCCCCGCATACGTTTCACCGCGGCAACCAGCTCGCACGTGATGCCCGGCTCGCGAACCGAGTGGCCGGCATCGGGAACGACGATGTATTCGGCCTCGGGCCAGGCGCGTGACAGCGTCTCGGCCGTCACCGGCGGGCACACGATGTCGTAACGGCCCTGGACGATCGTGCACGGCAGATGGCGAATGCGATCAAGGTTTGCGAGGAGCGCGTCGTCCTCGAGAAACGCGCGATGAACGAAATAGTGCGCCTCGATGCGCGCGATCGCGAGCGCCTGGGCATCGCTGTCGAATTTCGGGGCCGGATCGTTGCCCGGCAGCAGCGTCGAGCAGGCGCCTTCGTACTGGTCCCACGCGCGGGCCGCCGGCAGATGGATCGCCGGATCGGGGTCGGTGAGCCGCCGGTAATAATTGCCGAGCAGATCGCCGCGCTCCGACGGCGGAAGGAACTCCGCGAACGCGCGCCAGGCTTCGGGAAAGACGTTTCGCATCCCGTGCATGAACCAGTCGAGCTCGGTTGGCCGTGCGAGAAAGATGCCGCGCAGTACGAGGCCAAGGCAGCGCTCCGGGAAGGCTTCGGCGTACGCGAGGGCCAGCGTCGAGCCCCACGACCCGCCGAATACGAGCCAGCGCGCGACGCGCAAATGCTCGCGCAAGCGCTCGAGGTCGGCGATCAGGTTCGGCGTCGTGTTGCCGCGGAGCTCGGCAGTCGGTGTCGAGCGGCCGGCGCCGCGCTGATCGGTGAGGATAATTCGCCAGAACGCCGGATCGAAATAGCGACGGTGGTGCGGCAGGCAACCGCCGCCGGGTCCGCCATGCAGGAAGACGAGCGGTACGCCGTCCGACCTGCCGCAGGTTTCCCAGTAGAGCGTATGGACGGCATCCACAGGGAGCCGCCCGACGGCGTACGGCTCGATCTCGGGAAACAGGACGTCGCCGCGCGTCGCGGGATTATCGGGCATCGGTCAGGGGGCGAGTGGCGAACGGAACCGGGCGTCGACGTCCACCCGGTAGCCGTTGGAAAGTCGGTTGGTCTCGTTCGCGAGCGCGACCACCGCCATCAACTCGTGGAACATCTGCGGCGACATTCCCTTCGTATGCGCCGCAGCCGCATGCGAATGAATGCAGTACTCGCAATTATTGGTGACGCTCACGGCGACGTAGATCAGCTCCTTGGTCAGCGCATCGAGCGCGCCCGGGGCCATCACCTGCTTCACCTGAGACCAGATGCGCGTCAGCGTCGCAGGATCGTTGGCGAGCGCTTTCCAGAAATTGTTGATCCAGTCGACCTTGCGCGTGGCGCGGATGTCGTCGTACACCGCCCGGACATCGGGCGGCGCCTCATCGTATTCGATCAGCGGCACGAGGGCCATCGTTCGCGTCTCCTGCTGCGTTGCGTGCTCGGACGTCGTCCGGCCGCAGCGCGAAGTATGCAGCAAAACGCGGCCTTTCGAGCACCTGCGCAGGGAGTCGCCGCGGCCGGTTCTATAATCGAAGCTCATCGATCGGGGTGGAGAGTGATGGAGCGAATGGTGGGCCGGCTCACGGCTGCGAGTTGCCTTCCTGAGGATCGCGAGCGCGCGCTCATCGTCGGACGCGTATGGGATCCCGGCGTGGGCGGTCCCGTCCTCGCGCGCATCGTCGGCGACGACGTCTGTGACCTGTCGGGCGTCGCCCCGACGATGACCGAGTTGCTGGAGCAGGACGATCCCGTACGCGCGATCCTTGCGGCTACGCAGCTGCCGCGGCTTGCGGCGCTCGGCGGCGTGCTGGCCAATTCCGATCCCGACGGGCGCAACGAACGGAAGCCCCGGTTCCTCGCGCCCTGCGACCTGGCCGCCATCAAGGCGGCGGGCGTGACCTTCGTGTCGAGCATGCTGGAGCGGGTGATCGAGGAGCAGGCGCGCGGCGATCCGGCGAAGGCGGAATCGGTGCGGCGCGCGGTCGTCGCGATCATCGGCGACGATCTCTCGCGCGTGAACCCGGGGTCGGCCGACGCGCTGCGGTTAAAGGAGGCGCTGATTGCGCAGGGCGTCTGGTCCCAATATCTGGAGGTCGGCATCGGGCCCGACGCCGAAATCTTCACCAAGTCGCAGCCGATGTCGGCAGTGGGACTCGGCGCCGACATCGGCATCCACCCGAAGTCGGCCTGGAACAACCCGGAGCCCGAGATCGTTCTGGCAGTCAACAGCCGCGGCCAAACGGTTGGTGCGACGCTCGGCAACGACGTCAACTTGCGCGACTTCGAAGGCCGCAGCGCGCTCCTGCTCGGCAAGGCCAAGGACAACAATGCATCCTGTGCCATCGGCCCGTTCATCCGTCTGTTCGACGAGCGCTTTCGAATCGACGACGTGCGCCGCTGCGAGCTCGCGATGCGCGTCGACGGGCCGGAAGGCTTCGCGCTCGATGGCGTGAGCTCGATGGCGATGATGAGCCGCGATCCGCTCGATCTCGTCGCGCAGGCGATCGGCGCGAACCACCAGTACCCGGACGGGTTGATGCTCTTCCTGGGCACGATGTTCGCGCCGACCAAGGACCGCCACGCGCCGGGGCAAGGCTTCACCCACGTCGTCGGTGACATTGTCACGGTGTCGACGCCATTGCTGGGCGCGCTCGTCAACCGCGTCGACACATCGGATCGGATCGCGCCGTGGACGTTCGGCGCGCTGGCGCTGATGAAGAGCCTCGCGCAACGGAGATTGGTCTGATCCGAACCGGAGACAAGCATGGCTCAAACCTTCAGGAATCTCGTCGGCGGCGAGTGGGTCGCCGGCGCCGGCGTCACGGCAAACCGCAATCCGTCGGACACAAGCGACGTGATCGGCGAGTATGCGCAGGCCGACGTGGCGCAGGCCAAGGCGGCGATTGCCGCGGCGGAGGCCGCGTTTCCGGCGTGGGCGACGGGCTCGATCCAGGAGCGCGCGAACATCCTCGACCGCGCGGGGAGCGAGATCCTCGCCCGCAAGGACGAGCTGGGGCGTCTCCTCTCGCGCGAGGAAGGAAAGACGCTGCCCGAAGGGATCGGCGAAGCCGCGCGTGCCGGCTACATCTTCAGGTTTTTCGCGGGCGAGGTCGTCCGGCTCGTGGGGGACAAGGTGCCGTCGGTGCGGCCCGGGATCGACGTCGAGGTGACGCGCGAGCCGGTCGGCGTCGTCGGTCTCATTACGCCGTGGAATTTCCCGATCGCAATCCCGGCGTGGAAGATCGCGCCCGCGCTCGCCTACGGCAACACGGTGGTGATGAAACCGGCAGATCTCGTCCCCGGTTGCGCATGGGCGATCGCCGACATCCTCGTGCGCGCCGGCATTCCTCCCGGCGTCTTCAACCTGGTGATGGGTCGCGGCTCCGTCGTCGGCGAGACGCTCGTCAATCATCCGGACGTCGCCGCGCTGAGCTTCACCGGCTCGGTCTCGACCGGCCGCGCGATTGCGGCGAAAGCGGTCGCGCGGATGGCCAAGCTGCAGCTCGAGATGGGCGGCAAGAATCCTTTGGTCGTGCTCGACGACGCCGACCTCGGCACCGCCGTCAGCTGCGCGGTGCAGGGCGGCTATTATTCGACCGGGCAGCGCTGCACGGCGTCCTCGCGCCTCATCGTCACCGCCGGCATCCACGACCGCTTCGTCGCCGCGCTGACCGAGAAGCTCGCCGCGCTCAAAGTCGGCGACGCGCTCGCCGCGGGCACCGACATCGGCCCGGTCGTCGATCAGAGCCAGCTCGACACCGACCTCAAGTATCTCGAGATCGGCAAAGGAGAGGGCGCGCGGCTCGCCGTCGGCGGCGAGCGGCTCACGCGCGCGACCGAAGGCTACTACCTGTCGCCGGCGCTGTTCACCGAGGCGAGCAACACAATGCGCGTCGCCCGCGAGGAGATATTCGGGCCGGTCGCGTGCGTGATCCGCGCAAAGGACTACGACGAGGCACTCGCGCTCGCCAACGACACCGAGTTCGGCTTGTGCTCGGGCATCGTCACGACGTCGCTCAGGCACGCGTCGCACTTCAAGCGCCACGCGCAGGCGGGGATGGTGATGGTCAACCTGCCGACGGCGGGCGTCGACTATCACGTGCCGTTCGGCGGGCGCAAAGGCTCGAGCTATGGTACGCGCGAGCAGGGCCGCTACGCCGTCGAGTTCTTCACGACGGTCAAGACTGCGTACACGGCGCCGTGACGCGGCGGCACGACGCCGTACGCCGCTCCAGCGTCCTTTAGCGGCCCTTGCGGAACGGCACCACCTTCTGCTTCTGCTCGCCGAGGCCGTCGATGCCCAGTGTTATCACGTCGCCTGCCTTCAGCCACTGCGGCGGCTTCATGCCGAGGGCCACGCCGGGGGGCGTACCGGTCGTGATCACGTCACCGGGCAACAGCGTCATGTAGCGCGAGACATCGGCGACCAGCTGGGCGACGCTGAAGATCATCGTCTTCGTGTTGCCGGTTTGCCTGCGCTGCCCGTTGACGTCGAGCCACATGCCGAGGTTCTGGGGGTTCTTGATTTCGTCGGTCGTGACGAGCCACGGCCCCAGCGGTCCGAACGTATCGCAGCCCTTGCCCTTGTTCCACTGACTCGCGCTCTTCTTCATCTGGAAATCGCGCTCGGAAACGTCGTTGATCACGCAGTAGCCGGCGACGTGCTTGAGTGCGTCCTCTTCCTCGACGTAGCGCGCGGTCCTGCCGATGACGACACCGAGCTCCACTTCCCAGTCGAGCTGGGTGGAGTCCCTCGGGATCATCACGTTGTCGTTGGGACCCACGATGCACGTCTGCGACTTGAAGAAGACGACGGGGTGCTCGGGGATCGGGTTGCCCGACTCCTTCGCGTGATCGCTGTAGTTGAGTCCGATCGCCACGAATTTCGATGGCGTCGCGACGCACGCGCCGAGGCGCGGCCCGCCTTTCACCAGCGGGAGCTTCTTCGGGTCGAGCTTGGCGAGCTCCTTCAGTTTCGCCGGTGCGAGCGTGTCGGGACCGATGTCGCGCAACTTGCGCGACAGATCGCGCAGCTTCCCGTCGGCATCGACGAGACCAGGTTTTTCCTTGCCGGCGGGGCCAAAGCGTACGAGTTTCATTTCAATCTCCAGAATCGTGGATCGGTTGATGCACAAATTGCGGTAGCTGAACAACGAAGCTTTCCACCGGCTTCAGATCGTCATGCCGCCGTCGACCGAATACACGTTTCCGGTCACGAAAGCGGATTCGTCGGACGCGAGAAAGATCACGACCGGGGCAATTTCCTCCGCCTTGGCAAGCCGTCCCATCGGCTGGCGGGCGATGAACGCCTTGCGGGCTTCCTCCGGGTTCTCGAACGCTTGGATTCGGTCATGAAGCGACGGCGTGTCGACGGTGCCCGGCGCGATCGCGTTGCAGCGGATACCTCTGGCGACGAAATCGGCAGCCACCGCTTTCGTGAGGCCGATCACCGCCGCCTTCGACGCGCCGTAGACGAAACGGTTGGGGAGCCCTTTGATCGACGACGCGATCGAGGCCATGTTGATGATGCTGCCGCCGCCCATGGCGAGCATCTTCGGAAGCACGCACTTGATCGTCATGTACATCGCACGGGCGTTGAGGTTGAAGCTGAAATCCCAGTCCTTCGGCGCGCAGTCGAGAATCGTGCCGTTGTGGACGTAGCCGGCGCAGTTGAACAGGATGTCGAGCGGCGGCAGCGTCTCGATCGTCGCGGCGATCCCGGCATCGTCCATGACGTCGAGCACGCTCGGCGTCACGTTCGACAACCCGTTGAGCGCGGCGACGAGCTTCGGATCGACGTCGGTCGCGAAGACCTGCGCGCCCTCCGCGGCCATCGCGAGCGCGGTGGCTCTGCCGATGCCTTGGCCGGCGGCGGTGATCAGCGCTTTCTTCCCTGCGAGGCGTCCACCCATAAGGCGTCTCCTGTCGATTCGTGAAGGCGGACGCCGGCGTCAGCGTTCGCCCGAGAGCTTCGGCGAGAGCGAGCGGGTCGGATCGGCCCAGTCGCGATTCGGCACCAGCGGATACCAGCCGGGACGTCCGGGGTCGCGATCGTAGGGGTAGCTGCCGAGCTCGCGATAGAGGTCGTGATAGCGGGCGAGCTTCTCCCGATCGAGAGCGACACCCAGTCCCGGACCGTCCGGCACGCGAATCGCGCCATTCGTGTAGGTCATCTTGCCGCCGGCGATCACGTCGTCGGTCAGATGATGGTAATGCGCATCGGCCGCATAGCCGAGATTCGGAACGACAGCGCCCAGATGCAGCATCGTCGCGAGCTGAATGCCGAGCTCGCCGGAGCTGTGGACGGCGACGCCGATGCCCATCGTCTCGCAAACGCCGGCAGCCTTGATGCAGGGCCGGATGCCGCCCCAGAACGTCGTGTCGAGCAGGACCACATCGACGGCGCGCGAATCGAGGTTCGCGGCAAGCTGCTCGAAATTGACGATCACGGTGTTGGTCGCCGTGGGGATCGAAACGAACTCCTTCAGTCGCGCGAGCTGCGGCATTCCCCAAACCGGATCTTCGTAGTAGTCGTTGCGAATATCCTCGATCGCGCGGCCGAAGTCGATTGCATCGGCAAGCGACAGCGCGCTGTTCGGATCGTAGCGGAAACGATCGTCGGCGAACGCGTCGGCGAGCGCGCGATAGCAGGCGAGCTCGTGGGCCGGCGGGTAGACGCCGCCCTTGAGCTTATGGACGCGAAAGCCGTGCTCTCGCTTCAGTGCCTTGGCGTGTGCCACCAGTTGTTCCGGCGTGCGCACCTCGCCGCGGCTGCTTCGCGGATCGTTGTAGCGGAAGAAGAGATAGCTTGCGAATTCGACGCCGTCGCGCAGCTTGCCGCCCAGCAGCGCGTGCACCGGCACGCCGAACTTCTGGCCCATGATATCCAGGCACGCGAACTCGATCGCCGCGTGGAGTTGCGTCCGGTTGTTGTAGAGGCTCGCCGTAGGATTGCAGATGGCGAACCGCATCGCCTCCAGCCGGAAGACGTCGTGGCCGCGCAGGTAATCCGCGAGCGCTACGAACGCGCGCGTCGAATCCTCGCCGCCGCCGCCCATTTCGCCGAGTCCCACGTAGCCATCGGCGGTCTCGACTTCGACGATCGTGCGCACGAACCTGCCCCAGTGCGCCCCGTTGCTGTGCAGGAGCGGCGCTTCGAGCGGGACCGTGACCGGGGTCGCGCGGATCGCGGCAATCGTGGTGGCAGCCAAGGGCGTCGAAATCGGGAAGAACGCGTACGTGGGCGCGGGCTTCGTCGCGAGCGCCGCAATTCGGGTTGCATTGTACGCCCGGCCACGAAAATTGGTAATACCACTTGACCAATTTACGGGCGGGGATTAGCCTCTGGCAGTGGCGTGGCACGCGCTTCGGTCGCGCGGGCCGACGCGACGGTTCACGACCCCACCCACGTCTGCATCCATGCCGTTTCAAAGCATCGAGCCGCGCCGGCTCTACCGCCAGATCGCCGACCAGATCCGCACGCTCATCGGCTCCGGCGAGTTTCCCGCCGGCGCGCGCCTGCCGCCCGAGCGCGACCTCGCGAAACAGCTCGGTGTGTCGCGGCCGTCGGTGCGCGAGGCGCTGATCGCACTCGAAGTCGAAGGACTGGTCGAGGTGCGCATCGGCTCGGGCATCTATGTGCTGGGATCCGCCGCGAAAGTGGACGGCGGGAACGGGGGCGATGTCGTCCACGCCGAGGCAGGCCCTTTCGAGCTGCTCCGCGCGCGCTACGTGATCGAGAGCGAGTGCGCGGCGCTCGCCGCGAAGTCGGCGAAAAAAGCGAATGTCGCGGCAATGGAGGAGGCGCTCGACCAGATGCAGCGCGAGATGGAGGGCGAACGGCAGCCGGTCGCCGGCGACAGGCTGTTCCATCTGCGCATTGCGGAGGCGACCGGCAACGGCGCGCTGGTCGCGGTCGTCAAGATGCTGTGGGAGGAGCGCACCGGCCCGCTCTACAAGCAGCTCGAGCACCACTACGATTCGCCGGCGCTGTGGACGGCGGCGATGGGCGAGCATCGCGCGGTGCTGAAGGCGATCGCCGCCAGGGATCCCGGCGCCGCGCGCGCGGCGATGCAGCGCCACCTCAATGGCGCCTACAAGCGATTCAACACCGGCTGGGACGCGTTGCACTGACAGCGAATCCCACCGAAGGAGAAGAGAAGATGCTGGCCTGTCGAATTCACGCCAAGGAAGATTTGCGGATCGAACCTGCCGAGATGCCGTCCATCGGTCCCGGCGAAGTCCTGCTGCGCCTCGGTGCAGGCGGGATCTGCGGCTCCGATCTCCACTACTATTTCGAGGGCCGCAACGGGAGCTTCGTCGTGCGCGAGCCGCTGATCCCCGGACACGAGGCGTCGGGTGTCGTCGAAGCCGTCGGTGAAGGCGTCACGCGCGTCAAGAAAGGCGACAAGGTCGCGATCTCGCCGTCCCACGCGTGCGGCCGCTGCGATTACTGCCGCGAGGGACGCGAGCATCTGTGCGCCAGCATGAAATTCCTCGGCAGC
This sequence comes from uncultured beta proteobacterium, assembly GCA_963733985.1. GTDB lineage: Bacteria > Pseudomonadota > Gammaproteobacteria > Burkholderiales > Casimicrobiaceae > CAIWHR01. The sequence continues at coordinate 14,811 of CAVTFF010000005.1, read as the reverse complement.
GCGAGCCTCTTCCCCCATGTCCAGGGGATGTTCCGCGAATACTTCGTGATGGGCGAGCGGCAGTGCTATCCGGTCACGGGCGACGTGACACTGGGCGAGCTCGCCTTCGCGGAGCCGCTCGCCGTGGCGCTCCATACGACCAACCGCGGTCCGCAACTCGTCGGCAAGTCGGCGCTCGTGACCGGCGCGGGCACGATCGGCTGCCTCACGGTGATGGCAGCGCGTCTCGCCGGGGCGGCGAGCATTACCGTATCCGATATCCTCGACCGGCCGCTCGCGAAGGCGCGCGAGGTCGGCGCCGACGTGGTGCTGCGTGCCGATCGCGACGGCGACGCATTGGGAAAGCCGCAGTTCGACGTCTGCTACGAGGTCTCCGGAAGCTTCGCGGCCCTCAAGACCTGCATCGCGGCGGTCAAGCGCGGCGGCATCGTCGTCCAGGCCGGAACGCTGCCGCACGAGCCACTGCCGTTCGTCGTCAACGACATCATGGCGAAGGAAATCGATTTGCGCGGCGTATTTCGCTGGGGAATCGAATTCGACTGGGCCGTGCGCTACCTGTCGTCACGGCGCGTCGACGTTCGCCCGCTTCTGTCCGGTCAGTACCCGCTTGCAGATGCGGTGGCCGCGTTCCATGCCGCCGCCGACAAGACGAGGAACACCAAGGTTCAAGTGGTGGCCTGAGTCGCGACCAATCTTCAACCCGCAAGGAGGAAAGATGCATTCGTTGTCCAAGCTCGTGTTCGCAGTGATTGCCGCCGCGGCTCTCGTCGCCGGCGCTCCGGCCCACGCCCAGACCAAGCTCAAATGGGCGCATGTCTACGAGACCTCGGAGCCGTTCCACAAGTGGTCGGTGTGGGCAGCGCAGGAGATTGAGAAGCGCACAGGAGACAAGTTCCACATCGACGTCTTTCCCGCGTCGAGCCTCGGCAAGGAGTCGGACATCAACCAGGGGCTGCAGCTGGGCACCGTGGACATCATCATCTCGGGCCTGTCGTTTGCCGCGCGGACAATGCCGCGGATCGGCGTCGGCTACTACCCGTACACGTTCCGTGACGGCGATCACCTGATCGCGTGGTCGAAGAGCCCCGCGTTTGCCGAAATGACCGACGAGTACCGCAACAAGACCGGCATCCAGATCACCGCGATGACGTACTACGGCATCCGCCAGTCGACGTCCAACAAGGACTTCAACGACTGCGCCGGGATGAAGGGGCTCAAGATGCGCGTCCCGGACGTCCCTGCCTACCTGGCGCTGCCGAAGGCCTGCGGTGCGAATCCGACGCCGATTGCATTCGCCGAGGTGTATCTGGCGCTGCAGAACGGCACGGTGGACGCGCAGGAAAATCCACTGACGACCATCGAGGCGAAGAAGTTCTACGAGGTACAGAAGAACATCATTCTCACGGGTCACATCGTCGACTCGCTCGCGACTCAGGTCGCGCCGCACGTCTGGAACAAGCTCTCCGACGCCGAGAAGAAGATCTTCACCGACACGATGCGGGAGGCTGCTGCGCAGGCGACCGCCGACATCAAGAGGCGAGAGGCCGAGTTGGCCGACGAGTTCCGCAAGAAAGGCCTCAACGTCCACGCCGTCGACAAGAAAAGCTTCCAGGACGCGATCATGAAAACCGTGTCGCTCGAGTCGATGGGCTATTCGAAGGCCGATTGGGACAAGATCCAGGCGATCAAGTGACGCATTTGTCCAAGAGCGGCCCGCCAAAGGACGGGCCGCGATTGGAAACAAATGCGTCATCCCCGCGGGTTCAGGCGGGGATCCAGTGTCGTTGAACGGACGCGGCAAAGACACCGGGTTCCCGCCTCCGCGGGAACGACACCGATAGCGAGGGAACCCTATGGCCGAACTGCGTCGCCCCCCCAATCCCGCCGACACCATATTTCCGGGAAGCGAGCCCATTGGTACAAAGGACGAGCATGTCCTCGACGAATCGGGACACTTCCACGTCCACGATGCGCCGATCGATCTGTCGCACTACGCGTTCGAGGCTTGGATCGCGTTCGGGTTTTTCTGGATCCTCGCAACCGACATCTTCTACCAGTTCTTCACCCGCTATGTGATGAACGACTCGGCGGCATGGACCGAGGAGATCGCCCGCTATCTGCTGATCTCCACGGTGTTCGTGGCGATCTCGGCGGCGGTACGCCTCAATCGACACATTCACGTCGACCTCGCCTACCGGATGGTGGGCAAGCCCGTCGGCCGTGTGGTGTCGACGCTCGTGGATCTGGTGCGAATCGTGTTCTTCGCCGCTGTCGTGGTGCTGACCTGGCAGATGATGCAGAAGATGGGCAGCTATCGGATGACGATCGTCGACTTGCCGATGAACGTCGTCTATGGGGTATGCATGTTTGGCTTCGCGTGCGCGACGCTGCGGTCGATCCAGGTGGCGTACCGGCACTGGCGGCAAGGCTACAGCCTGCTCGAGCGTCCGGAAATCGCGATCGAGGAAAGCGTGTGAATCGCGCGCGCGCACGCGGCGCACGTGCCTGCCCGCATTCACGCGCGGATGCTCGGCCATCATCGCTCGCAAGGATGAGTGCATGACGCCGGCGCTGCTCGGCTCCTTCCTCGCCATGATGGTGGCCGGCGTGCCGGTGGCGATCGCGATGGCCGGGTCGGCGCTCGTCTACATCCTGCTCACCGGCGATTTGCCCCCGCTCGTCGTCGTGCAGAGGATGGTCAGCGGCATCGACAGCTTTCCGCTGCTCGCAGTGCCGTTCTTCATCATGGCCGGCAACCTGATGAACAACGCCGGCATCACCAACCGCATTTACGACTTCGCGCTCGCGCTCGTGGGCTGGCTCAAGGGTGGTCTCGGCCACGTCAACATCATCGGGTCGGTGATTTTTGCCGGGATGTCGGGCACCGCGATCGCCGACGCCGCGGGGCTCGGCACGATCGAGATCAAGGCGATGCGCGACAAGGGCTACGACCTCGGGTTCTCCGTCGGTGTGACCGCCGCGTCGGCGACGCTCGGCCCGATCATCCCGCCGTCGCTGCCGTTCGTCATCTACGCGATGATGGCCAATGTCTCTGTTGGTCAGCTGTTCCTGGCGGGGATCATTCCCGGCGTCGTGATGGCGATCCTGATGATGCTCACCGTCGCGTACTACGCGCACAAGTTCAAGTGGGGCGGCGACGTCGTGTTCGAATGGCACCGGATGGGCAAGGCGTTCAGCGAGCTCGGCGTCGTGATCGGCTTTCCGTTGCTGCTCTGGGCGATGATGCAGCTCGGCCTGCCGTTCAACGGCGCTATCGGCCTCGGGCTCGCCGGACTTCTCGTCGCCGACTGGAAATGGAAGTTCGACGCGGTGCTGCCGATCATGACGCCGGTGCTGCTGATCGGCGGCATGACCACGGGCGTATTCACGCCTACCGAAGGCGCGATCGCCGCGTGCGTCTGGGCGCTGTTCCTCGGCCTCTTCTGGTACCGCACGATGACGTGGAGGATGCTCGTCAAGGTGTCGATGGACACGATCGAAACGACGGCGACGGTGCTCTTCATCGTCGCGGCGGCGTCGATCTTCGGGTGGCTCCTCACGGCTACCCGCGTAACCGACATGGTCGCGGCATGGGTGCTCGCGTTCACACACAGCCCGTGGGTGTTCCTGCTGCTCGCCAACCTGTTGATGCTCTTCGTCGGTTGCTTCCTCGAGCCCACGGCCGCGATCCTGATTCTGGTGCCGGTGCTGATGCCCGTCGTGCAGCAGCTCGGCATCGACCCCGTTCACTTTGGCCTGATCATGGTGCTGAACCTGATGATCGGGCTCCTCCATCCACCGATGGGGATGGTGCTGTTCGTGCTCGCGCGTGTCGCCAACCTCTCGATCGAGAAGACGACGATGGCGATCATTCCGTGGCTCGTGCCACTGCTTCTGAGCCTCGTGCTGATCACCTACGTGCCTTCGATCGCGCTGTGGCTGCCGCGCCTGTTCTATCACTGACCCCGTGACCTCGATCCGCACCGTCGAGATCCTGCAGGTCGACCTGCCGCCGAAGGTCGTGCGCACCGACGCGATCCAGGCATTCGTCACGCAGGAGACGCCGATCGTGCGGATCGTCTGCGAAGACGGCGCCGAGGGCGTGGGTTACACGTACACGATCGGCACCGGCGGCTCGTCGGTGGTGGCGCTGCTCGCCGACCATCTTGCGCCGAAGCTCGTCGGCCGCGATCCGGATTGCATCGAGGCGATCTGGAAGGATCTCTTCTTCCACACCCACGCGACCGCGGTCGGCGCGATCACGAGCCTCGCCCTCGCGGCGATCGATACGGCGCTGTGGGATCTGCGCTGCAAGCGGATCGGCCTGCCGCTGTGGAAAACGGCGGGAGGCGCGCGGGCCGAGGTGCCTGTCTACACCACCGAGGGCGGGTGGCTGCATTTGCCGGTCGAGGCGCTGGTCAGGCAGACGCTGGAAGCGAAGGCCGCGGGATTCCGCGGCGCGAAACTGAAGGTGGGAAAGCCGCACCTGGCGGAAGACGTCGCGCGCCTTGCGGCAGTGCGCGAAGCCGTCGGCGACGGGTTCGAGATCATGGTCGACGCGAACCAATGCTTCAGCGTGTCCGAGGCGATCCGCCGCGCCCGCGCGTTCGAGCCGTTCGGCCTCGCCTGGCTCGAGGAGCCGCTGCCGGCGGAGGACCTCGGGGGCCACGTCGAGCTCGCCGCGCACACGGCGATTCCCGATCGCCGTCGGCGAATCGCTCTATCACGCCGCGCACTTCCGCGAGTATCTCGAACGTGACGCCTGCTCGATTGTCCAAGCGGACGTGGCCCGGGTCGGCGGCATCACGCCGTGGCTCAAGATCGCCCACCTCGCGGAGACGTTCAACGTGGCGGTCTGTCCGCATTTCCTCATGGAGCTGCACGTGTCGCTGACGGCGGCAGTGCCGAACGCCGCATGGGTCGAATACATTCCGCAGCTCGACGATCTCACCGGCTCGCGCCTCGCTGTCGCCGGCGGCTGTGCGATCGCGCCATCGGCACCGGGGCTCGGAATCGACTGGAATTTCGCGGAGATCGACAAGCGCGCGCTCGCACGCGCTCGCGTCCCCGCATTGACCGAGGAGCTGCCATGCTCACGCGAACGTCACTCACCATCAGGCTGCATCCCGACGACGACGTCGTCATCGCCCGCGCGCAACTCGTGAGCGGCACCCAGCTGCTCGACGAGAAGGTCACGGTGAGCGGCCTCGTACCTCCGGGCCACAAGGTTGCCGCGCGCGCGATCCGCAAGGGGGAGCCGGTGCGGCGCTACAACCAGATCATCGGGTTCGCGAGCCGCGACATCGCGGCCGGCGAGCACGTCCATCTCAACAACCTGCAGATGGGCGCGTTCGATCGAGATTACGCATTCGGCGTCGACGCGAAGCCGACGCAATACATCGAGCCGCCGGCGACCTTCATGGGGATTGCCCGTCCCGACGGCCGGATCGCAACGCGCAATTACATCGGCATCCTCTCGACGGTCAATTGCTCGGCGACTGTCGCTCGCGGCATCGCCGACCATTTCCGGCGCGAACAGCTCGCGGCCCTTCCCGAACGTCGACGGTGTGGTCGCGCTCACGCACGGCAGCGGTTGCGGGATGGACACGCGGGGCGACGGAATGCAGGTGCTGCGCCGCACGCTTGGAGGCTACGCGCGGCACGCCAATTTCGCCGGCGTGCTGATGATCGGTCTCGGATGCGAGGCCAACCAGATCAGCGCGTTGCTCGGCGCGGAAAACCTGCACGAGGGGCCGTTGCTGCGTACGTTCAGCATCCAGGACACGGGCGGGACGGCGAAGACGATCGCGCGCGGGATCGCGATGATCGAGGAAATGCTGCCGCATGCGAACGCGGTGACGCGCGAGGCGGTGCCCGCGTCGCATCTTGTCGTCGGCCTGCAATGCGGCGGCTCCGACGGCTATTCGGGGATTACGGCGAATCCGGCGCTGGGCGCGGCGGTCGATCTGCTGGTGCGGCACGGCGGCACCGCGATCCTGTCCGAGACCCCGGAGATCTACGGCGCCGAGCACCTGCTCACGCGGCGCGCGGCATCGCGCGCGGTGGGAGAAAAGCTCATCGCAGCGGATACGGTGGTGGGAAGACTACACCGAGCGCGAAAGAGGCGAGATGAACAACAACCCGTCGCCCGGCAACAAGGCGGGCGGCCTGACGACGATCCTCGAGAAATCGCTGGGCGCCGTCGCCAAGGGCGGCACGACCAATCTCGTCGACGTCTACGAGTACGGCGAGCCCGTCACCGCAAAGGGCTTCGTCTTCATGGACACGCCGGGCTACGACCCGGTGTCGGCCACCGGGCAGGTCGCCGGCGGCGCGAACATGATCGTGTTCACGACCGGTCGCGGCTCGGCGTACGGCTGCGCCCCGTCCCCATCGCTCAAGCTCTCCACGAATACTGCCGCTATGGGTGAAGCAGGAGGAGGACATCGACTTGAACTGCGGCGAGATCGCCGACGGAACGGCGAGCATCGACGAGGTTGCGGCGAAGCTGTTCGAGCTGATGCTGCAAACCGCGTCGGGACAGAAGAGCAAGAGCGAGAGCCATGGTTACGGGCAAAACGAGTTCGTGCCGTGGTATCTCGGCGCAGTCATGTAGTGCGAAGCGCCGACCTTGCACGTTAATTTGCGTCGCTAGCAGGGGTATTTGCAGAACGTTGACACCGCGTCAGGGCGCTCGTACGCTCCGGATGGACCTGGATATCGAACCATAACAAGCAGGCATTCTGGGAAAGAGGAGGAGTTCCATGAAGATGATGTCGAAGCTCGCCGTCGTGCTTCTGGCGGTCGCCGCGCTCGTCGCGGGTGGGCAGGCGGCGGCGCAGGAAACGCTCAACGTCTGGTGGGTGCGCGGATTCTACAAGTCCGAGGATGACGCGCTCTACGCCGCGATCAAGAAGTTCGAAACGAAGACCGGCGTAAAGGTCGAGTTGTCGCAGTATCCGGTCCAGGACATGATTCCGAAGACGGTCGCCGCGCTCGACGCGGGCTCTCCTCCGGACGTCGCGTTCGCCGACGTCTACGATTTCCAGGTCACCGGCAAATGGGCCTTCGAAGGCAAGCTCGAGGACATCACTGATGTACTCACGCCAATGAAGGGCCGGTTCCTCCCGAACACGATCGAGACGACATATCTCTACAACGACAAGGCCAAGAAACGCGCCTACTACGCGTTCCCGCTCAAACAGCAGACCATGCACATCCAGTACTGGATCGACATGCTTGGGGCAGCCGGCTTCAAGCCGTCGGACATTCCGACGGGCTGGAAGGACTACTGGTCATTCTGGTGCGACAAGGTGCAGCCGGCGTATCGCAAGAAGACCGGGGCGCGCGTCTACGCGACCGGGTTCCCGATGGGGGTGAACGGAAGCGACTCGTTCTACTCGTTCCTGACCTTCGCTGACGCTTACAACGTCAAGATGGTCGACGATAACGGCAAGCTGCTGGTCGACGATCCCAAAGTAAAGGAAGGACTGATCAACGCGGTGAAGGATTACACGGAACCTTACGTCAAGGGCTGCACGCCGCCGTCGTCGACGTCCTGGGCGGACCCCGACAACAACGTCGCCTTCAACAACAAGACGATCATCATGACGCACAACGCGACAATCTCGATCGCCGCCAAGTGGCTCGACGACATGAACAACACGACGCTCACGGCCGAGCAGCGCGCGCAGGCGAAGAAGAACTACGAGGAGCTGATTGCGACGGCCGGATTTCCGAACAAGCCTGACGGCTCCAAGATGATCTACCGCGCGGCGGTCAAGACCGGCGTGATCTTCGAAGGCGCGAAGAACAAGAAGCGGGCGAAGGAGTTCGTCGCGTTCATGCTGGAGGAGGACAACCTGACTCCTTACGTCGAGGGGTCGCTCGGCCGGTGGTACCCGGTCACGAAGGCGGCCGCCGAACGGCCGTTCTGGAAGGCCGACCGGCACCGCGAGGCGGTCTACAACCAGTTCCACGCCGGGACAGTGACGTTCGAATTCACGAAGAACTACAAATTCACGATCCTCAACAACGAGAACGTCTGGGCGAAGACGATGAGCCGAGTCGTCAACGACAAGGTGCCCGTCGACAAGGCGGTCGACGAGATGATCGTGCGCATCAAGCAGGTCGCCGGCTGAAGCTGGCCGGCGGGTAGCCGCGGGGGCCGGCGCTGGCGCGGGAGTGAAGCGCCGGGCCGTTCCACCGGCGGAGGAAGAAGGAGCCTGTCGGGCTTACTGTCACGCATGCGTTGCATGGCCAAAAAGCGATGGATGCTAGGCGCGAGGCGCCGCGAATATCGGGAATATTCGCCAGCCTCGCAACGACCCCGACGGGCTTCTTGGCGGGAAGCCGGGGGGCGGGGCGATTTGGGCGCGTTTCTGCGTTGCGCGCCCCCGCTACGCTCCCGGTATGCCTTCGGCCGCACGCCTTGAACTGCGCCCAACTCGGCACCGTCGCATACGCGACAGCCAACCCGACAGGCTCCTAGTGTCAACGATCGCCCTGCCTGACGCTCAGCCGCTGCCGACGGGCCCGGCCAGGAAAGGTTTGTCTCCGTGGCAGAAATGGGGGCTGATCCTCCTCGCGCCGTACATCGTCGTCTTTCTCGTCTTCGTTCTTTATCCGGTCGGCTACGGGCTTTGGCTCGCACGCCACCCTGCGAGTTACGAGAGGCTCTTCGATGATCCGATCTTCGCGCGGTCGGTCATCAACACGGTGGTCTTCGTCGTCGTCGGCATCAACTTGAAGATGATCGTCGCGCTTTTCCTGTCCGGCTTCTTCATCCGGGCGCGCACGTGGATCAAGTGGCTGTCGCTGCTGTTCATCCTGCCATGGGCGGTGCCGTCGATCCCGACGATCCTGTCGATCCGATTCATGCTGAACCCCGAGTGGGGGCTCGTCAATTCGGTGATCTTCCGCCTCACCGGGGCTGACGGACCCAACTGGCTCAACGACCCGACGCTCGCGCTCGCGATGGCAATGCTCGTGCACATCTGGAAATCGCTGCCGTTCTGGACGCTGATCCTCGTCGCCGGTCGCCTTGCGATTCCCGGCGAGCATTACGAAGCCGCTTCCGTCGACGGAGCAACCCAGTGGCAGAAGTTCCGCTTCATCACGTGGCCGTCGATGCGCACGCTCTATCTCACGTGCACGATCCTGTCGATGATCTGGACGATGGGGGACTTCAACAGCGTCTACCTGCTGACCGGCGGCGGCCCCGCCGACCTGACGCACGTGCTGGCGACGCTCGGCATCCGCTACCTGCGTCTGGACCAGGTCGACATGTCGATGGCGGCGATCGTCATGGCGCTGCCGGCGGTCCTGCCGCTCGTGTACTTCATGATGAAGCGGCTGTCGAAATGACCCGACCCCGTAGCGCTGCTGCGCGTCCTGCCTGCTTTGTCGCGTCCTCGCTCGGCGCTCGCCGTACGTTACGTGTACTGTCTCGCGCTTCGCTGCGGGTCACCTCGCATACGGGACTGCTCGCGGCGCGCTCCGGGGCCGGATGGGAGAATTGGCATGCGTAAGATCACCGCCGAGGCGAAGCTGCTGCTGATCGGCATTCCGGTGCTGATCTGGACGATGCTTCCGATCTATCACCTGACGCTGTTCGCAATCTCCCCGAAGGACGAGGCGATGGGCGGCAGGCTGTGGCCCGATCACCCCACGCTGCATAACTTCTCGGTCGTGTTCAACGAGCAGCACTACTATCTCAACCATTTCTGGCTGCAACTGTGGAACTCGCTGCTGATCGCCGTGGCCACCGGCGTGCTGACGCTCCTCGTCGCGACCGGCGCCGCATTCGCGATCAGCCGCCTCAAGGTGCGCGGCGGGCGCACGGTGATGAACCTTGCGCTCTTCACGTACTTCATCCCCGCTGCGTTCCTCGCCGTTCCGATGTACAAGACGATGAGCGTGTACGGCCTCCTCAACAGCCAGTGGTCGCTGATCCTCGCGATGGTGACGATCGCAGCGCCCTACGCGATCTGGGTGCTGAAGCAGGCGTCCGACAAGCTCCCGTTCGAGCTCGACGAGGCAGCGAAGATGGATGGCGCGTCGCCTCTTCAGCTGTTCCGTCTGGTCTACCTGCCGCTGATGACGCCGTCATTGGTCGCCGTGGGCACCTACGCGCTGCTGCTCGCCTGGAACGAGTACCTCTATGCGTTCCTGCTCTTGTCCCGCGACACCGACATCACGCTCGGTGTTGCGCTGGGCAACTTTCTCGCCGCCGACGATTCGCCGTGGGAGTTGCTGATGACCACCGGTCTCATCTACGCGCTGCCACCCGCGGCAATCTATTACGTGTTCAAGCGCTACATGGTAGGTGGTCTCACGGCCGGAGCGGTGAAAAGCTGAGTGGGCATTCCTGTGCGGGGTTGAGGTTATGGCAACCGTCTCCTTCCAGAACGTCGAAAAGTCCTTCGGCAGCACGAAGGTCATCCACGGCATCGTCTTCGACATCCACGACGGCGAGTTCGTCGTGCTCGTCGGCCCGTCGGGTTGCGGGAAGTCGACGCTGCTGCGAATGCTGGCCGGCCTCGAGGAGATCACCGGCGGCACGATCGCGATCGACGGCAAGGTGGTGAACGACGTCGAGTCCAAGGACCGCGACATCGCGATGGTGTTCCAGAGCTACGCGCTGTATCCGCACATGACGGTCGCCGAGAACATGGCGTTCAGCCTCAAGCTGCGCAAAGCCGACCCGAAGATGATGGAGGAGCGCGTTGCCCACGCGTCGCGCATCCTCAATCTCGATCCTTACCTCAAGCGCTTTCCGCGCGAGCTTTCCGGCGGGCAGCGGCAGCGCGTCGCGATGGGCCGCGCGATCGTCCGCGATCCCAAGGTGTTCCTCTTCGACGAGCCGCTGTCGAACCTCGACGCAAAGCTTCGGGTGGCGATGCGCGCGGAAATCAAGGCGCTGCATCAACGGCTCAAGACCACGACCGTCTACGTCACGCATGACCAGGTCGAGGCGATGACGATGGCTGATCGAATTGTCGTCATGCACGATGGCCGGATCGAGCAGATCGGGACCCCGCTCGAGCTCTACGACCATCCCGACAATCTTTTCGTCGCGCAATTCATCGGCTCGCCGGCGATGAACGTGCTGAACGGCAAGGTCGGCCGCGCCGGCGGGTCCTCGTACGTCGAAGCCTCGGGTGGCCTCCGGTGGCCGCTGCGGCCGGTGCCGGCAACAGAAGGGCAGGCGGTCGCCTACGGGATTCGCCCCGCGGATCTCGGGCTCGCCGGCGCGGGTGCCGACGGGGCGGTGCCGGCGGAGATCGTCGTCGTCGAGCCGACGGGTGCCGAAACCGAGCTCCTGATCCAGGCGGGCGACGCGCAGCTCATCCTCGTCATGCACGGCCGTCCAAACGTCAATCCGGGCGACCGGATCGGTCTTGCCGTCGATCCCGGGAAGGTGCATGTGTTCGACCAGGCGTCAGGCGCGCGGCTTGCCGCCTAGGATCGGACGATTTCAAGACCACGGTTTGCGCCTTGCACCGGTAACGAATATTCGGGAATGCCGTCGCCGGTGCCTTTTCTGACGCTGATCCTTCGCCATCCACGGCCATGAGCAAGAAGAGCACCAAAGCAAAACGAGAACTCCGTTCGCGCGTCTGGTTCGGCAGCCACGACCGCGACGCGCTCGTCCACCGGTCGTGGATGAAGAACCAGGGCATTCCGCACGACCAGTTCGACGGCCGCCCGGTGATCGGCATCTGCAACACGTGGTCGCAGGCGACACCGTGCAACGCGCATTTTCGCGAGCTGGCGCAGCATGTCCGCGACGGCGTTCTGGACGCCGGCGGCTTTCCGATCGAGTTCCCGGTGATGAGCCTCGGCGAGACGCTGATGCGCCCGACGACGATGCTCTACCGCAACCAGGCGGCGATGGACGTCGAGGAATCGATCCGCGCCAATCCGTTCGACGGCGTCGTGCTGCTGATGGGCTGCGACAAGACGACGCCTTCGCTGCTGATGGGCGCGGCGTCGTGCGACCTGCCGACGATCGGCCTTTCGGGCGGGCCGATGCTGAACGGCAAGTTCCGCGGCGAGGACATCGGCTCCGGCACGCACGTGTGGAAGTTCACCGAAATGCTGAAGACCGGCGAGATGAAGTTCGCCGACATCGTCGAGGCCGAGTCGTGCATGTCGCGCTCGGCGGGCCATTGCATGACGATGGGCACCGCCTCGACGATGGCGTCGATGGTCGAGGCGCTCGGGATGGGCCTGCCGACCAATGCCGCGATTCCCGCCGTCGATTCCCGCCGCCGCGTGCTGGCGAGGATGGCCGGCCGGCGCATCGTCGAGATGGTCGCACGAGGATCTGCGGATGTCGAAGATCCTGACCCGCGACGCGTTCGAGAACGCGATCATGGTCAACGGCGCGATCGGCGGCTCGACCAACGCGGTCGTCCATCTGCTGGCGATCGCGGGACGCATCGGCGTCAACGCTCTCGCTCGACGACTGGGACCGGCTCGGCCGCACGATGCCGTGCCTCGTCAACCTGATGCCGTCGGGCAGGTACCTGATGGAGGACTTCTACTACGCCGGCGGGCTGCCGGTCGTGATCCGCGAGATCGGCGAGCTACCTGCACAAGAAGGCGCTGACCGTGAACGGCCGCACGATCTGGGAGAACTGCAAGGACGCGGTCAACTACAACGCCGAGGTCATCACGCCGCTCGCCAAGCCGTTCAAGCCGCAGGGCGGCATCGCGGTGCTGCGCGGCAATCTCGCGCCGCGACGGCGCCGTGCTCAAGCCCTCGGCGGCGACGCCCGAAGCTGATGCGGCACAAGGGCCGCGCCGTCGTGTTCGAGGACATCGACGACCTGCACAGGCGCATCGACGACCCCAAGCTCGACGTCGACGCGTCGAGCGTGCTCGTGCTGAAGAACTGCGGGCCGAAGGGCTATCCGGGATTTCCCGAAGTCGGCAATTTCGCGCTGCCGGCGAAGCTCCTGAAGAAGGGCGTCACCGACATGGTCCGCATTTCGGATGCGCGGATGTCGGGCACCGCGTACGGCACCGTCGTGCTGCACACCGCGCCCGAGGCCGCCGCCGGCGGGCCGCTCGCGCTCGTGCGGAACGGCGACCTGATCGAGCTCGACGTCGCGAAGCGCAAGCTCCATCTGCACGTCTCGCGACGAAGAGCTCGCCCGCCGGCGCGCGAATTGGACGCCGCCGCCGCCGCATGCCGATCGCGGCTGGGTGAAGCTCTACTGCGACACCGTGCAGCAGGCCGACAAGGGCGTCGACCTCGATTTCCTGGTCGGCAAGTCGGGCGCGAAGGTGGGCCGGCCGAGCCACTGATGCCCACGCGAAGAGGTGCGCGCGGCGGGACCATTGGCGGCGCGACGCAATCCGTCGACACTCGGGAGGACAAGCAATGAGGCTCGCCATTTCCACCGCCGTCCTGGCCGTGATGTCATTGCTGTTGGGCTTCGTCGTCCATGGCGTGCTGCTCGCGCCCGATTATCACGCGCTGGGAGGGCTGTTCCGCACCCCGGAGGATGGCCAGGCGCATTTCGGCTACATGCTGCTCGCGCACCTTCTGATCGGCATCGGCTTCACCTGGATCTACCTCAAGGGCCGTGAGGCGAAACCGTTTCTCGCTCAGGGCATCCGCTTCGGGCTCGCCGTCGCAGTGCTGGCGACGATTCCCACTTACCTCATCTACTTCGCGGTGCAGCCGATCCCCGGTTTCCTCGTCGTCAAGCAGATCGCACTCGATACGATTTCGATGGTGCTGATGGGAATCGTCTGCGCGTGGATCAACCGGGAGCGCACGGCCGCCTAGCTCGAATGCGTTGCTCGCGAACCGGAGGATGAAGCGCATGTCGACGCTTCAAGCGCTTGTTCTCGCCTGCGCAACGGTGGCCGCGCAGGCGCTGGCGCAGGCCCCGCCTGTGATCCAGGCGACCCCTCCGCCGGGAATGTCGCAGGGCGAACTTCTGTACACGACGCACTGCGTCGGCTGCCACACGACGGAGATCCATTGGCGCGACAAGAAGCTCGTCAAGGATTGGCGCGCGCTGATCGCCCAGGTTGGGCGATGGCAGGCGAATGGCAATCTGAACTGGGGCGAGGAGGAGATCGTCGCGGTCGCGCACTACCTCAACGGTACCTTCTATCACTTCCAGGAGCCGGAGGAGAAGAAGATCGGCGACACGGCGAGCGAGAAACACGTCGCGCGCAGCGATTGAGGGTCGGGCGCGCCCTCCGGTCACTTCGTGGACTTGCGCGCCACCGTGGCGAGCCACGGCTGCTGTTCGCGCGGCAGTCCGGCAGGACGATAGTAGTGCGTCAGCACGACGAATCCCGCGGTCCGACAGATAGCGGCCGCCACGTTTCGAGATCGTGGTAGGCGCCGTAGCGGCCGCGGTTCCAGCCTTCCTCGTTGTGCCCGTGCGGATTCGAGCTGAAGAGCACGCCGCGGGGCTTCAGCGTTGCGTGCAGCTCGCGCAGCACGCGCGGCAACTCCTGCGCGGGGACGTGAAACAGCGCCGCGTTGGCGAACACGCCGTCGAAGCGGCCGGCCGGAAGATCGAGCTTCGAGAAAATCCTGTTGCCAGACTTCGCAGCCGCTTGCGGCGCGGGCCATCGCGGCGAAGCGCGCAACGCCTTCCAGGCCGACCGCGACGTGGCCGAGCCGCGGTGAACGTCACGAGTCGCGCCCCGGGCCGCAGCCCAGATCGAGAATCGTGAATGGCGGCTCGCCTTCGATGTGCGCAAGCAGCGCGTCGATGTTCTGGCTGACGTCGTGGTCGCGCGTTCCTTCGCGGAACGCTCCAGCACGCTGCGCGT
>CAVTFF010000004.1:0-91990 GCA_963733985.1 uncultured beta proteobacterium | reverse complement strand
AAGCTTTTCATGGCCCAGTCCTTTCCGGAAAAGTGAAGACAGCAGCAGTCGCGAAAATCTGTCCTGCCCGGCGCGCGCAAGCCATTGCGGGCGGACAGGAGCTCCGGGTCTCGACACTCGGGATCCGACCCGTGGCGGCAATTCTAGTCACTTTTTTCCGGGCAGCGCCGGTCGGCGATAATACGGGCTGCAAGCGGTGGACGCCTTGCGAACACGATCCTCTGCCGTTGCCTTCGTCGATGATGCCCTTCACGCCGATCACGAAATGCGCCTGGCTCGTCAAAGGTCGAACCGTCGACGGGCAAGGTGCGCGCGCGTGGCGCGGCAAGTTTCGTTGCTCGTGGACGGCCCCGGCTGAAGGACGCGCGGCTTGCGGGTCCTGGCGCCGATGAAATCGCCCGCATTGCACTTTCGGCTGTTGTATCTCGCGTTTGCCAGCGGCTACCTGCTGTCTTACCTCTATCGCACGGTCAACGCGGTGATTTCGCCGGAGTTGACCCGCGAGCTGGCGTTGTCGCCCGGCGCGCTCGGGCTCTTGACGAGCGCCTACTTCGTCGGGTTCGCGACGATGCAGATTCCGGCGGGAATGCTGCTCGATCGCTACGGACCACGGCGCGTCGAGCCGGTGCTCCTGCTTGTCGCTGGAACCGGTGCGCTCGCCTTCGGGCTCGCGGACGGCGAAGCGGAGCTGCTGGCGGCGCGTGCGCTGATCGGCGCCGGCGTGGCCGTGTGCCTGATGGCGCCAATGACGGCGATCGCGACGTGGTATCCGATCGAGCGCCAGGCGTCCCTCGGCGGCTGGATGATGGTCGCCGGCGGAGCCGGCGCGTTGGCCGCCACGGCGCCGCTCGAATTCGCGCTGCGCTTCGCGAGCTGGCGCGCAATTTTCGTTGCGCTCGCCGCAACGACCTACGCAGTCGCCATCTGGATCTGGGTGCGCGTGCCTGATACAACCATGCCGGCGCGCGCGACCGGCTTCAGGGGACAGTGGGCAGGCGTTCGCTCGGTCTTCGCAAACCGGCGCTTCTGGTGGATCGCGCCCCTCGGCACCTTCGGCATGGGCTCGTTCATGGCCGTGCAGGGTCTGTGGTCGGTTCCCTGGCTGATGGAGGTCAACGGCTACGACCGGGCACAGGCCGCGCGCCACCTGCTCGTGATGAGCGTCGTGATGCTCGGGGGGTATCTGCTGCTCGGCCTCTTCGCGACGCGGCTTACTCGTCTCGGGCTTCGCCCACAGCACCTGTTCGGCATCGGCTTTGGGCTCAACGCGGCGGCGCTTGCCGCGGTTCTAGCGGAGCTTCCAGGCACGCAGGCTTGGTGGGCGCTCTACGGTCTTGGCGCCACCGCAAACGTTCTCGCGTTCACGGTGTTGAACGAAGGCTTCGCGAAAGAGCTCGCGGCGCGCGCGAACACCGCGCTGAACCTGCTGATGTTCACCGGCAGCTTCGCAATGCAGTGGGGCATCGGCCTCGTGGTCGACGCGGCGCGCACCGCGTTCGGGTTCGACTCGGCAAACGGGCTGCGGCTCGCGTTCGCGATCGTGCTCGCCACGGACACGGCGGCGTGCCTCTGGTTCGCGCGGGGCTGGCGGCGTCATGCGACGTCGATGCGGGTTGCCGCGGCTGCATGACGATGGATGACGACCTCGACGCCCTGCTGCGCGCGGCCGCCGAATGCGTCGCCGCCGGCGACCGCAAGGGCGCGATCGCGGCATACCGCAACGCGATAGCGCTCGCGCCGGAGCGCGCGGAGCTGCATCACGACCTTGGCGCGGTCCTCGCGCGGGCGCATCGTGACGGCGAGGCGCTGCGGGCGTTCGCCGCCGCCGCGCGGCACCGTGCCGAATGGCCCGAGCCGTTGCTCGCACAGGGCGACCTGCTGTTCGCGCGCGGACGCTACGTCGAGTCTGCCGGCGCATTCGAAGCCGCGGCGGCAAGGGCGCCTGCGCGCCTCGACGCGTGGGTCAAGGCCGCGAAGGCGCTGATGCGAACGAAGCACTGGAGTCGCGCCGTGCAGCATCTCGCGCGTGCGCGCGAGCTCGCACCGGCCAACGAGGAGATCTGGGCCGAATTGCGGACGCTGCTGCTGCGGTCGAACCGCGACGAAGATGCGGACGCCGATTTCGCTCGTTTCGAGGCGGCGGCGGCGCCGTCGGCACGCACGGTGGTCGTAGCGCTTCGCGTCGCGATGAAGCGCGGTGATGCGGCACGCGAGGAGATCAGCCTCGAGCGCGCGTTGGAGTGGCCGTTCGCTGCGGGCGACGAGGGCGAGGTTGCGCTGCTTCTCGCGCTCCTCCAGTACGTCGATGTGCGGCAGGAGAGACTCTACGCGGTTTACCGGACGTACGATCGGCTGCAACAGACGCGGTGCCGCAACGTGCCGCCGCTCGCCGGAAGGCGCGGCGACGCCGACCTTCCCGTTCGCGTGGGCTACCTCTCCGCCAGTTTCCGCGCCGACGTGTTGGGGAAGCTGCTGCTGCCGGTCGTGGCTGCGCACGACACGGCGCGCTTCGCCGTGCGCGCATACTCGCTCGCGCCGCCGGAAGCTGCGGACGCGCTCACCGCCGAATGGAAAGACGCGGTCGATGAGTTCGTCCCGCTCGCGGCCCTCGACGACCGCGCGGCAGCGGAAGCGATTGCCGCCGACGACCTCGATCTTCTCGTCGATCTAATGGGGCACTCCCTCGGGGCGCGGCCGGGAATCCTGCGCTACAAGCCGGCGCGCGTGATCGCGACCCACCTCGGATATCCCGGTGCGCTCGGGCTCTCGCAGGTCGACTACAAGATCACCGATCGCTACGCCGACACGAGCGCCAATGCGCGCTGGCAGCTCGAAGCCTTGCTCCCGATTTCCGTATGCGCGCTGCCGCTGCGCCGTGTCCAACTCGCAGCCGATTCCGCGTTCGCGCGTGCGCCGCTCGGCATTCCCGAGACTGCGATCGTATTCGGCGCCTTTGCCGGCGTCCTCAAGCTCTCCCTGCGGTGCGTTGCCGCGTGGCGCCGCATTCTCGACGCGGTTCCGGACGCGGTGCTCGCCTTCTCGCCGCTGCGCGATGACGACCGGATCGCGATCGAGCGGCGCGTGACCGGCCTTGGCCTGTCCGCCGACAGGCTCGCCTGGATCCCCTACCGCCATGGCGACGACGCGTTCAACCGCGCACGTTACGCGGTCGTCGACATCGCGCTCGATACGCTTCCTTGCACCGGCGGCGACACGACCGCGACGGCGCTCGATGCGGGCGTCCCCGTCGTCACGCGCGTAGGCGCGCGCCATGCCGAGCGGATGAGCTACAGCATCCTGATGCATCTCTCGCTCACCCAGACAATCGCCCAGACCGACGACGGCTACGTCGATCTTGCTGTACGTCTCGCGACGGACGCCGCCTTCCGCGACGAAGTTCGCGCTCAAGTGTCGATGGCGATGGCGGAGCCCGCTGTGACCGATCCAGCACGTTATGCGCGCGCGCTGGAGGACGCCTACGCCCGGGCGCTGGCCGCGAAGTCACCCGCGGAAGCCTGACGCTCGCGATGCCCGAAGCCCACGCGATGACAGCACTCGGGGACGAAATTGCCGCAGCCGCCGGCCACTACGCCGCCGGCAGATTCGGCGAGGCAGTGGCGGCCTATCGTCGCGCTTTCGCGCTCTCCCCGGGGAACGCCGCGCTTGCGCACAATCTGGGCGTTGCGCTGGCCGCGCTCGGACACGCCGACGAGGCCGCCGCGTACCTGAAGCAAGCCGCGATGCTGCAGCCGGCATCAGCCGCGCCCCGGCTCTCGCTCGGGCATCTCGAATTTCGCCGCGACCGGCTGGAAGCCGCGGAAGCCGCGTTCGGGATGGCGGCGCGGCTCGCGCCGCGCTCCGTCGAAGCGAATTACAACTTGGGCTATACGAGGCACGAGCTGTGGCGCTTTGCCGAAGCGTTGCCCCCGCTCGAGCACGCGCGGACGCTCGACCCGAGAAACGAGCAGGTCTGGTACCAGCTCTACAACACGCGGCTCGTGCTCGGGCGGCGCGAGGAAGCGCTCGCCGATTTTCTGGCGTTCGAAGCCGAAGCCGCGGCCACGCCGGTATTCCTGCGGGCGGCGCTCGAGAGCGCCCGCGCGCTCGGGGACCCGGCGCGCGAGGAACGTTGCGTGCGTGCGGCGCTGGCACTCGACTACGGTCCGGACGATACGCGGACGCTCGCGGGCTTTCTGATGCGGCTCCAGTATTTCGATGTCGATCGCGCCGATCTGAAGAGGCTCTACGACACCTACGATCGCCTGCTTGCGCACCGCGTGCGCGGCGTCGCGCCGCTCGCGCGTCCGGCGCGCGCTCCGGGCCGCGTACGCATCGGCTACCTGTCGGCGGATTTCCGCCAGCACGTGATGGGGCGTCTGTGGCATGACGTCGTGGCTGCTCACGACCGCGACCGCTACGCGATCCATCTGTACTCGCTCGCCGGCGCCGGCATGGCCGATGCGCTTACCGCGCGTTTCCGGCAGATCGCCGATCGGTTCGTCGACCTGCCGCAACGTGACGACGCTGCGGCGGCACGCGTCATCGCCGCCGATGACTGTGACGTCCTCGTCGATTTGATGGGGCACACGATGTTCTCGCGGGCCGAGATCCTCGCGTACAAGCCGGCGCGGACGATCGTCACGCATCTCGGCTATCACGGCGCGATCGGGCTGTCGCAGGTCGATTTCAAGCTGACCGATCGCGTCTGCGACGTCGCCGATGCCGCCGACTATCAGATCGAGCGCCCGCTCGTCATGGGGTCGTGCGTGCTTCCATTCCGGCGCGCGAGCGTGAGCGCGGCGGCGCCGCCGTCGCGCGCGGCGCTTGGCCTTGCCGCCAAAGCGCTCGTGTGCGGCGAATTCGTGCCGGTGCACAAGCTCTCGCCGCGCTGCCTCGGCCTGTGGCGGGCGATTGCCGAGCGGGTCCCCAGCGCGGTGCTGCTGTTCTCGCCGTCGGCGCCGGCCGAGCACGAAGGATTCCGACGCCAACTCGCGGGCCATGGCATCGATCCGGCGCGCGTCGCCTTCGTCCCGCGCGGCGGCGACGAAGCCTCGGCGCGGGCGCGCTACGCGCTCGTCGATCTCGTCCTCGACACCATTCCCTACTCGGGCGGCGACACGACGCTGGCCGCGCTCGACGCCGGCATCCCCGTCGTCACGCTCATCGGGACGCGTCATGCCGAGCGGATGAGCGCAAGCATAATGCGACACATGAATCTCGATCATCTCGTGGCGGAGACGGAGGCGGCGTACGTGGACCTTGCCGTCGCGCTGTTGACGGATCCCGTGCGTCGCGCAGCCGCGGCCGTCGAGGTCGAGGCGAAGTTCGCGGCCGCGTCGACGAGCTACCCCGCGCGCTACACCCGTGATCTCGAGGCCGCGCTCGACGCGGCGATCGCGGCTTCCCCTCCGTTTGCGGGCTGACGCATCGAATGCACCTCCACATCCTCGGCATCTGCGGCACGTTCATGGGCGGCCTCGCCGCGATCGCAAGGGCGGCCGGCCATCACGTGACCGGCTGCGACGCCAACGTCTATCCGCCGATGAGCGACGCAGCTCGAACGCGCTCGGCATCGCGCTCACCGAGGGCTTGGACGCCGCGCAGCTCGACGGCGTCGCGCAGGGACGCCGACGTGTTCGTCGTCGGCAACGTCGTGTCGCGCGGCAATCCGCTGATGGAAGCGATCCTCGACGCCGGCCGGCCTTACATCTCCGGGCCGCAGTGGCTCTACGAAAACGTGCTCGCAGGCAAATGGGTGCTCGCCGTCGCCGGCACGCACGGCAAGACGACCACCGCGTCGATGCTCGCGTGGATCCTCGAGCGCGCCGGGCTCGATCCGGGCTTCCTGATCGGCGGCGTGCCGGTCGAACTTCGGCGTCTCGGCGCGACTCACCGACAGCGCGTTCTTCGTCATCGAGGCCGACGAGTACGACACCGCGTTCTTCGACAAGCGCTCGAAGTTCGTCCACTACCGGCCGCGCACGGCGATCCTCAACAACCTCGAGTACGATCACGCCGACATCTTTCCCGATCTCGCCGCGATCGAGACGCAGTTCCACCACCTCGTGCGCACGGTGCCGCCGATCGGGACGGCTCGATCGTCAACGGCGGAAGAGGCGAGCCTCGCGCGCGTGCTCGCGCGCGGCTGCTGGTCGCGAGGTCGAGCGTTTTTCGGGTGCGGAGGTCGCGCCGCCCGATGGCGTCCAGACGCCGGCGTGGCGGATCGCACGCCGATGGCACGGTCACGCACGGCGGTGCGCCGCAGGGCGTCGCTGCGCTGGCCGGCGGACGCCCCGCAACTCGGCCGTCACAATCGGCTGAACGCGCTCGCGGCGCTCGCCGCCGCGCGCCACGCCGGCGTGCCGGTCGACGTCGGCCTCGCGGCGCTCCAGCGAGTTCCGCGGGATCAAGCGTCGCCTCGAAGCGCGCGGGACCGTGCGCGGCATCACCGTCTACGACGACTTCGCGCATCATCCGACGGCGATCGCGACGACCATCGACGGTCTTCGACGCGGCGCGCGCGAAGCGCGCGCATCATCGCGGTGCTCGAGCCGCGCTCGAACACGATGAAGCTCGGCGCGATGAAGCAACGCCTTGCCCGGGAGCCTCGCCGGCGCGGACCGCGTGTTCTGCTATGCGGCGAACCTCGGCGTGGGACGTCGCGGACGCGCTCGCGCCGCTCGGCGCGAAGGCCGACGTCCACGACGACCTGGATGCGCTCGTCGCCGCGGTCGCCGCCGAAGCACGCCCGGCAGATCAGGTGCTCGTGATGAGCAATGGCGGTTTCGGCGGCATTCACGACAAGTTGCTGCAACGGCTCGCGAACGGCCAATGAGCGCGGCTCGTGGCGACGATCGTCTATCTGCATGGCTTCCGCTCGTCGCCGCAAAGCATCAAGGCGCAACTCCTTGCGCGGGCAGTCGCGGCATCGCCGGTGGACGTACGTCCGCGCTTCGTCGTGCCGCCGCTGCCGCACGACCCGCGGGAGGCGATCGGAACCGTTGCCGCGTGGATCGAGCGTGAAATCGGCGTCGCGGCGACCCTCACGCTGGTCGGCAGCTCGCTCGGCGGCTTCTACGCGACGCATCTCGCGGAACGGTTCGGGACGCGGGCAGTATTGATCAATCCGGCGATCCGTCCGTACGATGATCTTGTGCCGTACCTCGGCGTGCAGCGCAATCTCCATACCGGCGAAACATTCGAGGTCACCGCGGCGCATTTCACCGCGCTGCGAGCGCTGAAGGTCGCGGCGATCACGCGTCCCGAACGCTATTTTCTGCTCGTGCGCAGCGGCGACGAGCTGCTCGATTGGCGCGAAGCGGTCGCCTTCTACGGCGGCGCATGGCAATACGTGCATGGTGGCGGTGACCATGGCTGGGCCGACTTTGCCGATGAGGTCCCGGCCATCCTGCGGTTTGCGACGAAAGACCGGGGAGACTGACGGTGGCAAGGCGCAGCGATGAACCGGGGCGCACGCTCGATCGTGATCCCCTTTACATCGCGATCGATCAGGGCACGCACGCAAGCCGCGCGGTGGCGCTCGATCGGCGCGGCCAGGTGCAGGCGGTCGCCGCGCAGGACATCGCGCTTTCGCGTCCGCAGCCGGATTGGGCCGAGCAGGACGGCGACGCGATGGTCGCCTCGATCGTCACGGCCGTCGATGCCGCATTGGCGGCGCTCGGTGACCGCCGGCGCGACGTCGTGGCCGCAGGTCTCGCGAGCCAGCGCGCGAGCTGCGTGTGCTGGGACCGGCGCGATGGCCGGCCGCTGTCACCCGTCTTCAGCTGGCAGGACCGCCGCGCGCATCGGTGGGTTTCGCAGTTCGAGTCGCGCGGCGAAGACGTGCACAGGAAGACCGGACTGTTCCTGTCGGCGCACTACGGAGCGAGCAAGTTGCGCTGGGCGCTCGATCATCTGCCGGCAGTGCGCGCTGCACGCGACGATGGCAGCCTCCGCTGGGGGCCGCAGGCGTCCTTTCTCGTCTTTCGCCTGCTCGACGAGCACCCGCTTTTCGCGGATCCGCAATGCGCTGCGCGCACGCAACTCTGGAATTTGCGCACACGCGACTGGGATCCTGCGCTGCTCGCACTGTTCGGGCTGCCGCAAGGCTTCCTGCCGAAAAGCGTGCCGACGTGCTATCGCTACGGAACGCTTCGTTCCGGCGACCAGGGCATCCCGTTGCGCGCGGTCAACGGCGATCAGTCGGCGGCGGTATTCGCCTTCGGCTGGCCCGAGGACGACTCGGCGTACATAAACATCGGCACGAGTGCGTTCGTGCAACGCGCGCTGACACGCGATCCGGGCTACGTGCCGCGGCAACTCACCGGCATCATCCTCGACGACGGCGAGATCTCGGTCTACACGGTCGAAGGCAACGTCAACGGCGCCGGCACTGCGCTCGAATGGCTGCAGCACGAGCTCCACGTCGACGACGTCGTGTCGGTGCTGGGTCAGTGGCTCGAGCGCGAGGGCGAACCGTTGCTGTTCCTCAATGGCATCGCCGGTCTCGGCGGGCCGTTCTGGAAACCGGACTTCGCTTCGCGCTACGTCGGAACCGGCGCGCCGTGGCAGCAGGCGGTCGCAGTCGTCGAGAGCATTGCTTTCCTGCTGCAGGCGAACATCGACGAGATGGCGAAATATCTGCCGCCCGCGCGACGCATTCGCGTGAGCGGCGGCGTGTCCCGGATGGACGGTTTGTGCCGCCGACTCGCGGCGGTCAGCGGACTCCCCGTCCATCGCCGCGACGATCCGGAGGCGACCGCCCGCGGAATCGGCTACCTCGCAGCGGGTCGGCCTGACGAATGGAATCGTTCCACGGACGAGCGGATCTTCGCGCCGGTCGACGACATGGCTCTGCGTGCACGCTACCGGCGCTGGCGGGCGCTGATGGCGGAAGCGACCGGCGTTTGAATGAGCGATCGCAACGACGCGGCCGCGAAATGCTGCACTGCGTCTCGCCTTTGTGGATCGTGCCGGGTATATTTGTCCCCATGACATGGCCCAGTTGCGGTTCCTCACCTAGCTGATCCTGTTTCCGATCCGGCGCAGGCCACGAGCCCGGACGCCGAATCTTTCGTTCCCCCGCTGTGCTGGAGCCTGTCGGGTTTGCTTTCGCGCATGCGACGGCGGCGAATTGGGCGCAGTTCAAGGCGCGAGGCCGAAGGCATACCGGGAGTATGGCGAGGACTCGCAACACAGAAATGCGCCCAACTCGCCCCGTCCCTTCGGGTTGCTGCCAAAATGCGCGTCTGCGTCGTTGCGAAGCTTGCGAATATTCCCGATATTTGCTGCGCCTCGCGCCTAGCAGCCATCGCTTTTTGGCCCGGCAACGCATACGTGAAAGCAAGCCTGACAGGCTCCCAGACGCGGACCGACTCTCAAAAGGAGCATCGGCATGGATAGCCGTTTTGCGACCGGCGCTTCGCCGGGCCTCGATTCATCGGCGGTATCGCCCGCGATCGCCCGCGAGCGCCGGTACGCCGCACACAACTACGATCCGCTGCCCGTCGTCCTGACGCACGGCGACGGCGTGTTGGCTTTGGGACGAGCACGGACGCCGCTATCTCGACATGATGAGCGCGTACTCGGCGGTGAGCCACGGCCACGCGCATCCGCGCATCGTCCGCACGCTGGTCGAGCAGGCGCAACGGCTTGCTGTCACGTCGCGCGTGTTCCACAACGAGATCCTCCCGCGCTTTCTCGAACGCCTGACAGAGCTCACCGGCCTCGACCGCGCGCTGCCGGCGAACGGCGGCGCCGAAGCGGTCGAGACCGCGTTGAAGGCCGTGCGCAAGTGGGGTCACAAGGTCAAGGGCATCGCGGCGGATCGCGCCGAGATCATCGTCTGCCGCAACAACTTCCACGGCCGCTCGATCACGATCGTCGGCTTTTCATCGGAGCCGCAGTACCGCGACGGGTTCGGGCCGTTCGCGCCGGGCTTCGTGCAGATTCCGTTCGGCGACGCCGACGCACTCGCGCGGGCGATCAGCCCAACACGGCGGCCTTCCTCGTCGAGCCGGTCCAGGGCGAAGGCGGCATCGTCGTGCCGCCGCATCGGCTACCTCGCCGAGTGCGCGCGGATATGCCGCGAGCGCAACGTGCTCCTGTCTGCGACGAAATCCAGACCGGCATGGGACGCACCGGCAAGTTCCTCGCGTGCGAGCACGAAAACGTCAGGCCCGACGGCGTGATCCTCGGCAAGGCACTGGGCGGCGGCCTGCTGCCGGTATCGGCGTTCGTCGGCACGGACGATCTCATGCAGGTTTTTGCGCCGGGCGATCACGGCAGTACGTTCGGCGGCAACCCGCTTGCCGCAGCGGTCGGATTGACGCACTCGACGTGCTGTTCGACGAGCATCTGATCGAACGCGCGGCGGCCGAGGGCGCGCACTTGCTTGCCCGGCTGTCAACGATCCGCAGCCCGCTGGTCCGCGAAGTGCGCGGCAAGGGCCTTTTCGTCGGGCTCGAAGTCGACCGCGCGCGGATCACCGCGCGCGATGTCGTCGACCGCCTGCTCGCGCGCGGCATCCTGTCGAAGGACACGCACGGCACCGTCGTGCGCTTCGCCCCGCCGCTCGTCATCGACCGCAATGCGCTCGACTGGGCGGTCGAGGAAGTGCGCGCCGTGTTCGCGGAGCTGGGCGACGGGCTGAGACGGGCGGCGTGAGCGGCGGGGACGGCCCTCAGCGCGTAGCAGCAGGGGCTCGGAGCCATCGCGAATCGCGGCTAGCAGCACTCTTTGGCGCCACGATACGGAGGCCGCGGCGTAGCGCTTCTCGGCGGGACTTCGGGGCGACGGGCGCGGGCCGGTTCGCATGGCACGCGGCGCTATACTTTGCGAATGCCTAGGCCCACGCTCGCCGGCAAGCTCGTCGTCGCGATCTCGCTCGCGGGCGCTGTTCGACCTGACCGAGAGCCACCGCATCTACACCGAGGCAGGGCGTCGACGCGTACCACCGCTATCAGATCGAGCACGAGGACGAGTTGCTGGCGCCGGGCCCGGCGTTCGCGCTGGTGCAGAAGCTCCTGCGCCTGAACCGCCCCGACAAGCAGTACGTCGAAGTGATCCTGCTCTCGCGCAACTCCGCCGACACCGGGCTGCGCGTGTTCAACGCGATCAAGCATTACGGCCTCGACATCACCCGCGCGGCGTTCACCAAGGGCGAGGCGACGTCGCGCTACGTCCCGGCGTTCGGCGCGCACCTGTTCCTGTCGGCGGATCACGGGCGACGTGCGGCGCGCGCTCGACGACGGCTACGCGGCGGCGACGATCTTCCCGAGCGCGGTCGGCGGCAACGAGACCGACGAGCTGCGCATCGCGTTCGACGGCGACGCGGTGCTCTTCTCCGACGAGGCCGAGCGCGTCTATCAGGAGGACGGGCTCGCGGCGTTCTCGAAGAGCGAATCCGATGCCGCGCTGCGAGCCGCTGTCGGGCGGCCCGTTCAAGGAATTCCTGGCCGGCGCTGCACCGGATCCAGTCCGATTTCCCCGAGGACAAGAGCCCGATCCGCACTGCGCTCGTCACCGCGCGCAGCGCGCCGGCCCACGAGCGGGTGATCCGGACGCTGCGCGCCTGGAACATCCGGATCGACGAGGCGCTGTTCCTGGGCGGCCTCGACAAGGGCGAGTTCCTGCGCGCGTTCGGCGCCGACATCTTCTTCGACGACCAGCGCACGCACGTCGAGTCGGCAATGAAGCACGTCGCCGCCGGCCACGTGCCGCACGGGGTGGCGAATCGTTAGCGAGACGTTTCTTCGCGCGGAGGGTGGATAGTGCGTTTTGGGGAGCCCCGGCGGCACAATTGACGCGCAATCGCAGGATCAGCATGTCGACGCCCAGCGCCCGTCCACGTACGCCTGAGCCGGCATTTCCAGACCAGTGCGCGTGTGCGAGCCTCGACCCGGGGATGCGAAGCGCAAGCCCGAGGGACGAGACTCATCGGTGGGGCGCACTCCTGTCGTGCAGTAACCCCCCGATCGCATTGGCAGACACTGGCCTGGCCAACGCCCTGATGGATTCGACGGAGCTCAATTCGAATGCACCAGAAAGGATCGCCTTCTCAATCGCTTGATAGCTCTCTTCGAGTATCGTCGAGGAGGGGTCCAGACCGGTTACACAAGCCAAGCCTTTTAGGTCGACGTCCAGAACCGTTACCTCCAAGTCTGGTCGGTATTTCCTCAGGATGGTGACCACTTTGTAGACGTCGCCGGTCCAGGCAGGAGTCGTTCGCTCGCGTGTCGTCCACTCAATCTTGTCAGGCAATACGTCATCCAACAGGATCACGGTGCCTGCATGGCCGTTCTTCTCGAGATTCAGAAAATCTCTCAGCACGAATTCGGCCTTGTGCATCCCATCGATGAAAGCCAGATCAACTGGGCCGCACAAGAGCCGCTTCAGATCGTACTGGGTGAAGAACTGATCACTGGTCATCCGAAAAATTCTGGTCGGGGCCTCCAATTGACAAGTGATTTCAAAATCGGGATCGATAGCGATACTTTGACACGTAGCCAAACTCAGGCTCTTGCCTGCCCTGCAGCCAATCTCGACATAGTTGTTCGGCAACAGCTCACGATGAATGATTTTCAAGGCTGTCAAGTAGTCCATGCTGCTGATTCTCCGCGCGGAATTGCGAGGTTGGCGCCGAATTCGCGGCATCTGCACGCTGCCGCGCTTGTTGCGCGCGTCCCCGCCCCCGCTGTGGCTGCCGCGCCGCCCGCCGATGACATCAGCGATGAATCCGAATTTCGCATGACGCATTTGTGGTCTCTTCGCAATGCGGCGGAAGAGGCGCGCGTTGAAATCCAACGTTGAACGGGCTGCGCCAGGGGGCGAGGTCGACTCGGTATTTCGTGGCCGCCCGAGGGGTCGCGCGTGTGTTCTTCTCTGCCAAGTCGAGCGTAAACGTTCGGCACTTCCACGGGTCCAAGTGAATTGCGGGTAGCGGCGTCCGGCGAATGTAATCGTTGGATGCCACGTGCGCGAGGGCGATGGTGGCAGGCTGGCATTCTAGCCCCGCCGCCACGCAGTGACGGTTTCGTGTATCCGGCACAAGGTCGCAAAGGCACCGGGTGATCCGGACGCTTCCGTGCCTGGAACATCCGGATCGACGTGGCGCTGTTCGTGGGCGGACGACAAGGGCGAACCCCGCGCATTTCGCGCCGACATCGTTTTCGATGACCAGCGCCCACACGTCGAGGCGGCGATGAAGGACGCGGCGGCCGGCGATGTGCCGAATGGTGTGGCAAACGTCGACTGACGTTGCCGCGCGCGGTTCCCCGCTCCGACTGGCGAGGTCTCCTCGATCAATCGGCCGTCTGCAGCCGCACCGATTGCAGCCACTTGACGTGCCTCACCGGTCGCGTGTCGCTGGGAACGATCAGTGCGATGCGTCCTTCATCGTCGCCGAGCGGCCCGCCGTCACGCTCATACGCGACGATTGTGCTATCTCCGATCGGCGACACGAACAGCTCCGCCCAGGAGAACGCCACTTCGTAGCCGTCGCTCGCAGTGGCTACCACATAGCTCTTTCGGAGATCCCGAGCCCGGCTCTCGGTGGGTCTGGCCGCGGCCAGGACATCGCGGAGCAGGCATCCCGAGTAACGACGGTGCGGCGCCCCGGGATCGTTCGCCCGCGCCGAATCCTGCGGCGGATAGTCGATCGTGTGCACGGGTTGCCGCCTGAGATCGTCAACGGTCAGCGTCAGAGGTCGGGCAACGTTGCCGGAGACGGTCAATGTCGATGTTGCTTGCGCGCACGCCTTCCCCGCCAGCGCGAGAACAACGACCAGCATTGCCGCTCTGCTGGCCGGTCGCCATCGAACGCACGAGGGCATGCTAGTCGACGCCGATCATCACGCTGCTGGCTTTGATCAGCACATGCGCCGGCTTTCCCACGGCAAGGCGCAGGTTCTCGGCCGACGCGGTGCTGATGATGGCGACCACATCGATACCGGGCGCGATCCCCACCATGACTTCGGTGCTGACCGGGCCCTTCCGGACTTCCTTGATGCTCCCGGCGAAATGGTTGCGAGCGCTGAGTTTCATGAAAAGCTCCCGGAAATTAACCTGCCCCAAACCTCTTTGCGTCGTGGCCGCCCGTGCCCTCTCGTCCACTACCACGCGGCCGCCGGCAGCGTATCGCCCATTCCTGCGCGCGCGTGCTACGCGCCCGGCTGCCCTGCGTTGGGAAAGAAGAGCTGCTCGCCGTTGATCTTGTAGGCTGCGATCGCGTTCTGCCCTTCCGGCGAGATCACCCAATCGACAAACTGCTGGCCGAGTTCCTTCTTGACACTCGGATGTTTCTCGGGGTTCACCAGCATCACGCCATACTGGTTGAACAGACGCTTGTCGCCTTCGACGAGGATGGTGAGATCCCCGCGGTTCTTGAACGACAGCCACGTGCCGCGATCGGCGAGTATGTAGGCATTCATCGATGCCGCGGTGTTGAGCGCCGGGCCCATGCCTTGTCCCGTATCGCGGTACCACGGGCCCTTGGCCTTGTCGAGGTCGATGTCCGCCGCTTTCCACAGGGCGAGTTCCGCGATGTGCGTGCCGCTTCGATCGCCGCGGGAAACGAAGGGCGCTTTCGTCGCCTCGAGTTTCCTGAGTGCCGCGACGATGTCCTTTCCCCCGCCGATGCCGGCGGGGTCGGTCTTTGGCCCAATCAGGACGAAATCGTTGTACATCACGGGATAGCGCTTGACGCCATGACCCTCGGCGAGAAACTTCTCCTCGGCCGAGCGGGCGTGCACGAAGACCACGTCGGCATCGCCGCGCCGGGCGAGATCGAGCGCCTGGCCGGTCCCCAAGGCGACGACGTGCACCTTGATGCCGGTCTTTTGCTCGAAGATCGGGAGAAGGTAGCCGAAGAGTCCCGACTGCTCGGTCGACGTGGTCGAGGCAACGGTAATGAATCGCTCCTCGGCGTGTACGCCGAGCGCAAGCAGAGCGAAAAGGGCCGAAGTGAAGAGACGGCGAGCGGTTACCATGGCAATTCTCCTTCGAGAAATTGAGCGGCGTCGCGCGACACCGGTTGCCTGAAGAAGCGATCCGCCGGCGCGCGCTCG
Organism: uncultured beta proteobacterium; assembly: GCA_963733985.1. Lineage (GTDB taxonomy): Bacteria > Pseudomonadota > Gammaproteobacteria > Burkholderiales > Casimicrobiaceae > CAIWHR01. Next base: position 76,925 of record CAVTFF010000004.1, on the reverse strand, counting down.
GCGAGACGCCCTTGGTGAATGAACAGGATCTCGTCGCCAAGCCGTCTCGCCTGCCCGAGGTTGTGCGTGACCATCACGATCTTGGTGCCGTCGGCGTGCATGGCACCGATGACCTTCTCGATCTCCTGGACTGCACCCGGATCGAGATTCGCGGTCGGCTCGTCGAGAAACAGCACCTCCGGCGCGAGCGCCCAAGCGCGAGCGAGCGCAAGTCGCTGCTGCTCGCCGCCCGAGAGCACCCGGGCCGGGTGGCCCGCCACGCGTTCCAGCCCGACTTTGCGCAACGCTTCCAGCGCCCGACCCGCTCGCCAGGCGTGCGACACGCCGGCGATTGCCAGCGCGTAGGTGATGTTTGCGATGGCCGTTCGCCGCAGCAGCACGGGCCGCTGGAAAACCATCGCCTGCCGCCGCGGCTCGCCGGGCGCCTCGGGCGACGTCCAGGTGATTTGACCCGACGTCGGACGGAGTAGCCCGTGGCAAAGGCGCAGCAGGACGCTTTTGCCGGCGCCGTTCGGGCCGACGACGACCGTCCGCGGACCAGGATCGAGTTGCAACGAGATGCCGTCGATGATCCGCTTCGCGCCAATCGCAAACACCACCTGGTCGAGACGGAGCGGAAGCAACGACGGCGGCGAGCGCATGTCCATGCTGGGAGCCGCTCACCCGACGCGCCGCTGCGCCGTTTCCTTGACGATGTACGCGGCGGCGTTGAGCGCGACGACGATGGCAAGCAGGATCATTCCGAGTCCCAGCGCCAGCGGCAGGTCGCCCTTGCTCGTTTCCAGCGCAATGGCGGTGGTCATCATGCGGGTCACACCGTCGATGTTGCCGCCGACGATCATGACTGCGCCCACTTCGGCGGCCGCGCGTCCGAAGCCCGCCAGGACGATGGTGACGAGCGAGAAGCGCAGGTCCCACAGCAGCGTCGCCGCTGCGCCGAACGGCGTCTCTCCCAGCGAGCGCAACTGCTCGCGGTATTCCTGCCACGCGTCCTCGACCACTTGTCGCGACAGCGCGGCGACGATCGGCGCAATCAGGATCGCCTGGGCGATGACCATTGCGGCCGGAGTGAACAGCAGGCCCGCCGAGCCAAGCGGCCCGGCGCGAGACAGGAGCAGGTACACGAGCAAGCCCACGACCACAGGGGGGAGCCCCATCAGCGCATTGAGGGCCACGATCACGGTCCGGCGCCCCGGGAAGCGGCTCACCGCAACGGCGGCGCCAATCGGCAGCCCGATCACCGAAGCGATCGCGACCGCGGTCAAGCTGACGCGCAAGCTCAGGAGCACGATCTCCAGGAGCTTCGGATCGGCGCCGGCGACGAGATGGATGGCCTGGGCGGCCGCCTGGGACAGGCTGTTCATGAGCCGGCTGTTGGGTGCGTCATTGTCTGAATGGTCGGATGGCTGCCTTGATGGATTGTCGTAAGACGGCGTTCCCTAAGATCTCGGTCACGGGTTTACTTCGCCGTTTATAATTCGGCAGAAAACTGCATAATCAGCGTCTACGCAAGACGAGACGGAATCATAGACACTTCCAGTAGCCCGGAGAATATGCAAGAATCGACATAATGCGCCTGCTGCCCGCGATTGCATGGCTCCTCGATGGTCGCGCCGACCAGGCGCTCGATGCACGAGCGCTGCCGCTGCTGCGGGCGATTGCGGAGCGCGGAACCCTCACCGCCGCCGCGCGCAGCACGGGCGTGTCATATCGCTGGGCGTGGGGTCTCGTCGAAGACCTCGAGCGCCGCGTCGGCTCCCCGCTGGTCAATTTGGAGCGCGGACGGGGCGCTCGTCTCACGTCGCTCGGCGTGCGGCTCCTCGCCGCGGACGAGCGCGCGCGGGCGTTGCTTGCGACGCACGAGCGCGGGCTCGCATTGCCGTTGCGCGGCGGAGTGCCGCGGGCAGCGGCGGGGAGGCGTCTCGCCATTGCCGCGAGCCACGACATGGCACTCGGTGAGTTGCGCGAAACCTGGCGCGCCGACCATGCGATCGATATCGAATTCCACGGGAGCGCGTTGAGCCTCGCGCGCTACGTCGACGGCATAGTCGACATCGCGGGATTTCATGTCGCGCACCACCGGCAGGGTGGACGCGAGGTCCTGCTGTCGTTGCTGCGCCCCGGGCGCGACGCGGTGATCCGGTTCCTGCGTCGGACGCAGGGGTTGATCCTGCCGCACGGCAACCCGCGACACGTGCACGCGCTGCGAGACATTGCGACCAAGCGGTTGCGTTTTGTCAATCGGCAGCCGGGATCCGGTACGCGGATCCTGCTCGATCGGCTGCTTGCCGCCGATGGTCTAACGGCCGCGGGCATCGCGGGCTATGCCAATGAAGAATTCACGCACGCAGCGGTTGCGGCGACGGTCGCTTCGGCCAAGGCGGACGCGGGATTCGGACTCCAGGCGGCAGCGGCCGCGTTTGGACTCGCCTTCGTGCCCGTCGCGCAGGAGAGCTATCTCTTCGCCTGTCGAAGGCGCGCCGTCGACTCCGCCTCGATTGCGGCTTTCCGCCGGCTTCTCGCCGGCAGGGAAACGCGCGAAGTGGTCGATCGCTTCGCCGGCTACGTGCTCGACGCACCCGGCGCGCTCGCGGCGCTCGAACGCAACGCCAACGGCGAGATCGTGCTCCGCTGACGATCGCGCAAACGTGCGGCAGCTGTATGCGCCCCACCGGAATTTGCCGTTCCGATGTTTCTACGGCGACGTTCGCCACTCGTCCAGTTCGTCGGTGAACAGGCCCGCGACGAGCTCACGCAGCCATCTGCCTTTCGGGTCGCGCTGGAAGTTTCGGTGCCAATGCAGCTTGAGATCGATCTTGGGCGTTCGCATCGGCGGTTGCACGAGCCGTATGTTCAGGTGCGCACTCTGCACGAACATGCCGACCGCATGGGGTACGGTGACGATGAGGTCCGATTGCGCAATGATGGGGGGAATGCTCATGAAATGCGGCGTCTGCAGAACCACGCGCCTGTGTATCTTCTTCGCCTTGAGAAAACGCTCGAATATTTCGTAGGAGCGCCCGGCGCCGTAGACGACCGCGTGCTCGAGACTCAGGAACTGTGAGAGCGTCAACGTGGTTGCCGTGATCGGATGATTCGCTCGCAGCAGGCACACGAAGTGGTGAAAGAAGAGATGCTTCTCCAGAAACGACTTCTCCCGGAGGTCGGGAAAGTAGCCCACCGCCAAATCGATCTCGCCGGTCTCCAGTCCTCGCTCGATCTGGGCCGGGGTCGCCGCCACCGAACGCACGGCGGAACGCGGAGCCAGCTGTCGGATGCGGTGCAGGATCTTGGGCATGAAGACCATTTCGCCCAAGTCCGTCATGGCGAACGTGAACGTACGCTCCGTGGCCCTGGGGCTGAAAACCAGCTCGGAAGCGAAGCTGCCGTCGACGCGCGCGAGCGCGTCGCGTAACGGGCCGACCAATCGGTCCATCCGTGCGGTCGGCTGCATGCCATGGCCCACACGGTGAAACAGTGGATCGCCGTACTTCTCACGAAGCTTGGCCAGCGCGGTACTGACCGCTGGCTGGCTCAAGCCGAGATGCTGAGCAGCGGCGCTGACGCTTCCGTGATCGTAGATAGTCACGAGCACCGGTAACAGGTTGAGGTCGAACGATCGCGTCACGGCTTGCAAATATCAATGAGAATGATAATCGATATCGATGAAACGGAATTGAAGATACTCCGCGCCTTGGCTACTGTCATCACCTTCTGAGGGCCGCCCTGCCGCGGTGTAACGAGGAGGAGATCATGGTGAATACGAAATCCGGAGCGACCCCGACGGGCAAGCCCTGCGCTGCTTTCCGCCTGCGCCGTTGCCGTGGTGTGCGCGCTCGCCGCATCGGTGACCCACGCACAGATCTCTCCCGCGACCACGTGCGACGCCGCGGGTATCGGCTCTGCTCATCTCGTCGGCGACGGACCGCCCGTGAGCATCGAGTCGGTGTCGACGGGTGTCGCCGGCGCCGTTCCGTACTGCCTGGTGAAGGTGCTCGTGCCGCAGGCGATCCACATCTGGGTCGGCCTGCCCACGGGCGGCAAGTGGAACGGCCGTTGGCAATCGCTGGGCGGCGGCGTCTACGCGGGAACCGCGTCGCTCGCGGTGCCGACGAGCGCGCTGCTCGCCGGCTACGCCGGTGCGACGACGGACACGGGGCACGCCGGCGGTCCTCCCGTTTCCCGCCGTTTCTGAGCTTCCTCGACGGCAGCTTCGGCTGCGTGAATAACTGCGCAGGGAACAGCGCCGCCAACCCGGGACAGCCGAACACGCAACTGCAGATCGACTTCGCCGCCCGCTCCGAGCACATGATGGCGGTGATCGGCAAGCAGCTCGTGCAGGCGTTCTATGGTCAGAAGCCGGCCCATTCTTATTGGAACGGCTGCTCGACCGGTGGCCGTCAGGGTTTGCGTATGGCGCAGGACTATCCCGGCGACTACGACGGAATTCTTGCCGGCGCCCCCGCGATCCACTGGGATCGCTTCCAGGCGGCACAGGCCTGGTACTGGCTCGTTCAGCAGCTCGACAACGGCGGGCCCATCGGCGGCGGCACCAACCTCGTGGCGAAGGAAAATCTTGCCACGAGCCAGGCGGTCGCCGCCTGCGATGCGCTCGACGGCGTCGTCGACGGCGTGCTCACCGATCCGCGCGTGTGCGAATACAGTGCTCAGGCCGACGCCTCGATCACGAAGGCGAGCTGCACGGCGAGCGATCCGTCCTGCCTGACGCCGAACGAGGCGCTCGCAATCGATCACATGTGGAAAGGCCCGGTGAGCTGCTCCAACGGCCACCCCGGTGCGAGCTGTCCGGCACGCGACGATGCCACGCGTAACCTGAACGGCAAGGGCAACAAGCGCTTGTGGTATCCGAACACGCGCGGGACGGATCTTTCGGCTTTGGGCGGCGCGACTCCGTTCATCGCCACCACCGAGCAGGCAAAGTTCTGGGTCTACTTCGATCCCACCTGGGATCCGGCCGTCCTTACGTACGACAACTACCTCCAGTTCTTCAAGGACAACGTGACCAACGTCGGCCCGATCATGGCGTCCGACAATCCCGACCTCTCGGTCTTCCGCGACCGCGGCGGGAAGGTGGTCCTGTGGCATGGCTTCGCCGATCAGTTGATCGTCCCGGAGGGGACCATCGACTACTACGACGCGGTCACGCAGAAGCTCGGCGGCGGCTACAAGCGTACCCAGCAGTTCGCGCGCCTGTTCATGGCCCCCGCTGTCGGGCACTGTGGGGGCGGCGCTGGACCGCAGCCGCAGGCGCTCTTCGACGCCGTCGTGGACTGGGTCGAGCATGGCGAGGTGCCGCAATCGATCCTCGCATCGAAGCCGTTGCCGCGGAGGAATGACGCAAACGCGGCCGCTGTGTCCGTATCCGACTTTCGCGAGGTGGACGGGCGTGGGCAGCACGGACGACGCGGCCAACTTCGTCTGCGAGTAGTGACAAAATAGCAGGCGCGCCGGAGGCGGACGCGCCGTGGGACGGGTGCCGGTCTCGGCACCCGCTTCGGCTGACTCGGCGATCCACCTCCGTTCAATTCGCTATGGGGGAACCATGAACAGATTCGCCGCGGCCACCGCCGTCTGCTTCCTCGTCGCCTATCCGGCGTTCGCCCAGGAGCCCGTCAAGGTGGGGGTGATCGCTCCGTTCACCGGGGCCTTCTCCGACTACGGCAAGCAGTTCGAGGCGGGGGTCAAGGCGTTCCAGAAGCTCCACGGTGACACGGTCGCGGGTCGCAAGGTCCAGCTCATCCTCAAGGACACGGGTGGCCCGTCGCCCGATGTCGCCAAGACGCCTCGCACAGGAGCTCGTCGTTCAGGAGAACGTCGATTTCCTCGCGGGGTTCGGGCTCACGCCGGAGGCGCTCGCGGTCGCGGATGTCGCCACCCAGGCCAAGAAGCCCATGGTCATCTTCAATGCGGCAACCTCGATCATTACGACGAAATCGCCGTACATCACGCGAACGTCGATGACGCTCCGCAGATTAGCGCGCCGCTCGGCACATGGGCGGCGAAAAATGGGATCAAGAAGGTGATCACGCTAGTGGCGGACTACGGTCCCGGCAACGACGCGGAAGCCGCGTTCAAGAAGACGTTTGCCGCGGGCGGCGGGCAGGTGGTCGAGTCGATCCGGACGCCGCTACAGAACCCCGATTTCGCTCCGTTTATCCAGCGCGTGAAGGACGCCAAGCCGGACGCGGTCTTCATCTTCGTGCCCGCTGGCCAACAGAGCATCGGCGTGATGAAGGCCTACACCGAGCGGGGTCTGGCACAGGCGGGAATCAAGGCCATCGCGACGGGCGACGTTACCGACGACCACGTGCTGAACGCGATGGGAGACGCAGCATTGGGGATGGTCACAACTTTCCACTATTCGGCCTCGCACGACTCGCCCGAAAACAAGGCGTTCCTGCAGGCTTACAAGCAGGTGGCGCCGGATGCGGGTCGTGCCAACTTCATGACGGTGGGGGCATTCGACGGCATGGCGCTGATCTACGACATCGTCGCCAAGCTCAACGGCAAGATCGACGCCGACAGGGCGATGGACGTCGTAAAGGGCTGGAAGACGCAGAGCCCCAGAGGGCCGATCTCCATCGATCCGCGGACGCGCGACATCGTGCAGACGATCTACGTGCGCCGCGTCGAAAAGAAGGACGGGGAATTGTGGAACGTCGAGTTCGACAAGATCGAAAACGTTAGCGACCCCGGCAAGCAGCCGTAGCCGGCGGCTTCGTGCGGACGGCAGCCTCCCGGCAAGCGCTGCAATGAAGACCCAGGTGGGAATCATCGGGGGCGGCCCCTCGGGGCTGCTCCTGTCGCAACTCCTCCATCTGCGCGGCATCGAGACGGTCGTGCTCGAGAAGCACAGCCGCGACTACGTCCTCGGCCGGATCCGGGCCGGTGTGCTGGAGCACGGCTTCGCGAAGCTGATGCGCGAGGCGCAGGTGGGCGAACGGATGGACCGCGAGGGCCAGATCCACGAGGGGTTCTACATCGCGCACGACGGGATCAAGGAGCGGGTGGACCTCAAGGGGCTGACCGGCGGCAACACGGTGATCGTTTACGGGCAGACCGAGCTCACGCGGGATCTCTACGAGGGCCGCGACCGGCTGGGCGGGATCGTGGTTCACGACGCCGAGGACGTGAAGCCGCACGACTTCGATACGGCTCGGCCTTATCTCACCTATCGGAAAGATCGCGAATCAGTCCGCGTGGATTGCGACTACGTCATCGGCTGCGACGGCTTCCACGGCGTCAGCCGCCAATCGATCCCCAAAGACCAGATCCGGGAATTCGAGCGTGTGTATCCGTTCGGGTGGCTGGGCGTGCTCTCGCGCACGAGGCCCGTGTCGCCTGAGCTGATCTACGCCAAGCACGAGCGCGGCTTCGCGCTTTGCTCGCTGCGTTCGCCGACGTTAAGCCGCTACTACATCCAGGTGCCGTTGGCCGATTCGGTCGACGGCTGGCCGGACGAGCGGTTCTTCGACGAGTTGCGGCGCCGCCTTCCGGAGGACGTCTCCGCGGCGATGATCACCGGGCCGTCGATCGAGAAGAGCATTGCGCCACTGCGCTCGTTCGTGGTCGAGCCGATGCGCTACGGCAACCTTTTCCTGGCCGGCGACGCGGCGCATATCGTGCCGCCGACCGGCGCGCGGGGCTTGAACAGCGCTGCCTCCGACATCTACTACCTTTATCACGCGCTGGTCGACCATTACACGAAGCAGGACGACAGCGGCCTCGATCGCTACTCCGGGCACGCCCTCGCACGCGTCTGGAAGGGGCAGAGGTTCTCCTGGTGGATGACGATGCTGCTGCATCGATTTCCCGACAAGAGTCCTTTCGACCAGCGTCTTCAGGATACGGAGCTCGCCTATCTCTTGTCGTCGCAGAAGGCGCTCGCCTCGCTCGCCGAGAACTACGTCGGACTGCCGTTCTAGGGCCTGTTAGCGCTATGGACGCAAACGCGAACGGATGGCATGGGGCGCCAATCAAGGCGGCCGACGAAGCGAAGGCCGGGCGTCTTCGCGAGGAGAACAACGCAGAGTGGCGCCCCAGGGCGGCCGTTCCCTTCGGGTTGCTGCCGAGAACGCCCATCGCTGCGTTGCGAAGTCTCGCCAGGCATCTCGCCTGCCTTCGCCTTCGCGCCTTGCGCTGGGCGTTTTCGGCCGTGCAACGCGTATGTGCCCATAGCGTTAACAGGCCCTGGTTCGCCTGTGCGACGGGTCGGCGCTTACCGCGGGGCCACTCTCCGCCCAAAGAACGGGTACTGCGGATCGCTGTAACCAGGCGTCGACGGATGTCCGGGTTTGACCAGCGCATCGACGAGCGCCTCGTCCTCCGGGTGCCACGGCGTCCCGATCGCATCGACGTAGTCCTGCCATTGCGCGAGCGTCCGCGGGCCGGCAATTACCGACGTCACGATCGTGTTGGCCCACAGCCACGCGAGCGCGAACTGCGTCGGCGTCCGGCCGGTTTTTTCCGCGTGCGCTTTGAGTTTGTCGGCGATCGCGAGCGACTCCTGGCGGAATTCGGTCTCCATTATCCGTTGATCCTTGCGCGCCGCGCGAGAGTCCGGCGGCGCGCTTCCGCCGGCGTACTTTCCCGTCAGCACGCCGCGCGCGACCGGCGAGTACGGCGTGACGCCGAGCCCGTAGTAGTCGCATGCAGGGAGGATCTCGACTTCGGGCATCCGATTGAGCAGGTTGTAGTACGGCTGGCAAACGACCGGGAGCGCCACGCCCTGCGCCTCGCATTCGGAGACGACCTCTGCGATGCGCCAGCCGCGGTAGTTGGACACGCCGAAATAGCGGATCCTGCCGCTCCTGAATAAGGTCGCCGATCGCGCCGACGGTTTCGGCAAGCGGCGTATCCGGATCGTCGCGATGGAGATAGTAGATGTCGATGTAGTCGGTCGCTAGCCGCCCCAGGCTGTCTTCGCATGCCTGCAGGATCCAGCGCCGCGACAGACCGCCATCGTGCGGCTTTCCCGCGAGCGCGTTGCCGACCTTGGTCGCGAGGATCCACCGCTTCCGGTTCGCCCGGATCGCGGCGCCGACGATCTCTTCGGAGCGGCCGTTGCCGTAGGCATCCGCCGTGTCGATGAAATTGATCCCGGCGGCGTCCGCCGCGTCGACGATCCGCTGCGCCTCTGCCGCGTCGGTGCGGTCGCCGAACATCATCGTGCCGAGGCAGACCGGCGAGACCTCGAGCCCGCTCGCGCCGAGTCGCTTGTATTCCATCCTCGCGACCATCACGGATTCGCCGCGCCCCCGCAGCCGTTCCACGTTCGGCACAGGCAGTGCGCGGCGCAGGACGGTTTCGCCGAACCACAGTGCGGCACGCTGCGCACGTTCGGCAACAGTCTCCGGCGGCAACTGGTGATAATCGTCGTTGTACACGTCGAAGCTGTAGTCGCCGTAATAGCCGATCCGATCGAGCTTGGTCACGAGATCCGCGACGGACTCGCTGTGCACACCCTCGCCGGGGAACACGCGAAAATGCGTGGCCGTCGCGGCCTGCTCCTCCGCGGAGCGGATTTCGGTCCACATGAAATCGGACAGCTGGACGAGACAGAGCAACCCGGGATCGACCTCGTCCAGGAGCTCGAGCGAGGCATGCGCGGCGAGGGTGTCGAACGAATCGATCGCGAGGCCCAGGTTCGGGCAGTTCGCGCGGCCGACGACTTCCCATGCGGTGGCGAGGTCCCTGACGGTGCGGCTCGCGGGCGTGCCCTTGAACGCGATCCGGATGCCGAGCGGGATCGCCAGTACCGAGAGCTTGTGCAAGTCCTGCGCGATGACGTCGGGATCGCGGTCGCTGTGCGTCGACGTCGAGGCCTCGACCAGAAGCACGCGCGAGCCGATCGCGTTGCACACCTCGAGCATCGCCTTGGCGACGTCGATCTTGTACGCGTGCAGGTGGCCGGCCAGCCCCTCGAAATCGCGCAGCGCCTGGTAGCCGGTCACCCGCAGACCGCTTGCGCGGATTGCGTTGACGGCGGCCGCCGTGCCCAGCGGGTGCGCGACGACGTCGGCGGCCGAAATCATCACCTGCGCAAATCCCGCCCTTCGAATCGCGGTCAGCTTTGCCTCGAGCGACCCCGCGAGCGTCGCCGTATCCATGCCGAAATCGGTGAAGTTCATTTGCGCGGTGGCATCGCGCCAAGGTCTTCGTGCACGAGCTCGAACATCACGCTGCCGAGATAGGGTCTTGTCAGCGCGCCGCGCTCGCCCGAGTGGACCTCGCCGGACGCGACGAATTCGATCCCCCGTTTTTCCAGTGCCGCCACCGCTGCCAGCACGTCGGGTGTGCCAAGCCCGATGCGCTGCAGGTGTTCCTCCCACGGGACGTCGGTGGCGCCCTCGTCAGGGTCGATCAATTGCAGGAAGAATTGCTTGCACGGGCTCTGCAGCAGCATTCCCTTGGGCATGATGCCGAAGCGGATCCGGTTGGGCAGCGGCGTGAAACCGAAGATGCGGGAGTAGAACTCGATCCAGTCGGGCGTACGGCCGGCGCCGACGTACTGGACGATGCCGAAGAAGTCGAGGCCGGCGATGGCTGGCGGATGGCGGTCGACCGAGGGAATGGCGCGGAAGTCGATGTCGTAGATCGAGAACTCGTCGTAGCGGTCGACGAAATAGATGAGACTCTCGCCGACCCCGTGGATCGCCGGGATGTTGAGCTCCATCGGCGCCGCGCGAACCGGGATTTCCCAGCCGCCGAGATCGAGCGCGCGCCGGAACGCGGCATTCGCGTCACGCACGCGCACCGCGAAGGCGCTCAACACCGGACGCTCGACCGGCTGCACGATGCGCGGCACGTCGGCGGGCTGCGCGTTGACGATGACGTTCATCGTTCCCTGCCGATAGAGCTCGACTTCGCGCGAGCGGTGGCGCGCGATCGGGCGGAACCCCATCATCTCCAGCACGCCGCCCAGCGCCTGCGGTTTCGACGTGGCGAATTCAATGAACTCGATGCCGTCGAAGCCGAGCGGATTCAGGGGTTCGGGGACCGCCTCGCGATCCATCACATTCGTCATCGTGATTCCCTATCGTCTGCGTCTGCGCAAGAGCACACCGGCAGCAGCATGATCATAGCCTACCGCGACTCAGGTGAAATGGCTCGTCGCTCAAACGCGAATCAGGGCAGGAGCAGCGAGCCAAGCTCCATCGCCGCTTCCTGCAGCGGCTGGTAGAAGCGCTCGGCCATTTCGCTGCGCGACACGAGCCGCCCCTGCAGGATGACGTTGATGCCTGCCACATAGTGGCCGCCGGCGTCGCGCACCGGGACCGCGAGCGTGCATAGCCGCGGTTCCATCAGCTGGCTCGCGAATGCATAGCCCGACTCGCGGACTTCCTTCAGCAGCGCGAGCAGCTTTTCCTTCGAGGTGGGCGTGTACTCCGTGTACGGGTGGAACCGCGCGCGGGCAAGGTACGCGCTCAACTCGTCGGGCGGCAGGTGCGCGAGCATCACGTGGCCGACCGACGTGCAATAGGCGGGCAGGCGCCTGCCGACGTTCAACTGCGGCGACATGATCCGCGACGACGTCGAGCGGGCGAGGTAGACGATCTCGTCGCCGTCGAGCGTCGCGAGCGAGCACGCCTCGCGCAGCGATTCGCCTAGGCGATCGAGCACCGGCTGCGCCAGCACCGCGATCGGCGAGGCGGAAAGGTAGGCGTGGCTGAACGAGAGCACGCGCGGGCGCAGATAGAACCGGCGGTGCTCGTCGACGGCGGCGAAGCCGAGTTTCGACAGCGTGTGCAAGCTGCGCCGGGCAGCCGCGCGCGGGATGCCCGTGCGATGGCTCACCTGCGCGATCGACATGCGACGCCGCTTGTCCGAGAGCGCCAGCAGCACCGCGAGCCCTCGAGCCAGTGCCGTCACGAAGTCCGGGTCGTCTCCGAGGCGGGCGATCGTATCTGCAGGCAGTGCATCGGGATCGGTGAACGCGGGTGGCTTGGGTGTGACCGGTCGCTCAGCGGACTCTGCAATCCGCGTGTCTCGCAACGCCGCCGCATTTCTTGCCATGGGGTGCCTTTCAACAGATGCCGGCGGAAAGCATTGCCGTCCGCAATCCGGTCTATTCGGGCGATATACGACCCTATTAATCAGTTTTCGCCCTCAATGCGCGACAGCATAGCCGAAAATTAGGCCTGATGCGAATTTGTGTGCGCTAGACGCACATATCGTCGCTATACGCCCTTGACCGGCGTCCAACGAAGGCCCTATCGTTGCATCGAATTTTGGGTGAGCCGTAGGGCAGGGTACGTCGACGAGCGTAGCCAAGAAGCGCCGGAGAACGGTGCCGACGTATTCGTCGTTAGTCCCGATCCGAGGGTGTTGTTGGACCGAGCCCCCCACTCGTTGCTCGCGGTGTTCGTGATGGCCGGCCGCGGCGGGGATTGGCAGGCAATGGAGGAGATTCCTTTCATGTGGAAACGGATGGTTGGCGCCTGCGCTCGCGTGGCGCTTCCAGCCGCGGATCCACTTGCGTCTGGCATCGCGCATTGACGCGACGGCAACACAACACACAGGGCACACAGACACGAAGAGGATTCGAGATGGGCACTTCTGAACCGAAGAAGGGCATCACCGAGGAGCAGCAACAGGAATTGGACGACGTGTTCGCCCGCGCGAAAAAAGCGCTGGCGATCATCGAGACCTACGACCAGGCGCGTGTCGACCGACTCTGCCAGGCGGTGGCGTGGGCGGTCGCGAACAAGAAGACGTTCACGCGTCTCGTCGACATGGGCATCAAGGAGAGTGGCCTCGGCGACGCCGTGAGCCGGATGGGCAAGCGGATGAAGATCCGCGGCGTGCTCCGCGACGCGCTGCGCCAGAAAAGCGTCGGCATCATCGAGGAGCTGCCCGAGAAAGGCATCGTCAAGTACGGCAAGCCGGCCGGGATCATCGCCTGCATCGTGCCGACGACAAACCCCGATCTCACACCCGCCGGCAACGCGATCTACGGGATCAAGGCGCGCGACGTCGTCATTTTCTCGCCGCACCCACGGTCGAAGAAGACGTCGTTCGAGACAGTTCGGCTGATGCGCGAGGCGCTCGAGCGCGAAAGCGCGCCTGCCGATATCCTGCAGTGCCTGACGAAGGTGAACATCCCGATGTCGCAGGCGCTGATGGCGCGCGCCGACCTGATCGTGGCAACAGGCGGACAGCCGATGGTGCGCGCCGCGTACAGTTCGGGCACGCCGGCCTACGGTGTCGGGGCCGGCAACTCGACGATGATCATCGACGAGACGGCGAACATCGAGGAAGCCGCGCGCAACACGCGGCTTTCGAAGACGTCCGACTTCGGCTCCGGCTGCTCGGCCGACGGCAACCTGATCATCGAGGCGTCGATCTTCGACAAGCTCCTCGCGCAGCTGCAAGCCGAAGGCGGCTACCTTGCGAGCGAGCAGGAAAAGGCGGCATTGCGCCGCGTGATGTGGGATGACGAGGCGCATCGCACGCCGGATACTGTCGCGATCGCGCCGCAGAAGCTCGCCGCTGCGGCGGGATTTTCGATTCCCGCCGACCGCAAGTTCATCATCGTCCACGGCGACGGCATCGGCAAGGAGCACCCCTTCTCGGGCGAGAAGCTCACGACGCTCCTTGCCGTCTACAAGTACAAAGGGTTCGAGCAGGCGCTGGAGATGATGCGCGGCGTCTACGAGGTCGGCGGCAAAGGCCACTCGTGCGGGATCTACTCGTTCGACCAGGACCACATTCATCGCCTTGCGCTCGCCGCGCCAGTCTCGCGGATCATGGTGCGGCAACCGCAGTCGAAGGCGAACGCCGGCGCGTTCAACAACGGGATGCCGATGACGTCGAGCCTGGGCTGCGGCACGTGGGGCGGCAATATCGTCTCCGAGAACGTCCACCTCAAGCACTACCTGAACACGACATGGGTGTCGGTGCCGATCAAGGAAGACCGCCCGTCCGACGAAGAGCTGTTCGGTCCGTTCTACGATCCGGAGATGGAGGCTGAGGTCGAGACGATCACGACCTAAGCCCCCGCCGGCGACATTCGACCGCGGACCGCGTCGCTTCGACTGCCCGCGGGCGCGCACCGGATCACCCGACCATCAGCCCGGACGGCGGCAGCGCCGCAGGGCAGGCAGGAGGAGCCAATGAAGGACCTGATAGCGCAGCAACTGGTCAAGTATCTCGAGGCGCGCGGCGTCCGGCACATCTTCGGGCTGTGCGGTCACACGAACATCGCGGTGCTCGCCGCGCTGTCGAAGAGCCGGAAGATCAAATTCATCAACACGCGCCACGAGCAGATCGCCGCGCACGCGGCCGACGGCTACGCGCGGGCGACGAAGCAGGCCTCCGTCGTGCTGACCCACCTCTCGCCGGGGCTTACCAACGCCGCGACCGGCGTCGCCAATGCTGCGCTCGACTCGATCCCGATGGTCGTGATCGCCGGCGACGTGCCGACGCACTATTACGGCAAGCACCCGCACCAGGAAGTGAACATGCACGCCGACGCGTCGCAGTACGAGATCTACCGGCCGTTCGTCAAGCGCGCGTGGCGCGTGGATTCGCCGCACCTGTTTCCCGAGATCATCGAGAAGGCGTTCACGCTCGCCGAAAGCGGCCGGCCGGGGCCGGTGCTGGTCGACGTGCCGATGGACATCTTCTCGAGGGAAATCGACGGCGCGCTGTTCGACCGCGTGCTGGGCAACGCCAAGGCGCTGCACAAGCCCTCCCTCGACGACGAGACCGCCGAGAAGATCGTCCGGCAGCTCCTCGCGGCGAAGACACCGCTCCTCTACGTCGGTGGCGGCATCCTGCTCGCCGATGCAGCCGACGAGATGCGTGCTCTCGCCGAGCACCTGTCCCTGCCCGTCGCGCACACGCTGATGGGCAAGGGCGCCCTGCCCGACGACCATCCGCTGATCCTGGGGATGACCGGATTCTGGGGTACGAAATTCATCAATGACAAGTGCAAGGGCGCCGACTGGATCCTCGGTCTGGGCACGCGCTTCTCGGAGGCCGACTGCAGTTCGTGGGAGGACAAGTACACGTTCAACATTCCGCCGACCAAGCTGATCCACGTCGACATCGATCCCGCGGAGATCGGGCGCAATTACCCCGTCGCGATCGGCGCCGTGGCCGATCTGCGGGAAGCGCTCAGGGTGCTGAACCGCGTCGCGCAGAAGATCGCGCCCAAGGGTGTCCACAGGCCCGCGCTCGTTGCCGAGATGGCGGCGAACCGCAAGAGGTTCGTCGCGGGCAACACCAAGGCCATGCAGAGCGATGCGTGGCCGATGCGGCCCGAGCGCATCCTCGCCGACGTGCGCGCGGCGCTGCCGCGGGACGCGCTCATCTGCACCGACGTGGGCTGGAACAAGAACGGCGTGGGCCAGCAATTTCCGGTCTACGTGCCAGGGACGATCTTCACGCCCGGCGGCTATGCGACGATGGGTTTCGGTGCCCCGGCGGCGCTGGGTGCCAAGGTCGCGTGTCCCGACCGTGTCGTGGTCGCGCTGATCGGCGACGGAGGTTTTGGTCAGAATCCGGCGATGCTCGCGACCGCGTTCGAGCAGGACATCGCCGTCGTCTGGGTCGTCATGAACAACCGCGCGTTCGGCACGATCGCCGGGCTCGAGGCCGCCCACTTCAACACGACCTTCGGAACCGTGTTCGAGAAGGACGGCAAGAGCTGGTCACCCGACTTCGCCGCGATCGCCCGGGCTTACGGCGTCGACGGCGTCAAGGTGGGTTCCGCCGCCGAGTTCAGGCCGGCGCTTGAGAAGGCGATCAAGTCGAAGCGCCCCGTCGTGCTCGACGTCCACATGAAGAACGAACCGGTGCCCACTGCGGGGCATTGGAACATCATGGACATCTACTCGCCCGGGAAGAAGGTCCACCACGTGTCGACCGGCGACTGAGCAGGGCGACGACAATGGTGCCGGAGCACGCGTCGGCCCTCCGGGGCGAGTCGGCCAGCGGGGCGCCGATCGAGGACCCGCACACCAGTCTGGCCACGATCCGAGGCGCGGTGTCGGGCGGCTAGGATCAGACACGAGATCCAATACCAGAGCAGGAGGACAGCGATGTCAGAACACGGGAGCGACGGATCGGTGAAGCCGGATCATGCCCGTCCGAAGGGCGAGTACAAGATGATGCTGGTCCTGTTCGTCATCTGCCTGGCATTGTTCGTCGATTCGTTGCGCAGCCCTGGCATCTTCCAGGGACAAAGCGCGGGGCCGGGCAGCATTCCGCAGCTGGTCACCGGGGCGCTGCTGCTGATGCTCGCCGCCCTCGCGATCCAATTCGCGAGGAAGGGCTACCGGGAGGGATCGCTCGGCGACCTGCTGCATCACCTGTTCGACAGGCAGGTCATCTTCCTGCTCGCGACGCTGACGATTTACGGCTTCGTCGTCGAGACGATCCATTTCGTTCCGGCGACGTTCCTGTTCCTGGTGGCGACGATGTACCTGCTCGAGCCGAAGAAGCTGCTGCTCAAGGTGATCGTGTCGGCGAGCACGCTGGCCGTGTTGTACCTGATCTTTTCCACGCTGTTCCAGGTCGTTCTGCCCTGACCCCACCGGAGCACACAGCCATGTACACCGGGCTGGAAGGCTTTCTTCAGCCATTCATGAGCATCAGCCTGATCTGGTGGATCGGGATCGGCACCCTGGTCGGCCTGTACGTCGGGGCGATCCCCGGCCTCTCGGTGACGATGGCGGTCTCGCTGCTGATCTCGTTCACCTTCTCGTGGGATGTCCTGCCGGCGCTGGCCATCATGGTCGGCATCTACACCGGCGGCGTCTACGGCGGCGCGCGCTCGGGCATTCTGCTCAACATTCCCGGTGCCCCGGCGGCTGTGGCCTCAGGTTTCGACGGCTATCCGCTGGCGAAGATGGGACTCGCCGGCGAGGCCATGGGTCTTTCCACGACCGAAGCGGTCATCGGCAACTTCTTCGGCATCCTCGTGCTGGCGCTGTTTGCCCCGCTGATCGCGCAACTGGCGCTGGTGTTCCAGCCTCGGGACTACTTTCTGCTGGCTTTCATGGGGCTCTTCCTCGTCGGCAGCCTGTCCGAAGGCAACATGCTGAAGGCGCTGATCGCGGCGTTCATCGGCATCGTCGTCGGCATGATCGGCATGGACACGGAAACCGGCCAGGGTCGCATGACGTTCGGCTCGACCGCCTTGCTCGGCGGCATCCATTTCGTGGTCGTGATGATCGGCACCTTCGGCATCTCGGAGGCGCTGATGCAGCTGCAGATGAAGACCGAGCCCGTCAAGCAGAAGATCACCCGTATCACGCCGGAGTGGGGCGCCGTGATGGAAAATATGTTCCTCACGCTGCGCGCCTCGACGATAGGCGTGATCATCGGCGCGCTGCCGGGCACCGGGGGCGACATCGCCGCGCTGATGGCGTACGACCACGCCAAGCGCACGATCAAGAACCCCTACCCGAAGCCCTTCGGCCAGGGGGCCTATCAGGGGCTCATCGCGCCGGAAGCCGCGGCGAACGCCGCGATCGGCGGCGCCTTCGTGCCGATGATGACGCTGGGGATTCCCGGCGACTCGGTGACGGCGGTGCTGATCGGCGCGCTGATCATCCACGGCCTGCGTCCGGGGCCGATGCTGATGCGGGAGCAGCCCCAGTTCTTCTGGTTCGTGGTCGGCGCGCTGGTCCTCGCCAACGTCTTCCTCTACATCGTCGGCATGACCGGGATCCGCGCCTTCAGCAAGATCGTCGAAGTGCCCAAGCCGATCATCATCCCGATCATCGTGGTGCTGACCTTCGTCGGGGGCTATTCGATCCAGAACAGCATCACCGACATCTACTGGATGATCGGCTTCGGGATTCTCGGCTACTTCATGAAGCGTTACGCCTATCCGGTCGCTCCGCTTGTCCTAGGCGTGATTCTGGTCCCGATCATCGACAGCAACTTCCGTCGCGGCGTGCAGATGGCGCACGGGAGTGCGCGAGGATTCTTCGAAGGGATGGTGACGAACCCCGTGCCGCTCGTCATTCTGGGCCTGATGGTGCTCACCATCGTCGTCTCCAGTCCGAAGGCGATGGCTTCGATGAAGGGCATGTTCGGCCGGAAGCGGACTTGATCGTTCATGGATGCGCAAGCTGTGAGGATCTCGTGGTACTTCGGATTCGGCTGGCTGTCGATCGCTACGGTGGTCGCGTGTGCCGTCGGCATCAGCCGCCTGGGCGGCCCGATCGCGTGGGTGCTGTACGTTCCGTTCCTGGTCGTCGCCCTCTACATGATGGTGCGCTTCAGGCTCTACAACACCCAGCCGTGGCGGCGAGTGCACAGTCGGGCAATTATTGCCTACGGAAAGCTCGCCGGACAGGAATACGACGCCGCCAGGAAGGAGGGCCGCGAGTTCGACATCAAGGTCCCCTGCCGCGGCCTCGCCGAGCATCTGTTCGGCCGGGGTCCGACCGACGAGGTCGGCGCGTTGCTGGGCGAGGGCAGAACGAAGTATTACCGGGATCTGGTGGATGCATACCCGCAGGTCTTCCTCAAAGGCATCAGCGAGGGTCGCCGCGACGCCGTTCTGGACGGTGTGCGTCGCGACATCGATGCCAGCGAGCTCGGTCCGGACATCCTGATTGCCAAGGCCATCGAGCGCCGACACAACGGGCGCGAGGCGGCCAACTATCTGCAGGCTCTGCTGCTTGGGCGGGTGCGCTAGGCGGCAGTGGCCCGGAATGTGGTTGTTTGCATCATCGCTCTGCGCGCACTTGCAGACCGTGTTTTGCTGGTTGACGATGGGTTCCAATCGCTGGAAAAACTGGCTGCCGATTGGTTTCTTTGACAAAAGGAGAAACGCATGAAATTCAGCAAGTGGTCAAAGGTCGTTCTGGCCGGAAGCCTCATGGCTTTCGGCTTCGCGAACGCTGCCGATTACCCCGATCATCCGATCAACGGCATCATCGCGTGGGGCGCCGGTGGGGGCACGGACACCGTCTCCCGCCTCACGACACCGCTGGCCGAAAAGTCTCTCGGGAAGCCGATCATCCTGGCCAACAAGACGGGCGCGACCGGCGCGATCGCCGCGCAGGCAGTCGCGTCCGCGAAGGCCGACGGCTATACGCTGCTGTTCCACGCGGAAAACCCGCAGCTCTACCAAGTGCTGGGCCTCTCGGAACTGAGCTACGACGATTTTGATCCGGTGATGCTGTTCGTTCAGGGCTCGACCGTCATCGTCGTGCCCAAGGACTCGCCGCTCAAGACATACGACGATCTGATTAAGGCGGCCAAGGCCAATCCGGGCAAGATGTCAATCGGCATCAGCGGCATCGGCGGCCAGCCGTGGGTCACGGCCACACTGCTGAAGAAGCTCGAAGGCGTGACCTTCAATCCGGTCGCCTTCGACGGCGACGGCCCGCTGGTCACCGCACTCCTCGGCAAGCAGCTCGATGTGAGCGGCCTTGCCGTCGGCGCTGCCGTCCAGTACGTCAAGAACGGCGACCTGCGTGCGCTGGCGATCATGAAGAACTCCTCCAATCCGGCGCTGCCAGACGTTCCGTACATCACCAAGCTGAATCCCGCATTCACCGACGCGATGAAGGCGTCGGGATTCTTCTACGGCGTGTTCGTGAAGAAGGGTACGCCGCAACCGATCGTCGACAAGCTGACCGCCGCCTACAAGTCGGCGCTCGCCGAGCCCAAGTTCATCGACTACGCGAAGAACAACGGTCTGACGGTGCTCGGCCTGTCCGGCGCACCGGCAAGGGACTTCATGAACACGTGGCGATCGCAGATGTCCTGGCTGATCTTCGAAGCCGGCGGAGCCAAGGAGTCCCCCGAGAAGTTCAAGATCCCGAAGCCGTCCGGCGGCTAGCAAACGCTTCGGCAGGATCCGGGAGGACGGGGCGGAGGCCGCCCGCCCTCCCGGTCGAGGCGACCGCAGACCCACTTCCGACCGGAGCGACGACGATGGCACAGGAATTTTCGCTTGCCCACCTGACGGTGCTCGGCTGCGCGCCGCCGGAGATGACCTACATCGCCGCGCGAGCCGGCTACGATTACGTCAGCATCCGTCCCATCTACATGGGCCTGCCCGGCGAGCCCAACTACGCGCTGGCCGACAACCCGCAGATGCTGAGGCAGACGAAGGCGGCGCTGGCCTCGACCGGCGTCCGCGTCCACGACATCGAGCTCGCCCGCGTCTACGAAGGGCTGCACCCGACGAAATACCTGCCGGCGATGGAAGTCGCGGCCGAGCTCGGCGCCAAGGCCGTGCTGTCCAGCATCTGGGGCGGCGAGCGCGAGTTCTACATCGAGAAGTTCGGCGAGATCTGCGACCTCGCCAAGCCCTTCGGGCTGACCGTGGACCTCGAGTACGTCCCGATCGCCGCCGTGGCCAACCTTGCGCAGGCGGTCGACGTGCTGCGCACGGTCAACCGGAGCAACGCGGGGCTGATGGTCGACATGCACCACTTCCACCGCGCCCGCGACAACCCGGCCGACCTCGACGCGGTGCCGCGCGAGTGGTTCCACTTCGCCCACCTGTGCGACGCCCCGGCCGAGATCCCGACCGAGCGCGCCGAGATGATCCGCATCCTGCGCGAGGCGCGCCTGTACGTCGGCGAGGGCGGCATCGACGTCGCGAGCATCCTCGCGCACATCCCGCACTGCGTCTACTCGATCGAGCTGCCCAACAAGGAGCGGCACGAGGAGATCGGCTACGCCGAGCACGCGACGCGGTGCCTCGAGACGCTGAAGGCGTACCTCGCCGAGCATCGCCGGGAGAAGGGTGCCGGCGACAAGCGCCGGTCCGGACGCGCAGCGGCCGGAAACCGCCGCGCCGTCGCGACCCTACGACCGGAGCGCATGGCATGAAGAAGCACATCAAGGCGGTCGACGCGCGCGGCAGGAAGCTGGGCGGCGAGACCCCGCTGCTCTGCACGCCGCTGGTCGGCCGGACCCGCGAACGGGTGCTCACGGAAGCGGGCAGCGTCCTGAGGCAGAAGCCCGACCTCGTCGAGTGGCGCGTCGACTTCTTCGATGCGATCGGCGACACGGACGCAGTGATCGAGACAGCACGCGCGCTCCGTGGCGTCGTCGGCAAGCGCCCCGTCATATTCACGCGCCGCGCCGAGAGGGGCGGTGGCGAACGGACCGCCATCGGCGACGCGGCGGTCGTCGAGCTCTACGACGCGGTCGCGGCCAGCGGGCTCGTCGACTTCATCGATTTCGAGATGGACAACGACCCCGGGCACTTGCGGCGTGTGCGCGACAGCACGCGGCGGCACGAGGTGCGGTTGATCCTGTCCTACCACAACCTCAGCTACACGCCGGGGCTCGATTATCTGGTCGACCGATTCCTCGAGGCGGAGCGGCTCGGCGCCGACGTGGCGATGGTGCAGGTCATGCCGCGCGACCGCGCCGACGTGCTTCGCCTGCTTGCAGCAACGGCCGAGGCCGACGACAAGACGCGCATCCCGCTGATCAGCATGTCGGTGGGGCCGCTGGGGTCGGTGACGCGGATGGTCGGCGGCCTGTTCGGCTCGTGGTTGAGCTTCGCCGTCGGCGAGTCCGCGTCGGCGCCGGGGCAGATCCCGATCGGCGATCTCGTGACGGTCTACGACATCATCCGCCGGTCCCGCGGCGGGGAAATGTTCTGACCGACGCTCCGTCATCACACCCGCCACGAGGTTGCCATGATCAGCGGCAAGACCCGGCTTATCGCCCACATCGGATACCCAACCGAGTCGTTCAAGGCCCCCATGATCTACAACCCGTGGTTCGAGGCGAACGGGATCGACGCGGTCGTCGTGCCGATGGGGGTCAGGGCCGACGACTTTACCGGCGTCCTAGCGTCGCTCAGGAAGTTCACCAACCTCCACGGCGCGCTGGTGACGATGCCGCACAAGGTGACGGTCGTCGACCTGCTCGACGAGCGCAGCACCACGGTCAAGATCGCGGGCTCCTGCAACGCGCTGCTGCTCCGTCCCGATGGCACGCTCGTCGGCGACATGTTCGACGGCGCCGGGTTCGCGCGCGGACTCAAGCGCAAGGGTTTCGTGATCACAGGTGCCTCCTGCCTCGTCATCGGGACGGGCGGCGTCGGGTCGGCGATCGCGGCGTCGCTGGCGGCCGAAGGGCCTGCGTCGATCTCGCTGTTCGACACCGATGCGGCGGCGGCAGCGGGCGTCGCGTCGCGGCTCCGCGAGCACCATCCGGGGATCGCCGTCGAACTGCGCTCGAACGATCCCACGGGGTATGACCTTGTTGTGAACGCAACGCCCCTCGGCATGAGGGCCGGCGATCCGCTCCCGCTGGACGTCACCCGCCTCTCGCCCTCGACCTTCGTC
Organism: uncultured beta proteobacterium; assembly: GCA_963733985.1. Taxonomy (GTDB): domain Bacteria; phylum Pseudomonadota; class Gammaproteobacteria; order Burkholderiales; family Casimicrobiaceae; genus CAIWHR01. The sequence goes on along the minus strand of CAVTFF010000004.1, from coordinate 54,618 downwards.
GGTGAGGTCGTAATGAAGCAGGAGATCACGCCGCTGCTGCAGGCCGCCAGGGAGCGAGGCTGTCGCTACCAGGTCGGGACCGACATGCTCTTCGAGATGATCCCGGCCTACCTCGAGTTCTTCGGCTTTGGCACCGCGACGCCCGACGAATTGCGCGCGGTCGCGCGGGTCTCCTACTGATGGCGGCGCCATGTTGCGCCGCATCATCACTCGGGGTTGCCCAGAATTGGCGAGTCTGTTAAATTTTCCTTGCGGCTTCGCCAATTCGAGGAATTTCCATGGCGCTGCAGGTCTCGTCGGCTCGAACCACCGCGATGCGCAAGCCCAAGGCGCCGGAGGCGAATCGCGCACGGATCCTGGCGGCCGCGACCACGGAGTTCGCCTCGCGCGGGTACAAGGGCGCGAGCATGGATGCGATCGCTGCGCGCACGCGGACCACGCGCGCGCTGATCAACTACTACTTCGGCAGCAAGGAGCGGCTCTACCTTGCCGTGCTCGAGCGGGTCTACGCGGAGATCCGCGAGGCGGAGAACGAGCTCGAGCTCGAGCACCTCGCGCCGGTCGACGCGATCCGCCGCATCGTCGAGTTCACCTATGACTACTACGTCGACCACGAGTACTTCGTGCGAATCGTGGTTGCCGAGAACCAAGCCCGAGGCCGGCACATGAAGCGCTTCCCGTCGCTTCGAACCGTCAACCGCCCCATCGTCGACATGCTCGGCGCGGTGATCGCGCACGGGCAGGCCGAGGGCGTGTTCCGCCCGGATCTCGATCCGATCGACGTCCACATGGCGATCGCCGCCCTCGGGATGTTCAACGTCACCAATCAGTACACCTTCGGCACCCTCTTCCAGCGGGATATGGGCGCCCGTGGGGATGTGCCCGCCCGTCGCCGAATTGTGGCGGACGTGATTCTGAGTTGGCTCGCCAGCGCGTCAACTCGCTAGCGCGGTAGTTGCAACTCACTTCGAGGAGAAACCGATGGACTTCAAGATCGACCGTCGTACGCTGCTCAAGGCCGGCGCCGCGCTGGCCGCGACGCAGGCCGTCCCCGCCTGGACACAGGACAAGCCCACGTTGCGCTTCGCCGCCGTGTTCTCGGACAAGGACATCCGTGCCGACATGATTCGGATGCTCACCAAGGACGTCGAAGCGCGACTTCAAGATCGAGCCCTACTACGGGGGCACGCTGTTCAAGCAGGGCACGGAGCTCGTCGCGTTGCAGCGCGACAATCTGGAGATGGGCAACGTCGCGCCGCAGGACATCAGCAAGCAGCTGCCCGCCTGGTCGGTCCTGACCTCCGCGTACACGTTCCGCGACGCCCACCACGTGCTCGCGTTCTTCGCGAGCGACCTCGGCGGGCAGATGAAGAGACAGGCCGAGGACCAGCTCAAGATCAAGATCCTCGGCCCGACGTTCTACGGCACGCGGCAGGTGGGCCTCAAGCCGAAGAAGAAGATCAGCACGCCCACTGACATGTCCGGCATCAAGCTGCGGATGCCTCCCGGCGACGCGTGGCAGCTGCTCGGCCGCTCGCTCGGCGCGAATCCCACGCCGATGGCCTACGCGGAGGTCTACACGGGGCTGCAGACGGGCGCGATCGACGGGCAGGACAATCCGCTGCCCAATGTGCAGAACATGAAGTTCTACGAGGTCATGTCGCAGATCGTGCTGACGTCGCATCTCTTCGCCTTCGACGTGCTGTGCATGAACCAGAAGTCGTGGAACGCGATTGGGCCGGCCAAGCAGAAGAGCTTCCAGGCTGCAGTCGACAAGGCGCTCGCCTGGAGCGCCGCAGAGCACGTGAAGCGCGAGGCGGAGCTCGCCGAGTCCTTCAAGAAGCAGGGACTCGACGTCTATACGCCCGACATCGCCGCTTTCCGCGGCCACGCCCAGAAGGTCTACCTGGCCTCCGACGAAGCGAAGTCGTGGGCGCCGGGCATCCTCGACAAGATCCTGGCCGTCAAGTAGCCGGAGCAGAATGAAGGTCGCGGGCCGCGCAGGCCCGCGACGATTGTGGTGCGCGCGCCCTCCGGGTCTGCCGGCGGCGGCAGTTTCTCGGCGTGCGCGCGGACGGGAGGAGCATGAGCTCATTCATCCTAAACGTCGCCGGCTGGGTGCAGCGCCGCTCCGAGAACCTGATCGCCGCGCTGCTCGGCATCATGTTCGTCGCCTTCCTGTTCCAGATCGTGTTCCGGTACCTCCTCAATCTGCCGACAGGCTGGTCCACGGAGACCGTGGTCGTCTGCTGGCTGTGGCTCGTGCTCTGGGGCACGGCGCTGGCGCTGAAGGAGAAGGACGAGATCCGCTTCGACATCTTTACGTCGGTCGCCGGACCGCGTGTGCGCCGCGTGATGGCGGTCATCGCGTCGGTCGTGACCGTAACGCTTTACAGTCTGTCGCTTCCAGGGACCTACAAGTACGTTGCGTTCATGAAGGTCGAGCGCTCGTCTTACCTCGACATCCGCCTCGATTGGCTGTACTCGGTCTACCTGATCTTCGTGGTCGCGACCATCCTGCGCTATCTGTGGCTGCTATGGGAGGCATTGCGCGGCGGGCTGCCCGCCGAGGACACGACCGAGGGAGGCGGGGCGCCATGAGCCTGCCAAGCCCGTTCGCTCTCTCGCTGATCAGCATCGTCGCGCTGAGCCTGCTGGGTCTCCCAATCGGCCTGGCGATGGTCGGCGGATCGGTGCTCTACCTTGCCACCGCTGGCCTCGACGTGGGCACCGCGAGCGAGCAGATCCTCAACGGCATGATGAACAGCTATCTGCTGCTGGCTATCCCGCTGTTCGTCCTCGCGGCCGAGTTCATGAACGCGGGCAGCATCATGGACAGGCTCGTGCGGTTCTGCAACGCGCTCGTCGGTCGCTTTCGCGGCGGGCTGGCTCTGGTGAACGTCGCGCAGGCCATCATCTTCTCCAGCATGTCGGGGTCGGCGCTGGCGGACGCCGCAGGCGCCGGCAAGCTCATGCAATCGCTGATGACGCGCGAGGGGAAGTACACGCGCGCCTTCGCCGCGGCCCTGACGGCCGTCGCGGCCACGATCGGCCCGATCATTCCCGCCGTCGATCCCTCTGGTGGTCTATTCGCTGGTCTCGGATGCCTCGGTGGGCTACCTGTTCCTCGGCGGCGTGATTCCGGGGTTGCTGATCGGCGCCGTGCAGATGGCGTTGATCATCGCCGTGGGCAAGCGCCGCAATTTCCCGGTGGAAGTGCGTGTGCCGCTGCGCGAGATGCCGCGCGTCACGAAGGAGGCGTTTCCGGCGCTGCTGATGCCGATCATCCTCTTCACCTGCCTGTACAGCGGCATCACCACGCCCACCGAGGCCGCGGCAGTGGCAGCCGCCTACGCGCTGCTGATCGCCGGCGGCCTGTACCGAAGCATCGGTCCGCGCGACATCTACCACTCGCTCGTCACCAGCGCGCGCACCACCGTATCCATCGGCATGCTTATCGCGGGCGCGATGGCGTTCAACTACGTGATCACCGTCGAAAACATCCCGAAGACGGTGAGCGCCATCCTGACCGCCACCAGCCTGTCGCAGTGGGGCTTTCTGCTGCTCGTCAACGTCATCCTGCTCGTGCTCGGCTGCTTTCTCGAGGGCACGACGATCATTCTCGTCATCCTGCCCGTCCTGCTGCCGACCGCGACGGCGCTCGGCGTCGACCCGGTGCATTTCGGTGTCATGGCGGTGACGAACATCATGTTCGGCCTCGTCACGCCGCCCTATGGCCTGCTGCTGTTCATGATGACGAAGATCGCGAACGTGTCGCTGCGCGACATCGTGCGCGAGGTGATGCCCTTTCTCGGCGTCATGCTCATCGCCCTCCTGCTGATCACCTACGTCCCTGCCTGCGTGCTCTTCCTGCCGCGCCTGTTCGGCTATAAGGGCTGACCTGTCATGGAAGCGGGAGCGCATCGCGGTCGCGGGCTCCGACATTCTCCTGGCTGATCCCCGACAGGCGCACGTGGATGCGATGAACCACGCATAATGACCGAGGATGTCGAGGCGGCGATCCGGGCCGTGCACGAAGGGGGCGTCTTCAGGGTGCAACTGGCTTGCGCTGCCCGACGGACGCGCCATCGAACTGATTCAGGCGACCGGTGATTCGGTCGCCGCCGCACGGGCGATCGACTCCCGGAGCCGAACCACCCGCATCGTCGCCGATCAATCACATTCCTAGGAAGAGCGAAATGAAGAAGATTCTGATGCTCCATGGCGTCAACCACAACATGTTCGGCAAGCGCGACCCGGTCCAGTACGGAACGATCACGCTGCCCGAGATCGACGAATCTTTGCGCACGCTCGGAAAGGAATTGGGCGTGGAGGTCGTCTCCTTCCAGACCAACAGCGAAGGCGCGATGTGCGAGCGCATCCATCAGGCGTTCTTCGACCAGGTCGACGCAGTGATGATCAATGCGGGTGCGTGGACGCACTACAGCTACGCCATCCGCGACGCGCTGGCGATCCTCACCGTGCCCATCGTCGAGATCCATATGTCGAACATTCACGCGCGCGAGGAATTCCGCCACCACTCGTGCTTTGCCGAGATCGTCAGGGGCCAGATCTGCGGCTTCGGCGCCAACACGTACCTGCTGGGTCTGCGCGCCGCCGTCGGCACGCTGTGACGGAGCGAGAACAGGATGGGGTGAGCGCCGGCGCGCTACACCGCGCCCGTCGCCAGGAGAGAACATCGATCTCGGTTGAGCGGTGCTGGAACGACGCGCAGGTCGGCGACGAGGCGGCGAGCCCGTCCGTTACCGTCACCGAAGGCATGATCATGATCGACGCGCGGCTGACCGGGTGTTCCGCGCCCGGGCAAATGCCCATCACGGCCCTCGGAGATGTCTACGGCATCGTCGGCCGCAACGCGGCGGTCGCCGACCCGGGATGGTCTTGGGGTCGCTGCCGCCGGCCGGCTATAATGCGACCCTTCCGTGGCCGGCACCTGGCCGCGCCCCGCCTCGGGATTCCATGCACGTCTTTTTCGAGGACGACGGCCAGCTCAAGGCCGGCACGGTCCTCGCCGACAACGACACGTCGCTGCAGGTCGAGGCCGCCTCCGGCAAGCGGCTGAAGATCAAGGCCGCCGCGGTCCTGTTGCGCTTCGCCGAGCCATCGCCGTCCGCGCTCATCGCCGACGCGCACAAGCTCGCGCATGACCTCGACCCGAATTTCCTGTGGGAAGTGTGCGCCGACGACGAGTTCGGATTCGCCGATCTCGCGCGCGAATATTTCGGCCGCACGCCGGCGGCCGCCCGAAGCCGCGGCCGTCGCGCTCGCGCTCGCCGACTGCGCCGATGTACTTCTACAAGCGCGGCAAGGGCCGCTACCGCAAGGCGCCGCCGGACGCGCTCAAGGCCGCGCTCGCGTCGGTCGAGCGCAAGAAGCGCGAGGGAGAGCAGATCGCCGCGTGGAGCGACGAGCTTTCGCGCGCACCGGCTGCCCGACGCGCTTCGCGCCAAGCTGCCGATGCTGCTGCACAAGCCGGACAAGAACGCGCTCGAATGGAAGGCGCTCGCCGCCGCGTGCGACGCGCTGCAGACCAACCCGCTTGCGCTTCTCGCGCAATGCGGCGCGATTCCGTCGTCGCACGATTACCACTACGATGCGTTTCTCGCGCAGGCTTTTCCGCGCGGCGTCGCGTTCCCCGCATGGGGCGCGCTGCCCGGCTTGCCCGAGCTGCCGACGGCGCGACGTGCGCGCGTTCTCGATCGACGACGCGACGACCACCGAGATCGACGACGCGTTCTCGGTGCGCGAGCTCGCCGAACGGCAATTACGAGGTCGGCATCCACATCGCTGCGCCGGCGCTCGCGATTCCGCGCGGATCGCCGCTCGACGCCATCGCGCGCGCGCGGCTGTCCACCGTCTACATGCCCGGCCGCAAGATCACGATGCTGCCCGACGCGGCGGTCGACGCCTTCACGCTCGCCGCGGGGCACGCGCCGCCCGCGCTGTCGCTCTATGCCGAAGTCGCGGCCGACGGGACGCTCGATCCGGCACGAGACGCGCGTCGAATCGCGTGCCGGTCGCCGCCAACCTGCGGCTCGACGCGATCGACGACGCCTTCGCGAACGACGCTGCCGTCGCCGGCCGACCCGCCATGGACGGCGGAGCTGCGCGTGCTGTGGAAGTTCGCGCAGGCGCTCTCGGCCAGGCGCGCGGCAAGGCCGATTTCCCGCGCATCGACTACAGCTTCTACGTCGATTGGGATGCGCGCGCCGCGACGGCGAACGCGTGTCGATCGTCCCGCGGCCGCGCGGCTCGCCCGCTCGACAAGCTCGTCTCCGAGCTGATGATCCTCGTCAACAGCACCTGGGGCAAGGCTGCTCGCCGACGCGCGCGTCGCCGGGCCTCTACCGGACGCAGTCGAACGGCAAGGTGAAGATGAGCACGCGGCCCGGCGAGCACCAGGGTCTGGGGCTCGCGCACTACCTGTGGGCGAGCTCGCCGCTGCGCCGCTACAGCGACCTCGTCAACCAGCGGCAGCTCATCGCCGTCGTCGCCGGCGAGAAGCCGCCGTACGCCGAGAACGACGCGGAGCTCTTTGCGGCGCTCGCCGATTTCGAGGCGACCTACTCGACCTACGCCGAGTTCCAGGACCGGATGGAGCACTACTGGTGCCTGCGCTGGCTGCTGCAGGAGGGCGTCACCGAGACGCACGGCGACCGTCGATCCGCGACAACCTCGTCCGCTTCGACCGCCTGCCGCTGATCGTGCGCCTTCCCGACCTGCCCGCGCTCAGCCGCCGGACACGAGGGTGCGGATCGGCGATCGGGCGCATCGACCTGCTCGCTGCGACGCTCGAGTGCCGGTACGCCAGGGCGTCGTCGCCTAGGCGCCGACGGGCCGGCGTCCTCGGCTGCGCAACGGGGCGACGCGCTTCCCGGGGTGCGGCTACAATAAGACATTGACATAACGCGCCCCGTCCCGTGCCGCGCCGACCCGCCTCGTCCAGATCCAGCTGCCCGCTGCGCCGACACCGGACGCCGAAGTGCCGCCGGAGCGAACGCGCGCGCAGGCGGCGCCGAGAAGGAAAGCCGCCGCTCCCCGGCCACCGGCAGCGCGAACCGCCGCGAATGCCGATTCAGTCGCGCCGCTGGTTCCGAAAGTCGCTCGCGGCGGCGAAGGCTGCTCCCGCCTCGGCGCGGCGAAAGCCGCCGGATCCGCGGCCGAGCGCAAGCGTCCTCCGCCAGCGGCGCGAACCGCGGCCACACCCCGTCGCTGCCGAGCTTGCGGTGTCGCCGGGCGGCGCGGCCGCGATGGCGATACCGGTCTGGGTTCCCGGCCTCGACACCGACGCCGCGGCGGACGGCTCTTCACGTACACGCTCGGCATTTCGATCGTGATCCACGCCGTGCTGCTCGCGATCAAGTTCCAGCCGTTCGACCTGCAGAAGATGCTCGATCGCGGGCCGCCGCTCGAGGTCGCGCTGGTCAACGCGAAGTCGCCGATCGAAGCCGACGAAGGCCGACATCCTCGCGCAGGCGCAATCTCGACGGCGGCGGCAACACCGACGCGAACCGCCGCGCGAAAACGCCGCTGCCCGTGCTGCCGAAGGAGAGCGCCGAACGCGCGACCTGACCGTCGCGTCGCAGAAGGTCGAGGCGCTCGAAGAGCGAGGCGAGGGAGCTGATGACGCAGCTCGACAGCGCGCCGACCGCGCAGGCCGATGCCGAAGCCGATCGAGGCGACCGAGCCCAAGGATCTGCCGACGGCGACCGAGCTGATGCAGCGCACGCTCGAGGCGATGCGGCTCGAGGCGCAGATCGCGAAGGACATGGACGCCTACCAGAAGCGGCCGAAGCGGCGCTTCGTCGGCGCGCGCGCCGAGGAGTATCGCTTCGCGCGCTACGTCGAGGACTGGCGGCTCAAGGTCGAGCGCGTCGGCAACCTCAACTACCCCGAGGCGGCGCGGCAGCTGAAGCTCTACGGCAGCCTGCTGATTACCGTCGTCGATCCGCGCCGACGGCAGCGTCGAGAAGGTCGAGATCAATCGCTCGTCGGGTCAGCGCGTGCTCGACGCCGCGGCGGTGAAGATCGTCGAGATGGCGGCGCCGTTCGCGGCGTTCCCGCCCGACATCCGGCGCGACACCGACATCCTGCACATCACGCGCACCTGGACGTTCACGAAGGGCGACGAGCTGCGCAGCGAGTGAGAGGAGGGTCAGAGACGGCGTTCCGGCTCGGGCTTGCGTGATCCTGGATGACACCGAGAAAGTCGTCTGTGACCCCATCCCGCGTCGCGCTCGTCGTCGTCGCCGCGCTCGTTGCGATCGCGCTCTCGTGGCTCGCGTGGATCGCCGCGCACGTTGCGTGGTACCGCTACCACCCGCCGCGCGAGACGGCGTTCATGGCGCAGCGGATGGCCGAGGCGCGCGAGAAGAGACGCAAGATCGAGCTTCGCTATCCTGGGTGCCGTACGACCGTATCGGCGACGTCGCTGAAGCGCGCGATGATCGCCGCCGAAGACGCGAAGTTCGTCGAGCATGACGGCTTCGACTGGGAAGGCATCGAGCTCGCGCAGGAGAAGAACCAGCGGCGCGGGCCGCGTCGTCGCCGGCGGCTCGACGATCACGCAGCAGCTCGCGAAGAACCTGTTCCTCTCGCCCGCGAGGAGCTACTGGCGCAAGGGCGAGGAGGCCGTGATCACGCGTGATGCTCGAGGCGATGCTCGCCAAGCGGCGCATCTTCGAGCTCTACCTCAACGTGATCGAATGGGGCAACGGCGTGTTCGGCGCCGAGGCCGCGGCGCAGCGCTACTTCGGCGTGTCGGCGCGCGCAGCTCTCGGCCGAGCAGGCGGCGCGGCTCGCCGCGATGGCGCCGAATCCGCGCTTCTTCGAGCGCAATCCCGATCGGCGTATCTCGCGGGGCGTGTCGCGACGATCCTCGCGCGGATGCCGTCGGCGCAGCTTCCGTGACGGGTGGCAGCGCGGCGGGAGCCCGTCGCCGCGGTGCGCGGCGCGGCGATTGCGCATAGAATGCCGGCGGCCTTCAGGTTCCGCCCGCACTCCTTGATCACGCCATCGTCAATGCCCGAAACCGTCGACCACGCCGACACCGAAGCGCCCCGAGGCGCGCGCGAGCGTGCAGGACGCGCTCGCCGAAGTCACGGCGCTGCTGCGCAAGCACCGGCTGGTCGAAGGGCTCGTCCACGAGCAGCAGGCACGGCACGACGCGCAGCGGCCGAGCTCGCGCGAGAGCGCCGTCTACAAGAAGAGCAAGGCCGCGCTGCAGCGCAAGCTCGACCGGCTGCACCCGGCCGACATCGCGTACATCCTCGAAGCGCTGCCGCTCGACGAGCGGCTCTACATCTGGGACCTCGTCAAGGCCGAGCGCGACGGCGAGATCCTGCTCGAGGTCTCCGACGCGGTCCGCGAGTCGCTGATCTCCTCGATGGACACCGAGGAGCTCGTCGCCGCGACCGAGACGCTCGAAGCCGACGAGATCGCCGAGCTCGCGCCCGACCTCCCGCAGGAGGTGATGGACGATGTCTTCCAGAGCCTGCCGGTCGAGGAGCGCGAGCAGCTGCGCGCCGCGATGTCCTTCGACGACGACATGGTCGGCGCGCTGATGGACTTCGACGACGTCACGGTGCGCCCCGACGTGACGCTCGAGGTCGTGCTGCGCTACCTGCGCCGCTTCGACGAGCTGCCGTCGCAGACCGACCAGCTGTTCGTCGTCGACCGCGACGAGAAGCTGCTCGGCGTGCTGCCGGTCAACAAGCTGATCGTCACCGATCCCGACGACCGTCGGTCGAAGCGATCATGCAGCCGCCGGCGGTCAAGCTGCTGCAGCACGAGAAGGCCGACGTCGCGGCGAGCGCGTTCGAGCGCTACGACCTCGTCTCCGCGCCGGTCGTCGACACCAACGACAAGCTCGTCGGCCGGGTGACCGTCGACGAGGTGCTCGATTTCGTCCGCGAGCGCGGCGCAGGAGGACATGCTCGCGCAGGCCGGCCTGCGCGAGGAGGAGGACGTCTTCGCCTCGGTGTGGGCGTCGTTCAAGAACCGCTGGGCGTGGCTCGCGATCAACCTCGTCACCGCCTTCATCGCGTCGCGCGTGATCGGCGTGTTCGAAGGCTCGATCGAGAAGCTCGTCGCGCTCGCGGCGCTGATGCCGATCGTCGCCGGCATCGGCGGCAACTCGGGCAACCAGACGATCACGATGATCGTGCGCGCGGTCGGCGCTCGGACAGGTGACGCGCGAACGCGCGCGCAGCTGATCCGCAAGGAGATCACCGTCGCCTGGTCAACGGCCTCGTCTGGGGCGGCGTGATGGGCCTGGTCGCGATGCTGCTCTACAAGGACGTCGCGCTCGGCCTCGTCATGGTGCTCGCGATGACGCTGAACCTGATGCTCGCGGCGCTGATGGGCGTGCTGATCCCGATGACGATGATGAAGCTCGGCCGCGACCCCGCGGTCGGCTCGTCGGTGATGATCACCGCCGTCACCGACTCGGGCGGCTTTTTCATCTTCCTCGGCCTCGCGACGCTGTTCCTGCTGTGACGGCGCCGAGCCCGTTCCGGCGTCGAGGGTCGGGCTCGGGTAGGCCGCAGTGTCGTCTACAGGGGTGTGAACGGTCTCGAGCGGCCGGCCCGGCGGGAATAACGCTGTCGGGCCCTCTGTTGGCGCCAGTGAGTCCGACACGAGTACCGAGGAAGAATCCGATGGACTTCACCAGTCTGCCGGGGTGAACGACGGCTTTCCTGGCGCGCGCGGAGTAATATCGCGCCATGCGGCCGCGGCTCGGATCCTCCGCGGGCGGGGCCGCGCTTTGTTGAGGTCTCAGCCGCGGCCGCGACTGCGACAAGCGTGACCGATCCAAGGGCATCGTGGACCTGACTTCGCCATGCCGCACCCGCGCTGCCGCACCCGGAGCTGGTCGCCGCGATTCCCGCGGCTGCGCCGCTACGCGCGCGTGCTGACCGGCGACACGACCCGCGCCGACGACCTCGTGCAGGACACGCTCGCGCGCGCATGGGAAAAGCGACGGCTGTGGCGGGCGGGCACCGACCTGCGCGCATGGCTGTTCACGATCATGCACAACGTTCACGTCAACCAGCTCGCGCTCGCGCGGCGCGACGCGACGAACGTCTCGCTCGATGCCGACGGCGAGCGCCGGCGGCTGGCAGTTCGCCGGTGCGCGCGAACCAGCTCGACGCGTCGAGCTGATGGAGATCGTCGCAGCAGATCGGCCGGCTGCCGGCCGACCAGCGCGAAGTGCTGCTGCTCGCCGCAGTCGAGGAGTTGCGCTACGAGGAGATCGCCGCCGTGCTGTCGGTTCCGGTCGGCACGGTGATGTCGCGGCTGTCGCGTGCGCGCGAGAAGCTGCGAGCGCATGGTCGCCGAGCCGCCGTCCGCGCTGCGCGTCGTCAAATGAGCATGCAAGTCGCGCCGCCCCGCAACGCGATTCCGCGTCCGACGCCGACGTCCACGCGTACGCCGACGGCCAGCTTGCCCCGGAGCGCGTGCGCCGTGGTCGAGGCCGCGCTCGCGCGCGACCCGAGCTCGCTGCGCGCGTCGCCGAGATCCGCGCGCAGTCGCGCGGCGCTGCGCGACGCGCTCGATCCGCTGCTCGCGGAGCCGATTCCCGAGCGGCTGATCGACGCGGCGACGCCGCCGGCGTCGCGTCCCGGCGGCGCGTGCGCCGCTGGCTCGTACCGGCTTTCGCCGCTGCCGCGCACGCTGCATGCTCGGCGTCGGCATCGGCTGGTTCGGGCGCGACGCGTGCTCGAGCGCGGGGGCATCGCCGACGACGTTCCCGCGCCAGGCGCGCTCGCGCACGCGCTCTACGCGGCCGACGCGAACCGGCCCGTCGAGGTGTGGGCGAACGAGGAGAAGCGCCTTGTCACCTGGCTCACGAAGCGCCTCGGCTTCCCGGTGCACGCGCCCGACCTCAACGGCGTCGGCTATGCGCTCGTCGGCGGCCGGCTCGTCGCCGGCAACGAAAAGCCGACGGCGCTGCTCATGTACGAGAACGCCGACAAGCAGCGGCTGACGCTGCAGGTGCGCAAGCAGTCGCGCGGCGGCAAGGTCGGCCGGCACCGGCGAGACGGCGTTCCGCTACGCCGTCGAGAACGGCGTCGGCGTCTTCTACTGGATCGACGACGAACACTGCGGCTACGCGATCTCGGGCAATCTCGACCGCGCGCAGCTCCTCGCCGATCGCGCACGTCGTCTACGGCCAGCTCGCGGCGCGCAGAGGGTACGGCGACGCAGTAGGTCGCTTTCGGACGCCCGGACGCGGTACGATCCGCGCGTGCAGAGTCTTCCCGCCCGCGTCGGCGACGCTGCCGCCGACATCGACACGCCCGCGCTCGTCGTCGACCTCGACGCCTTCGAGCGCAACCTCGACCTGATGGCGAACGCCGTGCGCGGCGCCGGCGTCGCGCTGCGGCCGCACGCGAAGTCGCACAAGTGCCCGGACATCGCGCAAGCGCAGATCGCGCGCGGCGCGGTCGGCATCTGCTGCCAGAAGGTCGACGAAGCCGAGGCGTTCGTCGCCGCCGGGCATCCGCGACGTGCTCGTCACCAACGAGATCGTCGGACCGAGAAAATGCTCGCGCGCTTGCGGCCCTCGCGCGCGAGGCGACGATCGGCGTGCTGGTCGACGATGCGGCCGCCGTTCTTGCATCTGGGCGCGGCCGCGCGCGCGGCGGGCGTCACGCTCGACGTGCTGGTCGAGATCGACGTCGGCGCGCATCGCTGCGGCGTCGCGCCGGGCGCGGCATGCCGTTGCGCTTGCGCAAGTCGTCGCGCGTACGCCGGCGTTGCGCTTCCGCGGCCTGCACGCTTATCACGGCGCGGCGCAGCACCTGCGCACACCCGGCGAGCGACGCGCGGCGATCGACGGCGCGCGCTCGCTCGCGCGCGAAACGAAGGAGGCCATCGAAGCCGCCGGCATCGCGTGCCCGGTCGTCACCGGCGCCGGCACCGGGACCTGGCAGCACGAGCGCGACAGCGGCGTGTACACCGAGCTCCAGCCGGGTTCGTACGTCTTCATGGACGCCGACTACGACCGCAACGCGCTCGCGGCGGACGAGCATCATTTCGAGCAGAGCCTTTACGTCGCTCGCGACGGTGATGAGCACGCCGACGCGCGAGCGCGCGATCGTCGATGCGGGACTCAAGGCGTTCGCGTTCGATTCGGGCCCGCCGCTGGTATACGGCGTCGACGGGCTCGAATACGCGAAGGCCTCCGACGAGCACGGCGTGCTCGCATCGCGTCGGCAACGCCGCCGCCGGTGATCGGCGATCGGCTCTGGCTCGTTCCCGGCCACTGCGATCCGACGGTCAACCTCTACGACTGGATCGTCGGCTTGCGCGGCACGCGCGTCGAGTGCGTATGGCCGATCGCTGCGCGCGGCGCGCTGGCCTAGGGCGTGTTTACGAAGACAGCGTGACGATGCCGCGCGGCGTGCGCAGCATCGCGGCGAGCCGCGTTTCGCGGTCGTAGCTGACCCGCACGGCCCCCTCGAGGCCAAGTGCTAGCGAGCGCCGCGCGCACCGGCGCAGGGTCGGAGTGCGTCGCGGCGAACGCGCCGAGCGACACGTTCGAGCTCGGCAGCGTGTCGGCGGGATGGGTCGGCACGTCCCACTGGATCAGCGTCGGCACGACGCCCTTTCCCGGAAGTGCGCCGTCGTCGGGAATCGTGATTCGCCAGCGAAAATCGCCGCGCGACATCGGATGGACGGGGCCGAGCGCGATCGGGCATGCCGCCGCTGCGCGTCTCGATCGTCGTCGGTGCGCGCGACCCAGTGGATCAGGCGCGGCCGCTCGGCCAGCTCCGCCTGCAGCGCGATGTCGTCGAGGTCGAACCAGCGCGGCCGCGATGGCTTCGTGCCGGCCGGATCGATCGCGATGATTTCGAGATAGAAGCGTTCGCCGAGGCGAGAGCAGCGCGTTGTGCGTGCCCATCGCGAGGTGCTGGCCGCCGGCTGCGGGCGCGACGCCCGTGCAGCTCGGCGACGTACTCGATGCCGTCGGCGAGCGTCGTCGCGGCGACGACCAGATGGTCGACTCGGTGACCTGCGTCAACGGCACGCTTCGTCGGCGGCGAAGTCGAGCTCGACCCGCGCGCCGTTGGGATCGTGAAGAACACCTGCCAGACGCCGGAGCCGACCTGCCGGCGGCACGTGTGCTCGATGCCGTGCGCGGTGAGCGAGGCGAGCGTTTCGGCGAGGCCCGCTGCCGAGAACGCCATGTGGTCGATGACGCCGGGCTTGCAGCTCCGCGCGCGACCGCCCGCCGATCGACGTGCAGGATCGCGTGCTCGCCCGCGTACAGCCAGGCGCCGGGAAAATCGAAATCCGGCCGCGAGCCTTCGGCGAGCCCGAGCAGGTCGCGCGTAGAAGCGCGACCGTGCGCGGGACGTCGTCGGTGAGGATCGTGAAATGGTTCATCGCGGCGATCGGCATGGCGCGCTCGCGTCGGGTTCGATAGCTCGAACGCTACTGTACCGCGTCGCGGACGAACGCGCCGAGGAGCGCGGTCGCATCGGGCGCGTCGCGGATCGTTGTACGGGTAGCGCGTCGTCGCCGCCGCTCCACGCGTGGCCGAGCTCGGTCGACGCAGACGTGGCGCGCGACGAGCCGTCCGTCGACGCGCCATTCGCTGCGTCGTGACCATGCGGCCGTCCGCCGTCGTGGCTTCTGCGGTGTCGGTCGGCGGCAGGGCAGTTCGGCCGTGCCGGCCTTCGCCCGCCGCGGGATGGCCGTCGAGCGCCAGATATTGGCGCACGAGCTGCGCCGCGTTGCCCGGCGCGACGAATTCGTCGCGTCCGCCCTGGATCGCCAGCAGCGGCACCGGCAGCGCGCGCGGATGCGCCTTTGCGCGGGCGGCGGCCGCGATTTGCGTGACGTCGGTGTCCGGCGCCGACCTTGAGCACGCGCGAGCGCCGTCAGCGGCGACGACGCCGCGCCGCAGGCGATGCCCGAATGCACGAACGCGCCCGCGATCAGCGCGGGCCGGCGAACGCCCAGCGCCGACGGCGAGCGCGCCGCCCGACGACATTCCCGCGACGAACACGCGCTTGCGGTCGATCCGGTATTTGCGGCGCACCGCGCGGATCTGCGCGGCGACGATCGCCGCCTCGCCCCAGCCGTGCGACGGTCGCCTGATCGAACCAGTTCCAGCAGCCCCAGGCGTTCGCCCGCGGATTCTGGCGCGGCAGCAGCACCAGGCAGCCGATCTCGTCGGCAAGCTCCGTGATGCGCGTCGCGGCGGCGATCTCCTCCGGCGTCTGCCGGCAGCCGTGGCATCAGCACGAGCAGCGGCGCGCGCCGCCAGTGCGAGTGGCCTCTGCGGCACGTAGACGAGGTAGTCGCGCCCCGGCCAGACCACGGCGCCGACGCGAGGAAGCCCGCGAAGCGACGCTTCGGAATCGGACTCGAAGCGTCCCGGCTCCGGCGGCTTGCGCCGGAAGAGCCGCGAGAACCAATCGCGAACGCGGGTCCAGAAGCCGTTGGCCATGACGGACAGGATCGGCTGGCGGAGGTCGCTCGATGCCCGTCCTGCCAGCGGACGTGCCGCACCAGTTCCGCCGATCAGATCAGCACGATGTCGTACTGCTCCTGCGTGTAGATCGTCTCGACCTGCAGCGAGATCGGCTTGCCGATGAAGTCGCCGAGCTGCGCGAGGCTCTGCGATTCCTCGTCGAGGAACATGTCGATCACCGACTGCGAGGCGAGGATGCGGAACTCGCGCGCGTTGAACTGCTTCGCCTCGCGCAGGATCTCGCGCAGGATCTCGTAGCAGATCGTCTGCGCGGTCTTGAACTCGCCGCGGCCGTGGCAGGTCGGGCACGGCTCGCACAGCACGTGCGCGAGCGATTCGCGCGTGCGCTTGCGCGTCATCTCGACCAGGCCGAGCTGCGTGAAGCCGTTCACGGTGAGCCGCGTGCGGTCCGTCTCGAGCGCGCGATTGAGCTCGGCGAGCACCGCGTTGCGGTGGTCGGCGTTCTCCATGTCGATGAAGTCGATGATGATGATGCCGCCGAGGTTGCGCAGCCGCAGCTGGCGCGCGATCACCTGCGCCGCCTCGAGGTTGGTCTTGAAGATCGTGTCGTCGAAGCTGCGGCCGCCGACGAAGCCGCCGGTGTTGACGTCGATCGTCGTCATCGCCTCGGTCTGGTCGATGATCAGATAGCCGCCGGACTTGAGGTCGACGCGGCGCGCGAGCGCCTTCTCGATCTCGTCCTCGACGCCGTGCAGGTCGAACAGCGGCCGCTCGCCGGCGTAGTGCTCGATGCGCTCGATCAGCGCCGGCGTGTACTCGCGCGCGAACTCCTGCATCTTCGCGAACGTCTCGCGCGAGTCGACGAGGATGCGCGCGGTCTCCTCGGTGGCCATGTCGCGCAGCACGCGCTGCGCGAGGTTCAGGTCCTGGTAGAGCAGCGCCGGCGCCGGCACTTCGCGCGCGCGCTCGTTCAGGTCGCCCCACAGCTTGGTCAGGTACTCGATGTCGTTCTGCATCTCGCGCTCGGTGGCCGTCTCCGCCATCGTGCGGATGATGAAGCCGCCGGTGAGCCCTTCGGGCAGCAGCAGTTGCAGCTTCTCGCGCAGGATCTCGCGCTCGGCCTCGTCCTCGATCCGCTGCGAGATGCCGATGTGCGAATCCTGCGGCAGGTAGACGAGCAGGCGCCCGGCGAGGCTCACCTGCGTCGACAGCCGCGCGCCCTTGGTGCCGATCGGATCCTTGATCACCTGCACGAGCAGCGCCTGGCCCTCGTGCAGGATCTTCTCGATCGGCCGCGTCGGTGCCGCCGTGGCCGTTCTGCCGGTGCTCCCAGATGTCGGCGATGTGCAGGAACGCCGCGCGCTCGAGGCCGATCTCGACGAACGCGCTCTGCATGCCGGGCAGCACGCGCGCGACGCGGCCGAGATAGATGTTGCCGACGAGGCCCCGCGCGCTGGCGCGCTCGATGTGCAGCTCCTGCACGACGCCCTGCTCGAGCATCGCGACGCGGGTTTCCTGCGGCGTTACGTTGATGAGGATCTCATGCGTCATCGGGAGTGAAGAGTGTTCAAAGCGGAAATCCTTTGCGGCCCCGGACGACGGCTGGCGTCCGTGGGCGAGATTCGTTGCCGCCGTTATAGCACGGGGAAGCCGATCCGCGCGAGCACCGCCGCGGTTTCGCAGAGCGGCAAGCCCATGACGCCCGAATAGCTGCCTTCGAGGCGGCTGATGAACGCGGCGGCGCGGCCCTGGATCGCGTAAGCGCCGGCCTTGTCGAACGGCTCGCCGGTCGCGACGTAGCGTTCGATCTCTTTCGACGTCAGCGCGCGGAACGTGACCTTCGATCTCGACAGCTCGACTCGACCTCGTCGCTCCCAGCGCAGCGCGACTGCGGTCAGCACCTCGTGCGTGCGGCCCGACAGCGCGTCAGCATGCGCACGGCGTCGGCGGCATCGCGCGGGCTTGCCGAAGATCACGCCGTCGAGCACGACCTCGGTGTCGGCGCCGAGCACCGGCTGCGGCGGCAGTCCGCGCTGGCCCATGCGCTGCCACGCCGACCGCCGCCTTGGTGCGCGCGATGCGCTCGACGTAGTCCTGCGCCGGCTCGCCGTCGCGCGGGACCTCCGGCGACGTCGGGTTCGCGACCAGCGCGCCTCGCGCAGCCGCAGCTCCTCGAATTCGACGCCGAGCTGGCGCAGGAGCTCGTGCCGGCGCGGGCTCCTCGAGGCGAGGTAGATCCCGGCGTTGCTCATGAGCGTGGAGCGCCTTGCTCGCGCCCTCCGTGTCGGGGCTGCGATTTGTCGTGCCCGGCGGTCGGGCGTTCGTCGGGCGCTTGCAAGCGCGCCCTTCGGGCGTTGGCTTCGCCGCGGCCTCCGCACCGTTGTACCGTTCGCGATGTACCGTGGAGGCGGCCCCCCGCACGTGCGTCGGGGACGCGCCCTGCAGGCCCGGACTTCGCCCCCGCTCGTGCACGCGGCCCGCTCATTCGCGATGATACGGGTGTCCGGCAAGGATGCTGGCGGCGCGATAGAGCTGCTCGGCGACGAGCACTCGCACGAGGCCATGCGGCAGCGTCATCGCCGACAGCGCCACGATGGCCTGCGCATCGCGCTTGATCGAATCGGCGAGGCCGTCGGCGCTGCCGATGACGAACGCGACGTCGCGCGACGCGTCGCGCCAGCGCGCGAGGTTGTCGGCGAGCATGCGCGTCGTCCACGGCTGGCCGCGCTCGTCGAGCGCAACGACAACCGCGCCGCGGCACGTGGAGGCGATGCGCGCGCCTTCCGCAGCGAGCAGCTGGGCGACAGGTTTGCCGCCTTCGCGGGGCTCGGGCTTGAGCTCGGTCAGCTCGAGCGCGAACTCGCGCGGCATTCGGCGCGCGTAGTCGGTCCATCCGGCGCTCACCCACGCGGGCATCCGGTGACCGAGCGCGACGACGCGGACTTTCACCCTACGCCGGCGTTCAGTCGCAAGCCGCTATGCAGCGGCGCGGTCAGCGGGTCGCGTCCGCGTGCGCGGTTTCGAGGGCCCCCAGAGCTCCTCGAGGTTGTAGTACGCGCGCACCGCGGGCTGCATGATGTGGACGACGATGTCGCCGGCGTCGACCAGCACCCACTCGCCCGTCTGCTCGCCTTCGACGCCGAGGATCGTCGCGCCGGACGCCTTCAGCTTGTCGCGGACGTGGTTGGCGAGCGCCTTCACCTGCCGGTTCGATTCGGCGCTGGCGATGATCAGCGTGTCGTAGAGGCTCGTGAGCTTGCGAACGTCGAGGACGGTGATGTCGCGGGCCTTGATGTCTTCGAGGGCGGTGACTGCGGTCTTCTGAACCTTGTTAAGTCGCATCCGGTTTTGGGCGGTAGAGTTGGTTGCGGCCAATATAGGCCAAAACAGCCGGCGGAAGCAAACCGCGCACAACGTCGACGCCGTCGGATCCGCCGGCGAGCGCGGCGCGGATCGCGCTTGCTGAAATGGCGTGCGGCGTGATCGCCTGCGTGACGATCGCCCCTCCCCGCGGTCTCGACAACATCCGCGTGTCGCGCGTGAAGCGCACGTCTCCATTCGGGCGCGAGCGCGGACGGCAACGCGCCGTCGAGCGTCGTTCCCGGCCGTGCGACGACGACGAGATGCGCGAGGTCGAAAACCTCGCGCCAGCGATGCCAGGTCGGCAGCCCCAGGAACGCGTCGGCGCCGACGATCAGCGCCAGCGGTCGCGCGGCGGCTTCGTCGCGCAATTCCGTCAGCGTGACGACCGTGTAGCTCGGGCCCGGGCGATCGATCTCGCGCGCGTCGACTTCGAGGCCCGGATAGTCGGCAAGCGCGAGAGCGACCATCGCCAGCCGGTGCGCAGCCGAGGCGACGGGTGCGCTGCGATGCGGCGGGTCGCCGGCGGGCATCAATCGCACGTCGCGCAAGACCGAGTGCGGCGCGCACCTCGCGCGCGAGCTCGAGATGCCCGTAATGGATCGGATCGAACGTGCCGCCCAGAATGCCAAGCGGCGGGTGGGATTTGCGCGCCATCGCGGGCAGCGGGGATCGCGGCGGGATCGGTCAATGGCCGGCCCGCGGGACGCCCGCGACCAGCGTTTCGGCGTGGTCGATCTCGGCCTCGATCGCGCGGAGCGTCTGCTCGTTGATGACGAGCGTGTCGCGCAGCGAATGGAGCTCGGCCCGCTCGGCCGCCAGCGCGGCGAGCTTCAGGCGTCGCTCGGCAGCCGCGACGTTCTCGAGGTCCTGGCGCCGCGGCCCGTTCGCGGAATGTCGATGCAGCCGCGCCTCGTAGTCGGCGATCAGCCGCTCGGCGAAGGCGATCTCCTCGGGTCGCTTGAGCTTCGCGATCTCGATGCGCACGGCGTTGGCGGCTGCCTGCGACGCGCGAGCCGCGCTGCCCGCTCCTCGCGCTCCGCGGTGCCGTCGCCGCGGACGTCGAGCGCCCGGATCAGTGCGGGGAGCGTGAGGCCGTTGATCGCAAGCGTCAGCACGATCGTCGTGCCGGCCAGGAACAGGATCAGGTCGCGGCCCGGGAAAGCGGCGCCGGTCGCGGTGACGAGCGGAATCGACAATGCCGCGGCGAGCGTCACCGAACCGCGGATCCCCGCCCATCCGACGAGGAACACGACACGCGGGTTGCGCCAGCCTTCGCGCTCGCGGATGCGCCGCGAGAGCAGCAGCGGCAGATAGGTGCCCGGATAGACCCAGATCACGCGCACCAGCGTGATCGCCGCATAGAGCGCGAGCGCGTAGCCGACGAGGCCGGCCCATGATTCGCCCTCATGCTTTCGAGCACGCTTTTCAGCTGCAATCCGAGCAGCAGGAACGCGAGGCCGTTGAAGACGTAGAGCAGCATCGCCCACACTTCCCACGCGTGGCGGCGCGTCGCCACCGACAGGTGCTTCGTGTCGTGCGCGCCCGCGTAAAGGCCCGCGGCGACGATCGCCAGAATGCCCGAAACGTGCAGACGCTCGGCGGCGAGATACGCGGCGTACGGTGTGAGCAGCGACAGCATCGTCTGGATCGTGGGGTCGTCGACGCAGAAGCGCACCAGGCGCACGCGCAATTCACCGATCGCGGCGGCCACGGCGAGTCCGAGCAACGCGCCGCCGCCCGCGAGCAGCACGAGCGCTTCGCCGGCATCGACCCACGAGAAGGCGCCAGTCGCCACGGCCGCGACGGCGAACTTGAACGCGACGAGCCCGGAAGCGTCGTTGATCAGGCTCTCGCCGTTCAGGATGTGCGTGGCGCGCGACGGCAGCGGCAGCTCTTGCCGTCACCGCGGCGGTCGCGACCGCGTCGGTCGGCGACACGATCGCGCCGAGCGTGAAGGCCGCGGCGAGCGGCAGCGACGGAATGAGCCAGTGCATCAGGTAGCCGACGACGACGACCGTCGTCGCGACGAGACCGAAGGCGAGGAGCAGAATCGGCCGCAGGTAATTGACGAATTCCCGTTTCGGGAACTGCCAGCCATCGCCGAACAGCAGCAGCGGCACGAACAGCAGGAAGAACACGTCGGGGTCGAGTCGCACGCCGGACAGGCCCGGCACGAACGACAGCGCGGCGCCGCCGATCACGAGCAGCATCGGCAGGGGCAACGGCGTCCACCGCGCCAGCGCGCCCATTGCGGCAACGGCGAGGAACAGCGCGAGCCCGAGTTCGACCGTCTCCATGCCCGGATTGTACTGGCTCAGAAACGCGAGCCCGGCTGCGCGAGGAACGCGATTTCCTCGGCGTCGACGCGCGGCCGAGGATCGCGTTGCGATGCGGGAAGCGGCCGAAGCGGCGAACGACCGCCGCGTGTTTCTCGGCCCATTCGAGCGGGACCGCGATCGCCGGTCTCCGCGGCGAGTGCTGCGAACAGCGCGAGCGATCGTCGCTGCGCAACAGGATCTTCGGCGTGCTCGAACGGCATGTAGAGGAACCAGCGCTCGTGGCCGTCGAGCGCGCGATCGCGCCCGCTGTCCACGCATTGTCGTCGCCATCGCCAACGCTTCGGCGTCACCGGCGAACGCGCGCGGCGACTCGCGAAAGAGATTGCGCGTGAACTGATCGAGCAGCAGCACGCGCGCGAGCGTGCCGTGCGGCGTCGTCGTCCAGTCGCCGAACGCACCGGCGAGCGGCCGCGTCCACGGCATCGCCGAAGCGACACCGGATCTCCGCGTCGAACGCGGCATCCTTGCGGAACCAGGCGGTCGCGCGCTCGCGCGGGGCCGTCGGACCGAACCAGAAGGCAAGGATATCGTCCGCCAAGGGGTCAGCCGGTCATCACGTTATGATAACGGCTGAATGGCGACCGTGGCCGGAACCTCGGGCAGGCGTGAATACCTCCTATCGCGACATCTTCCTGCTCGCCTGCTGCCAGGCGCTGCTGCTCACCAATGCCGCCGGGCTCATCTCGATGAACGGGCTCGTCGGCTACGCGCTCGCGGAGACGAAGACGCTCGCGACGCTCGGCGTCACGACCTACGTGCTGGGATCGGCGCTCGCGACGATGCCCGCCTCGCTGTGGATGGCGCGGGTTGGCCGGCGCGCGGGATTCATGGCGGGCGCGCTGATCAACGTCGGCGGCGTGCGCGCTCGCGGCGCTCGCAATGTCGAAGGGCAGCTTCGCGCTTTATTGTGCCGCGACCGCGGTGATCGGCATCTACAACGCGATCGGGCTGCAGTATCGGTTCGCCGCTGCCGAGGTTGCGGCGCCGGCCGACCGGGCGAAGGCGATCTCGCTCGTGCTGGCCGGCGGAATCGTCGGGGGATTCCTCGGCCCGGAGAGCGCGCGCCGCGCGGTCGACCTTTTCCCGACGCCGTTTCTCGGGGCTCGTTCTCGTCGCTCGCGGCGTATGCGCTGGTCGCGCTGGCCGTGCAGTCGCAGGTTCATGTTCCCGCCGCCGTCGAAGGAGGAGCGCGCCGGCGCGGGCGGCCGCTCTCGCGCGATCATGCGCCAGCCGGTCTTCGTCGTCGCGGCGCTTGCCGGGGCGCTGGGCTACGGCCTCATGAACCTGCTGATGACCGCGACGCCGATCGCGATGAGCTTCTGCAGCCATCCGTTCGGCGCTGCGGCGCTGGTGATCGAATGGCACGTCGTCGGCATGTACGCGCCCGGCTTCTTCACCGGATCGCTGATCAAGCGCTACGGCGTGCTGAACGTGATCCTCGCCGGCGTCGTGCTGATTGCCGGATGCGTGGTCGTCTCGCTCAACGGCAATACGATCGCGCATTTCGTCGGCGCGCTGGTGCTGCTCGGCGTGGGCTGGAACTTCATGTACACCGGCGGCACGACGCTGCTCACCGAGGCCTATGCGCCGGCCGAGAAGGCGCGGACGCAAGGGGCGAACGACTTCATTGTGTTCGCGACGATGGGGGTGTCGTCGTTGGCTTCGGGGGCGATGGTGTCGTCTGCAGGCTGGGAGACGATGAACCGCGCGGTCCTGCCGTTCCTCGCGCTGATCGCGGCGGCGGTCTTCTGGCTCGCGTGGCGGCGCCGCGTGCGGCCCGCGGCGGCCGGGTAGCGCACGGCAGCGTCAAGGCTCTACTTTCACGCCGTGCCAGAAGGCGACGTAGCCTTCGATGTTCTTCGCGGCGTCCTTCGTGAGCGGGTAATGCCATGCGGCGTCGCGATTGATTGCGTCGCCGACGACGACGTCGTAGTAGCTCGCCGTGCCTTTCCAGCCGCAGACCGTGTGAGTCGCGCTGTCGCGGAAGTGCTCGCGGTCGGATTGCTGCCGGCGGGAAATAGTGATTGCCTTCGACGACGATCGTCGCGTCGCTTTCGGCGAGGACAGCGCCGTTCCACGTTGCCTTGGCCATGTCGCAGTGGTCTCCTCGATCAAACGCCGGCGGCGGAACTGCCAGTAGACGGCATTGACCGTCTTGCCCTGTTCGGACTTCAGCGCGGACTTCAGCGCTTCGCCCAGCGTGAACGACTGCGCCACCTCGTGCTCCGCGCGGACGAACATGATTGCGTGGTCGTCATCGAGCATCAGCGAGCGCGCCTGTGCGTTCACGTCGCGCTGCTTGAGCCAGTCCTCGGCGGCGCGGTCGAGCACGACGTCCGACGTGTCGATCAGCAGGCGCCGGTTGAGCGCGGCGAGGAACAGCGCCATCGCCCCCAGCAACACGCCGACGGCGATCGCGACCGCCGCATCGAACTCCGGGTGCGGGCCCAGCGCGAAGCGATACGCCGGCAACCACCAGCGTGAGGAAGATGCCGACCAGCGCGACGGCGTCCTCGAGCACCACGGCGAGCACCGTCACGTCGTTGCGGTTGAGCTTGAGCCCGCGAACGCCGCCGATCTCCTTCAGCGCGACGACGAACGTCCACGATTCCAGCGTCAAGCGCGAACAGCAGCAGCCCGACCACCAGCGGCGTGAATGGCTCCGACCGGCAGCGTCGGCCAGCAGCGCGTGGACGCCGTGGTAGACGTTGATGCCGCAGCCGACGAAGAACACGCTGACGGCCGACACCAGCGCCCAGAAGAACTTCTCCTGGCCGCGGCCGAACGGATGCATCGCGATCCGGGCCCGCCCGGCCGCGCACCTCGCCGATCTTGAGCAGCACCTGGTTGCCGACGTCGGCAAGCGAGTGGATCGTCTCGGCGAACAGCGTCGGCGAGCCGGTCACGAACCAGCCGAAGCCTTGCTCGCGGCAATCGCCGAATTGGTCGCGATCGACAGCGTGACGGACGAGGACATCGCTTCGGGATCAGCGTCGATTCTCGCCTGCCGGGCAGCGGCGGCGATCCGGCCCGCGACGGCAGTGAAATGCGACTCTGACGGCATCACACGCGGATCTGTCCCGATCCCGAGCACGATCCATTTCTGGCTGGTCAGCCCCTCGAGACCGACGGGACCGCGCGCGTGCAGCTTGTTGGTCGAGATGCCGATCTCGGCGCCGAGGCCGTATTCGAAGCCGTCGGCGAAGCGCGTCGAGGCGTTCACCATCACCGAGCTCGAATCGACCTCGCGCAGGAAGCGCATCGCGTTCGGCGTAGTCGCTCGGTGACGATGGCGTCGGTGTGCTGCGAGCCGTACTTGGCGATGTGCGCGATCGCCTCGTCCAGCGCGTCGACGACGCGCACGGCGAGGATCGGCGCGAGATACTCGGTGTACCAGTCGTCCTCGGTGGCCGCCTTCATCGCCGGAACGAGCGCGCGCGCGCGGTCGCAGCCGCGCAGCTCGACGCCCTTGGCGCGATAGATCGCGGCGAGCGGCGGCAGCACCCGCGCGCGCGATGTCCGCGTGCACCAGCAGCGTCTCCATCGTGTTGCAGGGCGAATAGCGCTGCGTCTTGGCGTTGTCGGCGATGCGGATCGCCATGTCGACATCGGCCCGGGCATCGATGTAGACGTGGCAGACGCCGTCCAGGTGCTTGATCACCGGCACGCGCGCCTCGCTGCGCGATGCGCTCGATCAGGCCCTTGCCGCCGCGCGGCACGATCACGTCGACGTGCTCTCGTCGGCGATCAGGTAGCCCACGGCCGCGCGGTCGGTCGTCGCGACCACCTGCACGCGCGGTCTCGGGCAAGCCGGCGGCGCGCAGCCCCTCGTGCACGCAGGCGGCGATCGCCTGGTTGCTGCGGATCGCTTCCGAGCCGCCGCGCAGGATCGCCGCGTTGCCGGACTTGAGGCACAGCCCGGCGGCATCGGCGGTGACGTTGGGCCGCGATTCGTAGATGATGCCGACGACGCCCGAGCGGCACGCGCATCTTGCCGACCTGGATGCCGGACGGCCGATAACTTGAGATCGGTGATCTCGCCGACCGGATCGGGCAGCGCGGCGATCTGCTCGAGGCCGTTCGCCATCGCGGCGATCGGTTTTCGGCGTGAGCGTCAGGCGGTCGACGAATGCGGCGTCGTGGCCCGCCGGCGTTCGCGGCGGCGACGTCCTCGGCGTTGGCGGCGAGCAGCGCTCGCCTCGTCGCGGCGGATCGCGGCGGCCATCGCAGCCAGCGCTGCATTCTTGGCGCGTCGTGCTCGCGCGCGCGAGATCGCGCGCGGCGGCGCGCGCGGCCGCGCCGACGCCGCCATGTACGCGCGCAACGTCGGCGAACGTGCCGAGACCCGGAATGTTGAGATTGGTCATCGGGCCATTCTAGCGCGAACGGCGACGCCGAGCGTCTCGACCGCGGCAGGAGGCGAGGATGGGAAAGGCTTCAGCGCGCCGGCTTGATCGTCCTCACGCCGGCGTCGCTGCCGAGCAGGATCACGTCGGCGCCGCGGGCGCGAACAGGCCGACGGTGACGACGCCGGCGATGGCACGGATCTTCGCCTCCAGCTCGACCGGGTTCGTGATCGCGAGCCCGTGGACGTCGAGGATCACGTTGCCGTTGTCGGTCGTGAAGCCCATCCGCCACGCCGGCTGGCCGCCGAGCAGCACGAGCTGCCGCGCGACGTAGCTGCGCGCCATCGGGATCACTTCGACCGGCAGCGGAAACCTGCCGAGCACGCCGACGAGCTTCGAGGCGTCGGCGATGCAGACGAACTTGCGGGCGACCGCGGCGACGATCTTCTCGCGCGTGAGCGCGCCGCCGCCGCCCTTGATCATCGCACCGTGCTCGGTCACCTCGTCGGCGCCGTCGACGTAGACGGGGATATCGCCGACGTTGTTGAGCTCCTCGACGTAGATGCCGTGGCGCCTTCAGCCGCTCGGCCGTCTTCACCGAGCTCGCGACGGCACCCTTGATGCGGTGCTTGATCTTCGCCAGCTCGTCGATGAAGAAGTTCGCGGTCGAGCCGGTGCCGACGCCGATGATCGCGTCGTCCACGACGTACTTGATCGCTTCGCGGGCGACGGCCTGCTTCAGCTCGTCCTGGGTCATGGCGACACCCTTCGAAACCTGCATCGTAGCAGCGTCGGCGCCAGCATCAATGCCTCCAAGCTGGCGCGGCGGCTCGCGCCCAACCATGAACCCGACCGGTCCGGCGTTGGGCCAGCGCGACGAGGTGGTGGAATTGCGGCCGGAAGTGCCGGACATCCCACCCGGCGGGACCAATCCGGAGTCAACCGGATGTTGGGGGCAGACCGCACGCCCCGCCAGTGACGAACGTTAATGCAGCGCGGTCGGCTGGAGGTTGCGCCGCAACTCGTCTTCGAGCACCGCCTCACGGCGCTCGAGGTCCTCGAGATCAGCCGCATCCACGAGGTACTGAGCGGCCGCAGCATCGGTGGGCGCAAACAGCATCTGCTCCAATTGGGGTAGATATTCGAACATTCTCAACTTTCGGCTACTTCGCGCTCCGCGAGTTTCAGTAGACACGCTACGCCCGGATGTTAGAGTGCGCCGCCTAATTCTGCCGCCGTTTGACGCAGATCACCTCTTGCGCGGCGGTGGGAGGTCCGTGCAGACGCCTTCGAAAAGCTCCGCGGCGAACCCCACCGATTCGGAGAGCGTCGGATGCGGATGGATGGTGCGGCCGATGTCCACCGCGTCGGCGCCCATCTCGATCGCGAGCGCGATTTCGCTGATCAGATCGCCGGCGTGCGTACCGACGATGCCGCCGCCGACGATCCGGTGCGTCGTCGCGTCGAACAGGAGCTTGGTGAATCCTTCGTCGCGACCGTTGGCGATCGCGCGGCCCGATGCGGCCCAGGGGAAGACGCTCTTCTCGATCTTGACGCCCTTGGCTTTCGCTTCGTCCTCGGTGACGCCGACCCATGCGATTTCGGGATCGGTGTAGGCGACCGACGGGATCACGCGCGCGTCGAAGAAGCGTCTTCTCGCCCGCCGCGGCTTCCGCCGCGACGTGGCCCTCGTGCACCGCCTTGTGCGCGAGCATCGGCTGGCCGCGATGTCGCCGATCGCATAGATGTGAGTGACGTTGGTGCGCATCTGGTCATCGACGGGAATGTAACCGCGGTCCGTCACGGCAACGCCGGCCTTGTCGGCATCGATTTTCTTGCCGTTCGGGCTGCGGCCGACAGACACAAGCACGAGATCGTACGGCTGCGGGCCCGCCGGCGCCTGCTCGCCCTCGAAGGTCACGTGAATCGCGTCCTCCCTCGCTTCGACGGCGGCGGTCTTGGTCTTCAGCATCACGCGATCGAAGCGCGGCTTGTTCATCTTCTCCCAGACGCGGACCAGATCGCGGTCGGCGCCGAGCATCAGCCGATCGAGCATTTCGACAACGTCGAGGCGCGCGCCCAACGTCGAGTACACGGTGCCCATTTCGAGGCCGATGATCCCGCCCCCGATGATCAGCATGCGCTTCGGCACCGCGCGCAGGTCGAGCGCGCCGGTCGAGTCGACGATCCGCGGGTCGTCGGGGATGAAAGGCAACCGCGCGGCCTGCGAGCCGGCGGCGACGATCGCTTTCTCGAATTTGACGACTTTCTTGCCGCCGGTCTTGTCCCATCCGGCGCCGTCGGTCAATTCGACCTCGACGTGATGCGGATCGAGGAAGTGACCGTAGCCGCGGACGACCTCGACCTTGCGCGCCTTGGCCATGCCGGTGAGGCCCCCGGTGAGCTTGCCGACGACCTTGTCCTTCCAGCTGCGCAGCTTTTCGAGATCGATCTTCGGCGCGCTGAAGGCGATGCCGTGCTCGGACAGCAATCGCGCCTCGTCCATCACCGCGGCGACGTGCAGAAGCGCCTTCGAGGGAATGCAGCCGACGTTGAGGCACACGCCGCCGAGCGTCGCATAGCGTTCGACGAGCACCGTCTTCATCCCGAGATCGGCAGCGCGAAACGCGGCGCTGTAGCCGCCGGGGCCCGAACCCAGCACCAGCATGCCGCATTCGATGTCGACGTTGCCGGAATACTTCGCGGTGCCTGGAACCGGTGCAGCTGCGGGAGCTCGCTTCGCAGCTTCCGGCGGCGCGGGCGCACCCGTTCCTGCACTTGCGGTAGGAAGTGTGCGCGTGGGCGCCGCGGCGGCGGCCTTTCCGGTATCCGCTGGCTTCGCGGCGCCGGCGGCCGTGGTCTCCAGTATGACGATCAACGAGCCTTCGCTGACCTTGTCACCGAGCTTGACGCGGACCTCCTGCACCTTCCCCGCGACCGGCGCAGGAACGTCCATCGTCGCCTTGTCCGATTCGAGCGTAACGAGCGAATCTTCGGCCGCGACGACGTCGCCGGGCTTGACGAAGACCTCGATGACCGGGACGTCCTTGAAGTCGCCGATGTCGGGGACTTTGACCTCCGTGGCGCTCATTGGCGTGCCCCCACGCTTCCGGTGCCGCTCATCGATGCGGGATGTGCCCGCCGGCTCATAGCATCACGCGCCGCATGTCGGCGAGCAGTCCGCAAAAATACGCGGTGAAGCGCGCCGCGGAAGCTCCGTCGATCACGCGATGGTCATAGGAGAGCGACAGCGGCAGCATGAGCCGCGGCACGAACTCCTTGCCGCCCCACACGGGCTTCGTCTGCGACTTCGAAACGCCGAGAATCGCGACTTCCGGCGCGTTGATGATCGGCGTGAACGCGGTGCCGCCGATGCCGCCGAGCGAGCTGATCGAAAAGCATCCGCCCTGCATATCGGCCGGGCCGAGCTTGCCCTCGCGCGCTTTCGCTGAAAGCTCGCCCATTTCCTTCGCGATTTGCAGCACGCCTTTCTGATCGGCGTTCTTGAGGACGGGGACGACGAGGCCGTTCGGAGTGTCGGCCGCGAAGCCGACGTTGAAATACTGCTTCAGCACCAGGTTGTCGCCGTCGATCGAGGCATTGAAGTCCGGGAATTTCTTCAACGCCGCAACGCTCGCCTTGATGAGGAACGCAAGCATCGTCACCTTGATCCCCGCCTTTTCGTTTTCCTTGTTGAGCGCGACGCGAAACGCCTCCAACTCGGTGACGTCGGCCTCGTCGAATTGCGTGACGTGCGGGATCATCACCCAATTGCGCGCCAGGTTCGCCCCGGAGATCTTCTTGATCCGCGACAGCGGCCGCGATTCGACGGTGCCGAACTTCGCGAAATCCACCTGCGGCCACGGCAGCAGATTGAGCGCGCCTCCACCGGTAATGGCGCCGGCGGCGGCCGGAGCTCCTCCACTCATCACCTGCTTGACGAAATTCTGGACATCTTCCTGCAGGATCCGGCCTTTGGGCCCGCTCCCGGCGACGCGCGCGAGATCGACGGCAAGCTCGCGGGCGAACTTGCGCACCGATGGCGACGCATGCGCGGCTCTGAACGCTTCGCTGTCGACCGGCGGGACAGCGGCCGAGATGGGGGTGGGCCCAGAAGCAGACGCTGCGGCGGCTTCCGAAGATGGCGGCGGAAGCGCTGCGGGCGCGGGCGCCGCAGCAGTTGCGGGCGCAGGCTGCGCGGGTTCAGCCGGCGTTGCCGCCGCAGCCGGCTTCGCCGCGCTGCCGTCAGCTGCGTCGAGCGTCAGGATCGACACGCCTTCGGCGACCTTGTCGCCCACCTTCACCTTCAATTCCTTGACCGTGCCCGCCGCGGGTGAGGGCACGTCCATCGTCGCCTTGTCCGATTCGAGCGTGATGAGCGAGTCCTCGGCCTTCACCGCGTCGCCCGGCTTGACGAAGACCTCGATGATCGGGACATCCTTGAAGTCGCCGATGTCGGGGACTCTGACTTCGATCATGCTCATGATTGAGTGCCCTCGCGCGCCGACGATTTGCCGATCAAACGGTCCACGGCGCGGGCTTCGCCGGGTCGATCCCGTACTTCTTCATCGCCTCGGCTGCCTTTGTCGCAGGCAGCGCGCCGTCGTCGGCGAGCGCCTTCAGCGCCGCGACGGTCACGTAGTACCGGTCGACTTCGAAGAACCGGCGGAGTTTTTCTCGCGTGTCCGAACGGCCGAACCCGTCCGTGCCGAGCACGACGTAGCGGCGGCCGACGCAGGCGCGGATCTGGTCGGCGTAGGCGCGCACGTAGTCGGTCGCGGCGATGACCGGCCCGGTCGTGTCCCTGAAGCAGCGTTCGGCGTGCGAGAGCGTCGGCTTCGCCGTCGGGTTCAGCATGTTCTCGCGCGTGATCCGCATGCACTCGCGAGCGAGCTCGGTGAAGCTCGGGCAGCCCCAGATGTCCGCGTCCACTCCCCATTCCCGCTTGAGAAGATCCGCGCTCGCGATCACTTCCCGGAAGATCGTGCCGGAGCCCAGCAACTGCACGCGCGGTGCCTTGCCCTTCTTCTCGCCGGCACGGAAGAGATACATCCCCTTGATGATGTCGTCGGCGGCACCCTCGGGCATCGCCGGGTGCGGATAGTTCTCGTTCATCACCGTAAGGTAGTAGTAGACGTCCTGCTGCTCGGCGTACATGCGCTTGAGCCCGTCCTGAATGATTACCGCGACTTCGTACGCGAACGTCGGGTCGTAGGCGATGCAATTGGGGACCGTCGCGGCGATCATGTGCGAGTGCCCGTCTTCGTGCTGCAGGCCCTCGCCGTTCAGCGTCGTTCGTCCTGCGGTGCCGCCCAGCAGGAAGCCGCGCGAGCGCATGTCGCCGGCCGCCCAAGCGAGATCGCCGACGCGCTGGAAGCCGAACATCGAGTAGAAGATGTAGAAGGGGATCATCGGCACGCCGTGCGTCGAATAGGAAGTCGCGGCGGCGATCCAGTCGCACATCGCGCCCGGCTCGTTGATGCCTTCCTGCAGGATCTGCCCGTTCTTCGACTCCTTGTAGAACATCAGCTGATCGGAGTCCTGCGGCGTGTAGAGCTGGCCCTGCTGATTCCAGATGCCCAGTTGCCGGAACATGCCTTCCATGCCGAAGGTCCGCGACTCGTCCGGAACGATCGGCACGATGTGCTTGCTCAGGTTCTTGTCGCGCACGAGCAGTTGCAGGATCTGGACGAACGCCATCGTCGTCGAGATCTCGCGGTCCTCCGTGCTCTTGAGGAAGCGCTCGAACGCCGAGAGTTCCGGCACGGCGAGCGCCATCGCTTTTGGCCGGCGGGCCGGCAGGTAGCCGCCCAATTCCATCCGCCGCGCCCGCATGTATTCGAGCTCCGGCGAGCCTTCCGCGAACGTCACATAGGGAACTTCGTCGAGCTTGTCGTCCGGCACCGGGATGTGGAAGCGGTCGCGGAACGCGCGGATCGACACGCCCGACATCTTCTTTTGCTGATGCGTGATGTTCTGCGCCTCCCCCGATTCGCCCATGCCATAACCCTTGATCGTCTTGGCGAGGATCACGGTCGGCTGTCCCTTGTGGTTGACCGCGGCGTAGTACGCGTTGTACACCTTGAATGGATCGTGGCCGCCGCGATTCAACTTCCAGATGTCGTCGTCCGAATAGTCGGCGACGAGCTCTTTCAATTCGGGCGTGTTGAAGAAATGCTCGCGCACGTAGGCGCCGTCCTTGGACTTGATCGTCTGGTACTCGCCGTCGAGACACTCCATCATTCGGCGCGCCAGGATTCCCCTCTTGTCGCGGGCGAGAAGCGGGTCCCAGTGGCGGCCCCAGACGACCTTGATCACGTTCCAGCCGGCGCCGCGAAAGTCGCTCTCGAGCTCCTGGATGATCTTGCCGTTGCCGCGCACCGGACCATCGAGGCGCTGCAGATTGCAGTTGACGACGAACACGAGGTTGTCGAGGTTCTCGCGTGCTGCCATCCCGATCGCACCCATCGATTCGGGCTCGTCCATCTCGCCGTCGCCGCAGAAGCACCAGACCTTGCGACCTTCGCTCTGCGCGAGGCCGCGATCCTGCAAATACTTCATGAACCGCGCCTGGTAGATCGCCATCAGCGGCCCGAGGCCCATCGACACGGTGGGGAACTGCCAGAAGTCGGGCATCAGCCAGGGGTGCGGGTACGACGAGATTCCCTTGCCGTCCACTTCCTGGCGGAAGTTGTCCATCTCTTCGGGCGTGAAGCGTCCGAGCATGAACGCGCGTGCATAGACGCCTGGCGCCGAGTGGCCCTGCACGAATACGAGGTCGCCGCCGTGCTGGCCGGACGGCGCGTGCCAGAAGTGATTGAAGCCGATGTCGTAGAGCATCGCCGCCGACGCGAAGCTCGCGATGTGGCCGCCGACGTTCGTGTCCTTGTTCGCGCGGACGACCATCGCCATCGCGTTCCAGCGCACGTAGTGGCGGATCTTCTGCTCGAGGTTGAAGTCGCCGGGGAGCCTGACCTGCTTCTCGACGGGAATCGTGTTGATGTAGGCGGTGTTCGCCGAGAACGGCAGGTAGGCACCCGAGCGCCGCGCCTTGTCGATCAGCGCCTCGATCAGGAACTGGGCGCGGTCGGGACCTTCGGTCGCGAGGACGCCTTCGAGCGCTTCCAGCCATTCCCGCGTCTCCTGCGAATCCTGATCCGGGATCATGTCCATGCTTGCCTCCACTTGCTTTCGATTTCGACGCGGGCGGTTTGTTGGCGGATTGTATGCGCCGGTGGATCGATCTCGCATGTTCTCGCGATTGCGTGAATGGCGCATCGGCGGCAACGGGTGAACCCCGTCAGTCGCGCATTCTACCGCTCAGCGGAAATAATTTCCAAAATCAAGCGGCCCGATCCGCCTGCGGAGGCTCGGGTGCGAGCGCTCACTTACCATGCTGCCAAAGCAACCAGAGACCACAGATCGCCGATAACGTGCCGAACACCCCGAACCCAATGCGATAACTTTCCGTCAGCGCGGAGAGGGCCGCGAAAGTCGGCGGACCGACGACGACTCCGGCGAAGGTGACGAAATTCGCGGCGCCGGTCACCGTCGCCGCTTGCCCCATCGGTGCGTTCCTTGCAAGCTCGGCGAGCTGCACGCCGTTCCAGCCGATCGCAGTGGCGCCGAAGAGTGCGCACACGGCAAGCGTCGAGACGACGGGCCACGTCGCGCCGAACGCAGCGGTCGCGTAGCCGCAGCACCCGGCCGCGACGCCGATGAGTCCGAGCAGCGTGCGCGGCCGCACGTAGCGGTCGGCGACCGCCCCCCAGCCGATGCGGCCGACGATGCCGCCGGCGTTGGCAACGGTCAGCGCGAGGCCGGCCGCGACGAGCGAGTGCCCGAGCGTCTCGGTCAGATAGATGACGAGAAAGCTGACGAGGCAGACCTGCGTTGCCGCGTAGACGAATCCGGTCAGTGCGAGGAGGCTCAACGCCGGCGTGACGAATACGAGCTTGAGCGGCGCGAGGACGGCGGCGAGCGACATCGGACGCGGCGCCGTCCGTTCGCCATCGAAGGTCGCCCGCGTCGATTGCGCGATCGCGCCGACGCCAAGGCCGAGCAGGGAAACGATGACAAACGTCGGTCGCCAGCCCAGCAGCAAGGCGAGGCCGGGCAGAAGGGCGCCGGCGAGCGCGGTGCCCGCGGGAACGCCGGTCTGCTTGATCGAAAACGTGAGCGCCATCCTTGCCGGCGACGCGGTGCGGATCAGAACGTGCGACGATGCCGGCGTGATGGGCCCGTAACCCAGTCCGATGACCAGAGGTGCGAAGGCGAGGAGCGCGATCGACGGCGATGGCGGCGCGGCCGCGCTTCCTACCATTGCAAGGCCCGTCGCGCAGAGCAGTACGCACACCTGCGACACGCGAATTGCGCCGAAGCGCCCGATGAACGCGCCGCTGCCGAGGCTCCCGACCATCGATCCGATGTAGATGATTCCAACGAAGACCCCGACGAGCTTTCCGGGCACAGCGAGCTCGACGGCGATCATCGGCGCCAGCACCGACGTGGCGGTGGCGGCAAGCGACGTGAAGACCTGGATCGCAAGCGTGACGGCGAGGGCGAGGGCCGCGGTCCGGGCAGGCGTCATCGCGGCGGATCCTTAACGCGCGATCTGTATCGTCCGTGATTCGGTCACGATCGTATCGACGGCGAGATCATGCGGCGCGGCCGGAACGCGCTCGACGATCTGCACGTCGAAGGCGCCGACGACACGCGGCGCCGTGCGCGGCACAAGGGGGAGCAGCCGATCGTAGTAGCCGCCGCCGTAGCCGAGGCGTCTACCCTCGATGTCGAAAGCCACCCCTGGAACCAGGACCCACTCGACCGTTTCCGGCGCAACGCAGGGACACGTGGCCAACGGCTCGGGAATGCCGAGATGCCCGGGGCGAACATCGCGCTCGAGGTCGGAGACCTCGTGCAAGTCGAGCATCCGCGTGGACGGGTTGACACGCGGCGCCGCCACCTGCTTGCCCGCATCGAACGCGGCGCGGATGAGCATTGCGGTATCCCATTCGCTTCGGAAGGAGAGCGTCAACAGCACGACGCGCGGCGCGATGAAGGACGGCAGCGAAGCGATGCCCGCGACGATCGCGCGGGTCGCCGCCGCTCGGGCCCCGACCGGCAGCGCATCTCTCGCCGTCAGCATTTTGCGGCGCAGCGTCAGTTTGGCCTCGCGCAGGACAACGCCCTGCGGCGCCGCGTCGACGGGGTCACGGGATGACGACATGGCTCGATGTTAGCGCAAGCGCTCGCATTACCCGGGACGACGGTGCCGGCGCGAGCGGAGAAGCGAACGCTCGAACATCGCGCCTGCCGCGAGCGGCTGCCGGTGCGGTGGCCGCAAAGGCACGCCTATAATCACGCCTTCACTTTCCAGGACTCCCGATGAAGAACGTCCACCAGATCCATCGCGACCGCCGCGCAGCGCTGATGCGACAGATGCGCACGCAATCTGGGGGTGGTCTCGCGCTTGTCCCGACGGCGCCGGAGGTCGCGCGCAATCGTGACTCGCTCTATCCGTACCGGCCCGACAGCTATTTCCATTACATCTCGGGTTTTCCCGAGCCCGAGGCCGTGGTCGTGCTCGTTGCGGGTCCCGCCGGCGATCGCCATCTTCTGTTCTGCCGTGAAAGGAACGAGGAACGCGAAATCTGGGATGGCTTTCGTTACGGCCCCGACGCGGCGCGCGAGATTTTCGGTTTCGACGAGGCGCATCCGATCGCGGAACTCGAGGCGGCATTGCCCGATCTCGCAGCCGACCAACCCGCTCTTTTCACCCCGATCGGGCTTTTTGCCCCCTGGGACCGGAAGATCACCGACCTGCTGAACGAGGTGCGCAGCCGCGTGCGCACGGGCATCAGCGCACCGGAGGAAATCGTCGACGTGAGACAGGCGCTCGACGTTCTGCGACTTGTGAAGGACGAGCACGAGCTCGCGCTCATGCGCCGGGCCGCGCAGATCTCGGCGGCCGCGCATCGCCGGGCGATGCAGCGCACGCGAGTGGGCTGGTTCGAGTATCAGACCGAGGCCGAGCTCCTGCACGAATTTCTGCACGCCGGCGCGCAGGCGGTCGCCTATCCGTCGATCGTTGCCGGCGGCCCCAACGCGTGCGTGCTTCACTATCGCGACAATAACCGGCAGCTGCAGGATGGCGAGCTGCTGCTGATCGACGCCGGCTGCGAATACGGGAGCTACGCTTCGGACGTCACACGCACGTTCCCGGTCAACGGCAGGTTCGCGGGCCCGCAAAAGGACATCTACGAACTCGTCCTTGCCGCACAGCAGGCATGCATCGATGCCGTGAAGCCGGGCGCGGACTTCCATGATTACCACAAGATCGCGGAACGCGTGCTGGCCCAGGGCTACATCGACCTCGGCCTTTGCAAGGGCACGCTCGATGAAGTGCTGGAGAGCGGAAGCTACAAGCAGTTCTACATGCATCGCGCCGGTCATTGGCTGGGGCTCGACGTTCACGACGCCGGCCTCTATCAGGTCAAGGGTGCGTCGCAGAAGCTCGCCCCCGGCATGGTGCTCACCGTCGAGCCCGGCACCTACATCCGTCCTGCGGACAATGTCCCGGACAAGTTCTGGGACATCGGCGTGCGGATCGAGGACGATGTGCTGGTGACGGCGACCGGAACCGAAAACCTGACCGCGGCGGCGCCGAAATCCGTGGCCGATGTCGAAGCGGCGTGCCGGCGGTGAGGATCGACGCGCGTGCCCGCAACCGCGGGTGGCTGACTGCGGGCAACCCCGTTTCGGTCGGCAGTCGTGCTGCATGATGTCGTCATCGTCGGTGCAGGCCCGGTCGGGGCGACCGTCGCACTCGCGCTCGCGGGAGCCGACCTCGACGTCGTCGTGCTCGACGCGCGCACGAAAGGCGAAACGCCGCGCGGCGACCGCTCGCTTGCGCTGTCGCACGGCGCGCGGCTGATCCTCGACCGGCTCGGCGCGTGGCGTGACCTGGCCGCGACGCACGGGGGCGTCGCGCCGATCACCGCCATTGATGTCTCGCAGGCGGGCGGCTTCGGAACGTTGATGCTCACTGCCGCGGAAAATGCGTTGCCGGCGCTCGGCTACGTCGTGGGCTACCGTGCGCTGCAGGCGGCGCTCGACGTTGCGCTCCGACGCGCCGGTATCGCAATTCGTCATGGCGTTGCCGCAAGATCGGTCGGCGGAACGCCGGCATATGCCGCGGTCGAAACGGAAGGTGCCGGCGATGAACCGATCCTCGCGCGGCTTGCCGTGGTCGCCGACGGCACCGGCGCCGCCGTCGACGGCGTTGCGCGGCGGCGCCATGACTACGGTCAGGTCGCGCTGGTCGCAAAGCTGTGGCGGGCGACGCCGCACGGCGGCCTTGCCTATGAACGGTTCACGCCCGAGGGGCCCATCGCGCTCCTGCCCGAGGACGATCATCACGGACTGATCTGGACGACGACGCCGGAGCACGCGGAACGGCTCCTTGCCGAAGACGCCGGGCCGTTCCTGAAGCAACTCGCGCGCCATTTCGGCCCACGGACCGAAGCTTTTTCACGCGTGAGCGATCGCCGCACGTTCCCGCTGGTCCTCGAATATGCGCGCGATTCCACGGCCACGCGCACCGTCGTCGTGGGCAACGCCGCGCAAACGCTGCATCCGGTCGCCGGGCAGGGCTTCAACGTCGGCCTCCGCGACGCCTACGAGCTTGCGCGGGCCGTTATGGACGCGCCACGCGAAACGATTGGCGACCGTTCGATGCTCGACCGCTACGCGCGCAGCCGCCGGGGCGACCGGTGGGCCGGCATCGCGTTCACCCACGGCCTCGTGCGCATCTTCGGCAACGACCTGCCGTATGTGCGTTGGCCGCGCGGGTTGGCGCTCACTCTTCTCGACGCGCTTCCTGCCGCGAAGCGCGCGTTCACGCGCGCGATGCTGTTCGGTGTTCGTTGATGCCGCAGCCGGCGGCGCCGAATCGTCGCTCGCATCCCGAGAAACTGTCGAGCAATTTTACGAAACGGCGCTAGGCCCGCATGATTTGTACAAAACGGGCGCAAGCAGGCGTGCGAGTCGATCGATTGCGCGACCATTTTGTAACGCAGCGCGGAACACGCGACACCGAAAAAGCGCCGTCGCTCTTCGACAATCGTGCC
Source organism: uncultured beta proteobacterium (assembly GCA_963733985.1). Classification (GTDB taxonomy): domain Bacteria; phylum Pseudomonadota; class Gammaproteobacteria; order Burkholderiales; family Casimicrobiaceae; genus CAIWHR01. Next base: position 16,970 of record CAVTFF010000004.1, on the reverse strand, counting down.
AGCGGAATCATCCGGCGAGCGACGCGGATGCGGTGCCGGCACGCCGATTCGCCCAAAATTCGTGCCATTACGACGAACGACGATCGACGCTCGGAAATTTGATTTGCATTGCTCCGCATGTCGCGCGGAACGGTTATAATCCGCTCCCCGCGCTCTCATCCCATCTCGAAATTCGAAGCAACTCGCCGTGCGCATCGGACCCTATGCTACCGCGAACGATCTGGTCGTCGCGCCGATGGCCGGTGTGACGGACCGGCCGTTCCGCGCACTGTGCAAACGCTTCGGGGCCGGCTATGCGGTGTCGGAGATGGTCGCCTCGAACCCACGGCTGCGCGACACGGAAAAATCGCTGCTGCGCACCGATCATCGCGGCGAGATGGCGCCGATCGCCGTCCAGATCGCGGGTGCCGACCCGACGCTGATGGCGGAGGCCGCGCGGTACAACGTCGACCGCGGCGCGCAGATAATCGACATCAACATGGGCTGTCCGGCCAAGAAGGTCTGCAACGTCGCGGCGGGCTCGGCGCTCCTCGGCAACGAATCGCTGGTCGCGAAGATCCTGGATGCGGTCGTCCGGGCGGTCGCGGCCCCGGTCACACTCAAGATCCGGACGGGACGCGACCTCCTGAACCGCAATGCGCTCGCCATCGCGCGGATCGCCGAGAACGCCGGCGTGCAGGCGCTCGCCGTTCACGGCCGCACGCGCGCCTGCGGGTTCGTCGGCCCGGTCGAATACGATACGATCCGCGCCGTCAAGGCCGCAGTCGCGATCCCGGTAATCGCAAACGGCGATATCGCGTCGCCCGAGCAGGCGAAGCACGTGCTCGACTACACCGGCGCGGACGCCCTGATGATCGGCCGCGCCGCCCAGGGTCGGCCATGGATCTTCCGCGAGATCCTTCATTATCTCGACCACGGCACACGTCTGCCGCCGCCGACCGTCACGGAAGCCCATGCGGCGATCATCGTTCACCTGGCCGATCATTACGCGTTCTATGGCGAGGCGGCGGGCACGCGCATCGCCAGAAAGCATCTGGGCTGGTACACCAAGGACCTCGCCGGCGCCGATGCTTTCCGGGGCGAAATGAACAGGGCGGAGACGGCGGACGCGCAAATCCGCGCGGTCAACCGATTTTTCGAAATGCTTGCCGGCGAAAGCGAACGCCTCGACTACCGCGAGCAGCACGCGGTCATCGTCGATGCGCGCGCTGCGTTCGCGCGGGCGCCACAGCGATCGCAACGGGGTGGGGAGGCCCTGGCCGCGTGAGAAAGACACTACGGATCAACGGCAGCAACGAGCTCGGCAAGACGGTCGAGAAATCGCTCGACGAGTATTTCCGCAGACTTGACGGCGAGCGCCCGCACGGCGTCTACGACATGGTGATCATGCACGTCGAGCGTGCGCTGATCGCGTCGGTGATGGAGCGCGCGAGCGGCAATCAGACGCAGGCCGCCGACATGCTCGGGATGAACCGCAACACGCTGCGCGCCAAGCTTTCGAAGTACGGGATCCGGTAGTCGATCCCGGCGACGTAACGTCGGATATCGCGCTCGCCTTGCGCGCGTCACAATCGTGCCTTTCACGCCACCGGCGCCCACGTCCGCCGTCAACGCATGTCCGCCAGAATAGCCCGAGCGCTCCTGTCCGTCTCCGACAAGTCGGGTCTCGTCGAATTCGCGAAGGGGCTCGCGCGCCTTGGCGTGGCGCTCATCTCCACCGGAGGCACGGCGAATGCGCTAGCCGGAGCGGGGCTCGCGGTGATCGAGGTCGGCGACTACACGGGCTTTCCGGAAATGCTCGATGGCCGCGTGAAGACGCTGCATCCGAAAGTGCACGCGGGCATCCTCGGGCGCCGTGACCTTCCGGCGCATGCGGCCGCGCTCGAGACGCACGGGATCCCGACGATCGACCTCGTCGTCGTCAACCTCTATCCGTTTCGCGAAACGGTCGCGAAGCCCGGCTGCACGCTGGAAGACGCGATCGAGAACATCGACATCGGCGGACCGGCGATGGTGCGCTCGGCGGCGAAGAACTGGGAGCACGTCGGCGTCGTCGTCGATCCCGCCGATTACGCTGCTCTTCTGGCCGAGCTCGACGCGAACGACCGGAACACTGACCGCTGCGACGCGCTTCGCGCTGGCGCGGAAGGCGTTTTCGCATACCGCCGCCTACGACGGCGCGATTTCGAACTGGCTGACAGCGCGCGGCCCCGACGGCAGCGCCGCGGCCTTCCCCGACAACTTCAATCTGCAGGCGGTCAAGGTGCAGGACCTGCGCTACGGCGAGAATCCGCACCAGGACGCGGCGTTCTATCGCGACCTCAACGCCAAGCCCGGTGCGATCGCCACGTTCCGCCAGTTGCAGGGCAAGGAGCTGTCGTACAACAACATCGGCGATGCCGACGCGGCCTGGGAGTGCGTGAAGACCTTTGCGGACCCGGGCTGCGTCATCGTCAAGCACGCGAACCCGTGCGGCGTGGCGATCGCCGGCACGCCGCTCGAAGCCTACCGAAAAGCGCTCGCGACCGATCCGGTCTCGGCGTTCGGCGGCATCATTGCGTTCAACCGCCCCGTCGACGCCGCCACGCTCGATGCCGTCGCGGCGCAGTTCCTCGAGGTGCTGATCGCCCCCGCTTACGCGCCCGACGCGCTCGCGGTGATCGCGCAGAAGAAGAACGTGCGCGTGCTTGAGGTGCCTGTTGCCGCCGGACCGGCCGACGGACAGCTCGACCTGAAGCGCGTCGGCGGCGGATTGCTGCTGCAGGCGGCGGACGCGCGCAACGTGCTCCCGGACGAGCTCAAAGTCGTGACCAGAAAGGCGCCGACGGCCGAACAGCTTTCCGACCTGATGTTCGCGTGGCGGGTCGCGAAATTCGTCAAGTCGAACGCGATCGTCTATTGCGGCGGCGGGCGGACGCTCGGCGTCGGCGCCGGCCAGATGAGCCGCGTGGATTCGACGCGCATCGCCGCGATGAAGGCGAAGAATGCCGACCTGTCGCTCGCGGGCTCGGTTGTCGCTTCGGATGCCTTCTTTCCGTTCCGCGACGGCCTCGACGTCGTCGCCGACAATGGCGCGGTCGCCGTGATCCAGCCGGGCGGCAGCGTGCGCGACGACGAAGTGATCGCCGCGGCGGACGAGCGAGGGCTCTCGATGGTATTCACCGGCATCCGGCATTTTCGCCACTGATCCACGGGAGAGCGGCCAAATGCAGCGATGGGCATTCCAGGTCTGGCTCGCCGTCGTCTTGGCCTGCGCGCCAACGGCGTCAGCGCGGGCCGCGGAGTGCGCCGATCTCTGGGACTGGGTCAATACGCGCGTGCCGGCGTCTCGCCGACACCTACACGCACGGCAGCAACGAGCTCCTCGTCTCGGGCTACGCGTGGCATCTGCCCTGGACGTGGACCCCGGAGGCGCGCGCGCAGGAGAACGAATATGCATGGGGCGGCGGATGGGCGCGCACCACGGAGCGCGACAACGGCGACACGGATACGGTCTTCTTTCTGGTCTTCAGCGACTCGCACCGGGAGGCCGAATTCAATCTGGGCTACGGGTGGTCGACGTACTGGCGCGCGCGCGACAGCGTCCAGCCGGGTCTCGGCTACACGCTGATGATCGTCCAGCGGCCCGACATCGCGAACGGCATTCCGTTTCCCGCGATCCTGCCGCTCTTCTCGCTCCGCTACCAGAAGTTCACGCTCATCTCGACGTTCATCCCGACGCTGAACGGCGGGATCAACCACGGCAGCATTCTCTACGTCTTCGGCAAGATCGCGCTGGACTGAGGGTGCGAGCATGAACGTCCTCGTCATCGGCGGCGGCGGCCGGGAGCACGCGCTGGCATGGAAGATCGCGTCGTCGCCCCGCGTGGCCAAGGTCTTCGTTGCGCCGGGCAACGCGGGGACCGCGGGCGAGCCGGAGCTCACCAACGTCGCGATCACGGCGATCCCCGAACTGGTTGCATTCGCGCAGCAGCAGCGCGTCGGCCTCACCGTCGTCGGGCCCGAGGCGCCGCTCGCGGCCGGCATCGTCGATGCGTTTCGCGCCGCTGACTTGAAGATCTTCGGGCCGACGAGCGCGGCGGCGCAGCTCGAAAGCTCGAAGGATTACGCGAAGGCGTTCATGGCGCGGCATGGCATTCCGACCGCGCAGTCCCGGACGTTCAGCGACGCCGGCGAGGCCCGCGCCTACGTCGCCGTGCACGGTGCGCCGATCGTCGTCAAGGCCGACGGCCTCGCGGCGGGCAAGGGAGTGGTCGTCGCGACGACCGTCGACGAGGCGCACGCCGCGATCGACGCGATGCTCGTCGGCAACGCGCTGGGCGCCGCCGGCGCGCGCGTCGTCGTCGAGGAGTTTCTCGAAGGCGAAGAAGCGAGCTTCATCGTCATGGCCGACGGTCGCGACGTCCTGCCGCTCGCGTCGTCGCAGGACCACAAGCGGCTCCTCGACGGCGACCGGGGGCCGAACACCGGCGGCATGGGCGCCTATTCGCCGGCGCCGGTCGTCACCCCGGCGCTGCATGCGCGGATCATGCGCGAAGTGATCGTTCCGACGGTCGCGGGCATGGCGGCCGACGGCATTCCGTATACGGGCTTTCTCTATGCGGGCGTGATGATCGATGACCGCGGCAATCCGAAGGTCCTCGAGTTCAACTGCCGGATGGGCGACCCGGAAACGCAGCCGATCATCGTGCGGCTGAAGTCCGACCTCGTGGATCTGCTCGGGCACGCGGTCAACGGCACGCTCGACGGCGAGCGACGCGGAATGGGACCGCCGCGCGGCGCTCGGCGTCGTGCTGGCCGCGCACGGCTATCCGGACGACCCGCGCAAGGGCGACGCGATCGTCGGCCTCGACCGCGTCAACGCGCAGTCGCATCCCGACTGCAAGGTCTTCCACGCAGGCACGAAGCGCGAAGGCGACAAGATCATTGTCACCGGCGGACGCGTGCTGTGCGTCACGGCGCTCGGCGACTCGGTCAAGCAGGCGCAGCGGGCCGCCTACGCGGCGATCGCCGACATCCGTTTCGACGGCATGCAATATCGGACCGACATCGGGCACCGCGCGCTCGCCCCGCGCAAAGCCTGACGCTGGGGCGCCATTGCCGGGATGCCGGAAGCAGTTGCCGCCTCCAGGGGGTGAACGGTAGCATCGCCGTGCCACCCCACCGTTCCCGCCCGTTGCCCGATCCAATGGACGTTACCGCGCCCCGCGACTATTTTCTCGATCTGCAGGCGCGCATCGTGGCCGCGCTCGAGGCCATCGACGGCGCGCCATTCAGGCGCGACGCCTGGGAGCGCCCCGAGGGCGGCGGCGGCGTGTCGAGGCTGATCGAGGAAGGCAACGTGCTCGAGCGCGGCGGCGTCAACTTCTCGCATGTCAAAGGCGGCGGCGCTGCCGCCGTCGGCAACGGCATCGCGCCCCGAAATCGCCGGCCGCGCGTGGGAGGCGATGGGCGTGTCGCTGGTGCTGCATCCGCGCAATCCTTATGCGCCGACGGTGCACATGAACGTGCGGCTGTTCGTCGCGCACGCCGCCGGGCGCCGGTGACGATGTCTGGTGGTTCGGCGGCGGCATGGACCTGACGCCGTACTACGGGTACGAGGAGGACGCCGTTCATTTCCACCGCACCTGCCGCGATGCGCTCGCGCCGTTCGGCGACGGACGTCCACGCGAAGTACAAGCGCTGGTGCGACGAGTACTTCTATCTCAAGCACCGCAACGAGCCGCGCGGCATCGGCGGCATTTTCTTCGACGATCTGAACGACGGCGGCTTCGACCGCTGCTTCGCGCTGACGAGAAGCGTCGGCGATCATTTTCTCGACGCCTATGCGCCGATTCTCGAGCGGCGCAAGGACGCGCCGTACGGCGAGCGCGAGCGCGATTTCCAGGCGTACCGCCGCGGACGCTACGTCGAATTCAATCTCGTCTGGGACCGCGGCACGCTCTTCGGCCTGCAATCGAACGGCCGCACCGAGGCGATCCTGATGTCGCTGCCGCCGATCGTCAAATGGCGCTACGACTGGAAGCCCGAGCCGGGCACGCCCGAAGCGCGGCTCTATTCGGATTTCCTCGTAGCGAAGGATTGGCTGCAATGAGGCGCAATCGCGCGAGCGCGGGGGCCGCCGCATGAAAGGCGGCGGCCGCGCGAAACGCGACGACGCGCACCTGATCGAAACGAAGGTGTCGTCCGAAGCGGTGTTCGACGGCAAGCTGCTGCACGTTCGCCGCGACATGGTACGGCTGCCCGACGGCAAGCTCGCGACGCGCGAGCACATCGTCCATCCGGGCGCGGTTCTGATCGTTCCCGTGCTTCCCGATGGGCGCCTTGTCGTCGAGCGCCAGTATCGCTATCCGCTCGATCGCGTGTTCATCGAGTTTCCGGCCGGGCAAGCTCGATCCGGGCGAGGCCGAGCTCGAAACCGCCAAGCGCGAGCTGATCGAGGAGGCGGGCTACACGGCTGCGACGTGGACGCTGCTCGCCACGATCCACACGCTGATTTCGTACACGAACGAGAAGATCGACCTCTACGTCGCCGAAGGGCTGACCCACGTCGGCGCGAAGCTCGACGACGGCGAATTCCTCGAGACCATGACGATGAGCCTCCCGGAGATGCTGTCGGCGCTCGATCGCGGCGAGATCACCGACGCGAAGACCGTCGCTGCGCTGCTGCTTTACGCGCGGCAGCGCGGGCGCTGACCGCATGATCGCCCGCAGGCTCGTGATCCACGGCAGCGTGCAGGGCGTCGGCTACCGCTATGCGATGGTCGATGCCGCGGAATCCTGGGGCATCGCCGGCTGGGTGCGCAACCGCCGCGACGGCACCGTCGAAGCGTTCGTACAGGGCGAAGCGGCTGCGCTCGAGACGATCATCGCGTGGTGCCGCCGCGGTCCGCCCGCGGCACGGGTCACCGCAGTCGAGGCAACGCCGGCCCCGACCGATTCCACGCTCACCGATTTCACGCATCGGCCGACGCTTTAGACGCGCGGCCGGCGTTCACACCTCCGGCGCGTCGCGCACCCCGAAGATGTCCTTCCACGCCGCGTAGGACGACGCCGCCCACAGCGGCAGAGCGAGCACGAGCCCCAACCGAGCGTCACGGCCCCGAACGCGAGCAGCACGAGCGATGCCGCGGCGTAGACGAGAAGCGGCAGCGCGTTCTGCGCGAACGCGTTCCAGCTCGCGGCGAAGGCTGCACCCGGGGGCACGCGCTCGAACAGCACATGGAACGGGACGAACGTGACCGGCAGCGAGACGAGGATGCCGGTCGCCTGGATGCCGAGAATCGCGGTGATCGAGAGATCCGCGGATGCACTCGCGAGCGCGAGGAGGTTCGCGTCGGCGATCCACCATGCGGCTGCCGCCTGCCCCGCGAACGCGAACAGGCTTGCGGCGACGATGGCGAGAATCGCGCCGCTTCCCGCGCTGAACGCGGCGACGGCAAGCTGGAGTGACGGCGACGCTCGACGATCAGCGGCCGCCGCCGCGTAGACGAGGCCGCAGGCGACGAGCGGCGTGACGATCTCGGCCAGCAGCGCGCCTGCGCCCGGCAGCGCCCGGAGTCCCAGCTCGCTTGCCAGCGTGAGGACCGCAAGTCCCATCCACGTGGCGGGCGCGCGCTTGAACAGCCGCATCGCCTCCTCGTACCACGCGAGCGCGTGCCGCCACGGCACCACACGAGGATGCAGATGTGCGGGCGGTGGCGCGGGCGTTGGCCCCGGGACGGACATCCGACAGCTAAACGGCTGCTTCGCCGAGATACGCGGCGCGCACCGCAGGATCGTGCAGCAGCGCCTTCGCGTCGCCGGACAGCGTGATCTCGCCCGATTCCATCACGTAGCCGCGGTCGACTCACCTCGAGCGCGAGCTTCGCGTTCTGCTCGATCAGCAGGATCGTGACGCCTTCCTTCGCCACGGCGAGCACGGTCTCGAAGACCTTCTGCACCATCAGCGGCGCGAGCCCCATCGACGGCTCGTCCAGCAGCAGCAGCTTGGTCTCGACATCAGCGCGCGGCCCATCGCGAGCATCTGCTGCTCGCCGCCGGAAAGCGTCCCGCCGTCTGCCGGCGGCGTTCCTTGAGGCGCGGAAACAGCTCGAACACGCGCTCGACGTCGGCGCGTGATCCCGGCGCGTGTCGCTGCGCATGTACGCGCCCATCGCGAGGTTTTCCTCGATCGTCAGCGCGCCGAACACGCCGCGGCCCTCGGGCACCATCGCGAGGCCGCGGCGCACGAGCTCGAATGCGGGCCTCCCGGTGACGTTCTCGCCGGCATAGCGGATCGTTCCGGCCTTGACCGGCAGCAGGCCGCAGATGCCCTTCAGCGTCGTCGTCTTGCCCGCGCCGTTGGCGCCGATCAGGCACACGAGCTCGCCCTCGCCGACGTCGAGATCGATGCCCTTGACGGCCTGAATGCCGCCGTAGGCGACCTCGAGCTCTCGAGCTCGAGCAGCGGGGCGAGCCGGCGGCGCCGCCATCACGCGCTCCCTTCAGATTGAGCGCGACTTCGCCGCCGAGGTACGCGGCGATCACCTTCGGATCCTTCTGCACCTCGGCGGCCGGCCTTCGGCGATCTTCTTGCCGTAGTCGAGCACCAGCACGCGGTCGCACACGCTCATCACGAGCTTCATGTCGTGCTCGATCAGCAGGATCGTCGTGCCGTCGCGGCGGATGTCGTCGAGCAGCCCCTTGAGCGACGTGGTTTCGGTGGCGTTCATCCCGGCGGCCGGCTCGTCCAGCGCGAGCAGCTTGGGCTCGGTCGCGAGCGCACGCGCGATCTCGAGCCGGCGCTGGTCGCCGTACGCGAGATGCTTGGCGAGTGTGTTGGCGCGCTTCGCGACGCCGACGTACTCGAGCAGCTCGTAGGCGCGCTTCTCGATCGCCTTTTCCTCGGCGCGCGTTCCGGCATCGCGGAAGATCGCGCCGAACACGTTGGCATGCGTGCGCACGTGGCGGCCGATCATCACGTTCTCGAGCGCGGACAGGTTGGCGAACAGGCGAATGTTCTGGAACGTGCGGGCGATGCCGCGCGCGGCGACTTCGTTCGGCTTGAGTCCCGTGAGCGGCGCGCCGTCGAAGATGAACTCGCCTCCGTCCGGCGCGTAGATCCCGGTCAGCACGTTGAACAGGCTCGTCTTGCCGGCGCCGTTGGGGCCGATCAGCCCGTAGATCTCGCCGTGGTTGATCGTGAAGCCGACATCCGCAAGCGCATGCACGCCGCCGAAGCGCTTGCTGATGCCGCTCGCCGTCAGCAGGGCCAGATGGCTGGTCGACGCTCATCGCTTGGCCTCGAGCTCGCGCTTGCGCAGCGCCGAGGGAAGGATGCCCGGCCGGGCGGAACAGCATCATCAGCACCAGCGCCAGGCCGAACAGCAGCATCCGGATCACTTCGGGGTCGATCAGCGTCCGGCCGAACAGCGCGTTCTGCACCGGCTCGACCGTGTAGCGCAGCACCTCGGGCACGAACGACAGCAGCAGCGCGCCGAGGATCACGCCCCAGATGTTGCCCATGCCGCCCAGCACGACCATCGACAGCACCATCACCGACTCGACCAGCACGAAGCTCTCGGGGCTGATGAACCCCTGCGTCGCCGCGAAGATGCCGCCGGAGATGCCGCCGAACGACGCGCCCATCGCGAAGGCGAGCAGCTTCATGTTGCGCGTGTTGATCCCCATCGCGCGCGCGGCGATCTCGTCCTCGCGGATCGCCTCCCACGCGCGGCCGATCCGCGAGTTCTGCAGCCGCAGGTTGATGCACGATGACGACGAGCAGCACGACGAGCAGCAAGTAGTAGTACTTGATCGGCCCGCTGAACGTCGAGCCCGCGCGATCGTCTCGGCGCTGCGCGAAGTTGAAGCGGCCGATCCGGAACGGGTCGATCAGGTGATCCCCTGCGGGCCGTTGGTGAGATTGAACGGCTGCGACAGGTTGTTGAGGAAGATCCGGACGATCTCGCCGAAGCCCAGCGTCACGATCGCCAGGTAGTCGCCGCGCAGCTTCAGCGTCGGCGCGCCGAGCAGCACGCCGAAGAGGCAGGCGACGGCCGCGCCGATCGGCAGGATGACCCAGAACGGCAGGTGCAGGTTGAAATGCGGGAGGCGAGCAGCGCGTAGACGTAGGCGCCGACCGCGTAGAACGCGATGTAGCCGAGGTCGAGCAGGCCGGCGAAGCCGACGACGATGTTGAGTCCGAGCGCGAGCAGCACGTACAGGATCGCGAGGTTGGTGATGCGCACCCACGCCGTGCCGATCTCGGTGAGCGCGAACGGCAGCAGCGAGCGAGCGCGACCGCGACCAGCGCAAGCGCCGACCCACGCGCACGCGCGGATTGCTCTCGAGATCGATCAGCGGATCGCGCGATCGCGGATCCGTCAGGCGCGATCGGAGACGCGCTCGCCGAGCAGGCCCGACGGCCGGAAGATGAGCACGGCGATCAGCACGAGGAACGCGAACACGTCCTGGTAGTTGCGACCCGAACAGCGTGAGGTTCGGGTCGTCCGCGCAGCGCTGCGCGATCGCGTCGGACCAGCCCGAGAGCTGGCACAGGTTGGTGAGGTCGCCGACGTAGCCCGCGCCCAGCGCCTCGATGATGCCCAGCAGCACGCCGCCCAGCATCGCGCCGGCGAGGTTGCCGATGCCGCCCAGCACCGCGGCGGAGAACGCCTTGAGGCCGAGGATGAAGCCCATCTGGTAGTGCGCGATGCCGTAGTAGGTGCCGACCATCACGCCGGCGACCGCGCCCAGCGCGGCGCCGATGACGAAGGTGAGCGCGATCACCGTGTTGATGTTGATGCCCATCAGCCCGGCGACCTGCTGGTTCTGCGACGGTCGCGCGCATCGCGATGCCGAGCTTCGTCCGGTAGACGAGCGCGAGCAGGCCCGCCATCATCACGCACCGAGGTCGCGATGATCGCGATCTGCACGTTGGTGATCGTCGCGCCGTCGGGATTGCCAGTGATGTGGTACGGCGTGACGTCGATGATCTGCGGAAACGAGCAGCGGGTTGCGGCTCCAGATGATCATCGCGAGGTGCTGCAGGATGATCGACAGCCCGATCGCGGTGATCAGCGGCGCGAGCCGCGGCGCGCTGCGCAGCGGCCGGTAGGCGACGCGCTCGAGCGTGTAGCCGACCGCCATGCAGACCGGAATGCGCGACCAGCGCCGCCAGCGACGACGATCGCGAGCGGCGGCAGCCCGGTGTGCGCGCCGACGAGCGCGATGATCACCGAGAGCGCGACCATCGCGCCGATCATCACCACCTCGCCGTGCGCGAAATTGATGAGCTGGATGATGCCGTAGACCATCGTGTAGCCGAGCGCGACGATCGCGTACACGCTGCCGAGCGTCAGGCCGTTGACGATCTGCTGCAGGAAGATGTCCACGCGTTCCTCTGGCGTCGGGATCAGCGTCGGATAGCGCGATCGGGCGGCCGACGGCGCGATGCCGGCAAGCGACGATGCTCGCCGCAACCTCGCCAGCGTCCTCCGCCGAAAAAAAAACGGCGCCCCGAGGGGCGCCGTCTTCGTCGCTGCCGGACGCCGGCTTACTTCTTGGGCGCTTCCGCCGGCGTCCATGGCCGGAGCCGTCGCCGGGGCGGCGCGGCTGCCGCCGGCGCGGCGGCCGTCGCTTCATGAACTCCTCGAACTTCGTGCGTCTTGCCGGCCTTGATCATCGCGACCGGCTCGACGCTTGCCGTTCTTCAGCGGGAAGATCGTCATTTCGGCGTCCTTGCGGTCGCCCTTGTCGTCGAACTCGATGTGGCCCGTCGCGCCGTCGTAGCTGATCTTCTGCAGCTCCGGCAGGTACTTGGCCGGATCGGTCGAGTCCGCCTTGCTGCATCGCGGCGATCAGGATGTTGGCGGCGTCGTAGAAGAACGGCGCGTATTGCTTGACCTCGCCGTACTTCGCCTTGAACGCGTCCTGGAACGCCTTCGACGCCATCTGCGTCGGGATGCCCGGCCTGCGAGCAGATCATGCCCTCGGCGGCAGCGCCGGCGAGCTTGGTCATCTCGGCCGTGCACGCGCCGTCGCCGAACGCGAACACCGCCTTGATGCCGAGCTCGCGCGCCTGCTTCAGCATCGGGCCGCCGGTGGCGTCCATGCCGCCGTAGAAGATCGCGTCGGGATTCTTGCCCTTCATCTTGGTCAGGATCGCCTTGAAGTCGGTCGCCTTGTCGTTGGTCTTCTCGCGCGCGACGACCTGCACGCCGGCGGCCTTCAGCGTCTTCTCGACTTCGTTGGCGAGGCCTTCGCCGTAGGCGGTGGCGTCGTCGGCGATCGCGACCTTCTTGACCTTCAGCTCGTTCGCGATGTACGCGGCGATCGCCGGGCCCTGCTGGTCGTCGCGGCCGACGGTGCGGAAGACGTTCTTGAAGCCCTGCTCGGTCAGCTTCGGGTTGGTCGCCGAGCCCGAGATCATCGGGATGCCGGCCTGGTTGTAGACGGCCGAGGCCGGAATCGTCACGCCGGAATTCAGGTGGCCGACGACGCCGGCGACCTTGCGCGTCGACGAACTTCTGGGCGATCGTCGGGCCGAGCTTCGGGTCGGCCTGGTCGTCCTCGCTCATCATCTCGAACTTGACGTCTTGCCGCCGATCTTGATCTTCCTTGGCGTTGGCCTCGTCGATCGCGAGGTGCACGCCGTTCTCGTCGTCCTTGCCGAGGTGGGCGATGCCGCCGGTCAGCGGGCCGGCGTGGCCGATCTTGACGGTGACGACTTCCTCGGCCGGGCGGCGGCGGCCTTCGGGCGCTTCGGCCTTCTTCGGCTCTTCCTTGCCGCAGCCGTAGACGGCGAGCAGCGCGGCCGCGACGAGCGTCAGGCCGAGCTTGTGGGTCATGTTCATCTGATTTCCTCCGGATAGGGGAAGCTGGTTGGACCAAACGTTGGGTACAACAGAGCAGATTATTATTGCTGTTCGGCGCCCGGGCTGTCAATTGCGACGCTGCTGTCGTAACATGCTGCGCTCGCGAGCGGCGGCAGACCGGCTCGCGCCGCCGTGCGCCGGCTCTGTCGCGCGCCGGCTGCAGTCCGTCGCAGCGCGCTTGCCGGCGAGCGCTGCGGGAAGCTTAAACTGCGGCGCTTTTCGTGAATCCGAACCGACGCGCCCGCGCATCCAAGCGGACGTGCATAGACAGAACGGGCCGGTCCGGCCAACCGCGGGACCCGGCTCTTGCATGGCTAATGGCGGCCGCCGCACCGGCAGCCGCCGCAGGGGGAGCATGCATGACAATACGATGTGACGCGGCGCCGGCTCACTGCCGCGCATCGTCGTGCTGCTGGTCGTGGCGGCGATCGGCGGCACCGTCGCGATGCGCGCTCGCCAAGAAGAACGCGCGACGGCGCCGGACGGCAAGGCGGCGCCCGTGACCCTGCGAGTTTGCCGCCGGCCGACCTCGCTCGCGTCGAGCCGCACGCCGCTGTCGCGCTGGCTGCCGGTCTCGGGCACGCTGCAGCCGGTGCAGCCAGGCGACGGTCAAGGCCAAGGTCTCGGGCGACGTCCGGCAGATCACCGTCCGCGAGGGCGAAGCGGTGCACGCCGGCCAGATGCTCGCGCGCATCGATACGGCCGACCTCGAGGCGCAAGCTCGTCGAGCGGCAGCGGCGCGCTCGAGTCGCGCGAAGGCGCAGCTCGCGCTCGCCGACAAGACGCGCGCGATGAACCGCACGCTGCTCGAAGCAGAATTTCATCTCGCAGAACGCGTTCGACAGCGCCGAATCGAGCTCAACGTGGCGCGCGGGCAGCGTCAAGTCGGCCGAGGCGCAGGTGCAGCTCGCGCAGAACGCGCTGCGCGACGCGGTCGCCACGTCGCCGCTTGCCGGCATCGTCGCGAAGCGCCACGTTCAGCCGGGCGAAAAGGTCGCCTTCGACTCCCCGCTCGTGACGATCGTCGACTTGAGGGACCTCGAGGTGCAGGCGATGGTGCCGGCGGTCGACGTGCCCGAAGCTCAAGATCGGCATGCCGGTCGAGCTCGTCGTCGACGGCTTCGGCGAGCGCCGCTTCACCGGCCGCATCGACCGGATCAACCCGTCCGACCGAGCCGGGCACGCGCGCGATCCTGGTCTACGTGGGCATCCCGAATCCCGACGCCGCGCTGCGCGGCGGCATGTTCGCGACCGGCCGCATCGCGCTCGCGGCGAGCGCGCCGGCGCCGACGCTGCCCGCGACGGCGGTGCGCACCGAGGCGGGACAGGCGTATCGTCTGGACGATCGACGACGGCAAGCTCGTCAAGCGCATCGTCGTCACCGGCCGCCGCGACGAGACGAACGGCCGCGTCGAGATCAAGACCGCGCTGCCGCGCAGACGCGCCGGTGCTCGCCGCACGCTTCGACAACCTGAAGGACGGCGCGCCGGCACTGGTCAAGGCGCCGACGCCCGTACCGCAGATGCCGCGCGTCGGCGCCGACGTCCGGCACGACGTCGCGGACGCAGCGCTACGCAAGCAACGGGGGACCGACCATGTGGATCACGCGCATATCGATCAACAACCCGGTATTCGCGACGATGGTGATGGTCGGCATCACCGTGCTCGGCCTGTTCGCCTACAACCGGCTGCGCGTCGAGCAGATGCCCGACGTCAGCCTGCCGTTCGTGCTGGTCCTGACGGTCTACCCGGGCGCCGCGCCCGAGGCCGTCGAGGCCGACGTCACCAAGCCGATCGAGTACGCGATCAACAAGGTCGCCGGCGTCAAGCATGATCCGCTCGAATTCGCGGGAGGGCCGAAGCGACGTCTTCGCCGAGTTCCGGATGTCGACCGACATGTCGCAGGCGATGCAGGACGTGCGCGACAAGATCGCGCAGGTCCGGCCCGAGCTTCCCGAGCGACGTCAAGGATCCGCTGGTCGTCCGCGCCGACAACGAGAACCAGCAGCCGGTGGTATCGCTCGCCGTGATGTCGCCGACGACTCGGACCTTGCGCGAGCTGACGTCGCTCACCGACCAGACGATCGTCAAGGCGCTGGAGAACGTGCCCGGCGTCGCGCGCATCGACGTCAACGGCCGCGTGACGCGCCAGATCCTGATCCAGATCAAGCCCAACGCGCTGACGGCGCTCGGCATCGGCGTCGACCAGGTGATCAACGCGATTCGCGACGCGAACCAGGACGTCCCGGCCGGGCGCATCACGCGCGGGCCAGACCGATTCGCGATCGTCCGCGTCGAAGGCAAGATCAAGGATCCCGCGCAGTTCGGGCGCATCATCGTCGCGCAGCAGGGCGGCGGCCCGGTCTACCTGTCGCAGGTCGCCGACGTCATCGACGGCGAGAAGGAGCCGGATTCGATCGCGCGGATCAACGGCCGCCCGGCGATCACGCTCGACATCCAGAAGGCGCAGGACGCGAACATCGTCGAGACCGGCGCAAGCGTCAACGCGGCGGTCGAAGCGCTGAAGGCGCGCCTGCCCTCCGGACGTCGAGGTCCGCGTCATCAACTCCACGCGCGGACCAGGTCGAGAGCAGCGTCAACCGCGTGAAGAGACGATCGTCGAGGGCGCGCTGCTCACGGTGCTGATCGTGTTCCTGTTCCTGCACAGCTGGCGCAGCACGATCATCACCGGCCTCACGCTGCCGATCGCGGTGATCGCGACGTTCATCGCGCTCTACGCGTTCGGCTTCACGCTCAACTTCCTGACGCTGATGGCGCTGTCGCTGTGCATCGGCCTCCTGATCGACGACGCGATCGTCGTGCGCGAGAACATCGTGCGCCACCTCGCGCATGGGCAAGGACCACGTCGACGCGGCGCGGGAAGGCACCGACGAGATCGGGCTCGCGGTGATGGCGACGACGTTCGCGATCGTCGCCGTGTTCGTGCCGATCGCGTTCATGAGCGGCATCGATCGGCCGCTTCTTCTTCCAGTTCGGCGTCACGGTCGCCGTGGCGGTGCTCGTGTCGCTGTTCGTCAGCTTCACGCTCGACCCGATGCTGTCGTCGGTCTGGCACGACCCGCCGGGGTCGCGGTTCCGGCGCGTGCCGTGGCTCGGCCGCTTCATGGACCGCGTCGAGCGCGGCATCGAATGGCTGCACCGCGCTCTACGGCGGCGTCGCTCGAGTGGGCGCTCGCGCATCGCAAGAGCGTGATCGCGCATCGCGCTGGTCACGTTCTTCGCGAGCTTTCGCATCGTCCCGCTGGTCGGCACCGAATTCATACCCGAAGCCGACCAGGGCTTCATCTCGCTGCGGCTCAACACGCCGGTCGGGATCGAGCCTCGAGTACACGCACAGCAAGGTGCGCCAAGTCGAGGAGACGCTGAAGCGGTCCCCGAGATCGCGCTGGCGATGACGACGATCGGCACCGAGGACGGCCGCAACTACGCGCGGGTCAACCTGAAGCTCGTCGACGCGCAAGCGCCGCAAGCGCTCGCAGAAGGATCTCGAGCGCGCGATCCGCAAGGCAGCTGAAGCCGATTCCCGGCATCGAGCTCGCGTTCGGCTTCGACCGGCCGATCTGGGTCAATCTGCTCGGCCCCGATCCCGACACGCTGTCGCCGCTCATCGGCGAGTTCGCGCAGCGAAGGTCGCCAAGGTGCCGGGCATCGCCGACCTCGAAACCTCCGACAAGGCGGCCAACCCTGCGTTGTCGATCCGCCTCAACAACGATGCGGCGGCCGATCTCGGCATCACCGTGCAGCAGGTCGGCGCGACGGTGCGGCCGCTCCTCGCCGGCGACACGGTCAGCTACTGGCTCGGGCCGGACGGGCAGAACTACGAGGTCAACGTGCAGCTGTCGAAGCGACGCGCGCCGGCTCGCCTCCGACCTCGGCAACCTCTATCTGACGACGAACAAGCGCGGCCCCGACGGCGAGATGCGGATGGTCCCGCTGCGGCAGGTCGCGGAACTCGTCGAGATCGACGAGCCCGCAGATCATCAAGCGCCAGGACCTGCAGCGGCGCGTCGGCATCTACGCGAATGTCGAAGGCCGGCCCGTCGGGGACGTCGGCACCGACGTAGAGAAGATCGTGAAGGAGATGACGCT
>CAVTFF010000003.1:0-177071 GCA_963733985.1 uncultured beta proteobacterium | reverse complement strand
CGGGTTTGACCCCTGCTATCCCCTGCCGCTAGGATGTTGCGGGTATTTCCCGGCCTACGCAAAATAGGCGTAGGAGGGCCACCCGCGAATACTTAAGGGTTTGCAATCCTTTACACTACTTTGCCAGCCCATTTACACTAGCCCTTTTAATGTAGACAGGAGGCGCCGATCAGATGGCCGCAGTTGAAGATAAGGTAAAGCAGATCATCGTGGAACAGCTCGGAGTAGACGAAGCCGAAGTCACCGCCAACGCTTCGTTCGTGGATGACCTGGGCGCCGACTCGCTGGACACGGTGGAACTGGTCATGGCGTTCGAAGAAGCGTTCGACATCGAGATTCCCGACGAAGAAGCCGAGAAGATCCGCACGGTCCAGGACGCAGTCGACTACATCACCAAGCACGCCAAGGTGGCCAAGCAGTAATCACGCGCGAATCGCGGAAGCCGGGTTGCTCCCGCCGCTCCATACTTGTGTCCGCTTTACGCCTCTAAAGAAGGAGAAAGTTATCGATGGCAGATACTGACGAAAAAGTAAAGCAAATCGTCGTTGAGCAGCTAGGCGTCGACGAAGCCGAGGTTACTCCGAGCGCTTCGTTCGTAGATGACTTGGGCGCCGATTCGCTCGACACGGTCGAACTGGTAATGGCATTCGAAGAGGCCTTCGACATTGAGATCCCCGACGAAGATGCCGAGAAGATCCGCACCGTAAAAGACGCTATCGACTACATCGGTAAGCACGCGAAAGGCGGCAAGTAATTTGCAGAGGCGTGTCGTCGTTACCGGGCTCGGCCTGATCTCGGCAGTTGGCAATACCACTGAAGAAATCTGGCAGAACCTTCTTGCCGGAAAAAGTGGCGTGACGCGCATTACGCATTTCGACACCTCACAGCACGCCTGCCAGATTGCCGCCGAGGTCAAGGACTTCGATCCGCTCAACTTCATCGAGAAAAAAGAAGTAAAGAAGATGGGCCGCTTCATCCACTTCGCCCTGGCGGCGTCGGAAGAAGCGATGAAGATGTCAGGCCTCTATGTAACCGACGAGATCGCCGACCGCGTTGGCGTGCACATCGGATCCGGCATTGGCGGATTCGACATCATCGAGCGCGAGCATACGAACCTGATGGAGGGCGGTCCGCGCAAGATATCGCCCTTCTTCATTCCTGCTTCGATCATTAATCTCGCGGCAGGACAGGTGAGCATTCGCTTCGGCGCCAAGGGTCCGAACGAAGCCACGGCCACGGCCTGCACCACCAGCGCGCACTCTATCGGCGATGCGTTCAAGATCATCCAGCGCTGCGACGCCGACGTGATGATTGCGGGCGGCACCGAAGCTGCTATTACGCCGATGGGCATTGGCGGATTTGCCGCGATGCGCGCGCTTTCCACGCGCAATGATGCTCCGGAAAAGGCCAGTCGTCCGTGGGACAAGGATCGCGACGGTTTCGTGGTCGGCGAGGGCGCCGGCATCCTGATTCTGGAAGACCTGGAATTTGCCAAGCGGCGCGGAGCGAATATCCTGGCGGAAATTGTCGGCTATGGCATGAGTGGCGACGCGTACCACATCACTTCGCCCGCGCCCGAGCACGAAGGCGCGTACCGCGTGATGTTGAATGCTCTTCGCGACGCGAAGATTCAGCCCGGCGATATCGGATATGTGAACGCACACGGCACTTCCACGGAAATTGGCGACAAGCTGGAAACCATGGCCATCAAGCGAGTGTTTGCCGAAAAGATTCCGCCGGTGAGTTCCACGAAATCGATGACCGGACACCTGCTTGGTGGCGCGGGCGGACTCGAAGCCGGCATCACCGTGCTGGCGCTGCGCGATCAGATTCTTCCGCCGACGATCAATTACGAGACGCCCGATCCGGAGTGCGATCTTGACTACGTGCCGAATCATTCGCGCAAAGTTCAGATGGACTACGCGCTGTCGAATTCTTTTGGCTTCGGCGGCACGAATGGATGCCTGATTTTCCGCAGGTGGACGCGAATAGGGCAGTTACTAGTTGCTAGCGAACCCTTCCAGTTCCGAAGACGCGGGCGAGGGCGCCCGCGCCACATGCTTCCCAACCAGCATTCGTTGCGTGCAACATGCGCGGACAGGAATGTCCGCGCCAGACAGGGCAATCCGCAAGGACACCGCATCACTTCTCACCAATCGTAGGTACTACGACATAGTAGAGATTGCCAATCCACAGGCTGACAGTTCAGAATAGCGTTTCAGTTTCCCACGGACGTACTCTTCATGGTGACGGCGACCACCAATTACTCCCACAAACGCGCAACTGCACGAGCGGCGCTTATCAACCTCGACGAGAACGTCAGCAACGTCCTTCAGGAATGCCTGCATCAGTTCAACATTGAGGCTGTCACGATCACGCACAATGCTGCCGAGCGCATCGCGAAGGAAAAGTTCGACGCCTGCATCATCTCGTTAAACGACGAAGCTATGCCGGTGCTGGAAACGATCCGCTCGTCGCGTTCGAACAAGCGCCTCATCATGTTCGGTGTTTGCTAAATCAACTGGTGAGGCCGTGCGGTTCTCGAAGTTTGGCATCAATGTGCTGATGGAAACGCCGGTCGAGCGCCAGACGGCGTTGCGCGCGGTTCGCGCCACTCATCTGTTAATCCTGAATGAATTTCGGCGGTACGTGCGCATTCCGGTGGTAGCGAAGGTCGACTTATTCAACGGCGAGAGCCAGGTCGTGGCGAGTACCGTGGAGATCAGCGGCGGCGGCATGTCGCTGCGCTATCGCGGCGAACTGAAGATGAACGATCAGGTGCAAGCCGTGGTGGAATTGCCCGGCCGGTCGAGCACCAGAATTCGCGGCATCGTCTCGTGGCTGCATCCGCAGGAAGCGATCGCCGGCGTGCGTTTCGATCCCGAGGACGAGCGGCGCCTCATCGTGAAGTCCTGGATTGAAGAGTATCTCGAGATCAACTAATCTCCTGTTGACGTCTCCTACGCATGCCAGATTACGCGCTTGAACTCTGCGACGTGTCGAAGAGCTACGATCAGTTTGTAGCCGTCGACCACCTTTCCCTGAACATTCCCAAAGGCAGCGTTTACGGATTGCTCGGCCCCAACGGCGCGGGCAAAACCAGTTCGCTGCGCATGATGATCGGCATCACGTTGCCGGACTCGGGCGAAGTGCGCATCTTCGGCCAGAGCCTTCCGGCGCGAGCATCTGCGAGCGCATTGGATATCTGCCGGAAGAACGCGGCTTCTACAAGCGCATGAAGCTCGGCGAACACCTGGTGCTGCTCGCGGAGTTGCAGGGCGTGCCGGCCGCTGAAGCGCGGCGACGCGCAAGCGACTGGTGCAATCGTCTGCAACTTTCCGAGTGGTTCGACAAGAAGGTGGAAGAGCTTTCCAAGGGCATGCAGCAGAAAGCGCAGTTCATCGCTTCGGTTCTGCATGATCCCGAATTGCTGATCCTGGACGAGCCGTTCTCCGGGCTTGATCCGGCGAATGCGGTCGTGCTGAAAGATGTGTTGCTGGAACTGAAGAAGGCGGGCAAGACCATCCTGTTCTCGACGCATCGCATGGACACCGTCGAGCGGCTGTGCGACGCGATCTGCCTGGTGAATCGCGGCAAGTCGGTGCTCGAGGGCGACCTGCGCAGCATCAAGTCGCGCTACGGCAAGAACAATGTGCAGATGGAATACGAGGGCGATGGCGCGTTTCTGCAAAGTTCCGAGCTGGTGCAGTCGTTCAACAACTACGGCAATTACGTGGAAGTGAAGCTGAGGCCGGGAGCCGACCCGCAGGCGTTACTGCAATCGGCAATGAGCCGCGTGCGGCTGAACAAGTTCGAACTGGTCGAGCCGTCGCTGGAAGAAATCTTCATCGACGTGGTGGGTAATCACAATGCGTAATATCGGACTGATTCTCCGCCGCGAATATCTCGAGCGCGTTCGCACCAAATCGTTCCTCATCAGCACCATTCTGCTGCCGCTGTTCATGTTCGGCATGATCTTTCTGCCGAGCAAGCTGGCGATGATGAAAACCGCCGGCACGAAACACATCGCGGTGGTCAGCGGCAATGCAGAGTTCGCGCAGTCGGTGGCGTCGCAACTCAGCGGACGGCACGCGCTTCGGCACGAAGTACTCGGTCGACGTCATCAACGACACCAGCGAAGCGAGCGCGCCAAGCTGCGGGACCGAGGTCAGCAGCGGACAGCTCGACGGCTTCATATGGCTCTCCAACGACGCGATCGCCTCGCGCGATGTGACCTACGGCGCGCGCGAGACCAGCGACTTCACCGAAGATGCGGGACTGCAAGCGGCAATCACCAGCGCGATCATGAAGCATGAGCTGTCGTCGCGCGGCGTGCCGGCTTCCGACGTCGATTCGCTGCTGAAAGAAGTTCACATCAAGACCGTGCCGATTCAGCAGGGCAAAGAAAGCGGCTCCGTCAGCGGCATGGAATGGCTCAGCAGCTTTCTGCTGGCGATGATGCTGTACCTGACGCTGATCGTCTACGGCATGTCGGTGATGCGCTCGGTGCTGGAAGAAAAAACTTCGCGCGTGATGGAAGTGATGCTCTCGCTGCGTGACGCCGAAAGAGCTGATGGCCGGGAAAATTCTCGGCGTGGGCGCCGCCGGACTGACGCAGATCGCGATCTGGTGCGTGATCGCCGGAGTGTTTGGAGGCGCGGGACCAGTCGCTTCCGGACGCCCCGCAACTGGGGATAACGGCGGGAACGCTGGCCGCGCTGGTTCCGTTCTTCCTGGCCGGCTTCCTTCTTTATAGCGGGCTGTATGCTGCGCTGGGCGCGATGGTCAACTCCGAGCAGGAAGCGCAGCAGTGGCAGTTCTTCGTGACTATGCCGCTGGTCGTTCCGGTCATCCTGCTGACCTACGTGATCCGCCAGCCGAACGCGCCGCTCTCGGTGTGGATGTCGATGGTTCCGTTCTTTGCGCCGATCCTGATGTATCATGCGCGTGCTGGTGGAGCGTCCGCCGATGTGGCAGATTGGGCTTTGCGTTGCGCTGCTGCTGGCTACGATGTACGGCGTGCTGGCGCTGTGCTCGCGCATCTACCGCGTAGGGATTCTCATGTACGGCAAGCGTCCAACGCTGCCGGAGATCGTGAAGTGGCTGAGGTATTCGTAGGTCTTTCAGTTCTTCAGTCTTTCAGTTCTTCAGTCTTTCAGTTCTTCAGTCTTTCAGTTCTTCAGTCTTTCAGTTCTTCAGTCTTTCAGTCTCTCAGCCCTTCAGTTCTCCTACGCATTCCGGCACCACCTCGCCCAGCAAAATTCGGTAACTGCTTTTTGTTTTCTGCCGATGAGTCCTGCTGAGAGGATCCATTCCATGAACTTTGACGAGATGATACTGGCCCACTCCCGATGGAAGTCGCGGCTGAAGGCTTCCATTCAAGGAAAAGAAAAGATTGACGCAGAGAATGTAGGGAAAGACGACCACTGTGAGTTAGGAAAGTGGCTGCAGGGAGAAGGCAAGAAGCATGCCGATCTGCCCGAATTCGAGGAATTGACAAGAAGATGGCGGGCGCGTGAATCACGAAATTAAGTGGGAAAAAAGCGCACCCAACCAGCAGCAGCCACGCAATGATGGTAATACTGAGAGGACGGGCGCTCGAAGGCGACTGAGCAATAAGCGGCGAAGCAGCAGGTTGTAGACCTGCACCTGTCGGATACGCGGGACTCGGAGCCGCGAATTGGGCCTTTACTTTTGGTCGGGTAAAGAGGATCAACCACCAGATGCCGATCCCGGCAATCCCGAACCAGAACCCGCCCATGCCCAGACGTATACCGGTCATCGTTGATTGAGTTGCGGCCCCGGCGGGAGCGGCTGGAAAGGGCATTAACAGCATAATCACGCCGACCAAAGCTCCCATGAGAATTAGGATGACAGAAAAAATGATGATGGAGATGCGAGCCCAGTTCTTCAGACAAAACAATCCGATGCTGGTGATAATTCCCCAAATTGCCGGGAGTACGTAAACCAAAACCCCCATAACGAAGATGGCTTTGGGCGCTGAAGAGACTCCGGAAAAATTGGCTCGGGTCGGCGCAAAGAAGAAGAGTAGGAAAATTACCAGTACGCCGAGTCCAAGGGTGAGCGCCGATCCAAGCAAAGAAACAATGGCACTTAACGTGACGCCGATGGAACGCTTCATGAGCAGCTCCTTTTGAGGATGAGTGTAGGAGTTGCGGTAGGTCAGCAGAATGTCTTTGTGGGTTCTCTCGGTGACCGATGTAACTCCCACGCAAGTCGAAAGGAAGGCTTGGATGGATCACCCCTGGTCAGAGCCGTTTTCATTTGGCCCGCGATGGGAATGGCGCAACGAGCAAATACATAGATGGATTCCGCTTCTCCCTTCGCTACTCTCGGGTTCAGCGTCACCATGACCTCGGAGAGGAGTGAAAACTAAGTGGCGCATGACAGAAAAATGGCCGCCCTTTCGGATTGGCTCCGTCAGGCGGCCTTGCCTAGTAAGTCCGTCTTCCCGAGAAGGCGGATCAGCAGAAGTGGTGCTATCGCGCACAGCTAACAAAATCGATGCGATCGAAGAATTGAATCAACTGCTACTAACGGCCCAACTGCGATACCGCAAAATCGCCGTTGTAGTTGATGACAGCCCATGCAGTATTCGTTTTGCTGTCGTAGCCATAGGTGCCGAGTTCATAGCCGGCTTTCCATGGACCGGCGACGTAACGCTTGCTGAAAGCACCATTGTTTAGATCGCGCCCATTGCGCGCTCGCGTTCAGATCGGACTCTATCGTCGCGCTCGAGGAAAGCGGGGACGGTCGCGCTTCCCGGCCGCTCGCAACGTCTACCCTGGTACGCGATGCGTACCGGCATGACGTCGAGGCACCCTCGCTCACGCGTCATCATCTCCGGAACCGGTCTTCAACGCCCGTGCCCGCGCATAGAGTGCATCGCGCGGAGCCCCGTCACCGCGGCGGCGACCCGCGCGGCGCGCGCCGGCGGCAGTTCCTCGAGCAACGCGCCCAGCAAGCGATCGGCGTCCGGCGTCATCGCTTCGGACGCGCTCGCCGACACCGGCGGTGCGTCGACGATCAGCACGAATTCGCCGCGCGAGCGATTGGCTTCCGCCGCGAACCACGCGGGCGCCTCGGCGAGCGGCATCCGCGCGATCGTCTCGAATTTCTTCGTGATCTCGCGCGCGACGACGAGCGTGCGTTCGCCGCCGAGCGCATCGACGAGCTCGGCGACCGTGTCGCGCACGCGATGCGGCGCCTCGTAGAAGACGAGCGCGAACGGCAACGACGCGACGCTCGACAGCAACTCGCGCCGCGCCTTGGCGGCGCAGGCAGAAATCCGACGAATGCGAATCGCTCGGCGGCGAGCCCGGCGGCCGACACCGCCGCGATCGCCGCGTTGGCGCCGGGAATCGGCACGACGGCGAACCCCGCGTCGCGCACCGCGCGCACCAGGCGCGCGCCCGGGTCGCTGATCGCCGGCGTTCCGGCGTCGCTGACGAGCGCGACGCTGCTGCCCGCGCGCAGGAGATCGATGACGCGCGCGGCGCGGCGCGCCTCGTTGTGCGCGTGCAGCGACAGCGGGCGCGTCGCGATGCCGTAATGGCGCAGCAGCACCGTGGTGACGCGCGTGTCCTCGGCGGCGACGATGTCCGCGGTGCCGAGCATGTCGAGCGCACGCAACGTCATGTCGCGCAGGTTACCGAGCGGCGTGGCGACCACATATAATGTCCGCGCGAGCGCCCGAAACGGCTCCTGTTCCGTCACCTCGACACATCCTCTCCCGATGCTGTTTCGCTCCGCCTCGATCATGCGCTCGCGCGTCCATGGTGATCGCGGCGGCGGCGTTGCTCTCGGCGTGTGCCGCGCGTCGCCATTGTCCGTCGGCCGGCAGCGCCCGCAACCGGCGCGCCAGCCGCGCCCCCGGCGTCGTTCGACCGGCGCCAGCGCCCGCACCTGCCCGGTCGTCGCACGCAGCCGCTGCCGCCGGAGGCCCCGATCGTCGCACAGCCTGCGACCTGTCGGAGTCCGGAGCGCTCCGTCGCCGCCGCCAGCCGCCAGTCTTCGCGCCGGCGTCCCCGGCGCCGATCGCGCTGGTGCTGCCGCTCGACTCACCGACCTACGGGCGCGCGGCCGAAGCGGTGCGCGCCGGCTTCGTCGCCGCGGCGCAAGCAGCCGGCGCCGTTACATCGTCATCGCGCACGGCGACGGCGACGTGCTGGCCGCGTTCGCGCAGGGCGC
The DNA here is from genome assembly GCA_963733985.1 of uncultured beta proteobacterium. Classification (GTDB taxonomy): domain Bacteria; phylum Pseudomonadota; class Gammaproteobacteria; order Burkholderiales; family Casimicrobiaceae; genus CAIWHR01. The sequence continues at coordinate 168,860 of CAVTFF010000003.1, read as the reverse complement.
GGCGAAGCCGGCGCGCGCGTGTCGTCGGCCCGCTCGTGCGCGACGACCTGAAGACGCTGGCGACGCTCGCACCTCGACTGCCGTGGACGATCGCGCTCAACCAGCTCGACGACGGCACGCCGCTGCCGCTCGCGATCTATACGCTCGCGCTCGTCGTCGAAAGCGACGCGCGCAGCTCGCGCGGCGCGCGCGCGAGGACGGCGCGAAGACCGTCGCCGTCATCGAGACCGACACGCCGCTGATGAAGCGCTTCGCCGCCGCGTTCACGACGAATGGATCCGCCGGGGCGGCGGGCCGCCGCTGCGCTGCGCTTCGACCGCGCGCCCGACGTGCTCGCGCTGCTGCGCCGCGAACTCGGCGAGGACGCCGGTCGACGCCGTCGTGCTCGCGCGTCGATGCCCGCGACGCGGCGCTGGTCAAGCCCTACATCGGCGCCATCGCGACGTACGCGAGCAGCCAGGTGAACGACCGGCAGCCGCGCGAGGTCGTGCGCGACCTCGACGACGTGCGCGTCGTCGAAATCCCGTGGCTCGCGCGACCCGACGCGCCGGCCTTTGCGAAGCTGCCGCGGCCCGACTACCCGAGCGCGGCGCTCGACCGGCTCTATGCGCTCGGCATCGACGCCTCCGCGTCGCGCAGGCGTTTCGCCGACGGCCCGCCGGACAAGCTCGAGCTCGACGGCGCCACCGGCCATCTGTCGCTCGACGGCCGCGGCAGATCGTGCGCGAAGGCGCGCTGCTGCAGTTCCGCGACGGCGAGCTCGTTCCCGCTCGACGCCCGCTGATGGTGACCCGTCGCGCGGCGGCGCCGGCGCGCGCGCCGAGGCGCTGGCCGCGGAGTTCCTCGCTGGCGCGCGGCCTCACGATCGTCGCGCGCAACTTCCGCCGCCGCTTCGGCGAGATCGACCTCGTCGCGCGCGACGGCGATACGCTGGTGTTCGTCGAGGTGCGGCTGCGCCGCGGCGCGACTTCGGCGGCGCGGCCGAAAGCATCACCGCGCGCCAAGCGCGCGCGGCTCATCGCGGCCGCGGCGACATCTACCTCGCCGGCATCGCGCGCGAGCCGCCCTGCCGCTTCGACGCCATCCTGCTCGACGCGCTCGATCCGGCGCGCATCGACTGGCAGCGCGACGTCATCGAGCCTGACTCCCGGACGCGGTCGCGGTCCGCCGGCGAAATTGTTGCTACAATCGACGTTTCGCACGCCCATCCGTCATCGATCACGTCAAGCGCATCCGCGCGCATTTCGCCGACAGCGCGCAGCTGAAGCAGGAGGCCGCCGACGCGCTGGCGCCGCCGATCGCGCGCGCCGCCGCGCTGATGACCGACTGCCTGTTCGCCGACGGCAAGATCCTCGCCTGCGGCAACGGCGGCTCGGCCGCCGACGCGCAGCACTTCGCCGCCGAGCTGGTCGGCCGCTTCGAGCGCGAGCGCCCGGAGCTGCCGGCGATCTCGCTCGCCACCGACACGTCGCTGCTGACCGCCATCGCCAACGACTACTCGTTCGAGCAGGTGTTCGCGAAGCAGGTGCGCGCGCTCGGCGCCAAGGGCGACGTGCTGCTCGCGATCTCGACGTCCGGCAACTCGGCCAACGTCATCGCCGCGATCGAGCGCCGCGCACGAGCGCGAGATGCGCGTCGTTGCGCTGACCGGCAAGGGCGGCGGCCGCATCGGCGAACTTCTCGGCGCGGCGACGTCCATCTGTGCGTGCCGCACGAGCGCACGGCGCGCATCCAGGAGGTCCACCTGCTGATGATCCACTGCCTGTGCGACGCCATCGACGCCACGCTGCTGGGAGACGAATGCATGACCGCCCGTCACCCGGGCCTTTGCGCATCCGCCGTGCTTGCCGCCGTCGTCGCTCGCAGCCGTCGCCGCGACGTCGTCGACCGGCTGCGCGCCGCTGGTCGTCGCCGGCGTGGCGGCCGGCGCTGCTGGTCGCCACCGACCGCCGCTCGGCCGGCGCGCAGGTCGACGACGAGGCGATCGAGCTCAAGATCGCGAACAACGCCAGCGACCGGCTGGGGCGACCGATGTCCACCTCAACGTCGACCAGCTACAACGGCATCGTGCTGCTGACCGGCGAGGTGCCGACGCAGCGATCGTGCAGGACGACGATCGGCGAGATCGCGAAGTCGACGCGACCGGGTGCGGCGTGCACAACGAGACTGCCGATCGGGCCGGTCGCCGATTTCCGTCGCGCACCAACGACACGTACATCACGTCCAAGGTCAAGGCGCGCTTCGTCGAGGCGAACAAGTTCTCGGCGAACCACGTCAAGGTCGTCACCGAGCGCGGCGTCGTCTACCTGATGGGCATCGTCTCGCGCCAGGAGGGCGACGCCGCCGCGCAGATCGCCGCGACGACGTCGGGCGTCGTGCGCGTCGTCAAGCTGTTCGAATACACGAACTGACGCATGAGTGCCGGTGACACGATCGCCCGCGCCGCGCTACCCGGCGAAGATCGCTCGACGCGCGCGACGCGCTGGCGCGCATCGCCGCGCTGCCGCGCCCGCTCGTGTTCACCAACGGCGTGTTCGACATCCTGCATCGCGGGCACGTCACCTACCTCGAGCAGGCGCGCGGCGCTCGGCGCGTCGCTCGTCGTCGCCGTCAATTCCGACGCGTCGGTGCGACGCCTCGGCAAGGGCGACGACCGCCCGCTCAATCCGCTCGACGACCGCATGGCCGTGCTCGCCGCGCTCGCCTGCGTCGACCTCGTCGTGCCGTTCGACGCCGACACGCCGCGCGACCTGATCGTCGCCTGCGCGCCCCGACGTGCTGGTCAAGGGCGGCGACTATACCGGCCGCCACCACCGCGGGCGCGGCCGAGGTGATCGCCGCGCGGCGGGCGCTTCGTCGCCATCCCGTTCGCGTTCGACCGCTCGACGACGGCGCTCGTGCGGCGCATCCGAGCGAACGACCGCGGCGACTGAACGCCGCAGCGATCGTCCGCGAACTTGCGGCGAGCCTGCGACGCTCCACGACGCGAGCTCTCTGCGATCGTGACGCATCGCGCTGCTGCTGCTTCCCGATTTCCTGCTGATCGCGCTCGGCGCGCCGCTCAAGCGCGCTCCCGGGTTTCGACGCGGCTTCTGGCGCGGCCTCGAGCGCCTCGTCTACTTCGTGCTGTTTCCGGCGCTGCTGTTTCGCTCGCTGGCGACGTCGCCGCTGGCGCTCGGCGACGCGTCGCGCTGGTCGGCGTCGGCATCGCTGTTCACCGCCGCCGGCATGCTGCTCGTCGGGGCTCGCGCGGCCGCTGTTGCGGCTGCCGCAGCCGACGTTCGCCGCATGCTTCCAGTGCGGCTTCCGCTTCAACACCTACATCGCGCTCGCGGTCGGCGAGCCGCGTCGCGGGCGCGCCGGGCGTCGCCGCGATCAGCCTGCTCGTCGGCGTGCTCGTGCCCGATCGTCAACGTCGCCGCCGTCGGCGATGCTCGCGCGCGAGCGCGGCACGCGGCGTATCGCGCGCGAGCTCGCGCGCAATCCGCTGGTGCTCGCGTGCGCGGCCGGCATCGCGTGGAAGCTCGCGGGCGTGCCGCTGCCGGCGCGATCGCGCACATCCTCGAGCTGCTCGCGGCCGCGGCGCTGCCGCTCGGGCTGCTCGCCGTCGGCGCGGCCTCGCGCTCGCGCGCGGCACGCTGCCGCTGCCGGCGCTTCGTCTGGTGGAACGGCGTGAAGCTCGTCGCGCTGCCGGCGATCGCGCTGGCGCTCGCGACGCGTCGCTCGCGGCTCTCGCTCGCTCGAGCGTGCAGATCGCCGTGCGTGATGGCCGCCGTGCCGACGGCGCCGTCGGCCTACATCCTCGCGATGCAGATGAATGGCGACGGCGCGCCGGTGGCGCTGCTGATCTCGAGCGGAACGCTGCTCGCGGCGTCACGCTGCCGCTGTGGCTCGCGTGCGATCGCGGCTGATCTCGCGGCGTCGCTCAGCGACGATAGCGGTTCAGGAATCTGCGACGATGCCCTTCTGGCTGCGGTCGATCGCCGCGTCGAGCGAGCGGTCCGTCGGATCGTGCTGCTTCGCCTTGCGGAACGCGTTGATCGCATCCTGGTGATAGCCCTGCGCCTGCTGCGCCTGGCCGAGACAGCGCCATGCGTCGGCATTGCCGAGCTCGAGATCGGTCCAGGCGCGACACAGCTCGGCGGCGCGCCGCCAGTTGCCGGCGCGCAGCATTCGCGGCCCTTCGACCTTCAGCACCTCGATCGCGCGCGTGCCGCTCGGCGAACATCGCGGCGATCTCCGCGTCGATGGGCGCGCCGATGGCGCTGCGGCGCGCGGCAGGAACCACGGCGGCTGCGCGATCGGCGACGCCGCCGGGGCCGGCTGCGTGATCCCGCCGACGGATGCCGGTGACTGCGCCGACGTCGCCGTGCAATCCGTCGGGGAACAGCGATTGCGCGGTGGGCGAGCGCCTCGGCGATCGTCGCGCGCGCCCAGCGCGATCGCCTCGGCCATCGGCTGATGCCAGGCGACGCCGTAGAGCCACAGCATCGCCGCGAGCCCGCACACGCCCGTCACCGTATTGAGCACGCCGGGCGGGCCGTGCGTGACGAGGCAGTCCTGCGCGAAATCCCAGTCGGTTTCCTGGTTCTGCGCGACCCTCTCGTAGGCGACCGCGATCAGGATCGGCGCGAGCAGCGGAAAGCCGCAGCCCACGCCCTTCCCACCACACGCGGAACGCGCGCTCGAACGCCGCGCTCGAGCTGCGCGCGCGTGTCGCGCCGCGCGTACGCGTCGGAGATCGAGAACTGCAGGTAGCAGCCGAACAGCCACTTGCCGGGCGTCGTGCCGAGCGGCGGCAATCAGCAGCGCCTCGATCGGGACCCAGGTGCCGGTGATCAGCATGGGCGCGACCAGCGGATGCCCGAGCCAATACGGCGAGCGACTCGGGCATCGACGCCGACGCCGCGCAGCTCGGACAGCAGCAGCGCCAGCACGAGCCCCCAGATCGCGTAATCGAACATCCGCGCCGCCAGCCGGTGCCAGGGCCGCGGTTCGCTCGTGCGGCCCGCCTTCGCGCGCTCGAGCTCGGCCATGCGCAGCTGGAAGATCCAGCTCGCGTCCTCCTGCGGCTGGTTGGTGCCGAGGAAGACGCTCTTCTCGCGCCGCCAGTTGAGGATCGCGAGGTCGGTCTGCGGCACGAGCGCCGGCCGGGCACGGTCCGCCGCCGGCGCGCATACGCGATCCCGTGGACGACGCCGTAGACGAGCGTCAGCGCGAGCAGGGTACAGCGTGAGCCACACCAGCACCTGCTTCGCGACGAGCACCGTATCGGCGGGCGTGACGAACACGATCGCGGCGGCGATGAACGCGGCGAACAACGCACATAGCGCCGCCGTCACGAACGGCGAGCGGCCGAACGACGCAACCTGCTCGGTCAGCCCGGGATGATGGAAGTTTCGCTCGGCCGGCGGTTCGTCGAGGCCGGTTTCGAGAATCTCGTCCGGCTCCGCCTCGGGCTCGGGTGGCCGCACGTCGGTCTGCTCGCCGGCTTCCGCCATCGCGTTGCTCACGACATGGGCGATGCGCTGCTCGGTAGTGCCGTCGGAGACGGCAAGCTCCTGATCGTAGCGCACGCGGCGATCATGGTCGCTCAGTATGCGGCTGGCATGATTGATGAAGCGCAGCGCCTCTTCGACGTTGCCTTGGCCGTCGCGGGTCTTGGCGTAATATTTGCGGATCAGCCGGCGCAGCGCGGCCCGGACCTCCTCGTCCGAGGCGGCCGGCGGGATGCCCAGCGCTTCGTAGAGCGTGGCTCTCATCGGACCCGGTTTGAAAAACGAAGTTTAGCGCGGAAATGTTCGGCGAAAACCAATCCCGAAGCAAGTAGCACATAAGCAAAAACCGGGCCGAACCCGGCGAGCCTCAGGCGAAGGCATTTTGCCGATCGGAAATGAACAAGGGCGACCGCGCGGCCGCCCCTGCCGTGTTGTGGAGCCATGCACGGTTCGCCACCGCTCGCTTCCTCCGCAGTTTTGGCGTTGCGCGTTATGCCGTCTTGCCGGCCGCGCTCGGTCGCTCGCCGACGCGCTGCGGGCCTGGGCTCGCTAGCGCTCGCCCGAAGTGCTCACACCGCGGCCTCCGCACATTTGGCGTTGCGCGTTATGCCGTTTCGTCGGCCGCGCTCGGTCGCTCGCCGACGCGCGCTTCGCGCCTGGCCTTCGGCCGGCTCGCTTACTCGCCCTGCTTTTCGCGTGCGTATGGGCGAGCTTTTCGCGGATCCGCGCCGACTTGCCGGAGCGGTCGCGCAGGTAATAGAGCTTCGCGCGCCGCACGTCGCCCTTGCGCTTGACCTCGATCGACGCGATCAGCGGCGAATAGGTCTGGAACGTGCGCTCGACGCCTTCGCCGCTCGAGATCTTGCGCACGATGAACGAGGAGTTGAGGCCGCGATTGCGCTTGGCGATCACGACGCCTTCGTAGGCCTGGACGCGCTTGCGCTCGCCTTCGACGACGTTGACGTTGACGATGACGGTATCCCCGGGCGCGAACTCGGGGATCGTCTTGCCCAGCCGCGCGATTTCTTCCTTCTCGAGCGTTTCGATGATGTTCATGCTGCGTTCTCCAATGTCGATGGCTTCGTGTCCCGTTCCGCGCGGTTGCGTGATGCTACGCGTTGGACCGCGCGCAGCGCAGGGCGCCCCCTGATGCGCGCGGGTTGTTGTGGCAAAGGGCACACCGCACCCTCGCTGCTACCTTCGTGTCTTCTACTGCCTTTCCCTTTCCCGTCGATACTCCGCAGCAGCGCTGCTTCTTCTCGCTCAGCGCCCGCTCGCGCAGCAGTCCGGCCGCCGCTCGCACGTGCGACCCAGCGCCTGCTTCAATCGCCAGCGGCGAATCGCCGCGTGATGGCCCGACAACAGCACGTCCGGCACGCGCTCGCCCTCGTAGCGCTCCGGCCGCGTGTAATGCGGGCAATCGAGCAGTCCTTCCACGAACGAATCCTGCGCCGCCGACTCCGCGTCATTCAGCACGCCGGGCCGCTGCCGCACGATCGCGTCGATCAGCATCAGCGCCGGCAACTCGCCGCCCGACACGACGAAATCCCCGATCGAGATCTCCTCGTCGACCTCTGCTCGACAAAGCGCTCGTCGATGCCTTCGTAGCGCCCTGCCAGCAGCACATAACCGGTCCCTCGGCCGCCGCCGCCAGCTCGGCGACGCGGCGATGCGTAAGCGGCGCGCCGGCCGGCGACAGGTGCATCGTCCGGGTCGTCGCCAGTCCTTCCGCTCGCTGCGCGCCGCGCGCCGCCGCCATGCGCCTTGGCGAGCGGCTCGGCCAGCATCACCATCCCCGGCCCGCCGCCGTACGGCCGGTCGTCGACCGTCCGGTAATTGTCCGTTGCGTAATCGCGCGGATTCCAGTCCCCAGGCGCCAAAGCCCCGCTCCAGCGCCCGCCCGGTCACGCCGAAGCGCGCGGCATGCTCGACCATTTCCGGGAACAGCGTGACGACGTCGATGCGCATCAGTAGTCTTCGACCCCAATCGACGTCGATCCGTGCCCGACCTGATCCACGCGATCCACGATCGCCGCCACGTACGGGATCAATCGCTCGGGACCCGGGGCAGCCCCGGGGCGCGCCACGCGCAGCAGCGGATGCGCGCCATGTTCGGTGATGCCGGATACCTCGCCGAGCGTCACGCCCTCGCGGTTGACCACGGTCATGCCGACCAGATCGGCCCAGTAGATCTCGCCGGCCCGGCCGCAGGCAGCGCGGCACGCGGCACGCCGACCTCGGAGCCTTGAGCGCCAGCGCCGCCTCCCGCGTCTCGATGCCAGCCAGCTCCGCAACCAGCGCATCCGCATGCATGCGCCCCGCAACCCGTCGTACTTCCCGCCAGGTCGAATCGCGCCCGGCCGCACCCACCACTCGCGAAGCCCAACAATGCATCGGGCGCTGCCGAGAGCGGCCGGACCTTGACCCAGCCGCGAACGCCGTAGGGCGCAATCACGCGTCCCATCACGACGATGCCGCCGGGGGCGGCGAACCGCCAACGGCATCTTGGCCGGCGCAACTCCGGAGCGGCTACGGCTGCCGCGGTCGCGGGCTGCGCCTGGCTTTGCCGATCCTTGACGAGGCCCGCGACGGTGTCCGACAGCTTCGCGCCGCGCTCCTGCCAGTAAGCTGATCCGGTCGTGCGCGATGCGCAGCTCTTCTTCGCCTTCGCCGGCGATCGGATTGTAGAAGCCGACGCGCTCGATGAAGCGACCGTCGCGGCGATTGCGCGAATCGGCGACGACGACGTTGAAGAACGGGCGCTTCTTCGCGCCGCCGCGGGCGAGTCGGATGACGACCATGATGCTTCTTTCGTAAACGGAGGAAAGTCTTTGATTATACGATGGAATTCGGCGAGCGGACAAGGAGGCCTCACCTCCCCGTCGCTGCCGATGCCGCCCGGTGCGGCCGCCGGCGACGATTCGCCAACCCATTGTTTGGGATGCCGAATTCGAAACCTGGACCCTCTCGCTCAACCGGGCCGGTTTGGCCTTGATCAGCGCATGCCAGGAAGGAGCCCTTTCATTCCGCGCAGCATCTTCTGCATGCCGCCCTTGGCGACCATCTTCATCATCTTCTGCGTCTGCTCGAACTGGTTGAGCAGCTGGTTGACTTCCTGCACCGATACGCCCGCGCCGGCGGCGATCCGGCGCTTGCGCGACGCCTTGAGGAGCTCGGGCTTCGCGCGCTCGGCGGCGTCATCGAGTTGATGATGCCCTCGATGCGCGCCATCTTGCGTTCGTCGATCGTTGCGCCCTGCGCGGCGCGCGCGAGCTCCGCGGGCAGCTTGTCGAGCATCCCGGCGAGCCCGCCCATCTTGCGCATCTGCGCGATCTGCGCCTTGAAGTCCTCGAGGTCGAAGCCCTTGCCGGACTTCACCTTCTTCGCGAGCTTCTCCGCCTCCTCGACGTCGACCGTCTTGTGCGCGTCCTCGATCAGCGACAGCACGTCGCCCATGCCGAGGATGCGCGACGCCATGCGCTCCGGATGGAACACCTCGAGGCCGTCGATCTTCTCGGCGACGCCCGACGAACTTGATCGGCGCGCCCGTGACATGGCGCACCGACAGCGCCGCGCCGCCGCGCGCGTCGCCGTCGAGCTTGGTCAGGACGACGCCGGTGAGCGGCAGCGCGTCGCGGAACGCGCGCGCCGTGTTGACGGCGTCCTGGCCCTGCATCGCGTCGACGACGAACAGCGTCTCGATCGGCTTGACCGCGGCGTGCAGGTCGGCGATCTCGCGCATCATCGCCTCGTCGATCGCGAGCCGGCCGGCGGTGTCGACGATCAGCACGTCGTGATAGTGCCGTCGCGCCCAGTCGAGCGCCGCCTCGGCGATCGCGACCGGCTGCTCGCCGGCGCGCGACGGAAAGAAGTCGACGCCGACCTGCTGCGCCAGCGCCTTCAGCTGCTCGATCGCCGCCGGCCGATAGACGTCGGCGGAAACGAGCAGCACCTTCTTCTTCTGCGCGCGCAAGAGCCGCGCGAGCTTGGCCGCCGTCGTCGTCTTGCCGGCGCCCTGCAGTCCCGCGAGCAGGATGACCGCCGGCGGCTGCGTCGCGAGATCGAGCGGCGTCGCGGCGCCGCCCATCAGCGCGGCGAGCTCGCGATGGACGACGCCGATCAGCGCCTGCCCCGGCGTCAGCGAGCCGACGACTTCCTCGCCGAGCGCCTTGTCGCTCACCGCGGCGACGAACTCCTTGACGACCGGCAGCGCGACGTCGGCCTCGAGCAGCGCGAGGCGCACTTCGCGCAGCGCGTCCTGATGTTGGCATCGGTGAGGCGCGCTTCGCCGCGCAGTGCTTGACGACGCGGCGAGCCGTTGGGTCAGATTGTCGAGCATCGGGAACCCACGTGAGCGGCGCCGCGCAAGAAGGGCAGCTCAACCGCTGATGTACACTGGCGACCGGTGGAAACGCCGCCGCCTGCGATCGAAAGTCGATGATTTTACTCCATGTTGTCGCCGCCGCCCTGTACGCGTTTGCCGCGTGGGCACTGTGGCCGCAGGGCGCAGCGGAGCGCGCGGCTGCGAAGCCGCCACGCCGTCGCCGGCTCGCCTGCCGGCGGTCTCGGCGACGCCGCTGCTGGCGGCCACGTTATTGCTGCACGCGTGGCTCGCGTGGAACGACGTCGTCACCGCCGACGGCCTCGACCTGTCCCTCGCCAACGCGCTTTCGGTCGTCGGCGGGCTCGTCGCGGCGGTTGCGCTGGGTGTCGGGTCTGTTGCGCACGCTGCCGGCGATCGGGACGATCGTGCTGCCCGTCGCGGCCGTTGCCGCGCTTCTGCCCGCGGTGTTCGCGCATCCGCACCGATTCCGTTCGCCGACGAGCCGCTCGGCGGCCGCGCACGTCGCGGTCGCACTCGTCGCCTATGCGCTGTTCCTCGTCGCCGCGGTGCAGGCGCTGGTCCTGATGGGCCTCGAAAAGCGGCTGCACAGCGGCTTCCCGATCCGCGGCCGCGACAGCGTCCCGCCGCTGCTGACGCTCGAGCGCTTCCTGTTCCGGCTCGTGACGGCGGGGTTCGCGCTGCTCACGCTGACGCTCGTCAGCGGCATGCTGTTTTCCGAGCAGGTGTTCGGCCGCCCGTCCCCTTTACGCACAAGAGCGTGTTCTCGGTGCTGGGCTGGCTCACGTTCGGCGCGCTCCTCTTGGGGCCGCTGGCGCTACGGCTGGCGCGGACGCATCGCGCTGCGCTGGATCATTGCCGGCACGGTATTCGCTGCTCCTCGCCTACCTCGGCAGCAAGTTCGTGCTCGAGGTCCTGCTTGGCAGGTGAGGAGAACAGGCAAGGGGGAACAGGTAGCGGAGATTGCACGAGTCTGCGTCCGTTGCCTGTTGCCTGAACTCTGACACCTGATGGACGACATTCCGCTAAGCACGCTCGCGATCGCACTCGCGCTGCTGCTGATCGCCTCGGGTTTCTTTTCCATTGCCGAGACGGCGATGATGGCGGCGAACCGCCACCGCCTTCGCCATCGCGCGCATCGCGGCGAGCGCGGAGCACGGCAGGCGCTCGCGCTGCTCGCTCAGATCGACAAGCTGCTCGGCGTCATCCTGCTCGGCAACACGCTTGTCGCCGCCGCGGCCGCGACGCTGACCGCCGTCATCACCAAACGCCTTTTCGGCGAGGGCGAGCTCGCGCTGGCGCTCGGCACCGTCGCGATCACGTTCGCGATCCTCGTGTTCTCCGAGATCACGCCCAAGGTCGTCGGCGCCGCGCATGCCGACCGCATCGCTCCGTCGTGAGCTTCGTGCTCTCACCGATGCTGAAGGCAGCGACGCCCGTCGTGTGGTTCGTCAACCTTTTCGTGCAGGGACTCCTGAAGCTCCTCAGGATCCCGACGACCACCGAAACCGCTCCCGCGCTGACGCAGGAGGAACTGCGCTCGCTGGTGCTGGAAGGACAATATTTCCGCGGCAAGCACCGGACGATGCTCGCCAACCTGCTCGATCTCGAGGCGGTCAGCGTCGACGACGTGATGACGCCGCGCAACCAGATCCACGCGCTCGACCTCACCGCCAAGCCGGCGCTGCTCGCCGAGCAGCTCGCGACGTCGTATCACACGCGGCTCCCCGCCTACGAGGATGCGCTCGACAACATCGTCGGCATCATCCATCTGAAGCAGGTCGTGCGCCTGCAGCATGGCGGCGAGATCGACGCCGAGCGCGCTGCGGACGATCCTGCGTCCGCCCTATTTCGTGCCGGCCGGGACGCCGCTGCTGACGCAACTGCAGCAGTTCCAGACCGACCGCGCAGCGCCTCGGGCTCGTCGTCGACGAATACGGCGAGCTGCAGGGACTCGTGACCATCGAGGACATCATCGAGGAGATCATCGGCGATTTCACGACGCAGGCGCCGGCGGCGGCGCAATCGTGCCGCCGCGACGCCGACGGCAGCGTCGTCGTCGATGGGATGGCGCCGCTGCGGACGCTCAACCGCAAGCTCGGCACCCAGTTCCCGCTCGACGGCCCGAAGACGCTCAACGGGCTGATCGTCGAGCAACTGGGCGAGATCCCCGACGCCGGGACGAAGGTCGCGGTCGCCGGGCAGGCGCTCGAGATCCTGCAAACGCAGGACCGGGCCGTCAAGGTCGTGCGGCTGCTGGCCCCGGTGGGCCGCGATCCCGCCGCAGCTTTACAAAGCCCAGCGGACAGGCATCATCGACTGGCTAAGTTTTATGCGATTGGAATATCGCGCGGGAGGGGTGGCAGCCACCAAAAAAGGCACATAAATTGCTTGCGAGGCTGACATAGCGGCCTCTTGCCCCGTTCTGCCACCTTCTCTATCAACCAGCCGATGGCCACCCACGCCGCCTCGACACGCAACATCAGCGGACTCGCGCGCGCTCTCGCGCAGCACGGGTTGATGACGGAATACGAAGCGGAAACGCTGCAAAACGCAGGCGCAGCAGGCGAGCGTCACGTTCGTCGAGCAGGTCCTCCCGGCAAGCGGATGACGGCGGCGCAGCTCGCGGTGTTCGGGTCGCGGGCGTTCGGCGTTCCGCTGCTGGATCTCGCGGGCGTTCGATCTCGATCAGATCCAGAAGGACCTGGTCGATACCAAGATGGCCGCGGCGCGGCGCGTTCTGCCGCTGCACAAGCGCGGCAACAGGCTGTACGTCGCGACGTCCGACCCGGCCAACCTCCAGGCGCTCGAGGAAGTCCGCTTCAAGACCAACCTCGTCGTCGAGCCGGTCGTCGTCGAGGACGACAAGCTCGGCCAGGCGATCGCCAAGCTGATCGAGGCGACGGGCGCAACGCTCAAGCGAAGTCGCCGCAATGGAGGACCTGGAGGTCGATCTCCAGCAAGGCGGCCCGGTGCCGCTCAGCGACGAGGAGAGCTCGGAGGTCGAGGACGCGCCGGTCGTCAAGTACATCCAGAAGATCCTGATCGACGCGATCAACGCCGGCGTTTCCGACATCCATTTCGAGCCGTACGAAAAGTACTATCGGATCCGCTACCGCCTGGACGGGATCCTGTCCGAAGTCGCGCAACCGCCTCTCGTGATCAAGGACAAGGTCGCATCCCGAATCAAGGTAATCTCGAAGCTCGACATCTCAGAGAAGCGCGTGCCGCAGGACGGCCGGATGAAGCTCGTACTTTCGAAGTCGAAGGCGATCGACTTCCGTGTGAGCACCCTGCCGACGCTGTTCGGCGAGAAGATCGTGATGCGTATCCTCGACTCCTCGGGCGTCAAGCTCGGCATCGAGGCGCTGGGCTACGAGCCCGGACCAGCAGGAACAATTGATGTTTGCGATCGGCCGGCCGTACGGGATGATCCTCGTCACCGGGCCGACGGGCAGCGGCAAGACGGTGTCGCTCTACACGTGCCTCAACATCCTGAACCAGCCGGGCATCAACATCTCGACCGCCGAAGATCCCGGCGGAAATCCAGCTCGCGGGCGTCAACCAGGTCAACATCAACGAAAAGGCGGGTCTCACATTCGCGACGGCGCTGCGTGCGTTCCTGCGGCAGGACCCGGACGTCATCATGGTCGGCGAAATCCGCGACCTCGAAACCGCCGATATCGCGATCAAGGCGGCGCAGACCGGCCACCTCGTGCTCGTCGACGCTGCACACCAACGACGCACCGACCACCCTGACCCGGCTTCTCAACATGGGCGTCGCGCCGTTCAACGTCGCCTCGTCGGTGATCCTGATCACTGCGCAACGCCTCGGCCGCCGCCTGTGCGTGAACTGCAAGAAGCCGAAGGACATCCCGCCGGAAGCGCTGATCCGCGCCGGATTCTCCGAAGAGGACATCGACGGCACCTGGCAGCCTTACGGGCCGGTAGGCTGCGATCACTGCAAGGGCACCGGCTACAAGGGCCGCGTCGGCGTCTACCAGGTCATGCCGATCTCCGACGAGATGCGCCAGCTCATCATGCGGAACGGCACCGCGCTCGACATCGCCGACCAGGCGCGAAAGGAAGGCGTGCGCGACCTTCGCCAATCAGGCCTCATCAAAGTCAAGCTCGGCGTCACGTCGCTCGAGGAAATCGAAGCCATCACCAACGAGTGACGGCACGCTCCCCGATCACGAGGTTCAAGCCATGGCCACCGCCACCACCGCGCGCAGAGATGTCAGGGTCAGGGAATACACGTTCCTTTGGGAGGGCGTCGACCGCACCAATCGCCAGACGCGCGGCGAGGCGCGGGGCGCCTCGGAAACCGTCGTTACGACCAACCTGCGCCGGCAGGGCATCCGCGTCACCAAGATCAAGCGTCAGTCGTTCCGTGGCGGCAAGAGGATCACCGACAAGGACATGACGTTCTTCACCCGGCAGCTCGCGACGATGCTGCGCGCGGGCGTGCCGCTGCTGCAGTCGTTCGAAATCGTCGCGCGCGGCCACAGCAACGCGCGCTTCTCGCGCCTGGTCCTGGACCTCAAGAGCCGCGTCGAAGCGGGCTCGAGCCTGTCGCAGGCGTTCCGCGAGCACCCCGCCCATTTCGACACCCTCTACTGCAACCTGGTCAGCGCCGGCGAGACTTCCGGGATGCTGGACGCCATCCTCGACCGGCTCGCGACGTACAAGGAAAAGATCCTCGCGATCAAGGCCAAGATCAAGTCGGCGATGTTCTACCCGATCTCGGTGATCGTCGTCGCCATCGTCGTCGTCTGGGTGATCATGATCTTCGTGATTCCGGCGTTCAAGCAGGTATTCTCGAGCTTCGGCGCCGACCTGCCGACGCCCGACGCTGGTGGTGATGGCGATCTCCGACTTCGTCGTGGCGTGGTGGTGGCTCATTTTCCTGTTCATCGTCGGTGCGCTGATCGCCTTCTTCATGCTGTTGAAACGCTCCGCAGCCTTCCGCTACCTGGTCGACCGCATCTCCCTCCGGCTCCCCGTCATCGGCGCCATCCTCGAAAAGGCGACGATCGCCCGCTGGACGCGCACGCTGCAGACGATGTTCGCCGCCGGCGTGCCACTGGTCGAATCGCTCGACGCGGTAGGAGGTGCCTCCGGCAATTCGGTCTACGCGGCCGGAACCAAGCGGATCCAGACCGAGGTCAGCACCGGGTCGAGCCTCACCAACGCGATGACCAACACGAACCTGTTCCCGTCGATGGTGCTGCAAATGACGCAGATCGGCGAGGAATCGGGATCGCTCGACAACATGCTCGGGAAGATCGCGGACTTCTACGAGCGCGAGGTCGACGATGCCGTGGCCGCGCTCTCCAGCCTGCTCGAGCCGATCATCATCGTGTTCCTGGGGACGGTGATCGGCGGCCTCGTCATTGCGATGTACCTGCCGATCTTCAAGCTCGGCGCCGTCGTTTGACCGAGGCAAGCTGCACGCGGATCACGCGCCTCCCACGACGCATCGGCTACCACAGGCGCGACCGACGATCGCGGCCCGGGGCGTCTGCCGGCTGCCCCGCTTTGGGCCGCTTGCAGCGGACGATGCCGCGCTCGTTCGGAACGAGCACGGGTCCCGAACCCTTCGCATGACCGACTTGCTTCCTCTCTACACCGTCGGCGCGCTTGTCGTGGGGCTGTGTGCAGGCAGCTTTCTCAACGTCGTGATCCACCGGCTGCCCAGAATGCTCGAGCGCGGCTGGCGCGCGCAGTGCGCGGAACTCCGCGGCGAGGCGGTGCCCGAAGCGCCCGCCTACAACCTCATGGTGCCACGGTCGGCGTGCCCATCCTGCGGGCACCGGATCAGCGCGCTGGAGAACATCCCGCTCATTTCGTGGCTCGCGCTCCGCGGACGCTGCAGCGCGTGCAAGACCGCGATCTCGGTCCGCTATCCGATCGTCGAGCTCCTGGGCGGCCTGCTCGCGGCGTACGCGATCTACCGTTTCGGTCCGACTTCGAAGGGAGTCGCCGCCTGCGTGTTGCTCTGGACGCTGCTCGCGCTGACGGTCATCGACACCGACACCCAGCTACTTCCCGATGATCTGACCCTCCCCCTGCTGTGGGCCGGCCTCGTCGCCAACCTGTGGGGAACGTTTGTCCCGATCGGGAGCGCGGTGATCGGTGCGGTCGCCGGCTATCTCTCGCTCTGGAGCATCTATTGGCTGTTCAAGCTTGTCCGCGGCCGCGAAGGGATGGGCTACGGCGATTTCAAGCTGCTCGCGGCGCTGGGGGCATGGCTCGGCTGGCAGATGCTGCCGTTGATCGTGCTGTTGTCCTCGGTCGTCGGCGCGCTCGTCGGTGTCGTATTGATCGTGTTCAAGGGGCGTGACCACAACATCCCAATCCCGTTCGGCCCGTATCTCGCCGTCGCCGGCGCGATCGCGCTGTTCTGGGGGCCGGTCCTCGTGCGCTGGTACTTGCCGTGAGCGAGGACGCTTCTTCCAAGTTGCTCCAGCGGGTTCGCGGCGATAGCGTCAACGGGCCCTATATCGTCGGACTGACCGGCGGCATCGGCAGTGGCAAGTCGGCGGTCGCCGACGCGTTTGCCGCGCTCGGGATCGCCGTCACCGACACCGATCGCCTAGCGCACGCGCTGACGGCACCCGGTGAGCCCGGCTTCGAAGCGATCCTGAAAGCGTTCGGCACGACGATGCGGCGCCAGGACGGCACGCTCGACCGCGCCCGTCTGCGCAACCTCGTCTTCACCGACGCCTCCGCGCGCACGAAGCTCGAGGCGATCCTGCACCCGCTGATCGGCCGCGCGTCGAAACAGGAAATCGCCGGATGGAAGAGTCCTTACGGCATTCTCGTGGTCCCGTTGCTGTTCGAGCGCGGCGGGCTTGCAGGAATCGTCGAGCGCATCCTCGTCGTCGACTGCCCGGAAGGTGAGCAGGTGCGGCGCGTCGCGGCGCGCAGCGGGCTCGCCCCCGACGAGATTCGGGCGATCATGGCGACCCAGCTATCGCGCCGTGATCGTCTCGCTCGCGCCGACGATGTCATCGACAATTCGGGGCCGATTGCCGGGCTCGATCGTCAGGTGGCCGAACTCGACCGACGCTACCGCGCATTTGCCAAGAACCGTGGGCAGCTACCCGGTCGGATCGCCCGGACTTAGGGCAGAATGCGGCCTTGACGCAACGCGCACGATCGAAGACCTGTCGTGATCCGATACGAGCATCCGCTTAACGAACGCATCCGTACGCTGATGCGCCTCGAGGATCTCTTCCATCGCGCGCGATTCTTCGCCGCGCGCACCGAGGCGCCCGATCACCACGCAGCGCTCCTCGCGCTGTTCGAGATCACCGACGTCGCCGCGCGCGCCGACTTGAAGACCGATATGCTGCAGGAACTCGAGCGGCAGAAGCAACTGCTTTCGCCGCTGCGCAACAACCCTGCGATCGAGACGCGCGTGCTGGAACCCCTGCTCTTGGAAATCGACAAGGCGAGCAGCGCGCTGCTCGCGCATGCAGGACGGGCAGGCGCGCACCTGCGCGAGAACGAGTGGCTGATGACGATCAAGCAGCGCACCGCGATCCCGGGCGGCGTCTGCGAGTTCGATCTCCCCGCCTACCATTACTGGCTCAACGCCGATCCGGCCGCGCGCCAGAACGACCTCAAGGCGTGGATCGAGCCGTTTCTGCCGCTCCACGATGGTCTCGCGATCATTCTGAGGTTGTTGCGCGACAATGGCCGCGCGAGTCGGCAGATCGCGTACCGCGGCGTATTTCAACTGATGCTGACGACGTCGAAGGTCGCGCAACTCCTGCGCTTGTCGGTGGGCCGCGACGTCCCCTGTGTTCCGGAGATCAGCGCGAACAAGTACGCGCTCAACATCCGATTCATCGGCCTAACCGGCATGGACCGTGGTTCGGTCTACGACCGCGACGTCGAATTCGAGCTGATGTTCTGCAATCTCTGATCTGCCTCTGGAAAGCGCTAGAACGACGTCAGGTTTGCCCCGGCCGCGCCGACGGCGACGAAGCCGATCTGCGGTGCCAGGACAGAAGTGCCGGTGAACGTCACGGCGTAGAGATCGTTCGTGGTCCCCGAGACCGCCGGCTGCCAGTTGATGCCGTCAGTGCTCGTGAAGATCGCGCCGCCCGCCCCAACTGCGACGTATTGCGATCCGGCAACGATCCCTGCCAGCGACACTGTCGCAATGGGCGTCTGCGCTGTCCAGGTGGTGCCGTCACCGCTCGTGACGAGCGCGCCTGCCGCGCCGACAGCGACGAATGTGCCCGCGGCCCCGGTCGCTGCCCAGGCAATCGACCTGAGATCGAGCGTCGTCTGCGAGTTGCCGACCGTCCACGTCGTGCCGTTCGCGCTCGACACGAGCGTTCCTTTCGCACCTACCGCGACGAACGTCGACGTCGAGTTGACGGTCACCGCGTAGAGGTCGCCGGTCGTTCCCGATGTCTGCGCCGTCCACGTGGACCCGCTGTCCGTGCTGGTGAGAATCGTGCCGCCCGCGCCTACCGCAGCGACGAAGACGCCCGCTACCGTCACACCGTAGAGATTGCCGGCGGTCCCCGATGTGCGTGTAGTCCAGGTGATTCCGTCGGCGCTGGTCACGACCGTTCCGCCGTCGCCGACCGCGACGAACTGGGAACCGGCGAACACGACCGCATTGAGGTTTGCGACGACGTTCGAGGTCCTCGGCGTCCAGCTGATGGCATCGGCGCCCGAGAAGATGGCTCCCCCTTGACCCACGGTGACGTAAGTGCTGCCGGTCGTCGTGGTTGCGGGCGTGTAGGCGATGCCGAGCAGGTTGCCCGTTCCAAGCGGCGTTCCGACGCTCCATTGAGCGCCGGCGGCGCGTGGCGTGAAGGTCACGGGCGCGCTGTCGGGACCACCGGGGCCGCCGTTGATCCTGCCGTTGATGACCGCCGAATACTCGGTGCCGTTGATGAGGCCCGTGAGGAGATAGGGCGACGTAACGCCTCGCTTGATCACGCACCCCGCGGTGTTCGCGCAGTTGTCGGAGCTGACGGTCGGCGCCGCGGCGACCCAGACCCAGTACTCGACGTCCGACTCCATGTTCCAGGAGATCGTTGCACTGCTGTCGTGCGGGACGGCCACTACACTGGTCGGCGCCGACGGCGAGCTTCCGCCGCCGCAGCCGACGACGGCCGATGCGGCCAGCAGCACGGCGATCCACGAGAAGACCACTTTCATTGCGATTCCTTGCACTCGATTGAAAACATGACGCATCCGTTGCATGCTAACCTTGCTGTGGCCGGACGCGGATGAATCCCATTGCTGCGCTTCGTCCACCCGGCGCACCGCATCCAGCGCCTATTTGGCAATCGCCAACGCGATGGCATCGCCGCGCATTGTAGCCTGCCCGCATTGCGGGACTCCCGTCGAATGGACGCCGGCGTCGCGCTGGCGGCCGTTCTGTTCCGAACGCTGCCGGCTGATCGATCTCGGCGCATGGGCATCGGGAACGTACCGCGTCCCCGTCGCGAACTTGCCTGAAGGGGACGACGGCGCCCCGCCAGTGGACGATGAGCACACGACGAACTCCCGCGGAAAATGAATCCGCGGATCTCCGCCTCCTTTGCCGGCAGTGTGCGCAGCAAGAGCTTCCGGCCCGGCACCTGCCGACAACTCCCATCAGGCATTCCACGCGGCGCGCCTCAGCGCGACGCCATGCGCGCCCTGCGCAATTGCGACGTCGAGATCGGCGCTCGTGAGGCCGCCCAGCGCGAACACCGGCAGCGCGGCGCCTGCTGCCACCGCAGCAAAGCCTTCCCACCCGAGCGTCGCCGCGCCGGGATGGGTCGGCGTAGCCCGCACGGGGCCCAGCAGCGCGAAATCGAGCATTAGCGCACCGGCTCTCGCGATGTCCTCGCGCGTATGACACGACGCCCCGCACATCAGGGACGCGGGGCGCGCATGAGCCGCGGCAAGTGCGGCGGACGCCCAATGCACGCCCGCGCATCCCCATTCACGCGCGCGTTCCTCGCTTCCGTTCAGCAATACCGACACGCCATGCGGACGGGCGAGAGCGAGCAGCGAGGCGCACAGCGCATGCTGGCGAGCTTCGGGCCATTCCTTTTCGCGAAACTCGACAAGCCTTAGGCCACGTTCGAACGCAATTCGTGCGCGCTCGAGAAACACTGCTTCACCCAGGTCCGATGCCATCGTGATGCCGCAAACGTCCGGCAGTACGAGCGCGCGCAGCACGCGCGCGTTGGCGGGAAGAAGCGGAGCGACGGTGAATCGTCCCGGCGTCTGCCACACGAAGGCCTGTCCGTCATGGCCGACCGGCTCGCCGATCCAGTCGAAAACGCGGAAGAAATGAAGCTCGACGTGTGCGTGCGGATAGACGAAACGCTGCGTGAGCCACGGCGCCGCGCGACGCACGGTGAGCCCGAGCTCTTCGGCGAGCTCGCGGTCGAGCGCGTGGCGCGGCGTTTCGCCGGGTTCGAGCTTTCCGCCTGGGAATTCCCAGTAGCCTGCGTAGGCCTTGCCGGAAGGGCGTTGCGCGAGAAGCACCTGTCCGTCCGGTCGCGTGATGACGGCCGCCGCCACGTCAACGATGGGCTCCGTCACGCCGCGGGCAACCTGCGTCTCAGCGCCGCCGCGCCGGCGTAGCTCTTCGCGAACTGCCAGGCGATGCGACCGCTGCGCGAACCGCGCTGCAAGGCGAATTGGAGCGCATCGCGAGTGCGTGCGGTCGCGTCGCCCTTGGACTTCGCCGCACCGACGCCGAACACGTCGAGCCAGCTCGCCACCGCCGCAAGATAGTCGTCCTGGCTGAACGGATAGAACGAGATCCAGAGCCCGAAGCGCTCGGACAGCGAGATCTTCTCCTCGACCGACTCGCCGGGATGCACTTCCTCGCCGATGTGCCGGGTTTCGAGATTCTCGCTCATGTATTCCGGGAGCAGATGCCGGCGGTTCGACGTCGCGTAGATCAGCATGTTCGGCGACGCCGCGGCGACCGTGCCGTCGAGCATCACCTTGAGCGCCTTGTATCCCGGCTCTCCCGAGTCGAACGTGAGGTCGTCGCAGAAGATGATGAAGCGCTCGCGTCGGTGCGCAACCTGCTCGGCGATGTCCGGCAGGTCGACCATATCGGCCTTGTCCACTTCGATGAGACGCAGCCCCTTTGCCGCGTACTTGACGAGCATCGCCTTGACGAGCGAGGACTTGCCTGTGCCCCGCGAGCCGGTCAAGAGGACGTTGTTCGCCGGCAAACCGGCGACGAACTGACGCGTGTTGGCGTCGATTGCATGTTTCTGGGCATCGATCGCAACGAGGTCGGAGAGCCGGATCGCGTGCGGGTGCGCAACCGCCTGCAGATAGCCGCGCCCGGCGCGCTTGCGCCAGCGGAACGCGTGCGCATTCCAGTCGGGCGCCGGTGGCGCGGGCGGCAGCACGGCTTCGACGCGCTCGAGGATTCGTTCGAGGCGCGCGAGGAGCGCGGTCAGGTCGGCAACCGAAAGCATGTCAGTCCCGCCGGGCCGTCCCAAGGGACTGACGCGCCCCCTCCGGGGGCAGCGAGCACAAGGCCGAAGGCCGCAGGACAGCTGGAGGCTGGTCCCGCGAAGCGGGATGCGGCGCAGCCGCACAAAGCGAGCGTGGGGGCCGTTTCATACTAGCTCCGATAGTCCGCGTTGATGCTCACGTAATCATGCGAAAAATCGCACGTCCAGACAGTCGCGCGAGCGGCGCCGCGTCCCAGGTCGACGCGTACCGCGATCTCGTCGGCTTTCATCACGCGCGCTCCGTCCTCCTCGCGATACGACGGCGCGCGACCGCCATGGTCGACGACGAGCACGTCGTCGAGCCAGAATGAGACCCGCGCCGAATCGAGATCGGCCGGCGCGGCGTTGCCGATCGCGCAGACGATCCGGCCGAGATTCGGATCCGACGCGAAGAATGCCGTCTTCACCAGCGGCGAATGGGCGATGCGAAGCGCGATCGTCCGGCATTCGACGGCGTCACGCCCCCCTCGACCGCGATCGTGATGAACTTGGTCGCGCCTTCGCCATCGCGGACGATCGCCTGGGCGAGCTCGGTCGCGACATCGGTGAGCGCGGCACGGATCGGTCCAAGGCGCGCATCGTCGGCGCGCACGATCGGGGCGAGCGCCGCCGTGCCTGTCGCGGCAATGACAAAGCTATCGTTGGTGGACGTGTCGCCATCGACGGTGGCGCGGTTGAACGATGCGTCGGCGATTTCGCGGGTGAGGGTCTCGAGCAAATCGGCGGCGATCGGCGCGTCGGTGGCAACGAACGCGAGCATCGTCGCCATGTCCGGGTGGATCATGCCGGCGCCCTTCGCGATTCCGGTAACGGTAACGGGAACGCCGCCCACCGCCGCCCGTCGCGAAGCACCCTTCGGCACCGTATCGGTCGTCATGATCGACGAGACCGCAGCGAACCAGTGATCTTGCGCGAGCGCCGCCTTCGCCGCCGGTAACGCAACGATGATCTTCGCAACCGGCAGCGGCTCCATGATCACGCCCGTCGAGAACGGCAGCACGTCGTGCGCGGCGCAGCCCAGCAGCGAAGCCACACCCGCACACGTTGCTTCGGCGTCGGCCAGCCCTTGCTCGCCGGTCCCCGCATTCGCATTGCCGGCATTCACGACGAACGCGCGGACGCGAGCCGAGGTCCGCGAGATGCCGGCGGCAAACCGTCACCGGTGCCGCGCAGAACCGGTTCTGCGTGAACACGCCCGCGGCGACCGTGCCCTCGTCGAACGCAACAAGCAGCACGTCGTCGCGCGTCCAATTCTTGATTTTGGCGGCCGCGGTACCGAGCGTGACACCGGGAACGGGCAACAGATCCTCGGGGCGCGGCGGCGTGTATCGAACCGGCATCGGATAGCAGGAGAGATAGGTCGCAGCGATTCTAACGTACGTTTCGCCTGCGACCTTCGGTACTGCGCGGCAAGACCCGGCGAATGCGAGCCGGCGCGCGCAATAAGCTGCGTCCCATGCCTTTGCGGACGCCGTCTTCATTGGGCGCGACGGACGCCGCGCACTCACTTCGCGTAATGATGGTTTACGGCGCCACGAGTCAAGCCAGGCGCCCGTGACAGTGCTTGTACTTCTTGCCCGACCCGCACGGGCACGGATCGTTGCGCCCGACCTTTTCGCTCGCACGAACGAACGGCGCCGCCGCAGGCGGAGGATCTCGCCTCCGCACTCGCCAGGGCTTCATCGTAATCGGCGTGCTGGTACTTCACGTTGGAGACCGCCGGCGCTTCCTCGACGGCCGCGACGTCAGCCTGTGTGCGCACCTGAACGGTCAGGACGATCCTGACCACGTCCTGCTTGATCCGATCCAGCATGTCGGAAAAGAGCTCGAAGGATTCGCGCTTGTACTCCTGCTTCGGGTTCTTCTGCGCATAGCCGCGCAGATGGATGCCCTGGCGCAGGTGGTCGAGATTGGCGAGGTGATCGCGCCAGTGCTGGTCGAGCGTCTGCAGCATCAGGCTGCGCTCGAACTGGCGCATGAGCTCGGGTCCGACCTGCGCCTCCTTGCTCGCGTACTGCGTCCAGCGCCTGCTGCGTGAGACGCGCGCGCAGCGTTTCGTCGGTCGAGCTCCGGATCTTCCTTCAGCCACTCCGGCGACCGGCACGGCCATCTGAAAGTCCGATGCAAGCGCCGTTTCGAGGCCGGCGACATCCCATTGCTCCTCGACGGATTCGGGCGGCATGTAGCGGCTGGACGGTTTCGTCGATAAGCCCGCCGATCATGCTGCGAATGGTGTCGGTGATGTCGGCCGACTCGAGCAATTCGTTGCGCTGCTGGTAGATGACGCGGCGCTGGTCGTTCGCGACGTCGTCGTACTCGAGCAACTGCTTGCGGATGTCGAAGTTGCGCGACTCGACGCGCGTCTGCGCCTTGGCGATCGAGCGGTTGACCATCGGATGCTCGATCGGCTCGCCCTCCGGCATCTTGAGCTTCTGCATGATCGTGCCGAGCCGCTCGCCGCCGAAAATGCGCAGCAGCGGATCCTCGAGCGACAGGTAGAAGCGCGAGCTGCCCGGGTCGCCCTGGCGGCCGGAGCGGCCGCGCAGCTGGTTATCGATGCGGCGCGACTCGTGCCGCTCGGTGCCGACGATGTGCAGGCCGCCGGCCGCGACGACGCTCTCGTGCTTCAGCTGCCAATCGGCGCGCAGCTTCGCGATCTCGCGCTCCTTTTCGGTCGCGGAGAGCGTCTCGTCATCGCGGAGCTTGAGGATCAGCTGCTCGAGCGCTGCCGCCGAGCACGATGTCGGTGCCGCGGCCCGCCATGTTGGTTGCGATCGTGATCGCCTTCGACTTGCCCGCCTGCGCCACGATCTCGGCCTCGCGCGCATGCTGCTTCGCGTTCAGCACCTGGTGCGGGAGCTTCTCCTTCTCGAGGTGCTTGGACAGGAGCTCCGAGTTCTCGATCGACGTCGTGCCGACCAGCACCGGCTGCCCGCGGTCGTAGCAGTCCTTGATGTCGGCGACGATCGCGTCGACCTTCTCCTGGAACGTGCGGTAGACCTGGTCGTTCTCGTCGCGACGAATCATCGGCATGTGCGTCGGGATCACGACCGTTTCCAGGTGATAGATCTGCTGGAATTCGAACGCCTCCGTGTCGGCGGTGCCGGTCATGCCGGCGAGCTTGCCGTACATCCGGAAGTAATTCTGAAACGTGATCGAGGCGAGCGTCTGGTTCTCGCGCTGGATCGGGACGCCTTCCTTCGCCTCCACCGCCTGGTGCAGGCCATCGGACCAGCGGCGTCCGGACATGAGCCGGCCCGGTGAACTCGTCGACAATGACGACTTCGCCGTTCTGCACGACGTAATGCTGATCGCGATGGAACAGCGCGTGCGCGCGAAGCGCCGCGTACAGGTGGTGCATCAGCGCGATGTTGTGCGCGTCGTACAGGCTCGAGCCCTGGGCGAGCAGCCCGGCCGCGGCGAGGATCTCCTCGGCGTGCTCGTGGCCCTCCTCGGAGAGCAGCACCTGATGCGCCTTCTCGTCGACCCAGTAGTCGCCGGGGCCCTTCTCGTCGGCCTGCCGGCTGAGCTTGGGCGGCGAGCTCGTTCAGCCGGTAGTAGAGATCGACGTTGTCGTCGGCCTGGCCCGAGATGATGAGCGGCGTGCGCGCCTCGTCGATCAGGATCGAGTCGACCTCGTCGACGATGGCGTAGGTGAGCCCGCGCTGCACCCGCTGCCCCGCCTCGAACACCATGTTGTCGCGCAGATAGTCGAACCCGAACTCGTTGTTGGTGCCGTAGGTGATGTCCGCGCCGTAGGCGACCTGCTTGGCCGCATGGTCCATCTGCGACAGGTTGACGCCGACGGTGAGCCCGAGGAAGCGATAGATCCGCCCCATCCAGTCCGCGTCGCGCTGCGCCAGATAGTCGTTGACGGTGACGATGTGCACGCCGTTGCCGGAAAGCGCATTGAGATAGGCGGGAAGCGTCGCGACGAGCGTCTTGCCTTCGCCGGTGCGCATTTCCGCGATCTTGCCGTTGTGCAGCGCCATCCCGCCGATCAGCTGAACGTCGAAATGGCGCATCTGCAGCACCCGCTTGCCGGCCTCGCGTACGACGGCGAAGGCCTCCGGGCAGCAAGTCGTCGAGCGTTTCCCCCTTGGTGAACCGCTCCTTGAGCTCGGAGGTTTTCGCCTTGAGCGCTTCATCGGTCATCGCCGAGATCGCCGGCTCGAACGCGTTGATCTGCCGGACAACGGCGCCGTATTCCTTCAGCAGGCGCTCATTGCGGCTGCCGAAGATGCGGGTAAGGATGTTGGAGATCATGTGGGGTGTAGTTATCGCCAGCGACGGAAAAAACAAGGGGTGAGGACCGCCTCACCCCTCATTTCCGTCCGCGGTATCCGACGCGCGGGGCGCCGGAACTCTAATTGGAGGATTGCAGGAAGCGCGCCGGATTCTGCGGCACGCCGTTCAGCCGAACCTCGAAATGCAGATGCGGGCCGGTCGAGCGGCCGGTCGATCCCACCGCTGCGACGCGCTGGCCGCGCACCACGAGGTCACCTTCGCGCACGAACACCTGCGACGCGTGGGCGTAGCGCGAAACCAACCCGTTGCCATGGTCGATTTCGACGAGTTTACCATACTGCGGGTGCCAGCCCGCATAGACGACCTTGCCGCTCGCCGCGGCGACGATCGCCGTGCCGGTGAGAGTCGGAAAGTCGATCCCCTCGTGGAACGACTGCAGGCCGGTGAACGGATCGATCCGATAACCGAAATTGGATGAGAACCAGCCGTCGACGACGGGTGCGAGCGTCGGCAGGAACTTGCGGTTTGCCGAGTCTTGGACAAGCAGCGCTTCGAGCACGCCAAGCTGGTCGGAGCGCTCGTCGACCTGCCGTGCGAGCTTCGCTAACAGCTCGGAGAACTCCTGCACCGACAGTTGGTGCGACGGCAGCGACGATTCCGCACCGCCGCGGCCCGGAACCACGCCGGGTTGCAGCGACGGCAGCTCTTGCGGCTTCAATCCCGCGATCCGGGCGAGACGCTCGCCGAGACCGTCGAGCCGCAACATTTGCGCCTGCAGATCGCCCAGGCGCAACGCCATCGCGTTCAGGTGGCCCTCGACGATTTGCTGCGTTTTCTTGGCTTCTTCCCGCTGGTCGGCGAGAACGATCGCCTGCAGCCAGGGGTTCTGGGTGGCGGCCGCATATTTGAGCGTGACGAAGTTGAAGAGCAGAGTGAAGGCGATGAACAGTGCCAGCAGGCCGAAGCCGCCCACGGTCCAGTGCCGCCAGTCGAGCGTCAAGGTTCGGGCACGCGCTGTGGCGCTGGAGAGCAGAATGATGTTCAATCGGATCCTCCCCTAGCGCTTCGTTCGGCGAGCCGCCGGAGGCATCGCCCGGCCGCCCTTTCCGCCATGCCGCGTACACCGCAATCGCTGCAGCGCATTCTCACCACTGACCCGCTGCTGGGGCCGTGGAACGCCCGCCGCCAGCGCGAGGAAACGCTTACCGGCATTGTCCGTCGGCACCTGCCCCGCCCGCTCGCCGAGCGCGTCCACGTTACCGACGTCCAGGGCGCCGAACTGGTGCTGGCGGCCGAAGCCGGCGCGATTGCTGCGGTGGTCAAGCAGCGCAGCCCCGACCTCATTGCGGCATTACAGCGCGAGGGCTGTCAATTTAGCGTAATCCGGGTGCGCGTGCAAGTTCGTGCCCTCCCGGAGCCGACGCAGAAAACTAATACAAAACAGATAGATAGGTCGTGTTTTCAGCCGCTGGCGCGCCTTGCGCGCGCGTTGCCGAACGGCCCGCTCAAAGCGGCGCTGGCGCGGTTTGTCCGGCGCGCCGGCTGACCACCAGCCGCGTCCCCCGGTCTAGTGGAACGGCCTGACCAGTCTATCGAACGCGAAGAACAGCAGCACCACGACGAGGAGGACAAGCGTGAACTTGATCGCCTGCCCGATGAATCGGAGGTAGCGGCGGTTCCTTGAATACAGGTACAGGAGTCCCGCGACTCCGATCGCCGCGAGCGCGAGAAAGAGCAGCGAGCGAACGAGGATCACGGGTCGGGAGCCGCAAGCTGCGGTTGGGTGCCGACGGTCGAGAGTATCGGGTTCGCCCGCGACCGCCTGCCGTCGTGCAACGCTATCGGCTGACGACGCCCCGCTTGCTCACGCCGCCGACAGCTGCCAATCCTGGAATGCGGTTGGCACGTCGCGCTCCTCGGCGAAGGTCACGAGCTCGAAGGCGTCCGTGCGGGCGAGAAGCGCTCGAGCCAGGGCGTTATTGAGTCCATGGCCGGACTTGAACGCGGTGTACTGGCCGATCAGCGGATGTCCGAGGAGGTAGAGGTCGCCGATCGCGTCGAGCACCTTGTGTTTGACGAACTCGTTGTCGTAGCGCAGACCCTCGGTGTTCAGGACCCGGAAGTCATCCAGGACGACCGCGTTCTGCAGGCTCCCGCCCTGAATCAGGCCGGCGGCACGGAGCGCCTCGACGTCCTGCATGAATCCGAACGTCCGCGCCCGCGCAACCTCCTTGACATACGAGTGCAGCGCGAAATCGATGACGACCTGCCGGTTCTCCGATCCGAACATCGGATGCGGAAAATCGATCGTGAAATCGAGCTTCAGCCCGTTGAACGGGTCGAATCGCGCCCATTTGTCGCCGTCCCTCGCCTCGACCGGGGCGAGAATGCGCATGAAGCGCTTCGGCGCGTCCTGCTCGACGATGCCCGCCGACTGGAGCAGGTAGACGAAAGGTCCGGCGCTCCCGTCCATGATCGGGATCTCGGGCCCGGAAACGTCGACATGCAGGTTGTCGATGCCGAGACCGGCGAGCGCCGACATCAGATGCTCGACCGTCGAGATCGACGCGCCATCTCCACTGAGGGCCGAGGACAGGCGGGTGTCGCCGACGTGCAGCGCGTCCGCGGGCATCGTGACCGGGTGGGCAAGATCGACCCGGTGAAACACGATTCCGGTGTCGACTCCGGCGGGGCGCATCACGAGATCGACGCGCGCGCCGGTATGCAAGCCGACGCCGGTCGTCTTGATTGTCGTTTTGAGCGTCCGTTGCTTCAGCATCGCCGCAGCCACGTTGAAATTGCCTCGCGGTTCAATGACTTACCTTTTAAATGATATCACATTTCGCCACCGATCGCGAGCCGCAGCGATAAATCGCCGCGTTTTCATCCCTCGGCGATGCGCGGCCTCCGCACGATTCGCGCATGCTCGCTGCGCTTCCGGGTCGGCCCGCCACCCGCGCTCGCAGACGCGCCCTTCGGGCCTTGGCTTCGCCCTGCTCGCTCGAGCGTTCTCGTGCCTCGGCTCAGCCACGCGACTTCGCCCGGCTCGCTTTAGTCGGCCTGCTTGCGCAGAAAGGCCGGGATCTCGGTTGCGTCGAAAGCCGGCGCCGCGCCCGCGGGGGGCGTCCTGCCGCGGCGAACGACCGCCGGCTGGTCGAGATCCTCGTAATTGATGTTCTCGACCGACACGCCGACATTGTCGGTCCCCGTACGCTGCAGCACCTGCGCCGGCTCGACCAGCGAGATGGCGGGTGCCCGCTGCTGTTTCGCGGCCGCGCCGCCCAGGCCCGTCGCGACCATCGTCACGCGCAGCCGATCCTCCATCGCATCGTCGATCACGGTGCCGACGATCACCATCGCATCGTCGGCGGTGAACTCCTTGATGGTGTTCATCACCTCGTGGTACTCCCGCATCCGGAGCCCCGCGGACGCGGTGATGTTGACCAGCACGCCGCGCGCCCCCTGCAGGTTCACGTCTTCGAGCAGCGGGCTCTTCACGGCGGCTTCGGCGGCGAGGCGCGCGCGATCCGCGCCGTTGGCCGTCGCCGAGCCCATCATCGCCATGCCGACCTCGCCCATCACGGTGCGGACGTCGGCGAAATCGACGTTGACGAGGCCGGCGTTGTTGATCACTTCGGCGATTCCCGACACCGCGCCGTGCAGCACGTCGTTGGCAGCCGCGTAGGCGTCGAGCACCGAAACGTCCTCGCCCAGCACCTGCATCAGCTTGTCGTTGGGGATGATGATCAGCGAGTCGACTTTCTTCGCGAGCTCCTCGATCCCCGTCTGCGCGACGCGTTGGCGCTTGCCCTCGAACGCGAACGGGCGCGTGACGACGGCGACCGTCAGGATGCTCATGCTCTTCGCGATGTCGGCGATCACCGGCGCCGCGCCCGTGCCGGTTCCGCCGCCCATGCCGGCGGTGATGAACAGCATGTCGGCGCCGTCGATCAGCTCCATGATCCGATCGCGATCCTCCGTTCGCGGCGTCGCGGCCGATTTCCGGCTTCGCGCCGGCGCCAAGGCCGCGCGTGAGCGTGCTGCCGAGCTGCAGCTGCACCGGCGCCGTCGAGCGCTTCAGCGCCTGGGCGTCCGTGTTGGCGCAGATGAACTCCACGCCGGAGAGGCCGCGGACGATCATGTGCTCGACTGCGTTGCCGCCGCAGCCGCCGATGCCGATGACCTTGATGATCGCTCCCTCTTGCGGGGCCTCGTCGATGATTTCAAACATGGTGCGCTCCTTTCCTGTCCGTTTCGCCATGATTCGCTCCGATGCCGCTGTCGTTTTGGTATTTCAACTGTTGTTCCCTGATTCCCACTCGATCTCCGGTCCTCGATATTTGCTCCGGGTCAGGCGTCGCCGCACGCATTCCCGGTGACGTCTAGCTAAAAGTTCGCCTTGAACCATTGCTTCATCCGTTCGGCGACGCCGCCGATGCCCGTGGTGCGGGCGCGCGATTGCTGCGCCTCGCAGGTACTGGTCCCGTCCTTCCAGCAGCAGCCCGACCGCCGTCGCGTAACGCGGACTGCGGACGACGTCGGCGAGTCCGCCGCCATACGCCGGCACGCCGATGCGCACCGGCAGGTGGAAGACCTCCTCGCCGAGCTCGGTCATCCCGGCGAGCAGCGCGCGAGCCGCCGGTGAGCACGATCCCCGACGACAGGAGCTCCTCGAATCCCGAGCGCCGCAGCTCCGCCTGGACCAGCGTGTAGAGCTCCTCGATCCGCGGCTCGATCACTTCGGCGAGCGTCTGCCGCGAAAGCTTGCGCGGAGGTCGGTCGCCCACGCCCGGCACCTCGATGATGTCCTTCGGATCGGCGAGCTGGCGCAACGCGCAGCCGTGCCGGAGCTTCAGCTCCTCGGCCTCCTTCGTCGGCGTGCGCAGCGTCATCGCGATGTCGTTGGTGACCTGGTCGCCGGCGATCGGGATCACCGCGGTGTGGCGGATCGCCCCGCTCGCGAACACGGCGAGGTCGGTGGTGCCGCCGCCGATGTCCATCAGGCAGACGCCGAGCTCCTTCTCGTCGTCGTTCAGCACCGCGATCGCCGAGGCGAGCGGCTGCAGGATCACGTCCTTGACCTCGAGGCCGCAGCGGCGCACGCACTTGATGATGTTCTCGACCGCCGAAACGGCGCCGGTGACGATGTGCACCTTCACCTCGAGCCGCACGCCGCTCATGCCGAGCGGCTCGCGCACGTCCTCCTGCCCGTCGATGATGAATTCCTGCGGCAGGATGTGCAGGATCTGCTGGTCGTTCGGGATCGCGATCGCCTTCGCCGTCTCGACGACGCGGTCGATGTCGGCCTGCGTGACCTCCTTCTCCTTGATCGCGACCATGCCGCTGGAGTTGAGGCTGCGGATGTGGCTGCCGGCGATGCCGGTATAGACCTCGGTGATCCGGCAGTCGGCCATCAGCTCGGCTTCTTCCAGCACGCGCTGGATCGACGCCATCGTCGCTTCGATGTTGACGACCACGCCCGTCTTGCAGCCCGCGCGAGGGCTGGGTGCCGAGGCCGATGATGTTGAGGCCGCCCTCGGGCGTGACCTCGGCGACGATCGCGACGATCTTCGACGTGCCGATGTCGAGGCCGACGATCAGGTTCTTGGCTTCCTTCACCATCCGTCCACCATCCTCGGTTGTCCTCTGCGCGTTACGCGGCCGATTTCCGTGCCGGGCGTTCCCTGAAATCCGGCACCCGCGCCGCGAAGCCGTTGCGGTAGCGCAGATCGACGTGGTCGATCCGGGTGCCGGTTCGCAGCAGCACGCCGACCGTGCGCTCGTACGCATCGACGAAGCGCGCGAGCCGTTCGGCGAGGCTCGTCGCGGCCGAGCTCGATTTCGAGACGCTCCCGCCGGACCGGTCGCGTCGAGCTGCCACCCGCCGCGCGGCGACAGCGTTACTTCATCAACGGAGAGCGAAGTCGGCGCGAGGAGCGCACCCCATTCGCGGTACCGCGCGGCCACATCGAGCGCGTGCGCATCGGGTCCGACGAATTGCGGGAGCTCGCCGTCGTAGTCGGCGCCGAATACTTCGCCGTCCACGTCGACGAGCGCGTTGTCGTTCCAGCGGGCGAGCGGCACGTGCTCCTCGATCGTCACTTCGAGCCGGCGCGGCCACTGCCGGCGCAGTGCGACGCGGCGCACCCAGGGCACGCGCGCGAGCGCGGCCCGTGCGCGATCGAGGTCCATCGTGAAAAAAGTGCCGCGCGAGCTCGCCGCGGATCACCGCTTCGAGATGCGCCGGACTCGCACGGACGATCCGCGTCCAGTGACGACGACCTCGCGGAATTCGAATGCGGGCTGGCGCAGCAGCCAGGCGAGTGCGCCCCAGGCGAGCGCGCACGTCGCCATCAGCGCAAGGCCCGCGGCGATGGCGTTGAGCTGTCTCGCGTCATCCCACATGCGCGCCCCGCAGAATTTCCACGCAGAGGTCGGCGAACGCGATGCCCTGCCTCCTTCGCCGCCATCGGCACCAGCGAATGGCCGGTCATGCCGGGTGACGTGTTCACCTCGAGGAACGAGAACGAGCCGTCGGCGCGCAGGATTAGGTCGAGCCGACCCCAGCCGCTGCAGCCGACGATGTCGAACGCCGCGAGCGACGCGGCGCGGATCTCGCGCTCCTTCGCCTCCGGCAGGCCGCAGGGACAGTAGTACTTCGTCTCGTCGGAGAAGTACTTGTTGTGGTAGTCGTAATTGCCGCCGGGCGCTTCGATGCGGATCAGCGGCAGCGCGCGTCGCCGAGGATCGACGCGGTGAGCTCGGTCCCGGTGACGAACTCCTCGACCAGCACGAGATCGTCGTGCTTCGCTGCGACCTCGTATGCGAGCCGCGAGCTCGTCGTGATCGACGCTCGTCACCTTGGTGATGCCGATCGTCGAGCCTTCGCGCGCCGGCTTCACGATCAACGGCAACCCGAGCTCGGCGACCACGCGCATCCAGTCGGTCGCTGCGGTCACGACGCGATACCGCGGCGTCGGGATCCCGCACCGCCTGCCAGACGAGCTTGGTGCGCCACTTGTCCATCGCGAGCGCCGAAGCCATGACGCCGCTGCCGGTGTAGCGGATCCTCAGCGTCTCGAGCGCACCCTGGACGGTGCCGTCCTCGCCGAAGCGTCCGTGCAACGCGATGAACGCGCGATCGAAGCCGTCGCGTTTCAGTTCCCACAGATCGCGCTTGGCCGGGTCGAACGCGTGCGCGTCGATGCCTTTCTCGGACAGCGCCTTCAATACCGCGTTGCCGGACAGGAACGAGATCTCGCGCTCGGCGCTCGGCCCGCCCATCAGGACCGCGACTTTGCCGAATTCGCTCATCGAAGCCCCAGGTCTTCGAGGTTGGCGAACGCGCTCATCGTCCCTCCCCGATGACCCGCACTTCGGCTTCGAGCTCGACGCCGGTTCTTGCGCGCACTGTTTCGCGTACGTGCGCGATGATTGCCTCGATGTCGGCGGCCTTCGCCCGACCGCCCGGATTGACGATGAAATTGGCGTGCTTTTCCGACACGCGCGCGCCGCCGACCGCATAGCCCTTCAGCCCGCACGCCTCGATCAGGCGCGCCGCGTGGTCGCCTTCCGGATTGCGGAATACGCTGCCGGCATTGGGCAGGTCGAGCGGCTGCGTCGCGATGCGACGCGCAAGGAGGGCGCGAATGCGCTCGCGCGCCGCATGACCGTCTCCTGCCGGAAAATCGAACCACGCCGCGACGAAGATGCCGTCCGGCGCGCGGCCGTCCGCGCGGCGGACCGAGCGATAGCCAATCGTGTACGCGGTCGGCGCTCGCTCTTCGAAGGTCCCGTCGCGCCGGAGCACCTCGACCCGCGCGACGAAACGCCACGTCTCGCCGCCGTAACAGCCTGCGTTCATCGCGAGCGCCCCGCCGACGGTGCCCGGGATGCCCGCCAGGAACTCCGCGCCCATGCGGTCGTGGCGGGCTGCGAAGCGGGAGACCTTCGGGCTCGCGACCCCCGCCTCGGCGTGGATCAGGCCGTCGCGCAAGTCGAGCGCGTTCAACGCCGCGTGAAGGACGACAACGGTGCCCCGAACGCCCCCGTCGCGGATCAGCAGGTTGCTGCCGAGGCCGATGACGATCAGCGGCTCGTCTGGCGGAAGCTGGCGGACGAACACCGCAAGGTCGTCGCGGTCGGCCGGAACGTAGACACGATCGCCCGCGCCCCCGCAGCGCCAGCTCGTGTAGCGCGCGAGCGGCGCCCCGCGCGTCAGCGTGCCGCGGAGCGCTTCGAACTGGCGCGGCTCGTTCATCATCATGCGGCCACCAGCTGCGCGGGCACCTGGCCGATCGATCCCGCGCCCATCGTGACGACGACGTCGCCGGCGCGAACGACGGCGTTGATCGCGTCCGCCACCTGCGCGACGGTCTCGACGAACACCGGCTCCGTTTTTCCGGCGACGCGAACGGCCCGCGAAAGGGCACGCCCATCCGCCGCAACGATCGGCTGCTCGCCGGCCGGATAGACGTCGGTGAGGATCAGCACGTCGGCCGCCGAGAGAACGGTGACGAAATCCTCGAACAGGTCGCGCGTGCGCGTATAGCGGTGGGGCTGGAACGCGAGCACGAGACGCCGGCCGGGGAAGCTGCCGCGCGCGGCGGCGATGGTCGCCGCCATTTCGACCGGATGATGGCCGTAGTCGTCGATCAGCGTATACGAGCCGCCGGCGGCGAGCGCCACGTCGCCGTAACGCTGGAACCTGCGGCCGACGCCGTGGAATTCCGCCAGCGCCTTCGCGATCGCCGTATCGGCGACCCCAAGCTCGCGCCCGATCGCGATCGCAGCGAGGGCGTTCTGGACGTTGTGCACGCCGGGTAGATTGAGATCGACCGCCAAGTCCGGCTTGCCGGTCGTGCGCGCGACGAACCGCATCCGCCCGCCGTGATTGGCGACGTCGACCGCGCGCAGGCGTGCCTCGGCAGCGAGGCCGTAGCTCACGATCGGCCGCGCGATCGACGGCGCAATCGCGCGCACGTTCGCATCGTCGACGCACAGCACGGCGACGCCGTAGAACGGCAATCTCTGCGCGAAATCGACGAACGCGCGCGTGAGCCTGCCAAAATCGTGGCCGTAGGTCTCCATGTGGTCGGCGTCGATATTGGTGATCACCGCCAGCGCCGGCGACAGGTACAGGAACGACGCGTCGGACTCGTCGGCTTCGGCGACGAGAAAATCGCCTTTGCCGAGGCGCGCGTTCGCGTCGGCGGAAAGGAGGCGGCCGCCGATCACGAACGTCGGATCGAGGCCGCCTTCGGCCAGCACCGAGGCAATGAGGCTTGTTGTCGTCGTCTTGCCGTGCGTCCCGGCGACGGCGATTCCCGTCTTCAATCGCATCAGCTCCGCCAGCATCAACGCGCGGGGCACGACGGGCACGCCCCGTTCGCGCGCGGCGACGACCTCGGGATTGTCCGGAGCAACCGCCGTCGACACGACGACGGCGTCCGCGCGCGCCACGTGCGCCGCATCGTGACCGATCGCAATGGCGACGCCGAGTCCCGCGAGGCGGCGAGTAGCGGCGCTCGCGGCAATGTCCGATCCCGACACCTGGTAGCCCTGCGTCGCAAGTACTTCGGCGATGCCGCTCATGCCGGCCCCGCCGACGCCGACGAAATGAACGCGCTTGACCTTGTGCTTCATCGCACCTTCGTCCCCAGCGCAATGCACGCGTCGGCGACGCGATCCGCGGCGTCCCGGCGGCCGACGCGGCGGGCGGCGGTCGCCATCGCGAGGAGCGTTTCGCGAGTGAGCGACGAAAGCCGCTCGGCGAGGCGTTGCGGCGTGAGCTCGGCCTGCGCAATCCGTACCGCGGCGCCGGCATTCACGAGAAACGCCGCATTGGCGCTCTGCTCGTCGGCGATCGCACCCGGCAGCGGTACGACGATCGCGGCAACGCCGGCCGCCGCAAGCTCCGCGATCGTCATCGCGCCGCCGCGACAGAGCGCGACGTCGGCCTCGGCGTAGCGGGAGGCGATGTCGTCGATGAACGGAATGCACTCGGCGTCGACGCCGGCAGCCGCGTACGCCTCTCGCAACGCGTCGATGTGCTTTTCGCCCGCCTGATGGACGACCCGCGGGCGCGCCGTCGGCGGCAGCAGCGAAAGCGCCGCCGGCACGCGCTCGTTCAAACCGACGGCGCCGAGACTTCCGCCCACGACCAGCAACCGCAGCGGGCCGGTGCGCCCCGCGAATCGCGTTTCGGGCGGCGGCACGCGGGAGATCGCGTCGCGCAGCGGGTTGCCGACCCACTCGATTTTCGCCGCGTGGCGACCTGCGAAGGCGTCGGGAAAGCCGACGAGGATGCGGTCGGCGCCGTAAGCGAGGACTCGATTCGCAAGGCCCGCGATCGCATTGGCTTCGTGCAGCACGAGTGGCTTCGCCGCCGCCACGCCCATCAGCGCGCCGGGAAACGATGCGAATCCCCCGAACCCGAGTACGACATCGGGTGCCCGGCGGCGAATGATCTTCAGGCTTTGCCCGCACGCTGCGAGAAGCGCGAGCGGCCCGAGCACGAGTTGGCGCAGCCCCTTGCCGCGGATGCCTCCGAACGAAATGCCCTCGAAGGCGATTTTGTGCTGCACGACGAGCCTCGCCTCCATGCCGCCCTTCGAGCCCACCCAGAAGACGCGCCAGTCGCGCGCGATCAGCTTCGCCGCGACCGCGAGCCCGGGAAACACGTGGCCCCCGGTGCCGCCCGTCGTGATCATCACGGTGCCGGTCATGCGCCTGCACCTCGTCGCAGCGGGAGGGCGCTCATACCGCAAATCCCCGCAGCAATCGTCGATTCTCGTAATCGACCCGCATGAGGATCGCGATTGCGACGCAGTTGGCGACGATCCCCGATCCGCCGAACGACAGGAGCGGCAGCGTGAGTCCCTTCGTCGGCAACATTCCCATGTTGACGCCGATGTTGATCAGCGCCTGCACACCGATCCAGATTCCGATGCCAAGCGCGACCAGCGCCGCGAACGAACGCTCGAGCCGCGCCGCCTGCCGTCCGATCGCGTACGCGCGAAAGAGGAGCCAGACGAAAAGGCCAAGGATCGCGAGTACGCCCGCGAAGCCCAGTTCCTCCGCGATCACGGCGAGCAGGAAATCGGTGTGCGCCTCCGGCAGGTACAGGAGCTTTTCGACGCTCGCGCCCAAGCCCACCCCGAGCCATTCGCCGCGCCCGAAGGCGATCAGCGAGTGCGAAAGCTGATAGCCCTTGCCGAAAGGATCGGACCACGGATCGAGAAATGCGACGAGCCGCTGCAGCCGGTACGGCGCTGCAACCAGGATCGCGGACAGACCGAGCGGCAGCAACAGCAGAAGCCCGAGGAAGAGTCGCCAGTCGAGACCCCCCAGGAACAGGATCGCGAAGGCAATCGCGACGATGACGACGAACGCGCCGAAGTCCGGCTCGAGGAGCAACAAGGCGCCGGTTGCCATCATCACCGCGAACAGCGGCAGGAAGCCGCGCAGCAGCGTCTGCTTCAACGGCTGTTGCGCATGCAGGAAGGCGGCCTTGCGCACCGCGTAGCTTGCCGCGTACAGGACAACGGCGAGCTTCATCAGTTCCGATGGCTGCAGATTGATGACGACGAGCGACAGCCAGCGGCGGCTGCCGTTGACGGACCGGCCGATACCCGGCACCAGCACCAGCACGAGCAGCACGAACGCTGCACCGAACAGCCACGGGGCCGCGTGCTGCCAGGCTTTCATCGGTATCTGGAACGCGACCAGCGCGGCGGCGAGGCCCGCAGCCACGAAAATCGCATGCCGCAGCAGGAAATACCACGCGTGAAAGCCGGTATGCGACGACGCTTCGGCGCTCGCGATGGACGCCGAATAGACCATCACGACGCCCGCGGCAAGGAGCAGCAGCGTCGCCCAAGCGAGCGAGGCGTCGTAAGCGAGCATCGTCCGCGGATGACGCGGCAGCGCGAAGAGCGAACCGGCCGCCGCCGGCAAGCCCCTGGGCTCTCGCGTCGCGATCGCGGCGATCCCGTCACGCATGCGGCGTCGTCTCCAGCGCGAGATGGGCGCGAACCTTCGCGACGAAGCGTTCGACCGCGCTCGACATAGTTCTCGAACTGGTCGAGGCTCGCGCACGCCGGGGACAGGACGCACCGCGTCACCGGGCTTCGCGAGCTCGAACGCACGCACCACCGCCGCGTCGAGCGTCCCCGAGCTGCTCGACTTCGGCGCGCGATCCGGCGAGCGCGCGCTCGATTGCCGGCGCGTCGCGGCCGATCAGCAGTACCGCGCGGCAACGGGCGTCGACCGCCGTGCGGAGCGGCGAGAAGTCCTGTCCCTTTCCGTCGCCGCCCGCGATCAGCACCACGGGCCGCTCGAGTCCGTCGAGCGCGGCCTGCGTCGCGGCGACCGTCGTGCCCTTCGAGTCGTCGACGTAGAGGACGCCGCCCGCTTCCGCGATCCGCTGCATTCGATGCGGCAGGCCCTCGAAGCGGGCGAGCGCCGCGAGGGCGTCGCGCTTGACGGGCGTCACGGCCGACGCGAGCGCGAGCGCCGCAAGCGCGTTCAATCGCATTGTGCCGACCCGACGAGCTCGAGATCGGCGACCGGCAACAGGAGCGCGCTGCCCCGGGCGAGCCACACGTCACGGCCGTTGCCGGCGCGATCGACGAGACCCCACGACTCTTCGGATTCCGGCGATCCCGCGCCGAATGTCTGCACGAGACGCCCGGGAATGCGCATCGCGAGCGAGCGCGGATCGTCGCGATTGAGCACCTGGATGCCGCCCCTTCCGAAGATCCGCGCCTTCGCGGCCGCGTAGTCGTCGATGCCGCGCGTAGCGATCGAGATGGTTCTCGCTGACGTTCAGACACCGTCGCCGCGACCGGCGCGAGCGCCGCCGTCGTCTCCAGCTGGAAGCTCGACAGCTCGAGCACGAACACGTCCGGCCAGATGCCGCCGCGTGGCAGCGCGTCGAGCACCGCGTCGCCGATGTTGCCGGCGACGATCGTCGTCGAGCCCTGCGGCGCGGACGAGTGCCCCCGTCAGCGCGGTCACCGTCGTCTTGCCGTTCGATCCGGTGATCGCGAGCACGTTCTGGGTCGCCGGCAGCGACGCGCGCGAAGAGCTCGATGTCGCCGACGAGCTCGGCGCCGCGCGCGACCGCCGCGTCGATTTCCGGCCATCCTTGGCGACGCCGGGACTGATGGCGATCATGTCCGCGCCGGCAAACGTCGCCTCGGTGAAGGAGCCCGTCGTCACCGACACGCCGGGCAGCTTCGCCTGGAGCCGGTCGGCGAAAGGCGGCGCCGCCCGCGTATCGGCGACACGCACCGTCGCGCCGCGCGCCGCGAGATGGCGCGCGAGCGAGAACCCGGTAAGCCCGAGCCCGAGCACGACGACGTTGCGCCCGAAAGTCCATCTAATAGTCCATCTCAGTGCCCGCCCGGCCGCCCGAAGGGGCACTGGGCGCCCCCTCGGGGGCAGCGAACGCAGTGAGCGTGGGGCCGTTCATGCGCCAGCTGTCAGCGTCGAGCAGCGCTCGAAGACCGAACAGGACGAGCAGCATCGTGATGATCCAGAACCGCACCACCACCTGGTTCTCCTTCCAGCCTTTCAATTCGTAGTGATGGTGGATCGGCGCCATCCGGAACACGCGTTTGCCGGTGAGCTTGAACGACGCAACCTGGATCATCACCGACAGCGTCTCGACGACGAACACGCCGCCCATGATGAACAGCACGATCTCCTGGCGCACGATCACGGCCATCGTCCCCAGCGCCGCGCCGAGCGACAGCGCGCCGACGTCGCCCATGAACACTTCGGCCGGATACGCGTTGAACCAGAGGAAGCCCAGCCCGGCGCCGGCCAGCGCGCCGCAGATCACGGCCAGCTCGCCGGCGCCGGGAATGAGCGGAAACTGCAGGTAGCGCGCGAAAATCGCATTGCCGCTCACGTAGGCGAAGATGCCGAGCGCCGCGCCGATCATCACCGTCGGCATGATCGCAAGCCCGTCGAGCCCATCGGTCAGGTTGACGGCATTGCTGGTGCCGACGATCACGCAGTAGGTGAGCGCGATGAAGCCCCAGATGCCGAGCGGATACGAAACGGTCTTGAAGAACGGCACGATCAAGTCGGTCTTCGGCGAAAGGTTGACGTTGAAGCCGCTGCCTATCCATGCGAAGAACAGTCGCTGCAGCTGGGTGTTGTCGGGAGCCGACACCGAGAACGCGAGATACAGGGCGGCGACGAGACCGATCACCGACTGCCAGAGGAATTTCGAGCGCGCGGAGAGCCCCTTCGGATTGCGACGTGCGACCTTCCGGTAGTCGTCGATCCAGCCGATCGCGCCGTAGCCCAGCGTTACGAGCAGCACGACCCACACGAAGCGGTTGGCGAGATCGCCCCACAGCAGCGTCGTGACCGCGATCGACACCAGAATCAGCGCGCCGCCCATCGTCGGCGTTCCCGCCTTCGCGAGATGCGTCTGCGGACCGTCGTCGCGCACCGCCTGGCCGATCTTCATTCGCGAGAGCCACGCGATCATCCGCGGGCCCGACGATGAACGAGATGAAAAGCGCGGTCATGCACGCCAGCACCGCGCGCAGCGTCAGGTAGCCGAAGACGTTGAACGCGCGTACGTCCTTCGCGAGGAGATCGGCGAGAAAGAGGAGCATCAGTGCGCTCCCTCGACCGCGCTACGGCCGGCGAGCGCGGCGACGACGCGTTCCATCCGCATGAAGCGCGAGCCCTTCACCAGAACGGTCGTTCCTGCCCGCGCGCCGGCCGTCAGATGATCGGCGCAGCGCTTCGAGCGTCGCAAAATGCTCCGCGCCGGCGCCGAATGCCGCGGCAGCGTCCGCGGCGAGCGTACCGGTCGTGAGCAGTCGATCGATGCCGCGCTCGCGCGCATAGGCGCCCGCCTCGCGGTGGAACGCCGGTCCTTGCGCGCCGACTTCCCCCATGTCCCCCAGCACCAGCCATTTCGGCGACGGCGCGCCCGCCAGGACGTCGATCGCGGCGCGCACCGAATCCGGGTTTGCGTTGTACGTATCGTCGATCACGGCGGCGCCGCTCGCCGCTCGCGTCACCGTGAGCCGCCCGCCGATCGGCCGGAATGATTCGAGGCCGCCGACGACCGCGGCGAGCGGCACGCCGATGGCGAGTGCCGCGGTCGTCGCCGCGAGTGCATTGCTTGCGTTGTGCCGGCCCTGCGCGGCCAGCGCGATCGTTGCATCGCCCGCGGGCGTGGTCGACTTCGAGCGTCCCGCCGACATCGCTCGTCGTGTAGCGTCCACGCACCGCCGCCGGATGGTCGAGCCCGAATTCGACTGCGCCGACGCGCTCGCCGTCGCGCGCCGCGTCGCGCCAGACGTCGACAAACGCATCGTCGGCATTGATGACCGCCACGCCACCCGGAAGAAGCGCACGGATCAGATCGGCGTGCTCGGCGGCGACGTCTGCGATGCTCACCATGAATTCCTGGTGCTCGCGCTGCGCGTTGTTGATGAGCGCGACGGTCGGTCTGCGCGATCGCCGCGAGCGCTGCCGTCTCGCCGCGATGGTTCATCCCGAGCTCGATCGCGGCGACGCGGTGCGGAGCGCGGAGCGACAGGAGCGTCAGCGGCAAGCCGATCGCGTTGTTGAAATTGCCCGCCGTCGCGAGCACGGCATCGGCACCGTAGTGACGGCGCAGGACGGCGGCGCAGCATCTCCTTGACCGTCGTCTTGCCGTTGCTGCCGGCGATGACGATGACGGGAATCGCGAACTGCGTGCGCCAGTGCGCGGCGAGCGCGCCCAGCGCCGCAAGCGGATCCGGCGCGGCGATCAGGTTGCCCTGAAACTCGAAGGCGCGGTCGGCCGCGACCAGGGCCGCGCTCGCACCGCGCGCCTGCGCCGCCGCGACGAAATCGTGGCCGTCGAAGTGCTCGCCCTTCAACGCGACGAAGAGATCGCCGGGAACGAGCCCGCGCGTATCGGTCGTCACGCGCAGAAAGCGAACGTTCGCACCGTGCACGTTGCCAGCGACAGCGCGGGCGGCGGTTGCGGTGTCCATCATGCGCGCGCTCCGGCCCTTGATCGCAGCCGCGGCCGTCTCGCGCGTCGGAAAAGATGGGTCCGGACGCCATTCACTTCCTGGTAATCCTCGTGGCCCTTGCCGGCGATCAGCACGACGTCGCCGGGGCCGGTGCGCCGAGATCGCCGCGTTGATCGCAGTCGCGCGATCGAGATCGACGGTCCAGTGCCGGCTTCCCGACTCGCGAATGCCGCGGACGATTGCGCTCGCGATGGCGGCGGGATCCTCGGTTGCGCGGATTGTCGCTGGTGACGATCACGCGTTCGGAGAGCGCCGCGGCGATGCGGCCCATTTCCGGCCGTTTGCCCGCGTCGCGGTCGCCGCCGCAACCGAACACGCAGACGAGCTCGCCGCCCTCGGCCACGGCCGGCCGCAGGGCGGTCAGCACCTTCTCCAGCGCATCGGGCGAGTGCGCGTAGTCGATGACGACGAGCGCTTTGTCACCGCCTCCGAGCCGCTCCATCCGACCCGGCGGCGGGACGACGAGCGCAAGCGCGGCCAGAGCATCCGCGAGCGGCACCTCGCTTGCGAGCAGCACGCGCAAGACACCCGAGCACATTGACTGCATTGAAGGCGCCGACGAGTTTCGTCTGCACGTCGCCGCGGCCCCGCGGCGTCGCCACCGACAACGCGATGCCTTGCGTGGTAGTCGCCAACGCGGTCGCCGTGACCTCCGCATTGGCAAGACCGTACGTGAGCACCTCGCGCCCGCGCGCCTTCGCGCCGTCGGCGAGGCTCTGGCCGAACGGATCATCGACGTTGATCACCGACGCATGGAGTCCCGGCCAGGCGAAGAGCTTCGCCTTCGCCGCCCCGTAGGCCGCCATCGTTCCGTGGTAGTCGAGGTGGTCACGCGTCAGATTCGTGAACATCGCGATGTCGAACGCGACGCCGTTGACGCGCCCTTGATCGAGCCCGTGCGACGATACCTCCATCGCCACCGCGAGCGCGCCCGCCGTCTTGTAGCTCGCGAGCATTTCGTGCACGCGCGCGGCGTCGGGCGTCGTATGTGTGCGCGGTCGCGAGCGCGCCCGACGAGGCCGTTGCCCAGCGTGCCGATGACCGCCGCGCGGCGGCCGTAGCGATCGAGGCATTGCGCGATCCACTGCGAGCACGAAGTCTTGCCGTTGGTGCCGGTGACGCCCACCATCCACAGCGCCTGCGAGGGGCTGCCGTAGATGAAATCGGCGATCGCACCGAGTTTCCCCTGGAGATTCTCGACCGGGTGGTTGGCGACATGCCAATCAGGATTCCACCGGAAACCTTGCGCTTCCCACAGCGCGGCGCACGCGCCGCGCGCGATCGCGTCGGCGATGAACTTGCGGCCGTCGGCTTTCGTCCCCGGGAAAGCAGCGAAGGCGTCGCCCGGTCGTACCTGACGGCTGTCGCCTGTGATCCGCTGCGGGCGCTCACCGAGGCGCGCCAGCAATGCCGGCACGTCGACCGCGTGACTCGCCAGGCTCGCCATCAGGTTTCCTCGTCGATCCGGCTACCTTCCGGCGGAAGGATCACGTTGTCGACGGGCGCCTCGGCGGGGACGCCCAGCATCCGCAGCGCGGCCCCTGTCACCGCCGAGAAAACCGGCGCCGCGACCTCGCCACCGTAGTAGACGCCGGCGCTAGGCTCATCGATCATCACCGCGATCACGAGCCGCGGGTTG
Source organism: uncultured beta proteobacterium (assembly GCA_963733985.1). Classification (GTDB taxonomy): domain Bacteria; phylum Pseudomonadota; class Gammaproteobacteria; order Burkholderiales; family Casimicrobiaceae; genus CAIWHR01. The sequence continues at coordinate 125,559 of CAVTFF010000003.1, read as the reverse complement.
GAAGCCGGCGCGAATCCGACGAACGACGACACGTACTTGTTGCTGTAGACGCGACCCTCGAGCTTGTGCGCGGTTCCCGTCTTGCCGGCGACGCGATAGCCGGGCACCTGCGCCTTGGGCGCGGTGCCGCCCGGCATGACGGCCATCTCGAGCATCCTGCGTACCGCGGCGGCCGTTTCGGGCTTGATGACGGGGCGGCCCGCGACCGGCCGCCGCAGTTTTGAACAACGTCAGCGGGCTTCAGTTCACCGTTGTCGGCGAACACTGTGTAGGCGCGCGCGAGCTGGACGAGGTTGACCGAGATGCCGTGCCCGTAGGCCATCGTCGCCTGCTCGATCGGCCGCCAGGTTTTCGCCGGACGCAGCCTTCCGGCCACCTCGCCGGGAAAGCCGGTCTTCGGCGGACTACCGAACCCGCACTCGGAAAACATGTGCCACATCGTCTCCGGCGGCAGCGACAGTGCGATCTTCGCGGCGCCGACGTTCGACGACTTCTGGATCACCTGCTCGACGGTCAGCGCGCCGTTGACGTGCGCGTCGTGGATCGTCGCGGCACCGATCGTCAGCGTGCCGGGCGCCGTCTGGATCACCGTGTCGGGACGAATCCGTGCCCGCCTCGAGTGCCGCGGCGATCGTGAACGGCTTCAACGTCGATCCCGGCTCGAACACGTCGGTCAGCGCGCGATTGCGCATCTTCTCGCGCAGCCGCACGGTTGCGCGCGTTCGGGTTGTAGGTCGGCCAGTTCGCGAGCGCAAGAATTTCCCCGGTCTGCGCATCGAGGATCACGAGCCCGCCGGCCCTCGCCCGGTTTGCCTCGATCGCCGACTTGAGCTCGCGAAACGCGATGTACTGCAGACGGGTGTCGATCGCAAGGGCCAGGTCGCGGCCGGCCTGTGGCGCGCGGATCGCCTCGACGTCCTCGACCACGTCGCCGCGGCGGTTGATGATGACGCGGCGGCTGCCGGGAATCCCGCCGAGCCATGCCTGCTGAGAGAGCTCGATCCCTTCCTGCCCTACGTCGTGGTCGCCGGTGAAGCCCAGGATGTGGCTCATCGATTCGCCGGCGGGGTAGTAACGCCGGTATTCGTTCTGGTCGTGCAGGCCCTTGATCCCGAGCGCCATCACCCGCTCTGCGGTCTCCGGCGACACCTGCTTGGCGACGAACGTGAAGTCCTCCTGCGCGATCGAGCTTCCGCGCGAGCGCCTGCGTCGGGAGCTCGAGAATCTTCGCGAGTTGCGCGAGCTGGCCCGGCGTCGCCTCGACTTGCGCCGGAAATGCCCACAGCGATTTCACCGGCGTCGAGATCGCGAGCGGCTCGCCCTCGCGGTCGACGATGCGGCCGCGGTGCGCGGGGACCTCGATCTCGCGGCTGTAGCGCGAGCTTCCCTGCTCCTGGAGGAAACGCGTTGTCGATCCATTGCAGATACAGCGACGCGCAGCGCGAGCACGGCGAACAGCAGCGCGAGCCCACCGAACACGAGCGGCGCGCGGAATCGCGGCAGCGTCGTCAGCGCCGGCGCGGGCGCCGCCGTTCCGCGCAGGGCGTGCGCGGCCGCGTCATCGGCTCCGCCCCCCGGCGGCACGACCTGAACGCGCGTCGCGGCGGGAAGCTGCATGCGAAGCTGCGCACGCGCGATCTTCTCGATTCGCGGACGGCGCTGCCCACGTCGACTGCTCGAGCTGCAGCTGACCGATATTCGGTTTCGTAGCCGCGCGCCTCCGCCTGCGCGCGCTCGAGATCGACGAAGAGCTTTCGGGCCTGGTAGCGCGAGGTGACGAGCGACAGCGCGCAGGCGACGAGCACCGCGAGCAGCAGCAGATTGAGCCGCACCATGGTCCATTCACCCGCCGTCGGTCTCGCGGCCGAAATCGGCCGGAACCGGATGCGCCGTGCGCGCGGCGACCCGCAGGGTTGCGCTGCGCGCACGCGGATTGGCGGCGACTTCGTTCGGAGAGGGTCGGATCGCGCGCCCGACCGAGGCGAGCGGCGCCCCCGGCAGCGCCGCGGCGGTGATCGGCAGGCGCGCGAGTCGCGGATCGCCCCCGAATGGCTGCGAAGCCGAAGCGAAAAAGCGCTTGACGATCCGATCCTCCAGCGAGTGAAAGCTGATCACCGCGAGCCGGCCGCCGGGACGAAGCAGGGGAACAATGCGCGGCAGCGTCAACGCGAGCTCCTCCAGCTCCCGATTGACGAAAATCCGGAGAGCCTGAAACGTCCGCGTGGCCGGATCCTGACTCCAATCACCCCGCGGGCGCGTGCGGACGGCTTGGGCCACGATCGCGGCCAGCTGCCGCGTGCGGACGATGGGCGCGACCGTGCGAGCCGCAATAATTGCTCTTGCAATCGATTGAGCAAACCGTTCTTCACCATAGTCGCGTATCACCTCCGTGAGTTCGCGCGCCATCGGCCCGGGCGAGGAACGCGGCGGCGGACTCGCCGCGCGCGGGATCCATCCGCATGTCGAGCGGCCCGTCGGCGCGCAGCGAGAAGCCGCGTTCCGGGTCGTCGATCTGCGGCGACGAAATGCCGAGGTCGAGCAGCACGCCATCGACCGCGCCGACGCCGAGACCGGCGAGCACCGGCGGCAGCTCCGAAAACCAAGCACGCCGGAAGGTAAAGCGCGCGTCATCGATCGCCTGCGCGGAGGTTTCGGCGGCGGGATCGCGGTCGAGCGCGACCACGCGGCCCGACGCCGCCAGCGCGGCGAGGATGCGACGCGCGTGCCCTCCGCGGCCGAACGTCGCGTCGACATAGGTTCCTTCCGGTTTGATGGCCAGCGCAGCGACGGCTTCTTCGAGCAGAACGGGGACATGTCCGCCATTGGGCATCAAAGCGAAAACCCGTCGAGCTCGGGCGGAAGGCCGCCGGCGGGAAAGGTGATCGTGTGGGCGGTTTGCTCCTGCCACTTGCGCCTCGTCCCAAAGCTCGAACTTGTTGCCTTGGCCGACGAGCACGACATGGTGATCGAGCGCCGCGTACTGGCGCAGCGCGGGCGGAATCAGGATGCGACCGCTGCCGTCCAAGTCGACGTCGTCGGCGTGCCCGACGAGAAGGCGCTGGAGCCCGCGGATTTCGACGCTGAACGATGACAGCGCCATCAGGCGCGCCTGGATCGGCTCCCACACGGCGCGCGGGTAGAGGAGGAGACAGCGCGCGGGATCGGCAGTGAGGACCAGCGCGCCGGGCGTCGGTGACTGGGCATCGGCGGCACGATGCAGGAGCGCTTCGCGATGGCGCGCCGGAATTGCGAGCCGGCCCTTGGCGTCGAGCGCAAGATGCGTGACGCCGCGAAAGACGGCACTCGCGTCTTTCCCCTCCGCCGAGATTCCCGCTCCCTGCGCCACCTCGTCGCCCCTCCTCGCCGGGTGTGAGTAAGTGCTTATTCACAATCGGAGCGGCAATTGGTCTCAGCCAGCCCGAAAGTCCCACCTGAACCCACTTTTTCCCACCCGACGCCACTATAGGGAACAAAAGAAACGGGGTCAACCCTTTTTTCAGTTTGCGAACAATGACTTAGCGCATTTGTTGTAGTCAACTAGTTCCATGATATTAAACAGATACTTAGATCGATAACTGAAAGTGACTTCAGAGGAAGCAGATCGTGTCTTAACACATGAATCGTACGAACGTTCGAAACTCGGTTTTGGCAGCGCGCCCAGACGGAGAAAGGGAAGGCGCGGTGCGCCGGGAGGCGCATCTCGATTTCCCGAATTCGTGTCCGCGGAATCAATTTCGGCCGGCATGGGTTACAAATGACACGTCGGGTGGCTTCATGCCATCGGAATGGCCAGCCGGCTGGCCCGGAGGTCGACCGAGATCAGTTAGAATCCGCCGCGCCGCCCGGTCAATCCGCTGGCCCGTCGCACGATTCGCGGCAAATCCCCCGTAGCCTTTTGGAGCTCGCGCATGTCGTCCCGCCTCCGCGCTCGCCTCGCCGTCATCGTCCTCGTCACCACTGCCGTTGCCGCTGCGTACCGCGCCTGCCTCGCGCAAGGCGCACCGGGCGCGGAGGTCAGCGCGACGGCATCGCTCACCGGTTTCATGCAGTTCAACTCGAATCTGGATGCCGGCGGCCGGCTCAACTGGGCCGGTGGGCTCGCGGCTGCGACGGTGACCCGCCAGTTCACGCCGCAGACATCGGCCGGACTTCTCGTGCGCTACGACTACCAATCGTGGAATTTCAATGCGCCGGCGGCATTCGGCGGCGTCGCGCCGTGGAACAACGTCAATGCACCGAGTGTCGGACTTCCCATCCGCTACGCGTATGCGCCCGACCTCTTCCTTGCGCTCACGCCGACCATCGAGTGGGGATTCGAGAACGGGGCAGACACGAGCAAGGCGCTCACGTATGGCGCGATTGCGTCGGCGGCAAAGGCGTTCTCGCCGGATGTCCTCCTCGGCATCGGCATCGGTGTGTTCCGGCGGATCGACAAGACGCAGGGACTGCCGTTCCTCGTGATCGACTGGAGGATCAACGACAAGTGGCGCGTCGCGAATCCGTTCCAGGCGGGCCCCACGGGCGGCGCCGGCGTCGAAGTCATCTATGCGCCGGACGAGCGCTGGGAAATCGCCGAAGGTCTCACCTACCGCAGCTACCGCTTCCGCCTCAGCGAATCCGGCCCCACGCCCGATGGCATCGGCGAGAACAGCTTCATTCCCTTGTTCCTGCGCGTCACGCGCAAGATGACGAAGGAGGTTCGACTCGACTTCTACGGCGCGCTCGCAACCGCCGGCAAGCTCACCGTCGACAGTTCGAATGGAAGCGGGCGTTACAGCGACAACTACAAGATCGGACCGGCGCTGGGCGCGACGCTTGTCTATCGCTTCTGAGCGCGCCTGCCATGCGTCCGACTGGCTCCGCGATCGCGGCCCTCATCGCCACTGCCCTATTTTTTTCGGGCTGCGCGATCCGCTACGACAAAGCCGGCGTCTCGCGTGTGGGCATTGGCCTGTGGGGCTTTGGCGATCCGCCCGGCGTCCACTGGAATCTCGACTGGCCGCGTCAGCCGGTGCCCGACCTTCCCGCGGCTCCCCGCCGCGAACTGCCGCCGGCACCTGCGCCGCGCGACCTCGAGCTTGGACCGGCGCGCAAGGCGACGCAGGGCGCGAGCTCGATCGACGATAATCCCCGCTGTGCCGCATCCTGCTGCATCTCTGCTGCATCACTCGATATCACGGCTTCTCGCGCTGGCGCTGGCGTCGGCGAGCTTGCTCACCGCTGACGCGCGGGCGGCCGACGCGGCGACGGCGGAGTCCGCGTTCGCGTATCGCGTCACCATCGATGCGCCGTCGCCGCTCAAGGAAACGCTCGCCCGCGATGTCGGCCTCGTCCGGTGGCAGGATTATGTCGAGATGACCGACGAGCTCTTCGACCGGCTCGCGCGCGAGGCGATCGACGAGACGCGAAATGCAGCGGCCGCCGAAGGTTTTTTTTCGCCTGCGGTGGAGGTCGTCGTCGACCGCGCGGCGAAGCCCGCGACGGTCACGCTCGCCGTCAAGCTCGGCGAACCGGTACGCGTCACCGCTGTCCATCTTACCGTCACGGGTCCGGCCGCCACCGACGTTCCGCGCGGCACCGATGCCATCGCGAAGCTCAAGCGCGACTGGGCCCTCCCAGCGGGCCAGATCTTCCGGCAACCGGCATGGTCTGCCGCCAAGGAGAACGCGCTGACGCTGCTCGCCGCAAGCCCGTACGCCGCCGCCAAGATCGAAAAAAGCGAGGCGCTGATCGATCCCGATCACCACTCGGCGGAACTCTCCGTCGAATTCGCGAGCGGGCCCGCGTTCCGTTTCGGCCAGCTGGAAATCACCGGTCTGTCCAAATATCCGGCTTCGCTGGTGCAAAACTTCAGCACGCTCGAGCCGGGCGAGCCTTACGACGCGACGGAGCTCCTGCGGTACGTGCGGCGGCTGAACGCGTCCGGATACTTCGCGAGCGCGCAGGCGGCGATCGATCCCGATTCCGAACACCCGGACGACGCGACGGTGAAAGTCGCGGTCATCGAGGCGCCGAGCCAGCGCATCGAGGGCGGGGTCGGCTATTCGACCGACGTCCAGTTTCGCGGCGATGCGACCTATCGCCACGTCGACATCGACGGCCGAGGACTGCAACTGCTTGTAGAGGGGCGACTCGAGACCAAGCTGCAGTCCGTGCTCGTGCGCTTCACCCAGCCGCCGAACGACAGCGGCTGGATCGGCACCTATTCGGCGGAAGCGAAGCGCACCGACATCGAGGGACTCGTCACCCGGACCGCCGACGCCGGCACACGCTGGCATACGATCGAGGAGGGCAACGAGCGCGCCGTTTCCGGGACGTTCTACCTCGACGAACAGCAGCCGGCGGGCGCGCCGTTCGAGCGCTCGCACGCGCTCTACGGCGAGTACGAGCGCTACTGGCGGCGCGTCGACAATCTCGTCGCGCCGTCGACGGGATGGATCGCGAACGTGCAGGGCGGCGGTGGAATCCCCGGCGTCTCCACGCGCGGTTTTGGCCGGGTGATCGGCAGGTTCGCCACCTGGATTCCGCTCGATCGCGTGAGCGAGCTGCAGCTCCGCGCGCAAGGCGGAGCCGTTCTCGCGCCTACGCGCAATGGCATCCCTTCGGCGCTCCTGTTTCGTACGGGTGGCGACACGACGGTCCGCGGTTACGCGTTCGAAAGTCTCGGCGTGCAACAGGGTGACGCGACGGTTCCGGGCCGTTATTACGCGGTATTCAATGCCGAAGCGATCCGCTGGATCGGAAGCGCGTGGGGTCTCGCCGCATTTGTCGATGCCGGCAATGCCACCGATTCGCCCAAAGACGTTCATCTCGCGCTCGGCTACGGCGCGGGCTTGCGCGTACGCACGCCGCTCGGCCCGTTCCGCCTCGATCTCGCCTACGGCCAGGACGTGCACAAGGTCCGCGTCCATTTTTCCGTCGGCCTCTCGTTCTGATGGCCGCCAAGCCCGTCACCCCGGCCCCACGTTCGGCGCGCCCGAGGCGCGCGCTGCGGCGGGGGGTTGCGCTCTCGCTCACGATCCTCGTCGCCTTCGCCGTCCTCCTCCTCGCCACGAGCTTTACGCTCCTCACCCGTGAGACCGGTGTCGCCTGGCTCGTCGGCGAGCTCGTCGCGCGCAGCGGCGGCGCGCTCGAGATCGACGGCGCGAGCGGCGTACTCATCGACACCGTGCGCGCGAAGCGCATCGTCTGGCGCGGCCCGGTCGCAACGGTGACGGCCACCGACGTCGCGCTGACGTGGCGGCCGTCGATGTTGTGGTCACGCGGGATCGTCGTCGACGGATTGGGCGCGCAACAACTGACGCTCGAATTCGCGCGCTCCGACAGCTCGGCTCACGCGCTCCCCGACGATCTCGCATTGCCGATCGACGTCACGATCGAGCGGCTCGGCGTTGCAGAGCTCCACTGGCGTCTCGGCGCAACGGAAGGCACCGTCAAAGGCCTTACTTTCGGGTACCGCGGCAGCGCGATCGAGCACCGCATCACCGGCCTCACGATGACGACGGCCGGTGGCGCGTTTAACGGCGAGGCGAAGCTCGGGACTCGCACGCCGTTTCCGGTCGCAGGGCATGTCGCCTATGCTGGGAATGTCCGGCAGCAGGCGCGCGCCGACGTCGATGTCACCGGCACGCTGCGAGCGCTCGCCGTCGAGGCAAAGGTCGCGGCGGGGATCGCGAAGGGAAGCGCGCGCGCGGCCTTTGCACCACTCGAGGCGGTTCCACTGCGCGAACTCTCGATCGACGTCCGTGACCTCGATCTCGTTGCGTGGGATCCATCGCTGCCGACGACGCGGCTCGCCGTCGCTGCGCGCGCGCAGCCTGCTCCGGGCGGGCTCGCCGGCGAATTCACCGCGACCAACACGCTCCCCGGCAACCTCGACGCCGGGAGGACGCCGGTGCGCACGCTCTCCGCACGCTTCGCCTGGCAGGCGGACGCGATTGCGTTTGACGACATTGCGGCCGAGCTCGAAGGCGGGGGAAGGGCCGTTGGGCGCGCGCGAATCACGCTCGCCGGCGACGCCCCGGGGAGCACCTGGGCGCTCGACGTGCGCGACCTCGACCTGCGGCGAATCTATGCGCCGCTCGTTACGACGCGCCTCGCCGGCAGCATTTCGGCTGAGCTCGGCGCGACGCGTAGAAGCGTGAGCGGCGATCTCGTCGATCGGCAATTGACGCGCGGACTCGCGCTCTCGTTTGCTGCGACGATCGCCGACCGGGTCGTCGCTGTCGAACGCTTCCGCGCCAGCTCCGGCAACGCGGAGCTCGATATGCGCGGCCACGTCGCGCTCGACGGGGAGCGGGCATTCACAGTCGACGCCAGAGCAACGAGGTTCGATCCCTCGCGCTTCGGTGCGTTTCCGGCGGGAACGCTCGATGGCAAGCTCGCCGGCACCGGCGTTTTGCAACCGACATGGCGGATTGCCGGCGACGCGTCGATTGCCGCCGGCAGCCGGCTCGCCGGTGTCGCGATGTCGGGGAGCGCCCACGGCACCTTCGCGCGCACGTTCATCCGCGAAGCGGCGATCGACTTGCACGTCGGATCGGCAAGTCTCGTCGCGACGGGCAGTTATGGCGGGCCCGGCGACCGGATGACAGCGACACTCGACGCACCGCATCTCGCCGAGCTCGCGCCGCTGCTCCAGTCCCGCGTCCCGCGGAGCCTCACCGGCGCGCTGAACGCGAAAGCCGAGGGGAGCGGGACGTGGCCGCAGGCCGGCATCGAGATCGTCATTCACGCCAACGCGCTTACGATCGATCCGACGCTTGCTGTCGGCGCCCTGTCGGTGCGCGCCACGCTCGCACCGGGGAGCGCCGCGGACACGGACAAGACATTTGCGTCGCGCAACCTCACCATCGCCATCGACGCGAAGGACGCGGTCGCGCCCTACGGCAAATTCGCGAGCGCCCACGGGTCCGTTGCCGGGTCGCTCGCGCAACATGCGATCGAGATCACGTTGCGCGCCGACGATCTCGACCTCGATGCAAAGGCGCACGGGAGTCTTCGCGATATCGGCGGCGGCGACCTTTCCGCTGCGTCGTGGTCGGGCACGCTCGATGCGTTCGAGAACCGGGGCCCGTGGCCGGCACGGCTCGCCGCCCACTTCGCTTTCGCTCGCGCCAGGTCGGCTGCAGCTGGGCGAAACGCAGGTTGCGATCGCCAACGGCAATCTGCGGATAGGCGAATTCGTCTGGGACAATGGACGAATCTCGACACGGGGCAGCGTCAACGCGGTTCCGCTGGCGGCCCTCGCGCGCTTGTCCGGCAGGCGGCTTCCCTTCGCGTCGACCGTCACCCTCGGCGGCGACTGGTCGCTCGCCGCGACGCCGCGCTTGAACGGGACGGTCGCTGTCCGCCGCGAAAGTGGCGACCTATGGATTGCGCCGAATGCGACGACCGACAGCCAGTCTTCGTCCGCGGGCATCACCGCGCTCGAAGCCTCTGCGCGTTTCGCCGACGACGCGATCGACGCGACGGCAACGTTTCGGTCGACGCGCGCCGGTTCCGCGGACGCGAAGCTCGCGATCGGCGCCGTCGCGCTCGCCACACCGGGACGCATCGCCGCGGACGCTCCGCTCGACCTCTCGATCCATGCCGAGCTCGCGACGCTGCAGCCGTTGCAGCCCTGGGTCGGCACGGTCGCCGCCATCGACGGCCGCGCGCGCGTCGACGTCGCAGCCAAGGGGACGATCGGTCACGCGCCGCTCTCCGGAACGCTCACCGGCGAAGCGCTCCGCGTCGACGCGCCCCAGTACGGACTGCACTTCGTCGACGGCCGCGTGAGTGCGCGGTTCCGCGAGCGAAGCCTGGTCCTCGAAGAGCTTTCGCTCGCCGCGGGTGCGGGCACCTTTCGTGCGTCCGGGACTGTCGATGCACCCCTGCAAGGCGCGCGCACGCCGACGGCGCATCTCACGTGGCACGCCGAGCGCTTTCGCGTCTTCAACCGGCCCGACCTTCACCTCGTCGTGTCGGGCGAAGGCCGCGTCACGTCGGAGAACCGCAAGCTCGCTTTGAACGGCAAGCTCAAAGCCGACGAAGGCCGCATCGCGTACGACACCGACCCGACAGCCACGCTCGGCGACGACGTCGTCGTTGTCGGCTGGCCGCGCAAGACGGCGGAAACACCGGCCGGCGCCGACATTCCTCTCTCGCTCGATCTCGACCTCGATTTTGGCGACCAGCTGCGATTCTCGGGCCGCGGCCTCGAAACCGGCCTCGCCGGAAACATCCGTGTCGCGAGCGGTCCTTCGGGCCTTACCGGCAAAGGCTCGATTCGCACGGTGAACGGAACGTATTTCGCGTACGGCCAGCGGCTCGTCATCGACCCCGGCCGTCTCATTTTCGACGGGCCTCTCGACAATCCCGGGCTCGATATCGTCGCGCTGCGCAAGAACCTCACCGTCGAAGCGGGTGTCGCGGTCACCGGGACGGTCAAGGTACCCATCGTCCAGTTGACGTCGCGGCCGCCGGTCCCCGACGCCGACAAGCTCGCGTGGCTCGTGCTCGGGCACAGCCTCGATCGGACCGGGGGCACCGACGTCGCCGCACTGCAGGCCGCGTCCGCGGCGCTGCTCGGGCCCAACGCGAAACCGGTCACGCAGACGATCGCGCAGCGCTTCGGCCTCGACGACATCTCGTTCAAGAGCGCGCAGGTGGCCGCGCGCGGAAGCGGCCAGCCCGACGCCGAGGGCCAGGTCATGGCGGTGGGAAAGCGGCTGTCCGAAAACCTGGCGATCGTCTACGAGCAGGGACTTACGGTCGCGACCAATGCGCTGCGTCTCGAATACAACCTCACCGGATCGCTGACGTTGCGCGCAGAAGCCGGCACCGTCAGCGGCTTCGGTCTTTACTACCGGCGCACGTTCGAATGAGAGAGGCGGCCTCGGCCGCGAGGCCGAGGCAAGGCCCGAAGGGCGCGTCGCCGAGCGATTGAGGTCGGCGGTTGGTCCGCCACATCGAACATTTGTCAAATCGTTGAAGAGGCCGACGAATAGCGCGCGGCTATCGGCGCGCGCTTCGCCTGACGGCAGACTTTCGGCGCGGCTTTGCGTCTGTCGGATGCAATTCGGCGAGTAGCCCGGGCGCTTCCGCTACGACGAAATCGACGAACGCGGCGGCGGCCGGGCTCACGAAGCGTCCGGCGCGGCGCACCACGTACCAGCGGCGCATCAGCGGGAGGCCGACGACGTCGAGGACGGCGAGTCGATGCGTCGCGAGCTCGAGACCGATCGTGTGGCGCGAGATGAGCGCGAGCCCCATGCCTGCCATCACCGCCTGCTTGATCGTCTCGTTGCTGCTCATCTCGTTGCCGATCTTCGCTTCGAACCCGCGCTCGGCGAAGAATCGCTCCATCGACGAGCGGGTCCCCGAGCCCTGCTCGCGCAGGAGGAACGTTTCGCCTGCGAGCGCCCCAAGCGGAATCCGCGTTCTCGCCGCGAGCGGGTGCTGCGGCGCGGCGATGACGACGAGCGGGTGGTCGGCGATCGCCACCGATTCGGTCGGGAGGCGCGGCGGCGGCTGGCCCATGATCGCGACGTCGATTTCGTCGCGCTCGAGCTCGCGGACAATGACCTCGCGATTGTTGACCGAAAGCGAGACCCGCACGCCGGGGTAGCGCCTCTGGAAGCGCACGAGGAGCGCCGGCGCGAAATACTTCGCCGTGCTGACGACGCCCACGCGGATGCGCCCGCCGGTGAGCCCCTTCAGCGCCGAGAGGGCCGCATCGGCGTCCTTGAGCGCATCGAGGATCCGCTGCGCGTACCGCTGCAGCACCTCGCCCGCCTCCGTCAGCGCGACCCTGCGGCCGCGGCGCTCGAACAGCGCGAAGCCTGCCATTTCTTCGAGTTGTTTGATCTGGAGCGATACGCCCGCCTGCGTAAGGTGCAATTGTTCCGAGGTACGCGCGAAGCTCAGGTGGCCTGCCGCAGCAACGAAGATCTGCAGCTGTCGGATGGTGACGCCGCGCATGTCCGAATGGGCACTTAACTTAAGTTAAAGCTTAAGTGATCAGTTAAAACAAATAACTATTGCTTGTCAATGGTTGGGGCTAGGATCGATCGATCCCATGTTGAACCCGTGCTGACACCGAAGGAACCCCCGATGAACGATATCGCAAGCAAGGCGCAGCTCTCCGGCAAGGAGCGCTACAAGGCCGGCGTGATGAAGTACAAGGACATGGGCTACTGGCGGCCCGACTACGAGCCGTCCGATACGGACCTCATCGCGCTCTTCCGGATCACGCCGCAGGAAGGCGTCGACGCCGACGAGGCGGCTGCGGCGGTCGCCGGCGAATCGTCGACGGCGACGTGGACCGTAGTGTGGACCGACCGGCTCACCGCGTGCGACAACTACCGCGCCAAGGCGTATCGCGTCGACCCGGTGCCCAACACCGGGCCCGGCACGAACGTCGAGCAGCAGTACTTCGCCTACATCGCCTACGACCTCGCGCTGTTCGAGGAGGGCTCGATCGCGAACCTGACTGCGTCGATCATCGGCAACGTGTTCGGCTTCAAGCCGCTGAAGGCGCTCCGGCTCGAGGACATGCGGATGCCGGTCGCGTACCTGAAGACGTTCCAGGGACCAGCCACCGGAATCGTCGTCGAGCGCGAGCGTTTGGACAAGTTCGGGCGGCCGCTGCTCGGCGCGACGGTGAAGCCGAAGCTCGGCCTCTCCGGCAAGAACTACGGCCGCGTCGTCTACGAGGGCCTCAAGGGCGGCCTCGATTTCCTGAAGGACGACGAGAACATCAACTCGCAGCCGTTCATGACGTGGCGCGAGCGCTTCCTCTATTGCATGGAAGCGGTGGCGAAGGCGCAGGCGGCGACCGGCGAGGTCAAGGGCACGTATCTCAACGTGACCGCGGCGACGATGGAGGACATGTACGAGCGCGCCGAATTCGCGAAGGAGCTGGGTTCGGTGATCGTGATGATCGACCTCGTCATCGGCTACACGGCGATCCAGTCGATGGCCAAGTGGGCGCGGAAGAACGACATGATCCTGCACCTGCACCGCGCCGGTCACTCGACGTACACGCGGCAGAAGAACCACGGCGTCTCCTTCCGCGTGATCGCCAAGTGGATGCGGATGGCCGGCGTCGACCACATCCACGCCGGCACGGCGGTGGGCAAGCTCGAAGGCGACCCGTTGACGGTCCAGGGCTTCTACAACGTCTGCCGCGAGGAGAAGAACGCCGTCGATCTCGCGCGCGGGCATCTTCTTCGAGCAGCCGTGGGCGAATCTGCGCAAGGTGATGCCGGTCGCCTCGGGCGGAATCCATGCCGGGCAGATGCACCAGCTGATCGACCTCTTCGGCGACGACTGCGTGCTGCAGTTCGGCGGCGGCACGATCGGCCACCCGATGGGCATCCACGCTGGGGCAACCGCCAACCGCGTGGCCCTCGAAGCGATGGTCAAGGCGAGGAACGAAGGTCGCGACATCGTCCGCGAAGGGCCGGCGATCCTCGAGACCGCCGCGCGCTCGTGCAAGCCGCTCGCGCAGGCGCTCGACACGTGGAAGGACGTGTCGTTCAACTACGCATCGACCGACACGCCCGACTTCGTTCCGACACCGACCGCGGCATGAGCGAGAAGGGCCGCCCCGGGACGCCCGCGCGAGCAGGGCGAAGCCAAGGCTCGAAGAGCGCGTCTGCGAGCGCGGGCGGCGGCCGACCCCAAGCAGCAGCGCGAACAATCAAGCGGCGCGGAGGCCGCGAATACCGGAGCGCGGAGCGCGAAGGTACTCCAATGAACGGTAAAGCTAGCGAGGACACCATGCGCATCACTCAAGGTACTTTTTCGTTCCTGCCCGACCTGACCGACGTCGAAATCCGGGCGCAGATCGAGTACGCGCTGAAGCAAGGCTGGGCGCTGTCGATCGAATACACCGACGACCCGCACCCGCGCAACGTCTACTGGGAGATGTGGGGGATGCCGATGTTCGACCTGAAAGACGCCGCCGGCGTATTGATGGAGGTCAATGCGTGCCGCAAGGCGTTCCCCGACCATTACATCAAAGTCAATGCGTTCGACTCGACGCAGGGATGGGAAACGACGCGACTGTCGTTCATCGTCAATCGACCGAAGAACGAGCCCGGGTTCCGCGTCGTGCGTCAGGAAGGCGCCGGGCGAGCGGTCCGCTACACCGTCGAGAGCTACGCCGTCGACCGCCCGGAAGGCGGCCGCTACTAATGGTGTGACCCGTCGCGCAACGATCGCGCGGCATCGCCATGAACGACCTCGCTCCCGCTCACATCGACCTCCAGGCACTGCTGCGCGAGGCGAACGTCGTCGACGTGCTCGACGCGCTCGATCGCGAACTGGTCGGGCTCGCGCCCGTCAAGCAGCGGATCCGCGAGATCGCCGCCTATCTCGTCGTGTCGAAGGCGCGCGCGACGCTAGGGCTTACCGGCGCGCCGCCGTCGCTGCACATGAGCTTCACCGGCAATCCGGGCACCGGCAAGACGACGGTCGCCATGCGAATGGCGGAGATCCTGCATCGGCTCTCCTACGTCCGCAAAGGGCATCTCGTCTCGGTGACGCGCGACGATCTCGTCGGCCAGTACATCGGCCACACGGCGCCCAAGACCAAGGAAGTGCTGAAGCGTGCGATGGGCGGCGTACTGTTCATCGACGAAGCGTATTACCTGTATCGCCCTGAAAACGAGCGCGACTACGGGCAGGAAGCGATCGAGATCCTGCTGCAGGTGATGGAGAACAATCGCGACGATCTCGTCGTCATCCTCGCCGGCTACAAGGACCGGATGGATACGTTCTTCCGCAGCAATCCGGGGATGGCCTCACGGATCGCGCACCACATCGACTTTCCCGATTACTCGGAAGGCGAGCTCTACGAGATCGCCGGAACTCATGCTCGCGAAGCTCGACTACCGGCTCGACGTCGAGGCCGAAGCCGCGCTTCACGAGTACATCGGAATGCGCCGCGCACAACCCAATTTCGCCAACGCCCGCTCGATCCGCAACGCGCTCGACCGCGCGCGGCTGCGCCAGGCGAACCGGCTTTTCGCGTCGACCGACGCCGGTGACGCGCGACGCGCTGCAAACCATTTCGGCCGCCGACATCCGCGCGAGCCGCGTGTTCCAGGGAGGCTGAGGCCATGTTCTATGGTCGCACGACGCTGTCGAAGTTCATCATCGAGGAACAGCGCAAGCTCGAAGGCGGCGCGGAGCTGATCGCGCTGGTCAACGACATCCAGACCGCATGCAAGTACATCGCGAGCGCGGTCGCCCGCGGTGCGCTCAGCGCCGCGCCCGGCTCGGGTCGGCGCCGTCAACGTGCAGGGCGAGGAGCAGAAGCATCTCGACGTCATCGCCAACGACATCATGCTCTCCTGCTGCGAATGGGGCGGCTATCTCGCCGGCATGGCCTCCGAGGAAATGGAGGCACCGTACGCGATCCCGGCGCAGTATCCGCGCGGCCGCTATCTGCTCGTATTCGATCCGCTCGACGGCTCGTCGAACCTCGACGTCAACGTCACCGTCGGCACGATCTTTTCGGTGCTGCGCGCACCCGAAGGGCGTCACCGATCCGAAGGCCGAGGATTTCCTGCAGCCGGGCACGCAGCAGGTCTGCGCCGGCTACGCGCTTTACGGACCGACGGCGATGATCGTGATCACGCTGGGCACCGGCGTGCACGGCTTCACGCTCGATCCGGAGATCGGCGCGTACATCCTCACCCATCCGAACCTCGGAATCGCCGAAGAGACGCAGGAATTCGCGGTCAACGCGTCGAACGAGCGCTTCTGGGAGCCGCCGGTCAAGCGCTACGTCGAGGAATGCATCGCCGGCAAGAGCGGGCGCGCGCGGCAAGGATTTCAACATGCGCTGGATCGCGTCGCTCGTCGCCGAAGTGCATCGGATCCTGATGCGCGGCGGTCTGTTCATGTATCCGAAGGACACGAAGGATCCGGCCAAGCCGGGACGCCTGCGCCTGCTCTACGAGGCGAACCCGATGGCGATGCTGATCGAGCAGGCGGGCGGCGCCGCATCGACCGGGCGCGATCGCATTCTCGACGTCGTCCCGTCGTCGCTGCACGAGCGTGTGCCGGTGATCCTCGGCTCGAAGAGCGAAGTGGAGCGCCTTGCGCGCTATCACGCCGAGCACGATCGCGGCGAGGTCGCGTTCTCCTCGCCGCTGTTCAACGAGCGCTCGCTGTTCGGCGCCGTCACCCTGACCAACTGAGTCGACGAGGGGAAACGCATGTCGAAG
Source organism: uncultured beta proteobacterium (assembly GCA_963733985.1). Taxonomy (GTDB): domain Bacteria; phylum Pseudomonadota; class Gammaproteobacteria; order Burkholderiales; family Casimicrobiaceae; genus CAIWHR01. The sequence goes on along the minus strand of CAVTFF010000003.1, from coordinate 109,336 downwards.
CGGCATCCCGTCGTCGCCATCACCGGCTCGTCCGGCGCCGGCACGACGACCGTTACCCGGACGTTCGAGCACATCTTCCGGCGCGAAGGCATCACCGCCGCGATCGTCGAGGGCGATTCGTTCCATCGCTACGACCGCAAGGAGATGAAGGCCAAGATGGCGGAGGCCGGCGCAGTCGGCAACGAGCATTTCAGCCACTTCGGGCCGGAGGCCAATCTGCTGCCGGACCTCGAAACGCTGTTCCGGACCTACGGCGAGAGCGGAACCGGCAAGGTGCGCAAATACCTGCACGACGCGCGCGAGGCGGCGCCGTTCAAGCAGGACCCGGGCACTTTCACGCCGTGGACCGACATTCCCGCCGGCACCGATCTGCTGTTCTACGAGGGACTGCACGGCGCCGCCGTGACCCGCGAGGTCAACATCGCGCGTCCATGCCGACCTGCTGATCGGCGTCGTCCCGATCATCAACCTCGAGTGGATCCAGAAGCTGCATCGCGACCAGAACCTGCGCGGCTACTCGCAGGATGCGGTTGTCGATACGATCCTGCGGCGAATGCCCGATTACGTGAATTACATCTGCCCGCAGTTCTCGCACACGCACATCAATTTCCAGCGCGTGCCGATGGTCGACACGTCGAATCCCGTTCATCGCGAAGGACATCCCGACCGTCGACGAGAGCATGGTCGTGATCCGTTTCGCGAAGCCGCAGGGGATCGACTTCCTCTACCTGCTGTCGATGCTGCACGACTCGTACATGTCGCGGCCCAACATCATCGTCGTGCCGGGCGGCAAGATGAGCCTCGCGATGCAGCTGATCTTCACGCCGATGATCCTGCAGCTCATGGATCGCAAGCGGCGCGCGGTGACAATGTGAAGGGAATGAAGCGATGAAAGACCAACCGATCAGTGCCGGTGCGGATACCGCACAACTTGCCAACGCGATCCGGGCGTTGGCGATGGATGCGGTGGAGGCGGCGAAGTGCGGGCATCCGGGGATGCCGATGGGGATGGCGGAGATCGCGCTGGCGTTGTGGCGGGGGCCATTGCGCTACAATCCGGCGCATCCGCGCTGGCCCGATCGCGATCGTTTCGTCTTGTCCAACGGTCACGGTTCGATGCTGCTCTATGCGCTGCTGCACCTGACCGGCTACGACCTGCCGATGGAGGAGCTCAAGCGCTTTCGGCAACTGGGCTCGCAAACGCCGGGGCATCCGGAGGTGGGGGTGACCCCGGGGGTGGAGACCACCACCGGGCCGCTGGGCCAGGGGCTCGCCAACGCGGTGGGGATGGCGCTGGCCGAGCGGCTGCTGGCGGCCACCTTCAACCGTCCGGGCCACAGCATCGTCGATCATCACACCTATGTCTTCGCCGGCGACGGCTGCCTGATGGAGGGGATTTCGCACGAAGCCTGCTCGCTCGCCGGCACGCTGGGCCTGGGCAAGCTCATCGTCTTCTACGACGACAACGGGATTTCGATCGACGGCGCGACCAAGGACTGGTTCACCGACGACACGGCCCGGCGCTTCGAAGCCTACGGCTGGCACGTGCAGGCGCGGGTGGACGGTCACGACGTGCGGCGGTGGCGGCGGCGCTGGCGGCGGCGCAGGCCGACGGGGCGCAGCAGGCGCGGCCGCAGTTGTTGTGCTGCCAGACGGTGATCGGCAAGGGGGCGCCGACCAAGGCCGGCAGCGCCGACACCCACGGCGCGGCGCTGGGCGAGAAGGAAGTGGCGGCCACCCGGGTGGCGCTCAGCTGGCCGCATCCGCCGTTCGTGATTCCGGCAGTCGATCTGCAAAAGCCTGGAATGCGCGCGACCGCGGCGCGCAACAGGAAGCGGCGTGGGCGACGCGCTTTGCCGCCTACCGCGCGGCGTATCCGCAGGAAGCAGAGGAGTTCAGCCGCCGGATCGGCGGGCGAGCTGCCGGATAGCTGGCCCGAGACCGCCGCCGCGCTCGTTGCGGCGCAAGCCGCCAAGGCGGCCAGCGTGGCCACCCGCAAGGCCTCGCAGCAGGCGCTCGACACGCTCGGTCCGGCGCTGCCCGAGCTCCTCGGCGGCGCCGCCGATCTCACCGGCTCGGTGTTCACCAACTGGGCCGGCAGCGTCCCGGTCACCAAGACCACGGCCGGCAACTACGTTCACTTCGGGGTGCGCGAGTTCGGCATGAGCGCCATCGCCAACGGTCTCGCGCTGCACGGCGGGTTCATCCCCTATGTGGGCACCTTTCTCACCTTCTCCGACTACGCGCGCAACGCCCTGCGCATGGCGGCGCTGATGAAGCTGCGCTCGATCTTCGTGTTCACCCACGACTCGATCGGCCTGGGCGAGGACGGCCCCACCCATCAGGCCGTCGAGCACACCGCGAGCCTGCGCCTCATTCCGCACCTCGATGTCTGGCGCCCCTGCGACACCGTGGAGACCGCCGCCGCGTGGGTCGCCGCGATCGCCCGCGCCGACGGCCCCACCGCGCTGATCTTGACCCGCCAGAACGTCCCCTTCCAGCCGCGCGATGCCGCGCAATGCCAGGACATCGCCAAAGGCGGCTACGTGCTCGCCGACTTCGCGCCCAACCTCCCCCGCCGGGTGGTCCTCCTCGCCACCGGCTCCGAGGTGGCGCTGGCCATGGGCGCCCGCACCACGCTCCAAAAGGACGGCCTTGCCGCGCGCGTCGTCTCGCTACCCTGCACCAGCGTCTTCGAGCGCCAGGACCCCGCCTGGCGGGCCAGCGTGCTGCCGCCTTCGATCCCGCGCCTGGCCATCGAAGCCGGCGCCACCGCCGGCTGGCGCGCCTATGTCGGCGCCCTCGACGATCCGCACGCCGCCGTGCTCGGCCTCGACACCTTCGGCGAGTCCGCCCCCGCCTCCGCCCTCTTCCCCCACTTCGGCTTCACCATCGACGCCGTCGTCGCCGCCGCAAGAAAGTTGGTGTAATCGCCAGCGATCGCAATATGCGCTTTCCCCCATATGTCCCCGATCAAGCTTGCAGCAGCCAATGCTCCCCGCATGGGTAGCAGGGTTATTACCCGGAGCGGCTATAGACGGGCGGAGCCAATTTTCGCCTAATGCGTGGATTTCGCTACCGCGGCGATTTGACGCGGGCGGATGGATCCAACCCTTGACCGCAGACAAGAAGACCAAGCGGCGCCGAGCGGACAATTCTTTTTGTGTGTGGCCGGCGGCTAGGCCGCGTCGGCGGGGCTGGCGCGCAGGGCCGGAGGCGTTCGCGGAGTCGCCGTCCAATCGCAATCGAACCATGGAGATATCCCGATGAATTTCGACAAGGAACTTGATGCGCGCGGACTGTCGTGCCCGCTGCCGATCCTCAAGACCAAGAAGTCGCTGAACGAGCTTGCATCCGGCCAGGTGTTGAAGGTCGTCGCGACCGACCCGGGCTCGATCAAGGACATGCAGGCGTTCTCCAATCAAACGGGAAATCCGCTCCTGTCCTCGACGGAAGAGAACAAGACCTACATCTTCTATCTCAAGAAGAAATAGCCCGGTCCCACGCTGATTCCGATCACGACCTCAGAGGAGACGCCATGGAAACGCAAACCAGGACCATCGCCGAGGATGATGCCGCGCTCGATCGCGTCATTCGCGAACGCGTCGACGCCCTGCTCGATCAACGGCTCGCCGCCAAGCTCGCGGAGCTGAAGGCGGCGAAGACGCCGTCGATGACGATCATCGCCACCAAGGGCACGCTCGACTGGGCGTATCCGCCGTTCATCCTGGCCTCGACTGCCGCGGCGCTCGGCTGGGACGTGTCGATCTTCTTCACCTTCTACGGCCTCGAGCTGCTCAAGAAGGACCTCAGGAAATTGAAAGTGAGCCCGCTCGGCAACCCGGCAATGCCGATGAAGATGCCGATGGGTCCGGCGTGGTTCAAGTCGATCCGCTGGAACATCCCGAACGCCGTGCAGTCGCTGATACCGGCTACGAGGCCTTCGCCACGAAGATGATGAAGAAGACGATCAAGAACAAGGGCGTCGCCGAGATCGGCGAGTTGCGGAGCCTGTGCATTGAAGCCGGCGTGAACCTGATCGGCTGCCAGATGACCGTCGATCTCTTCGGCTACAAGCGCTACGAGTTCATTCCCGAGGTCAAGGACTATGTCGGTGCCGCCACGTTCCTGCCGATGGCGAAGGATGCCGACGTCAGCTTGTTCATCTGAATCGTACGCACGCGCACCGCGCGGCTGCAGGATTCCGATCGCCGGACTCCAAACCACTCAGGAGGGAGAAACGATAAAAACTCACGACCCTCTGCCCGCGCTCGCGGCGGCGGTTGGCTCCGCTGTCGCGCATGCGACCGACGGCTATTTCGCGAACGGCTACGGCATGAAGGCGATCGGCATGGGCGGCGCCGCGATCGCCGTCGCACAGGAGCCGTTCGGCGGCGCGATCAATCCCGGCGCGATGTCGTTCCTCGACAACCAATGGCAGCTCGGTGCCGCCTGGTTCAGCCCGCACCGCAGCGCGTCGCGCACCGGGTCGGGCCTTGGGCAACATCGACGCCAACGTCGACAGCGGCAGCAACAACTTCTTCATCCCCGAATTCGGGATCAACTGGAAATACAGCCCTGACCTCGCGCTGGGCGTGACCGTGTACGGGAACGGCGGGATGAACACCGACTATCCGGGCGGACAGATCCCGAACCTGAGCGCGTGCCGCGCCTTCCGGCAGAGCCATCCGCGTCGGCCCTACAACCTGCTCTGCGGCAGGGCAATCTCGGCGTCGACCTGATGCAGCTGATGATCGCGCCGTACGTGTCGTGGCAGTTCGTCAAGGGCCACTCGGTCGGCATCACGCCGGTCGTCGCCTATCAGCGCTTCAAGGCCGAAGGCCTGCAACTTTTCGACAATCCGGTCTTCTCGACCTCTCCCGGCAGCGTCACCAACAACGGTTATGACGACTCGTGGGGATTCGGCGTACGCATCGGCTACATGGGCCAGCTTACCGATTGGCTCGCGATCGGCGGTGCGTGGCAGAGCAAGATCAGCATGGGCAACTTCGACAAGTACCAGGGCCTGTTCGCGCAGCAGGGCGGTTTCGACATTCCGTCGACCTTCACGGTTGGCATCGGTGTGCGCCCGGTGAAGGAGCTGCTGTTCGCCGTCGACTATCAGCGGATCTACTACGACGATGCGCCGTCGGTGAACAATCCGAGCGCCAACATTTTCTCCTGCCTGCCACCGGAGCTCGGCGGCCCTGGACTGCGCAGCTACTGCCTTGGCGGCGACACCGGCGCGGGCTTCGGCTGGCAGAACGTCGACGTCTGGAAGATCGGCGTCCAGTACGACATCAACGACGCCTGGACGCTGCGCGCGGGCTACAACCACACCGACAATCCGATCCGGCCGCAGGACGTCACGTTCAACATCCTCGCGCCGGGCGTGGTCCAGAACCAGTACTCGGTGGGGGCGACCTGGCGGATCGACAAGGTGTCCGAAATCACCGGCGCGTTCATGTACGCGGCGAACAACTCGGTGACCGGACCCAGCCTCTTTGCGCCGTTCGATCCGGTGCTCGCGTCGACGACCGACTCAATCCAGATGAAGGAGTACCTCCTCGGCATCGCCTACAACCGCAAGTTCTGACCGGATGATGCCGGGGTAGAAACCGGCGGACGTCGGAAGGCCTTTCGATCGGCGCGCGCAAGCCTGCGCGCGCCGATTCTGTTCTTGTTTTCGGGAATTGATTGCCCGGGATCAAGCCGGACCGGCGCCCGGAGGATTATCGTTCAAACGAATCGCATCGTAGCCCGCATTCGGTTTTCACTCGTTTCGCGAGAGGAGGTGCCGAATGGTCGCAACGCTGAACCCGGCCGAGGTCGCCCTCGTGCCGTGCGAGGTCTGCCTGAAGGAAATCCCCAAGTCCGAGGCACAAAGCGCGGAAGTACGCGATTATGTCGTGTATTTCTGCGGTCTGAAATGCTACGAGGAATGGGCGGACGAGCAAATCGAGGAGAGGACGCGCGAAGCGGGCGAGCCGTAGCCCGCGGGCACGACGGCGGCCAGGCGCCGGCTCGCTCGGCCACCCGCCAGAAAGCATCCAGAACCCGCAGCCTCGTGACCTGGAGCCCGGCAGCGTCGCAAGGGTCTCTGTGCTCATAGCTTGTGCTCCTGCGGTCTGGTGCTGCGGTTCCGCATGGGGTCTCCGGCGATGGCTCCCGCATGGCGTGCAGCGCCCGATGCCGCGCAGCACGTCGGTCGGGCGCGCAGCGGCAGCGTTATAGCGCTGTTCCGTCGGCCTCCGCGAGCGCCTCGACCGCTGCTTCTGCCCCCGCGCCGTGGCTCCGGTGCAACGCAAGGATCTGCGCACAGACGGCGGCCCAATGGTCCGCACCGGCGTTGATGGCGCCGCGCAGCGCACGACCGCCGTCGCCGCCGCGCCAGGCTTCGTAAGCAGCGGCGAGCCGCGGGAAAAGCTCGCGGCGCACCCCGTCGAATCCGGAAAACCAGAAATGCAGCGACGACTCGGCGTCGCGGTCGACGAGCGTCGGCAGCGTCGTCGTGCAATCCGCCAGGTGGTCGCGCACGGCGCGCGCAAACAACTCGGCGCGGCGGCGCCTGAAACCTTCGAGCATTTGCTCCCAGTCGGGACCAAGCATCCGCCCGGCGCGATGCTCGCCCAGCTCGTGCAGGATCAGCGTTTCCACCTCGGCGGCCGCCATCGATCGGAGCGCCGCGTCGGGATCGTCGGCGAAGCCATGGGCATTGAGCGCCGAGGCGAGCGCACCGTCGGCGCGCTTGCGCTCCCATGCTTCGGCCCTCTCCCAGAGCAGGCGCTGCAGCGACTCGAGTCGGACATAGACGGTTCCGTCGCGAACGGCCGCGGGCGCGGGAGACAAGTCGCGCGCGTACTCGCAGCGCGACACCAGGATCCGTACGCCGTCGCGCCACTCCTCGCGCTCGAGCGCACCCAGGAAGAACTGCGGCTTGCCGAAGCGGCCGATGCCCGCCCCGTAGACAATGCCCGACGGGACGAGCTCGCGGTTGGCCGTCTCGACGTCGAAGGGATCGACGAGGCACCCCTCGAATGGAAGTGGCCGATAGGGCGCTTCCTCGAACGCGGCCCACAGCGCCTCCCGGCTCGTGAGCCACGTCCCGACGGCGGCACGCGGGAGCGGGGCTGTCAGCGCGACGCCGTGCTCCCAGCGATAGAGCTCGCGCATTTCGAGCAGGTAGGTGCAAAGCGTCATGTTGCGCGCGTGCCGCGCATCGGTGATGTGGCAGTTCGTCTGCACGACTTCGACGAGACGATCGAAGCGCGGAATCACGGAGCGCTCTCCGCGTGCCGGCGCCGACCCTGCCAGGCAAGGACCGCTGCGACGATCTCCGGCCACGGCAGATGGGCAAGACCGTCGTAACGCTCGCGTGCCGCGACGACGAGCCGATGGACATCGGATTCCTCGACGTCGACAGCCTGCTGCAATCCGCGCAATCCACCGCATTGCAGCTTCATGGTCAACGCGTGCGGCAAAGGCGCGCCGGGCGGCCGCTTCAACGCGAATGCCGAACGCTCGCGGACCATCCCGAGCAGCGTATCGCAGTTGGAACGTGCGATCGGCGACGGGCAGGCGATCGCCTCGCGCTCCGCCAGCGCTCGCCGTACCGCGAGCTCGCAGCCGGCGCAGCGCGCGAGAAGCGCCTTCTCGAACACGCACGGCTGCGGATTCGCCGCGCTGCGCATCGCGCGGAATGCCGCTTCGTCCATCAGCGGTCGGTGCGCTTTGCCACCGCGCGTCACTCGTCGCCGACGACGCCCGGCGCGGGCTCGCGCACCTGGGAGAGCAGATCCTCGGCCGTGTTCTCGTTCGCGGCGAAGATCACCTTAATCGTGCAATCGGCGGGCAGGTCGGGGCTCGCGCGAAGCGCCTTGGCCCGCGCCGACGCCTGTCCGAACGCTGGCACAGCGTCGACCATTTCAAGGCGGCGGAACGGAAAGACGCGGTAAATGTAGTACGGCATGAAAGTCTCCTCGCGCGAATTCCGGCAGCTATTCAACGTAACGCTTCGATGCCCGCCGCCGCCCCGGCTTGCTCTTCTGGATCACGACGCCGCGGATCGACGACAGATCGGCAAGCACGGTCGGCGGATAGGACGGATTGAGCGGACGCAGCGTCCAGCCCCCGTCGATCATGGCGAGCTGCCGCATCGTCCACTCGCCTTCGACCTGCGCGACGACATAGGAGCCATCGGTCGCGAGTCCTTCCGGTTCGACGACGATCACTTCGCCCTCGGCGAATTCGGGCGCCATGCTGTCGCCCAGCACCACGAGCACGAACGGCTCGGCACCGCTGCAGTCGCCGGCGCCGCCGTCTGCCGGGGCGATGCGAATGACTCTGTCGTCCGTCTTTGGCATCACACCACCGCCGCAAAGCGCTGCGTGGAAGGAACACCGGCGCCCTCGAGCGCGGCAACGGCTGCGTCGACGAAAGGCGCGGGGCCGGTGACGTAGACATCGTGCGTCGGAAGCGGCAACCCGCTCGCCATCGCGGCGACCACGCTCCGAGCGCCCCGCGCGACGTCGGCATCGACGTGCGCCGCATAGCGGAAATGATCGAAGGCTTCGGCCCAGGCGCGACACTGGTTGGCGAGATAGTGCCCGTCGGGCCTCGTCGAGAGCCAGTCAATCGACATCGACTCCGCTGCGTCGACCGCCATCGCGTGCTCAACGAGGCTCTTCACCGGCGCGAATCCGGTGTCGCACGCGACGAACGCGAGCGGCCGCTCGCTTTCGGCCAGCACGAAGTCGCCACTCGGCCCCCAGACGGTCACCGTGTCGCCGCTTTTCAGCGCGCCGTCGAAAAGGAGCGTTGCGAATGCATCGTGCGGATTGCGCGCCACGTGGAAGTGCAGGTTGCGGTCGTCGCACGGACAGCTTGCGACCGGATAGATCGCCTGGGCGTCGATGCCTTCGGCGCCGCCATAGAGCGTCACGCTCTGCCCCGCGAGGAAGCGCAGCCGGCTGCCGCGCGGCGTTTGCAGATGCAGGAGCAGCGTGTCCGGAGCGAGCGGCGACACGGCGCGAATACGCACCTCGATCTCCTGCTCCGGAATCTCACCGGGCCCATGCGCTTCAAGGGTTTCGATGACGATGGAAGACGAGCCCGCCGAATGCGCGCACAGCAGCGTATACCCCTGCGCTCGCTCTGCTTCCGACAGCGGATAGTCGAACGGCATCGCCTTGACGAGCTCGCCTTCGACCACTCGCGCCTTGCACAGCCCGCACGTGCCGTTGCCGCAACCGTAATTGAGCTTGAGGCCGGCCTTGAGCCCGGCCTGCAACAACGTGTCGCGGCCCTCGACGAAGAACTCGTGACCGCTCGGCCGTACCATCACGTGAGCGGAGACCACTTTCAGCATGTCGTCCATGATCGTGAGCGCATCTGCGGATTCGGTCGCGAGGACTACGGCGAGCCCCGTTTCGAGCGACGCCCTGAGGTCAGCGATCTCCGCCTGCGGCGACGAGCGTACGAGCGCATCGAGCTTCTCGCCCACTGCGACGACCAGCGCATGATAGCGCGCGAGATGCCGGCGCAGGTCGGCGAGCTCGCGGCTCTGCGCGTAGAGGCGCTGCGCGAGCACTTCCTGTGGCGGCAGCACACGCTCCTGCACGCGCCGGCCGAACGCTTCCTCCTTGAGCCTCGTGACGCGCTCGAACGCGCCTGAATCCTCGACGCTCCATTGCGGATACAGCCGCAGGAGCCCTTCCGTGGAGACCAGTCCATCGTTGGTCGGAAGCTCGCCGTCCCTGACCTGGCGCTGCAGCGCGCCGCGCGGGACGCCGATCAGGCGCGCCGCGCGGGACAGGGTCAGCCACTGCGTCATGTTCGCCTCCGGACGCGGCCCGCCGCGTCGCCGCACGACGGTTCTTCATGTCCCCGCGATGCGTTCGTGGTAGCGGGCGCGGTAGAGGAGCCGCGGCCGCCGCGGATCGTCGACGAAGCCGCTGCGATCGTGCAGCACATTGTTGCACAGGATGCCCATCCCGGGCTCGAGGCGCAATCGATGGATGAACGTCGAATCGCTCGCGAGCACCGCCTCGAGCGCGGCGACCGCGGCCTGCACCGCGGGGTCCTGCTTCCATTCGATGCTCTTGGTGCGCGCGGTGTAACGCATGTGCAGGCTGCCGGTCGCCGGATCGATCGAGAACACCGGACCCGTCTGCGCCGGCCGCGCAATGCCGTCCTCGTCGGTGCGCGCCGGGATCGTCATCGCGTCCTCCCGCATCAGTGCGCGAACGTGGGCGGGATCGGCGTCGCGCAGAAGCAGATAGGCGACCTCGTGATCGAGCAGCGCATTGGCGCCGCCTTCGGCCGCGCTGGCGACGCAATGGAGCACCATCGCGCGGATCCGACGCTCTGGAGGATTGTAGTAGCCGTCGGTATGCCAGCGGATTCCCCGATTCGTGTACGGAATGTATTCGCCACGGCCGGCCTCGCCGGTCACGGTCACCTGGCTCACGCCGTCGTCGTCGGCAAGCCAGTTGCGATCGAGGCTCGCAAGCCCGAACTGCGCTCCGAGCCTTCGTGCAACCGACTTGTCGGGAGCGCACACAGTGCTCGCATAAACCACGGTGTTGGCCGCGCGACAGCACGCGAGCATCGCCGCGCGCTCGGCGTCGGTCAGTGCCCCCGGGTCGCCGACTTCGACGATCAGCGACTGCAGATCGACCGGGAAATGCGCGAGCTTCGCGCTGCGCCATCGTTGGTACGCGCGGTCGTCGTCCGGATCGAAAGGATTCGCGGAGCGCGCCGCGCCATGCACGGGAACGCCCGTCGCGGCGTCGGCCATCACTCGCCCCGCGTTCCCGCTGCGGCGCGCGCCCGGCGGGGCGACGTGTCGGTGAGTCCCGTCATCGCCCGCGTCAGCAGCTCGACGGCCTCGGGCGCCTCGCTGTCGATCACCTGCGATACCGCCCACGTCTGCTCGTGCTCTTCCATCACCGCGGCGACCTTGTGCCCGAGACAGCGGATGAACGTGTAGTCGGGGCCGTCGTCGTTCCAGCCGCATTCCGCGTAGTCGGGCGAGCGCGCGTTGACGAGCGCGACGAAGCGGCGCTTGCATTCATCCGGCGCGTCGACGCCGCAGCAAATCAGCCTCGTTGTCGGCCAGGAACGCGCCGACGCGGTTTGCGAGCGCCGTCGTGAACTCGACCCGCCACGAGGGGTCGCCCCGTCGATGCGCGATCCGGTCGGCGGCCAGCGTGAGAAAGACGAGGAACTCGGACAGGAACGCGAAATAGCGCGCGCCGGGCGGCAGCTCGAAGCGGGCGTTGCGCATGTTCTTGAGGGAGTTCTGCGCGATCCGGAAGACGATGAACGCCGCCGCGCCGGCGATTTCGGTCGCGCTCTTCGGCGTTCCCTCGCGGAACCAGTGGCTCTTGACTCGCATCACAAATTCGGGGACCGGCGGCTTTCGCGAGCTCTTCGCGAAAGCCGCTTCGGGCCCCGTTTATTTTCCTATATAAAACTCGAATTCGCCCGGCCCGATCTCCTCGGATTCGATGAGCGTCGAACCCGGTCGCCCTTACCCAGTCGGTGACGTCGGCGCCGATGCCGGGACAGTTGCTGACGAGCTTCAGCGTCTCGCCCGCGCGCATGCCGTTCAGCAGCTTCTTCGCCTCGACGATCGGCCCCGGGCAGACCGCGCCGCGCAGGTCGAGCACCGCATGTGCCGTCGGATGCCGCGAGCGGCCGCGCTGGATGTGGTAGGCGTGTCCGCCGTCGGGAAGACGCTCGGTGTGCGCAATGTGGTTGCCCGTGTATCGCGCCCACGCGAAGAGGTCGTCCTGCGTTCCCGGACAGTCCGACAGGAGCACCAGCGACCTCGCCGGGCTTCAAGTCGTCGACCAGCTTTTTTGCACCCAGCAGCGGCGCGGGGCAGCTCGTGCCGCGCATGTCGAGCGTGACGTTCGGTCGCAGGATCGTGTCTTCGGTCATCATCGTTTCCTTGTCGCGGGCAGGTGCACTGTCCGGTCAATAACCGCCCTTCCCGTACGGCTGTGGAAGCCCGGCGACTTTCGCGCCCTGCTTCGCGGGTCCGATCGGGAACAGATCGTAGAGATATTTGCTGTCGGCCTCGGGGTGTATCGCCTGGAATCCCTTCAGCATATTCCGGAAATTCGGCGTGTGCCCGTTCGCCTGGTATTCGTCGCGCAGGTAGCGCACCACTTCCCAGTGCGCATCGCTAAGCTCGATCCCCTCCGCCGCGGCGATCACCGCGACGATGTCATCGCCCATGTACGGCTCGAGCAGATAGCCATCGGCATCCGTCGCGAGCTCAACCCCGTTGACCGTGTAACCCATTCGTGAGCCTCCTTCACATTCGCGGCCACCGCCTTGCGCGGCGTCAAACCACCGCCAAAATCGATTTGTACGGGACGAAGAGTCCCCACCCCAACCCCCGTTCGTCCCCGATCCCCTCGAACTGGAGGGACAGCGAGTCGGCAGGCTTCACTCCGTGCAGCACCACGCTGAAGCCGGTAATTTCGCGGGCACCGGCACGATGCGTTCGCCGGCGGCCCGTGATGAACTCGCAGACGACGGCCCTCGCGGCGAGCCACCGGGCGACCTCGTCGCCGAACGCCGCTTCATCGCGCGCGCTGGTCGCGACCTGTTGCGCATGCAGCGTGTGCCAGGGGTGCAACGGTTTCGCAGCGCCTTCGGACACGGCGAGGCCGGTGCCGACATCGAGCCTGCTTCCGGCAAGGGGCAATGCATCGCGGATTCGCCGCTCGGGCATGCGCAGCACGAGCTTCGCGCGGCGCGCGAGCAGGACCACGCCCTCGCCACCCGGCGAGGTCTTCAGCGGATGGATTCCCGCGCCCGCCTCGTCTGCGAGCCACGGCAACCGCTGGCGCACTTCGCGCCACAGTTCATATGCGTACTCGGCCGGCAGGCTCGTGCCTTCGAGTCCGAACACGACATCGACGACCGAATCCGCGCTTACCTCCATCCACTCTCCTCTACCGGCGCGGCAAAACGCCGCTGATCGTATCGCCCCCTCGCCGCGTCAACTGGCAGCGCCCGTCTCGGCCGGCTGCGCATCGCTCCACCCCCGCATGGCGTCGCCCCATTGCCGCGCGGTGACGGGGTCGACGTCGAATATCGTGAAGCGGCTCTTCTCCCGGATGCGCACGCGCAGAAGCCGCATGCCGCCAGCGTCGTGGACGACTTCGGCCAGCTCGATTTCCTGCCCGCCCAGCGGGACCTTGAACCGCATGAGGCTCGTGATGCTCGGCATGCTCTTCTCGCGCCCTCGGGTCATAAGCGCCGGACCCCAATGGGCCGGCGACTCCCCATTGTGCGCCGTCCCCGCGCAAGGAGCGGGAAACGCGCGCCCAGCGCCGAAACGTACGCTGATACCGGCAGGAAGAACGATACCCGCACGAAAACACGGCTTCCGCGCCACATATTGAGCGGTTTTCCGGGCCCGCACGTCCATAGCCATGCGGAGATACGAAAAACATACTCCATCCGGGTAGCTTCAGAGTAGCCGGCCAGAGGGATGGCGGCAATCAGGAATGTGCCCGTAGGATGCCATCCTTGTCCGGGGTCAAAGCAGAACGTTTGCAGTGGAGGCAGACTGGGCAACCAAGCCTCCGGAGCGCCCCCGACAGCGCCACGCATGTTGATCGCGAACCAGCACGCGATCGAGCGTTTTTTCCGGAAATCCGCCGACCCAGCGAGGAGGAGTGACCCATGGCCAAGAAGATGCATCCCACCCCGATGCTCGATCAGCTCGAAACCGGGCCGTGGCCGAGCTTCGTTACCGGCCTGAAACGGCTGGCGAAGGACAAGGACTACGTGGTCGATCTGCTGGGCCAGCTCGAGACGTCGTACCGGACGCGCAAGGGCTACTGGAAAGGCGGCACCGTCGGCGTGTTCGGCTATGGCGGCGGCGTGATCCCGCGCTTCACCGAGCTGAAGGACGAATCCGGCAAGCCCGTCTTCAACGACGCGGCCGAATTCCACACGCTGCGCGTGATGCCACCCGCCGGCATGCACTACGACACCGACGTGCTGCGCAAGTTCTGCGACATCTGGGAAAAGCACGGTTCCGGGCCTGATCGCCTTCCACGGCCAATCCGGCGACATCATGTTCCAGGGTGCCACCACCGAGAACGTGCAGAAGGCGTTCGACGAGATCAACGAGATGGGTTTCGATCTCGGCGGCGCCGGCCCGGCGGTGCGCACGTCGATGTCCTGCGTCGGCGCGGCGCGCTGCGAGCAATCCTGCTACGACGAGGCCAACGCGCACCGGACGGTGATCAACACCTTCCTTGACGACATCCATCGTCCGAGCCTGCCCTACAAGTTCAAGTTCAAGTTCTCCGGCTGCCCGAACGACTGCATGAACTCGATCCAGCGCGCCGACATGGCAGTGATCGGCACCTGGCGCGACAACATCCGCACCGACGAGGCGCTGGCGAACAAATGGTTCGCCAAGCACGGCATGGACGAGCTGGTCAACGACGTCGTCGCGCGCTGCCCGACCAAGACCTTCCAGCTCAAGGAAATCAAGGACCTCAAGAAGGGCGGCACGGTATCGACGGTGGCCGTCAGCGACACGCACGGGCTCGAGATCGAGAACCGCGACTGCGTGCGCTGCATGCACTGCATCAACGTGATGACCGGTGCGCTGGCGCCGGGCAAGGACAAGGGCGCGACGATCCTGGTCGGCGGCAAGCGCGACGCTGAAGATCGGCGACCTGATGGGGACCGTCGTAATACCGTTCATGAAGCTCGAGACCGAAGAGGACCGTGAAAAGCTGGTCGAGCTCGGGCAGAAAGTCATCGACTTCTTCGCCGAGAACGCGCTCGAGCACGAGCGCACCGGCGAGATGATCGAGCGCATCGGCATCGTCAACTTCCTCGAAGCGCTCGAAATTCCGATCGATCCGAACATGGTCAGCTCGCCGCGCACCAATCCGTACGTCCGGATGGATGGCTGGGACGACGAAGTCGCGAAGATGAAGGCCGGCAAGAAGGTCGCGTAGATATGAACCCCCAAGCTCGCTTCGCTCGCTACCCCCAGGGGGGGCCTTCAGCGCCCTTCGGGCGGCCGGGCGGGCGCTGAGGAGAGAAAGACATGGCTCAACCGCAAATGCGCAGGGCGATCGAAAGCGGCGTCCCCGACAATCGGCACTTCCTGCATCCCAAGTTCAAGGCGAACTACGGCAACTGGAAATACCACGACCGCCCGCGGCCGGGCGTGCTCCACCACGTCTCGCATACCGGCGACGAAGTCTGGTCGGTGCGCGCCGGCACGCAGAGGCAGATGGACGTCGCGACGATCCGCAAGCTGTGCGACATCGCCGACAAGTACGCCGAAGGCTACGTCCGCTTCACGATCCGCTCGAACATCGAGTTCATGGTGTCGAGCTTTGCCAGGTGACGCCGCTGATCGACGAGCTCGAGAAGAACGGCTTCCCGGTCGGCGGCACCGGCAACTCGGTGTCGATGATCGCGCACACGCAAGGTTGGCTGCACTGCGACATCCCGGGCACCGACGCATCGGGTGTGGTCAAGGCGCTGATGGACGAGCTGATCGACGAGTTCCGGCGCGAGGAGATGCCCAACCGCGTCCACCTGTCGACGTCCTGCTGCGAGATCAACTGCGGCGGGCAGGCCGACATCGCGATCATCATCCAGCACACGAAGCCGCCGGTCATCAACCACGATCTCGTGGCCAACGTCTGCGAGCGTCCCGCCGTCGTCGCGCGCTGCCCGGTGGCGGCGATCCGCCCGGCGCTGGTGAACGGCAAGCCATCGCTCGAAGTCGACGAGAAGAAGTGCATCTGCTGCGGCGCGTGCTATCCGCCGTGCCCCCCGATGCAGATCAACGACCCCGAATACTCGAAGCTCGCGATCTGGGTCGGCGGCAAGAACTCGAACGCGCGCGCCAAGCCGACCTTCATGAAGATGGTCGCCGCCGGGCTGCCCAACAACCCGCCGCGCTGGCCCGAAGTGGCCGAAGTCGTGAAGCGGATCCTGCGCGTCTACAAGGAAGACGCGCGGCCATGGGAACGCCTGGCGGACTGGATCGAGCGCATCGGCTGGCCGCGCTTCTTCGAGAAGACCGAGCTGCCGTTCACCAAGTATCTGATCGACGACTGGCGCGGCGCGCGGGTCAACCTGAACGCGTCGGCGCACATCCGGTTCTGACCGCCACGAGACGACGCAGATGAAATTCGGCATCCTCGTCAACGAGGGCCCCTACCAGCATCAGGCAAGCGACTCGGCTTACCTGTTCTGCAAGGCGGCGCTCGCGAAGGGGCACGCGATCCACCGCGTGTTCTTCTACCACGACGGCGTCAACAACTCGACGCGGTTGACCGAGCCGCCGCAGGACGACCGCAACATCGTCGCCCGCTGGTCGAAGCTCGCCGCCGACCACGGTGTCGACCTCGTGGTCTGCGTCGCGGCGGCGCTGCGGCGCGGCATCAAGGACGAGAATCTCGCGCCGGGCTTTCGGATCTCGGGCCTAGGGCAGCTGGTCGAGGCCGGCATCCAGTCCGACCGGCTCGTCGTGTTCGGCGATTAGATGACTCCCCCCCGAAGCTCACTCCGTTCGCCTCCCCCCGGAGAGGGGCGCTCAGCGCCCTTCGGGCGGCCGGGCGGGCGCTGAGAGGATCGCACCATGTCCGAAGAAGGCATCGCGAAAAAATTCATGTTCGTCAACCGCAAGGCGCCGTACGGCACCGTCTATGCGCTCGAGTCGCTCGAGGTCGTGCTGATATCGGCTGCGTTCGACCAGGACGTCTCGCTGGTGTTCGTCGAGGACGGCGTCTGGCAGCTGAAGAAGGGCCAGCAAACCAAGGGCATCGAGACAAAGAACTTTTCGCCGACCTATCGCGCACTCGAAGGCTACGACGTCGAGAAACTCTACGTCGAGCGCGAATCGATGGAGGAGCGCGGGCTCACCGAGGACGACATGATCGTCGACGTGACCGTGCTGCCGGCCGCCGAGCTCGGCAAGCTGATGGACGAGCAGGACGTCGTGATGTCCTTCTGAATCTCTCGAGAAACGCATGCTGCACATCGTCAACAAGTCACCGCTGGAACGCGCCTCGCTCGACGCCTGCCTGCGCATCGCGGCGCCCGGCACCATCCTGCTGATCGAGGACGGCGTCTACGCGGCCACCCGCGGCACCGCCGTCGAGAAGCGCATGCGCGAGGCCCTCGGCCGGCACAAGGTTTACGCGCTCCTGCCCGACCTCGAAGCACGCGCCGTCGCGGACCGCGTGCTCGACGGCGTGACGACCGTCGATTACGGCGGCTTCGTCGATCTGGTTGCCGAGAACACGAACTGCCAGTCCTGGCTCTGACCAAATTCCCATTCCCTTCACCCCCGAGGAGAAATCCATGCCCACGATCGAAGTCAACGGCAAGCCCTACGAAACCGACGAGGAAGGCTATCTCGTCAATCTCGCCGACTGGAACGAGGACGTCGCGAACCACATCGCGAAGACCGAAAGCGTCGAGATGTCGCCCAACCACTGGGAGGTCGTCAACTTCCTGCGCAAGTACTACGACGAGTACCAGATCGCGCCGGCGGTACGCGTGCTCACCAAGGCGATCGGCAAGCAACTCGGGCCGGACAAGGGCAACAGCCAGTACCTCTACGAGCTCTTCCCGTACGGCCCGGCGAAGCAGGCGTGCAAGATCGCCGGCCTGCCGAAGCCCACCGGCTGCGTGTGAGAAGTGCTCGTCGTCCCCGCTTGTCTTGGCGACTGAGCGAGAACCCGGTGACGTGCCTGGAAAGTCACCGGATTCCCGCCCGCGCGAGGGCGACGGCGCTTCTGGCGAAGGCCCGCTAGGAAAGGCGCGATGTCGATGGCTACGGTGCTCTTCGGCGTGCTGTTCTATCTCGCGACAGCGGTGTTCGCGGGCGGCCTTGCGGTGCGCATCTACGGCTATGCCCGGACGCCGGCGCCCCTCAAGATCCCGACGACGCCGGCGCCCGTGACGCGGGGCGGCGTCGCGCTCCGCATCGCGCGCGAGGTCGTGCTGTTCGAAAGCCTGTTCAAGAGCAACCTCTGGACATGGGCGTGCGGCTGGCTCTTCCACGCCGGCCTGGCACTCGTGCTGCTCCGGCACCTGCGCTATTTTCAGGAGCCGGTGTGGGGCTGGGTGGCGCTGCTGCAGCCGTTTGGCATCTACGCGGGCTTCGGCATGGCAGCGGGCCTCGCCGGACTCTGGGTGCGCCGGCTCTTCGTCGCGCGCGTGCGCTTCATTTCGACGCCGTCCGACCACCTGATGCTCGCGCTGCTGCTGGCGATCGCGGCCACCGGCCTCGCGATGAAGTTCGTCGCCCACACCGACATCGTCGCGGTAAAGGCATTCTTCCTGGGCCTCGTGCGCTTCGACTGGCAGCCGCTGCCCGCGGACCCGCTGCTCTATGCGCATCTCGGGCTCGTCGTCCTGCTGCTCGTGATCTTTCCGTTTTCCAAGCTGCTGCACGCGCCCGGCCTCTTTTTCGCCGACCCGGAACCAGGTCGACGATTCCCGAGAGCACCGGCATCTCGCCCCGTGGGCGGCGAAGCTCGACCCG
Organism: uncultured beta proteobacterium; assembly: GCA_963733985.1. Taxonomy (GTDB): domain Bacteria; phylum Pseudomonadota; class Gammaproteobacteria; order Burkholderiales; family Casimicrobiaceae; genus CAIWHR01. The sequence goes on along the minus strand of CAVTFF010000003.1, from coordinate 90,774 downwards.
AAATGAACCATCCCCAAGCTCGCTTCCTTTGCCTCCCCCGAGGGGGATGCAGGCCTCCCTTGGGGCGGCCCGGCGGAAGGCGCTTGATGCGCCCCCAAGCTCACTTCGTTCGCCTCCCCCGAGGGGGATGCAGTCCTCCCTTGGGCGGTCCGGCGGGAGGACTGACTGATCATGGCCGCTGACGTCAAGGCTCCCCCGCTGCGCACTTTCCCCGGTGCGCCGCAGCCGCTCGTCCCGGGCGCGATGGGGGCGTCGAAGCCGTATGTCGCGACCGACAAGATGCAGCAGGCGCTGGGGTTCCCCGGCGAACTCGCCGCTGACTGGCAGGAGAAGGCGCTTGGCAAGATGGGCGAGCTGCTCGGCAAATACCGCTCGCTCAAGGTCTACCTCGACGCCTGCGTGCACTGCGGCGCTTGCGCCGACAAGTGCCATTACTTCATCGGCACGCAGGACCCGCACAACATGCCGGTCGCGCGGCAGGATTTGATGCGCAGCGTCTACCGGAGGCACTTCACGCTGCCCGGGAAGCTCTTCCCTAAGCTCGTCGGCGCGCGCGAGCTCACCAAGGAAGTGCTGGACCAGTGGTACAAGTACTACAACCAATGCTCCGAATGTCGCCGCTGCTCCGTGTTCTGCCCCTACGGCATCGACACCGCGGAAGTCACGATGGCGGCCAAGGAGATCATGGACGCTGTCGGCTACGGGCAGAAATATTCGAACGAGATCATCGGCAAGGTCCACCGGATCGGCAACAACCTCGGCCTCCCGGGCCCCGCGCTCGCCGACACGCTGGAAGGCCTGGAGGAGGACGTCAAGGAAGACACCGGCGCCGACGTGCGCTTTCCACTCGACGAAAAGGGCGCGGAGGTGCTGCTCGTCACGCCGTCGGCCGACTTCTTCGCCGAGCCGCATGTCGACAGCCTGATCGGCTATGCGAAGGTGTTCCACGCGGCCGGCATCCGCTGGACGCTCTCGTCGCACGCGTCCGAAGCCGGCAATTTCGGCCTTTTCATCGGCAACTACGACCAGTTGCAGAAGATCGCGCTGCGCATCCGCGAGGCGGCGCTCGACCTCGGCGTCAAGCGGATCGTCGTCGGCGAATGCGGGCACGCATGGCGCGTTGCCTACAGTTTCTGGAACACGCTGGCCGGCATCGGCGCCGGCGGCACGGACCCGTTCGCGAAGGCGCTGCAGAGCCAGCTCGATTCCCGCTACCGGCAGCCGATGCACATCTGCGAGCTCACCTGGGACCTGATCCAACGCGGCGCGCTCACGCTCGACAAGGAAGCGAACGACCACCGCGTGGTCACGTTCCACGATTCGTGCAACGTTGCGCGCGCCTCGCGCATGGGCGACGCAGCCGGGCGGCCAGTTCGAGATCCCGCGCGCGATCATCCGCGCGGTTGCCAACAACTACGTCGAAATGCGCCCGGGCACGACGCACGAGGCGACATTCTGCTGCGGCGGCGGCGGCGGGCTCCTCACCGACGAGCTGCTCGACCTGCGCGTCAAGGGCGCGCTGCCGCGGATGGAGGCGCTCAAGGAAGTCGCGGAGCGCCAGGGCGTCAATTTCATGGCGACGATCTGCGCGATCTGCAAGGCGCAGTTCACCAAAGTGCTGCCGTACTACGGCTTCAAGATGGGCATGGTGGGCGGCGTGCACCAGTTGGTCAGCACGGCGATCCGCCTCGGCGCCAAACAGTAACGCAAGACGATCCTTCGGAGACCACGCGATGTCAACGACACCGGCCCCCACCGTCGAGAAGCTCACGTTCCGTCGCTACAAGGACGGCGATGCGAAATGGGATTCGCTGGCGCGACCAGATCTTCCAGGCGAGCTGGTCGCACAAATGCCCGACCTACATCCAGTCGACGCCGCCGTGCCAGGGCAGCTGCCCCTCGGGCGAGGACATCCGCGGCTATCTCAACATCGTGCGCGGCATCGAGAAGCCGCCGGCGGGCGTGTCGTGGCAGGAATACGCGTGGCGGCGGCTGACCGAGGCCAATCCGTTTCCGTCGGTGATGGGCCGCGTCTGCCCGGCGCCGTGCGAAACCGGCTGCAACCGCAACGAAGTCGAGGACCACGTCGGCATCAATTCGGTCGAGCACTTCCTCGGCGAATACGCGATCGCCAACAAGCTCAAGTTTGCGGCGCCCGAGGTGAAGACGGGCAAGAAGGTCGCGGTCATCGGCGGCGGCCCAGCCGGGCTCTCCTGCGCCTACCAGCTCGCGAAGAAGGGCCACGAGGTCACGATCTTCGACGAGCACGAGCACCTCGGCGGCATGATGCGCTACGGCATCCCGGGCTTCCGCACGCCGCGCGAGGTGCTCGATGCCGAGATCCAGCGCATCGTCGACCTCGGCATCGAGGTACGGCCGAAGTGCCGTGTGGGTACCGACGTCACGCTGGAACAGTTGAAACGTGACTTCGACGCGGTGTTCCTCGGCATGGGCGCGCAATCGGGCCGGCCGCTGCCGGCGCCGGGTGGCGACGCGCCGAACGTCGTCACCGCGACCGCCTTCCTCAAGGCGTTCAACGACGGGCGGCTGCGGCACGTGGGAAAACGCGTCGTCGTGATCGGCGGCGGCGACACGTCGATCGACGTCGCGACCGTAGCGCGGCGGCTGGGCCACATCGGTCACGCGAAGCCGACTGATTTTCCCGAGCTTGCAATCGCCGGCCACATGGCCCACGACGTCGCCGAGGTGTCGGTCAAGCAGGGTGCGGAAGTCGTGCTGACGTCGGTGTTCGGCGTGGACAAGATGCAGGCGAACAAGCATGAGATCGAGCAGGCGCAGGCCGAGGGCATCGCGATCCGCGGCGGCCTGGCGCCGGTCAAGGTGGTGAAGGACGCAAACGGCCGCGCGATCGCGCTGACCGTCGCGCGCTGCGAAGCGAAGTTCGTCGGGCCGAAGCTCGAGATCAAGGTGATCGAGGGCACCGAGGAAGACATTCCGGCCGATCTCATCGTCTCGGCGATCGGCCAGGCAGTCGACTTCACGGGACTCGAGGAGTTCGACATCGGCAAGGGCGCGGTGGCGACCGACAAGAACTATCAGATTCCCGGCAAGGCCGGCACGTTCGCCGGCGGCGACGTCATCCGCCCGCACCTGCTCACTACGGCGATCGGCCACGGCGCGATTGCCGCCGAGGGCATCGATCGCTTCCTCCGCGGCGAGGACCAGGAGAAGCGGCCGAAGGTCGACGTCCATGCTTTCGACCTGCATCGCAAGATGGTCGAAAAGGGGCTGGCGTTCAAGGAGACACACGAGCCGATCCGCGGCACCGACCAGACGAACGTCGGCATCCACAACTACGACAACCGCTCGGACCGCTACGTGATTCCGCACGAGGAGCTGTTCCTCGGCCATTTCGGGTACACGCCGCGGCACCGGCGCAACGTGACGACGCTGACGCGCGAAAGCGCGCTCGGCAACTTCGAGGAGCGCCTCGCGCCGCTCGGCGAAGCCGAAGCCGTCGCCGAAGCCAAGCGCTGCATGAGCTGCGGCCAGTGCTTCGAGTGCGACAACTGCGTCGTCTACTGCCCGCAGACGGCGGTGGCGCGCGTGCCGAAGAAGGAGGCGACGACGGGACGCTACGTCTACACCGACTACGACAAGTGCATCGGCTGCCACATCTGCAAGGACGTGTGCCCGACGGGGTACATCCAGATGGGGCTCGGCGAATAGCGACATGCCGCGATCCCGCACCGCAAGCATCAGCAGGCGGACGGCACGCTCCGCCGTGCTGGTGGTGCTTGCCGGCATCACCCTCCTCGCCTTTGCCGGCGACGGCAACGATTCCCGCGTCCCGGTCCCGAAGCCACCGATCGCAAGCGCAGCCGGAGGCAAGTGTGTCGAGGACACGGCGTTCATGCGCCGCAACCACATGGAGCTCTTGAAGCACCACAGAGACCGGACGGTGCACGAAGGGATCCGCACGACGCAGCACAGCCTCGCCAATTGCATCGCGTGTCATGCGAGCAAGGAGACGGGTCGTGTCACCGGCAGCAAGGATGCATTCTGTGAAGGCTGCCACAGCTACGCCGCCGTGAAGCTCGACTGTTTCGAATGCCACACCGACAAGGCGAAGCCCGCGCTGGCAACAGCTGTCGTAGGAGCACGTCCATGAGCGCCGCCGGGCCGCCCAAGACCGCGCAACTGCAGTCTGCCTCGGGGGGCAGCGCAGCGGCGACAGCCGCAAGCGTGGGGGCACACCAGATAGATCGCGGCCGCCGGCAGATTCTCGCCTGGGGTGCGGCGATGGCGGGCGTCACGATCGCGCCCGGCATCACGCTGTTCGACCTCGCGCACGGCCGCCCGCCCGCGGAAGGCGCGTCCGCGAAGGTGCGCTGGGGGATGCTGGTCGACGTCAACCGCTGCGCGTCGGACTGCGATGCGTGCGTTGTGGCCTGCGACAAGGAGAACGGGCTGTCGGGCGCGAAGACCGTCACTTCATCGCAGTGGATCCGCAAGATCGAGCTCACTGCCAAGAACGGAGAGAAGCGCTCGCTGCCGATGATGTGCCAGCACTGCGCCGACCCGCCCTGCGTCGACGTCTGCCCGACGGGTGCGTCGTTCAAGCGCGCCGACGGCATCGTGCTGGTCGACCGACACACCTGCATCGGCTGCCGCTACTGCATGATGGCCTGCCCGTACAAGGCGCGCTCGTTCGTCCACGAGCCGCTCGCCGATCAGAAGCCCGACGTGCCGCGCGGCAAGGGCTGCGTCGAATCCTGCACGCTGTGCGTCCACCGGATCGACCGCGACCAGATTCCCGCCTGCGTCGAGGCATGCGCGGCCACCGGCCACAAGGCGCTCTTGTTCGGAAACCTCAACGATCCGCTGAGCGAGATTTCGCGGCGCATTGCCGCGGTGGCGACCGTGCAGGTCCGCGCCGATCTCCGGCTCGACACGGGCGTGCGCTACCAGGGACTGTAAGCGATGGACAACGTCATGCCACGGTATCGCAGCGCCCGCGCGTTCTGGACGCTCGCCATTCTCGGCGCGCTCGTGACGGCGGCGGGCCTCGGCGCCGCGTTCGTCATGGAAGAGCACGGCCACATCGTCACGGGCATGAACAACCAGATCGTCTGGGGCCTGCCGCACGTGTTCGCGATCTTCATGATCGTCGCCGCATCGGGCGTGCTGAATGTCGCCTCGATCGGCTCGGTGTTCGGCAAGGCCGCGTACAAGCCCCGCGCGCCGCTCTCGGCTCTGCTCTGCCTCGCGCTGCTCGCCGGCGGTCTCTTCGTGCTGATGCTGGATCTTGGACGCCCCGAGCGGCTCATCGTCGCCGCGACGCATTACAACTTCACGTCGGTGTTCGCGTGGAACGTGTTCCTGTATTCCGGGATGTACGCGATCGTCGCCGTCTACCTGTGGACGCTGATGGAGCGGCGGATGGGCGCCCATTCGAAAACGGCCGGCGTCGCCGCGTTCGCGTGGCGGATCATCCTCACGACCGGTACCGGCGCGATCTTCGCGTTCCTCGTCGCCCGCCAGGCGTACGGCAGCGCGCTATTGCCGCCGCTTTTCATCGTGCTGTCATTCGCGTGGGGGCTCGCGGTATTTCTCGTCGTGCAGGCGGCGCTGTACGCGTGGAGCGCAGCCACGGTGCCGGCCGCGGTCCACGCCCGGATGCGCAATTTGCTCGCGCTTTTCGTCATCGCCGCGCTGTATTTCGTCGCTGTGTTCCACCTGGTCAACGCGTACTTTGCGAGGCAACTCGCTTTCGAGCGTTTCCTGCTCGTCGACGGCGGCGTGTATCCGCTGCTCTTCTGGGGCGGCTACGTGACCCTCGGCAGCGTCGTGCCACTCGCGCTCCTCTGGCATCCGCGCTTCGCGACCCGGCGGGCGACGGTGGCCGCGGCAACGCTGGTGATCGCAGGGGCATTCGCGTGGCTCTACGTGTTCATCCTCGGCGGACAGAGCTATCCGCTCGACATCTTCCCGGGTTATTCCGTGACGAGCAGTTTCGCCGACGGATCGATCAATGCCTACGTGCCGAGCCTCTGGGAGCTCGGGCTCGGTGTCGGCGGGCTCGGCGTCGCGTTCCTGATCACCGTAGCGGGCGTGCGCGCGCTGCCCTTCTTCCCGCAGGACGACATCGAGGCGCCGCCCGTCGCGGCGGCCGAATGATGGCGGCGTCGCCGCCGCGCTTGCTCGTCTCGGCGACGCACAAGTCGTCGGGGAAAACGACGGTGAGCCTCGGGCTCGCGAGCGCGCTGACGGCGCGCGGACTCGTCGTGCAGCCGTTCAAGAAAGGCCCGGACTTCATCGATCCGATGTGGCTTTCCGCGGCGGCCGGGCGGGCATGCCGCAACCTCGACCTCTACCTCTGCGACGAGGCGGAGATTCGCGCCGTCTTTCGGCGCCATAGCGCCGGCGCCGACGTCGCGCTCGTCGAAGGCAACAAGGGACTCTACGACGGTCTCGCGCTCGACGGCAGCAACAGCAATGCGGCGCTGGCGAAATGCTCGGACCTGCCCGTGGTGCTGGTCATCGATGCCCGCGGCATGACCCGCGGCATCGCGCCGCTGATCCTCGGCTATCAGGCGTTCGACCGCGACATCCGGATCGCCGGCGTGATCCTCAACAATCTGGGCGGCAGCCGGCACGAAGCGAAGCTGCGCGCTCGTGATCGAGCATTACACCGACGTGCCGGTGCTGGGCGCGATCCACCACGATCCGCGTCTCGCGATCGTCGAGCGCCACCTGGGTCTGATGCCCAGCAACGAATCGGGCGACGCCGCGCGCCGGGTCGCCGAGATCGGCGAAGCGATCGCGCGGCAGGTCGATCTCGATGCGCTGCTCGCCGTCGCGCGCGCGGCGCCGCCGCTCCCCGCTGCAATGGATGCGCCCCTGGCACCACCGCGCTCGGCGACCGATTCGGACATCAGGATCGGCATCGCGCAGGACCGCGCATTCGGGTTCTACTACGCCGATGACTTCGACGCGCTCCGCGCCGCGGGAGCCACGCTCGTTCGCTTCGACACGCTCGCCGACGCCCACCTGCCGAGTGTCGATGCGCTCTTCATCGGCGGCGGCTTTCCCGAGCTCCATGCGCGCGAGCTCGAGGCCAACGTGGCCTTGCGCGGGCGAATCCGCAACGCGATCGACGCCGGGCTTCCCGTCTACGCGGAATGCGGCGGGCTCATGTATCTCGCACGCTCGCTCACCAACGAGGGCCACACGTACCGGATGGTCGGCGCAATCCCCGCCGACGTGATGATGCGCGAACGGCCGGTGGGGCGCGGCTATGTGCATCTCGAAGAGACGCCGGCGTTCCCGTGGCCTTCGGATCCGGACGAGTCGCGCGCCCTGCGCGCCCACGAATTTCATTACGCGTCGCTCGAGAACGTCGGCCCGGACGTCCGCTACGCCTACGCCGTCAAGCGCGGCTACGGCATCGACGGCGAACGCGACGGGATCGTCGTCGGCAACGTGCTCGCGTCCTTCGCGCACCGGCGATCCACGTCCCGCAGCGATTGGGCGGCGCGCTTCGTAGAGTTCATCCGCCGGAGCGACTACCGGCAGCGGCGCGAGGGGAACATCGTCTATCTCGACGCGATGCGCGGCCGCGAAGCGCTGATCGTCTGAGCGGGGTCCGAGAGGAGCCCGCGAAATCCATCGCTCGAGCCGTCTGCCAAGATTCGCCCGTGACACCATGAATGCAGCCATCGCACTGACCCGCACCCTGGCCGTCGGAGAGAGACGCATCGAGACCGACACCGAGGGCTATCTCGTCGACCGCAGCCAGTGGTCGGAAGACTTCGCGCGGGCGCTCGCGCGGCAAGAAGGCCTCGAGCTCACGCCCGAGCATTGGCAGGTCATCCGTTTCCTGCGCGACTATTATTTCGAGCACGGCGTGCAGGCGCAGGTGCGCGTGATGATTCGCCATTTCTCGAAGGCGTGGGGCCCGGAGCGCGGTTCGAACCACCATCTGCACGAAATGTTTCCCCGCGGCGGCCCGCAGAAGCAGGGGAACCGGCTCGCGGGACTGCTGCGCACCAAGGGCGAGCACTGATCCGGTTCAGGGACGAAGTCGCCGTGGCAGTTCTCGCGAGCGTCGATTCCGTCCCGCAAATTCGTCTCCGACCCCTTATACAACGAGGCCATCATGATCATCGTCACCCCCAGCGCCGCGCAGCAAATTCGTATCGCAGCCACGGGGTCCGACTGCGACGAGCTCGGCCTGCGGATCGCGGTTCGGCGCGCGGCCGACGGCTCGCTCGACTACGCGATGGGCTTCGACGAGGCGCGTGGCGACGACGTCGTCCTCACCTCGGAGGGCATCGCGCTCGTCGTCTCGCCCCAGCAGCGCGATCTGCTCGATGGCATGACGCTCGACTACGTCGAATACGAGGCCGGTGATTTCCGTTTCATCTTCATCAATCCGAACGATAAAGCGATGACACCCGACGCATCCGCCGGCGGCTGCGACAGCGGCTCCGGCAGCTGCGGCTGCGTCGGCGGCACCGCGTGATACCGCTCGATGACCAGGCACGCCGACTTGCCCACCGCAGCCGATTTCGCGCGCGCCGCTCGCGCGCACGGCGGCGGCCATCCGCGAGGACAGGGCGAGGTCTACCTGGTCGGCGCGGGTCCTGGCGACCCGGAGCTCCTCACGCTGCGCGCATTGAAGCTGATGCAGTGCGCCGACGTCGCGCTCTACGACAACCTCATCTCGCCAGAGGTGCTCGATCTGCTGCCACCGACCACCGAACGGATCTACGTCGGCAAGCGGCGCGCGAACCATACGATGCGACAGGAGGAGATCAACGCGCTGCTCGTCCACTACGCTCGCGCGGGCAAGCGCGTGCTGCGCCTGAAGGGCGGCGATCCGTTCATCTTCGGCCGCGGGGGCGAGGAGATCGACACGCTGTCCGAGAACGGAATTCCCTTCGAAGTCGTGCCGGGGATCACCGCCGCGCTGGGTGTTGCCGCTTACGCCGGGATTCCGCTCACGCATCGCGACTGCGCGCAGTCGTGCGTGTTCGTAACGGGCAACCTGAAGGACGGCAGCATGGACCTCGACTGGCCGGCGCTCGCGCGGCCGCGACAGACGATCGTCGTCTACATGGGTCTCACCGGTCTGCCGCTGCTTTGCGCGCAGCTCGTCCTGCACGGCATGAAGCCTGCCACGCCCGCCGCCGTCATCCAGCAGGGCACTTCGGAAACGCAGCGCGTAGTCACGGGAACGCTCGAGACACTGCCGCATCTTGCAGCGGATGCCGAGCTGCATGGTCCTACGCTGATCATCGTCGGCGACGTCGTACGGCTGCGCAAGCGCCTCAACTGGTTCGCACCCGATGCCGGCGGATCGCCCGCGCACGCGCCGGCGTTGCCGCGCGCCCGGCGTCGCGCCTGAACTCTTCTCGTCTGAATGCCGCGCCCGCTGTAGGGATTTCGCGCACCACATGATCGTCGCGCTCGCCGCAGAGCCGATTTGATCGGCATCAAGGCCGGCACGCGAAACGCGATTCAGGCGCTCCGCGAATTGATTCTCATCAAAGCGTCGATCGCGCTCGCGCATATTCTTGCATCACGAGCAGCAAGCGAAAACCCCATACAGACGGAAACGTCTTTCACACAGGCAACCGCGAATGGCGCAACAGGGATGGACGAAGTCGAAGGAGCGAACATGACAGAATGGAACACGGAAACAGGCCCCATCCCGGATCGCGATCCCCTCACTGCGCCCGCGACCGCGTCGATCGAGGATATCCGCTACGCGCAAGCGCTGCGACTGCAACTGCGCGAACGCTATCCCGACCTGCCGGCCCCGCCGCCCTCGTTCTGGTGCATCGGCGCCGACTGAGCGAGGCGGGCGAGCGAAGCGAGCCCAGGCCCGAAGGGCGCGTCGCCGAGCGAGGGAGGTCGGCCGTTGGTCCGGCCTTCGCAAATCGCGTGCAGTGGAAGAGGCCGACGTCTGACACGTGGCTCATTCCCGCGAACGCGGGAATCCAGCGTCTTCTTCCGAACGTCACCGGCCCTTGCGGGCGGACGACGAGATCGGGGTGTTAGCCCGACGCCTGGTGCGACGTATCCGACGCTGCGCGGTGCTCGACTGCGAACACGGCGGCCTCCACACGCGAGGTGAGCCCGAGCTTCGACAGGATGTGCCGCACGTGCAGCTTGACGGTGTCGTGGCTGATCGACAGTGACTGGGCGATCGCCTTGTTGCTCTTGCCGCGGGACAGGTGCTGCAGAATCTCCCGCTCGCGTTCAGTCAGCTGCTTCATGTAGCTGTCACGCGACTTCTTCGGCTCGCCCGGCAGCAGCATGTCGACGAGCTTGATCGCCATCATCGGCGCGACGACGACTTCGCCGCGCGCCGTGCGCCGGATCGCATCGATCACATCGTCCGGATCCATGTCCTTCAGCAGGTAGCCGCGGACACCGGCCCGAAACGCCCGGGCGAGATCCTCCTGCGAGTCGCTCATCGTCAGCACGAGGACTGGGGTGTCGATGCCCTCGGCGCGGATCCGCGTCAGGAGCGTGAAGCCGTCGGTCGGCGTCATGCGCAGGTCCATGACGGCGAGGTCGGGCCGCGTCTCACGCAACAGCCGCACTGCTTCGTCGGGGTTGCCGGTCGTTCCGTTGACCTTGATGTTCGCCCGCTGCTCGAGGAGCTCGGAGAGCCCGCGGCGACACAGGCCGTGGTCGTCAATCAGGACCACATGGATGTTTTCGCTCATGGCCTGCCTTCGCGCTGCGGTTGAACTGCCGGAAACCGAAGCCGCACGCGCGTCCCGGCGGGGACTCCCGGCTCGATCGAAAGCTCTCCGCCCATGCGCCGGGCGCGTTCGCGCATGATTGCGATGCCGTAATGACCCGACTCGCCGCTCAGGGATTCCGGCGGCATGCCGATGCCGTCGTCCTCGACGACGATCTCGTACCCGCTGTCGGTGCGATCGAGCGTGAGCCGTGCATGCCGCGCGTTGGCGTGCCGCGAAACGTTGGCGAGCGCTTCCTGCACGATGTGGAACACCTCGACCTCGCGTCCCACCGGCAACTTGAGGTCCGGAACGGCATTGTCGAAAGCAAGCGCGACGCCCGTGCGGTCGAAGTAGGCCGCTGCGATCTCGGCGAGCGCGTGCTGCAAGCCCTGCGGGTCCATCCGGCTGCGAAAATACGTGATGAGCTCGCGCAGCCGATGGTGCGCGTCGGTGAGCGAGCCGTCGACGTCGCTCCAATACTTGAACGCGCGAAGCTCGTCACCCTGCTTGATCGCGTCGCGCAACAGGCTCATCCGCATCCGCATGTAGGTCAAGCCCTGCGCCAGCGAGTCGTGGACCTCGTTCGCCATCATCTGGCGCTCGTGCATCAGACTGGTCCGCAGGTTCTCGCGAGTGAGGCGCGCGTTCTCCAGCGCGACTCCGATCAGCTCACCGGTCGCGCGAAGCAGCGGCATCGTCTCCCTCGGCAGCTCGCATTCCTGCTCGAACATGAGGTCGAGCGTTCCCACCGCCGCACCCCGGAACCGCAAAGGCACCGCGACGACATGACGGCACGCCGGGCCGGAAAGGTCGATCGAGAAACGGTCTTCCGCGCCGCACAGGTGGCTTTTCACGCAATCGCTTTCGGGATTGCGCGCCTCGTCGCAACGGCCGCACCAGAACGCGATTGCGCCGGCGCCGGTACGAGCCATGCCCGCCGGCAGGCCGACCGCGATGCCCGGTTCGAGATGGACGCCATCCGCAGCAACGACGCGAACCGCTCCCGCGGTCGCGCCCGCCATTCCGACCACGGCTTCGAGCATCGGCGACAACGCCGCCTCGAGCTCCGGCACGGGAGCGTCGACGGAGGGTGCGTCTGCGCGTTGGGCGACACGAGCGTGTGGCCCGGGCGTTTCGCCGACCACGTGGCTCGTAGCCTTGCGGGTGCGTCCCGCCTGCTGCGGCATGACGATGTCTCTCCTCCTCATCCCAAACGTGCGCTGCCCTCGTTTTTCCGGGGTCAGGCGACTCGCGCGCACGGGCTCTCTCCCTCGAGAGCAAAATTATGGGCCCAGCCTCCGGGGGGCGCAAGGAAAGCGCAGCTTCAGCCGATCGCCTCCCCGAATCACCCATCCGGAGTATCCCCTGTCCCCCGGCGTAGCTATAGACACCGAACACCCACTTTGCCGTAATGGAGGCTGCCCGGCGATGGGAAGGGTGGCGTCTTGCCATGCGCCGCGAACCCGCTTCTTCCCGCGGTTTCCGGGCCCGCAGACACTTCATGACCGATCGCCCACTTCACGATCCGCGCATTGCGCCTCTGCCCGACGCGACGACGGAAACGCGCAACACGACGTGCTACATGTGCGCGTGCCGATGCGGCATTCGCGTGCATTTGCGCGACGGCCGGGTTCGATACATCGAAGGCAACCCCGACCATCCGCTGAACCGCGGCGTCATCTGCGCGAAAGGCTCATCGGGAATCATGAAGCAGTATTCGCCGGCGCGCCTGACGAAGCCGCTCGTGCGCAAACCCGGCGCCGAGCGCGGCGCGGGCGAGTTCGTTGCCGTGTCGTGGGACGAAGCGTTCTCGATGCTGGCGGAGCGTCTCGGGAAGATCCGCGCGACCGACCCCAAGAAATTCGCGCTCTTCACCGGACGCGACCAGATGCAGGCGCTGACGGGTCTGTTCGCGCGCCAGTTCGGCACGCCGAACTACGCGGCGCATGGCGGGTTCTGCTCGGTCAACATGGCGGCCGGGATGATCTACACGATCGGCGGCTCGTTCTGGGAGTTCGGCGGCCCGGACCTCGAGCGCGCGAAGCTGTTCGTGATGATCGGCACGGCCGAGGACCACCACTCGAATCCGCTCAAGATCGCGATTTCGAAGTTCAAGCGCGACGGCGGCCGGTTCATCTCGATCAACCCGATTCGCACCGGATATTCCGCGATCGCCGACGAATGGCTGCCGATCAAGCCGGGCACCGACGGCGCGCTGCTGCTCGCGCTGATCCACGAGATGATCGCGCTCGGGCTGTACGACCGCGAGTTCCTCGTCCGCTACACGAACGCGGGGCAGCTCGTCAATATGAACGATGCGAACGACGAGTTCGGCATGTTCGTGCGCACCGAGGTGCCGCGGGAGGAAGGCTGCTTCGACCCGCAGAACAAGCTGTGGTGGGACCGCGCGACGAACAGGCCGGTCGTCACGCACAGCGAGGGCGCCGACCCGTTCCTGCTGGGCGAATTCAGTCTTTCCGACGGCACGCCCGTCAAGCCCGCGTTCCAGCTGCTGAAGGAACGGGTCGAAGACTACACGCCCGAATGGGCGGCCGGGATCACCGGAATTCCCGCCGAGACGATCCGTCGCCTGGCGCACGAAATGGGCATCACCGCGCGCGACGCAGAAGATCGAGCTGCCGATCGCGTGGACCGACATGTGGGGCAAGGAGCACGACACCGTCACCGGCAACCCGGTCGCGTTCCACGCGATGCGCGGGCTGGCGGCGCACTCGAACGGCTTCCACACGATCCGCGCGCTGGCGATCCTGATGACGCTGCTCGGCACGATCGACCGGCCGGGCGGCTTCCGCCACAAGGCGCCGTTTCCGCGCCCGATCCCGCCCGTGCGCGAAAACGCCGAACACGCCGCTCGCGGTCAAGCCCGAACACGCCGCTCGACGGCATGGCGCTGGGCTGGCCCGCCGAGCCCGACGATCTCTTCGTCAACGACGACGGCAACGCCGGTGCGCATCGACAAGGCGTTCTCGTGGGAGTACCCGCTGGCGGTGCACGGGATGATGCACAACGTCATCACCAACGCGTGGCGCGGCGATCCGTACCAGATCGACACGCTGATGATCTTCATGGCCAACATGGCGTGGAACTCGACGATGAACACGGCGGAGTCCGCCAGATGCTGAACGACAAGCGCGAGGATGGCGAGTACAAGATCCCGTTCATCGTCGTCTGCGACGCGTTCCAGTCCGAGATGACGGCGTTCGCCGACCTGGTGCTGCCCGACACGACGTACCTCGAGCGCCACGACGTGATGTCGATGCTCGACCGGCCGATTTCGGAATTCGACGGCCCGGTCGATTCGGTGCGCATTCCCGTCGTTCCGCCGACCGGCGAATGCAAGCCGTTCCAGGAAGTGCTGATCGAGCTCGCCGGCCGCCTCAAGTTCCCCGCGTTCGTGCGGCCAGGACGGCACGCGCAAGTTCCGCGACTACCCCGACTTCATCGTCAACTACGAGACCGAGCCGGGATCCGGCATCGGCTTCCTCGCCGGCTGGCGCGGCAAGGGCGGCGAAAAGTTCATGCGTGGCGAGCCCAATCCGAACCAGTGGGAGATGTACGCGAAGAACAACTGCGTGTACCACTACAAGCTGCCGCCCTCCTACCAGTACATGCGCAACTGGAACAAGGGCTATCTCGAATGGTCGCAGCGCAGCGGATTCAGCGCTACGCCGAGCCGATCCTGATCCACCTCTATTCCGAAGTGCTGCAGAAGTTCCGCCTCGCCGCGCAGGGCAAGGGAATGACGCGAAAGCCGCCCGCGCATCTGCGCAAGCGCATCGAGACCTACTTCGATCCGCTGCCGTTCTACTACGAGCCGCTGGAAGCGCAGCAATCCGACCTGCACAAGTATCCGCTCACTGCGGTCACGCAGCGGCCGATGGCGATGTATCACTCGTGGGATTCGCAGAACGCGTGGCTGCGCCAGATCCACGCGCACAACTATCTGTTCGTCAATCCGAAGGTCGCGCGCACTGCCGGCATCGAGGACGGCGGCTGGATGTGGGTCGAGTCGCACTGGGGCAAGGTGCGTTGCATGTGCAGCTACTCGGAAGCGGTCGAGCCCGGCACGGTGTGGACCTGGAACGCGATCGGCAAGGCGGCCGGCGCCTGGCAGCCTGTCGCCCGGACGCCAACGAATCGCAACGCGGCTTCCTGCTCAACCATCTGATCTCCGAGGAGCTGCCGGCCGTTGGCACACGGACCGATTTCCAACTCCGACCCGGTCACCGGGACAGGCGGCGTGGTACGACGTGCGCGTGCGCATCTATAAGGCTGAAGCGGGCGAACCCGAACGACCTTCGCCGCAATTCGCGGCGATACCGGCGATGCCCGGCACGACGGCGACACCCGGCGCTGGCAGGCCTACTTCGGCGGGACGCGAGGAGCGCGTCGAAATGACGCAGCTTGCGCTCGTCATCGATCTCAACGTCTGCGTCGGCTGCCACGCCTGCGTGACCAGTTGCAAGGAGTGGAACACGTCCGGCTCGGCCGGACCGCTCGCCGATTTCGCAATCCCTACGGCAAGGACCCGACCGGCACGTTCTTCAACCGCGTGCAGACTTTCGAGGTCGGCGAATATCCGAACACGCAGACCGTGCATTTCCCGAAATCCTGCCTGCATTGCGAGGATCCGCCCGTGCGTGCCGGTGTGCCCGACCGGGGCGAGCTACAAGCGCGACGAAGACGGCATCGTGCTGGTCGACTACGACAAGTGCATCGGCTGCAAGTACTGCTCGTGGGCCTGCCCCTACGGCGTGCGCGAGATCGATCCCGAGCGCAAGGTGATGAAGAAATGCACCCTGTGCGTCGACCGGATCTACGACCTGCGTTGCCGGAAGACGAGCGCAAGCCCGCGTGCGTGATGGCATGCCCGACCTCGGCGCGCCTGTTCGGCGACATTCACGATCCGGATTCCGATCGTCTCGCAGGCGATCCGCGAGCACGCCGGCTATGCGCTGATGCCGGAATGGGGAACGCATCCGTCGAACCACTATCTGCCGCGACGCAAGACGCCGCTGCACATCCACGAAGACGAGCTGACCCGCGCGACAATCCGCTGAAGGTCGACGGGCTGCTGCCCAAGCCGGCCAAATCGGAACCCTCGCTCGACGATGTGATGTCCTGGTGATCCCGGATTCGACGATGAAACCCGCATTTCTCCGTCCTCTTCCTCACCACGTTGATTGGCGTCGGCCAAGGGCTTTTCCTCGCGCTTTTCACCGTCCAGCTCTACGCGCTCGCCGGCCTGCTGCCCCCGCAGGACGGGAATGCTTTCTACGCCCTTGGCAGCCTGATCGCGCTCGCTTTCCTGATCGCGGGGCTCGTCGCGTCGTTCTTCCACCTCGGGCGACCCGAGCGGGCGTGGCGTGCTGCGGCGAAATGGCGCACCTCGTGGTTGTCGCGGGAAGTGATCGTGCTGCCGGCGTTCATGGGCGTCGTATTTCTCTTCGGCGTTGCGCATCTGCTCCCCTTCCGGCCCATCGCGTGGACGCTTCCCTCGGGGGTCGCGATCGACGCGACCGTCATCCTCGGTCTCGTCGCGACCGCCCTCGCCTTCGCCCTGTTCGTGTGCACCGCGATGATCTATGCGTGCCTGCCTTTCCTGCGCGAATGGGCCAGCCCGCTGACGGTGGCGAACTTCATCCTGCTGGGCGGCGCGTCCGGCTTTACGCTCGCCGCCGCGTTCTCGGGCTGGGTCGCGCCCGACCTTACCCGGTTTCTTACCGGATGGGCGATCATCCTCACGCTGCTGGGACTTACGAGCCGCGTGGCGTCCCTCGTCCGCAACCGTCGCCTCAAGCCGAAATCCACGCTGCAGACGGCGCTTGGCATCAAACATCCGCGAATCGTCCAGAAATCGATGGGATTCATGGGCGGCTCGTTCAACACGCGCGAGTTCTTCCACGGGAAGACGACGCTGGTCTTGCGGTCGGTCAAATGGATCTTTTTGCTCGCGGCCTTTGTCGTCCCGCTGGCGCTGCTCGCCGCCGGCTGGCCCGGCGCGGCAATGCCCGCACTGCTGGCGGCGTTCGTCGTTCAATACCTCGGCCTCCTCGCCGAGCGATGGTTCTTTTTCGCGCAGGCGAACCATCCGCAGAACCTCTATTACCAGGCCGTCGCATGACGTTAACGTGGATCAAGTTTTTTTTGCCCGAAAGGACTATGGTTATTAGGTTAGTACCATGGGGCATAAGGCGCCCGCGGGCCTGCCGCTCCACCTCATCCGCCCGCCCCGCCCGCCCGATTGGAGACAGTCATCATGCCGCTCGTTAATCCTCATGGCGGCGGCGATCTGCGCCCGCTCCTGTTGACGGGCGACGCCCTCGCCGCCGAACGACGCCGTGCGATGGCGCTGCCGAAGCTCCGCGTCAGCTCGCGGGAAAAGGGCGACATCGTGATGCTCGGCATCGGCGGTTTCACGCCGCTCGACGGCTTCATGACGCACGCGGACTGGCAAGGCGTTTGCGACGGCATGAAGACCGCGAGCGGGCTGTTCTGGCCGATCCCGATCACGCTTTCGGCCGACAAGGCGACCGCCGCGACGATCGTCACCGGCCGCGACATCGCGCTTGTCGATCCCGACGATGGCGCGCTCCTCGCGACGATGAAGGTCACCGAGAAATACGCGATCGACAAGGCCCACGAGTGCGCGACGGTGTTCCGCACGACCGATCTCGAGCATCCCGGCGTCAAGCTCGTGATGGAGCAAGGCGACGTCAACCTCGCCGGACCGATCAAGGTGCTGTCGACGGGCGAGTTCGCCGCCAAGTACGGTGCGCTCTTCATGACGCCCGCGCAGACCCGGGCACTCTTCACCTCGTTCGGGTGGTCGAAGATCGCGGCGTTCCAGACGAGCAACCCGATGCACCGCTCGCACGAGTATCTGGCGAAGGTCGCCATCGAGGTCTGCGACGGCGTGCTCGTGCACTCGCTGCTGGGGGCGCTGAAGCCCGGCGACATTCCGGCCGATGTCCGCACCCGCGCGATTTCCGTGCTGGCCGAAAAGTATTTCGTGAAGAAGACCGTGGTTCAGGCCGGCTATCCGCTCGACATGCGCTATGCCGGTCCGCGCGAGGCGTTGTTGCATGCGCTCTTCCGGCAGAACTACGGCTGCTCGCACCAGATCGTCGGCCGCGACCATGCGGGTGTGGGAAGCTATTACGGACCGTTCGACGCCCACCACATCTTCGACCAGATCCCGAAGGGCGCGCTCGAGACGCAGCCGTTGAAGATCGACTGGACGTTCTGGTGCTACAAGTGCGGCGGCATGGCGTCGGCGCGTACGTGCCCGCACGACGACGCCGACCGGCTGCTCGTGTCGGGGACCAAGCTGCGCAAGTGGCTCTCCGAAGGTTCCGAGGTGCCGCCCGAGTTCAGCCGGCCGGAGGTGCTCGCGATCCTGCGCGAGTACTACGCGGGGCTCGACGCGTCGCAGAAGGTTGAAGTGAAGCTCGCCGGTCACTCGGCGCGGTGAATGCTGTAGAAATCTTGAGATTTTCGTTTTGACTTGAGGAGGTAAGCAATGCCGACATTCGTACGCACCGACAAGTGCGATGGCTGCAAGGGGCAGGACAAGACCGCCTGCATGTACATCTGCCCGCACGACCTGATGATGCTGGACAAGGACGGCTCCGTGACCGGCCATCCGATGAAAGCCTACAACCAGGAGCCCGAGCAGTGCTGGGAGTGCTATTCCTGCGTGAAGATCTGCCCGCAGAACGCGATCGAGGTCCGGCACTACGCCGACATCGTGCCGCTCGGCGGATCGGTCCAGCCGCTGCGCGGATCGGATTCGATCATGTGGACGATCAAGTTCCGCAATGGCACGTTGAAGCGCTTCAAGTTCCCGATCCGCACGACCGCGGAAGGCTCGATCGATCCGTACGGCGGCAAGGCAATGCCCAAGCTCGCCGACATCACGAAGCCCGGCTTCTTCGCGGCTTTCCGGCGGCTATCGCGCCGGCAAGGCGGACGAACTGATCCGGCGCAAGTGAGCGCCGTTCACCATCCATCGACCTAACTCACGAATCAGGGTGAATGCAATGTCCGAAGGAACGTTTGGCAATCCGAAAGTGGTGCAGGAAGACCTCGACATCCTGCTGATCGGCGGTGGCATGGCGTGCTGCGGCGCCGCCTACGAATTGATGCGCTGGGCCGAAGCCGCGAAGGCCGAGACCGGCGTCGATCTCAAGATCAAGCTCGTCGACAAGGCGGCGATGGACCGCTCCGGCGCGGTCGCGCAGGGCCTGTCCGCGATCAACACGTACATCGGCCCCGACATGGACCCGGCCGACTACACGCGGATGGTATCGAACGACCTGATGGGGATCACGCGCGACGATCTCGCCTACGACGTCGGCCGCCACGTCGACGAATCGGTGCACCTGTTCGAGGAATGGGGGCTGCCGATCTGGAAGACCGACGCCGATGGCGTGCGGCACGACGGCGCTGAGTCGCAGCGCGAAGGGCTGCCGGCGTTGAAGGACGGCGGCAAGCCGGTGCGCTCGGGCAAGTGGCAGATCATGATCAACGGCGAATCGTACAAGTGGATCGTCTCCGAAGCGGCCAAGAAGGCGCTGGGGCTGTCGCGAATTGAGGAGCGCATCTTCATCGTCAAGCTGGTCAACGACAAGAACGACCCGTCCCGCATCGCGGGCGCCGTCGGTTTTTCGGTGCGCGACAACACGATCTATGTCTACCAGTGCGAAGGCGATCCTGCTCGCCGCCGGCGGCTGCGTGAACCTGTTCCGGCCGCGCTCGGTCGGCGAAGGCACCGGCCGCGCGTGGTATCCGGTGTGGAACGCCGGCAGCACGTATGCGATGGCCGCGGAAGCCGGCGCCGAGATGACGATGATGGAAAACCGCTTCGTCCCGGCGCGCTTCAAGGACGGCTACGGGCCGGTCGGCGCGTGGTTCCTGCTGTTCAAGGCCAAGGCGACCAACGCCTACGGCGAAGATTACATGGTCAAGAACAAGGCGCTGCTCGACGACTATCCGCCGTACGGACAGGCGGCCGTGCCCGCGTCGTGCCTGCGCAATCACCTGATGCTGAAGGAGATGAAGGAAGGCCGCGGCCCGATCTACATGGATACGGTCGCGGCGCTCGCCAAGCTGCGCGAGAGCCTCACGCCCAAGGAAGTGAAGCACCTCGAGGCCGAGGCGTGGGAAGACTTCCTCGACATGTGCATCGGCCAGTGCGGGATCTGGGTCGGCGAGAACATCGAGCCGGAGAAGAAGAACTCCGAGCTGATGCCGACCGAGCCGTACCTGCTGGGCTCGCATTCGGGCTGCTGCGGCATCTGGGTGTCCGGTCCCGAAGACCTCGGCGCGCCAACGGCCGACGAAGGCGAGTACGACGGCGTGCCGGCGCACCTGCCGCGCGGCTGGAACTGGGGCTATCGCTCGATGACGACGGTCAAGGGCCTGTTCACCGCCGGCGACGGCGTGGGCGCCTCCGGCCACAAGTTCTCGTCGGGCTCGCACGCCGAAGGCCGGCTCGCCGCGAAGGCGATGGTCAAGTTCGCGCTCGACAACAAGGACTGGAAGCCCGAGCTCGACACCGCGCCCGAAGCGCTCGCCGAGGAGATCTACAAGCCGGTGCGCACGTTCCTCGAGCACAAGGACTACACGACGGCGATCGACATCAACCCGCACTACATCACGCCCAAGATGCTGCAGTTCCGGCTGCAGAAGATCATGGACGAATACGTCGCGGGTGTGGCGACGTACTACAACACCAACGGCGTCATGCTGAAGATCGCCGAGGAAAAGCTGGAAATGCTGAAGGAGGACGCTTTGAAGATGCGGGCCAAGGACCTGCACGAGCTCCTGCGCGCCTGGGAGAACTACCACCGGATCATCACCGCCGAAGCGCACATGAAGCACATCCAGTTTCGCGAGGAGTCCCGCTATCCGGGCTTCTACTACCGCACCGACAAGAACTTCGTCGACGAAAAGAACTGGCACTGCTTCGTCAACTCGGTCTACGACAGGACCAGCAAGAAATGGACGTGCTTCAAGCGCAAGCACGTCGATCTGGTCGACAAGTCGAAGCTCTTCAAGGCTGCGCCAGCGAAGGTGACGGAGGCGCCGAAGGCAGCGCCCGCAGCGCTGGTGACGCAGTAGCCTCTGGTGCTGTAACGGCCGGGCGCCCCCACCAACGGGGCGCCCGGTGTTTTTCCATTGGATGAGCGTCGATGAGCGCGACCACGAAACAGGACGTTCCCTTCCCCGAGAGCCCCGTGCTGCCGGCGATGATGGACGGCGGCAAGACGATCCAGTTCCGCTGCCACCGCGGCGTCGCGTGCTGGAACGCCTGCTGCAGCAACATCGACATTTCGCTCACGCCGTACGACATCCTGCGATTGAAGCGCCGGCTCGGCCTCACGTCGACCGAGTTCCTCGCGCGCTACACGGTGCCCTACGAAATGGAGAAGGACGGCATCGCGGGCGTCAAGCTGCGGCCCGTCGAGGACGGCACCGCGTGCCGATTCATGCAACCGGAAGGTTGCGGCGTCTACGCCGACCGGCCCACGGCGTGCCGCTATTACCCCGTTGCTCTGCTCGCGATGCGCAAGCAGGGCGAGTCGACCGACCGCGACGCGTACGCGATGGTGAAGGAGCCGCATTGCCTCGGCCACCACGAGCCGCGGCAACTGACGATCGACGAATATCGTGCTGAGCAGGGCTTGCCGGAATACGACGAGCTCGCCCGCGGCTGGCGGCAGCTTATCCTCAAGAAGAAATCCTCGGGCCCCACGGTCGGCAAGCCGTCGAAGCGCAGCTTGCAACTCTTCTTCATGACCTGCTACGACGTCGATCGTTTCCGCGCATTCGTGGCGAGCGACGGTTTCAGCGACGTCTACGACCTGCCGGCCGCTGAACTGGCGGAAATCCTCGCCGACGACGTCAAGCTGATGCTGTTCGGCTTTCGCTTCCTCCGGCAAGTGCTGTTCGGCGAGATGTCGATCGCGGTGCACACCGAGACCGTCGAGAAGCGGCGCCACCGCCTGGCAGAGCGGCAGCGGGAGCTCGAACGCGAGGCGGCAGAGCGGCTTGCCCGCGAGCAGGATGGCGATGAATCCTACGATTGAAGTGCGCGGCCCCCGCATGCAGACTCGGAACGATATGAAGACGCGCAATGCGAAATCGGCCTACCTTCACGCGGCAGCGGCGCTGCTCGTCGCGGCGACGGGCACCCCGCTCGCAGGCGCCGACACCCAGGACGCCGACTGGGTTGGCGAAGCGCGCAACGTGGCCAACATGGTGCCGCCGAAGCTCCTGGAAGTGCTGTCCACGGAGATCGCCAAGAGCGGTCCGGCCGGAGCAATAGACGCCTGCCGGAGTTGGCTCGTGCGGCCTCCGTAAAAACTGGCTGGAACGTCCGCCGGGTGAGCCTGCGCAATCGCAATCCCAACGCCGCCCCCGATGACTGGGAACGCGCTGCGCTCATGGATTTCGATCGCCGAGCCGCAGCCGGCGATAACCTGGCGACGCTGGAAAAAGCCGAGATCGTCACCGCTAGTAACGGCAAGTTCTACCGCTACATCAAGGCACTGCCGACTCAGCCGCTGTGCCTCGACTGTCATGGCGCTCCGGAGGGGCTTAGTCCGGCCGTGCGCGAACGGCTGGCCGCGCTCTACCCCGCCGACCGCGCGGTTGGCTATGAGGTAGGGCAGATCCGTGGCGGCATCACAATCAGGAAACCGTTCTAGCGGTCCTGCTGTCCGAGCGCATTGTGTGCCACAAACGTGGCGTTGCGCTCGGCGCAAGCCCCCCTGTCATTGTCCGGTGCGCGGGACAACAGCGAGCGATCGGTCGTCGGTTGCCCGGCTCGCGCCGCTGCTCGACCGTTCGCCGCAACAGTGAATTCTGAATTCGGAATCCGGAACCAGCCAGGTGACATTGCCGTAGGAACTCGTGAATGTTGAGGCACATCGCCGCGGTGTTGTTGGTAGTGCTGGCCAATGCCGATGCTTGGTGCGAGGCCATCGAGCACAGGATCGGTGTGCTGCTTCGCGACGGCGAGCGGGTTGCGCCGGAGCGTTGGACGGCAACCGCGGACTATCTCACCCGACAGATCCCCGGACACGCGTTCGCAATCGTGCCGCTGTCGCGACCAGCGATGAACGCCGCGGTTTCTCGCGGGGAACTGACCTTCGTTCTCACGGATGCCGGGCACTTCGTCTATCTCGCAGGCACGTATGGCGTAAGTGGCGTCGCGACCGCCCAGGATTCGTGGCACGGCACCGTCTATTCATCGGTCGGCGCAGTAGTCATCACGCGGGCGGACCGCCGCGACATTGGACGGATGTCCGACCTCAAGGGCAAGTCGTTCATGGCAGATGACCCCGAATCCTTCGAAGGCTTTCAACTGGCGTGGTGGGAGCTGAAGGCTCACGACATCGATCCTTTCCGCGACTTCTCGCGCCTGGAATTCACGAACCTCGCCCCGGAAGACATCGTTGAAGCCGTGCGCCACAGCAGCATCGATGCCGCCACCGTGAGGGCGGGTGTACTGGAGCAAATGGCGGCTGAACGCAGCCTCGACCTGGGCGAGCTTCGCCTCCTCCATCCGCATACCGCCCCCGGATATCCCTTCCTCAGAAGCACCGAGCTCTATCCGGAATGGATACTCGCGAAGACGCGCGAAACACCGGAACAATTTGGGGAGGGTGTGGCCGTCGCGCTGCGGGCGATGTCGCGACACGATCCCGCAGCCGCTGCCGAGAAACGATACGCGGCGTGGATCGCGCCCGCGGACTACCGCCCTGTCCGCGAGCTGCTCTGGGACCTTCAGCTCCCGCCGTACCACGAAGAACCCGCGGCGACCCTGATAGACGCGATGCGCCGCCACTGGGCGTGGCTCGCCGCAACTTTGGTCCTCCTGCTCTCGTTGACGGCCATAGTCCTCCACATTCTGCGCGTCAACTACCGGCTCGACCTTTCGCGAAGATATCTCGAACGCGCCCGGACGCTCGAGGTGCAGATCGCCCAGGCGGGACGGATCGCCGCGATGGGGGAGATGACGACCACGCTTGCCCACGAGCTCAACCAGCCGCTCGCTGCAATCGTCAATTACGCCAACGGCTGCATCAGGCGCTTGCGCTCCGACGGGATGAGTCAGGACGAGTTGTTCACGGTCTTCGAGCGGATTGCCACCGAGGGGAACCGATCAGCCGAGATTCTCCGCCGGCTGCGCGATTTCGTTGGCAAGCGCAGGGCGCTGCACTTGCCAAGGGACGTCAATCGCATCGTCCGCGAAGCAGTCACGCTGGCCGAGCTCAAAGCGCGGCGGAAGGGCGTGACTATCCATCTCGAACTGAGCGACGACGTTGGGCCGGTGCTGGCGGACGCCGTCCAGATCGAACAGGTGGTCGTGAATCTCGTCCACAACGCAATCGAGGCAATCGACGACGCTGGCTGGCGGCGACGCGACGTGGTCGTCGAAACCCGGTCCAATGCAAGAAGGGGAGTGGACATAACGGTTCGCGACACGGGGCCCGGATTCCACATCAATGGTGCCGAGCGCATGTTCGAGCCGTTCGTCTCCACCAAGCGGGACGGCATGGGGTTGGGGCTGTCGATCAGCCGCTCCATTGTCGAAGCCCACGGCGATCAGCTACGCGCAATGCCAAGCCCCGATGGCGGCGCGATGTTCACCTTCACCCTCCCCCCGGCCAACGGAGCTCGAGCGCAATGACCCGCGAAACGACCGTGTTTGTCGTCGACGATGATCGGACCTTCCGCGAATCCCTGCGCTGGCTGCTCGAATCGATGAACCTGAAGGTACAGGCGTACGCCTCCGCGGAGGAGTTCCTGGGAGCCCACGATCCCGAGCGGCCCGGATGCCTGCTGCTGGACATTCGAATGCCGCATCTGAGCGGCCTCCAGCTGCAAGAGATGCTGGCAGCGCGCGGTGCGAGCCTTCCAGTGATTTTCGTGACCGGGCACGGCAACGTGCCGATGGCGGTGCGGGCGATGAAGCGCGGCGCCGTCGATTTCCTGGAAAAGCCTTTCAACGATGAGACGCTGCTCGAACGTGTGCAGGAGGCCCTGGCAATCGACATTCGCCGACGGCGTGAGGCGGCCGAGCGTGAGTGGATCGCCGAACGCGTGGCGAGGCTGACGCACCGCGAGCAGCAGGTGCTGGGCGCGATCGTGAGTGGCCGCGCCAACAAGCAGATCGCCGCCGAATTGGGCATCAGCGTGAAGACCGTGGAGATTCACCGCGGCCACGTCATGCAGAAGATGCGAGTGAGCTCCGTGGCGGAACTCACGGCGCTCTACATGATCGGCGGAGCGGATACGGCAACGCCCCTAACGATTCCGGGAAAGCCCGCGCAGAGATAAGTTGCTTCTTCGCAACTCTGGGTAAGAAGAAGGAGCCGCCCAACCCCAAGGGATTGGGCGGTTGCGCAACGTTGATCGGTTTACCGGTTTTGGTGCGCACGAAAAGCAGTGGCGCAACCTACTGGGGTTACGGCGCGGCCAGAATCTCGGCGCACGTAGGTAGTGGGGGAAGCTCGTTGCCGGTTCTCAGGATGACGGCGATCAACTCGCTCGCCGTAGCGCCCACGATATTGTTCGTCACATCCGTCAGCGAGGCATTGCACCACCGCACGGCGACGGTGTGGGGCTCCGCGCCCGCGGCTTCGTTGCATGTGGCTTCCCCGCCGCCTTCGGGTACTTCCACCGTGATGGTGGCGCCGATCGCCCCGTTGTTCTTGGCGAGCGAGCTGTTCTGATTCTTCGGTAGTCACATTTTTGACGATCGACACCGCAAAGGAACCCGCACGAACTTGTTCTTTACGAAGCACGCCGTCACGACACCGACGCCTTCCGCGGTGCAGTCGTAGGTGACCAGCGCAAGCGCGCCGAGCCCCGTCTCCCTGAATTTGCATTTGAGGTTGCCGGCACTGTCGAGGCTGATGCTGGCGCTGGTGAATTGCTGGGCCTGCGCGGTTCCGATCCCGAGCGCCGCGAAGGCAGCCCGCCGCCGCGAGCGCGATGCCGGCCCGCTTGGCTTGCTTTGCGAATGTGTGATTCATGTCTGTACTCCTCGAATTCGACTTACAGACGGTCCTCGGCCTCGTCCCCTGCACGCACGGGTTCAACCGGTTTCGCCCGGGCGCGAAAAGCGCGTGCCCACCCTGCCTGGGCTACGGCTGGGGGTTCCTAAGATGTCGGTTGGCAATGTCGCCAAGGTGGCGCAATCAGGCATGGTGGCGCTGCCATTTCTTTTCAGCTGCAGGAACAATTCGGTGCCGTCGGCGCCCATGATTCCGTTCGTCGTCATCCTCCAGCGAGGAATTGCACCACCGGATGGCGGTGATCTCTTCGGTGATCGTCACCCCTTCCGTTTCCGGGCAGAGCGGGTCCGCGACCTCTTCTTCTGCGGTGGGGTAGGCGGTCAGGATCGCATTGAGGTGATCGGTCCCTCTGCCGGTGGCAGTGTACGTCTCGGGTGGTCAGTCAGGCCGTCAGCGGTGTGGGCGACATGCAGCTTGGTGCGCGATGTTGGCCACGGGCTTATTCTTGACGAAGCATTGGGTCACCCAGCCGACGTCCGTCGCGCCGCAGGTGTAGTTGACCGCCGCACCGGGGGCGAGTCCGGTCTCCTTGAAGGCGCACTCGAGGAAACCGACGCTGTTGAGGCTGAGATCGGCGTTGGTGAAGGTCGGGTGGGCCGGGGCGGCCTGCGCGGGCCGATCCCGAGCGCCGAGAAGGCGGCCACCGCCGCGAGCGCGAGGCCGGCCCGCTTGGCTTGCTTTACGAATGTGCGTTTCATGTCTTTGCTCCTCATTAGCCGCTCAACCCGACGGTTGAGCGGTTGAATTGGATTGATGGGTTAACCGGTTTCGAGGGACACGAAAGAGCACGTGCCCACCCGGCCCGGCTTATTCGCCCGGCGTCGTAAAGGGCCCATTCGCCAGGACGGCGCACGATCGGCACGCTGCCGGTGCCGTTGCTCGACCAGCTGAGCGAACAATTCCGGCACCGTCGCCGCCCACGATGTTGTTGGTCAGATCCACCAGCGAGTTATTGCACCATCTCACCGCGGTAACGGTCAGCTCCGCAGGGAGCCGTGCAGATGAGTCGCGTTGGCTTCTCCCGATTCGGGGATGTTGCGTAATGATTGCGGCGTCTGATCTGACCCGTTTCTCTTGACGTCAAAGTTTTCGACTTCTTCGGCGATGTATATCCTTGGAAGATGTAGCAGCCGGCTGTTTCCCACGGCCTTGTTTTTCAACATGCACTGTTGCAGGACGCCGACATATTGCGATGTGCAGTCGTATCTGACCTGCCCACCGGGGGTGAGTCCCGTCTCCCTGAAGCTACATTCGAGGCTACTGCCGTAAACCGCGTTCTCGAGCGTGATCGTGGCGCTGGCGAAATTCCTGGGCCTGTGCGGTCGCCGGTTCCGAGCGCCGCGAAGGCGGCCACCGCCGCGAGCGCGATGCCGGGCCCGCTTGGCCTGGTTCTTGAATATGTGTGTCATGTGCTGACTCTCCTAAGTTGGTCCTACAGAGGATTCTCCGTCTCGTCGCCTGCACGGCAAATCCTTGCCGGCTTATCGGTTCCGAGAGACGGAAGTCTTTCCCGCAGCGCCGCGGTTGCAGTTGAGCGAGTGCGGACCGGCAACGCCTGGTGCTACGCGTCGAATTCCCGGGGTTTTTATGCGTCTTGCATCGATCACGGCCTGCTGTTGCGTCTAGTAGCTCAGCGTCTCGGTGCGCCCGTCGCGATAGACCTTCAGCGTTGAGTTCGTGCGTGGGTGTCGCTGCGGACTGCATCCATGCTCCCTGGTCCGGGCCGTTGAGCTCGACGCCGTTGATGGCGGTGATCACGTCTCCGAGGCACAAGCTTGAGTTCCTTCATGAGGGACGCGTCTTCGGGCTTGCCTACCCGCAGCGCAACCATGTGCTCTCGGTCGAGGATGGCCTCGAGCGGGAGCATTTGCACGCAGCAGCACCGGGTTTGCACGCATCGCGGCTGCCGCAGCACGCGTCGCGTCGTCTCCTGGCGCTCGATGCCCGCGGCAGCGGGCGGCTGCGCGCTGCTATGCGCGCGTATGAACAGCGGGCGGAACGTCGTCCAAAAGCTCGAGACGTTACACATGGACGGGTCCCATCCGTCGTCGCGAAGGAGTACGCGGTCGGCGTAGATGGCGGCGATCGTGCTGCCGTCGGGAAGCGTGTCGCCGATGCTGATAGCTCCGCTCGCCTGCGCGCCAGGATCCGCGATGATCGCGCGCAGCACATCCAGTGTCGGACTCGTCACGATGCCGGTGAGGCGCACGGCGGACGCCGCCGTCGGTTGCTCCAGGGGCGCCGCGGATCGCGGCGTACGCGCATGGCCGGTGGCGGATCGGCAGCGGCAGCGCCCAAGCGGCAAGAGGCAGCCGAAGGCGAGGACCGCCGACGCGGCTCGGTCCGACGCCGAGCGCCACACACCTCGCGCAGCTCGACGGTGATCGATGCAATGTTCATCGGCGATCCCGAGGGGGAAGGTGGGACCGCCGGCAGGCAGCCCACCTTGCACATCATTTGCCGTCAGATTGAGTCACGGGCGTCGAACGCCGCCGTCACGGCTGCAGGATCGTCACCGACTCGTAGAAGCAGTGCTCGCCCTCGTCGCTGATGTAGGCCGTGCCGGTCGATCTCTGGATGTTGACGCCGTGCAGGTGCGGCTCGAGCTCATCCGGCGTGCAGTTCGGGATCAGACGCGAGATCGAGTGCACGTTCTGCAGCTTCATCGTGTCGGTGTTGACGACCGCGAGATTGCCGGTGTGCTCCCCGCTCACGAGCAGCGAGTGCTTCGCCGGATCGGCCATCAGGAAGTGCGCGTGGATGAAGAGCTGGTCGAAGGGCAGACCCGTAGGCGACCGCATCGTGATGGTCCGGGTACGGCCGGCACCGACTGGCCGTTGGACAGATCGATGATGGTGACCTTCTTGAAGGTCGGCGGACGCCGGATTGGTGTCGACCTCCGCCACCCAACGGCCGGTGTACTCCGGGCCCTCGACCTCGGGACGCCCGCCTCTTCCTCCTGCGCAATCTCCTCGACCGTGGCGATGGTGTGAATGCAGTTATACGCGCGGTGATTCACCCGGTCGGTGTTGAGGTCGTGCATGTGGATGATCCAGCCGGTCGGAATCGTGAACTGCTGATCCGGCGGCAGGCTGGCGATGAACGCATCGAACGGCCCGCGGATGTCGACCGAGTAGAGCGACGGTGTCGGTGGCGCTGTCGAAGGTCCACATCTTCTCACCGAAGTGCGTGGTGCCATTCACCGTGTTCAACCCCGGGTCGACGTCGATACCCTGCACGCATTGGTTGGCGGCCATGTCGATGAACTTGTAGGGATGCGTCGGCGTACTTTCGTCGATCACGGACACGAAGCACGCGACGTTGGTCGCCGAGGGCTCGTGATTGCCGGCGTAGACCTTGTGGTTGTTGGGATTCACCACGTCCTCCTCGGTGGCATGACCCGTGACGTAGGCCGCGGACGATCTTCGGATTGGTCAGATCGCTGATGTCATATTTCGACCAGCATGCCGGACTCGTCGGTCGGTGTTCTGCGCCTGCTTGAAAGCCGGTGCGGGTCGCGATTCCATTGCAGGCCGGAGTGCTCGATCACCTGCCAGGCGATCTTGTTGGCCTCGTCGATTTCGATGCCGTGCGGATGGCGCGGGTGGCCTTCGGCCCCGGCGGTGCGCAGCCGCCGAACTGCTTCATCAGCGTGCCGTCCGGCAAGACCACCGGGATGCAGGCGATTCTCGATGTTGAGCGTCGACAGCACCTTGTTGGTGCCGTACTCGAAGATCGTGATGCCGGCCTTGTTGGTGAACTGATTTTGCTGTCCGGGAGGCACCCCCTCATCGCCGCGCTCGTTGCTGGAGATCCAGTAACTGGGCGTGGGGGACGAGGCGTCGGTCTCGTGCGGCTTCCAGACCGGCGCCGCTGTGGTGCCCGCTTCGCCGGAATACTGGTCGGCGGGACGAGGACGTTGGTGATCGTATATGTCGGCGCTGCCGATGCCGAGCCGGCCGCTACCGCCATCAGCCCTGCCGTCACGAGGGCGGCGAGTAAGTTCGGTCGTCCTAGGATCTGTATCTCCTGCATGGCTATTCCTCCAAATGGGTCGTCCGGCTCGCGGCGCCCCGCTCTCACAGAGGCAGGCGGGCACCGTGCATGATTCTGTACAGCACGAACCGTTCTGCACAATCAGGGTTTCCCCTTAGGGGTTTCGCCTACGCCCCATGCCTTCGCGCGTCCGCCTTCCCTCGCACTGCGTGTGCCCGCCCGGCGCCGCTAGCGGCCGAGCTTGACAAGCGATCAAGGATATAGCCTAATATTCCAAAGATCGTCGGAATGTTAGGTTATGACGTCGTCCCGTGAAATCAAGAATCTTCTCTACGAGCAAGTAGCCCGGCTCGGCAAGGCCGTAGCGAGCCCGAAGCGGCTCGAGCTGATAGAGCTCCTTTGCCAGGGCGACAAAACCGTCGAGAGCCTGTCGCAGCAGGCCGAGCTCGACGTGAAGAGCGTGAGCGCACATCTCAAGGAACTGAAGGCCGCGCGCCTCGTGCAAGCGCGCAAGGAGGGCAAGTACGTCCGCTATGCGCTGGCGGACCCCGCCGTGGCGCGGTTCTGGGTCGCGCTGCGGTCGCTGGCCGAGGGACGGCTGCTCGAGCTGCAGGAGGTCGTCACCGAGTTCCTCGCCGACCCGAAACAACTCGCTCCCGTCGATCGCCGCGCTTTCATCGGCCGGGCGCGGCAGGGCGAGATCGTCGTGATCGATGTGCGCCCCGTGGACGAGTTCGCGGCCGGCCACCTGCCGTTCGCCCGATCGATTCCGGTGGCCGAGCTAAAGAGGCGACTGCACGAGCTCCCGCGGAACAAGGAAATCGTCGCTTACTGTCGCGGCCCGTTCTGCCTGATGGCGCGGGATGCGGTCGCGCTGTTGCGCCAACAAGGCTTCCGCGCGGGCCGGCTCGAGGACGGCGTGGCCGAATGGCGCGCGGCGGGACTCGCGGTCGAATCCGGTCTCGCGGCGGCGTGACCGGCGTCCGAGCTCGCGACCCTTCCACCGACCACCAATTCGACATCGCGGAACGAATCATGACCAAGACGCTTTTCATCCTGAACGACGGACCCTATGGCACCGAGCGCAGCTACAACGCGCTGCGTGTCGCCAATTCCCTTTCCGCCCGCGAAGGCGAAGAAGTGCGCGTGTTCCTGATGGGCGATGCCGCGGCATGCGGCAAGGCAGGCCAGAAGGTTCCCGACGGCTACTACAACGTCCAGTCGATGCTCTCCAAGGTCGCGCGGACGAAGGGCGCCATCGGCGCGTGCGGAACGTGCCTCGACGCCCGCGGCATCGGCGCAACCGATCTCGCCGAGGGCGTGCAACGAAGCACGCTGGCCGAGCTTACCTCGTGGACCCAGTGGGCGGAAAAGGTCATCGTCTTCTGAAGGGGCGGACCATGTTCTTTCGACAACTTCCCACGACGGATTCGAGCCTGTCGTATTTCTTTGGCTGCGCCACGGCCGGCAAAGCCGTCGCCGTCGATGTCGTTGCGGGTGACGAGCAATGGTTCGTCGATGAAGCGGCGAAGAACAAGTCCCGGATCACGCACGTCATCGACACGCACGTCCACGCCGACCATATTTCGGGCGGTCGCAGGCTGGCCGGGATGACCGGCGCCCTCTACTGCCTGCACGAGAGTGCAGCGGCGCAGTTCCCGTTTCACGCGCTCGCCGACGGCAACCGGCTCGATCTTGGCAACGTGATCGTCCGCGTGCTGCACACGCCCGGCCATACGCAGGACAGCATCTGCCTCGTCGTCACCGACAAGCGCCGCGGCGAGGCACCCTGGTTCGTCGTCACCGGCGACACGCTGTTCGTCGGGAGCGTGGGGCGTCCGGACCTGGCGGGACGCGAACGCGAGATGGCGGCACAGCTCTACGAAACGCTGAAGGAGAAGCTGTTGACGCTCGCCGACGAGGTCGAAATCTTCCCCGGCCATCAGGCCGGCAGCGTGTGCGGTGCCGGCCTCTCCGGCAAGCCCTCGTCCACCATCGGTTTTGAAAGACGCTTCAATCCCGGCCTCAAAATCGGCGCGAAAGACGAATTCGTGCGCAAGCTCATCGCCGAGATTCCTCCGCGTCCCGCGGAGATGGACCGGATCGTCGCCGCAAACACCGCGGCCTGAGCGACTCCGTGCGGCGGCGAAGCACGTCGCGGGAGTGTCAACGTGAAAATCGACCACGGCATTCGGGCGAATCTCGCGCAGTTTCTGCACCAGTTGCTGCAGGTGCTGTTCGTGGGGCTCACGCTGGGGATGATGCGCACGGTGGTCCCGGCGCTCGCAGAATCCGAATTCAACGTGCCCAAGGGATCGTTCCTGCTGCTGGTGGCGTTCGTCGTCGCCTTCGGATTCGTCAAGGGTGTCCTTAATTTCGCGGCCGGCCGCCTCTCGGAGCGGATCGGGCGCAAGCGCGTGCTCGTATTGGGCTGGCTCGCCGCGCTGCCGATTCCGTTCATGATCGGCTTCGGACCGAGCTGGAGCTGGATTGTCGGCGCCACCGTGCTGCTCGGCATCAACCAGGGGCTGACGTGGTCGATGACGCAAACCGCAAAGCTCGATATCACACGGATGGACCAGCGCGGTCTCACGATCGGCCTGAACGAGTTTTCCGGCTATTTCGGCGTGGCGGTCGCCGGTGTCGTCACGGGGTATTTGGCCACGGCATTCGGCGCCCGCCTGGGTCTGCTGGCGTTCGGACTTGCCGTCATCGTGCCGGCTCTCGGTCTAACGCTGCTTTGGGTCAGGGACACGCTGCCTTGGGCGAGGGCCGAAAGCGCGCGACACGCTGCGGGTCATGTCGAACGAACCACGGCCGCGGTTCCCTCGTAACATCCCGGACCACCCGACGACCTGGGAAGTCTTCACGCTGGTGTCGTGGCGCGACCGGCGTCTGGCCGCCATCAGCCAGGCGGGACTGGTGGAGAAGTTCGTCGATGCGCTGATCTGGGTGTTCTATCCCGTCTATCTCTATCAGCACGGCTTGAGCCTCGCACGACATCGGCTGGGTCGTCGGCGTCTACGGCTTCGTCTGGGGCGGCTCCCAGCTCTTCACCGGCCAGCTCTCCGATCACGTCGGGCGCCAGCAACCGATCGTCTGGGGCATGTGGCTGTGCGGCGCCGGGGTGGGCCTGATGCTGCTGGGCGAAGGCGTGGCGTGGTGGTCGTTCTCCGCCGCGTTGACGGGCTTCGGCATGGCGCTGCTGTATCCGAACCTGAGTGCAGCGGTCGCCGACATCGCCCACCCCAACTGGCGCGGTTCGGCCATCGGCATCTATCGCTTCTGGCGCGACGTGGGCTACGGCATCGGCGGGCTGGGACTCGGGCTTCGTCGCGAATCTCGTCGGCAACATCGCGTCGGGGTTCTGGTTCGTCGCGCTGGCGATGCTGATGTCGGGATTCGTCGTCTGGTGGATCGGCGAGGAGACGCATCCGCGGTTGAACCCCGCTTAGCGCTTTTCGTCGGCGAGACAACAGCAGGACAAAGAAAAAACGCAAGCCGGTCGGTATTGGCCTTACGGTCGACAAGGAGGCATCCTCGCGGGCAACTCGCCGCGCTTTTCACGCTCGCCGGAATCTTCTGCGGCGTCACGCTCTTCGGTTATCTCAAGCGGCGACGCGAGGCCGCCACCGTGGCGCCACGCGCGCGCGGGAGCTACCCAGCGCGGAGCCGGGGCTTTAGCGTTGCAGGACGGCAGCGCCGGCCAGAGAGCCTTTCCGCCCCCACGAGTCCCGCCTGCCCACGGCGAGCACGCGGCCGTGTAGACTCGCCGATTCCGGCGGTCCGGCGTCAACGAGGGCCGCCCCCGGACTCGTGAGCGAGCGCTTCGAAAACGTCAACCTGCTCCGCGCGTTCGCGGCGACGGCGGTCGTCGTCTATCACGTGATCGAGTACCGGCAGCTGCAGAGCTTTCCGGTCGACGGTCCCCTCGTCATCTACCGGATCGGCTGGATCGGCGTCGATCTCTTCTACGTCATCAGCGGTTTCGTGATCACGTGGAGCGCGCTCGCGCTGTGGCGGCAGGACCCCGCGCGGTTCGCCAGGCGGTACTGGGCGCGCCGGCTCGCGCGGATCGTTCCGCTCTACCTGCTGACGTGCGTGCTGTGGGTCGCGTTGTTCAAGCCCGACTTCTTCGATCAGTCCGTGCGGGGGTGGCTCTGGCAAATCGTCTCGCACCTGACGTTCACGCACACGTTCTCCGGCCGAACCTTTGGCTCGATCGACGGCGTCAATTGGACGCTTGCGATCGAGATGCAGTTCTACTTCGCGGTTGCGCTGCTGGTCCCGTGGCTTGCGCGCACGCCCGGCTGGCGCATCTGGCTCGGATGCATTGCGATCGCGTGGGCATGGCGAGCGGCGATGTACTTCATCCTCGGCCCTGCCGTCCAGTCGCGCCTGTTCTTCGGCGTGATGCAGCTTCCCGGCGTGCTTGACGAGTTCGGCGCCGGGATCTTCCTCGCCCGCATCCTCGATCGCAGCGGGGGCCCGAGGCCGATTGCCGGCGCGATCTGGACGGCCGCCGCGATCGTCTCCGGAACCCTGTGCATGAGCCTCTACTGGTCGCACTCCAGCTATTGGGACCTGCCGGCGATGGTGATCTTCTGGCGCACGCTCGCTGGCGCGTTCTTTCTGTGCGTCGTGGCTGCCGCCGTGCGGCTGCCGTCGTTCGCAGAATCGTGGCCGCTCCAGCCGATCCGCTACCTGGGCGTCGTGAGCTACGGCATCTACCTCTGGCACCTCTTTGCCATTCGGTACATCCAGTCGGTCCCCGAGATGACGCCGGCGCAGGCGCTGGCGGTGGCCCTTGGGTTAACGCTCTTGCTCGCGATGCTGTCGTGGCATGCGTTCGAACGGCCGATCCTCGAGTGGGGCCGCAGTCTCGGTGGCCGTGCGTCGACTTGGCCGTCCTCGGTGCCGGCTGACCCGTCTCGGCCGGGACGGTAATGGCAGCGCAGCCGCAGCGACCTCGGCCCACCGTTCGGGAGGATATTGCGGGCGTCGCGCTTTTCGCTACGTCGCAGCGCTCATAACGCTGCGGATCAATGGGGCGAGCTCCGGCGGGGCCTGAATCAGCGAGACCGCGGCCTCGCGACCGCCCGGCGACATCTTCTTCGCGGTCTTCGCGAGGATGTCCGTAAATTTGGCCAGGTCGTACTGACCGTGCTTGGCGACGAAGTCGGCGAGGTAGCTTTCGAGGAACACGAGGTCGACCACGTCTTCCAGCGTCTGTACCTCGAGGTCGGACTTGAGCGCCTCCTTCTTGAGCAGCGTGCCCACGCGGCCGACCGTCGCCTCGTCGTAGCCGACGTCGCGCAGGATCTCGCCGGCGAGCTCCGCATGGAACTTGTTGAGACGCTTGCGCCACTGCAGGTAGCCGATCCGGTCCATCGGATACTCGGTGCGCGCGACTTTCCAGCGCTGGATGTGCTGGCTGCGGGCCGCCAGGCGCACGATCTCCGATGCGTTGGGCGCGAACCGCGCCAGCATCGCGGTCAGGCGTTCCGCATAGACGAGTTCCTTCGGGCGTTCCCGCCCGCCGACGACTTCCTGGTTGGGATCCTCGGCGTTCGCCGCGTCGAAGCGCGCGATCGCACGGTCGAAGCGGGCGGCATCCGCGCCTGTCACCGCCGCAGCCGTTTCATTTGCCAAGCTCGGCCTCGATTTCGGCGAACGTGTGGGCGACCTCGAACGTGCTGATCGGCATCCCCAGCTGACGCCCGATCTGCGTCGCCGAAAAGATGCCGCGCACGAATTCCTCCCGGGTCAACCGGTCGCGATCGACGACGAGCGCGTGCTGGCGTCCCTTGTCCTTCAACGTCGCGATGATGTGGCCGACCTCGGCGCGCAGCACCTCGTCGATGTCGAGAACGTCGATGGCGCTCCGCGGCACCATCAGGTTGGCGACCGTCAGCTCGGTATGCCTGCCGCCAAGCTCGTGCAGCAGATTGACCGGCTTTTCGCCGACGATGTCCCGGGCCGTGATCAGCCCCTCGACGGCGCCGGTAACGCCGACGACGAGCAATAGACGCACGCCGCGCGCGATCATCGTCCGATTGGCCTGCGGAATGGTGGCATCCGCACGAATCGTCGCGGCGGCAACCTGCCGCAAGTCGGTCATCGCTTCGATCGCCGGCGAATCGAGCTTGACCGGCTTGGGCCCGGCGACGGGCGGCTGCACGACGACCCCGACGCGCATCCGCGTCATTCGCAGCGGCTGGTAGATCACTCGTTCCACGCGTGTCAGCCTTGACAGTCCAGGTTGCTATCGTAGCGCCCTTTGGACACGGCGGCACGACCTTCGGGTCACCCCCCTCACGGCGCCGGGAAGCTCGCGACGATGTTCACGTGCGTCGCGATGTCGATCCCTGGCACGACGGCGACGCCGCCGCGATCACGACACGTGCCCCCCGCACCCATCGCATGATGGAGGAAGCAGAAGCGGCCGACCGCGCGCAGCTGCAGCAGGTAGCCGGGGCCGTCGGCAGGCCCGGGGCCCAGCCAGTGAAAGTGGGCGTACGCGCCCGGCTGTGGAATGTCGGCGCGATCGACGAGCCACACCGGATGATCGTCGGGAACCTGATAGAGGAATACGCCGGGCGCCGGCGCGCCGTCGATCGCCCAGCCGACGTCGCAGGTCGTGCTGGAGCAGTCATCGTGGACGGCGACCGGGAAGCCGTCGGCCGTGCTCTCGCCCGTGTAATGAACGTAGAGGAAGCCGGCGAGGGCACCGTCGGCAGCGGTGCGCGTCTGTTGATGCGTGTCGATCTCGTTGCCGAAGACGAAGTCGAAGGGCGGAGCGTGGTTCCTCCAGGGGTAGCCCGCTGCCACCGATGCTCCGGTCGCGATCAGTGCCGCGAGGGCGACCATGAGCGCTGCAATGCGGTTTTTCATGCACGCCTCCGTTCGCTGGGGTGGCGAGCACCTGTGACAACTCCCGGCGCGGGTTGTTCCACCGGCGGTGCACCCCGCGCGCCGGCGGGATCCGACAGGATAGGGCGAGGCTATTTCTTCGCTGCAATCTCTCGCAGCCTGGTGGGCTCGATCAGGTGGCCGTCGAGGCCGGCCTCCTTCGCCGTGCCGCCGTACGCGACCGTCATCAGCTGGCTGTAGTACGATCACCGGCATTTCGAGCTTGGTGCCGTGGCGCTTGTTGATTTCGGACTGGTAGACCTCGACGTTCGCCTGGCACAGCGGGCACGGCGTGACGATCATGTCGGCGCCGTCGTCGTAGGCCGACTTCGACGATGTCCTTGATCTGCTTCTGGCTTTTCTCGGGCTCGGAGAACGCGAGCGCGCCGCCGCAGCAGGTGACCTTCTGGTCGTATTTGGTGAGCGCTTCGCCGCCGACCGTCTCGACCATCTTGTCGAGGTACTGCGGGTTCTCGAACGACTCGCCGGCGATGCCGAACGGGCGGTTGGTCTGGCAGCCGACGTAGCCCGCGAACTTGATGCCCTCGAGCGGCTTCACCACGGCTTCTTGAGCTCCTCGTAGCCGAAGTCCTCGATCAGCACCTCGACCATGTGGCGGACTTCGGACTTCGCCCTTGTAGTCGAGGCCGGCTTCCTTCAGCGCCTCGTTGGTGTCGGCCAGCAGCTGCGCGCTCGCGTCGAGCCTCTCCTTGGTCTCGCGCGCGCCCAGCCAGCAGGCGGCGCAGGTGGCGACGATGTCCTGGCCCGGCAGATGCTTCTCCGACGAGCGCGAAGTTGCGCGCGTTCATCACGTGGCGCGGCAGCTCGCCGCCGCCGGCGTAGCCGATCGAGGCGCCGCAGCAGTTCCAGTCGGGGATCTCGTTGAGCTTGATGTCGAGCTTCTCGCACATCGCGTTCGACCGACGTCAGGTAGTTCGACGCCGAGGCCTTGGCTGCGACGAGCAGCCGGGGTAGAACGCGTATTCCTTCTTGGCCATGATCGTTATCCTCGGCTGTGCCGCCAGCTCCTGCGCTGCGGTCTTCGATTTCGCGCGCCTTCGCGAGCATCGCCTGCGATGCCCTTCTGATCCTTGCACTTGTGGCCGCCGAAGAGCTCGAACGGGTTCAGGCGCTTCGCCTTGAGCAGGCCCGAGGCCGACGCTGCGCATGCTCCAGCGCGTTCTTGATGCCGGCGACGAAGCCGTCCTTGAAGTAGAGGCCGAGCGTGAGCTTCAGCTCGTTGACGCGGCCGGTCTTCGTGCAGTTGTCCCAGAACATGCAGCGCGAACTCGCGCGTGGGCTGGCTCTTCGGCGCCAGGCCCAGGCGGTGGGCGTAGTTCGCCAGGCCGTGCATGATGTGGGTGATCGGCAGCTTGCGCGGGCAGCGCACGATGCAGTTGTAGCAGGAGGTGCACATCCACATCGAGTCGGACGTCAGCACCTCCTCGCGCTTGCCGGCGCGGATCATCATGAAGATCTTCTGCGGCGAATGCTCCCAGTGCGGGCCGAACGGGCAGGAGCCGGCGCAGACGCCGCACTGCATGCACATCTTGACCCAGTCGCCCTCCTCGACGTTCCTCGACTTCCTTCGAGGAAGTTGTTGCGGTAGCGCGCGACGCGGCCATGTTGCGGATCGCTCATCGTCGTCCGACTCCACGGCTGCGCAGTCATCAGCCGAAGCCTTTCATCGGCGACATGCCGATTTCGTCGATCTGCGCGGCGTAGTCGTTGATCAGCTTCGCGACGCGCGCGCCTGTCGGTGATCGCGACCTCGTAGGTCACCACGCGCTCGGTCTCGAGGCCCAGCTGCTTCAGCGTGTCGTCGATCTTGCTCATGCGGTAGTTGGCGAGCTCCGAGCCCTTGACGAAGTGGCACTGGTAGTCGTCGCCCTTCTTGCAGCCCATCATCATCACGCCGTCGTAGCCGGAGTTGAGCGCGTCGGTGATCCAGATGGTGTTGACCGAGCCCAGGCAGCGCACCGGGATCGACGCGGACGAAGGCCGAGTAGCTCAGCGCGCTGCATGCCCGCCATGTCGAGCGCCGGATAGGCGTCGTTCTCGCAGGCGAGCACCAGGATGCGCGGCTTTTCCGAGAACTCGTCGGGCATGTCGACCGCCTTGATCTGGCTGCCGACCGTGTCGCACCGAGTAGTTCTCGAACGAGATCACGCGCACCGGGCAGGCGCCCATGCAGGTGCCGCAGCGGCGGCAGCGCGACTCGTTGAACACCGGGAAGCGCTTCTCGTCCTCGTCGATGGCGCCGAACGGGCACTCCACGGTGCAGCGCTTGCACTGGGTGCAGCCCTCGAGCCGGACGATCGGGAACGACAGGTCGCCCGACGCGCGGATGCGCGGCGCGGCCCGGCTCGGCGTTCTCGACCGCCTGGATCGCCTTCAGCGCGGCGCCCGTGGCGTCTTCCGTGGCCTGCGCATGTCCATCGGCCGGCGCACCGGGCCGGCGGCGTAGATGCCGGTGCGGCGCGTCTCGTAGGGGAAGCAGATGAAGTGCGAGTCGGCGAAGCCGTGCTTGAGCTGCGGCAGGTCCGGGCCCTGGCGGTAGGTCGAGGTTGCAGGATCGACACCTGCTTCGCCTGCCTTCGGCAGCGGTCGTCGTCGGGCAGAGTCGATGTTGACGCCGGAGTTCGGCACCTGGCCGGTCGCCAGCACCACCAGATCGGCATCGATCGCCGCGTCCTCGTCGAGGATCAGGTCGCGGAATTTGACCTTGCAGACATCGCCGCCGGCACGACCTTCGTCGACCTTGCCCTTGGTGAAGATCACGCCCTTCGCCTGCGCGCTGCGGTAGAAGTCCTCGCCCATGCCCGGGCACGCGCAGGTCGGTGTACATGACGACGGTATCGACGTCGGGATTGGCGTCCTTGAAGTACATCGCCTGCTTGATGCTGGTGTGCGCAGCAGTGGCCGGAGCAGTACGGCAGGTGCGTTCCGGTGTCGTCGCGCTGGCCGGCGCACTGGACGAACACCACGCTTTGACTTCCCTGCCGTCGGCGCGCTTGATCGGCGCCGCCGTTCGCGGCCTTCGCGCAAGCGCTTCGAGGCCCGCCTGGTCGACCACGTTCGGCCTGGCCGCCGCCGAGCTCGGGCAGCTTGGCCATGTCGTAGGGCGTGAAGCCGGTGGCCTGGACGATGGCGCCGACGGTCTTCGTCGACGATGCTCCCGATTCCTGAGCGACCTTGACGGTGAAGCGGCCCGGCGCGCCGGCGGTTTCGGCGATGGTCGAATTCGAGATGCACGCGTGATGCCGCGGATGCGCCGATCACCTTCGCGACCAGCTCGGCGACCCCGTGTCCTGCGGCTCGGCATAGCGGCGCGCGGAACGGCACGCGCTTCGCAGAGCTTGGCCGCAAAGCCGCCGAGCGCTCCGGTCTTCTCGACGAGACGACTTCGTAGCCGGCCTCGGCCGCTTCGAGCGCCGCGGTCATGCCGGACATGCCGCCGCCGACGACCAGGATGCGCGTCTGTTCGTCGCCGCGTCGGGGTTGCCCGCCGGGCACTTTCATCTTCTTGACTTCGGCGCAGCCCATGCGCACGTAGTCGTCGGCCATCTCCTGGCGCACCTCGTCGTGCTCGCTCCCTTCGGCGACGACCCAGATCACGCCTTCGCGCAGGTTGGCGCGCGACATGGCGACGGCCGGGAAGTGGAAGGCCTCGGTCTTGGCGCGCCGCGAGCAGGCGGCGATCATCACGTGGGTGACGCCGTCGTTGTCGATGTCGTCGCGGATCGTCTGCACGCCTGCGGCGCGAGCACAGGAAGTCGTGGCCCCGACGACGTGCATCTTGCCTTCCTTCTGCGCGATCTTCTCGAGTTTGCGCGATGTCGAGGCGTCGCCGAGGCCGCACCCGGTGCAGATATATGCGGCGTATTTGTTGTCGGCCATGGTTACGCGGCCTCCGTTGAAGCCGTTCTTGTGAATCACCTTGATCGCGCGCAGCGCGGCGGCCGTGCGCGCTCTGCACCGCGCGGTTGACGTCGAGCGGGACTGGCGCGCGCCGGCGCCGAACATGCCGCCGTCGCCTGGAGCCCTCGATGAAGCCCGACGAATCCACGGATACGTCGTCCGGCAGCGCGATGCCGTTGCTCTCGGGCTCCATGCCGATCGCCAGCACGACGAGATCGTGCTCGTTGGCGTAGCGGTGGTAGCCCTCGGTGTCGACGCCGTGCAGCACCGGGTTGCCGGTCTCCTGGTCCTCGGCGATGCGCGCCACCTTGGACTTGATGAACGTGACCGTCGGGTCGTTCCTGCACCTTGCGGTAGAAATCCTCGAAGCGGTCGATGGCGCGGATGTCGATGTAATAGACGGTCGACTTGCCGTCCTCGCCGTACGCTTCGCGCACGTACTGCGTCTGCTTCAGCGACGCCATGCAGCAGATGCGCGAGCAGTGGCGCAGATGGTTCTCGTCGCGCGAGCCGGCGCACTGGATGAAGGCGACGTTCTTCGCCTCCTTGCCGTCGGACGGCCGCAGCAGCTTGCCGCCGGTCGGGCCCCGCCGGATCGGCCAGGCGCTCGAACTCGACGCTGGTGATCGACGTTGGCGAAGCGGTCGTAGCCGTAGGGCTGGATCTTCGCCGCGTCGTACGGCTTCCAGCCGGTCGCCCAGACGACGGCGCCGACCTTGAGCTCGACCGTCTCCTCGCCCATGTCGAGATCGATCGCGCCGTACTTGCAGGCCGCCTTGGCCTTGTCGCCTTCGGCCGTGCCGATGATCGAGGGATCGAGCACGTAGCGCTGCGGATACGCCATCGCATGCGGCAGGTAGGCGGCCTTGATGCGGCCAAGGCCGTAGTTGTACGGATCGGGGATTTCGGCCGTGACCGCCTCGCGCAGTCGCCGCAGGCGGTGCAGTTCTCGTTGACGTAGCGCGGACGGAGCTTGACCGTCGACCGTGTAGTCGCCGCGCCGGCCGCGTCACCGCCGATGACCTCGGCCATCGTCAGCACCCGCACGTTGCGGTTGCCCTTGAGGCGCCGCAGGTTGATCTCCAGCCCGCAGGTCGGATGGCACAGCTTCGGAAAGTAGCGGTACAGCTGCGCGGTGCGGCCGCCGAGCGAGGGTCCTCGCTCCACCAGGACCACCTGCTTGCCGCACTCGGCGGCTTCGAGCGCAGCGGTCATGCCGCTGATGCCGCCGCCGACGACGAGGATCGTCTGGCTGGTTGCGATAGGTGCAGTCATTCGATCTCCGGGTGGAACCTTGGACTAGTGGACGCGCAAACCGGCGCGGTCGTCGAACCGGACAAGTCCCCGATGCTAATCAGACACGAAAGGGGCGGCATCGACTATTCCCCGGATGGCGTAGCCCATTGGAGACGCCGGATTTCGAAGTTCAGCGCCGCAAGATCAGCGAAGAGCCATGTCGCCGGCGCGCCGAGTCCGGCGACGGTTCCCGGATTGACGAGCCAGGTCCGCCCACCCTTCACGTTGGCCTGCATGCCGATCTTCGCCTCGTGCGAATGCCCGCAGCAGACGACGTCGTAGTTGCCCGTGCAGGCAAGTCCGTGCCCGTAATGCGGGTAGTGCGTCACGGCGAGACGCCGTCCGCCAAGGGTCAGCTCCGCATCCTGGCCGTGGTAGGTGACGAGCCCCCCGGACTCGGCGGCGAGCTTGCACAAGGCAGGCGGGTCTCCGAGGTTGTTCCCGTGCACGACATGCACGGGAATCCCGAGCTCGCGCAGCGGGCGCAGCGTGTTGGCGCCGATCACGTCGCCGCAATGAATGACGGCGAGCGCACCCGCCTCCTTCGCCTCCCGAACCGCCGCCGCGAGCATCGGCGCGCGATCGTGGCTGTCCGAGACGATGCAGATTCTCATTTGCGTCCGCGGTATCAGGACGACGACGGCGGCGCCGCGAATGTTCCGGGCGCGATGCCGAACACCCGGTCGAGCGCCAAATCGCGGATCAGCTGGTCGGCGGCGTGCGGGCCGTGCTCGCGGGCGACCTCGGCCAGGATCAGGCGCGCGGCATTGCGGTTGTAGCCGCCGCCGAAGCCCGCCTGCGTCTCGAGCAGCTGCCGTGCCTTGTCGATCGTCACAGGATCGCCGGACCCATGTAGTCATCGTCGGGAAGATCGATGCCGGTCGCGCCCGACGACACTCCCGCCGAAAGCTTCTCGTGGTCGGCCTGGACGCGCAGCAGCGTCAGCACGCAGGTGCGCAGATCGTCGTATTCGTCACGCCCGGTACCGTAGTGATCGGCATCGGTATAGAAAAACTGGCAGCGATAGCGGGCGTCGCCCAGCTTGCAGATGACGAAATTCGCGCCCCGCTCGGAAAAGTAGAGCGTGGGACAGACCGTCAACGCGTCGGTGCCGGGATCGAGCCGCAGTTCGCTTTCGGCGGCCTCCACCTGCATCCGCTTGCCGTAGCGATGCACAAGCAATTCTTCGACGATGCCGGTTTCGGCGACGGTGAAATCAGGAATCGGCGTTTGCATGATCGGGGCTCCGCGAAAACCGGACGACGATTCTACCCAAAGCGACGCAACCTGCTCACCGGACGTCATTTCATCGCAAATATCTTGACGAGATCGGCCCGCGACACGATCCCGTGAACGCGGCGGTCTTCCCCGGTCACCACCAGCCGCTTGACCTTGTTCTTGTCCATTCGTCCGACGGCTGCCTCCAGCGTATCGTTGGCGCGGATCGTGATCGGCGAGCGGGTCATGATGTCATCGACGATCGTCCCCATCCCTTTGCGCGCGCGGCGCTTGCGCACGATCGTTTCCAGCGCGTTCGCCACGACGCCGCTGTCCAGATTCATCGCCGACAGGAAATCGGCCTCGGTCAGGATGCCGACCAGTCGCTCGTCGGCGTCGA
The DNA here is from genome assembly GCA_963733985.1 of uncultured beta proteobacterium. Lineage (GTDB taxonomy): Bacteria > Pseudomonadota > Gammaproteobacteria > Burkholderiales > Casimicrobiaceae > CAIWHR01. Next base: position 47,194 of record CAVTFF010000003.1, on the reverse strand, counting down.
CGACGGGAACGCCGCTCACCTTCTTCGCGACGATCAGCTCCGCGGCGGCGGGGAGCGACGTGCCCTGCCGGACGGTGACGACGTCCCTGGTCATCACGTCCTTGACCTGCATCGCGCGTGCGACACGGATCTGCGGCGCCGAGTTCAGGTCCTTGCCCATGAAGCTCATGTGCGCAGGCAGGAGCGGCACGTTCGGCAGATGTCCGGGCAGCAGCATGTTCCAGTACACCCACTTGAACGCGAGCTTGCCCATGTGGTTCAGGTAGCTTTCCTCGAGCAGCGAGAACGGGCCGGCGTACGGAAGCGGGAACGAGCCTTCGAGCGGCTCGATGTCGTAGTTGAAGTCGAGCAGCATCGCCTTGTGGTAGCCGGTCTCGACGAAGCAGTTCGCGTGACCGTCGAACGTGTGCAGCGGCGGCTTGTCCTCGATCTCGCGCAGCAGATTCTCGACCACCGTTTCAGCCTCGAAGTGGGCGACCGAGCCGGCTTTCGACGTGGCGACGTTGGTGTTGTCGCCCAGCAGATAGATTCGCTCGGCCTTGCGGCTCCTGAGCGTCCGGGGATCGGTGATCGCATAGCCCGCGCCGTCGCCCAGCCCGGAATCGTCGATGACCGCCGGCCCGAGGTTGGGCGGAATCGCGCACAGCAGATCGTAGTCGACGACGCGGCCGTCGAACGTGCGGATCAGCTTCTTCGCGCCGTCCACCGCCGCGATGGCGAAGTTCGGTACGACCTTGATCCCCTTCTCCAGGGCGACTTTCGACAGGATGCGGTTCGCGTTGGGCTTGGTGAACGCGCCGGTGTACGGCGTAACGAGCGAGATCTCGATGCGGTCGCGCACGCCCTTCTGCCGGAAGTGATAGTCGGCGAGAAACGCAAATTCGAGCGGCGCAACCGGGCACTTGATCGGCATCTCGGCGATGTCGATCACAAGCCTGCCTTCGGTCATTTCGGCGAGCGGCTCTTGCATCGCCAACGCGCCATCGAGCGTGTAGAACGTGTGCACGCCGTTCCCCATCTGCTCCGCCATGCCTTCGACTTCCTCCGGTGCGGCGTGGCAACCGAGCGCCGAGACCAGGAAGTCGTACGGATACACGCCGATGTCGGTGTTGACTTCCCTCTTCGCGTGATCGATCAACCGGATGTCGGCGCGAACGAAGTCGACGTTTCCCGGCAGGGGCGCCGCGATCGGCCGCACGACGTCGTCCTGCGACTGGTAGCCGTACATCCCGAACGGAAGGAAAAGGAGTCCCGGCTGATAGACGTGCAGCTTCTCGCGATCAATCACCGTGATCGTCCACTCGTTGAGGTCGAGCCGGTGGGAAAGCAGATTGGCCGTGAGCACGCCGCCCGTCCCGGCGCCCAGAATGACGATGTTCTTCATGGCAACGACTCCGTCGAGGCAAGGATCGGCGGCAGCCTCCCAGGAACGTCGGGGACGTCCGGCGCGGGAGCCGATCCGCTCGCATCATTGTGCGGCGTGCTCCACGGGGACGCTTTGCGGAAGGTCAACGAGGGCGCGATCGCCCGCTTTGCCGCGTGCGGCGATTTGCCACGTCCCGAAATCGCCCCTCCGTCCGTCAGGGGGCGCCCGTTTATGTCCGTTCCGAGGGTCTCTTCTCGCTCACCCACACCCGCCAGAACGCCACGAGCTTCGCTTTGACGGGGAGCCGATCGTCGGACAGCACGTCCAGGAAATCGGACAGCCGCTTGGACCGCGCGATCGTGAAGACCAGCAGCAGGATCGTCGCCGCCAGGATCGTCGCGAAGAAGAGCGCCTTGTAGGCGAGCGCGTAGTCCCCCGTGCCGAGAAGGTCGGCGGCAAGCATGTTCATGCCGAAGTAGCCGGTGGTGATCGTGCCGATCATTCCGAACGTGGTCACGACCGTCAGCCGGACCACGGTATTCGCCTGGCGGCGAAGACTGTCGCTGTCCAGGTATTCGTTCATGTCGTACATGCGCTCCTTCACCTCCGCGTACAGCGGATCGAGCCCGAGGTGGCCCGCCACCAGGTGATAGAGCGCCTTGGCCTGCGCCTGGTCGGCAACCTCGTGGAACCAGTAGCGGTGGGTGAAGCGCAGGAAGATTTCGAAGTTCTGACGGATCGCCCGCTTGAATCGTTTCACCGATTCGGGCTCGCCGACCTCGAGCGCCATCAGCGCATTGACGAGGCGCGAGGCGAACATCAGGAGCGCGGCCTTCTGGAAGTGCGGAATGAGGAAAAGCAGGAAGTGCTGATGGCGGAACTGTGCCAGCACGCCCGTTTCCTTGTCGATGAAAAACGCGGAATGCGCATCGCCGACGACGACGAGCGCATGCCCGCAGCACATGTAGCGGGTGCTCAAGGCTTCGAGGCCATCGCTCCAGAAGCGGTCGAAGCAGTAGCGCTCCTCGAAGCCCGCGACATGGCGATCGGAATAGGGCAGCGCGTCGTCGCCGCCGGCCGCGGTAACGAGCCCGAGACGGATGAAATCGGCCCGCGTCAGCGCCCGCGGGTTGTCGAGCGCGAGATAGCCCATCACCGGCATCCGGTAGTACTCGATCTGCCGGTAGCGGATCGGCCCCTTCTCCTCCGAATGGTCGAGCACCAGCGGCTGCAGCAGGAACGCCCAGTGCGCACTGATGCACGGCGCGCGGTGCCGGCAGACGAACGCGAGGAATTTCTCGCGCTGCTCGGCGTCCGAGGCCGCAAGCACGGCGCCGTCGTGGCCGAGCCACTCGGTGCGATGCATGCAGTGGAGGCCCTGGCCGCGCTCGTCCCAGCCGGCCGGATAGGCGCGGCCGAAGCGGTAGAGCGTGTCCTCGGCCTGGTAGAGCGCAAGATCGTCCGCGTGAGCCTCGACGTTCAGCAGAACGACGTCGATATCGTAGAAAAAATACAGGTCGATATGCGCGATCGAAAGCACGAGGGGCGCGTCGCCAGGTCGCGAGACCAGGCGGACCGCGGCGATGTCGTCGCGGCGGAAGACGCGCATCGGCGAAGCGGCCGCGGCCTCGCCTCGGGCGTCCTTTCGCCGCGAGCGCGCTTCGCCGTAGAGAAAACGCTGGACGTAGGGCAGGAAGGTGACGAACTCGTTGTAGTGGCGCGTCTGGAACTTCGCGTGATCGCCGGTGAATTCGTCCGCCACCTCATGCCACGGATGGTCGGCACCGGCCTGCTCGAGCACTTCCCAATGGCGCTGGATCTGGCTTCCTTCCCGGATAGGCATCAGCTGCAATGGCCACAGGAGGATCTGCCGGAAGTGCCGCACGCGCTTGTCGTGGCTGCCATCGCCGTCGGTCATGACCGCCTCCGCGGGACTGGGTTGAAGGTCGGGCCGCTTCCTTCTGCGGTGGATTCTGGCCGCTCGCCGTCCGCATCGCAACCGTTCCCTGCGGCACGCGATTACCGCGATACGGGCGTGCGATGGCACAATCCGCCGCATGGACCAGCGTCAGATCGAGCTCGGATTCGCCTGCGCGGCCGACGCGCAGACGCTCGCGCTGATGTCGCGCGACCTGATCGAAGCCGGACTCGGCTGGACCTACCGGACGCCGCGCGTAGCCCAGCTGATCCGCGACCCCGAAGCCGTGGTGCTCGTGACGCGCGACGACACGCGGATCGTCGGCTTCGCCATCATGAGCTTCGGCAGCGAGCGCTCCCATCTCGTGCTGCTCGCCGTGCGCCCGACATACCGGCGCCACGGCATCGCGCGACGGATGGTGAGCTGGCTCGTCGACTCGGCGGCGATCGCCGGGATGGCATCGATCCACGTCGAGCTTCGCGCCGACAATGGCGGGGCTTACGCGATGTACCAGACGCTGGGCTTCGCGGAAACGTTTCGTGTGCCGCGCTACTACCGGGGCATCGAGACGGCGGTGCGGATGCTCCGCGTGCTGCGCGCACCGGAGTTCGTCGCGCCGAAGTGGCAGCCGCCCGCAAGGAGTTAGGCGCCCGCCGCCACTATCGCCGCCGCTTCGGCCTGCCGCAAGCCCGTCATCGCCGCCGCGTCAGGCGACACACTTGTGTACCGGGATCGGTGGGAAGCGATGGCGCGCCCGACAGGAGTCGAACCTGTGACCTTTGGCTTCGGAAACCAACACTCTATCCAACTGAGCTACGGGCGCGCGGTCGTGCATTTTACCGTGCGGGTCGAACGAGCGTCCACCTGCGTTTGGGCGCCGAGGAGCGGGCCGGTATAATCAAGAATCATTCGGATCGGGCCCGAAACGCCGCGCAAGACGGTCCGCCCGGAACGATTTCCCGCGCGATATCGACCTCGCGGCACCCGCTCCCGGATCAGGAACGCTCATGCAACAAAACGGCCAGCACGTCTCCCCGATCAAGAACTGGAAACAGCTCGTCGTCGTCGTCGTGCTCGCGTTCGTCGTGCCGATTGCCTTGGCCGTGCTGATATCGCAATGGGTCACGAGCGGCAGCAAGGGCATGCATGACGACGAAAGCGCGATCATCAAGCGGATCCAGCCCGTGGGCGAGGTTGTCCTCGCGCCGCCGAGCGGCCCGAAAGGACAGTTGACCGGCGAGCAGGTGTATAGCCAAGTCTGCAAGAACTGCCACGAAGGCGGTCTCGCAGGGGCGCCCAAGTTCGGCGACAAGCCGGCCTGGGCGAAGGTGATTGCGCAGGGGCAGGCAGTGGCGGTCGATCATGCACTGAAGGGCATCCGCGCGATGCCCGCGAAAGGCGGAAATCCGGACCTCGCAGACATCGAGGTCGAGCGCGCCGTCGTCTACATGGCGAACAAGTCCGACGCCGGGTGGAGGGAGCCCGCCGCGCCCACCGCGGCAACCGGCGGCGAGCGCAGCGGCGAGCAGGTCGTGCAGGTCGCATGCGGCAAGTGTCACCAGACCGGCGAAGGCGGCGCGCCGAAGATCGGCGACCGGGCGGCATGGAGAGAGCGCGCGAGGAAAGGGTACAAGGTGGTCCTCCAGTCGGCGCTCAAGGGCCACGCCGGGATGCCGGCGCGGGGGGGCATGGCGGAACTGTCCGACGTCGAAATCGGCCGCGCCGTCCAATTCATGATGAATTCGGGCGCCGAACTACCGGTGGCGGCGGCAGCGCCCGCGGCGAGCGCTCCCGCGCCCGCGACGGCGGGGACGGCGAAAGCCGACGGCAAGAAGATCTTCGAATCGACGTGCGTCGTCTGTCACGGAACCGGGGTGGCCGGCGCGCCGAAATTCGGCGACAAGGCGGCGTGGGCGCCGCGGATCAAGACCGGCATCGACACGCTGTACAAGGTTGCGCTCAACGGCAAGGGTGCGATGCCGCCGAAGGGCGGCAACAAGGACCTCCCGGACGCCGACGTGAAGGCCGCCGTCGATTACATGGTGGCGGCGGCGAAATAGCCCGCACAGCGGCGCCTGGTAAGACGCGGCGACAAACAAGAAGCGCGGCTCGATGGCCGCGTTTTCCCTTCGCCGCCTTCGCCCGCGACCGTCAATCGCCGATCGACAGCGACTCCGTCGCTTCCGATACCTCGGCATCGACGTCGCCACGCGTCACGTCCCGCTCGCAAGCGAGCTGCGACAGGTAGTCGGCAGTGACGTCGCCGGTGATGTACTTGCCGTCGAAGCATGACGCCTCGAAGTGCATGAGCTTCGGATTGGCGGCGCGGACGGCTGCCTTCAACGACTCGAGGTCCTGGTAGATGAGGAGGTCGGCGCCGATCTCGTTGGCAACCTCGACTTCGCTGCGCCCGGTGGCGACGAGCTCGCGCTGGTTCGGCATGTCGATGCCGTAGACGTTGGGAAAGCGCACCGGCGGGCTCGCCGACGCGAAATACACCTTCGCGGCACCCGCTTCGCGCGCCATCTGCACGATCTCGCGCGACGTCGTCCCGCGCACGATGGAATCATCGACCAGCAGCACGACCTTGTCCTTGAACTCCATTCCGATGGGATTCAACTTCTGGCGCACGGTCTTCCTGCGCAGCGCCTGCCCGGGCATGATGAACGTGCGCCCGATGTAGCGATTCTTGACGAAGCCCTCGCGATAGGTGAGGCCCAGCGTGTTCGCGAGCTGCAGCGCGGATGGCCGGCTGGAGTCGGGAATCGGGATCACGACGTCGATGTCGTTCGCTTCGGGAATGCCGTGAATCTTTTTCGCGAGCTGCTCGCCCATGTGCAGACGCGATTCGTAGACGGACGTGCCGTCGATCACCGAATCGGGCCGGGCGAGATAGACGAACTCGAAGATGCACGGCGCGAGGACCGGATTCACCGCGCACTGCCGGGCGTGGAACTGGCCCGCCTGGTCGATGTAGATCGCCTCGCCCGGCGCGACGTCCCGCAGCACCGAGAATCCCAGCGCCTCGAGCGCCACCGATTCGCTCGCTACGACGTACTCGGTGCCGCCCATCGCTTCGTTCACCCCGATGATGAGCGGCCGGATGCCGAAGGGATCGCGGAACGCGACGAGGCCGTAGCCCGCGACCATTGCGACGATCGCATACGCGCCGCGGCAGCGCTTGTGCACGCCCGCGACTGCAGTGAAGATCGCGTTGGCGTCGAGCCGTGCGTGGTGCGCCGCGCGCTCGAGTTCCAACGCCAGCACGTTCAGCAGCACTTCCGAGTCGGAATTGGTGTTGACGTGGCGGAAGTCGAGCTGGAAGAGCTCCTTCTTCAGCGCTTCGCTGTTGGTCAGGTTGCCGTTGTGCGCAAGCGTGACGCCGAACGGCGAGTTGACGTAGAACGGCTGCGACTCGAGCTCGGAGGCGGCCGAGCCGGCGGTGGGGTATCGGCAGTGGCCGATGCCGAGATTGCCCTTGAGATCGCGCATGTTGCGCGTCCGGAACACGTCACGGACGTAGCCGCTCGCCTTGTGCATGTGGAACATCGCGCCTTCGCTGGTCACGATTCCGGCTGCATCTTGCCCGCGATGCTGCAGGAGCAGCAGCGCATCGTAGAGCATCTGGTTGACCGGCGTGTGTCCGACGACGCCTACGATTCCACACATGGCAGAGCTTCTCCGTTGGGCGTCCAAGCGGCGGTGGTCGCCCCGGCGCGCGGGGGCGTCCCCGGTGCCGAGTAGTCGAGGCGCTGCGCCCATTCCGATGGCAGGTACGGCCGAAGCGCCAGCGCCGCCTCGGCGAGCGGCGCCCCGAGCAACGAATTCTGCCACCAATCCTGTTTTGGCATTGTCGTCAGCCCCGCAATCAGCACGAACGCCATCACCGCAAGCACCCCGCGTGCCAGTCCGAACAGCCCGCCCAGGAATCGATCGACGAATCCCAGGCCGATCGCATGGACGGCGCTCCGCAACATCCACGCGACGAACGCGCCCGCGATCAACACGACGACCAGAACGAGCGCAAACGCAATCACGTGCCGCGCGAGCGGCGTTGCGGGCAGCCCCGACAACATCTCCGCGACAACTCCTGCGTACGTGATCGCCGCGACGAATCCGATCACCCACGCGGCGATCGAGATCAGCTCGCGAACGAAGCCCCGGACAAACGCGAGCAGCGTCGACAGAAACAGGATCGCGAGCACGATAACGTCGAAGCCGGTCATCGAACGGGGTCTCATTGCGCAGGCATCGGGCGCCAGATCCGCCCAGCGCTATTTCGCCGAGACGACGATGCCGTTCCAGCCATCCGCCTTGAGCTGGGCGCGCGCCGCGTCCGCGTCGGCCCGCGCCGTATATCCGCCGACGCGCACCCGCCACAGCGTGCCGCGGCTCGTTTGGACAGGCTCGATATAAGTGGAGGCAAAGCCCGCCTTCTTCAACTTGCCGGCCAGCGCGTTTGCACCCTTGTCGTCGGTAAACGCCGCAATCTGGACGGCAAAGCCCTCGCTCTTCGCCGGGCTTGCAACGGCGGGCTCGGTCTTCGGTGCAGGCTCGGGCAACGACGCCGCCGGTGCCGAAGGCGGTGCAGCAGCGACCGTCGCCGCGGGAGGCGCGGACGCCGGGGACGCTCCCGTTACCTCCGCCTTCGGGACCGCTGCCGAGCTGACATCGGCCCTGCCGGTCGTCTTGGTCGGAGGCGACAACACGCGCTGCTCGGCCTGCGTCAGCGATTTCTTGGGCGGAGCAACGTTGCTCGGTGCGGGCACGCTTGCCACGTCGGTCGCTGCAGTCCCGGAAGTCGCAGCACCCGCCTCGGGTGCAGGTGCGACGGCCGGGCTCGTCGCGCCTGGCGCAGCGCCATCGGACTTATCGGGGCTCGACTCCGGCTTGGATTCCGCCTTGGGTTCGGTCTTCGCTTCGCCCTTCGCGGGCGACTTCGACAAGGGTTTCGCGTCGCTCGTACGTCCCGTCAGCCGGTTGACGAATTTGCCCTCGTCGACAGGCGGGATCTGCACCGAAACGTCGTCGCCGAGCGGCTTTGGCTCCTTTTCGAGCAACAGCGGCAGGATGACAGCCGCCGCGAGCGCCAGGACGATCGCGCCGACCAGTCGCCGGCGTGCCTTCTTTCTCAGCTCCTCGACCGCGAGGTCTGCATTGTCGACGTTGCGCTCACCCATGCCTTGCTGCCACGGTCGCCCCGGGTTTCAACGCCGCGAGCGCCGCACCGACCGTCAGGAACGACCCGAAAACTGCGATTCTATCAGCTTCACCTGCTTCGCCGCTTGCGGCGCGAAGGGCTGCGCCGACGTCGTCGAAAGCGCGGACCCTCGGGGGCGGGACCCCGCTCCGCAGGAGCACGGCGTGCAGCATCGCCGCGCTCGCACCGCGCGGGCCGGGCAGCGAGGCGACGTGCCAGTGGTCGATCCGCGACCGGACCGCGCTGACGACGCCTGCGATGTCCTTGTCCGCGAGCATTCCGAAGACAGCCGTCGTCCGCGGATGGAATCCCATCGTTCCGAGCGCGTCGGCAAGAACGCGCGCGGCCTGCGGGTTGTGCGCGACGTCGAGCACGATCGTCGGGCGTCCCGGAAGCACCTGGAAGCGTCCCGGAAGCTCCACAGCGACGAGGCCGTCGCGGATGGCGCCCGCGCCGACATGGACACGCTCGCGCAGGAGATCGAGCGCCGTGATCGCGCTCGCGGCATTGAGGAGCTGGACCGCGCCGCGCAATGCCGGATGCGGCAGCCCGTAGCGGCGGCCGCCGGGTCCCCAATATTCCCACTGCGCATCTGCGACGATGTAGCCGTAGTCGCGTCCGATCAAGGACACCGGCGCCGCCAGCACCTGCGCGTGCGCGAGCAGCGATTCAGGCGGACAGGGCTCCCCGCAGACGACCGGGCGACCGGCGCGGAAGATGCCGGCCTTTTCACGCGCAATGTCCTCGCGCGTGGGCCCGAGATAGTCGACGTGGTCGAGGTCGATGCTCGTCACGACAGCGACATCCGGATCGACGATGTTGACCGCGTCGAGTCGGCCCCCCAAGCCCACTTCGAGCACGACGGCATCGGGTGCGGCGCGCGCGAAGAGCCACAGTGCGGCAAGCGTGCCGTGCTCGAAATACGTGAGCGGGACGGTCGCGCGCGCGTCCTCGACCGCGTTGAAGGCGGCGATGAGCGCGTCATCGGCGACGGGTACGCCCGCAAGCCGCACCCGCTCGTTGTAGGCGAGCAGATGCGGCGACGTGTAGAGGCCGGTGCGATAGCCCGCGCCGCGCAGCATCGCTTCCAGCAGCGCGCACGTCGAGCCCTTGCCGTTGGTTCCGGCGACGGTCACGACGGGACACGAAAGCGAGGCTTGCATGCGCGCGCCGACCGCGAGGACCCGGTCCAATCCCATGGCGATGGCCTTGGGATGCAGCGTCTCGAGATACGCGAGCCAAGCAGCCAGCGTAGTGGGGCGGCTCATGGAGAACGAGTATCGGGCCCGAGTTTCCGCGACGCGCGCGGACTTGCGTCAAGCTGCTCGGGGAATCGAGTGGGACGCGGTCTTCAACCCGAGGGCACCGGCTCTTTGGACAACATTGCGAGCAGTCGCGCGAGCTCGTCTCGCAACTGGCGGCGGTCGACGATCATGTCGATCGCGCCCTTTTCGATCAGGAACTCGGCGCGCTGAAAGCCCTCGGGCAGCTTTTCGCGCACCGTCTGCTCGATGACGCGCGGTCCGGCGAAGCCGATCAGCGCGCCGGGTTCGGCAAGCACCAGGTCTGCGACGAAGGCAAACGAAGCCGACACGCCGCCCATCGTCGGATCGGTGAGGATCGAAACGAACGGCAGCCGCGCCTTGGTCAGCTCCTGCAGAACGGCCGTCGTCTTGGCCATCTGGAACAGTGAATTGATGCCCTCCTGCATCCGGGCGCCGCCGGACGCGGCAATGCAGACGAAGGGCACGCGATTCTCGTAGGCGACGCGCACGCCGCGCACGAAGCGCTCGCCGACGACCGACCCCATCGACCCACCCAGAAAATCGAACTCGAAGCACGCAAGGACGAGCGGAACGCTCTTGATGCTTCCCTGCATCACGATGAGCGCGTCGGTTTCGCCGGTCTCCTCAAGCGCCGCGGCGAGGCGCTCCGGATATTTCTTCTGGTCCTTGAACTTGAGGCTGTCGACCGGTACGACCTCGGATCCGATCTCGAACCGGCCCTCGGGGTCGAGAAGCTGGTCGATGCGCTCGCGCGCCGGAACGCGCGTGTGGAACGCGCATTTCGGGCACACGAAGAGATTCTTCTCGAGATCGGTCCGATAGAGCACGGCCTCGCATGCGGGACACTTGATCCACAGCCCCTCGGGCACCGCGGTCTTGCGTCCGCCCGGCGTGCTCTTGATGCGCGGGGGCAGGAGCTTCTGCAGCCAAGTCATCCGGTTATCCCCTCGTCAACGACCTTCGACCGGCGCGCATGCGAATCTCGGTTATGCGGCGCGCTTCTGCATCGAATCGAGCGCGCTGCGGATCCCCGCGAGCCACGCGCCGGCGCGTTCCGGTGCCGCGGCGGCCGGCCCGGTCTCGATTTCCTGGATGATGCGGCTGCCGATGACGACGGCGTCGGCGTCGGCAGCGATCGCCTGTGCGCTCGCCGCATCGCGGATGCCGAAGCCGACCCCGACCGGCAGCGCGACGTGCTTGCGGATCTCCGCAAGCTTCCGCGCGACGTCCGCGGTGTCGAGATGGCCCGCGCCCGTGACGCCCTTGAGCGACACGTAATAGACGTAGCCGCGCGCGATCTTCGCCACGAGCGCGATGCGTGCTTCGGGTGTCGTCGGTGACAAGAGGAAGATCGCGGCGACGTCGCGTTCCTTGAGGAGCGCCGCGAATTCGCCCGCTTCTTCCGGCGGATAATCGACGACGAGCACGCCATCGACGCCGGCATCGCGCGCGCGATCGGCGAACATCGCGGTGCCCATCGCCTCGATCGGATTCGCGTAGCCCATCAGCACGATCGGCGTCACGGTATCGGTCTTGCGGAACGCGACGACCGTCGCCAGAACGTCCTTCAACCCGACATGCTGGGCGAGAGCGCGCTCGGATGCCCGCTGGATCACCGGGCCGTCGGCCATCGGGTCCGAAAACGGCACGCCCAGCTCGATCACATCGGCACCGGCGGCGACCAGCGCGTGCATGATCGGGAGCGTCAGCGCGAGCGACGGGTCGCCGACCGTGACATACGGGATGAGCGCCGTGCGGCCGCCGGCGCGAAGCTTGGCGAACGTCGTGTCGATGCGGTTCAAGCGAGCTTTTTCCCGCGGAGGGCCGGGTCGCATTCGGGGCGGCAGTAGAACTTCAACCCCGAGCGCTCGGCCACCGTGTTCATGTCCTTGTCGCCCCGGCCGGACAGATTGACGAGCAGGATCTTCTCCCTGTCCATCGTCGTTGCGAGCTTCGTCGCGTAGGCCAGCGCGTGCGCCGATTCGAGCGCGGGAATGATGCCTTCGATCCGGCAGCAATCGTGGAACGCCGCGAGCGCCTCTTCATCGGTGATCGACACATACTCCGCGCGCTTGGTGTCCTTGAGCCATGCATGCTCGGGGCCCACCCCCGGATAGTCGAGTCCAGCCGAGACCGAGTGAGTCTCGACGATCTGGCCGTCGGCGTCCTGCAGCAGATACGTGCGATTGCCATGCAGCACGCCGGGGCGACCGGCGAGCAGCGAGGCCGCGTGCCGCCCGGTAGCGATCCCTTCACCCGCGGCCTCGACCCCGATGAGCTTCACGGCGTCGTGCGGAATGTACGGATAGAAGATGCCCATCGCGTTCGAACCGCCGCCCACGCACGCGATGATCGCGTCCGGCTGGCGGCCGGCTGCTTCCGGCATCTGCGTGAGACACTCCTTGCCGATCACGCTCTGGAAGTCGCGCACCATCATCGGGTACGGGTGCGGCCCGGCGACGGTGCCGATGATGTAGAACGTGGTCTCGACGTTGGTAACCCAGTCGCGCATCGCCTCGTTCAGTGCGTCTTTCAGCGTTTTCGAGCCCGATTCGACCGGCACGACCGACGCGCCGAGGAGCTTCATGCGGAACACGTTCTGCGCCTGCCGCTTTACGTCCTCGGAGCCCATGTAGACGACGCATTCCATGCCGAAGCGCGCGGCGACGGTCGCGGCGGCCACGCCGTGCTGGCCGGCGCCGGTTTCGGCGATCACCCGGGGCTTGCCGAGGCGCGCAGCGAGGAGCGCCTGGCCGATGCAGTTGTTGATCTTGTGCGCGCCGGTGTGGTTCAGGTCCTCGCGCTTGAACCAGATCTGCGCGCCGCCGAGCTGCGCCGACCAGCGCTTCGCGTGATAGACGGGCGATGGCCGGCCCACGTAATGCGCGAGCTCGTCTTCGAATTCGGCGATGAAGCCGGGATCGTTCCGGTAGCGCGCGTATTGCGCTTTCAGCTCGTCGAGCGCGCGAATCAGCGTCTCGGCGACGAACACCCCGCCGTACGGGCCGAAGTGGCCGCGGGAATCAGGAAGATCGTACATCTGCATGGCGCACTTCCTCGATGAACGCGGCGATTCTCGCGGGGTCCTTGATGCCTTTGATCGGATGTCCGTCAGCGTCGAGCCCTTCGACGCCGCTCGACACGTCGACGGCCCACGGTCGCACGCGACGGATCGCCTCGCCGACGTTGGCGGCGGAGAGCCCACCCGACACAATGACCGGCCGCGGCAATTCCTTCGGCAGCACGTCCCAGTCGAACGTCCGCCCCGTGCCGCCCGGCAGTCCCCGCGTCGGCGGCGCATCGAACAGGAGCCCCGCAGCGTCCGGATATCGCGCCGCGTATTCTAGCAAACCAGCGGTGTCGGTCCCTGCGGCGACCGGCACCGCTTTCACATACGGTCGCCCGAACGCGCGACAGAATTCGGGGGCTTCGTGGCCGTGGAATTGCAGGCTGTCGAGCGGAACCGCCGCCAGTATCGCTCGAACGTGCGAGGGCTCCGGATCGACGAAAAGCGCGACGATCGACACGAACGGCGGCAGTGCGCGAGCGATCCCGCGCGCGCGTTCGGCGGTCACCACGCGCGGCGTGCCCTCCCAGAACACGAGCCCGATCGCGTCGGCGCCGGCCCGCGCAGCGGCGGCGCCGTCCTCGACGCGGGTGATGCCACAGATCTTGACGCGGGTGCGCATCGGTTCCTCGCCGCTCGTCACGCGAGCGGCATCGAAGCCGGCCGCCGCGTCCGCGGCAGACCCCATTGGGTGTCATAGTCGGCGCCCGTCAGATACAGCCCGTCGGGCGCGAACGTCGGCGCCGCGCGCGTGCGATCGCGCGCGGCGAGCAGATCGGCAATCCAGCTCGCGGGCTCCTTGCGCGCTCCCACGTACACGAGCGACCCGACGATGTTGCGAATCATATGGTGCAGGAACGCATTGGCGGAAAAATCGAAACGGATGAAATCGCCGGTGGCGGCGAGCTCGATCGTCGAGAGCGTCTTCACCGGCGTTTTCGCTTGGCATTCCGCCGCGCGAAACGCCGAGAAATCGTGCGTGCCGCATAGCGCTTGGGCGGCATCGCGCATCAATGCGACGTCGAGCGGGCGATGGTACCAGCCCACGCGTCCGGCGAGGAGCGCCGGGCGCACGTCGCGACTGACGAGCCAATAGGTGTAGTGGCGTGCGCTCGCCTGGAAGCGCGCGTGAAATTGCGCAGCAACCGGATGCGCCCACAGTACCGCGATGTCTTGCGGCAGATGCGAATTGACGCCTCGGACCCACGCCGTTTCGGGCCGCTCGACGTCGGTATCGAAATGGACGATCTGCATCGCCGCGTGCACGCCGGCGTCGGTGCGTCCCGCGGCTACCGTCCGGATCGGCGCTCCGGCAATCGCTTCGAGGGCGCGCTCGAGCGCGTCTTGCGCGCCACGCCCGTCGGGCTGCGATTGCCACCCCGTGAACGCGATGCCGGCGTATTCGAGGCCGAGAGCGATCCGCATGGCAGCGTGCTTCCGTGCTCAACGCAAAAAGAAAGGGCGGCGGATACCGCTCCGCCGCCCGCCATTGGTACGTTGTATCGCGATCAGCCGAGCTTCGCGAGCAGCGACTGCGCTTCCGATTTCTGCTGGTCGTCTCCCTCGTGGAGCACTTCCTGCAGGATCTCGCGCGCGCCCTCGACATCGCCCATTTCCTGATATGCCTTGGCGAGATCGAGCTTGGTCGCGGCGTCGTGCCACTGGCCGTCGAGCACCGAGGGCGTGGGGTCTTCGAACGTCGAGCGCTCCGGATCGAACGACAGATCGAGCTTGTCGAGATCGATCGCCGCCTGCGGACGGGCGAGCGAGGGCGCAGCGCCGGCCATCGCGGGCTCCGGCTTGGGCGTGACGGTCCGCAACGGCGCCGGCTTTTCGGAAGCGTCGAGCGTGAAATCCATGTCGTGCACGATCGACGCCGGCTTCGAGGTGTCGACGATGCCTTCGCCTGCGGCAGCCGGCCTGTCGGCGCCGAATTTCGCAAACGCCACGGCGCCCGCGGCAGCCGCCTTTGCCTTGTCCCCTGCCGATTCGAGCGCCGACATCGTCGATGACGTAGCGCTCTTCGCGGACTTCTCGAGCTCGGACTCCGCGCCGGCGAGAATGTCGATCGGAGATTTCGGCTGCGCGCCCGACGACGGCGTGATCGAGATTTCCTCGTCGAGCTTGAAATCGAGCCCGCCGCCGGTATCGCCCATGTCGCTTGCCACATCCACAGGGACGCCCGAGTCGGGGATGCCCGCCGGCTCGGCCTTCGCGCGCGGCTCGGCCACAGTCGACGGCGCCTCGTCCCCGGCGGCGATCTTGCCGGCGCCGGCGGCCGCTGCAGCAGCCGCTGCCGCGGCACTCGAACCACCCTCGGTGAACATCGGATTGTTCGGGTCGAGCTGGCGGCCCAAGCCGACGGCCTTCTGCCAGACTTCGCCCTGACCCTGCGACACCGAATAGAGCTCCGCCGCGACTGTCTCGAACGCGGAAGGCTTGTTGTGCTGGGCGTGGATCTCCAACAGCTTGAGATAGATTTCCTGCCGCTGCGGATCCTTCTTCAGCGCGTCCTTCAGGATTTCTTCCGCTTGCGCGTCGCGACCGTACGCGAGATACACCTCGGCCTCGGCGATCGGATCAACTTCATCGGTGTCGATGTTGCCGAGGCCTTCGCGGCTGAAATCGCTCGCGAGAGAGTTGTCGCCGGTATTGACCACGCCGCCGCCGGTCGAGCCGAAGACGGTGTTGGTCTTGATGTCGGTGCCCGAGATGATGCTGTCTTCGAACTTCGTGGTCTTGCGCCGGCGTGCCGCTACGAGCGCCGCGACGCCGCCCAGGATCACGAGCGCGCCACCCCCGATCGCCCACGACGGCGTATTCGCCATCAGGTCGTCCAAGAATCCTGGCGCCTCCTTCGGTGGCGCCTTGGGCGCTGCCTTGGGCGCCGGTTTCGGCGCTTCGGCAACCTTCGGCGGCTCGACCTTCGGCGGCTCGACTTTCGGCGCTTCAGCGACCGGCGCGGGCTCGGCAGCCTTCGGCGGCTCGACAGCCGGTGGAGCCTCCGCCTTCGGCGCTTCCCCGGCCTTTGCAGACTCCGCCGCCTTTGCAGCCGGCGCTGATTCCGGCGCCTTTACTGCAGGCGCAGGTTCCGGCGCTTTCGCGGCAGGCGCAGGCTCAGGCGCTTTCGCCACCGGCGCCGGCGCGGTCGTGATGGGCGCTGTCGCAGGCGGCGGAGTTGGCGCCGCGGCCTTGCCCTTCGTGGCTTCGGCTTGCGCCTGCAGCTGTGCGCCCGTCTGACTCTTGACCTCGGCCAGACGCTGCAGATCCTTCACCGTCTTTTCGAGCTCGGCGATTCGCGCCTGGGCTTCCTGCAATGCCTTGTCGCGGGCAACCGCTTCCTCGGCCGCTGCGCCGCCGCCCTTCCCTTGGCCCGCTTCGCGCGAGACTTTGAGCTGATCGCGGCCCGCAGGTGCGGCAGGTGCCTTCTCCTCGGCGACCGTGCCGATCTTTCCGCCTGCCGCCCGGCCACCTCCGCCCTCGGCGGCTCCTGCCGCGGCAGCGACGCTATCCCGATAGGCGCGCCAATCCGCCGTTTGCACGCGGACCACTTTCGCAGCATCGGAGGCAGGCGTCGAACCGGCGTCGTCGGCGCTCGGAACGGTGATGATCGCGCCGGTGCGCAGTCGATTCATGTTCTTGCCGTCGAATGCGCTTTCGTTCGACCTGAACATCGCGACCAGCATCTGCTCCAGCGTGACGCTCGACGGCCGGTATTCGTTTGCGATCTTCGACAGCGTGTCGCCGCGCTTGACCGTGTAGGTGTCGCCCGCCTGTCCCGCCGGCTGTTGCGCACGCGCGGCGGCTGTCGGTGCGGCGCGCGGCGCCGCCGCGCCGGCGCGAACCGGTGCCGTCGGCTCGACCGCAACCGTCGGCATCGCGCTTCCCGGCGGATCGAGGAGGAACGTATAGTCGCGCACGACGCGGCCCGATGCCCAATTGATCTCAACCAGCAGATCGAGAAACGGCTCGTTGACCGCGCTTTGCGTCGTGATCTTGAGATAGGGCTCGCCGTTGTTCGCGCGCTCGAGGGTAATGCGCGCCCGCGACAGCACCCCCTGGTAGGTGAGTTTGTTCTGCTGGTAGAGCGTCGGGCTCCCGACGCGCGCAGCAAGTGAATCGAGATCTTCTTTCGCCGCAGACGTAAGCTCGATCTGCGCCGACAACGGCTGTCCGAGTCCCGAATTGACCGTCAGCTTGCCCAGCCCGAGCGCCGCCGCCGAGCCCGGGAGGGCCAGCGCAGCTGCCAACAGGCTCAACGTGAGGATCGGTTTTCTTCGCATCCCAGCCCCTCCGAGATTTCGGATTCTGCAACCAAACATAACATCATGGGTTTAGCGGTGCAAGCTAAACCTCGGTATTAGCTTGCTTTTTCTCCAATAACCACCTTCCGGCGGCGATTCACTTCATGCCGCCATCCTAGTCGTGGGCCCAACTTCTAGCGGCCAGCGTTGATCCCACTACAACATATTGTGCCGCCTTGTCGACGCACGCGCCACCGTATGGGGCGGCACGACGCTGTTGCATCCGTGCCGCAGCGGTCGCGGCACGGCGGCGCCGTCCAGGACGCACCTCCGGGTACCATGCATAAAACATGCTCAAACATCGCGCGCTCGCCGCGTGTTTGCGGAAGCCCCTCAAAACAGCAGCGACGCCATTGCTCTCATGGCGCCCACAGCGCGCGGCGAGAGGCCGGGTCAGTGCTCGAGCAGGATTCGGACCATCCGCCGCAGCGGTTCCGCAGCGCCCCAGAGCAGCTGGTCGCCCACGGTGAAAGCTCCGAGATAGACGTCGCCCATCGCGAGCTTGCGCAGGCGGCCAATCGGCACTTCCAGCGTGCCGGTCACGGCAGCCGGCGTGAGCCGCGCGATGCTCTCTTCGCGCGTATTCGCAACGACGCGAACCCATGGGTTGGCGCCCCCGAGCATCTGCTCGATCTCGGGCAACGGAACGTCGCGTCGCAGCTTGATCGTCAGCGCCTGGGAATGGCATCGCATCGCGCCTACACGCACGCAGATCGAATCGACCGGGATCGCGCGCGTCCACCCGGCCGAGGATCTTGTTGGTCTCGGCGCCGCCTTTCCATTCCTCGCGGCTCATTCCATTGCCGAGATCCCTGTCAATCCACGGTATCAAACTGCCGGCCAGCGGCACCCCGAAATGCTCGGTCGGGAATCGGTCGTCGCGCAGGATGCCAGCGACCTCGCGGTCGATGTCGAGAATCGCCGATTGCGGATCGTCGAGCAGGCTCTTGGCCGCGAGATGCGCCTCGCCCATCTGCTGCAGGAGCTCGCGCATGTTCTGCGCGCCGGCCCCGGATGCAGCCTGATACGTCATGCACGTCATCCATTCGATGAGATCGCGCTGGAAGAGGCCAGCGAGCGCCATCATCATCAGGCTGACGGTACAGTTGCCGCCGATGTAGTTCCTGACGCCCTTCGCGAGCGCCGCGTCGATCACGTTGCGGTTGACCGGATCCAGGATGATCACCGCATCGTCGGCCATCCGCAGCGCGGAGGCGGCGTCGATCCAGAACCCCTTCCAGCCCGCGCCGCGGAGTTTCCCCGCGACGGCGTTGGTGTAATCGCCGCCCTGGCAGGTGACGATGACATCGAGCGAGGCGAGCGACTCGATGTCGTGCGCACTCTTGACGCGCGGGGTGGGCTTGCCGACCTCGGGGCCCTTGCCGCCCACGGCGGAAGCCGAGAAGAACTCCGGTTCGATCAGATCGAAATCGCGCTCCGCGCGCATGCGCTCCATGAGCACCGACCCGACCATGCCGCGCCAACCGACGAAACCGACTCGCATTGCGCCCACCTTTGTCCGTCGCCCCCGCGTTCCGGCCCGCCCCCGGGACCGCGCGCGGAGGCGACAGCGGAGCCCTGGGCGACCGGTCAGGTCGTCTTGATCGTCGTGATTTTCGAGCTGCGGCCGCGCGTGCGCGCCCCGCGAGTGCCGGCGTCCCCCGCGCACGCACACGGCGAGGTAAGGACTGACGAGCCGGCGGAACAATCGTCCATAAGCTCCTATCCTAACATGGATCAACCGCAATGTTGCAATGCAGCAACGACGGCATCGCCCATCGCGCGCGTCCCGATTACCGGCTCGCCCGGCAGCGCGATGTCGCCACTGCGATTTCCGGACCGCAGCACGGCGCGCACGGCAGTCTCGATGCGCTCCGCAAGGTCGACGCGCGCGAATGTATAACGGAACATCATCGCGAGCGACAGGATCGTGGCGAGCGGATTCGCCTTGTCCTGCCCGGCAATGTCGGGCGCCGAGCCGTGGATCGGCTCGTAGAGGCCCTTCGCCTTCGCGTCGAGCGACGCCGAGGGCAGCATGCCAATCGACCCGGCGAGCATCGATGCCTCGTCGGACAGGATGTCGCCGAAGAGATTGCCGGTCACGATCACGTCGAACTGCTTGGGGTTGCGCACGAGTTGCATCGCCGCGTTGTCGACGTACATGTGCGTGAGCGCGACGTCAGGATAATCGCGGGCGGTCGCGCTCACCACGTCGCGCCACAGGATGCTGGTGTCGAGCACATTGGCCTTGTCCACCGAGCAGAGCCGCTTGCCGCGTTTGCGCGCGATCTCGAAGCCCACCCGCGCGATGCGCCGGATCTCGGAGACGCCGTAATGCATCGTGTCGTAACCTTCGTCCTCGCCCGCGGCGTTCTTTCGGCGGCCGCGCGGCTCGCCGAAGTAGATGTCGCCGGTCAGCTCGCGGACGATCATGAGATCGAGGCCGGATACGACGTCGGCCTTCAGCGTCGAGACCGCGGCAAGCTCGGGATAGAGCAGCGCCGGGCGCAGGTTCGCAAACAGCGCGAGCGCCTTGCGAATCCCGAGAATTCCCTGCTCCGGCCGCAGCGCGCGCGGCAGCGCGTCGTATTGAGGGCCGCCGACGGCGCCGAGCAGCACGGCGTCCGCGGCGCGGGCGAGCGCGAGGGTCGCCTCCGGCAGCGGATGCCTTGCCGCGTCATAGCCGGCGCCACCGATCGGCGCCGATTCCGTTTCGATCGGGAGCCCTTCGCGACGAAGCGCGTCGAGCACTTTGACCGCTTCGCGAACGATCTCCGGGCCGATGCCGTCGCCCGGCAGGATGGCGATTTTCATGCGTGCCGCGCGAAAGGAGCCTGTCGGGCTCCTAGGCGAGCCACGGCGCTTCGCGGAACCGCTTCGCCTCGAAGGCCCGGATTTCTTCCCCATGCTCGAGCGTGAGGCCGATGTCGTCCAGACCGTTCAGCAGACAGTGCTTTCGAAAGGGCTCGATCTCGAACGCGAAAGTCATCGACCCGTCGGGTGCTGCAACGGTCTGCCGTTCGAGGTCGACCGTTAACCGGAAGCCGGGGAACGCCGCGACCGCGGCAAACAGCGCGTCGACCTGCGCTTCGGAAAGCGCGACGGGCAGGAGGCCGTTCTTGCAGCAGTTGTTGAAAAAGATGTCGGCGTATGACGGCGCGACGAGCGCACGAAACCCGTAGTCGACAAGCGCCCACGGCGCGTGCTCGCGCGAGCTGCCGCAACCGAAATTGCGGCGCGCGAGCAGGATCTGCGCGCCCTGGTATCGCGGATCGTTGAGGACGAAGTCAGGGTTCTTCTGCCGGCCGGCAGCTTCCATCCCCGGCTCGCCATGATCGAGGTAGCGCCACGCGTCGAACAGGTTGGGGCCGAAACCGGAGCGCTTGATCGACTTCAGGAACTGCTTCGGAATGATCGCGTCGGTGTCGACGTTGGCGCGATCGAGCGGCGCGACGAGCCCTGTCAGGAGTCGGAAGGGCTCCATCAGTAGGGCTTCGTCTTCTCGGCGGCTTTTTCGACCGCGCCGCCGGCGGCCTTCACGTCCTTGCCCATCCCTTCGATGGTGTTGCAGCCGACGGCACCGGCGACGAATCCGATTAACACGATCAATGCGGCGAGTTTCCCTTGCAGCATGGCTCCCCCTCGGTGGCTACGAAATCCGACGCACATCGACGAAATGGCCGGCGACCGCCGCGGCCGCCGCCATCGCGGGACTCACGAGGTGCGTGCGTCCGCCCGCACCTTGCCGGCCTTCGAAATTGCGATTGGACGTCGACGCGCAGCGCTCGCCTGGAGAAAGACGGTCGTCATTCATCCCGAGGCACATCGAACAGCCCGGCTCGCGCCACTCGAACCCGGCGTCGCGGAACACGCGATCGAGCCCTTCGCGTTCCGCCTGCGCCTTGACGAGGCCCGATCCCGGGACGACCAGCGCGAGCTTGACGTTGGCCGCGACACGGCGTCCGCGCGCGACCGCCGCCGCCGCGCGCAGGTCCTCGATCCGCGAATTCGTGCACGAGCCGATGAACACCTTGTCGATCGCGATGTCTGCGATCGGCATGTTCGGCGCGAGACCCATGTACGCGAGCGCGCGCTCCATGCCTTCGCGGCGCGCCGCGTCCTTTTCCCTGTCCGGGTCCGGCACGCGATCCTCGATCGACACGACCATCTCCGGCGACGTGCCCCATGTGACCTGCGGCTTCAGTTGCGCCGCATCCAGCGTCACGACGCGATCGAACGTCGCTCCCTCCTCGCTGTGGAGCGTCCGCCAATGCGCAACCGCACGGTCCCAAAGCCCGGCCGCCGGCGCGAACGGACGGCCGCGCAGATATTCGATCGTCACGTCGTCGACGCCGATCATCCCGGCGCGCGCGCCCGCCTCGATCGCCATGTTGCAGATCGTCATTCGCGCTTCCATCGACAGCGCGCGGATTGCGCTGCCGCCGAATTCGATCGCGTGGCCGTTGCCACCGGCAATGCCGATCTTCCCGATCACCGCGAGCACCAGGTCCTTCGCCGTGACGCCCGTCGGCAGCCTGCCATCGGCGCGCACGAGCATCGCCTTCGCCTTCTTGGTGAGCAGGCATTGCGTGGCGAGCACGTGCTCCACTTCGGAGGTGCCGATGCCGAATGCGAGCGCGGCGAACGCGCCGTGCGTGCTCGTATGCGAGTCGCCGCAGACGACGGTCATCCCGGGCAGCGTCGCCCCGTGCTCGGGGCCGACCACATGGACGATCCCCTGTCGCTTGTCGCGAAAAGGGAAATACGCCTTGGCGCCGTGCGCGCGGATATTGGCGTCGAGCGTTTCCACCTGCAGCCGCGAGATCGGGTCGTCGATGCCGCGATCCCAGTGCTGCGTCGGCGTGTTGTGGTCGGCGGTCGCGACGATCGAGCTCGACCGCCACGGCTTGCGGCCGGCGAGCCTCAGGCCCTCGAACGCCTGCGGGCTCGTCACTTCGTGGACGAGATGGCGATCGATGTAGAGGAGCGCCGTGCCGTCCGCCTCGGTGCGGACGACGTGGCTGTCCCAGAGCTTGTCGTAGAGGGTGCGCGCGAGCATCGTCGCAGGTATGACTCGACCAGGGCGCGGTCGGTTCGCGTCAAGCCGTAAATTATAGCGCTGTCGGGCGCCCTTCTGCCGGCGATGCCTCCGGTGGCGGCGGAGTCGGCAAGTCGCGCCGCGCGAGCAAAGCGCCAACGGCCTCGGCGAGTCCCGGCGCGTCCGGATCGAATGTCATCGCCGAGGTCGCCCGCAGCCACGTGAGCTGGCGCTTCGCGAGCTGGCGTGTCGCGGCAACCCCCTTGGCGCGAAGCGTCGCTGCGTCGATCCGGCCGTCGAGGAATTCCCACGCCTGTCGATAGCCGACGCAGCGCATTGACGGCAGGTGGGGCGTGAGCGCGTGCTGTCCGCGCAAGCGCCGCAATTCGTCGACGAGGCCGCCTTCGAGCATCGCGTCGAAACGTTCGGCGATCGCCGCGTGCAGCCGCGAACGGTCAGCGGGGGCAAGCGCGATCGCGATGCGCGGCCCGAGCCCGTCGCCGGCTGCGCGCATGCCCTGCAGCCGGGAGAGCGGAATGCCGGTGAGCGCGTGCACTTCGAGCGCGCGCTGGATGCGCTGCGCATCCATCGGCTCGAGGCGCGATGCGGTCGCGGCGTCTACCTTCGCAAGCTCCGCGTGCAGCGCGGGCCAGCCTTCGACCGCGGCGCGCGCATCGATCGCAGCCCGCGTCGCCCGATCAGCCGCGGGAAGTGCGCTCAAGCCTTCGATCAGTGCCTTGAAATACAGCATCGTCCCGCCGGTGACGAGCGGCACGCGCCCGCGTGCGCGGATGGCCGCGATCGCAGCGAGGGCGTCGGAGCGGAAACGCGCGGCCGAATACGCCTCGGTCGGCTCGAGGATGTCGATCAAGTGGTGGGGAATGCGCGCACGCGTCGCCCGATCGGGCTTCGCCGTGCCGATGTCCATGCCGCGATAGATCTGCGCCGAGTCGACGCTCACGATCTCGACGCGAAAGAATTCGGCGAGCGCGAGCGCGAGCGCGCTCTTGCCCGATGCCGTCGGGCCCATCAGCAGCACAGCCGGAATCATTCTGGCGTCGGTCAGCGACCCCGCATGAACAGCTTGTCGAGATCCGCGAGCGTCAGCTGATACCATGTCGGCCGGCCGTGATTGCACTGGCCCGCGCGCTCGGTCGCTTCCATTTCGCGCAGGAGCGCATTCATTTCCGGCACGGTAAGACTGCGATTGGCGCGGACGGCCGCGTGGCAGGCCATCGTCGACAGCAGTTCGTCGCGATGCGCGGCGAGCACCTGGCTGCCGCCGTATTCGCGCAACTCGGACAACACGGCCCTGGCAAGCGTTGCCGCGTCGGCGTCGGCAAGCGGCGCCGGGATCCCCCGGACCGCGAGCGTCGCGGGCCCGAGGGGCGTAATCGCAAAGCCGAGCCGATCGAGGGCATCGGCATGCTCTTCGGCCGCTGCGGCTTCCAGTGGCGACGCGGCGAACGTCGCGGGCACCAGCAGCGGTTGAACCGGCACCCGTTCGCCGTGGGCGGATTTCATTCTTTCGTAGACGATCCGCTCGTGCGCCGCGTGCATGTCGATCAGCACCAGGCCGGCGCGGTTCTGCGCGAGCACGTAGATGCCGTGCAACTGTGCCAGCGCGAATCCCAGGGGCTCGGGGTCGCCCGTGTCCGGGAGGTCCGGCCCGTCGCCGACGGCCGGCGCGCGCGTGCCGAACAGTCGCGCGTAGAACGCCGTCGATTCGCCCGCCGGCAGCATCATCGCCGCCTGCTGCGGGGCGGCGTAAGGGAATGGTCGCATCGGCGCAACTCCGGACTCGTGCGTCGACGGCGCGAACGGCGGAGTGCGCGCGGCGGCGAGGCCGAGCTTGTCGGCGGCCGAGACCGCGGGTTGCTCTGCGCCGGTGGTCGCGAGCGCACGCTCCACCGCATGGCGGACGAACTCGTGAACGGCGCCCGACTCGCGGAAGCGCACTTCGGTCTTCTGCGGATGCACGTTGACGTCGACCAGGCGCGGATCGAGCGCAAGCCACAGCGCGTATGCAGGCTGCCGGTCGTGATGAAGCACATCGCGGTAGGCCTCGCGCAGCGCATGTGCGAGCACCCGGTCCCGCACGTAACGACCGTTGACGAACGCGTACTGGCCCGCGGCCTGCGTCGCATACGCGGGACGCACGGCGAAACCCGCGATCGCGAGCGGCCCGGCGCGCGCGTCGACAAGCGCGGCAGTATCGACGAAACCGTCACCCAGCAACGCCTCGACCCGCGCGCGGCGGCCCTGCGCGAGCAATCGGTGCACGACGCGCGCGTTGTGCTGCAGCGTGAAGCCGACGTCCGGATGCGCGAGAGCGATTCGCCGAAACGCCTCCTCGCAATGGCCCCACTCCGTCGCCTCGGTGCGCAGGAACTTGCGCCGCGCGGGCGTGTTGTAGTAGAGCTCCTGCACAGTCACCGTGGTGCCGGCGGCGAGTGCGGCGGGCGAGGTGGTTCCCACGCTGCCTCCGTCCACTTCGATCCGCCAGGCATGTGGCCGGCCGGCGGCGCGCGATGCGAGCGCGAGCCGCGAGACCGCCGCGATGGACGCCAGCGCCTCGCCGCGGAAACCGAGCGTCGCGATCGCTTCCAGATCGTCGGCGGTCACGAGCTTCGAAGTCGCATGGCGCGCGACGGCGAGCACCAATTCGTCGCGCTCGATTCCGGTGCCGTTATCCGCCACGCGAATGCGGCGAATGCCGCCGCCGGCGAGGTCGACGTCGATCTGCGTCGCATCGGAATCGAGCGCATTCTCGAGCAGCTCCTTGAGCGCCGCCGCCGGGCGCTCGACGACCTCGCCCGCGGCGATCTGGTTGATCAGGTGGTCAGGAAGCGCGCGGATCTGGGCCATGGTCAGCGCCGCAGTCCGGCCGCCCAGCGCGCGTACACGTCGTCGGCGACGGCATTGAGCGCGGCAACGCGCGCGGCGAGGTCACGCCGGATATCGCTCGCGGATTGCGCCGCAGTGGATGACTTCGGGGGCAGCTCGCCACCGCCGGTTGCAAGCCAGGTCAAAACGAGATCATCGGTCATTTCGACGTGGCACTGGAAGCCGATGTGGCGATCGTCGATCACGTACGCCTGGTTTTCGTTGTGGACGTTCGACAGCACGCGCGTGGCGCCGTGCGGCAGCGCGAACGCTTCGTAATGCCACTGGAACGACGTGAACGCGCCGCGGCCTCCGAACCACTCGCGCCGCGTGGCCGGGTCGGTTGCGGCAACGTCGATCCAGCCGATTTCCGCGACTGCCGCCCGGGTCACCGGCGCGCCCAGCGCCTTCGCGAGCAATTGTCCGCCCAGGCAGTGCCCGAGCACCGGGACCTTCGTGCTGACCGCTTCACGCAACAGCGCCGAAAGGGGGTCGATCCACGGCAGCGCGTCGTTGACGCTCATCGGGCCGCCCATCATCGCGATGCCGGCGAAGGCGCGCGCATCCGCCGGGACCGGCGCGCCCTCGTCGACCGCGATCGTCTGCCAGCGAATGCCGTGGGCGTCGAGCCAGTCGGCGAAATAAGCGGGGCCTTCGGTCGGCGAAAAGCGGAAGATGGCGACGGGGCGCGTCACGGAAGATCGGAGCATCGGCAACACTGCGTTGCTGCAGACACCGACTCGCGATCACATTCCGCGGGCGATTCGGGCGTACGCGGAGTGATTGTGGATCGACTCGAAGTTTTCCGCCTCGACTACGAATCCGTCGATCCGCGGATCGGCGGCGAGCCGGGCCGCGACGCCGCGCACCAGGTCCTCGACGAATCGGGGATTGTTGTAGGCGTACTCGGTCACGTATTTCTCGTCGGCCCGCTTCAGGAGCCCGTAGAGCTCGCACGAGGCTTCCTCCTCGGCGACACGGATTATCTCGGTCAGGAACACGGGCGAGGACGGCCGCACCGAAATGGTCACCAGCGAGCGCTGGTTGTGCGCGCCGTATTCGGAGATTTCCTTCGAGCACGGGCAAAGCGACGTCACCGGGACGGCCACCGTCAGCGCCTGGCGGAATTCGCCGCCGTCGAGCTCGCCATCGAGCCGCACCTCGTAGTCGAGGCGGCTCGCGACGCCCGAAACCGGCGCCGACTTTCTGAGAAAGAACGGGAAGGAGATCTCGACGCGTCCTCCCGGCGCCTCGAGCAGCACGACGAGCGAATCGAGGAGCTCGCGGAACGTGGCGACCGACAGCGGCGGCTCGCCGGGCGCGCTGCGCGACTCGAGCAGCGCGACGAGCCGCGACATGTGCGTGCCCTTGCGATCCTCCGGCAACGCGACGTAGACGTTGCAGACGGCGATCGTCGGCTGCGCAGCGCCGTCGGCGTCGACGAACAGCAGCGGATACCGGAGACCCCGGATGCCGACCTGGTCGATCGCGATGTTGCGCTCGTCCCGCCCCGATTGAACGTCGGGAATCGGGAACATCGTCTGCGGGCGCTCGGGCCGGTTCATGGAACGGATTCTAAACGAAGGTGCCGCCGCTACGCGGCAGGCTTCGCGACCGCCTCCGGCCGGCGCGGGCCGAAACGGGCCTGAATCGACTTCGCGATACCGGCGGGATCGAGGCCGCACTCGGCGAGGAGTTGCGCCGGGTCGCCGTGGTCGATGAACGCGTCGGGAAGACCCAGATGCAGGATCGGAATGGCGATCCCCTCGAAGGCGAGCGCTTCGGCGACGGCGCTTCCCGCGCCGCCCATCACCACGTTTTCCTCGACGGTGACGAGCGCATCGTGCTCGCGGGCGAGACGCATCACGAGCGCCGCATCGAGCGGTTTGACGAAACGCATGTTGGCGACCGTCGCGTCGAGCTCCTCCGCCGCCGCCAGCGCGTGGCGCAGCACGGCGCCAAACGAGAGGATCGCGATGCGGTTCGCGCGGCGTGCGCTCTCGCGGCGGATCTCCCCGCTGCCGACGGGAAGCGCCGTCATCTCGCTCGCCGGGACCACGCCCGGCCCCGCCCCGCGCGGGTAGCGAATGGCCGACGGCGTGTCGAGCGTTATGCCCGTGTAGAGCATCTGTCGACATTCGTTTTCGTCGGCTGGGGCCATCACCGTCATGTTCGGAACGCAGCGCAGGTAGGAAAGATCGAAGGCGCCGATGTGCGTGGCGCCGTCGGCGCCGACGATGCCTGCACGATCAATCGCGAAGACGACCGGCAGGTTCTGCAGCGCGACGTCGTGGATCAGCTGGTCATAGGCGCGCTGCAGGAACGTCGAGTAGATCGCGACGACCGGCTTCAACCCCGCACACGCGAGGCCCGCCGCAAACGTCACCGCGTGCTGCTCGGCGATGCCGACGTCGAAGTAGCGCGTCGGATACTCCTGCGAAAAGCGCACGAGCCCCGAGCCCTCGCGCATTGCCGGCGTGATCCCGATGACGCGCGCGTCCTTCGCCGCGATGTCGCACAGCCAGTCGCCGAAGATCTGCGAATACGGCGGCCTGGCCGCCGCCTTGGGCGCGTAACCTACCGCCGGATCGAATTTCGTGACCCCGTGATAGAGGATCGGGTCGTCCTCGGCGCGGGCATAGCCGTAGCCCTTCCGCGTGATGACATGCAGGAGCTGCGGACCCTTCAGCGCCTTGACGTTGGAAAGCGTGCGCACGAGCGTATCGATGTCGTGGCCGTCGATCGGGCCGATATAGTTGAAGCCGAATTCCTCGAACAGCGTGCCGGGGAGCACCATCCCCTTCATGTGCTCTTCCCAACGCTTGGCGAGCTCCTTCACCGGCGGAACCTTGGAGAGGACTTCCTTGCCGCCGCGGCGCATCGTGTTGTAGAGGCGCGACGACAGGAGCCTCACGAGATACGTGTTGAGCGCGCCGACAGGCTCCGAGATCGACATTTCGTTGTCGTTCAGGATCACGAGGAGGTCGGCATTGGCCGCGCCGGCGTTGTTGAGCGCCTCGAACGCCATCCCCGCGCTCATCGCACCGTCGCCGATCACCGCGACGACCTGGCGCGTTTCGCCGAGGCGCTGCGCGGCGATCGCCATCCCGAGCGCGGCCGAAATCGACGTCGACGAATGCGCGGTGCCGAAGGTGTCGTACGCGGATTCGGAGCGCCGCGGAAACCCCGAGGGTCCGCCCTTCATCCGCAGCCGGTCCATCGCGAGCCGCCGGCCGGTCAGGATCTTGTGCGCGTAGGTCTGGTGGCCGACGTCCCATACGAGGCGGTCGTGCGGGGTGTCGAACACATAGTGCAGCGCGACCGTCAGCTCGACCGTGCCGAGGTTCGACGAGAGGTGCCCGCCCGTCTGCGCGACCGACGCGAGCAGGAAGGCGCGCAGCTCGCGGATGAGCTGCGGCAATTCTTCCCGATCGAGCTTGCGCAGCGCCGCCGGGGAATCGATCCGTTCGAGCAGCGGGTACATGGTCAGTTCGTGCGCAGCACGATCCAGTCGGCGAGCTCGGCCAGACGCCTTGCTGCGGGTCCGAACGGCAGCAGCGCGGCATGAGCTTCGACGCGCAGCGCCGCGGCGCGTTCCTTCGCCGGCGCGAGACCACAAAGCGACACGAACGTCGGCTTGCCTTGAAGCGCGTCCTTTCCGGCGGTCTTGCCGAGCGAAGCGGCGGAGCCCTCGACATCGAGGACGTCGTCGACGACCTGGAACGCGAGTCCGGCTGCATGCGCGTAGGCATCGAGCGCCGCGGCCTCGACATCGGTAAGGGTCCGTCCGCACAAGGCGCCGATGTGCACCGCGGCGCGAATGAGGGCGCCGGTTTTCCGCGCGTGCATCGTCTCCAATTCGGGCAATGTAAGCGCCACGCCGACCGCGGCCAGATCGATCGCCTGTCCGCCGGCCATACCGCGTGATCCGGAGGCTGCGGCGAGCGCGGCGCAGGCGTCGGCCGCGTCCGGCAGGTTGCCACCGGTCAGCACTTCGAATGCCAGTGCCTGCAGGGCGTCGCCGGCCAGGAGCGCCGTCGCTTCGCCGAACGCGACATGACAGGTCGGCTTGCCCCGCCGGAGTGAGTCATTGTCCATGCACGGGAGATCGTCGTGGGCCAGCGAGTATGCATGGACGAGCTCGACGGCGGCCGCGGCGGCGTCGACGACATCGGGATTTGCGCCCGTGACCTCGCCCGCGGCGTAGGCGAGCAGCGGCCGCATCCGCTTGCCGCCGCCCAGGACCGCGTAGCGCATCGCCCGGTGGAGCGAATCGGATGGACCCGTAGCGACGGGCAACGCGCGGTCGAGCACGTGCTCGATCCGTCGCTGCCGCTCGCCGGACCAGACGGCGAACGCAACGTCAGGATTCATCGTTGCCGGTGCCCTCGACGTCCGCGGCCCGGAAAGCTTTCAGCGCGCCCTTTTCCAGCACGTCGACCTGCTGTTCCGCGTCCTTCAGCGTCGCTTGGCAGTACTGGAGCAGCGCGGCCCCGCGCTTGTAGGCGGCAAGCGATTCCTTGAGTGCCAGCTCTCCGCTTTCCATCGTCGCGACGATCGCTTCGAGCTCCGCGAGCGCCGCTTCGAAACTTGCAGGGACGTCGGGGGTCTCAGCCATCGGGATTCGCAGATCTCTCGTGTCGGCCCTGGCGCCTCTGCCCCGCGCGACGATGGGTCAGGGGGCCGGAGCAGCGCACGCGGACCGGCCAGGGAATCGAACCGCGAGAAACCGTTCTTGTCTCTGATTTCCTTACGATATTGCCCCGCTTGACGGGGATCGTTATACTAACACGTTTTGGCGACGCGGCCTCCCACGATCCTCTCGTGCGGCCGACTTAGCATGGCGGTCCGGGGCGGCAAATGACTGCCGTAATCGTCCCGGGTTGTTGGGTTGGGTTGGTTGTAATTCATTCACGAGAAGGAAGGGCAGGACATGTCCAATCTCGCCACTGCGGGGCGGTTGCAGCGCGCCACCTCGCAGCTCCCGGTTTCCTGGTATTGCGATCCCGCGGTCTTCGACGCCGAGCAGCGCCTCCTGTTTTCACGTGCGCCCGGCTACGTCGGACACGCGCTGATGGTCCCCGAGCCGGGCGACTACTACGCGCTCGAATGGCGCGACAACGCGCAGGCGCTCGTGCGCAATGCCGGGGGTATCGAGCTCATCTCGAACGTCTGCCGGCACCGGCAGGCGATCATGCTCACGGGCCGCGGCAACGTTCCGAACATCGTCTGCCCGATCCACCGCTGGACCTACGACCTCAAAGGCGAGCTTCTGGGTGCGCCGCATTTCGAGGACAAGCCTTGCCTCAACCTCGGGCGCTCGCCGCTCGCCAATTGGAACGGGCTCATCTTCGACGGCAAGCGCGATGTCCATCGGGACTTGGCTACACTGGGCGTGCACGACTTCGATTTCTCGGGATTCATGCTCGATCGCGTCGAGATCCACGAGTGCAGCTACAACTGGAAATCGTTCATCGAGGTCTATCTCGAGGACTACCACGTCGCCCCGTTCCACCCCGGGCTCGGCCATTTCGTGACCTGCGAGGACCTCCGGTGGGAATTCGCGCCGTGGGCGTCGCTGCAATCGGTGGGGATTACCGACCTCGCCAAGGCGGGCAGCAAGACCTACGAACGGTGGCACAAGGCCGTGCTCGACTACTATCGCGGCGAGATGCCGAAGCACGGCGCGATCTGGCTCACCTATTATCCCAACGTGATGCTCGAGTGGTATCCGCACGTGCTCGTCATCAGCACGCTGATCCCGCGGGCGCCGGACCGCACGACCAACGTCGTCGAGTTCTATTATCCCGAGGACATCGCCCTGTTCGAACGTGAATTCGTCGAGGCCGAACAGGCCGCGTATCTGGAGACGGCGGCCGAGGACGACGAGATCGCGGAGCGAATGGACGCCGGTCGCCGCGCGCTTTACAAAATTGGCCGCAGCGAGGAAGGGCCCTACCAGTCGCCGATGGAAGACGGAATGCAGCACTTCCACGAGTTTCTCCGGCGGGAGCTCGACACGCACATCGCGCCGCGCTAACGCCGTGCCACGCGAATTCGCGGTGCATCCGCGTCGCAGCCGGAGGCGGGCGCGTCCCGCGCCCCGCCACCCATGCAATCGCTCTGGATGCTCGCCGCCGGGCTGTGTTTTGCGCTGATGGGCGTGTTCGTGAAGC
Organism: uncultured beta proteobacterium; assembly: GCA_963733985.1. Taxonomy (GTDB): domain Bacteria; phylum Pseudomonadota; class Gammaproteobacteria; order Burkholderiales; family Casimicrobiaceae; genus CAIWHR01. The sequence continues at coordinate 15,953 of CAVTFF010000003.1, read as the reverse complement.
TCGGCGCCGAGCAATTCAGCGCGGCCGAGATGGTGTTCTACCGATCGCTCCTGAGCCTCGCGGTGACGTGGGCGCTGCTCTCGAAGGCAGGAATGTCGGTCAAGACCGCGCGCTTCGGCATGCACGCGCATCGCGGCGTCGCGGGTTTCGTCTCGCTGTTCATGTTCTTCTACACCCTTACCGTGCTGCCGGTCGCGACGGCGATGACGCTCAATTACACCTCGCCGGTGTTTCTCGCTGCGCTGCTCGCGTGGCTCGCCCGAGAACGCCCTGGCGCAAAGCTGGCGCTGACGATCGGGCTCGGTTTCGCAGGCGCGGTGCTGCTGCTGCAACCGACATTCTCCTCGGACCAGCTTGCGGCGGGGCTCATCGGTCTTGCATCCGGCGCCACGTCGGCGGTCGCCTATTGGAACGTGCGACAGCTGGTCCAGGCGGACGAGCCTGTCGAACGGGTGGTGTTCTACTTCGCGCTCTTCTCGCTCCTGGGCGCGCTCGTCTGGATGACGCCCACCGGCTGGAGTGCGGTGACGCTCGCCAATGTCTGGCTGCTCGCGGGCGTCGGGGTGATGGGCACCGCCGGCCAGCTCGCAATGACGCGCGCGTACGGCCGCGGCAAGACGCTCGTCACGGCAACGCTGTCGTACAGCGGCATCGTGTTCTCGAGTGCACTCGGCATCGTGATCTGGCACGATGTGCTCGGCATCGCGTCCTGGCTCGGCATCGCGCTGATCGTTGCGGCGGGCATCGTCGCCGTGCAGTTCGCTCCGGGCGCCGAGCCCGACGCGGGGCCGCCGCAGGTCACTAACGACTGATGCAAAGCGGCGAAGCCGACAATTGCGAGGCCACCGATGTTTAGGACGCTCATCTCCACCGCCGATCTCGCCGCGTCTCTGGACGATCCATTGCTCGTGATCGTCGACGTTCGCCACGACCTGATGCAGCCGGACACGTGGGGCGAAGCGCAGTATCGCGCCGGCCATATTCCCGGAGCACAGTTCGCCCATCTCGACCGCGATCTTTCCGCGCGGAAGACCGGAACCAACGGCCGCCATCCCCTGCCGGCGCCCGCGGCGGCAGCGGCAATGTTCGGCCGATTCGGCATTGACGCGAGCAAGCAGGTCGTCACTTACGATCAGGGCGGCGGGATGTTCGCTGCGCGCGCGTGGTGGATGCTGCGCTGGCTTGGCCACGATGCGGTCGCCCTGCTCGATGGCGGCTTTGCCAAATGGACGCGCGAGGGGCGGCCCGTGACAACCGAGTTGCCAGAGGCGCGCGCCGCAAGCTTCGAAATTCGCGGGGTCGGCTCGACGGTGAGCGCCGACGACGTGCTGGCAAGCCTCGCCGACCGCTCGCTCGTGCTTCTCGATGCACGGACCCCGGAGCGCTTCCGCGGGGAGACCGAGCCGATGGATCCGGTCGCCGGACACATCCCCGGCGCGCGGAACCGGCCGTACGCGCAGAATCTGACCGCCGACCTGACGTGGAAGAAGGCGGCTGCGCTGCGCGACGAATTCGACGCGCTTCTGGCGACAACGCCGCCGGCGCAGGTCGTCAACCATTGCGGCTCGGGCGTCACCGCGTGCCACAATCTCCTGGCGATGGAGGTCGCCGGACTCGCGGGTTCGCGGCTGTACCCCGGCTCGTGGAGCGAGTGGTGCGCGGATCCGGCGCGGCCCGTCGCACGCGGCGACGCGTAGGGTCGCAGCAGCTCCTGGCCCGCGCGTCCCTCCTGGCGCTGCCCCTTTCGAGAGACGCTTCAGCCGCATCCCGGCCCGAGCGGCCAGACCGCGACGTCGCGATAGCGCGAGCCGTCCGATCCGAGATCCGACGCCGTCAGCGTCATCCGCTCGACATGCCACACGATCGCCGCGACCGTTGCCGCGCGAACGCGCTTCCTCGCGCGACGCGCAAGCGTTACGTGGACTCGAAATCCGCGATCGTCGACCGGAAATCCCGCTGCGGCCAGCGCATCGCGTAGATGCTCCACCAGCCGTTCGAGCTCGGAAGGCGTCTCTTTCGTACCGAGCCAGACGACGCCCCCGTCGCGGAATCCACCCATACGATCGAGCACGAGGGCGAGCGGGGTCGCCGCACACGCCACCGCTGCGCCGACTTCGCGCAACGCGGCCAAGTGCGCCGGCGCGACGTCGCCGACGAAGGCGAGGGTCAGATGGATGTTCGCAGGTGGCGGTGGCTTGCCGCCAGTTTGAATCGCGACATCCTGCGCAAGCGTGGCAACCGTCCCGCGTGTCGCGTCATCCGGCCATGCCGCAAAAAACACCCGCAGCGGCGTTTCTCGCGCTGCTGCGTTACGCGTGTCGGACGAAGAAGGCGCTGCCATGGAAATCAGTGTAGCGCTTGGCCGTCGCGAGCGGCCCGTCGCTACCGCGTGCCGTTCGGGCGCGGAATCCCGGCCGAGGACGTCCTTCCAAAGAAAAACCACGCCTCCTTTCGGGGGCGCGGTTCGTCAGCAGCAGACCGCGCAATGTCAGCCGTTCGCGACGTGCAGCTCGGCCTTCGGTTTTTCGAAGAACTGCTCGTCCTCGGTCGAGTTCTTGAGCGCGGTGGTCGACGACTGGCCGCCCTGGATCGTCGTCGTCACCGCGTCGAAGTAGCTGGTCCCGACTTCGCGCTGGTGCTTGATTGCCGTGAAGCCCTTCGCCATCGCCGCGAACTCCGCTTCCTGCAGCTCGACGAACGCCGTCATGTGCTCGTGCGCGTAGCCGTGCGCGAGGTTGAACATGGAGTAGTTGAGGCTGTGGAAGCCCGCGAGCGTGATGAACTGGAACTTGTAGCCCATCTTCCCGAGCTCGGTCTGGAACTTCATCACCGTCGCGTCGTCGAGGTTTTTCTTCCAGTTGAACGACGGCGAGCAGTTGTACGCAAGCATCTTGCCGGGGAACTTCGCGTGGATCGCGTCGGCAAAGGCCTTCGCGAAATCGAGATCGGGCTTGCCGGTCTCGCACCACAGCAGGTCGGCGTACGGTGCGTAGGCGAGTCCGCGCGCAACCGCCTGCTCGAGTCCCGCCTTCGTCTTGTAGAAGCCCTCGATGGTCCGCTCACCGGTCAGGAACGGCTTGTCGTTGACGTCGATGTCGGAGGTCACGAGATCGGCCGCCTCGGCGTCGGTGCGCGCGAGCAGCACCGTCGGCACGCCCATGACGTCGGCGGCGAGCCGCGCGGCGATCAGCTTGTCGACCGCCTCGCGCGTGGGCACCAGCACCTTGCCACCCATGTGCCCGCATTTCTTGACGGACGCGAGCTGGTCCTCGAAATGCACGCCGGCGGCGCCCGCCTCGATCATCGCCTTCATCAGCTCGAACGCGTTCAGCACGCCGCCGAATCCGGCTTCGGCATCGGCGACGATCGGCGCGAAATAGTCGATCGTGTCGCTGCCCTCCATGTGCTGGATCTGATCGGCGCGGACGAACGTGTTGTTGATGCGCTTGACGACGTTCGGAACCGAATTGACCGGGTAGAGCGACTGGTCCGGATACATCTCGCCCGCGATGTTGGCGTCGGCGGCGACCTGCCAGCCCGAGAGGTAGATCGCCTTCAGTCCCGCCTTCACCTGCTGCATCGCCTGGTTTCCACTCATCGCGCCCAGCGAATTGACGAAAGGCTCCTCGGTAACGAGCTTCCAGAGCTTTTCCGCGCCGAGCCGCGCGAGAGTGTGCTCGATGTGGATCGAGCCGCGCAGTCGAACGACGTCTTCAGCCGTGTAACCGCGCTCAATTCCTTTCCAGCGCGGATTTTCCGCCCATTCCTTCTTGAGCCGTGCTGCTTCGAGATCGTAATTCATGGTTGCTCCCATCTTGCGTCATGGCCAATCCGGCGTGTCGCGCGGTCGACCGCGCGCGCCCGGAACCTTGGTCAGCGGCCGCACATGCCGCAAAGCTTCGCGCGCGTGCTGCCGCAACGTGAAACGGTAGGCGAGCCCAGCCGCCGGCGCTTCACTGCACGGTCCGGCGAGGATCGCTCGGCCGGACGGGCGGGCGTGGATGGGGTGGAACCCAAGCCCTGCTTGTGGCCGCGGTCGAGTTCGCCGTTGGCCACTCGTGACGTTGCGAAGTTAGCAAAGTTACGTCATGGTGACAAGAGTAATTATTGCGACGCAATAGAGGAAAATTTTCAGAAAATCATGCGGTTAGAATATATTTCCACATCGTGGAAACGAAAGTGCCGGAATCGCCCTGACGGCTGCTGCATCGCGATAGTTCCAAGACGGTATTGCCGGTTTTGGCGAGCTAGGCGCCTCTCGCGGCTTCGCGGTTCAGTCATGTAGCGAAACCGCGCGCGGAAACAGAAATGAATTCCGTCCGCCCGCGGACGGCAGCGAACTCAGGAAAGCCTGATGCGTTCGCCCCGTCCGGGTACTTCGACGGACGGCCAACGCAGTCGCTCGCGGATCAGCGCCGCGAATCCCGCCGCCGTCTCGTGCTCTCCGTGGACGACGAAGGCGCGTGCAGGCGGCGCGCGAAACGCAGAGAGCCAGCGAAGCAGCGCCGCCTGATCGGCGTGCGCGGACAAGCCGCCGATCGTGTGCACCGATGCGCGAACCGGAACATCGCGGCCAAAAAGACGCACATATGCCGCACCGTCGACGATCTGCCGGCCCAGCGTTCCGCTCGCCTGGAAGCCGGTGAACACGATTGCGCACTCCGCGCGGGAAAGGTTGTGGCGCAGATGGTGGCGAATCCGTCCTCCTTCGCACATGCCGCCGGCGGCGACGATGACCGCGCCGCTGCGAACGCTGTTGATCGCCATCGAGTCCTGCGCGGTCTCGGCGAAGCGCACGCGGACCTTGTCCTTGTGCTGCGCAAGCCACCCGCTCAGCGCCTGGCTTTCGCGGTCGAGCGCGGCGGCGTACTTGAGCGTGATCTCCGTCGCTCGCTGCGCGAGCGGCGAGTCGACGAAGATCGTCAGGTCCGGGGAGCGACCGCGCCGCACGAGGTCCGCGAGTACGTGCAGCACCTCCTGCGTGCGCCCGACGGCGAACGCGGGGATCACCACATTACCGCGCGGCAGCGTCGCTGCGAGCACTCCGGCGATCTCGTCGTAGGTCGTCTCGAGCGTCTTGTGCAGCCGGTTGCCGTAGGTGGACTCGACGACGAGCACGTCGGCGTCGGCGATCGGCGTAGGGTCGACCATTACGGGTCTTCCCGGTTGGCCAAGATCGCCCGAGAGCACGAGCTTGGCGGTGTTCTCCCCGGCGTCGAGCCACAGTTCGACGATTGCCGAGCCCAGGATGTGGCCGGCTTCGCGGAAAGCGAAGCGGAGCGCCGGTGCCGCCTCGAACACCAAATCGTAGGCAACCGGTTTCAGCAACCGGAGCGCGGCCTCCGCGTCGGCAAGCGTGTACAGCGGCGCCGATGGATGTCCGCCGCGCGCCGCGCCGCCGCCACGATCACGTTCCGCCCAATCCGCCTCCTTTTGCTGGATATGAGCGCTGTCGGGCAGCATGACTCCGAGCAGATCGATCGTCGCCGGCGTCGCGTAGACGGGACCCCGGTAGCCGCGGGCGGACAACAGCGGCAGCAGGCCTGAGTGGTCGATGTGGGCATGCGTGACGATCGCGAAGTCGAGCGCAGCGACGTCGAAGTCGAGCGCCGCCGCATTTTTCGCATCGGCGTCGCGGCCCTGGAACATCCCGCAATCGACGAGAAACCGCGCGCCCTCCGATTCGATCAGGAAGCACGACCCGGTGACTTCGCCCGCAGCCCCCAGGAATGCGATCGTGTCGACTCGCGGATCATTCATGCACGGGTGTGGTGTCGGGAGATAAACGAGTTGCTTCTCATTTACTGCGCGAGAGTGGAATTGCAATTGTCGCTCTATTCGCTATACGCCCGCGCGCTTGACAGATGCTGTGGATGGTGCAACTGTTCCCCATTCGCATCGCGTGGAGACAGCGAACGACACGGAGCGTTCGGCGCCGTAGGAAATCACGCGACCCGACGTCAAAGCAAAAGCGGTGCGCGGCGTTGCGGAATCCGCTGCGCGACCCGGACAAGGAGGATATCGTGCGTTCCATTCATCTCGTCGCCGCGGCCGCCATCGCCGCCGGCACCGGCTTCGCCGCTGCACAGGGCATCGATCCGAACCTCGCGCGCAATCTCGCCGCCACCTGTGCGAACTGCCACGGCACCAATGGCGTGAGCCAGGGAGGAACGGAGAGCCTCGCCGGCATGAACAAGAGCGACATCGTTCGCAAGATGCAGGAGTTCAAGACCGGAAGCAAACCCGCCACGGTGATGCAGCAGCTGGCGAAAGGCTACACCGACGAGCAGATCGAGCTCATCGCCGGCTGGTTCGCGGCGCAGAAGGCGAAATGAGTGCGGCGGGCGCAGCCAAGGCAGAAGGGCGCGTCGCCGCCCGATTGAGGAGCGCCCGACAGCCAGGAGCACCGCGATCAAGCGGTAGCGCGGAGGGCGCGAAATGAGCAACCCGGCGAAGGAGGGAGCGATGAAGATGCAACGACGCGAATTCCTGAAGACGGCCGCTGCGGGCTCGGCGGCATTGGCGCTGCCCGGCTGCGCGACGATGGGCGGTGGCTCGTCCGGCAAGGTCGTCATCGTCGGCGGCGGCTATGGCGGCGCAACGGCAGCCAAGTACATCCGGATGTGGAGCGACGGCAAGGTCGACGTCACCTTCGTCGAGCCCAACGCCGAATTCGTTTCCTGCCCGATGTCGAACCTCGTGCTGGGCGGCAGCAGGGACCTCGCCTTTCTGACGGTCAGCTACGACAACCTCGCAAGGCGCCATGGTGTCAGGATCGTCCGCGACACTGCGACCGGTGTCGATGCCGGCAGGCGCGTCGTGAAGCTCGCGGGCGGTGCCGAATTGCCCTACGATCGGCTGATCCTCTCGCCGGGCGTCGACTTCATGTGGGACAAAGTGCCCGGCCTCAACAACGCCGACGCGCAAGGGAAGATCCTCCACGCGTGGAAGGCGGGTCCGCAGACCGTGGCGTTGCGCAAGCAGCTCGAAGCGATGCCCGACGGCGGCGTCTACGTGATCGTCGATCCCGGTCGCGCCGTACCGGTGCCCGCCGGGTCCGTACGAGCGCGCGTGCCAGGTCGCGTGGTACTTCAAGCGTGCGAAGCCGAAATCGAAAGTGCTGATCCTCGACGGCAACGGCGACGTCACGTCGAAGGGCCCGCTGTTCAAGAAGGCGTGGGCTGACGAATACAAGGGCATCGTCGAGTACCGGCCGAATCACGTGCTGACCGACGTCGATGTCGCGACGCGATCACGGCGAAGTTCGAGGTTCACGACGCAGTGAGGGCCGACGTGCTCAACGTCGTGCCGCCGCAGCGCGCGGGCGCCATTGCGCGTGCCGCCGGCGTCGTCACCGCCAACGACCGCTGGTGCGATGTCGATTTCCTCACGTTCGAATCGGTGAAGGTGAAGAACGTCCATGTCCTCGGAGATGCGATCCAGATCGCGACCGGCATGCCCAAGTCGGGACACATGGCGAACCAGCACGCGAAGGTCTGCGCCGCGGCCGTCGTCTCGCTGCTTGCGGGACAGCCGCCGAACCCGGCGCCGGTACTCACCAACACCTGCTACAGCATGATCACCGACAGGGATTCGGTGCATGTCTGCTCGGTACACCGCTATGACAACGAGAAGAAGACGGTGCTGCCTGTGGCGGGTGCCGGGCGGCGTATCGCAGGCGATGAGCAGTACTCGAAGGCGCGTATGCGTTCGCGTGGGCGACGAACATCTGGGCCGATACGCTCGCCTAGGCGGCATCGACATTCTCGCATCGGCTGCTGACCGGTAAAGCCGGCCCGCAAGAGGAAGCCGACGCTTGCCGTCAACGAAAACGGCGCCCCGGGGCGCCGTTTTCGCTTTCCCGCACGTTGCGGCTAGTCGACCGCCGCCGGCTCCTTGGCCTCCTCGAAGACGAGCCGCACCTTGTCGTCGTCGCCGATGTCGATCGTCACGTGGCCGCCGGCCACGAGCCGGCCGAACAGGAGCTCGTCGGCGAGCGCCTTCCTGATCGTGTCCTGGATCAAGCGGGCCATCGGCCGCGCGCCCATCTGCGGGTCGAAGCCCTTCTTGGCCAGGAACTCCTTCAACTTCGGCGTGAACGATGGCTCGACTTTCCTCTCGTGGAGCTGGCCCTCGAGCTCGAGCAGGAACTTGTCGACGACCTTGAGGATCACGTCGTGGTCGAGCTGCGCGAAGCTGATCGTCGCATCGAGACGGTTCCTGAACTCCGGCGTGAACATCCGGCTGGATCTCCGCCATCTCGTCGCCCGACTCGCGGGCGCTCGTGAAGCCCATCGCGCCCTTGGCGAGCTCGCCGGCGCCGGCGTTGGTCGTCATGATGATCGTGACGTTGCGGAAATCCGCCTTGCGGCCGTTGTTGTCGGTCAGCGTGCCGTGGTCCATCACCTGCAGCAGGATGTTGAAGATGTCGGGATGCGCCTTCTCGATCTCGTCTAGCAGCAGCACGCTGTACGGATGCTTGGTGATCGCCTCGGTCAGCTGGCCGCCCTGATCGAAGCCGATGTAGCCAGGCGGCGCGCCGATGAGCCGCGACACCGCGTGCCGCTCCATGTATTCCGACATGTCGAAGCGGATCAGCTCGACGCCGAGACAGTATGCGAGCTGCCGCGCGACCTCGGTCTTGCCGACGCCGGTGGGCCCGCTGAAGAGGAAATTGCCGATCGGCTTCACCGGGTTGCCGAGCCCGGAGCGCGCCATCCGGATCGCGGCGACCAGCGCGTCGATCGCGCTTGTCCTGGCCGAAGACGACGTTCTTCAGGTCGCGATCGAGCGTCTTCAATGCGTTGCGATCGTCGGAGGTGACGTTCTTCGCCGGGATGCGCGCGATCTTCGCGACGATCTCCTCGATCTCGGTCTTGCTGATCACCTTCTTCTGTTTCGACTTGGGCAGGATCTTCTGCGCGGCGCCGGCCTCGTCGATGACGTCGATTGCCTTGTCCGGAAGATGCCGGTCGTTGATGAAGCGCGCCGAGAGCTCGGCTGCGGTCGTGAGCGCCGCCGGTGCGTACTTGACGCCGTGGTGCTGCTCGAAGCGCGACTTCAAGCCTTTGAGGATCTCGATCGTCTCGGCGATCGAGGGCTCCGGCACGTCGACCTTCTGGAAGCGCCGGGAGAGCGCGTGATCCTTTTCGAAGATCTGGCGGTACTCGTTGTACGTCGTCGCGCCGATGCACTTCAGCGCGCCGGTCGACAACGCGGGCTTCAAGCAGGTTCGACGCATCGAGCGTTCCGCCCGACGCGGCGCCGGCGCCGATGATCGTGTGGATCTCGTCGATGAACAGAATCGACTTGGGATTATCGGCCAGCTGCTTCAGCACCGCTTTCAGCCGCTGCTCGAAATCGCCGCGGTACTTGGTGCCGGCGAGCAGCGCGCCCATGTCGAGCGAGTAGACCTGGTATTCGGAGAGGAGCTCCGGCACCGCGCCTTCGTTGATGCGGCGCGCGAGACCCTCGGCGATCGCCGTCTTGCCCACGCCCGCCTCGCCGACGAGCAGCGGGTTGTTCTTGCGCCGGCGGCACAGCACCTGGATCACGCGCTCGAGTTCGAGTGCGCGGCCGATCAGCGGGTCGGTCTTTCCCTGCTTGGCCATCTGGTTGAGGTTGATCGTGTAGGCGTCGAGCGCGCCCTGGCCTTCGCCGCCGCCGTCGCCGTCCTCCTTCGCCTCGCCTTTCTCGGGCTTCTGCTGCGGATTCTTGGTGATGCCGTGCGCAATGTAGTTCACGACGTCGAGCCGGGTGACGCCGCGCTGATTGAGGAAATAGACGGCGTGCGATTCCTTTTCGCCGAAGATCGCGACCAGCACATTGGCGCCGGTGACTTCCTTCTTGCCCGAGGACTGGACGTGGAGGATTGCTCGCTGGATCACCCGCTGGAAGCCCTGCGTGGGCTGCGTGTCGGCGTCCGAATGCGGCGAAAGCCGCGGCGTGTGCTCGCTGATGAAATCCGTGAGCACGCCGCGAAGCTCGTCGAGATCGACGCCGCAGGCCTTCAGCACCTCGGCGGCAGACGGGTTGTCGAGCATCGCGAGCAGCAGGTGCTCGACGGTGATGAACTCGTGCTGCTTCTGCCGGGCCTCGACAAAAGCCATGTGGAGGGATACTTCCAGTTCCTGCGCGATCATTTCGGTTGCCTCTCACGGCCGTTGCCGTTGCGCCGCGGGTTGCGGCGCCAACGGGACTTCCCGGCCTTAACGCTCAAGTCTCCTCCATCGTGCACTGCAGCGGGTGCTGATGCTTGCGGGCGATGTCGATCACCTGGTCGACCTTCGCCGCCGCGACTTCGCGCACGTACGTCCCGCACACCCCCATCCCCTCGCGATGCACCTGCAGCATCACCTGTGTCGCCTTTTCCCGGCTCATCGCGAAAACAGTCTGCAACACCACGACGACAAAGTCCATCGGTGTGTAGTCGTCGTTCAGCAACAGCACCTTGTACAGCGGCGGCGGCTTGACCGGGTCTTCTCGGCCTCGAGAAGGCTGCCGTCCTGCTGCTGGTTCAGCCATCGTCCGCGGGATGGGAACAGGGTTAGATGAGGCTATGTTTGATGATTGCAACAGATTTTTCAAGGGGAAGGCGCTTTTGCCGCCGCATCGCTTGACGGCGGCGGGAATCTGCGCGTAAAAAAGCGCTGTTTGGCTCCTAAGTGGCTGCTGTTCCGGTTCGTCCGCGCATATGCCGCTGCACCTGCCGTAGGTGGTACTTGCTGTCCAAACACCAACATCCCGTTCATTCTGTGAAGGAAGTAGCTCTATGGCAACCGGAACCGTCAAGTGGTTCAACGACGCGAAGGGCTACGGCTTCATCACGCCGGACGACGGCGGCGAGGACCTGTTCGCGCATTTCTCGGCGATCAACATGCAGGGCTTCAAGACGCTGAAGGAAGGCCAGAAGGTCAGCTTCGAAGTGACCCAGGGCCCGAAGGGCAAGCAGGCCAGCAACATCCAGGCCGCCTGACGCCACGTCCCGGCTTTCGCGGCGCGTCTACCCGACGCCGTCCGCGACAAAAGCCCGCCGCTTCGGCGGGCTTTTTGTTCGGCGTCGCGGCGCCGACGGGACCGGGTGCCGTTCGTCGGACAGCGGACGCCGGCGGCCGTTCCGGCTCGCGTCGCTACATGCGCTCGATCATCGCCTGGCCGAAGCCCGAGCACGACACCTCGTCGCGCCGTCCATCAGCCGCGCGAAGTCGTAGGTCACGACCTTGTCCGGCGATCGCCTCCTCGAGCGCCTTGACGATCAGGTGCGGCCGCCTCCCTCCAGCCCATGTGGCCCAGCATCATCTCGGCCGACAGGATCAGCGAGCCCGGGTTGACCTTGTCCTTGCCGGCGTACTTCGGCGCCGTGCCGTGCGTCGCCTCGAACATCGCGACCGAGTCGGAGATGTTGGCGCCCGGCGCGATGCCGATGCCGCCGACCTGCGCGGCGAGCGCGTCGGAGATGTAGTCGCCGTTCAGGTTCAGCGTCGCGATCACGTCGTACTCGGCCGGCCGCAGCAGGATCTGCTGCAGGAAGGCGTCGGCGATCACGTCCTTGACGACGATCTCGCGGCCGGTCTTCGGGTTCTTGAACGTCATCCACGGGCCGCCGTCGAGCGGCTGCGCGCCGAACTCCTTCTGCGCGAGCGCATAGCCCCAGTCGCGGAAGGCGCCCTCGGTGAACTTCATGATGTTGCCCTTGTGCACGAGCGTCACCGACTGGCGGTCGTTGTCGATCGCGTACTGGATCGCCTTGCGCACCAGCCGCTCGGTGCCTTCGCGCGACACCGGCTTGATGCCGATGCCCGAGGTCTCCGGGAAGCGGATCTTCTTGACGCCCATCTCGTTGATCAGGAAGTCGATCAGCTTCTTCGCGCCGTCGGACTCGGCCTGCCATTCGATGCCGGCGTAGATGTCCTCGGAGTTCTCGCGGAAGATCACCATGTCGATCTTCTCCGGCTCCTTGAGCGGGCTCGGCACGCCCTTGAAGTAGCGCACCGGGCGCAGGCAGACGTAGAGGTCGAGCTCCTGGCGCAGCGCGACGTTGAGCGAGCGGATGCCGCCGCCGACCGGCGTCGTCAGCGGCCCCTTGATCGAGACGACGTACTCCTTGAGGATCGCGAGCGTCTCGTCGGGCAGCCAGACGTCGGGGCCGTAGACCTGCGTCGCCTTCTCGCCGGCGTAGATCTCCATCCAGTGGATCTTGCGCTTGCCGCCGTAGGCCTTCTCGACCGCGGCGTCGACGACCTTGATCATCACCGGCGTGATGTCGACGCCGATGCCGTCGCCCTCGATGAACGGGATGATCGGGTTGTCGGGGACGTTGAGGCTGAAGTCCTTGTTGACCGTGATCTTCTGACCGCCGGCGGGAACCTTGACGTGCTGATAGGACATGGAATCTCCTTCTGGGCCGCCGCGGCTTCGAGCAGTAGCGAACTGAACCAGTCAAGGCCAGGCAGGCACGTATTGCTGTGCTGATGACCGTCTTCCATGCCCGGCCTTGGCTGAAGCTGATCTCGCTTGCCAGGAGGTTGTCGCCACAACTGTAGCGCCCGCCCGCAGGGTCTGGCCCGTCCGCTCATTTCCTGACTACAATTCGGCGTGTTGTGTCAAAAGGCCATTCGTTGGCGAAGCGCGAACACGTCGTCCGTAAGCTGACCGCGATCCTGGCGGCCGACGTTGTCGGCTACAGCCGCCTGATGGGCGCCGACGAGGTCGGCACGCTGCGCGCGCTGAAGGCGGTCCGCAAGGACGAGATCGACCCGGTGATCGCCGCGCATGGCGGCCGGATCGTCAAGACGACGGGCGACGGCCTGCTGGCCGATTTTCCCAGCGTGGTCGAGGCCGTCGCCTGCGCCGTCAACATTCAGCGGCGCATGGGCCGGCGCAACCGGCACATCGCCGGCGACCAGCGCATCGTCCTGCGCATCGGCATCAACATCGGCGACATCATCATCGAAGGCGACGACATCTTCGGCGACGGCGTCAACGTGGCGGCCCGGCTCGAATCGATCTGCGAGCCGGGAGGTCTTTGCATCTCGGACAGCGCGCACGACCAGGTGCGCGGCCGGCTGCCGCTCGCGTTCGCCGACGGCGGCGAGCAGCGCGTCAAGAACATCGCGCGGCCGATCCGCGTGTTTGCCCTGGGCGAGCAAGCCGTGGCCGACGCGGCGGAGCTGCCGAACGACGGCGTGCGGCCCGCGAAAGCTCGCCCCTGGAGGATCATCGCGGCGTCGCTGGCCATCCTGCTGGTGGCGGCCGGTGCTGCAGGCTGGTGGGCCCTGCGCGGCAATGTGGCCTCGGACGTGCCGGCGATGGCCTCGCACGAGGCGCGGCCCTCGATCGCCGTGCTGCCTCTGGTGACGCTCGCGGATGACGCCAAGGACGACTATTTCGCCGACGGCCTGACCGAGGACGTGATCACCGCCCTGGGGCGCTTTTCCGACCTGGTTGTCCGCTCGCGCAACGCCGTGTTCGCGTACAAGGGCAAGACCGTGGCGCCCGAGGAAGTCGGGCGCGCGCTGCACGTGCGCTACCTCGTCGAAGGCAGCGTCCGGCGCAGTCCCGAGCGCATCCGCATCTCCATTCGCCTGACCGATGCCCAGCGCGGCGGCCTGCTGTGGTCCGAGACCTACGACGTGGCGCCCAAGGACCTCTTTTCGGTGCAGGACGAGATCACCCGGCGCATCGCCGGCACGCTGGCCAGCCGCCTCGGCAATCTCGAGCTGGCGAAGGCTTCGACCAAGCCGCCGAGCAGCCTCGAGGCCTACGACCTGGTGCTGCGCGGGCGCGACCTGGTGCGGCGGCTGAACCGCACGGCCAACTCGCAGGCGCGCACGCTGCTCGAGAAGGCCATCGCGCTCGATGCCGGCTACGCGCCCGCCTACGTGGCGCTGGGGCGGGTCGAGCTCAACGCCAGCAATACGACGAACGAAGAACAGGACAGGAACATGGCCTTTTCCCCGTCCGCCGGCGCGAAACTCGCCGCGGTATTCGGCCTTGCCCCTCGCCTCGCCGTAGCCCTCCGCCAGCCCGTTCTGCATCTCGCCCTGGTAGATCCCGACGAGTTCGGGATCGAGCACGCGGCAGGCGGTCTGCGCGCCTGCGCCCAAGGGCAACAGCGCCACGACGGCGAAGAACGCCAACACGCCTCTCAATTGAACTGCCACGCCAGATCTACTCCGGAGGGATGGATCAGCACGCGCGGTGCCGCTTTGTTCGTGTATGCGACGACTGCCAGAAGACCTTGCCTATCGTATACCCATACGCCGCCGGCCACGGCGTCGGACACCCAGTGCTGACGGCTGCCTACGCGAGGTTGGTGATCGCGGCGAGACCGTAGAGCCAGGGCGCATCGTATTCTTCCGCGAACGGCGTTGCGACCGCCCAGGAGATGATGGTATGCCCGGAGGGCAAAGAATCGTAGCCGGAGGTCATGGGACAAGGGCTCGAACGCGCGGTTTCCGCGCTCCTGCTCTGGACGCGCACGCCCGAATGCAAATTTCAGCCCGGTCACCGCGAGCACTGCCGTGCCCCCGCCTCCAGCGCAGCATAACCGGTGCGTGCGAGCAGCGGATCGCTGGTGTCCAGGGCCGCCGCCCCGGCCCCGGCGAGCGCGAGCAAAGGCAGCGCGTCGCCGCAGTCATTCCCGCCTTCACCCAGCGGTTCTTTCCGTGATCCTTCGCGAACTGATCGGCGCGCTTGTCGAGCAGGCTGCTCGCCAGCACCAGTCCGGTGCCGATGGCGCCCGCGCGCAGCCAGTTGATCTGCGCCGCGGTATGCGCCGCACCGGCGAAGTCGTTCGCCACGCGAGCCAGCGGACGCGTCGCCGGGAACAGTACATCGGCAAGGCGCGCGCCGCCCTGGTGTCCACATTGTCCAACTGCGCGAGCGGATCCGCTTCGCGCGCCGACGGATCACGGTAGTCGACCGCGACCGAAGCCTCCGAGCTGGGCCGCGTTGATCTCGCCGTCGAAGTGCTCAGCCTTGCGAGATCGACAAAGTCGTAGGTCACGATCGGGTCAGCCTCTCGCGCAAACGCGATCCGGATTTCGCGCATGTCCAGCGGCCCGAGATGCAGCGCGGTGCGCGCGGCGCGCCCGACCGCGCGGCTGGCGGGATTAAGCTTGTCGTTCGCAAGCGCGAGCGTCAGGCGGCGCGAGGCATCGTACGCTACGCGGATGTTGCGGAACGCCTGCTGATACAGTGCCTCGGTAAGTCGGTGTTCGTAGCCTTGCGCGTCGGCTGCCCATTGAGCAATACGCTGAACGAGTAGATGAACATAAACATGGCGCTGCGAGCAGCAATACGTAACGACGCCAGAACCACTAAGGAATTTTCCGGCTGCTTGCCAAACGGTTCAAGATGTTCTTCCGGTCGGCGGCAACCCGCGCCCAGCGTTGCCACGCCCGCAAGCGCAAACGACGCGGACATGATCTTCAGGAAATGGCGGCGGCTCGTGCCATCTTCCACCATTTCACTCGCGCCCACGGGAAATTCGCGGTGCAGCCAGTCCTTGAACTCCGGCGTGTCCGCCAGTTCGTCCAAGCTGCGCCAGTAACGGCGGCCGGTTGCGTTCGCAGAATTTGGTGAATTATTTTTCATCGGTGACAGGCCGAGCAGCTTTGCAGCGATTCCACGTGCATGTGGTCAACCAGTTTCTGTCCAGCAATACGTAGTCGAACGAAGCCAGCAACATAATAATCCACCACCAGAATGTCGGGGGCAGCGAGGTTCGCGGTGCCTGCGATGTACGCAAGAGCCACACACGCCATCTCCTCCAGCTCTCGCTTGGTATTCCGGGAACCGTTCCGTCTGCTCGTCGATGCGCTCGAGCGGTTATCGAAGTCTTCGACGTAGCCGCACCTACGCCCTGGGCACGCCACCACGCACAGATCGCCTCGTCGCCGGTGTAGGGCGGGTTGGTTTCGTCGTAGCGAGCAATACGTCGTCGAGCAAAA
>CAVTFF010000002.1:0-191762 GCA_963733985.1 uncultured beta proteobacterium | reverse complement strand
GAACCGGGCAAGAGCGCGTGTCTTCGGCTCGGAAACGATCGGCCCTCAATCGCGCTTGACGAAAGCTCGTTCATATCGGATATATTCAGGCCTCAAGTGATTGCAGCCGGCGCCGGAGCGGCACGCGAGGCGCCTGCGGAAACCATGCGCATCCTCTGCATCGGCGGCGGCCCGGCCGGGCTGTACTCCGCGCTGCTGCATGAAGCAGGCCGATCCGCGCCACGCGGTCCGCGTCGTCGAGCGCAACCGCCCCTACGACACCTTCGGCTGGGGCGTCGTCTTCTCCGACCAGACGCTCGGCAACCTCGCAGCCGCCGACCCCGAGACGCGCGCGCGAGATCACCGGCGCTTCAACCACTGGGACGACATCGACGTCCACTTCAAGGGGCGCACGATCACGTCGGGCGGACACGGCTTCTGCGGCATCGGCCGCAAGCGGCTGCTCAACATCCTGCAGCACGCTGCGAGGCGCTCGGCGTCGAGCTGGTGTTCGAGACCGACGTCGCCGACGACGTCGAGGCGGCGCGCGAGTTCGGCGCCGACCTCATCGTCGCCGCGCGACGGCGTCAACAGCCGCATCCGCGACGCGCTACGCCGGCGACTTTCGGCCCGACGTCGACGTGCGCCGCTGCCGCTTCGTCTGGCTCGGCACGAAGAAGCTCTTCGACGCGTTCACGTTCGCGTTCGAGGAAACCGAGCACGGCTGGTTCCAGGCGCACGCCTACCAGTTCGACGGCGACACCTCGACGTTCATCGTCGAGACGCCGGAGGAGGTCTGGCGCGCGCCGGGCCTCGACACGGATGACGCAGGAGGAGGGCATCGCGTTCTGCGAGCGGCTGTTCGCGCGCTATCTCGACGGCCACGCGCTGATGAGCAATGCGCGCACCTGCGCGGCTCGGCGATCTGGATCCGGTTTCCGCGCGTCGTCTGCCGCACCTGGGTGCACTGGATCGACATCGACGGGCGCCGCGTGCCGGTCGTGCTGATCGGCGACGCCGCGCACACCGCGCACTTCTCGGTCGGCTCGGGCACCAAGCTCGCGCTGGAGGACGCGATCGCGCTCGCGACGGCGATTCGCGGCACGCAGCCGATCTCGCGCGCGCGCTCGCCGACCTACGAGCCGAGCGCTGCGTCGAGGTGCTGAAGATCCAGAACGCCGCGCGCAACTCGACCGAGTGGTTCGAGAACGTCGACCGCTACACGCGCTTCGAGGCGCCGAGCAGTTCGCCTACAGCCTGCTGACGCGCAGCCAGCGCATCATCGCACGAGAACCTGCGGCTGCGCGACGCGGCCTTCGTCGACCGGCGTGGAACGCTGGTTCGCGCGACGCGCCGCGACACGCGCGAGCGCAGACCGACTGCCGCCGATGTTCACGCCGTTCACGCTGCGCGGCCTCACGCTGCCGAATCGCGTCGTCGTCTCGCCGATGGCGCAGTACTCGTGCGATCGACGGCACGCCCGACGACTATCTACCTCGTGCACCTGGGCGCGCGCGCGCACGGCGGCGCGGGGCTCGTGTTCACCGAGATGACCTGCGTGTCGCGCCGACGCGCGCATCACGCCCGGCTGCGCGGGCATGTACAGCGCCAGCGCACCGCGAGCGTGGAAGCGCATCGTCGACTACGTGCACGCGCGCACGCCGGCGAAGATCGGCTGCAGCTCGGCCACGCCGGGCCCAAAGGGCTCGACGCAGCTCGGCTGGGAGGACGGCGGACGAGCCGCTCGCCGACGGCAACTGGCCGCTGATCGCGCCCTCGGCGATCGCCTACGGCCGCGCAATCAGGTGCCGCGCGCGATGACGCGCGAGCGACATGGATCGCGTGCGCGACGATTTCGTGCGCGCCGCGCAGTGGGCGGCGGAGTGCGGGTTCGACTGGCTCGAGCTGCATTGCGCGCACGGCTACCTGCTGTCGGCGTTCCTCTCCCCGCTGACCAACCGGCGCACCGACGACTACGGCGGCTCGCTCGACAACCGCTGCCGCTTTCCGCTCGAGGTGTTCCGCGCGATGCGCGCCGTCTGGCCGGCAGAACAGCCGATGTCGGTGCGCATTTCCGCGCACGACTGGGCGCCGGGCGGCAACACGCGGCGACGACGCGGTCGCAGATCGCGCGGCTGTTCAAGGCGGCCGGCGCCGACCTGATCGACGTGTCGTCCGGCCAGACGACGCGCGACGCGAAGCCGGTCTACGGGCGCATGTACCAGACGCCGTTCGCCGATCGCATCCGCAACGAGGTCGGCATCGCGACGATGGCGGTCGGCGCGATCTTCGAGCCCGATCACGTGAACAGCATCATCGATGGCCGGCCGCGCCGACCTCTGCGCGCTCGCGCGGCCGCACCTCGCCGACCCCTACTGGACGCTGCACGCCGCGGCGCAGCTCGGCTACCACGACGTAGCCGTGGCCGACGCAATACCTGGCCGGGCAAGGCGCAGCTCGAGCGCAATCTCGCGCGCGCGGCGCGCAGATGGCGCGAAGAAGAACCCGAGGCCAATGGATGAGCGCTCGACGACCGCCTCGGTCGTGCGACCGCGCGACTCACGAGTCGCGCGCTGCACGACGATCATCACGAGGCGCTGCGGTTGTGGCTGCGCCTCCTCGACCTGCACGCTGCTGATCGAGCGGCGCATTCGCGCGCGCCTGCGCGAGCGCTTCGCGACCACGCTGCCACGCTTCGATCTGATGGCGCAGCTCGAGCGCAATCCGCGAGGGTCTGCGGATGGGCGAGCTCGTCGCGCCGGCTGATGGTGACCGGCGGCAACGTCACCGGGATCACCGACCAGCTCGTCGCGCGAGGGCTGGTCGAGCGACGCGCCGATCGTCCGGCGATCGCCGCGCGCAGGCGGTGCGCCTGACGGCGAAGGGCACGGCGCGCATTCGACGCGATGGCCGCCGCGCACGAGCGACTGGATCGTCGACTGCTCGGAGGGCTCGGCACCGAGCGCGATCGCGATCGTCTGTACGTGCTGCTCGGCCGACTGAAAGCGACGATGCCGTTCACGCGAGCCACGACGCTGCCGCGGCGGATCGCGACGCGGAGACGGCACTTGACGAGCGATGACCGCATGCACGACGCGACCGCTTCGCGACTACGCGCGCGAACGCACTTCCGCTGCGGATACGGATTCCGGACGGCAAGGTGGCGACGATCACGCTCGACCGGCCCGAGCGCAAGAATCCGCTGACCTTCGACTCTTACGCGGAGCTGCGCGACCTCTTCCGCGCTCTCGTCGTATGCGACGACGTCAAGGCGGTCGTCATCACCGGCGCCGGCGGCAATTTCTGCACCGGCGGCGACGTGCACGACATCATCGGCCCCTCTGCACGAAGAAGCGACGATGCCGGGCTGCTCGCCTTCACGCGAATGACCGGCGACCTGGTCAAGGCGATGCGCGCGTGCCCGCAGCCGATCGTCGCTGCCGTCGACGGCATCTGCGCGGGCGCGGGCGCCATGCTCGCGCTGGCGTGCGATCTGCGGCTCGGCACGGCGCGCAGCAAGGCCGCGTTCCTGTTCGTGCGAGTCGGGCTCGCCGGCTGCGACATGGGCGCCTGCGCGCTGCTGCCGCGCATCATCGGCCAGGGCCGCGCAGCCGAGCTGCTCTACACCGGGCCGAACGATGTGCGGCGACGAGGCGCACGCTGGGGCTTCTTCAACCGACTGGCGAGCCGGATGCCGCTGCGCGCCGAAGCGCGATCGAGCTTGCGCGCGTCGCTGGCCGACGGCCCGACGTTCGCCCACGCCGTGACGAAGACGCTGCTGCACGAGGAATGGGCGATGGACCTCGACGCGGCGATCGAGGCCGAGGCGCGAGACGCAGGCGATCTGCATGCAGACGAGGACTTCGAGCGCGCGTACCGACGCGTTCGTCGCAAAGCGGAAGCCCGTGTTCGAGGGCAATTGAACGCATGCACGCCAACTGGACGACGGAATGCGTCACGACCTTGCGCATCTCGTGGCCGTTCTTCGCCGACGAGCATCGCGCGCTTGGCAGCCGACCTGGCGCGCTGGGCGCGAGCGGCTCGCTCGATTCGCGAGAGCCACAACGACGTCGATGCCGGCGTGCCGAGCGCTCGTGCGGCGCTCGGCGACGCCGGCTGGCTGCGATACTGTCGTGCCCAAGGCGTACGGCGGGGCGTGCCGACGCGCTCGACGTCGCGGTCGCTCTGCCTGGCGCGCGAAACGCTCGCCTCACGTCGGCCTCGCCGATTTCGCGTTCGCGATGCAGGGACTCGGCAGCGGCGCGATCACGCTCGCCGGCACGCCGACGCGCAAGGGAGCGCTATCTGCCGCGCGTCGCGACGGGCGAGGCGATCGCCGCGTTTGCGCTGTCCGAGCCGGAAGCGGGATCCGATGTCGCGGCGATGACGACGCGCGCGCGCCGCGACGGCGACGACTAGTGCTCGACGGCGAGAAGACGTGGATCTCCAACGGCGGCATCGCCGACTTCTACGTGCGTGTTCGCGCGCATCGGCGCGGCCAGCAGGCACGAGCGGCATCTCGCGCCTTCGTCGTGCCGACGGATGCGCCGGGTTGAGCGTCGCGGAGCGCATCGAGATGATCGCGCCGCATCCGCTGGCGACGCTTCGCTTTCGACAGCTGCCGCGTGCCGGCCGCCGCATTGCTCGGCGAGCCGGGGCGAGGACTTCAAGCTCGCGATGCGCACGCTCGACATTTTCCGCACCACCGTCGGCGCCGCGGCGCTCGGCTTCGCGCGGCGCGCGCTCGACGAGGCGCTTGCCGACACGTCACGCGAGAGGCATGTTCGGCAAGCCGCTCGCCGACTTCAGCTCACGCAGGCGAAGCTCGGCGACATGGCGACCGACATCGACGCGCGGCGCTGCTCATCTACCGCGCGGCGTGGACGCGCGACGTCACGGGCGCGCGGGCGACCGCGCGAAGCGGCGATGGCCAAGATGTACGCCACCGAAGTCGGCGCAGCAGATCATCGACGCCGCGGTGCAGCTCTTCGGCGGACGCGGCGTGGTGTCGCGGCGAAACCGTCGAACGTCTCTATCGCGACATCCGCGCGCTGCGCATCTACGAGGGCGCGACCGAGGTGCAGACAGCTGATGATCGCGCCGGCGAAGTCCTCGACGCGATGCGCACGGACGGAGGCGCACGATGGATGACGCCATAGCGACCGCGCATGTCGACACGTTCGCTCGCGACCACCTGCCGCCGCGCGAGCTGTGGCCCGTGTTCGACTGTTCGACGCTGCCCGAGCTGTCGTACCCCGATCGCCTCAACTGCGCGCGACGAGCTTCTCGACAAGCCGCACCGGCGCGCGAGCGGGGCGACCGCGGTCGCGATCCACTGGCCCGACGGGTTCGCTGGACCTATGCGGAAGCTCGTTGCGCTCGCAACCGCATCGCGCACGTGCTCGTCGAGGATCTGGGCCTCGTGCCCGGCAATCGCGTGCTGCTGCGCGCGCCGAACTGCCCGATGCTCGCGGCGTGCTGGTTCGCGGTGCTCAAGGCCGGCGGCATCGCGGTCGGCACCATGCCGCTCCTGCGCGCGCGCGAGCTGACCGACATCGTCGACAAGGCGCGAGATCTCGCACGCGCTGTGCGACGCCCGCCTCGCCGCCGAGTCGACGCCGCGCGGACGCGCAGAGCTGTCCGCGCTCGCGCACGCGTCGTGCTCGTTCAACTGCGACGATGCGCCGACGGCACTCGATGCGCGGATGCGCGACAAGCCGGCGACGTTCGCGAACTGCGACACCGCCGCCGACGACGTCGCGCTCATCGCCTTCACGTCGGGCACGACCGGCGAAAGCCGAAAGGGACGATGCATTTCCATCGCGACTGCTCGCGGCCTGCGACTGCTTGCCGCCGCTACGTGCTCGCGCGCGTCCGCCGACGACGTGTTCATCGGCAGCCCGCCGCTCGCGTTCACGTTCGGGCTCGGCGGACTGCTGCTGTTCCCGATGCGCTTTGGCGCGTCGACGCTGCTGCTCGAGCAGGCCGCCGCCCGAACGTCGCTGCTGCCGGCAATCGCGAAGTATCCGGGCGACGTGCTGCTTCACGGCGCCGACCGCGTATCGCGCGATGGCGGGCGGCGCGAGCGAGCACGATCTGTCGTCGTCTGCGCAAATGCGTGTCGGCCGGCGAGGCGCTGCCGGCGGCGACGCGCGACGCTGTGGAAAGAGGCGACCGGCATCGAGATCATCGACGGGATCGGCGCGACCGAGATGCTGCACATCTTCATCTCGCACGACGGGCGCACGCCAGGCCCGGCGCGACGGGCAAGCCGTGTGCCCGGCTATCGCGCGGCGGTGATCGACGACGACGGCAACGCCGGTGCCCGCCGGGCACGGTCGGCCGCCTCGCCGTCAAGGGGCCGACCGGCTGCCGCTATCTCGACCGACGACCGGCAGCGCCAGTATGTGCAGCACGGGTGGAACCTCACCGGCGACGCGTACTCGTCGACGCCGACGGCTACTATCGTCTACCAGGCGCGCACCGACGACATGATCATCTCGGCCGGCTACAACATCGCCGGGCCGGAGGTCGAGAACGCGCTGCTGCTGCATCCCGCCGTCGCCGAGTGCGGCGTGGTCGGCGTGCCGGACGAGGAGCGCGGACAGATCGTCAAGGCGTTCGTCGTGCTGAAGCCGGGCTTCGAGCCTGGAGCCGGCGACGCTCGCGGAGCTGCAGGACTTCGTCAAGCCCGACGATCGCGCCGTACAAGTATCCGCGCGCGATCGAGTTCGTCGCCGCGCTGCCGCGCACCGAAACCGGCAAGCTGCAGCGGTTCAGGCTGCGGCAGATGGAAGCCGAACGTGCTGCCGCCCGTCGGTAGCGCCAGGAGAAGGCGAAATGCGGATCCTGCAACCTCCGGGCTGGGCCGTCCCCAAGGGCTATGCGAACGGTATCGTGGCCGAGGGCCGGCTCGTGTTCGTCGGCGGGCAGATCGGCTGGAATGCCGCCGCAGCGTTTCGAGAGCGACGACTTCGTGGGCCAGGCGCGCCAGGCGCTCGCGAATGTCGTCGCGGTGCTCGCCGAGGCCGGGGGGCGCCCCGCCGCACATCGCGCGAATGACCTGGTACGTCGTCGACAAGCGCGAGTACCTGGGCTGCGGCAAGGCGCTCGGGTGCGGCCTATCGCGAGATCATGGGCGCGCCACTACCCGGCGATGATCGGCGGTCGAGGTGAAAGCGCTGATGGAGGACTCGCGCGCGGGTCGAGATCGAGGCGACGGCGGTCGTGCCCTGACTCACCTTGAGGAACGCCCGGCGCGCCACGTAAAATCGGTATCATTTGCGAGGATCGGCGGCCGGCGCCAGGCGGCGCGAGAATCACGGCGCAGCGATCCGGCATCGCGCCCGCCCGGAGCTCCCATGAACGCCCCCGATCGCGTCGCTCGCCAAGCCAAGGCCCGCGTTCGCGTGGGACGATCCGCTGCTCCTCGACGACCAGCTCACGCGAGGAGGAGCGCATGGTGCGCGACACCGCGCACGCGTACGCGCAGGACAAGCTCATGCCGCGCGTGATCGAAGCGTTCCGCCACGAGAAGTCCGATCCCGCGATCTTTCCCGAGATGGGCGCGCTCGGCCTGCTCGGCGCGACGATGCCGGCCGAATACGGCGGCGCGGGGCTCAACTACGTCTGCTACGGCCTGATCGCGCGCGAGATCGAGCGCGTCGATTCGGGCTACCGCTCGATGATGAGCGTGCAGAGCTCGCTCGTGATGTTCCCGATCTTCACCTACGGCACGCGAAGCGCAGCGGCGCAAGTACCTGCCGAAGCTCGCGACCGGCGAATGGATCGGCTGCTTCGGCCTGACCGAGCCCGACCACGGCTCCGACCCGGGCTGCGATGGTGACGCGCGCGCGCAGCGGCGCCGGGCGGCTACAAGCTGACCGGCGCCAAGATGTGGATCTCCAATTCGCCGATCGCCGACGTGTTCGTCGTCTGGGCGAAGACCGACGACGGCGTGATCCGCGGCTTCATCCTCGAGAAGGGCATGAAGGGACTGTCGCGCGCCGAAGATCGAGGGCAAGTTCAGCCTGCGCACGTCGGTCACCGGCGAGATCGTGATGGACGAGGTGTTCGTGCCCGAAGAGAACCTGCTGCCGAACGTGCAGGGCTCGAAGGGCCCGTTCGGCTGCCTCAACAGCGCGCGCTACGGCATCGCGTGGGGCGCGCTGGGCGCCGCCGAGTTCTGCTGGCACGCGGCGCGCCAGTACACGCTCGACCGCAAGCAGTTCGGCCGGCCGCTCGCCGCGAACCAGCTGATCCAGAAGAAGCTCGCCGACATGCAGACCGAGATCGCGCTCGGCCTGCAGGGCTGCCTGCGGCTCGGA
Source organism: uncultured beta proteobacterium (assembly GCA_963733985.1). Classification (GTDB taxonomy): domain Bacteria; phylum Pseudomonadota; class Gammaproteobacteria; order Burkholderiales; family Casimicrobiaceae; genus CAIWHR01. The sequence goes on along the minus strand of CAVTFF010000002.1, from coordinate 183,456 downwards.
CGGCTGAAGGACGAGGGCAAGCGCGGCGCCGGAGATCACCTCGATCATGAAGCGCAACTCGTGCGGCAAGGCGCTCGACATCGCGCGCATGGCGCGCGACATGCACGGCGGCAACGGCATCGTCGACGAGTTCCACGTGATCCGCCACGTGCTCAACCTCGAGACGGTCAACACCTACGAAGGCACGCACGACATCCACGCGCTGATCCTCGGCCGCGCGCAGACGGGCATCTCGGCGTTCTCCTGATCGCGTCGTGAAGCTCTACGACTACTTCCGCTCGTCGGCGGCGTATCGCGTGCGGATCGCGCTCAACCTGAAGGGCCTCGCGCCCGAGCGCGCGTTCGTGCATCTGCGCAAGGGCGCGCAGCGCGCGCGACGAGTACCTCGCGCTCAATCCGCAGGGACTCGTGCCGGCGCTCGTCACCGACGACGGCGACGTGCTCACGCAGTCGCTCGCGATCATCGAATAGCTCGACGAGACGCACCCGCAGCCGCCGCTGCTGCCGGCCGACGCGGCCGGGCGCGCGCGCGTGCGCGCGCATCGCGCTCGCGATCGCCTGCGACATCCATCCGCATCAACAACCTGCGCGTGCTGCAACTACCTGACCGGCACGCTCGGCGTGCGCCGACGAGCAGAAGGACGGCTGGTACAAGTACTGGATCGACGTCGGGCTCGAGGCGCTCGAGACGCGGCTCGCCGCGCGAGCGCGCGACCGGCCGCTTCTGCCACGGCGACGCGCCGACGCTCGCCGACGTCTGCCTCGTGCCGCAGCTCGCCAACGCGCGGCGCGTCGAGCTCGACCTCGCGCCGTATCCGACGCTTACGCGCATCGAGGCCGCATGCCACGCGCTGCCCGCGTTCGCCGACGCCGCGCCGGCGCGACAACCCGACGCCGAATGACATGAGCGCGGCAGGGCCGGCCAAGATCGCGCAGCTGCAGTCTGCCCCGAGGCGCAGCGCAGCGGCGCAAGCCGCAAGCGTGGGAGCCCAACTGACCACCGTCTTCCCCGCCTGGGAGGTTCCGTCCGTGCCGGTTCGGGACGCGCCGATCGCTTCCCGGTCCGCCACATCTATTGCGTCGGCCGCAACTACGCCGAGCACGCGAAGGAAATGGGCGGCGATGCGACGAAGGAGCCGCCGTTCTTCTTCACCAAGGCCGCCGATGCGATCGTGCCGGTCGTGCCGCCGGCCGTCGGGCGCATGCATTATCCGCTCGCGACGAAGAACCTGCATCACGAGATCGAGATGGTCGTCGCCATCGGCGCGCGCGGCATCAAGCTCGCGCCCGAGCGACGCGCTCGACCATGTGTCTCGGCTACGCGGTCGGCCTCGACATGACGCGCCGCGACCTGCAGAACGAGATGCGCGAGAAGAAGCGGCCGTGGGACATCGGCAAGTCGTTCGCGCAGGCGGCGCCGATCGCGCCCGATCCATCCGGTAGCGCGATCGGGCATCCCGCCACGGGCGCGATCACGCTCGACGTCAACGGCGCGCGACGGCAGCAGGGCGACCTCGCCGACATGATCTGGGACGTGCCGCACACGATCGCGTTCCTGTCGCAGTACTACGAGCTCCTGCCCGGCGACCTGATCTTCACCGGCACGCCGGCGGGCGTCGGCGCGGTGGTGCCCGGGCGACCGCCTCGAGGGCGGCATCGAGGGACTGACGCCGCTGTCGGTCGCGATCGCGCCGGCGATCGCGCTGGACGCCGGTGACCGCAGTCGTGTACACGCGCGGAGTTCGTCGAGCGCGGCTACAACAATCGTGCGGCGGTTCCGGATCATCCGCGCGTGGTTCGCGCGCTACGCGGCGGAGTCCGCGGCCGCGCGCGCGCGCGCTCGCACCGAAGCTCGACCTGCGCTACGGCCCCGGGCCGCAGGAAACGCTCGACCTCTTCCTGCCGCGGGACGCCCGCGCGCGGCACGTTCGTGTTCATGCACGGCGGCTACTGGCGCGCGCTCGACAAGTGCGATTTCTCGTTCGTCGCGCCGGCCGTTCGTCGCGCAGGGCATCGCGGTCGCCGTCGTCAACTACGATCTGTGTCCCGACGTGTCGATCGCGACGATCGTCGACCAATGCCGCGCGCGCGCGTCGCGTGGGTCGCGCGCGAAGGCGCCGCGCACGGCGCGAACGCGGGCCGCATCGTCGTCGGCGGACACTCCGCCGGCGGCCACCTGGCGGCGATGATGTACGCGACCGACTGGGCACGACTGCGGACTCGCGCGCGATCCGTTCGCGGGCGGCGTCACGCTGTCCGGCGTCCACGATCTCGCTCCGATGCTGCTCTTCTCGTTCAACGCGGACTTCAAGCTCGATGCCGAGGAGGCGCGCCGGATGTCGCCGGTCAACCTCGTGCCAGCGCGCTCGCGGCGCCGCTGCTTGCTCGCGGTCGGCGCCGACGAGACCTCGGAGTTCCTGCGGCAGTCCCGCAACTGCTCTGGGACGCCTGGCCCGTCAATGCCGCCCGGCGGGCGCAGCCGCGCCCCTGTTCATTCCCGGCACGCCACCATTTCAGCGTCGTGCTCGACTACGCCGATCCGGCAGCGACCTGACGCCAGGCAGACACTCGCGCTGTTCTGACGTCGCGCGTCGGGCGGGCCGCAACGGCCGCCAGACTGCGTCGCCGTTCCCTGTTGACAACTGACCGCCAGTCATTTATTGTACCGTCAAGTGACCCGCAGTCAGTTATCCAGCAAGGGCGCAAGCCCATGGTCATCCGGCAGCGCGCGATCCAGGCCGAAGACAAGCAGGAGCGCACCGACGCCATCCTCGACGCGGCGGAGCGGCTGCTGCTGCGCTCGCCCGATCGCGTGGCGAACGTCGCCGAGGTGGCCGACGAGGCGGGACTCGCCAAGGGCACCGTCTACCTCTATTTCCCGAGCAAGGAAGAGCTGCTGCTCGCGGTCCACGAGCGCAACATCGACGGCTTCTTCAGCGCCCTGATCGACCGCCTCGAGTCGTCCGAGCGGATCACGATCGACGATATGCTCGCGCTGACGCGCGAGCACATCGTCGAGCCACCGCTGTTCCTCCCGCTCGCGGCGCGCTGCTTCGGCCTGATGGGCGCAGGCGTCCCGAGGACGCTGCCATGCGTTCAAGCAGCGGATGGACGACGCGGCTGCATGCGCGCCGGCGCCGGCCTGGAGCGCCACTTTCCCGCATCTTCGCCGCGGGCGCGGGCGTCGCGCTGCTCCGGCACAGCTACGCGCTGATCATCGGCCTGTGGCAGATGTACGGCGCGAATGGGCGGCGTGCAGCTGCCCGGTGCCGGGCCTCCGGCCGACCGCCGGTGGCGCCTTCAACGTCGCCTATCCCGACGATCTGCAACGCGCGCTGGACGCGCTCTGGGAAGGCGCGCTGGGAGAGCGCGGCACGGGAGGCGCGCGATGAAAATGTCGATCACGCCTCGACCGTCGCACTCGCGGCAGTCGTCGGCGCGGCTCGCGGCTGCGCGCAAGCACGAAGCGCTGCCGGAACCGATGCGCCCGGTGCAGCTTGCCGCAGGTGACATCTCAGAGGCGCGGAGACCGCGGTGTTCGCGGGCGAGGTGAAGCCGCGCCACGAGGCCGACCTGGGCTTTCCGCATCGGCGGCAAGATCATCGCGCGCTCCGTGGATGTCGGCGACGCGCGTGCAAGCAAGGCACAGCCGCTCGCGCGCCTCGACCCGGCCGACGTCGGCCTGCAGGCAGAAGCCGCCAAGGCGCAAGTGGCCGCGACACGAGACCGAATACGAAGTTCGCGCAGGCCGAGTACGAGCGCTACCAGGGGCTGCTCAAGGAGAAGTTCATCAGTGCGTCGGCGCTCGACGCCAAGCGCAACGCGATGAACGCGAATCGCGCGAAATTCGAGCAGGCGAAAGCCAATCTCGCGGTCGCGCAGAACCAGGCGAGCTATGCGACGCTCGTCGCGACCGACGACGGCGTGATCACCGCCGTCAACGCGGAGGCGGGCCAGGTCGTCACCGCGGGGCAGGCGGTGATGCGACTCGCGCGCGAGGACGAACGCGAAGTAGCGATCGCGTGCCGGAAATCGCGCATCGGCGAACTTACGCGGCGCCAGGCAGATCGTTGTCACGCTGGTCGCCAATCCGCACAAGCTGTATCCGGCGAGCGTGCGGGAAATCGCGCCGGCTGTCGACGCGATGACGCGCACGTTCGCCGTTCGCGTCGCGATCGTTGACCCGATCCCTGCGCTGCAATGGGGAATGACCGCCAACGTCGGCGCTGTCCGCCGACGGCGCGGCCGATTCGGCGCTGCTTCCGCTGACTTCCATCTACCAGACGCGACGGTCAAGCCGGCGGTCTGGATCTACGATCGAACGGCCGCAAAGTCAGCTTGCGCCCGGTCATCATCGCGCAGTACCGCGAAGACGGCGTCGTCGTCACCGCCGGCGTGCGCGACCGGCGACTGGATCGTCGCCGCCGGCGTGCACAAGCTCCGTGACGGGCCAGCTGGTACGCCCTTCGACGCCGGGACGCCCGATGCCGCCTGCCGCCCGCGGCGACGAACACCGCCGCGCCACATCAGCCGACGCCGCACCTGTCGCGATGACGTCCCGCGAGTCGCCTGCCGGCGCGCGTCCGGAGCGCGCTTCAACCTGTCCGAATGGGCGCTCCACCACCGCCCGTTCGTGCTCTTCCTGATCGTCGTGTTCGCGCTCGCCGGCGCGTTCGCCTACGGCAAGCTCGGCCAGTCGGAAGACCCGCCGTTCACGTTCAAGACGATGGTGGTGAAGACGACGTGGCCCGGCGCCTCGGCACGCGAAGTCGAGCAGCAGGTCACCGACCGGATCGAGAAGAAGCTGCAGGAGCTGCCGACGTCGACTGGGTGCGCAGCTACTCGAAGCCCGGCGAATCGCTCGTGTTCGTGTCGCCTCAAGGATTCGCTGCCCGCGGCCGCCGTGGCCGACACTCCAGTACCAGGTGCGGAAGAAGATCGGCGACATCCGCAACACGCTGCCGACGGGGATCCAGGGACCGTTCTTCAACGACGAGTTCGGCGACACCTACACCAACATCTACGCGATCACCGGCGACGGCTTCGGCTACCGCGGAGCTCAAGGACTTCGGCGATCGCGTTGCGCGCCGAGCTGCTGCGCGTGCCGGGCGTGGCCAAGGTCGACTTCATCGGCGAGCAGGACGAGAAGATCTTCGTCGAGCTCTCCAACGCCAAGCTTGCGCCCCTCGGCGTCGAGCCGACCGAGATCATCCGCACGCTCGCGGCGCAGAACGCGGTCGCGGCGGCCGGCGTGTTCGACACGGCCACCGACCGCATCTACGTGCGCCCGACCGGCGCCTTCGATTCGCTCGACGCGATCCGCGACATCGCGATCCGCGCCAACAACCGCGTGTTCCGCCTGGGCGACATCGCCGCGGTCACCCGCGGCTACGTCGACCCGCCGCAGCAGCAGATGCGCTGGCGGGGCAGCGAGGCGCTGGGCTGGGCGTCACCATGGTGAAGGGCGGCGACGTGATCGAGCTGGGCCGCGCACTCGACGCCAAGCATCGCCGAGCGTCGAGGCCGCGCTGCCGGTCGGCGTCGAGGTGGCGCCGGTCGCCAGCATGCCGCGCGCGGTCGAGCGCTCGGTCGACGAGTTCATCCGCTCGCTCGCCGAGGCGGTGATGATCGTGCTGGCTCGTGTCGCTGCTGAGCCTGGGTCTGCGCACCGGCCTGGTCGTCGCGGTGTCCATCCCGCTGGTGCTCGCGATGACCTTCGTGTTCATGGGCCTGTTCGACATCGGCCTGCACAAGATCTCGCTCGGCGCGCTGATCCTCTCGCTCGGGCTGCTCGTCGACGACGCGATCATCGCGGTCGAGATGATGGCGATCAAGCTGGAGCAGGGCTTCGACCGGTTCCGCGCGGCGAGCTTCGCCTACACGAGCACCGCGTTCCGATGCTGACCGGGACGCTGGTGACGGTCGCCGGCTTCCTGCCGATCGCCACCGCGAAGAGCGGCACCGGCGAGTACACGCGCTCGATCTTCGCAGGTCTCGGCCATCGCGCTCGTGGCCTCGTGGGTCGTCGCCGTGATCGTCATCCCCTACCTGGGCTACCGGATGCTGCCGGACTTCGCGAAGGAGCGCGTCGGCCATCGCTCCTGGCGCGGCTGCGTGCGCGACGCTCCGCCGGCAGACGCCGCCGCCGCGCGCGCGCCGGCGCACATGGCGACCCGGACGCGCGTCTACCGACACGCCGTTCTATCGTGCGCTTCCGCGCGCTCGTCGACTGGTGCGTCGACCACCGCAAGACCGTGATCGGCGCCACGCTGGCGCTGTTCGTCGGCGTCGCTCGCGGCGTTCCGCTTCGTGCCGCAGCAGTTCTTCCCGTCGTCGTCGCGCCCGGAGCTGCTCGTCGACCTGCGGCTTGCCGAGGGCAGCTCGTTCGCGGCGACGCTCGCCGCAGACGAAGAAGCTCGAGGCCGATCCTCGACGCACGATCCCGGCGTCGAGAGCTACGTCACCTACGTCGGCAGCGGCAGCCCGCGCTTCTACCTGCCGCTCGACCAGCAGCTGCAGCAGTCGAACTTCGCGCAGTTCGTGGTCGTGACCAAGAGCAACGCGGAGCGCGAGCGCGTGCGCGCGCGGTTGCTCGACGCTGTTCGACGAGCGACTTCCCGGCGCTGCGCGGCCGCGTCTCGCGGCTCGAGAACGGTCCGCCGGTGGGCTTCCCGGTCCAGTTCCGCGTCTCCGGCGAGGACATCGCCACGGTGCGCCGCGATCGCGCGAGCAGGTGGCCGAGGTCGATGCGCGCCGATCCGGACACGTCACGACGTGCAGTTCGACTGGGACGAGCCGATCGAAGGTGATCCGCGTCGTCGATCGACCAGAACAAGGCGCGCGTGCTGGGGATCTCGCTCGCAGGACCTCGCGACGTTTCTCAACAATTCGCTGTCGGGCTTCTCGCGTCACCTACTTCCGCGAGCGCGACAAGCAGATCGAGGTGCGTGCTGCGCGGCGCGGCGGACGAGCGCGCGCAGCATCAGCTTCCTCAAGGATCTCGCGATCCCGTCGCGCAACGGCAAGGCGGTGCCGATCACGCAGATCGCCGACATCAGCTACGAGCTGGAGGACGGGATCGTCTGGCGGCGCGACCGCGCTGCCCACGATCACGGTGCGCGCGCGACGTCGCGGCGACGCGCAGGGGCCCGACGTCGCGAAGCGGATCGATCCGCAGCTCGACGCGATCCGCGCCGAGCTGCCCCTCGGCTATCGGATCGAGATCGGCGGCGCGATCGAGGACTCGGCGCGCGGCCAGAACTCGATCGCCGCCGGCGTGCCGCTGCTCGCTGTCGACGGTGCTGACGCTGCTGATGATCCAGCTGCAGAGCTTTTCGCGCACGCTGATGGTGGTGCTGACCGCGCCGCTCGGGCTGATCGGCGTCACGCCGCGCCTGCTCGTGTTCGGCAAGCCGTTCGGGTTCGTCGCGATGCTGGGCATCGATCGCGCTGTCGGGGATCATCATGCGCAACTCGATCATCCTGGTCGACCAGATCGAGCAGGACATCGCCGGCGGGTCACGCGCCGTGGGATGCGGTCGTCGGCGCGACGGTGCGGCGCTTTCGGCCGATCGTGCTGACCGCGGCGGCGGCCGTGCTGGCGATGATTCCGCTCGTGCGCAGCGACTTCTTCGGCCCGATGGCCGTGGCGATGATGGGCGGCATCGTGGTCGCCACGGTGCTGACGCTGGCTTTCTGCCGGCGCTCTACGCGGCGTGGTTCCGCGTGCGGCGGCCTGCGCAGGCAACCCCGGCCGCCGCTGATCCAACAGGCATCCCTCCGCGGTATCGGCGGGTGCTGGTCGCAGGTAAAATGGGCTCCGAAGGCCCTCTCGCCAAGCCTATGACGCTCTCTCCCATCACCGACATCATCGCCGACCTGAAGGCCGGGCGCATGGTCGTGCTGGTCGACGAGGAGGACCGCGAGAACGAGGGCGACCTGGTGCTCGCCGCCGAATTCGTCACGCCCGAGGCGATCAACTTCATGGCCCGCCATGCGCGCGGCCTGGTCTGCCTGACGCTGACCGAGGAGCGCTGCCGCGCAGCTCGAGCTTGCCGCCGATGGTCGCGACAAACCGTTCGTCGCATGGGCACCAATTTCACCGTCTCGATCGAGGCGGCGGAAGGCGTGACCACCGGCATCTCGGCCGCCGACCGCGCGCGCACCATGCAGGCGGCGATCGCGCCCGACGCAAAGCCGTCGGACATCGTCCAGCCCGGACACATCTTCCCGGTCATGGCGCAGCCGGGCGGCGTGCTGGTGCGCGCCGGACACACCGAGGCGGGCTGCGACCTGGCGCGCCTGGCCGGGCTGCACGCCGGCGGCGGTGATCTGCGAGATCATGAAGGACGACGGCACGATGGCGCGCCTGCCCGACCTCGTCGCGTTCGCCGCGGACGCACGGCCTCAAGATCGGCACGATCGCCGACCTGATCCACTACCGCAGCCGCACCGAGCGCCTGGTCGAGCGCATCGCCGAGCGGCCGCTGACGACCGCCGCACGGCGACGTTCCGGCTCGTCGTCTATCGCGACAAGCTCACCGATGCGACGCACCTGGCGCTGGTGCGCGGGCCGCTTTCGCCCGACACCGAGACGCTGGTGCGCGTGCACGAGCCGCTGTCGGTGATGGATCTGCTCGACGCGGGCAGCACGTCGCATTCCTGGACGATTCCCGCCGCGCTCGACGCGATCACCGACGCGGGGCGCGGCGTGGTCGTGCTGCTGCACCGGCCCGAGAGCGCGCAGGAGCTCCGCCGCCGCGCGCTCGCCGACGAGCCGGCGCGTGTCGGCGAAAGTGGACCTGCGCAACTACGGCATCGGCGCGCAGATCCTGCGCGACCTCAACGTCGGCAAGATGCGGCTGATGGCCAAGCCGCGCAAGATGCCCAGCATGACCGGCTTCGATCTCGAGGTGACCGGCTACGTCGAGGCGCCGCCGCAGCGCAAGGCTTCATGACCGAAGCCTGATGCCATGGCGACGCGAATTTCCCCCAACGTCAACGGCGAGGGGCGCCGCGTCGGCATCGTCGTTTCGCGCTTCAACGGCGCGATCGGCGAACGCCTGCTCGCGGGCGCGTTGCGCGCGCTCTCCGAAGCCGGCGTCGCCGACGCCGACATCATCGTCGTCACCGTTCCGGGCGCGCTCGAGACGCCGCTCGCGCTGCAGCGGCTCGCGCAGGCGGCCGATTTCGACGCGCTGGTCGCGCTGGGCGCGGTGATCCGCGGCGAGACCTACCACTTCGAGATCGTCGCCAACGAATCGGCCGCCGGTGTCGCGAGCGTCCAGCTCGAGTTCGGCATTCCCGTCGGCAACGGCATCCTGACGACGGATACCGACGAGCAGGCGGATGCGCGCGCCGACGCCAAGGGCTACGAGGCGGCGCAGGCTGCGCTCGAGCTTGCGAACCTGCTGGATGCGATCGATGAAATCTAGCGCGACGGGGCGCCAATGAGGGCGAGCCCGCGCCGCCGCGCGCGCGAGTTCGTGCTGCAGGGCCTCTACCAGCGCCAGCTCTCCGGCAATTCGCCCGAGGCGATCCGCGCCCAGCTCATGGAAGCGGCGGGGTTCGCGAAGACCGACGACGCGTATTTCGGCGAGCTCTGGTCGGGCGTCATCGCGGAGTACGACGCGATGGTCGAGCTCGTTTCGCCGCACCTCGATCGTCGCGCCGCGGAGCTTTCGCCCGTCGAGCGCGCGATCCTCGTGATCGGCGCGTGGGAGCTCGCAGCACCGGCTGGAGATTCCGTACCGCGTGGCGATCAACGAGGCGGTCGAGCTCGCGAAATCCTACGGCGGCACCGACGGCCACAAGTTCGTCAACGGCGTGCTCGACAAGGTCGCAGCGTCTCTGCGCGCCGACGAAATTCGCGCGTTTGCGATCGAACGCGCCGCGGGCGGCGCTGCCTGAGGCCCCGTTGCGCGTGCGCCGTCGACGTTCGTGCGGCGCCACGGCGCCTCCTTCGGTCCGGTCGTGAACGAGTTCGAGCTGATCGCGCGCTTTTTCTCGCGCCCGGCGCGCTCGCCGTCGGTGGTGCTGGGGGTCGGCGACGATGCGGCGGTGCTCGCGCCGTCGCCGGGGCACGAGATCGTCGCCTCCGTCGACATGCTGGTCGCGGGCCGTCATTTCTTACCCGACGCTGACGCGGAGAAGCTCGGGCACAAGACGCTGGCGGTGAACCTCTCCGACATTGCGGCGATGGGCGCGACGCCGCGGTGGGCGTTGCTAGCCGGTGCGCTGCCGGACAGCGACCCGGCGTGGCTCGCCGCGTTCGCGCGCGGCTTTTATGCGGAGGCCGAAGCGTTTGGCGTGGATCTCGTCGGCGGCGACACGACGCGCGGTCCGCGCAATCTCTGTGTGACGATCCTCGGCGAAGTTCCGTCGGGGGAGGCGCTGACGCGCGCCGGTGCTGCGCCCGCCGATGATGTCTACGTGTCGGGACCGCTGGGCGACGCGGCGCTGGCGGTCGCGGCGGCGATGGGGCACGCGACGCTCGCTGCCGACGCGCTGGCCGCGTGCCGCAAACGTCTCGACCTGCCGACGCCGCGGATCGCATTGGGCTCCGCGCTGCGCGGCGTCGCGAGCGCGGCGATCGACGTATCCGACGGGCTCACCGGCGATCTGGGACACATCCTCGAGCGCTCGGCGGTCGGCGCCGTCGTCGATCTCGCCGCGATACCGCGCTCGCCGACGTTGGACGCGATGCTGGCAGGACGCGAGCGCGCGCTGGGCTCGCGTGTCTGCTTGCCGGCGGCGACGATTACGAGCTTTGCTTCACCGCGCCGCCCGCTGCCGCGACGCGGATCAAGGCGATTGCCGTCGAAGGCGGATTGCCGCTCGCGCGCATCGGCTCGATCACGCCCGGAGGCGGACTCGTCGTGCGCGACGAGCGCGGCGTGCCGTTGCCGACGTTGCCGCGCGCGTTCGACCATTTTGGTGCGAAGGATGGCGGGTGAGCGGCGCCTTCCCGTCGGTGCGATTCCTGTTCGCGCATCCGGCGCACTTCATCGCGCTCGGGTTCGGGGCCGGATTGGCGCCGGTCGCACCGGGAACGTTCGGCACGCTGGTCGCAATACCGATCGCGCTCGGCCTGCGCGCGCAGGCGTCCGATGCCGTTTATCTTGGCGTCGTCGTCGCATTTCTGGCGGTCGGCGTCTGGGCCGCAGCGGTCACCGGGCGCAATCTCGGCGTGCCCGACCACGGCGCGATTGTTTGGGACGAAGTCGTCGCCTTCCTCCTCGTGCTCTTCTTCGTTGGCAACGACGGCGTTGCCGTGGCGTTCGCGTTCCTGCTCTTCCGGCTCTTCGACATCGTGAAGCCGCCACCGATCCGGCAGCTCGACGCCACGCTGAAAAACGGCTTTGGCGTAATGCTGGACGACCTCGTCGCCGCTGGCTATACGCTGCTCGTGCTGGCGTTGGCGCAACGGTTCTGGGAATGGTGGCGATGAACGCCGTTGGGCCGCCCCGGGGCGCAAATTACGCGTCCTCGTGCCCCACCTGTTGTATCGAGGGGTCGGCCGCGACCCGCGCTCGCAGACGCGCCCTTCCGGCCGTGGCTCCGCCGCGCTCGCGAGCGCGTCTGTCGGAGGGCAGCGCAGAGGCGACAGCCGCAAGCGAGGGAGCACACCAATGAGCATCGACGCCCGATACGATCTGAAGCGAATCGAGGAAGCGGGATTGAACGCGCTGCAGACGCAGCGGCAGCTCTTCTACGACGGCTGGCTGTTGCGGGTCTCGCCGGGCGAAGCGAGACGCGCACGCAGCGTCAACGCGCATTTCGGCTCGACGCTGCCGCTTCCGGACAAGATTGCGTATTGCGAAAAGGTGTATGCCCAGCAGGGGCTCCCGCCGTTGTTCCGGATGACGCCGTTCGTCCATCCTCGTGACCTCGGGAATGCGCTCGCCGCGCGCGGCTACAACGCTTTCGCGCCGACCTTGGTGCAAGCGTTGACGCTCGAATCCGCGCCGGATGTGCCGGCGCATGATGATGACGTAACCGTAACGACGCCGGACGCGCGCGCCTTCGTCGACGCAGTCGGCGATCTGCGCGGATCGACGGCGCAGCAGCGCGACGCGCATCACGAACGCCTGTCGAACTCGCCGCTCGGCAAGCGCTTCGTCGCCGTGCATCGCGATGGGCGCGTGGTCTGCGCGGCCCAAGTTGCGATCGAGGGCGCGCTTGCGGGTGTTTTCGATGTTGTCACAGCCGAAAATGCGCGCGGGCAGGGGTTCGCCACGCTCGCCTGCGCATCGCTGCTGTCCTGGGCTTGGCAGCACGGAGCGCAGACCGCCTATTTGCAGGTGAGCGCCGACAATGCGCCCGCGCTCGCGATCTATCGCAAATTCGGATTCGCGACTGTGTACGCGTACCACTACTGCGGCCTGCCCGGACGCTGCGAATAGGGGTGGTCCGGGGATGAACGCAAATACGACGATGCTCGCCGCCGATCTCGGCCGGGCGCTCTCAAGGCGCGGCTGGAAGGTCGCGACGGCCGAGTCGTGCACGGGCGGGCTCGTCGCCGGAGCGATCACCGACATCGCGGGCAGCTCCGAATGGTTCGACCGCGCGTTCGTGACTTACTCGAACGAGGCCAAGGTCGAGTTGCTCGGTGTCCGCCCCGAAACCTTGACCGCGTTCGGCGCCGTCAGCGAAGCGTCGGCGCGGGAAATGGTGGCGGGCGCGCTCGCGAGAAGCCGCGCCGACCTCGCGGTCGCCGTGACCGGCATCGCCGGCCCAACCGGCGGCACGCCCCAAAAACCGGTGGGCCTGGTCTGGCTCGCATGGGCGACACGCGGGGGCCCCGCGTCGGCGGCGAGCCATCGCTTTCCGGGCGATCGGGCCGCCGTGCGCGATGCCGCAGTCGCCACTGCGCTTGCGGGCCTCATCGAACGAACGTCAGTACGGTGACGGAGGGCGAATGCGTGTCTTTCGGCCGTACAGCCTAGATCTTCCGGGGGGCTTGCGTAGAACGATCGTTCTATGCCATCATCGATGCCATGCCGGTTCCCCGCCGGCGTGCGCCACACTGAAGCCTGCGCGATACTGAGGAGATTCCGATGCCGCTCGACAATACGATGGACGACCAGAAAAACAAGGCTCTCGCCGCTGCGTTGGCGCAGATCGAAAAGCAGTTCGGCAAGGGCTCGATCATGAAAATGGGCGACGCCCAGATCCAGAACGATCTGCAGGTCGTGTCGACGGGCTCCCTCGGGCTCGACATTGCGCTCGGTGTCGGCGGATTGCCGCGCGGCCGCGTCGTCGAGGTCTACGGGCCGGAATCGTCGGGCAAGACTACGCTGTGCCTGCAGGTAGTCGCCCAGGTGCAGAAGGCGGGAGGCACCGCCGCCTATATCGATGCCGAAAATGCGCTCGATCCGGTCTATGCAGGCAAGCTCGGCGTCAATGTCGGCGACCTGCTGATCTCGCAGCCGGATACCGGGGAGCAGGCGCTCGAGATCGCCGATATGCTGGTGCGATCAGGCGGGGTGGACATCATCGTCATCGACTCTGTGGCGGCGCTCGTGCCCAAGGCCGAGATCGAGGGCGAGATGGGCGATCAGCTGCCCGGGCTGCAGGCACGGCTGATGAGCCAGGCGCTGCGCAAGCTCACCGCGAACATCAAGCGCGCCAACACGCTCGTCATCTTCATCAATCAGATCCGGATGAAGATCGGCGTGATGTTCGGCAACCCGGAAACCACGACCGGCGGCAACGCGCTCAAGTTCTATGCGTCGGTGCGTCTCGACATCCGCCGCATCGGCGCAATCAAGAAGGGCGAAGAGGTCGTCGGCAACGAGACGCGCGTCAAAGTGGTGAAGAACAAGGTGTCGCCGCCGTTCCGCGAGGCGCTCTTCGACATCCTCTACGGCGAGGGCATCTCGCGGCACGGCGAGATCATCGAGCTCGGCGTCGCGCACGACATCATCGACAAGTCAGGCGCGTGGTACGCCTACAACGGCGAAAAGATCGGACAGGGCAAGGACAACACCCGCGAATTCCTGCGCGAGCATCCCGAGATGGCCGACGAGATCGAAGCGAAGATCCGCGCCGCCGTCGGTGTCCCCGCGCCGGGCGCGTTGCGTGCGCGCGGCGAGCCGTTCATCGACGAATAGGGGACGGCCGCGGGTGCCGGCACACCCGCGAAATTCTCCGAGGCGGGCGATGCTGTGAGCGACGACGCACGGCGCCAGTCCCGACCCGCGAAGGCGCTGCAGGCTCGGGCCGTCGCCTATCTGGCGCGGCGCGAGTATTCCCGCGCGGAGCTGCGCCGCAAATTGCTTGCTGGCGCTGCTGCATCGGCCGCCGCCGAGGACGTCGACGCGGTGCTCGACCTGCTCGCAAGGCAGGGTTATCTCTCCGATGCGCGCTTCGCCAACGCCGTCGTCCACCAAAAGACCGGCCTCCTCGGCAAGCGTGCGATCGCTCACGTGCTCAAGTCCAAGGGCGTGACCGCCGATGCGGCCGCAGCCGCAATGGCAGCCGCCGACATCGATGACGATGCGACGCTCGTCGCGCTTTGGCGGCGCAAATTCGGCAGGGCCCCGGCGAACGACAAAGAAAAGGCGCGGCAAATCCGCTTCCTGCAAAGCCGCGGCTTCGCGCTGTCAGCGATCTTCAAGCTGATGCGGGAGCCGCCGGCGGATTAGTGGAGTGGATCGGAACGGGCATGTCGGCTCGCGCAACGCGGTAGAATCCAAGCTTTTGATTAGCCGACGGGTTTCGAAGGACTGCGCGTCCCATGAAAACTGCCGATATCCGCACCAGGTTCCTCGAGTTCTTCGCCGCGCGCGGGCATGCGATCGTGCCGTCGTCCTCGCTCGTGCCGGCGAACGATCCGACGCTGCTGTTCACCAACGCGGGCATGAACCAGTTCAAGGACGTGTTCCTTGGCCAGGACAAGCGACCCTACGTCCGCGCGACGACCGCGCAGCGCTGCGTGCGCGCCGGCGGCAAGCACAACGACCTCGAGAACGTCGGCTACACGGCGCGGCATCACACGTTCTTCGAGATGCTCGGCAACTTCAGTTTCGGCGATTACTTCAAGCGAGACGCGATCCGCTACGCGTGGGAGCTGCTCACGAAAGAGTACGGCTTGCCGGCCGACAAGCTTTGGACGACCGTCTACGTTGACGACGACGAGGCCTACGACGTCTGGACGAAGGAGATCGGCGTCCCGCTCGAGCGGTGCATTCGCATCGGCGACAACAAGGGCGCCCCGTACGCCAGCGACAATTTCTGGATGATGGGCGATACGGGCCCGTGCGGCCCGTGCTCGGAAATCTTCTACGACCACGGCCCGGAGGTGTGGGGCGGTCCGCCCGGATCGCCGGAGTCCGAGGGCGATCGCTACATCGAGATCTGGAACCTCGTGTTCATGCAGTTCAATCGCGACGACAAGGGCACGATGCATCCGTTGCCCAAGCCGTCCGTCGATACCGGCATGGGCCTCGAGCGTCTCGCTGCGGTGCTGCAGCACGTGCACAGCAACTACGAGATCGACCTCTTCCAGGAGCTGATCCGCGCGGCAGTGCGCGAAACGGGCGCCACCGATTACCTGTCGCCCAGCCTCCGCGTGATCGCCGATCACATCCGCGCGTGCGCGTTTCTCATCGTCGACGGTGTGATTCCCGGCAGCGAGGGACGCGGCTACGTGCTGCGGCGGATCATTCGCCGCGCGATCCGTCACGGGTATCAGCTCGGGCAGAAGGCGCCGTTCTTCCACAAGCTCGTCCCCGATCTCGACCGCGTGATGGGCAACGCCTATCCCGAGCTGCGGCGCGAAGCCAAGCGCGTCGCGCAGGTCCTGAAGCAGGAAGAGGAGCGCTTCGGCGAGACGATCGAGAACGGGATGAAGATGCTGGAGCAGGCGCTTGCCGCGGGCACCAAGGTGCTCGATGGCGAGACCGCGTTCACGCTCTACGACACGTACGGCTTCCCGTTCGACCTGACCGCCGACGTGTGCCGCGAGCGCAACGTCACCGTCGACGAGACCGGTTTCGATCGCGCGATGAACGCCCAGCGCGAGCGGGCGCGCGCGGCGAGCCAGTTCAAGATGGGCGCGCAGCTCGACTATGCGGGCCAGAAGACGCGCTTCCGCGGCTACGAAACGCTCTCCGCCGAGGGTCGCGTGACGGCGCTCTACAAGGAAGGCGCATCGGTGCCATCGCTCTCGACCGGCGAGTCGGGTGTGGTCGTGCTCTCGGAAACACCGTTCTATGCGGAGTCTGGCGGCCAGGTCGGCGATCGCGGCGAGCTCACGAAGGGCGGAGCCTGCCTCACGCTTTTCGCCGTCGACGACACGCAGAAGATCCAGGCCGACGTGTACGGCCACATCGGCGAAATGAAGACGGGCGAGCTCAAGATAGGCGACGTCGTTGCGGCGCAGGTCGACCAGGTCGCGCGTGCGCGGACGGTGCGCAACCACTCGGCCACGCACCTGATGCACAAGGCGCTGCGCGAGGTGCTCGGCGCACATGTCCAGCAGAAGGGCTCGCTCGTCGATTCCGACAAGACGCGCTTCGACTTCGCGCACAACGCGCCGCTCACCGATGACGAGATCCGTCGCGTCGAGGCGATCGTCAATCGGCGAGATCCTGGAGAACGCGCCGACGCAAGCGCGCGTGATGCCGATCGACGAGGCGCAAAAGGTCGGCGCGATGATGCTCTTCGGCGAGAAATACGGCGACGAGGTTCGCGTGCTCGACATCGGCAGCTCGCGCGAACTCTGCGGCGGCACGCACGTCGCGCGCACCGGCGACGTCGGCTTTTTCAAGATCGTCGCCGAGGGCGGCGTCGCGGCCGGCATCCGCCGCGTCGAGGCCGTCACCGGCGACAACGCGCTCAGGTGGGTTCAGGAGCAGGAGGCGAAGATCGCGGCCGCGGCGGCGGCGCTGAAGGCACCTGCGGCGGAAATCGAAACGAAGATTGCGCAGCTGATCGAAAGCGCGAGGACGGCCGAGCGGGAGCTCGCCAAGCTCAAGGCGAAGCTTGCATCCTCGGCGGGCGACGACCTCGCCGGCAGCGCGGTCGACGTCAAGGGCACGAAGGTGCTGGCGGCGACCGTCGACGGCGCCGATGCCAAGGGCCTGCGCGAGACGATGGACAAACTGAAGGACAAGTTGAAGAGCGCGGCAATCGTCCTATCCGCAGTGGCCGACGGCAAGGTCACGCTGATCGCCGGAGTAACGCCGGACCTCACCTCGAAGGTGAAGGCGGGCGAGCTCGTGAACCACGTCGCGCAGCAGGTCGGCGGCAAGGGTGGCGGGCGGCCGGACATGGCGCAGGCGGGTGGCACCGATCCCGCGGGTCTTCCCGCGGCGCTGCGATCGGTCGCAGGTTGGGTGGAGCAGCGGCTGTGAAGCGTCGGTGCGTTTGATCCGAATGCGATGACGCTGCGTCCCGGTACCACCGTCGAGTTATTGAACGAGCGCGGCAAAGGTCGGCTGCCGGCGCTCTTCGGCTTTCGCGTGATGGCAGTCGAGCAGGGCCTGCTCGTCGCCGAGCTCGAGATCCGGCCGGAGCTCCTCGCGCCGAACGGCTTCCTGCACGCGGCGACCGTCGTGGCGCTCGCAGACACCGCGTGCGGCTACGGCTGCATCGCGCATCTCCCCGACGGCGCCGACAATTTCACGACGATCGAGCTCAAGAGCAACTTCATCGGCACCGCGCGCGAGGGAACCCTCACATGCATTGCCAGGCCCGCGCATCTCGGACGCACGACGCAGGTGTGGGACGCCACCGTCACGCGCCACGCCGACGGCGGCACGATCGCGCTCTTCCGCTGCACGCAGATGATCCTGGCGCAGAAAGGATGATTTTGGGGGCGCACCTGGCGTGTTGACCGTCCTGCGCATCGACCATCTGGTGCTGACCTGTCGCGACGTTGCAGCGACGATCCGGTTCTATACCGAAGTGCTCGGGATGCGCGAAGTGACGTTCGGCGCCGGACGCAAGGCGCTCTCGTTCGGGCGGCAGAAGATCAACCTCCATCCGGTCGGCCAGGCGGGCGGCGGCGCGACTGGCGGCGGTGTCGCCGCGATCGCGGCACGGCCGACGCCGGGATCGGCCGACCTCTGTCTGATCGTTGCCGAGCCTGCGAACGCAATCGTCGCGCATCTCGCAACCTGTGGGATTCCCGTCGAACAGGGCCCCATCGTCCGCAGCGGCGCCCTCGGGCCCATCGAGTCGATCTACATTCGCGATCCCGACGGCAACCTGGTCGAGCTCGCGCGCTACGTCGGCGAAGATTCGCCCTGACGCGTCGCTCGCGGGCCGAGCGGTCCGTCCCGGGAGCACGACGCTCGCGGAAGCGCCCGAGCCTCTCATCCGTTCGGCAAATGGCGGCGCCTCGCGCCCGTGCCTACAGTAGGGCTTGCCCGGGTCGCGCCGGCGTGGCGCCGAGGGCGCTTCCACCTGCCGTCCTTACCGCCCACCGGAACGCGACGTGCGCCGGACGCGGAAATCTCCAATGGCCGCATTGCCGCTCGCTCTGGTCGCGTTCGCAGCCGGCGTCGTGCTGCTGCAATGGCGACCGGAACTGCCGGAGGTCCTGCCATGGCTCGGCGCCGCGCTCGCAGCGGCGGCAGCCGCTGCGGCGCTGCACGCGCTGCGGCGGCGCCTACCCGCCGCGCACATCGCCGCTGCCGTGTTCGCGATTGCCGCCTCGGGCGCGCTCGGATTCGGCTATGCGGCGTGGCGCGCGCACGTTCGGCTTGCCGATGCGCTGCCGCCGGAATGGGAAGGCGAAGACATCGTCCTCGTTGGCGTGATCGACGATCTCCCGCAGACGTCCGCCCGCAGCACGCGCTTCGCATTCGCCGTCGAGCGCGTCGAAACCCCCAGCGCCGTCGTCCCGGGCAAGCTCTCGCTCGCCTGGTACGCGCAGCGGCAGAAGGGCGCGACGATCGACAACAACGTCCCCGAAATCGCGGCCGGCGAACGCTGGCGGCTCGTCGTCCGGTTGAAACGCCCGCACGGCACGGTCAATCCGAACGGCTTCGACGTCGAAGCCTGGCTCCTGGAAAACGGCTTCCGCGCAACGGGCTATGTGCGCACCGGCGATGCGATTGCGCGGCTCGACGCGTTTGCCGGGCGTCCTTCCGACTACGTCCAGCGGGCGCGCGCGATGGTGCGCGAGCGCATCGTCGCCGCTCTTCCCGATGCGCGGTACGCGGGCGTGATCGTCGCGCTGACGATCGGCGAACAGCGCGCGGTTTCCGAAGCGCAGTGGCAGGTCTTCGGGCGCACCGGCGTCACCCATCTCATTTCCATCTCCGGCTTGCACGTGACGGTGTTCGCGGCGATCGCCGGGGGCCTCGCGTTCGCGCTCTTCCGGCGCAGCGCGCAGCTGACCGCGCGCATTCCGGCGCGCAAGGTCGCCGCACTCGTCGGCGTGACCGCGGCGACAGCCTACGTGCTACTCGCGGGCTCGCAGGTGCCGGCGGTTCGAACGCTGCTCATGCTGTGCGTGGCGGCGACAGGTCTCGCGCTCGCGCGTCCCGGGACGGCGGCGATCGTCTGGGTGTGGGCGCTCGCCGCTGTGCTCGCATGGGATCCGTGGGCGGGATTTTCCGCGGGCTTCTGGCTCTCCTTTGGCGCGGTGGGGCTTCTGCTCTATGCCCATGTCGGCCGTCTCGCGGGCGCGCCGCCGGCCTCGCGCGTCGAACGCGCTGTTCGCGCGCTGCGCGCCGCGACGCGCGCCCAGGTGCTCGTGACGATCGGCCTCGTACCCGGCACGCTCGCGCTGTTTCAGCAAGTTTCGCTGATTTCGCCGTTCGCCAACGCAGTGGCGATTCCGGCGGTCACGTTCATCGTGGTTCCGCTCTCGCTTCTCGGCATCGTGTTTCCCTTTGCTGTCCTGTGGCAGGCCGCGCATCTGGCGTTCGCGGCGCTGATGGTGGCGCTCGTCTGGATGGCGGGCGCACCGGCAGCGGTCTGGCAGCAGCACGCGCCGCCGATCTCCACCGTCGTCATCGCGGTCGCCGGCATCGCGTGGCTCGCGGCGCCGCGCGGCGTGCCGGGGCGCGCCCTCGGCTTCGCTGCGTTGCTGCCGCTTTTCGTCGTGCGGCCGCTGCCGCCCGATCCCGGCACCGTACGCGTGACGGTGCTCGACGTTGGACAAGGCCTCGCCGTCGTCGTCGAAACCCGCGCGCACGCGCTGCTCTACGACACCGGGCCGCGCTTTACCGACGACGCCGACGCCGGCGGACGAATCGTCGCGCCGTTCCTGCGTGCGGCGGGGATCCGCCGGCTCGACGGCATGATCGTCACGCATCAGGACTCCGATCACAGCGGCGGCGCGCTCTCGGTGATGGGGACGGTACCCGTGGCGTGGCTATTGTCGTCGCTGCCGCCCGACCACGCGATTGTCGAGCACCGCGTGCAGGAGGGGGGCGAGGCGCGGCGCTGTGAAGCGGGACAGCAGTGGGACTGGGACGGCGTGCACTTCAGCGTGCTGCAGCCGACGGCCGCGCACTATGCGATGCCCCGCCTCAAACCCAACGACCTGTCGTGCGTCGTGCGGGTCGCATCAGCGCATGGAAGCGTGCTCCTGACCGGCGATCTCGAAGCGCGCGGCGAGCTCGAGCTCGTGCGCCGCGACGCCGCTGCACTCAAGTCCGACGTCTTGCTCGTCCCCCATCACGGCAGCAAAACGTCGTCGACGCCGGCATTCATCGCGGCGGCGGCACCGACGGTCGCCGTCTACACGCCGGGATACCGCAATCGCTTCGGCCATCCGCGGCCGGAGATTGTCGCCCGCTACGACGAGGCGGGCATCACGAGCTTTCGCACCGACTACGATGGCGCACTCACCTTCGTGCTGGCACCGGGAGCGCCGCGGATACCGCGCGCCGAGCGCGCCGCCGACCCTCGATACTGGCGAGACATTCCGCTGCGCGACGGGTCGCCGCTCGATTAGCGGCGCGAGCATGGGAAGCAGGAGGAACCCGCGAGCGGCGAGCAGGGCCCCATGCCGAAGGCGAAGGGATGCGAGCAATCGCGAGCCGCGACGGGCGCTACTTGCGGGTCGCCTCGACGTTGATCTCGAGCTCCACCCGGTCCCCCACGTCCGGCAGCGAGCGGGTGAGCCCGTACTGGGAGCGATCGAACGCCGTGCGGAACGTCCCGCCACAGACATAGCGTCTCGCGATGCCCGCCTGCACGTCCTTGCAGACAAAGCGCGCTACCGTGAGGCGCAATGGGCGCTGGACGCCGTGCAGCCATAGCCTGCCGTCGATCGCCGTCAGCTTGTCGCCGTCGAAGACGAAACCGTCGCCGACGTAGCGGACCTCCGGGTACTGCGCCGTGTCGAGGAACTGCGCTCCGCGGAGGACGTCGTCGATCGCCCGATTGTCCGTGTCGACCGAGCTCGCGTCGACGTTGGCGACGACGCTGCCGGTCTTCGCCTGCGGATCGAACGCCACCGTGGCGTCGAGCCTGAGAAACCGGCCGCGCACGTACGAGATGTCGCGATGGGCGACGGCAAAATAGATGGTGCGGTGAGCGCCGTCGACGTCGAACTCCGCCGCCGCCGCCTTTGCGGCCCCGATCGCGAGGATTGCGCCTGCGAGCGCGAGCGACGCGGCGCGGGCGCGCCCTTGTGATGAATTCATGGCCTCGATGGAATGGGTGCCGCGGTCTTCCCCTGGACAAACCGTTCTTCGGCCCGGTCTATTCCCGGCGCGGGAATAGCGGGCGAGAGGGCAATGTTTGCCGAGCAAGCCTTTCCGGACCGGGAGGATTTGGACAGGGCGGTCGCTCAAAGGAGGGCACGACCATGGGATTCCCCTACCGTATCTTGTCCACGATGGCGGCGACGCTGCTTTCGCTCCCGGCCCAAGCAAGTTACCACACCTACATAATCGACGAGCTCTATTCCAACGCCGACGGCACGGTGCAGTACGTCGTCCTGCATGAGTCGCTGGGGATGAACGGCGAGAATCTGCTTGCCGGGCACACGCTGACCGCCACGCATGCCGGACAAGACAAGAGCTACACCTTCGTGCGCGATCTCCCCGGCGACGTGTGCGGGTATTACTCCTGCATGCCGAGCCCGACTGCGGGCACGCGGGTTCTGATCGGCACCGATGGATTCACCGCTCTCGGCCTTGTCACACCGGACTACGTCGTTCCCAACGGGTTCCTTCCGATCGACGGCGGCACCGTCAACTACGCCGGTGTCGACGCGGTGACATTTGCGGCGCTGCCGACCGACGGCGTCAATGCGCTCTATCGCGACGGAACGATCCGGCAGAATCTCGCGATGAACTTCGCCAGGGACGCCGCGAGCGTCGCGCTATCTGCGGCCAACTATCAAGGGCTGTGGTGGGCGACGGGCGGCACCGAATCGGGCTGGGGGATCAACTTCGCGCATCAGGGCGAGCAGGTCTTCGCCACCTGGTACACCTACGACACCACCGGCAAGGCCTGGTGGCTGTCGATGCTCGCCAACCGCACCGCGCCGGCGAGCAACGCCTATAGCGGTCCGATCTACGTCGACAGCGGACCGCCGTTCAACAACTTCGTCGGCGCCGGGATGCCGACCCAGGTCGGAATCGGGACCCTCACCTTCAGCGACGCCAACAACGGCAGCTTCGCCTACACCGTGAACGGGACGCCGCAGAACAAGGCGATCAGCCGCTTCGACCTCGGGACCGGACCGCAGCCGACCTGCACCTACAGCGCGACCACCCCCAACTTCGCCGCCGCCAGCAACTATCAGGACCTGTGGTGGGTCGCCAATGGTGCCGAGTCGGGGTGGGGCATCAACTTCGCGCATCAGGGCAACAGCGTGTACGCGACCTGGTACACCTACGATGTCGACGGCACGCCGCTGTGGCTCTCCGTGCTCGCCCCGCGGGTCGGCGCCGGCAACGTCTACACGGGGACGCTCTACCGGACCTCGGGGCCGCGCTTCGACGCGTTCGATACCACCAAGGTGGTGACGGTGCAGGTGGGGACGGCGACGCTGACCTTCAGCGACGGCAACCATGCGCGGTTCGACTACACCACGAACGGCACCGGGGGACTGCCGATCGCAAACCAAAGCAAGCAGGTCACGCGCGTCCCGTTCGCTGCCGGGGGTGGCACGCTCTGCCAATAGAGGGAGCGCTGTTGCATGCTGTCCGGTCCGCGTAGACTCTGCGCGTGCGATGCGGTGGCCACGAACGTATCCCGTGCATCTCCAGACGCGAGCCCGGCGCGTCGTGTCTCGCGCTCGCCGCTCTGCTGGCGGCGACGTCCATCGCTGCAATTGCGCAGGACATCGGTGACAAAGGGAAGGAGCTAAAGCTCTCGGTCGCGGTAGGCCCGGCGTTCGCGCTCGGAAAAGCGGCCGAGCGATGGACGAAGCTCGTTGCCGAGCAAAGCGACGGCAAGCTCGTCGTCGTGCTGCGCCCCGGCGCAACGCTCGCCGAACGCGATCCCGCGCGCGAATTCATCGCGTTGCGCGACGGCGCCGCCGATCTCGCGGTCGGCTCGACGTTGTACTGGTCCTCGCAGGTACGCGCGCTGGGTGTGGTAGGACTGCCATGGATCGCCGCGGGCGAGAAGCAACTTGCGGCGCTGACCAAGGGCGAGGTGAAGGAAGCGCTGATGGCCGCCGTACGCTCCGCAGGGGTCGTGCCGCTCGCGCTCGCGCCGCTTGGCCATCGCGAGCTCGCAAGCGTCGCGCAATCGCTGCGCACGCCCGACGACCTCGCCGGGCGAACCGTGCGCATCGTATCGACGCCGTTCCTCGTCGACTTCTATGCCGGGCTTGGCGCTCGGCCGCAGGCGATGGCGTTTGCCGACGCACTCTCGGCTTTCGAGTCCGGCAACCTGGACCTCCAGGAAGGTGCACCCGCAACCTTTGCCGCCGCCCGCCTCGATGCCGTCGGGGTTCGCAACGTGACGCTGTGGGGCGCCGTGGGCGAGGTCGCGATCTTCGCGGCCAATCGCGGCGTCTGGGAGCGCTCGAGTGACGCGGAGCGCGCGATTATCAGCGGCGCCGCGGAGCAGGCGGCGCTGGAGCTCGCCGCCATCGTGCGGGCCGAGAACGATGCCGCGCTTACGGAGCTCCGGAAGAACGGTGTTTCGATTCTGCGGCTTACGCCGTCCGGCCAGGCGGCCTTTGTGGCGGCCGCCCGCCCGATCTACGACAAATGGGCCGCAATTGCCGGCGACGAGCTTGTTCATGCCGCAGAAGCGGCAGCGCGTTCGGCGACTCCGTGATGCGGTTCGCGCTCAACTGACGAAACGCCCCAGTCGCACGGCCGTTTCGCCTTTTTTCGGTCGGCGCGTCGGCATGATCAACACGCACCCGTCGTACGGCGTGCGGATATCCGTTCCGCCGTCGCGGGCGAGCACGGTGCCTCCCGCGGCAATGACCGCGAGCCCGTGGACGGGGATCGCGAACGCGAAATCGTCGGAGGCGATCGTCACGGCGTCGGTGACCTCGATCACTTTCTGTGCGGGCGTAGGTAGCGGCTCGAGATGAGCTTCGAGAAACGCGGCGGCGGCCATTCCGAAATGCCGGAGGAAACGGAGCGTGGCGTCCTTCGCGACCTCCGGCGCGGCGCTCGCCCAATGCTGTCCGCATTCGACGAGCAGCGCGTTGCGCGGATCTTCGGGGTCGTCGAAGAACGCGTAATCACGAAGCCGCTTGCCCGCCGCGTGCCCCGCGTCGACGACGATGTATTCGGGCGCACCGAGCCCCTGCGCGAGCAGGACACCCTTGCGCTGCCGCCCTGCCATCGCGAGCGGCGGACAGGGATCGGTCATCGAGTGAAGGTCGAGCAAGTAGTCGATGCGATCGTAGAGCGGCCGCAGCTCGCGGGCGCGGTCGAGTTCGGCGCTCTCCCGGGGCGAGTCGAGCACGTCCTCGGTCCACAACCGGTTGAAGTCTTCGTCGACGCAGCGCGACGCGAACGGATCGGCGCCGTCGAACGCCCGATACGCGGCCACGTTCGCGAAGCACACCGAGAGCGTCCCCCGCAGCGGACGAAATCCCGTGTCGAGCAGCCAATCGAGCGCGATCGCGCCGCATACCTCGTTGCCGTGGGTCAACGCCTGCAGCAGCACGTGCGGGCCCGCACGATTCGCCGCGTACGTCCAGACGTGGCGAACGCCGGTGTTGCCCGCAGCCCAGCGCGCGAGATCCGGGAAGGAAACGTCAATCGGCGGCAATGGCCACTCGGTGCCGTCGATCATCGCCGCGAAGCCGCGGGCCGCGTCCAAGGGTGCCCCGGTGTCACGACACGCAGATGCGCTCGGCAAGGCGGCGCATGAACACCTCGCATCGCGCGAGCTGCTCAAGCGTCACCCACTCGTTCGGCTGATGGGCCTGCGCAATGTGACCGGGGCCGCAAACGATCGAGGGAATCGCGGCGCCATCGAACACCGGGGCCTCGGTGCCGAACGACACCTTGCCGTGCCCGTCCTCACCGATGCAATGCCGGCCGAGCGTCGCAATCGCGCTCGCGTCCCCCGTGTCGAAACCGGCGGTCGCCGAAAGCGCGTCGAATTCGATATGCGCATCCGGCGCGACGCGATGCATTTCCGGCACGAAGC
Organism: uncultured beta proteobacterium; assembly: GCA_963733985.1. Classification (GTDB taxonomy): domain Bacteria; phylum Pseudomonadota; class Gammaproteobacteria; order Burkholderiales; family Casimicrobiaceae; genus CAIWHR01. The sequence goes on along the minus strand of CAVTFF010000002.1, from coordinate 157,905 downwards.
GTTGGGCATAATCCTTCACTTCGGCGAACAACTCGTCCGGGTCGTCTGCAGGCAGGTGGCGGAATTCGAAATCGAACCAGCAATCGCGCGGCACGATATTGAGCGCGGTGCCGCCGTGGATGACGCCCGTGTGCACGGTGGTGTACGGCACGTCGTAGGCGTCGTCGCGCGGGCCGTTGTCGCGGAACGCCCTCGCCATGCTGGTCAGGTAAGTAACGATCTCGCAGGCGATCTGCACGGCGTTGACTCCGTGCGGCGTAAGCGATGAATGCGCTTCGAACCCACGGACGCGGCAGCGCCAGCTCTTCTTGCCCTTGTGCGCGACGACGAGCTTCATGCCGGTCGGCTCGCCGACGATGACGCCCTGCGGTTTCACGCCGCGCCGCACGATGTCGGCGACGAGCCTGCGCACGCCGATGCAGCCGACCTCCTCGTCGTAGGACAAGGCGAAATGCAGTGGCCGCGCGAGCCCGCGGCGCAGGAATTCCGGGACGAACGCGAGGCCGGTCGCCGAAAAGCTTTTCATGTCGGTGACGCCGCGGCCGTAGACCCTATCGCCGATCCGGGTCGCCTCGAACGGGTTGGTGTTCCACGACTGACCGTCGACCGGGACGACGTCGGTGTGCCCGGACAGCACGATTCCGCCTTCGAGCGCGTTGCCGTCGCCTGCGGGGAGCGTCGCGAAGAGGTTGGCCTTGCGCCGGTCGTCGTCGAAGGTGAGGATGGACGCGACGCCGTGTGCGGCGAGATACTCACGCACCCAGTCGATCAGTGCGAGGTTCGAGTCGCGACTCGTCGTGTCGAACGCGACCAGCGTGCGGATCAGCGGCCAGGCGACAAGCTCCAGTTCCGCGTCCTGGCTCTTCCGCACGGCTTCGATCGTGGCAGGGGCATTCATTGAGGGCCTGCTCACGCTATGTCCGCAAACGCGAACGGGTGGCGTGGGGCGCCAATCGAGGCGCCTGACGAAGCCAAGACCGGGTGTCTTGGCGAGGAGGGCAACAAAGAGTGGCGTCTCAAGGCACCCGTTCCCTCCGGGTTGCTGCCGAAAGCGCCAGGCGCTGTGTTGCAAAGCCTCGACGGACTATCGGTCCGTCTGTGATTTGCGCCTTGCGCTTGGCGCTTTCGGCCGTGCAACGCGTTCGTGGACATAGCGTGAACAGACCCTACTCCTTGCGCTGACATGATCGCCGACCGCGCAGGGAAAAGATCAGGATAGGGAGCGCGCCAACGGCTGTCAAATGCGCTGGGGAAGAGCCCGGCGAAGGAGTGTCCATGCGGCGTGACCGGTTATCGAACCCCTTTGCCGCCGCGCTCCTCGCCGCCGTGCTGTTCTCGTCAGCCCCCGGCGTGGTCCACTGCGCGCCGGCGCCGTTGCCGCTCGACGCGATCAGGCTGCCACCCGGATTCACGATCGAAGTCGCCGCCCGGGTGCCGAACGCGCGCGCGATGACGCTCTCCGCCAACGGCACGTTGTTCGTCGGCTCGACCAGTGCGGGTCAGGTTCACGCGGTGTCGTTTCCCGCGCCTGGAACGAAGGGGGACGCCGTGGTTCGTCTCGTGGCCTCGGGGCTGGCGCAGCCGGCGGGAGTCGCATTCCGCGACGGCGCGCTCTATGTTTCGGCGATCGACCGCATCCTGCGCTTCGATGGCATCGAGGGGCGTCTCGACGAACCGCGCAAGCCGGTGGTCGTCACCGACAAGCTGCCGGGAGATCGCCACCACGGCCTCAAGTACATCGCGTTCGGACCCGACGGCAAGCTCTACGTCAACGTCGGCGCGCCGTGCAACATCTGCGAGCCGGATCGCGACCGGTATGCGGTGATCCTGCGAATGAACGCCGATGGTTCCGGGCTCGAGGTGTATGCGAAGGGCGAGCGCAATTCGGTCGGGTTCGACTGGGATCCGCGGACGAAGGAGCTGTGGTTCACGACCAACGGCCGCGACTGGCTCGGTGACGATTCGCCGCCGGACACGCTGAACCACGCACCGAAGCCGGGTCTCGATTTCGGCTTTCCCTATTGCCACGCCGGCACGATTCCCGATCCCGAGTTCGGGAAGAAGCGCGCCTGCAGCGAGTTCGTGCAGCCGGCGCAAAGACTCGGCCCGCATGTCGCATCGCTCGGAATGCGTTTTTACACCGGCAAGCAGTTCCCCGCGGCGTATCGCGATCAAATCTTCATCGCCGAGCACGGCTCGTGGAACCGCACTCACAAGATCGGCTATCGCATCACGCTCGTGAAACTCGACGAGCGTGGCACTGCCGTCAGCTACGAACCCTTCGCGACGGGCTGGCTCTCGGGAGAGGAGGCGTGGGGCCGGCCGGCGGACGTTCTCGTCGCGCCGGACGGCTCATTGCTGGTATCGGACGACTCGGCCGGAGCGATCTATCGAATCCGCTATCGTGGCGCTCAGTAGCCGTACCCGTAATACGCGGGCGGCGCCACGTAGACCGGCCGCGGCACCACGTAAACCGGGCGCGGCGCGACGTAGACCGGAGCGGGATAGACGACCGCCGGGCGATACGGGCGGTAATATCCATGCCCGTAGCCATACCCATATCGATATCCGCGATAGCCTCCCCAATACGCCGGTTGGCCCGCCGAGATGGCAAAGCCCGGGCCGCCGATCGAAACGCCCCATGCGACGTTGCTCGCCGATGCGGCGGGCGCGAACACAAGACCTGCACCCAGAGCGCCGGCGATGGCAATAGTGAGAGCGATGCTGCGCGACTTGTCTGACGACATGTAAGCCTCCTGTTTCGTGTCGGAGTGGCCCGCCATTTGTTCGACGAGACCGCGGGCGTCCTGGTTCCGTCAACGTGGCGACCGCGGGCACGGTTGACGATGTTACAAACGGATACGGATTCGCTCGTCGCGAGCGGCGGCCGCTCGCTCCAGGCTTAAGGGTTTTTGTTGCAAATCGGCGGGTTGCGCTATCCTTCGGCGTAGACAGCTGACCGTCATCCCGGGGGGCTTCATGGCATTGCGTCGCAGACTTGGCTTGCTCGTCGCACACGTCTTTGCCCTCACTGCGATCGTGGCATTGCCCGCATGGTGCGCCGAGCTGACGATCGGGCTCGGCGCCGACGTCACAGCGTTGGATCCGCACTATCACAACGTCACGCCCAACAACAATGTCGCCGCGCACGTCTTCGGCTATCTCGTCCAGCGCAACGAAAAATCCCAGCTCGAGCCCGGGCTCGCGACCGAGTGGAAGACGATCGATCCGCTGACCTGGGAGTTCAAGCTGCGCAAGGGCGTCAAGTTCCACGACGGCAGCGATTTCACCGCGGCTGACGTGGTCGCGTCGATCGAGCGCGTGCCAAAGGTAGAGAACAGTCCGTCGCCGTTCACCGCATTCACGAAGCAGATCAAGGAAATGATCGTCGTCGATCCTTATACGATCCGGTTGCGCACGGCCACGCCCTATCCGCTGATGCCGTCCGACATGACGCAGGTCACGATCATCTCCAAAGCCGCCGCGAAAGCGACGACCGAAGACTTCAACAGCGGCAAGGCGGCGATCGGGACCGGCCCGTACAAGCTGGTGCGCTATGTGAAGGGTGACCGGATCGAGCTCGTGCGGAACGACGCGTACTGGGGCGGGAAGACGCCGTGGGAAAAGGTGACGCTGCGGGTGCTGCCGCAGGATGCGTCGCGCGTCGCCGCGCTGCTTTCGGGCGACGTCCAGGCGATCGAGAACGTGCCGACCGCCGACGTCGCGCAACTGCGCAAGGACAAGAAGCTCCAGCTGTCGAGGACCGTCGCCGATCGCCTCATCTACCTGCACCTCGATTCAAGCCGCGACGTGTCGCCGTTCGTCACCGACAAGGCGGGGAAGCCGCTCGAGAAGAATCCGCTGAAGGACGTGCGGGTGCGCCGCGCGATGTCGAAGGCGATCAACCGCGCCGCGATCGTCGACAAAGTGATGGAGGGCGAGGCGATTCCCGCGGGCCAGCTCGTGCCCGAATTCCTGTTCGGCGCGACGAAGAACCTGAAGGTCGAGCCCTTTGATCCCGAAGGCGCGAAAAAGCTCCTCGCCGAGGCGGGCTATCCGGACGGTTTCGGGCTCACGATCCACGCGCCGAACAACCGCTACGTCAACGACGCGAAGATCGCGCAGGCGGTGGCGCAGATGCTCTCGCGCGTGGGCATCGACACCAAGGTCGTCGCGATGCCGTCGTCCACGTTCTTCACCGCAGGCGACCGAGCTCAAGTTCAGCTTCATGCTCGTGGGCTGGAGCACCGGCACGGGCGAGGCGTCGTCGTCGCTGAAGGCGCTGCTGATGACCTACAACCGCGACAAGGGCTACGGCACCGCGAACCGCGGCCGCTACTCGAACGCCAAGGTCGACGCGCTGACCGAGGACGCGCTGCGACCGTCGACGACGTCAAGCGCGAAGCCTATCTGCAGCGGGCGACCGAGCTCGCGATCAACGACACCGGCGTGATTCCGCTGCACTTCCAGGTCAATCTCTGGGCGACGCGCGACGGCATCACCTACGCGCCGCGCACCGACGAGAACACGCTCGCGTGGAAGTTCGCCGGCCAAGGGCGGCCGATGGAAACGGCGCCGATCGCTAAGGAGCCGCATGAACGCGCCGCATCCCGCTGGCCGGCCGTCAGCGACGCCGGCCGCAGCATTTCATCGGCAATCGCTGGGTCGCGCCGCGGCGGCGGCGCGACGCTGCCGATGATCGATCCGTCGACGGCGCAGCCGTTCGCCGCGATCGCGCGCGGCGACGCCGCGGACATCGACGCGGCCGTCGCGCGGCGCAGCGAGCGCGCGCGACGGCGCGTGGGGCGCGCTCGCGCCGGCGGAGAAGGGCCGCCTGCTCGCGAAGCTCGCGCGCGCGATCCTCGACCACGCCGACGAGCTCGCGCTGATCGAGGCGCGCGACTGCGGCAAGCCGCTCGAAGCAGGCGCGCGCCGACGTCGCGGCCTGCGCGCGCTACTTCGAGTTCTACGGCGGCGCGTGCCGACAAGCTGCACGGCGACGACGATTCCCTATCCGCGCGGGTTACACGGTGCTGACGTGGCGCGAGCCGCACGGCGTCACCGGCCACATCATTCCGTGGAACTATCCGCTGCAGATCTTCGGCCGCATCGGTCGGCGGCGCGCTCGCCGCCGGCAACGCCTGCGTGGTCAAGCCGGCGGAAGACGCGTGCCTGTCGCTGCTGCGCGTCGCCGAGCTCGCGGCGGACGTCGGCCTGCCCGACGGCGCGCTCAACATCGTCACCGGCCTCGGCGCGCGAGGCGGGCGCCGCGCTCGCCGCGCATCCGCGGCATCGATCACGTTTCGTTCACCGGCTCGCCGCGCCACGGGCGCGTGGGTCGCGGCAGGAGGCGGCGCAAGCGGCATTGCCCGGTGACGCTGGAGCTCGGCGGCAAAGGCCCGCAGATCGTGTTCGCCGACGCCGACCTCGACGCCGCGCTGCCGGTGCTCGTCAACGCCATCGTGCAGAACGCCGGCCAGACCTGCTCGGCGGGCAGCCGCCTGCTGGTCGAGCAGCTCGCGCTACGAGGAGGTGCTCGCACGGCTGGGCGAGCGCTTCGCCGCGCTGCAGGTCGGGCCCGGCGCTCGCCGACCTCGACTGCGGGCCGCTGATCCGCGCCGCGCAGCTCGAGCGCGTGCGCGGCTTCCTCGCCGACGCCGAGCGCGACGGCATCGCGACGGTGGCGCGCGGCGACGATCGTCGCCGATGCGCCCGCCGGCGGCTACTACGTCGCGCCGACGCTGCTGCGCGACGTGCCGCCGACGTGCCGCCTCGCGCTGCGAGGAGGTGTTCGGCCCGGTGCTCGCGGCGATGCCGTTCGACGACGAAGCCGACGCGGTGCGGCATCGCGAACGGCACCGACTTCGGCCTCGTCGCCGGCGTCTGGACGCGCGACGGCGGCCGGCAGCTGCGGATGGCGCGCGCGGTGCGCAGCGGCCAGGTGTTCATCAACAACTACGGCGCCGGCGGCGGCGTCGAGCTGCCGTTCGGCGGCGTGAAGTCGCTCGGGCTACGGCCGCGAGAAGGGCTTCGAGGCGCTGTACGGCTTCACCGACGCTGAAGACCGTCGTGCTGCAGCACGGCTGAGCGGGCGAGGGCGTCTCGCATCCGACAGACGCGCTTTCGCGTAAGAAGAGGCCGACCCCGGGAGCCACATCGAGATGGCGATACAACCGACCTTCCTGCTGATTGCCGACATCGGCGGCTATACGCGGTTCATGAAGTTTCACCGCGCGAGCCTCGCGCACGCGCAGGACATCGTCGCCCAGCTGCTCGAAGCCGTGATCGACGCGACCGACGGGCACCTGAAGCTCGCAAAACTCGAGGGCGACGCTGCCTTCTTCTATGTCGCCTGGCCGGAAGGGACCGAGCCCAGCCTCGCCTTCGTCGCCGAGCAGTCGGCGGCCATCTATCGCGCGTTCCACGCGAAAGTGTCCGACCTCAAGGTCAACACGCTCTGTCTTTGCGACGGGTGCAGCAGGCGGGCAATCTCAAGATCAAGCTGGTGGGACACCTCGGCGAGGCGGCGGTGCAGAGGATCAAGAACCTGACCGAGCTCGCCGGCGTCGACGTGATCCTCGTGCATCGGTTGTTGAAGAACGACGTGCCGATTCCCGAGTACATGCTGATGACCGAGCCCGTGCACCAGCGCGTCGACAGCCGGATGCGCGAACGCGCCGCCTGCCATCCGCTGGAGCTTCCGGATCTCGGCCCGACGGAGACGTTATTACGTGGATCTCGAACGTTACGTCGGCGAAGTGCCGGCGAGTCCCCGCGCTGTCGTTCGCCGGCGCGGCTCGCACGCAACTTCGCGCTCGCCGCCCGCTCGCTTCCCGAGACGCTCGGCCTGCGCGAAGCCTGCGCCGGATTCCGCAACATCGGACGCGCATCGCGCCGGCCGAGACGAACTGAGGCGAGCCGAGGCATGTCGGATGAGACTCGCGAACAAGATCGCCATCGTCACCGGCGCCGGATCGGGCTTCGGCGAAGGCATCGCCAGGCGCTTTCGCGCGAGGAAGGCGCGACGGTCGTCGTCAACGACATCGACGTCGCCGAACGGCGAGCGCGTCGCGCGCGAGATCGCGGCGGCGGGCGGCAGCGCGAAGTTCTGCGCCGGCGACGTGTCCAAGGACGCCGACGTGGCGCGCCTCGTCGCGCTTCGCGCTCGCCGCTTTCGGCGATCTCGACATCGTCGTCAACAACGCCGGCACCACGCACCGCAATCAGCCGATGCTCGACGTGACGGAAGCGCGAGTTCGACCGCATCTACGCGGTCAACGTGAAGAGCCTCTTCCTCACGGCGAAGCACGCGGTGCCGCATTTCCGCCGAAGAAGGCAACGGCGTGTTCATCACCATCGCATCGACCGCGGGCGTGCGGCCGCGGCCGGGCCTCACCTGGTACAACGGCAGCAAGGGCGCGGCGATCATGACGTCGCGCTCGATGGCGGCGGAGCTCGCACCCGACAACATCCGCGTCAACGTCATCAATCCGGTCGCGGGCGAGACGGCGATGCTCGCCGAGTTCATGGGCGGCGACACGCCGGAGATCGCGCGCGAAGTTCGTCGCGACGATTCCGCTGGGCGGCTGTCGCAGCCCTCCGACATCGCGACGGCCGCGGTCTTCTTCGCCTCCGACGAGGCGGCGTTCATCACCGGCGCCTGCCTGGAAGTCGACGGCGGGCGCTGCATCTGACTCAGCGTCCCGCCGGAACGTCGGCCGCTATCGCGTTACAAGCGATCAGCCTGCGCGGCGGGCCTGAAATTCACCCAGTCACCGTTACGGCACATGCAATCTGCTTGGACACAATGGCCGCTTTCGACCCCGTTGCAGACATGACGGTCTACGCAAATCGGCCATGAGCAACCGGACGGACACGCAACGATGCCGCAACCGTCGCGGTCACCTCACGATCTACCACGTGCTGCCCTTCTTGTCCTGGTTCGACGTCGATGTGAAGAACTGAAGGAACTTGCCCTTCGCCGGATCGAATGCATAGGTGCTTACGTGCAGCCCGCCGGCGATAAGGTTCGTCGGTGAACTACAGGCGCCGATGCGCAGAGCGCCCTCGCTGTCAGCGCCGACCAGACTCCCGTTTGGAGTCACCTGCTTCACCGCACCAAAGCCCGGCACCGTCAATGTGAACGACGACGCCGTGCCCGACCAGAAACCCAGCGGATAGGTGAGCCCCGATGCCGGATATAGGACCACCTCGACGCACATCGGGTCGCCGGTCGTGTTCTCGATCTCGACGTGGTAATCGTAGCCGGCGGTGAGCCAGCGTCCGTAGATCGTGCTTTCGCGCGCCCGGATCTTGAACTGCGAGCCGCCGCCGGCGGCCGGGTCCCTCCGCGTCACCTTGATGTAGATCGGTCGTTTGTTGAGTCGCGCGCCATTAGGCAGCGCCGTACGGATCATGCAGCGGATGCCATCACTCGCGACGTCGACCGCCGGTGGCCGCGCCCCGTTGCCGCCGGCGCAATCGACGTTCGCTTCCCTTGGCGGCGAAATACCATCGGCAGCGTACACGCCGACGCTGCCGATGGCATTCGCCGTCAGGTCGCCTCCGGTGTCGGCGGTTTCCACGACATAGGTCTTGCCCGGCTCGACCGTCATGGCGAACCAGCGCGTTTCCGGATACGCCGACAACGTCTGTGCGAGGGACGTGCCGTCCGGAACGATCACGCGCGCCGGGGGCGCGCGCAGGTCCGCGGTCAGCTTGGCGACGAAGGCGTCGGCCGGACCGCCGGCGGCTTGTGCACCGCCCGCAGTTCCCGGAAACTCGGCCGAAGGGGCCCCCGCCAGGAATACGTTGCCGCTCGCGTCCAGCGCGATCGCAATGGCGAAGTCGCCTCCACCACCGCCCAGATATGTCGCCTGGATCAGCTTCGTCAGACCATTGCTCAGCTTGGCGACGAAGGCATCCGCGTCGAAACCATCGCCGGTGGGTTGCGCTCCGCCCGCCGTTCCGGGAAAGTCGCCTGAATGGGTTTCCCCCGCCACGAATACAGAGCCGCTCGCGTCCAGTACCAAGGCATTGGCGCGGTCGCCTTGACTACCGCCCAGATATGTCGCCTGGATCAGCGTCGTCAGGCCATTGTTCAGCTTGGCGACGAAGGCATCATCGTAGTCTCCTCCGTTGGTTGGTTGCGCTCCGCCCGCCGTTCCCGGAAAGTTGGTGGAATCGGTGACCCCCGCCACGAACACATTGCCCGCGGCGTCCAGCGCCAAGGCATTGGCCTGGTCGTTCCCACTGCCGCCCAAGTACGTCGCCTGCGTCAGCGTCGTCAGGCCATTGTTCAGCTTGGCGACGAAGGCGTCGCCGTCTCCGCCGGGGCTGGCTTGCGCCCCGCCCGCCGTTCCGGGAAAGTCGTTGGAAGGGGATCCGGCCACGAATACATTGCCGCTCGCGTCCAGCGCGATCGCAGTGCCGGCGTCGCCTTCACTACCGCCCAGATATGTCGCCTGGATCAGCGTCGTCAGGCCATTGTTCAGCTTGGCGACGAAGGCATCGGTGCCCCCTCCCTTGGCGGGTTGCGCTCCCCCTGCCGTTCCGGGAAAGTCGGAACCGGTCTGCCCCGCCACGAATACAGAGGCGCCCGCGTCCAGCACCAAGGCATTGGCGAAGTCTGACTCGTTGCTGCCGCCAAGATACGTCGCCTGGATCAAGGTCGTCAGACCATTGCTCAGCTTGGCGACGAAGGCATCGCTGTAGTTTCCCCCGCCGGTAGGTTGCGCTCCACCCGCCGTTCCCGGAAAGTCGGGTGAATAGGTGAGCCCCGCCACGAATACATTGCCGCTCGCGTCCAGCGCGATGGCAGAGGCGAAGTCCATCGAATTGCCTCCGAGGTACGTCGCTTGCGTGAGCGTCGTCAGGCCATTGTTCAGTTTGGCGACGAAGGCATCCCTTAAGGGTCCCCCGCCGGTAGGTTGCGCTCCGCCCGCCGTTCCCGGAAAGTCGATTGAAGTCGTGTACCCCGCCACGAATACATTACCGCTCGTATCCACTACCAAGGCGTAGGCAAAGTTCTCCCCGGGGCCGCCAAGATACGTTGCCTGCAACAGCGGATCGATCACGACCGGCTGGGTGCGGTCATAGTCGCCGAGCGTGAAGCCATAGCGTTGTCCGGCGAGTGCATAGGCGACGCTGACCGGCCGACGCCGACCGTCGATGTCCTGCCACGCCGCGGGTGCGGTGAAGCTCACCGGGCCGTTGCCGGTGTGAGCGACCAGCGACCCATCGGCGGCCAGTTCCAGCCGCTTGGCCCCGCGCAGCCGGATCGCGATGCGCCGCGTATCGGCTCCCGGCGCAACGGTAAACAGCTTCTCTACATTGCTGCCGCGGGCGGCGAGCTCCACGTCGATACCAGGCCATGCTTCGCCGAGCGACACGCGGTCGAACGTCGGCACGTCGCTTTGCCACCGCGCAGGGTCGTTGCCGATGAAGCGGCTCACGTGGGTGGCGCTCGCCAGCTCGCCGCGAGGCAGCGGCCGTGCGTTGATCAACGTCTCCGTCAATGTCCAACCGCGCTCGCGCTGCGCGAATGGCTTGCGTCCAGTACCGCGGTCCTTCTCCGCAACCTGTCTACCCGGGAAGCTGTGCAGCAGCTGGCCATCGCGGGTGACGAAGAGCGCGCCCGCGAGAGTCTGCGCAACGTAGGCCACGCGCGCATCGTGCTGCCCGACGTTGGCCTGAAACGGCACCGCCAGGCCGGCGAGCTGCTGCTGAACGTGCGCGGCATCGACTGTATCATTCGCGCCTGTTGCACGCCCGATAGGATTGGTGCCTTCGGCAAATGCGCTGCTCAGTACGACTGTAAGGCAAGTGCCGATCAGACGGACACGCTGCTTGTGCATGCCACCCTCCTGATACGGGTTGGCTGAATACGAACCGATGACCGGCAGAGCACGCTCCGCTCATGTTACGCCTCACGGTTCGCGGAGCTGAGGTACGCTGGCTGAGTACCCGGTGGCGTCGCGGGATCGCCAGCCACCGGTCGCCTCGTCAATTCAAATTGGCCGAACCGCGCCGCACAAGCGGCGACGTGGGTACCAGCGAACTGCCGAGCGATCAGCCGACCGCAAATGAAAACAGCCCGCCAGATTGAGCCGTTCACGTGTTGTTTGCGGGGGAAGGATCTGAACCTTCGACCTTTGGGTTATGAGCCAAGCGCCGCACGGGGCTTCGCCAGCCGCGGCGGTCAACTGCAGCGGGCCGGCGCTGCACGCTGTTGCATCTCCTATCAAGATATGTTATCCGTAATATTATATATATCATGGCTAGATACCCGACCGAATACAAGGGACAGACGCGGTCCAGAATTCTGGCCGCCTCAGACAGGCTGCTGAAGGAGCGGGGGCCCGCGGCGGCTTCGATCGACGCCGTCATGAAGGGCGCCGGGCTGACGGTCGGCGGCTTTTATGCGCACTTCGCGTCGAAGCACGGCCTCGCGCGGGAAACGCTCCTCTACAGTCTGGACGCGAGCATGGATCGGCTTCTCGTGCCGCTGGAGCCGATCAGCGACGACCGGGCGTGGCTTAGGGCGGTGATCCATCGCTATCTGCATCAGGTCGACGAGCCCGATCTCGCGTCGGCTTGTCCGCTGACGCTGCTGCTGCCCGACGTGACGCGCGGCGGGCCCGAGTTCCAGACGGCATTCAGCGAGCGCACCGCCGCTCTGCTCAATCGCGTCGCGCATCGCTTTCCGGCGCAGAGCGGACTGTCGCCGCGCGAAGTCGCGATCGCGGTGTTTGCAAGTTGCGCCGGCGCCGTCGCGTTCGCGCGGACGATTCCGGCGCCGCACGCGCGTGCTCGGGTACTGAACGCGACCGAGACGATGCTGATCGCGTGGCTGCACCTCGGTGATGCATCCACGCCGCGCGGGACCCGTGTCAGATCACACCGCGCCGCCTGAGCTCGTCAATCGCCCCATCGCCGTAACCGAGGCCCCGCAAGATCTCGTCGGTGTGCTCGCCCAGACGAGGACCGCCGCCACCGAAATCGCCGGGCGTTTCGGACAGTTTCGGCACGACTCCGGGGACCTTGAGCGTCGACCCGTCAGAGAGCCGGATCTGCCGGATCATCGCCCGCGCCGCGTAATGCGGGTCAGCGACGATATCGGCGATCGTATAGATTTTCGACGCCGGGACTTCCGCGGCTTCCATCGCGGCTAGGACCTCCGCGGCGGAGCGTGCGCTCGTCCATGCCTCGATTTCGTCGTCGAGCCACTGCTGCTTCGCGGCGCGACCGTCGTTATGCGCAAGCGACGCGTCGTTCGCGAGATCGTCGCGGCCGATGGCGACCGCAAGGCGGCGGAAGATCGAGTCGCCGTTCGCGGCGATGAGCACGTAACTCCCGTCGCTGCAGCGATACGATGACGTTGGCGCGATCCCGGGCAAGATCGATCCGGTGCGCTCGCGCACGACGCCGAACGCGTCGAACTCGGGCAGCATCGATTCCATCACCGAGAACACCGACTCGTAGAGCGCAACGTCGACGACCTGCCCGCGGCCGGTCCTGCGCCGCGCCTCGAGCGCCATCAGCGCGCCGATGACGCCGTAGAGCGCGGACAGCGTGTCGCCGATGGAGACGCCGACGCGCGACGGCGGCCGATCGGGCGTGCCGGTGACGTAGCGGAGGCCACCGACCGCCTCGCCGATCACGCCGAAGCCCGGACGCTCGCAATAGGGGCCAGCTCTGTCCGTAGCCGGAGATGCGCACCATCACGAGACCGGGATTTTCCGTGGCGAGCGCGTCGTAGCCGAGGCCCCATCCTTCCATCGTGCCCGGACGGAAATTCTCGACGAGGATGTCGGCGGTCGAGGCGAGTTGTTTGGCGATCGCCTGGCCTTCCGCCTTGCGCAGGTCGAGCGCGACCGACTTCTTGTTGCGCGATTGCACATGCCACCACAGCGACGTGCCGTCCTTGAGGTAGCGCCATTTGCGCAGCGGGTCGCCCAAACCTGGCGGCTCCAGCTTCACCACCTCGGCGCCGAACTCCGCCAGGAGCTTCGCGCAAAACGGCCCGGCGATCAGCGCGCCAAGCTCGAGGACCTTGAGGCCGGCGAGTGGGCGCTTGTCGGCCATCGAATCACCTTGCATAGACGACGTCGCGCAGGCCAATCGACAGCCACGGCACGTAGGTGATCACCATCAGGCATCCCAGCACGACGAGCACGAAGGGAACGAGCCTGCGTCACGATCTGGTCGAGCGAGATCTTCGCCACCGTGCACGCGGCGAACAGATTGACGCCGAACGGCGGCGTGATCATCCCGAGCGCGAGGTTGACGACCATCACGATGCCGAAGTGTACGGGGTCGATGCCGAAATGCGCGGCGACGGGCGCGAGGATCGGGCGCGAGGACGATGATCGACGCCGAAGTCTCGATGAACATGCCGATGACGAAGAGCGCCGCATTGACGCCGAGCAGAAACAGTGCTGGCGTCTTCAGCCATTCGACCAGAAACGCGCCGATCCGCTCGGGAACGCCGGCGCGCGTGATGAGGTAGCTGAAGAGCCCGGCGTTCGCGATGATGAACATGATGACCGCGGACGAGATCACGCTCTTCTTCAGCACTGCAGGAAGGTCGGAGAGCTGGGTCTCGCGATAGACCAGGACGCCGACGATCAGCGCGTAGAACACGGCGACGACCGACGCTTCGGTCGGCGTGAACACGCCGCCGTAGATGCCGCCCAGGATGATCACGGGCATCAGGAGTGCGAGCGCAGCGTGCTTCGTCGCGACCAGGAACGGCAGCCTGCCCTCGCGGTCACCCTTGCCGTAGCCCTTGACGCGCGCGTACACCACGACGAACGCCATCAGCGCGATGCCGATCAGCAGCCCGGGACCGAAGCCGGAGATGAACAGCTCGCCGATCGACACTTCGGCCGACACGCCGTAGAGGATCATCGGGATCGAGGGCGGGATGATGACGCCCAGCTCGGCAGACGTCGCCTGCAGGCGGCGGCGAAGTTGGCTGGATAGCCATGCTTGATCAGCGCCGGGATCAGGATCGCGCCGATCGCAAACGTCGTCGCGACGCTGGAGCCGGACACCGCGGCGAAGATCATGCACGTCAGCACGCAGGTCGCGGCGAGCCCGCCCTGAACGCCGCCGACGATCGACTTCGCGAAGTCGACCAGCCGTCGCGAGATGCCGCCGGATTCCATCAGGTTGCCGGCGAGGATGAAGAAGGGGATCGCGGCCAGCGCGAACTTGTTGATGGCCGAGAACATCTCCTTCACCACGGCCAGGAAATTGAGGTTCGCCTGCCACACGCCGACGAGGCTCGCGAGCCCGATCGACGACGGCGACCGAGACGCTGAGCGCGAAGCACAGCAGCATCGTCAGCAGCATCGTCGACGGCATGGCGGCGCCCGGCTACTGTGCCGTCTCCAGGTCGTGGTGGCGCGGCTCGAGCAGGCAACCGACGACGCCGAACACGCAGAACACGGCGCCCACCGGCACGGCGAGATACGCCCAAGTCATCGACAGAGACTCCAGCCCGCTGATCGTCTGGAAGCGGGCGCGAAATGCGTAGTCGAAGCCGTAGCGGATCAGGACGCCGATCAGCGTGAGCGCGGCGACCGCGGTGAGCCAGTCGAGCGCGCGTTTCAACGCGGGTCCGCCCATTCGATAGGCAAGATCGACGCAGACCATCGCGCCCTGGCGGAACGCGGTCGGCGCACCCAGGAACACCATCCAGATCAGCGTGAAGCGGATCAGCACTTCCGACCACTCGGCCGGCTGCGTGAAAGACGAAGCGCGCGAAGATCTGGTAGAGCCCGAGGCAGGCGGCGGCAGTCAGCATCCCGCATGCGAGCGCGAGCGAAAGCGCGGTCGTCCTGCGCTCGAACGCGAGAAAGGCTCTGCGCACGCTGGGATTCTCGTTTTCACACCGACCGCGCCGGCCAGCCGCAGTATAACGGCGTGCTACGCCTTGAGGCGCGCCGCCGCCTCCTCGAGCGCCCGGATCGCATCGGCTTTGGCCGGGCCGGTGAGCTTCCTTTGATCGACGATCAGGAGCAACCCATCCTGCTCCTGCCGGATGACCCGTCCATCGACCCCGGAATCGTCGCGCAGCCCCACGACGCGATGCGTGCGGACAGGCTTGGAAAAGCCCTTGACGGTGATCGTCCCGGTCTCCTCCATGAGGACCGAGTCCTTGACCAGAGAATACGTTTCATGGGCGAGCAGGATGCCGCCCAGGTCGGCGTGGGTCTGCAGCCTTGACGCGAGATTCACTTCGTTGCCGATGACCGTGTAGTCGACGCGGTCGTCGCTGCCGAAGTTGCCGACGGTGCAATAGCCGGTGTTGATCCCGATGCGCAACTGGAATACGTGCTCCTGGCCGCGCTCGCGCCATTCGGCCTGCAGGTCCCGCATGCGCTGCTGCATGGCGATTGCCATCTTGACGCAGGAGAGGGCATCCTCGCGCGCGCCCCGCGTTTCCGGGTCGCCGAAGAACAGCATGATCGCATCGCCGATGAACTTATCGATCGTTGCGCCGTATTCGAGGGCGATCGACGACATTTCGCGCAGGTACTGATTGAGAAGACTGGTGAGTTCTTCCGATTCGAGCAGATCGGTCGTCTCCGTGAATCCGGCGATGTCCGAGAAGAAGATCGTCAGCTTCTTGCGTTGCGCGGCGACTTCGACGCTCTTCTCGCCGCTGAACAGCGAACGGTACAGCTGCGGCGACAGGTACTTTGCGAGCTTCGCTGAGAGCGTTTCGAGCCGCTCGTTCTGCTCGGTGACGCGCTTGTTCGCTTCCTCCGTTCGCGCCATCGCCTCGAGCATCCTCGTTTCGGCTTCCTTGAGCTCGGTGACGTCGGTGATTACCGTCACCGTGCCGTACGATGTCACGCGGCGGCGAATGACTCGATAGATCCTTCCGTCCGGTGTGTAATCCTCGAACGTCTTGCCAGAAGGGTTGTGCAGGCTCTGAACCCGCCGGGCGACCAGCGTGCCGACGTCGCCCTCGCCGTAATAGCCGTGCTCGGCCAGGAAGCGGAACACGTCGGGATAAGGGCGTCCGCGCCGCAAGCAGCTCCCTCGGGATCGGGTACATCTCGGCGAAACGGTCGTTGCAGAAGACGAGGTTCGGCTCCTCATCGGTGAAAACCAGCGCGCCGGGCATGTTGTCGAGCGCGACATGAAGCTCGGCCTCCTTGCGCGCGAGACTTTCCTCGGCGCGCTTGAGCTCGGTGACGTCGGTGATCGCGGTCACCGTGCCGTGCGGCGCGACGCGGCGACGGATCACCCGGTAGATCTTCCCGT
Source organism: uncultured beta proteobacterium (assembly GCA_963733985.1). Lineage (GTDB taxonomy): Bacteria > Pseudomonadota > Gammaproteobacteria > Burkholderiales > Casimicrobiaceae > CAIWHR01. Next base: position 141,624 of record CAVTFF010000002.1, on the reverse strand, counting down.
CCGGTGCGTAGTCCTCGAAGGTCTTGCCCGAGGGATTGCGAAGGCTTTCGACCCGCCGGGCGACCAGCGTACCGACGTCGCCCTCGCCGTAATAGCCGTGCTCGGCCAGGAAGCGGAACACGTCGGGATAAGGGCGTCCACGCTCCAAGAGCTCCCTTGGGATCGGGTACATCTCGGCGAAACGGTCGTTGCAGAAGACGAGGTTTTGCTCCTCATCGGTGAAAACCAGCGCGCCGGGCATGTTGTCGAGCGCGACCTGCAGCTCGGCCTCCTTTTGCGCCACTTGCTGCTCGGCCCGTTTGCGGGCAGTGACGTCGGCATAGGCGAGCACCAGTCCATCGTCGGCGATCGGGGTGTATCGGACATTGAGGACCTGTCCGGAAGGCAGCGCGTATTCGAGCTCGTGCGGCCTGCGCGCGCGAACGCGGGCTAGGCGCGCTTGTGCATGCGCTTCCGCGTCACCGGGCCCGTAGTCGCCGCGCTGCGCGTTGAAGCGGTAAAACTCGATGAGCGCCGTCCCGGGCTCGCTCAACGTGGCAGGATAGCCGCGCAGCGTGCGAAAGGCCTCGTTGCACGTGACGAGCGCGAGCTCCCGATCAAAGATCGCGAACCCGAAGTCCAGCGTATCGAGACCGGACCGGATCAGGAGCGGAAGCTCGTACGGCGCCCGGGGCGCCGCCGCGCCATTCCGCGCAATTCTTTGGTTGGCCATGGACGGGCTCCCTTGAGCGTCGGTACGGGCGTGGCGCGTTTGCGCCGCCGCTCGGCAGACCGGATTATGAGCGTTCGGCTGCCTCTCGTCGCCGCGGGTGCGCCGAGGCCGACCGAGGACACTTGTCGGTCGGGCAGGGGCGAAGCACCGTCGCGCATCCGCAGCTGTCCCGGGTGCGGTAGCATTGCAACTCTCGATTCCCCTTGGCGAAGGAGCCCCCGCATGAGAACCATGTTTATCAGGATCGTCGCCGCGCTCGCGCTTTGCGCGGTCGCGTATGGCGCCGCGGCGCAGGACAAGGTCGTCTATCACTTCGACAGCGGACTCGCGCAAGCCACCAAAGGGTTGCGCAATATCCGCAATCACCTGGACGTCGATCCCGACGGCGAAGATTATCGTCGTCGCCCACGCCGAGGGTGTGGACTTCCTGATGGAAGGGGCGAAGACGACCAACAACCAGGAGTTCGCCGCGCTGGTCAGCGATCTGGAAGGGCGTGGCGTCAAGTTCGAGATCTGCGAGATCACGCTCAAGAACCGCAACCTCAAGAAGGAGCAGTTCATCCTCGGGCCGAGTTTCACGCCCTCCGGCGTCGTGCGCATCGCCAATTTGCAGGCGAAGGAGCACTACGCGTACATCAAGCCCTGAGCGTCAGCCGCGGCCACTGAGCCGCCGCGCGCGCTCGATGAGCCGCTTGGCGTTGCGATAGGTCGGAACCTCCACCCACAGGTCATCCACGAGCGCCCGGTCTTCGCCGCGCGCGCGTGCCGCTTCGAAGCCATCGACGATCGCCGTGGCGCGTCGCACCTCGTCGCTGCTCGGCGTCAGCGCGGCGTTGAGCGCTTGCGCATGTTCCGGGCGCACGACGGCCTTGCACCGGTAGCCCGAGGCGACGCGCGTAGCGCGCCTCGCGCGCGGCCCCTTCGGTGTCGCTGAAGGTGTAGGGCGCGTCGATCGGCTCGATGGCCACGGCCCGACATTCGAGGACGAAGCGCCGCCGTGCGTGGTCGAGCTCCACGGCGTCGGGCTGCCGTTCGGCGCACAGGTCGGCGGCGAGGTCTTCGGCGCCCAGCAGCGCCGCGCGGATTCGCGGGCTGCCGCCGGCGATGGCACGGATGTCGAGCACGCCGAGCGCGGTCTCGCACACCGGCAGGATCTCCGTCGTGCCGGGTGCGATGCCCACGGCGCTCTCCCACTGCGAGATCGCTTCGTGGAGCGCGCGCATCTGCGCAGCGCTCGCCGCCATCGGGTAGGCAACGACATCGGGCCGTGCCGGCATTGCGGCGGCCAAGTCGGTCGCCCCTTCGGTGTCGAGTGCATTGATGCGCACAGCAACGATCCGGCCCGCATCTCGCCAGCACCGCAGCAAGTTCGCGAGCCCCCGGCGCGCCTCGTCGCGACGCTCCGGCGGTGTGAAGTCCTCGAGGTCGACGATCAGGGCGTCGGCGCCGCTCCGCTGCATGGCGTCGTGCGCCATGGCATTGACCCCCGGACCGAACAGCCACGTGCGCCGCAGATCGGGGTCGGGAATGGTCACGGGCGTTGGCGAGCGGAAACCGGGGCGCCGGTGGCGCCTACTTGTAGTTCTTGATCCGATCGATGTTTTGCTGGCCGAATTTCTTGGCGAAATCGGCGTACGTCGGCGCGAGCACCGCCTGGAACTTCGCCTTGTCGACGACCTCGACCACGGCCATCCCCTTCGAGCGAAGATCGGCGACCGCCTTCTTCTCGTCTTCGTCGATGCGGGCGCGGTTGGCCTTGACCGCTTCCCTGGCCGCTTCCATGAACGCCTGCTTGTCGGCAGGCGAAAGCTTGTCCCATTGCGCCTTGCTCATGAGGATCAACGCCGGTGAATAGACGTGCCCGGTGAGCGTCAGGTTCTTCTGCACCTGGTCGAGCTTCGCCGCCTCGATCACCGAAAGCGGATTCTCCTGCCCGTCCACCGTGCCCTGCTGAAGCGCGGTGAACACCTCGGTGAACGCCATCGGCGTCGGGATGATGCCGAACGCCTTGTACGCCTGGATATGAACGGGATTTTCCATCGTCCGCATCTTGAGGCCCTTCAAGTCGTCGGGCGTGTTCACCGGATGCTTGTTGTTGGTCATGTGCCGAAAGCCGTTTTCGCCCCACGCAAGCGCCTGGATGCCTTTAGGGGGAAACTTCTGCAGCATCTCCTGACCGATCGGGCCGTCGAGCACCACGCGCGCGTGCGCGGAATCGCGAAACAGGAACGGAATGTCGAGGATCGCGACTTCGGGTACGAAGTTCGGCACCGGGCCTGTCGACGTCAATGTCAGATCGAGCGTGCCCAATTGCAGCGCCTCGATCGATTCGCGCTCGGCGCCGAGCGCCCCGGAATAGAAGTTCTGCACCTTGTAGCGGCCATTCGTCCGTTTTTCGACCTCGCGCGCGAACGTGTCGACCGCCACGCCATAATGCGAATTCTGGCTGAGCGAGATGTTCATCTTCAGCGTGGTCTGCGCGGCTGCCGGCGCGGCGGCCCACGAGAGCCCGACGGCAACGGACAGGGCGAGCGCAGGGACGAAGCGGCGGGTGGACATGGGTGTGCTCCTCTGGGGCAAGGGGCGAGCAGAAAGCCGGAGCGGGCGATTCTAGCAGCGTGCCGCACGAGCGGCGATGTGGAATAATCAGCAGCGTAGCGGCACGGCCGTCGCCGCGCCATCGCCCACGCCTCCCCAGATGCTCGATTCCGCTGTTCACGCCCAGCTCGCGGCGATCCTGCCTCCGTCGGCGCTGCTGACGGCGGTCGAGGAAACGCGACCGTACGAATGCGACGGCATGACGATCTACCGCCAGATACCGGCAGCCGTCGCCATTCCCGAAAACGAAACGCAGGTCGTCGAAATCCTCAAGCGCTGCCATGCCGCACGGGTGCCCGTCGTCGCCCGCGGCGCAGGGACGAGTCTTTCCGGCGGCGCGATGCCCGACAAGAACGGCGTTCTCCTGTCGCTCGCCAAGTTCCGGAAGATCCTCGCCGTCGACCCGCTCGCGCGTACGGCCGTCGTCCAGCCCGGCGTCCGCAACCTGTCGATCACCGAAGCGGCGGCGCCCTATGGTCTTTACTACGCGCCGGATCCCTCGTCGCAGATCGCCTGCACGATCGGCGGCAACGTGGCCGAAAACGCGGGCGGTGTCCACTGTCTCAAATACGGCCTCACCGTCCACAACGTTCACCGGGTGCGCGGCGTGCTCATTACCGGCGAGGTCGTCGAGTTCGGGGGAGACGGGCCGGACAGTCCCGGCTATGACCTGCTCGCATTGATCAATGGCTCCGAAGGGCTGCTCGCCGTCATCACCGAAGTCACCGTCAAGCTGACGCCGAAACCGCAGCACGCGCAGGTCGCTCTGGCGGCATTCGACGATATCGTCCAGGCGGGGGCCGCCGTTTCCGCGGTGATCACGGCCGGCATCGTGCCCGCGGGCCTCGAAATGATGGACCAGCCGGCCACTCGCGCGGTCGAGGAATTCGTCCACGCCAACTATCCCCTCGACGCCAAAGCAGTACTGCTGGTCGAGACCGACGGTACTGCGGAGGAGGTCGCCGCCGACATGACCGAGATCCGGCGGGTGCTGACGGAGGCGGGTGCGACCGAGGTCCGGGTGTCGAAGGATGAGGCGCAGCGGCAACTCTTCTGGTCCGGTCGCAAGGCGGCGTTTCCGGCGATTGGCCGCATCAGCCCCGATTACTACTGCATGGACGGGACGATCCCGCGCAAGAGGCTCGCTCAGGTTCTCGCGCGGATCGAGGAATTGTCAAAGCAATTCGGCTTGCGCTGCGCCAACGTGTTCCATGCGGGCGATGGCAATCTGCATCCTCTGATCCTCTTCGACGCCAATGTCGAGGGCGAGATCGAGCGCACCGAAGCATTCGGCGCCGCGATCCTCGAGCTCTGCATAGAGGTCGGCGGCACGATTACCGGCGAGCACGGCGTCGGCGTCGAGAAGCTGGCCGGAATGTGCGCCCAGTTCCAGCCCGGCGAGCTCGAGCGCTTCCTCGGCATCAAGGCCGCGTTCGACGCCCATTCGCTTCTCAATCCTGGCAAGGGCGTGCCGACGCTGCACCGCTGCGCCGAGTTCGGCAAGCTTCATGTGCATGAGGGCCGGATTCCGCATCCGGAGATCCCGCGATTCTGAAAGCATTGGCCATGGACATCCATGCCGAACTCCAACATGCGCGGCCTGATGCTCGCGCCGTCGCCGACCTCGTGACGAGACTCGCCGACACCTACGGCGCACGAGCCGTCACCTCGCGCGCAATCCGCGACCAGCATAGCCACGGCGAAGGGATGGCCGACGCCGGGCTCCCCGATGTCGTCGTCTTCCCGCACGCGAACGAGGAAGTTGCGGCGATCGTGCGCCTCTGTCATGCGGCGCGGGTGCCGGTGATCGCGTTCGGCGTGGGCACGTCGCTCGAGGGCCACGTCGCGGCGCTCTACGGCGGCGTCTCGCTCGACTTGTCGCAGATGGACCGCGTACTGGAAGTGAACGCCGAGGACCTCGACTGTCGCGTCCAGGCGGGGGTCACGCGCGAGCAGCTCAACGCCGAGCTCAGGGGAAGCGGACTGTTCTTTCCGATCGATCCGGGTGCCAATGCGACGATCGGCGGCATGGCGGCGACCCGTGCGTCGGGCACGAATGCCGTTCGCTACGGCACGATGCGCGAGAACGTGCTCGGGCTCACCGTCGTGACCGCGGACGGCCGGATCGTCCGCACCGGCGGGCGCGCGCGCAAGTCGAGCGCCGGCTACGACCTGACCAGGATTTTCGTTGGCGCCGAAGGCACGCTCGGCGTCATCACCGAAATCCAGCTCCGGCTCTACGGCGTCCCGCAGGCGATCTCGGCCGCCGTCTGCCAGTTCCCGGACCTCGCGAGCGCCGTCAACACGGTCATCGTCGCGATACAGCAGGGCATTCCCGTCGCACGGATCGAGTTGCTGGACGACGTGCAGATGGAGGCGTGCATCCGCTATTCGAAGCTCGAAGGCTTCGCCCGCGCGCCGACGCTGTTCTTCGAGTTCCACGGCTCCGAGGCGGGGGTGGCCGAGCAGGCCGCCGACATGCGGGCGATCACCGAGGAATTCGGCGGTAGCGCGTTCGAATGGGCAACGCTACCCGAAGACCGCTCGCGCCTGTGGAAGGCGCGGCACAACGCCTACTACGCGGCGATGGCGCTGCAGCCGGGCACGCAGGGATTCGCCACCGACGCCTGCGTTCCTATTTCGCGGCTCGCCGACTGCGTGCTCGAAACCAAGGCCGACGTCGAAGCGAGCGGTCTGCTGGCGCCGATCGTCGGCCACGTCGGCGACGGCAACTTTCATCTCGTCGTACTGTTCCATCCCGACAGTGCGGACGAACGCGCGAAAGCGGAAGGGATCGCCGAGCGCGTCAGCCTTCGCGCTATTGCGATGGGCGGCACTTGCACCGGCGAGCACGGCATCGGCGTGCACAAGCTCGGTGCGCTTGTCGCAGAGCACGGCGAAGCCGTGGAACTGATGCGCTGGCTCAAGCGCGCGTTCGATCCGCGCAACATCATGAATCCCGGCAAGACTGTGCCGATGGCAGCGGTCAGCGGTCAGGGATCAGGTATCAGTTGAGATACTGGCGCGTGTTGGCACTTAACGTTTCCCGTCACCTGATCCCTGTTTCCTGACATGTATACCCTCTACATCGGTAACAAGAATTACTCGTCGTGGTCGCTGCGCGGGTGGCTTGCGATGAAGCTCTCCGGCGCGCCTTTCCGTGAAGTGATGGTTGCGCTCCGCGGCGAGTCGATGCCCAATCCGGACAATCGTGCGTTCTCGCCCTCCGCGCGCGTGCCCGTATTGCACGACGGCGACGTCGTGGTGTGGGATTCCCTCGCGATCGCCGAGTATCTGGCCGAGCGACATTCCGGCATGTGGCCCGCCGATCCAGTCGCGCGCGCGTGGGCGCGTTGCGTTGCCGCCGAAATGCATTCGGGCTTTTCGGCGCTGCGCAACGAAATGACGATGTGCGTACGGGAGCGCGTCGACGTTCGGCCGTGGTCGACCCCGCTCGCCGCCGACATCGCACGCGTGACGGAGATCTGGACCGAGGGCCGGCGCCGGTTCAACCGCGGAGGAGCGTACTTGTGCGGCGCGTTCTCGCTCGCCGATGCGTTCTATGCGCCAGTCGCGTTCCGCTTTCGTACCTACGGTGTTCCACTTGACGGCGCGGCCGCCGACTATCTGCAGACGATGCTTTCGCAGCCGTTCGTGCGCGAATGGGAAGCCGCGGCGCTCAAGGAAACGGCGATCATCGAGGCCGATGAGCCGCGCGTCATCTATCGCGACAAGCTCGCGGCACGACATGCTGGCGCGGCATAAACCAAATGCCGCGGGCGCGAATGAGCGCGGCGGGTAACGGCCCGTGACCGACGCCGTCATCGCCGGCTGGCAGGCGCGCATCCGCGCGGCGGTCGCGGCGGGCGCACCGTTGCGTTTGCGCGGCGGGGGCACCAAGGATTTCTACGGGCAGTCCCTCGAAGGCGAGGTGCTCGACACGACGCCCTATGCCGGCATCGTCGACTACGATCCGACCGAGCTCGTCATCACGGTGCGCGCCGGGACGCGGCTCGCGCACGTCGAACGGACGATGCGCGAGTGCGGTCAGATGCTCGCGTGCGAGCCGCCACGCTACGGCGAGGATGCAACCATTGGCGGATTCGTCGCCGCGGGGCTCTCGGGGCCGCGTCGTCCATACGCGGGCGCGGCACGCGATCTGGTCCTCGGCGTGCGCATCATTGACGGCAAGGGCGATGACCTTGCGTTCGGCGGCCGGGTAATGAAGAACGTTGCCGGCTTCGACGTGTCGCGGCTGATGACGGGCGCGCTGGGAACGCTCGGCCTGATCACCGAGGCCTCGCTCAAGTGCGTGCCTTGCCCCAAAGCCGAAACGACGCGGGTGTTCGAATGCGCGGCCGACGAGGCGATCCGGCGCACGAACGAATGGGGCGGCAAGCCTCTTCCGGTCACGGCGACCGCATATCACGCGGGCCGGCTTGCCGTGAGGCTCTCCGGTGCGCCGTCCGCGGTCGAAGCAGCAGCGCAAAGGATCGGCGGCAAGGCACTGCCCGGCAACGACAGGGGCGGCGCATTCTGGCGCAGCGTCCGCGAGCAGACGCAGCCGTTTTTTGTCGCGGCGCGCGAAAGCGGCGCTCCGCTCTGGCGCCTTGCCGTCAAGTCGACGGCGCCGTTCACGGACCTTGGGGGCGAGCAACTGATCGAATGGGGCGGCGCGCTGCGCTGGCTTGCCGCGAGCGGACGCGCTGATGCGGCCCGCGTGCGTGCGTGGGCGGCAAGTCATGGCGGCCATGCCACGCTCTATCGCGCCGCGGACAAGGCGCCTGGGGCGTTCCATCCGCTCCCGGAAGCGCTGCATGGGCTGCATCGGCGTCTCAAAGCCACATTCGACCCGGCCGGCGTGCTGAATCCGGGCCGTCTCTATCCCGATTTCTGAAACCGCGCGACAGCAGGCCCGACAGGCTCCTAGTGCAGACCGCGCTCGCCGATTTCATTCGCGACACGCCCGATGGCCGTGAGGCCGATGCGATCCTGCGCTCGTGCGTCCATTGCGGCTTTTGCACGGCGACGTGCCCCACCTACCAGCTACTGGGTGACGATCTCGACAGTCCGCGGGGGCGGATCTACTTGATCAAACAGGTGCTGGAAGGCGCTTTGCCGACTGCCAAGACGCAGCTGCACCTCGATCGTTGCCTCACGTGTCGCAGTTGCGAGACCACGTGCCCGTCCGGGGTCAAGTTCGGGCGCTTGATCGACATCGGCCGCCACGTCGTCGACAAGCGGGTGCCGCGTTCGCCCGCCGAACAGGCGAAGCGCTGGACAATCCGCGCGGGGCTCCTGTCAGGCCCGGTGTTCGGGGCTGCGATGGCGGCGGGTCGCCTCGTGAAATCGCTGCTTCCGCGCGAGCTCTCCCACGCGATCCCCGGCCGCGTCGTCCCGGGCCCCTGGCCCGCCGAACGCCATCCACGCAAGATGCTCGCGCTCGCCGGTTGCGTGCAGGGCTCGCTCGCGCCCAATATCGATAGCGCGATGGCGCGGGTGCTCGATCGCGTCGGGATCTCGCTGCTGCAGGTTCCCGGCGGAGGCTGCTGCGGGGCGCTGCCCTATCACCTGAGCGAGCACGAGCGGGCGGTCGCGATCGTCAAGCGCAACATCGACGCCTGGTGGCCGCATGTCGAGCGCGGAGCGGAGGCGATCGTCGTGACCGCGAGCGGGTGCGGCGTGATGGTCAAAGACTACGGCCATCTGCTTCGGCTCGACGCGCACTACGCCGCGAAGGCGAAGAGAATCGCCGAGCTCGCCCGCGATACCGTCGAAGTCGTCGCTGCCGAGTGGACGCGAATCGCGCCCAAAGTAGCGATGGACATGGGATCGCGCAAGGTCGCCTTCCATTCGCCGTGCACGCTGCAGCACGGGATGAAGCTGAAGGGCCGCGTCGAGGAAATCCTGCACGCGTTGGGGTTGGAGCTCACGAACGTTCCGGACGCGCATCTTTGCTGCGGCTCGGCCGGCACCTACTCGATTCTGCAGCGCGACCTTTCGGCACAGTTGAAGGCCAACAAGCTCGCGGCGCTCGAATCGGGCGAGCCGGAAGTCATCGCGACGGCGAACATCGGCTGCCTCGTTCATCTCGCCGACGGCGCGAACTGCCCGGTGCGGCACTGGATCGAGCTGCTCGATGCGCGGATGGTCGGCGGATTTCGGCCGCCGGCGTAGCGTCCGGTCGACGACGCCATAACCATGTCCGCGATGAGCGCGCCCGCATCCGTCAACCGCAGTGGCCTGCGCGCGGGCTACCGCCACTTTCTCACGATCCCGACACGCTGGATGGACAACGACAACTATGGCCATGTGAACAACGTGGCGTACTACTCGTACTTTGACACGGCCGTGAACGAGCATCTGATCCGGGAGGGCGGCCTCGACATCGATCGTGGGCAGGCCATAGGCGTCGTCGTCGAGACGATGTGCAAGTTCAGGAAGTCGCTGACGTTTCCGGAAGTCGTCGACGTCGGATTGCGCGTGGCGAAGCTCGGGACGTCGTCGGTGAGATACGAAATCGGGATCTTCCGGTGCGACGACGACGAGCCTGCCGCCTTCGGCCACTTCGTCCACGTGTGGGTGGATCGCGCGACCCAGCGTCCGGTGCCGATCCCGGCGCGGATTCGCGCCGCATTGGAGCCCCTGGTCGCCGAGGTGGCACCATGAACGTCGGAAATCGCACGTGAGCATCGGAGCACTCGCGGCAGGCGCCGCTCCGGCCGCAACCTCCATCCGCTGCGCGCCCATGACGGCTGCAACGTGCGCGGACGCCGAAGCCCTGCTTGCGAACTTCCTGCGTCGCGACGCGCATTACCTCGCATCGAGCGCAGCGTACGGCGACGGCGACGTGGAAGCGCTCGGCCGGGCGGTGCGGCTGTTTGTAGCGCATCCTGAAATCGGCTTCGTCTGGCTCGCGTTCGCGAATGGCGGCGATGCGCACGTCGTCGCGGGCGCGTGCGTCGTCTGCTACGCGATCTCGACGTCGCGCGGGTCGCTCGTTGCCAAGCTCGACGACGTCACGATCGCCGACGGCTGGCAAGGACGCGGCGTCGGCACGGCGATGCTGACCGCGCTCGCGGACCACCTTCGTGCGCGCGGCGTGACGCGTATCGACTCGGCCTGCCACCGAGATAATGGGGGCGCATGGCGATTCTACGAGCGCCTGGGTTTCAAACCGCTCGATGAAGAGCGGATCGCGCTGCTGATATGAGCGCCGCCGGGGCGCCCCAAGGACGCCTGCTCGCCCTCGTTCCCGCGGCCGGTGGCGGCAGCCGTTTCGGCGGCGCTGCGCCCAAGCAATATGCCGACCTCGCGGGACGGCCGTTGCTCGCGCGTACGCTCGACCGACTGGTGGCGGCGCTCGCGCCGGTCGCGATCGTCGTCGTACTCGCGCCCGACGACGCGTTCTACGACGCGTTGATCGGCGCGCAACCCGATGTCGAAGCGCTGCGCTGCGGCGGCGAAACGCGCGCCGAAACCGTTGCGAACGGAGTCGCGGCATTGGCGACGCGGTGCAGGGACGACGACTGGATTCTGGTGCACGACGCCGCGCGTCCGTGCGTCCCCGTCGAAGCCGTCCTGCGTCTCGTCGCCGAGCTCTCCCATGATGAAGTGGGCGGCCTGCTGGCGATCCCGGTCGCCGACACGTTGAAGCGCGACGACGGGAAAACGCCTGCACGGGTGTTACGCACCGAGGATCGTGCGGGTTCGTGGCAGGCGCAGACGCCGCAGATGTTCCGATACGGCATCCTGCGCGCTGCCTTTGCGCTCCCCGGAGCGCTGGCCGCAACCGACGAGGCGCAGGCGGTCGAAGCGCTCGCGATCACCGGCGTATGCGCCCCACCGCGGCTGGTGACCGGCAGCGCGCAGAACGTCAAGATAACGTATCCCGCGGATCTCGCGCTCGCAGCAGCGGTGCTCGCGCTGCAGACTGCATCATGACGATCAGGATCGGCAATGGTTTCGACGTCCACGCGCTGGTCGCCGGTCGCAAGCTGATCCTGGGCGGGGTGACGATTCCGCACGACCGCGGCCTCGCCGGACATTCGGACGCCGACGTACTGCTGCACGCGATCGGCGACGCGATCCTCGGCGCGCTTGCGTTGGGTGACCTCGGCGCGCACTTCCCCGACACCGACTCACGCTGGAAGGATGCAGACAGCCGCGCACTCCTGCGTCATGTCGCGACGCTCATGAGGGAAGGGGGCTGGCGGATCGAGAACCTCGACACGACGGTTATCGCGCAGGCGCCGAAGCTCGCTCCCCATGTGCCCGTGATGCGCGCCAACATCGCCGCCGACCTTGCGTGCGACGTTGCGCAGGTCAGCGTAAAGGCGACGACGACTGAGCGGCTCGGCTTCACCGGGCGCGGCGAGGGGATCGCTGCGATAGCTACGATACTCCTCATGCGGGATTAGATTTCCATCGATCCCGCGATCGGCACGCGGGCGCAGGCGGCGCAGGACGTCGCGGTGGTCCGCCTGAAGGTCTCCGGCGCGGGCATCGCCTAAGACAAGCGTTACCTGTACCTCAATCGAATCCGGCGCGGAAACTGCGGCAGACCGGAACAGCGCGAAAACAGAAGGAAATGTCGAATTCGTTCCATCCAGAGGGTTCGCTGGTGCCGCCAGCTCGAACCAGTTCGCCTTGGGTGTCCCCCAAAACAGCCAATGATTGGCACGACGGGCTCGAAGTGCTGCGCGGCATCGCGGCGGTCAGCGTCATGCTGTTTCACTGCATTGGGCTGTTGCCGTGGGATGTTTCGGGTACTCCGCTTGTTGTATTCGGCGCCGGCTGGACTGGAGTCGATCTGTTCTTTGTCATCAGTGGATACGTGATTGCGGCCGCGGTTTTGCGCCAGATGGATTCCCCACGATACGCTGCGAACTTCTGGCGCTCACGTCTCGCTCGTATTCTGCCCTTGTATTACCTTACGTCCATCGTGTTCTTGGCGGCGGTCAGCTCCGCAGCCCTGGAAAAGAACGCGGCCTTTCAGTTGTTGAGCCACGTCTTCCTGGTCCACAATCTTTTCCAGGGCACCGCGTTCAGCATCAATGGAGTCTCTTGGTCGCTGGGCGTCGAGATGCAGTTGTACGTGATCGCCTTCTTCGTCGTGCCGCTGGCAGCCCGCGCAAGCCGCAAGACCCTGGTAGTGGGTTATCTGATGCTGTTTGGCGCCGTGCTCGCGTACCGGCTGACCGCCTGGCACTGGCTACGCAATGCGGCCCCCGCGGACATCGCGATCAGCCACGCGCTGTCGCAGGTTCCCGCGCTCATCGACAGCTTTGCGCTTGGCGGACTTGTCCGACTGCTCGGGGCGCCGAGGCCGAGTGGGGCGCGCAGCCTCTCGCTTGCTGTCCTCGCGCTCGTGCTGTTCGTCGTTATCTACATCATCTATGACGCGAACGCAGCGAACTACTGGACATCTCTGCCGATGGCAGTCTTGTTCCGCAGCCTGGTTGCTCTCTTCGCCGCGATCGCGTTGCTCGCTGCGCTGTCGTCACCTGCGCACGCGCCGGCATCATGGCGACCGATGCTGAAGCTCGGCAAGATCAGTTATGGAATCTATCTGTGGCACCTGATCGTGCTGTTTCTTGCCCAAAGATATCTGCCGTTCGGCGGCACGGCCGCGGTGCTTGTCATCGTCGTGCTCACGCTCGCGCTCGCGGAGCTCAGTCTGATTGCGGTCGAGCAACCATGCATGCGCTGGGCGCGCAACGCCCGCCGGGCGAGCTCCGCTCCACAGCCTGAGTCGGTACGCATCCCACCAGCCTCTTGACCTCGTCGGGCGGGCTCGCTACGCCGCGACCGGGAAGCTCACCCGCGCTACCGTCCCGCCGCCCTCGCGCGCGAGCAGGTCGAACGTTCCGCCATGCATTCGCGCAATGCGGTCGACGATGGCGAGCCCGAGGCCCGCGCCCGCGACGCCGTTGGTGTTCGTGCGTGCCGCCGACGCCCGCGTGAACGGCTGCTTCAGCCGCTCGACCTGATCGGGGGCGATGCCGGGACCCCGGTCGGCGATGTCGAGCACGATGCGATTTTCGGCGATCGACGTCGTGATTTCGACCGGCGGCGCGCCATAGGCGAGCGCATTGTCGATCAAGTTCGCGACGAGCCGCGAAAAGGCCGTTCCGCGCATGGGGATCGGCGGCGACGCGCAGGCTGCGAAGCGCACGTCAGCGCCGCTGCGGACGTAGCGCTCGACGCAGGCGCGCACGATATCGTTGACATCGTGGCGCTCGAGCGCCGTTTCGCGGTCGCTCCGCGCGAAGTCGAGAAACTGGCCGATGATCCGGTCCATTTCCTCGATGTCGTCGACCATTCCCGCACGCGCCGCCTCATCGCGCGTCCCCATTTCCACCCCGAGGCGCAGGCGCGCGAGCGGTGTGCGCAGGTCGTGGGAGACACCCGCGAGCAGGAGCGCACGATCTTCTTCGAGTTGCCGCAGGCTCGCTGTCATTCGATTGAAACCCCGGTTGAGGTTGGCGATCTCGGACGGGCCGTGCTCGGGCAGCGGCGGAGGCATCTCGCCGCGCCCGACGCGCTCGGCCGCGCGTGCGAGCTCGGTGAGCGGGCGCGCGAGATAACGCGCGAAGCCGAACGCCGCGGCCAGCAGCACCGCAGCGAGCGAAAGGCTCCAGATGACCGCACGCGACGGCTCCTCCTCGGCAGGTGTCCGCGGCGCGAGCGGAAACCCGATCCAGTAGCCCTCGCCGCCCGCGTCGACGCGGACGAACAGCAGTCCGCGCCCCGGCGCAGCGCGCACCTGCGTTCCCGGTCCCAGCCGCTCGCGCAGTTGCCGTTCGAGCTCCTGCATCACCGGCCGAGCCGGCGCACCTGCTCCCAACAGAGGCCGTTCGCTTTCGGGAATGATGCGCACGTCGTATTCGCGCCCGATCCGGGCCACCGTTTCCCGTCGCTCGCGTGCGTCGGAGGACTCGAGCGCCGCACGCACCGCCTGCAGCTGGACGATCTTGGTGTCGCCGAACGCGCGCGCGAGGAGCGTCGCGCGGTCGTGACGGAAGAACAGGATCGTCGCAAGGAGCGCGATCACGACGACAGCGAGGAGCAGGAGCGCGAGACGCCAGAACAGCGAGCGCGGGATCAGGGTCACGTTCGACTGCTATCGGTTGTTGCCGAAGTCGCCGCCCATCACGCCGCGTCCGCGCCGCTCGCCGCCGCGTCGCTGCCGTCATCGTCGGGGACATAGACGTAACCGAAGCCCCAGACCGTCTGGATGTAGCGCGGGTTGGCGGGATCGGGCTCGACCAGCTTGCGCAGGCGCGACACCTGCACGTCGATCGCGCGGTCGAACACGTCGTGATCGCGGCCACGCGCGAGAAGCATCAGCTTTTCGCGAGCGAGGGGCTGCCGCGGGTGCTGCGCGAATACCTTGACGAGCGAGAACTCGCCGGTGGTGAGGTGGACAGTCTCCTCGCCGCTGGAAAGCGTGCGCGCGGCGAGGTCCAGCACGAAGCGGCCGAATGCGGCCTTGCCGGCAGACGCCGGCGCGCCGGGTGCAAGACGTGAGGGTTCCCGCCTGAGCACCGCGTGGATCCTTGCGACCAGCTCGCGTGGATTGAACGGCTTCGCGAGGTAATCGTCGGCGCCCATCTCGAGACCGACGATGCGGTCGACGTCCTCGCCCTTCGCCGTCAGCATGATGATCGGCACGTTTTCACCGGCCCCGCGCAGGCGCCGGCACACGGCGAGTCCATCTTCGCCCGGCAGCATCAGGTCGAGCACGATCAGGTGCGGCGGGTCGCGCTGCAGCTTCTTGTCGAGGTCGCGCGTGTCGGGCAGCGTTGCGACCTGGAAGCCCTGCTCGGTGAGATAGCGCGAGAGGAGGTCGCGCAGCCGCACGTCGTCGTCGACGACGAGGATTCGCGGGGGTGCATTCCTGCCGGCCATGTGACATTAGACGGTGGCGACGAAGGGCGAGGGGCCAACGTTTGTAACCGATTGTAACGCGGGGCTGCCCGCGCAACGTCCGGTTGCAATCGGACGACGCGCACGGCGGAACGTAGAGCGACAATCATGTCCAACAAAACGGAAGGCTCGCGTCAAGCGCGGCACCCGATGCGTTCATCCCGTTCGGATCACTTGATGAGGAAAGGAAACACCATGCTCGGCAATTCGTTTCGTCCCAGTCGTTTCAGCCCGCGCCGGACCGCTGTCGCGACGGCGGCAGCGCTCGCATTCGCATTCGCAGGCTCAGTGTTCGCGCAACCGTTTGGCGGACACGGTGGCCCCGGAGGCCACGGTGGCCCGATGGGCGGCGGCGACGAGATGTTCGGTCATTTGATCGCCCACGCGAAGGCGAATCTGAACCTCAACACGTCGCAGCAGACGATGTTCGATGCGGCAGTTGCGCAGTCGAGGGCAGCCCATCAGCAAGGCGGCGCGCTGATGCAGAAGGTGAGGGACGCGATGACGGCGGAGCTCGCCAAGGCGGAACCGGACTTGGCGGCGGTCGCGGCAGTGGCCGACGACGCTCGCGCGCAGGGCCGGGCGCTCCGCACGCAAGTCCGTACCCAGTGGCTCAACCTCTACGCGACCTTCTCGTCCGACCAGAAGGCAGTCGTCCGCGATCTCCTGCAAAAGCGCATGGCACGGATGGAATCGTTCCGCCAGAGGATGCACCAGCACTTCCAGGGCGGCGCTGCCGGCTGAGGTCAGCTAACCATTCACTCGTCGGTCTCCGCGCACCGGCTCTCCGGGCCGGTGTTGCGGTCCGCAAACCGACCTGCCCGGCCCTCGTGCCGGGCTTTTTTTGGCCGCTCGATCGGGTGATTTGTGTTTCGATCTCGTCGTTCAAGTCCTTGGCGTGCCGCGAGCTAACCGCGTTGCCAACAGGGGTATGCCGACCGCGGCGAAACCAGCTAATCTCCCGCGGTCGTGGGGCACTGTGGCGGGCGTCGTTCAGCGGCTTCCGCAGCGCGTAAGACGCAGATAGAATTTCCTCCGCGTGGCTCGCTGGCGCAAATCCAGCTCACGTATAGTTGCCGCGTAACAAAAACCAGGAGGAGCGAAACGTGAAGCTGCTACGGCATTATTTCATCGGCAACAGCCTCGACGACCTCGAGGTCCTGGAAGAGCAACTGGAGGCCGCAGGCATCACCACGCCGCAGATTCATGTCCTGAGCCATGACGATGCGGAAGTGCATCAGCATCGGCATCTCCACGAGGTCGAGTCATTCATGAAGACCGACGTCGTCCACTCGACAACGCGCGGTGCCGTGGTCGGAATTTGCGCTTCCGCCCTGGTTCTTGCCGTTGCCTATTTCGCCGGCTGGACGGAAAGCGCTGCCGGCTGGATACCTTTCATTTTTCTCGCCGTCATCGTGCTGGGCTTTTGCACGTGGGAGGGGGGGTTCCTCGGAATCCAGAAGCCCAATCACAACTTCATCCGCTTCGAAAAAGCCTTGAAGGACGGCAAGCATATTTTCTTCGTGGATCTCGCGCCCGATCAGGAGGCGGTATTGGAGAAGCTCCTGCACGCTCACCCGCAGGTGGAATTGGCGGGAACGGGATCGTCCACGCGGCACTGGCTGATCGCGTTGCAGGGCAATACGAGGATGATTCGCCATTCGTGAAACGCGGAGCGCCGCGTCTCGGTTGCCGATGCTCTCGCCAACCAAGACCGACAATGCTGGACGCGCGGGCCGCGGCGACGCAAGCGCAAGGTGTGCGCCCTTCACCTTGCGGCAGAGGCGGCGTCTGAATCGCTACGTCTAGTGAGTTTTCGCGGGCGCCTCGGGGGCCGCCGGTGCCGTGGCGCTCGGCCCGAAGAAGATACCCCGCGTAAGGAACGTGTAGTCCGCTTCGAGCGCCCCGATTCCCATCAGCACCAGCAGCAGCAGCGGCGGCACGAGGATCGCGTACATCAGGGCCAACCGTTCCCACAGCATGTGCATGAAGACGGCGACGATCAGCCCCGCCTTCAGCAACATGAACGTAATGATCAGGAACCACCGCAGGTAGCCCTGAAAGTGGAAGTAGTCGACCAGATACGAGGCCGTGGAAAGAACGAACAACAATCCCCAGATCTTGAAATAGATTCCGAGCGGATGTTGTTGCCCGATCTCGTGCTGTTGCGCCCCCGCTGCGGCGTGGGGTTGCCCCGCGGCCGGATGTTCCTGAACCTCTGCGTGTGGCATGGCTTCCCTACCAGAGATAGAAGACTGCGAAGATGAACACCCACACCAGATCGACGAAGTGCCAGTAGAGGCCCATGGTTTCGACGATCTCGTAGTTTCCCTTCCTGCCCGTCAGGAATCCCGGTCGCTGGCGATCGAGATCTCCGCGCAGCACCTTGATCGCGACGATGATCAGGAAGATCACGCCGATCGACACGTGCGTGCCGTGGAACCCGGTGATCATGAAAAAGCTCGAGCCGAACTGCGCGGCGCCCATGGGGTTGCCCCAGGGACGCACACCCTCTTCGAAGATCAGCTTGGTCCACTCGAAGGCCTGCATGCCGACGAACGTCGCGCCCAATGCGGCAGTGGCCAGCAGCAGCCAGAAGGTCACGACGCGATTCTTGCGGTAGCCATAGTTGACCGCCAGCGCCATCGTTCCGCTGCTGCTGATCAGGATGAACGTCATGATCGCGATCAGCAGAAGTGGAACGTCGTGACCGCCAATCCTCAGCGAGAAGACTTCGCTCGGGTTGGGCCAGGGGACGGTGGTGGAGATGCGCACCGTCATGTACGAGATCAGGAACGAGCTGAAGATGAACGTGTCGCTCAGGAGGAAGATCCACATCATTGCCTTCCCCCAGGGGACATTCTTGAACGCCCGCTGGTCCGACGACCAGTCGGCGACAATGCCTTGCAGACCCTCAGGCAGCGGGAGAGCCTCCCCCGCACTACTCGGCGCAGGTTGCGTCATGACCCGTGATCCCTCTCAAGTGGACAACAGCAGCGCGAAGAGAACCAGCCAGACCAGCAGCAGATAATGCCAGTACACCGTGCAGAGCTCTACGCTCAAGCGCACCGCGCCAACCTCGACGCCGCGCCACACCTTGACGGTGGTCCTGCCCCACACCCACAGGCCGCCCAGCAGATGGACGCCGTGCAGCGCCGTGAGCAGGTAGAAGAAAGCGTTGGCTGGATTGCCCGCAGCAAAATAGCCCGCGACGTTCAACTGTTGCCAGGCCCAAAGCTGTCCGGCCAGGAAAAGGAAGCTGAAGGCGCCGCCGGCAACAAGCCCGGTGCGGACCCCATCGATCTGCCCCCATTGGGCGGCAACTCGGGTCCGTTCCATGGCGATGCTGCTGAGAACGAGCAAAGCCGTGTTGAGCCACAGCACCTTCGGAACGGTCAGCCTGCTCCAGTCCTCGCCCAACTTTCGCATGAAGTAGGCGCTGATCGCGAGCGCGAACAGGGACGTGGCGACCGCGAGGAACACGCCGAGACCGACTTTCACCGAAGGCAGCGACAACGCGCCATCGCCATCAGCGTTTTCGATCGCGCGCCCCTCTACCCAGGGCTTGACGTTCAGCGTCTGCCGAAACAGCCACCAGACGACCAGCGCCATGAGCATGGCCAGGACCACCAATGGAAGCATCATGGTCATGGCTACGGCTTGCCTCCTTGGGATGCCGGTGGCGCCGAAGCGTCCTGCATTGCTTGCAGACCCCCGCCTTTCCTGCTTGGCGGTTGGTTTTGCGGGATGAAATCCTCGGCGGCTCCCGGCACGCTGTAGTCGTACGCCCAACGATAGACGACCGGCAACGTCGGGCCAAAGTTGCCATGCTTCGGCGGCGTGTCGGACGTTTGCCACTCGAGCGTGGTCGCGCGCCAGGGGTTGCTGCCCGCCGGCCTGCCTTTGAAATAGCTCCAGATCAGGTTGTATATGAACACGAGTTGAACGACACCCACGACCAACGCCGCGATGGTGATCCCTTCGTTCAGCGAATGCGCCGACTGCGGGATGAAGTCGGTGTTTTCGATCGCGTAATACCGGCGTGGCACGCCCAGGAAGCCCAGGTAATGCATCGGGTAGTAGATCGCATAGGTTCCGAGGAACGTGACCCAGAAGTGAAACTTGCCCAAGGTGTCGTTCAGCATTCGCCCGGTGACCTTGGGATACCAGTGGTAGATCGCCCCGAAGATGACGAGGATCGGCGACACCGCCATCACCATATGGAAGTGCGCGACGACGAACATCGTGTCGGAAAGCGGAAGGTCCACCGGCACGTTGCCGAGGAACAGACCGGTGAGCCCGCCATTGATGAAGGTGAACACGAAGCCGATGGCAAACAGCATGGGAACGGTGAGGTGGATGTTGCCCCGCCACAGCGTCAGCACCCAGTTGTAGACCTTGAGCGCCGTGGGGATGGCGATGATCAGCGTCGTCGTGGCGAAGAAGAAACCGAAATACGGGTTCATCCCGCTCACGTACATATGGTGCGCCCAGACGATGAAGCTCAAGCCGCCGATGGCCAGAATCGCCCAGACCATCATTCGATAGCCGAAGATGTTCTTCCTCGCGTGAACGCTGATCAGGTCGGAGACGATGCCGAACGCGGGGAGCGCGACGATGTAGACCTCCGGATGGCCGAAGAACCAGAACAGGTGCTGAAACAGTATCGGGCTTCCGCCGTTGTAATTGAGGTGCTGCCCCTTCGAGACGAGGGCCGGCATGAAGAAGCTTGTCCCGAGCGTCTGGTCCAGCGTCATCATGATGGCGCTCACGAACAGTGCGGGAAAGGCCAACAGCGCCAGGATCGTCGCCATGAAGATCCCCCATACCGTCAGCGGCAACCGCATCATCGTCATTCCTCGGGTGCGAGCCTGCAGCACCGTCACGACGTAGTTCAAGCCCCCCATCGTGAAGCCGATGATGAAAAAAGCCAGCGATACGAGCATCAGGATGATGCCCGCATTCGCGCCTGGCGTACCCGAAAGAATCGCCTGGGGCGGATAGAGCGTCCAGCCGGCGCCCGTAGATCCACCGGGGACGAAGAAGCTCGCCATCAGCAACAGCACCGCGAACAGATACACCCAGTAGCTCACCATGTTGACGTACGGGAAAACCATGTCGCGGGCACCGACCATCAGCGGGATGAGGTAATTGCCGAATCCTCCCAGGAAGAGCGCGGTGAGAAGATAGATGACCATGATCATGCCGTGCATCGTCACGAACTGCAGGTAGTTGCTCGGCGTGATGAATGAAAACACGTGCGGGAATCCCAGCTGCAGCCGCATGATTCCCGACAACACCAGCGCCACCAGCCCCACGGCGATCGCCGTGATCGAGTATTGGACGGCGATGACCTTGGCGTCCTGGCTCCAGATGTACTTCCCGATGAATGTTTTCGGATGGTAGAGCTCTGCCTCCGCGACTTCGGCAGGCGGGACGTACAGCGACTCTTCGTGCGGAACGGAAGCCATTGAACTTTTCCTCCGAGCTAATTCACAAGGGCTCGATATCAGAGCGTATCGATGTAGGCGACGAGATCATCAGTCGCTTTCTCGTCCGACAGAATTGCAGCCATCGACCTCATCTGCGAGCCGTACATGTCCTGTGGATGAGCGCCGCGAATTCCCTGTTTGAAATTCCTGAGCTGCGTGACCAGATACCAGTCGCTCATCCCCTTCAACCGCGGCGCGTTGGTTGCCTGCATGCCGTTCCCATCGACGCCATGACAGGCGCCGCACGTCAGATAAAGCTGCTGTCCGTGCTCGATATTGCTTTTCACGGTCGGTGGAGCGGGATTGTCCGGCAGCGTCTTGATATAAGCGACAACGTTATCGATCGCGGCTTCGTCGGCGAGCGTCGCCGCCATCGGCGCCATCATCTTTCCGTAGACATCCTTGTCGTGGGTGCCCCGGACGCCCTGCTTGAAATACCTGAGCTGCCGCTTGAGGTACCAGCTTCCCTGCCCGGTCAATTTCGGCGCATTCACCGCGGGGTTGCCTTCCGCTTCCGCTCCGTGACAGCCGGCGCACACCGTGAAGAGCGCCTTGCCTGCTGCAGGATCGCCGGCCAGTTGAGCGGACGCCTGCGCGAACGTCGGATACGTGCGTAGCCACGCCTGAAATGCCGGCTCTTCCTCGACAATCACCTTGCCGCGCATCGTGAAATGCGCGACGCCGCACAGCTCTTCGCAGAGGACGTCGAATTGGCCGGTGCGCGTAGGCGTGAACCAGACGTAGGTGACGAGCCCCGGCACCAGGTCCATCTTGACGCGGAACTGCGGCACGGTGAAGTCGTGCAGGACATCGGTCGAGCGGAGCAGCGCCTTGACCGGCTTACCCATCGGGAGGTGCAGCTCCGGGCTCGATATCAGAATGTCGTCCTTCCCCTTCGGATCGTCCGGATTGATGCCAAACGGATTTTCATCGCTGATGTAGCGGGCGTCGACGGTACCCAGCACGCCGTCCACCCCCGGAAATCGATACGCCCAGTACCATTGCTTGCCCACGACCTCGAATACCGCCGCGTCCTTCGGGACGTCGACGAACTTGGCCCACACGAACAGACCGGGGGCCAACATGGTGACGACGCCCACCGAGGTCAATACGACCAGCCACGTCTCCAGCTTCTTGTTCTCGGGTTCGTAAGTCGCTCGGCTTCCTTTGCGCTGACGGTAGCGGACCACGCAATAAGCCATGAACAGATTGATTCCGACGAAAACAAATCCCGTGACCCAGAACGTGATCGTCACCGTGTCATCGATCGTGCCCCAGTTGGACGCGATGGGCGTGAAATACCACGGGCTCAGATAGTGAAACAGGACGGAGCCCACGATCAACAAGACCAATACGATTGCTAAGACCATAGCAGTGGCCCCGGTTGAGCAGAAGAAATTTTGCCGGCGATCGGCGATGAACTGCAGGAGGGGTCATCCCAGGCGCCGCGTGCGGTCCCTCTCGGGCTGCGGTGGCCGGTGTGGTGGGCAAACGGGTTCCTGCTCACGTTGGGAGCCTCATCTCGGTTTTTCCGAAGTCCGGTTATCGCTTCGCGCCCAAAGCGGGGAACCGGTTGCGCTGGATCAGATTGCGTCTCACTCGCTCCTCTGTTTCCAAGAATAAAGCATTTCATCCTCTTAGGTATAGGAAGCCCGACTGGACGACCGCGCGCTTCCCGCCCACGGGAGCGTGGCGGCGACGCGCGATGGCGGGACCCGGTGCGCGGCGGGTCCGACACCGATCCACAGGTTCGGGCGCCGATATCGCAGTGCAGCAAAACTGTCGACAAGCGCAGGTCCGGCCCCGCACAATCAATGCCCTGACGCGTTCGCCGCATCGTCCGGCTCACGCTTCAGCACGTCGATCTGGCCGAGAATGTCGGCCGTCCGGTTCGTCGCGGCGTCCGGGATTCCGATCCAGCGCGCCCGCAGGTAACCTTGGCGATCGATCAGGAACTCGACGTGCCGGGGCGCGTCGGAACCCGCATCGGCACTGGAGCGCGCGAACATCGCGTAAACCGCTGCAACGTCCGGCCGCACGAGCGCCTGCATCGCGTTGCCGTCACCGCTCGGCGGACCGGCCGAAGTGGACGAAGCGTCGAGTGCCACGGCGATGATACGCACGCCTGATTCTGCAAGTGCCGTTTCAGCCCCCGCGAGGGCTGCGAGGCGTTGCCGCGAAGCCGGCAGCGTGTAGAGGACGACGAGCACCGGGCTCGGCTGGGATCTGCTTTGCTGTTTCAACGATTGCTGCGACCGCCCGGGAACTTCGAACGTGAAATCGGGCGCCACGATGGGCCGCCGCGGGTCCACGCGGTCCGTGAGGGTCGTTACCGACTTCGATTCCGACTCGGCGCGCAAGAATTGAATCAGCGCCCAGATATCGGCATCGCCGAGGCGTGGCGTGAATCCGGGCATTGCGGTTCCGGCGATCCCGTGCGCGATCAGCCAGAAGAGATCGCCCGGGTAGCGGTATTTCGCGTAATCGATCCGGCCCGGCGAGCTGTCCATTTGAGCGAGGGACGCGCGACCGCCACCTCCATGGCCATCGGCGCCGTGGCATTCGCGGCAGCTTCGCGCATAGACAGCGGCACCGTGCGCAATCGAATCCGTCGTGTAGCGCACCGGCGAGGCGACGTAGGTGGTTGGATGCGCTGGCACCGCGAGCAGCCAGATCCACGTTAGAGCGGCAGCCGCAATACCCGCGAGCCCGGCCAGCCAGTAGCGTGGCCGGTGGCTGCGCAATCCGCCGAGCACTCCGCCTGCCGCGACCAACGCGATCACGGCGGCCGCGCCCAGAACGGCACCAATCCAGACCGCCTGCTCCGCGGCTTCCCAACCCAGCGTGTGCGCAAATGGCCACACCGCCACGTCGTGCCTTGCGGGAACGGTGATGCCGAGCGCGCCGACGACCGTTACCACTCCGATCCCCAGCGCAGTTTCGACGATCGCATTGCGCCGGAGGGAGCGCAACGCCCCACGATCGCTGTCAACGAGGCGCGGGATCAAGTACCAGCGATTCACCATCGCAACCGTTGCCATTGCGGCAAACAGCGCGAGCTTGAAGAGCAGGAGTTGCCCGTAGTCGGTGCCGAAGAGTGCCGGGAAGTCGCCGACCAGATACCAGGCGCTGACCAGTCCGCTCGCGACCAGGACGGCGACGCTTCCCACTGCCAAGGTCGAGAAGCGCCGCGTCACGCGGACGGCGACCTCGAGCGGCTGCGCGCTTCCCAAGAAAAGCACGAGTCCCGGCAGTGCGCCAACCCACGCGCCCGCAGCGAGCAGGTGTGCGTCGTCGGCGACGATCCGGACGAACCGGTCGAGTCCCTGTCCTGCGGCGGCGTGCCCGGTGGAGCCAAGGCTCGCAAGGTACGCCGCGGCAATCGCGACGGCGCCGATCCGAAGACGCGATTGCAAGCGGTCGTTCCCCGATCGCCGCATCGCCAGCACCGCCGCGCAAAGTCCCGCGATGAGTCCGAAGCGCAACGCCAACAGGCGCCCGAATGTTGTTCTACCGAGGATCAGTGCGAGCGTATCGGGATTGAGCGCTCTCTCGATGGACATGCCGCTCATCGCCGACGCTTCTGCGGCGAACCAGGCGATCCCCGATGCGATGCTCGCTGTGATGCCAAGGCCCGCGACGCGCCTCGTCTGACGATCGAGGTCTCGAATGTCGTCCGCGGCCGCGGGGCGCGGATCGCGCGAGGCGCGTCTTGCCACGGCGAAGGCGAACACCAGCTCGCCGAACAGCAGCAGGGCCGACGCGTAGTGGACCGCTCGCGAAGCGACGAGAAGCGCGTTCATCGTTCCGCGTGCATTGAGCGTTCGCGCGCGCGCCTACCGTGCGACAGCGATCGTGAAGTCACCCTTGAGGACATGATTGTCGACCGGCAGCGCGCACCAGACGACGCGAGATCCGCCGGGCGTGCGTCGATCGAGCGACACGCCCAGCAGTGTGCCATCTGCGCGATCGACCTGCGGATCGAGGTAGTCGACCTGGCTGTCCCTGCGGTTCACCCCGCGTCCCTTGCTGAAGGCGGGCTCGGGCTGAAGCGCAGTTCGAGCTGCGCCGGCGATTGATGCGCGACGCTCCCCGTTTCGGGTACCGGAGCGTCGAGGAAAGCGTGCGCACCGGCATGCGAGATCAGCGCCACTGAGGACGTGGCGACCAGGGCTCTCAACAGGAGTCACATCATCTCGATCACGGAAGGTTAGGCGGCCGATCGCCTTGCAACATGGCCTCGGCGAAAGAACGGAGCCGTGCGGGAGTCTGGGGGGAGTCTAACGTGGCGCCCCGGCGCTGAACAGCGCAACCGCACGGCGTGTGCTGCCTCGTCGCCCGCTGCCCGGCTGCGCGCCGGTTCCGCTCAGCGGTACGCCGTCGCGGACTTGCTTTCGAAGAACTCCTGCAGCATGAAGTCCTCGAGCTCCGCATTGTCTTCGAGACGCGCGGACAGCACGACGATGTGGCCGAGGCGCCAGGACTGCCAGCGAAAATCTCCCTGTTCGTGCTCGCGGATGATCGCGATCATCCTCCGCACGACGGCGACGCGGATGTCACGGCTGTCGCCCAGGCGGACTTCGTAGGCCTGCGTCTTGCCGCGGCGCTCATCGCTGCTCCAGCCGAAGAACAGAAACTCGGCGTCATCGTAGGCCATGCGCGTGATCTGGAAAATGCCTCCGCCGCGTTCCCTCTGCTCGTCGGCGATCGGGCTCCGCAATGCCGGTGCGCTGGACGCGACGATGCGGTTCCGACGGTCGGCTTCGTCTTCGGCGGCGACGGATTGCTCGTCACGCGCACGGCGTCGCGCCGCGATGGACGACGATAGATCGCCTCCGACGGAGGGAGGGGCTTGTGCCGACTCGATCGCAGCCCGAGGAGCGATCAGCGAAGCGATGACGGGCGCGGGGGCTGGCGACGGATTGGTGGGAGCCTGTGGCGCCGGGAGCGCCAATGTCGGCACCGCGTTGCGGCTTGGCGCGCTGGGCGGCCGGGCGCGTGCCGACAAGGCCGCGCGCATGTTGGTAGAGGGCACAGATGACGCTGGCGCAGCACGCGCGGCGGGTGCCGCACCCGTCTGCGACGCGAGCTCGACCTCGAGGCGCTCGGCCGCATCGCCCTCGTCATTCCAAGGCGTGAGCCCCGGCACCCAACGCACAAGGACGATGAACGCCGCGGCGTGGACGAGAATCGATAGCGCGAACGTCACCCAGATGCGTGGGATGACGACCACTTGATTCCCTCCACCGGATCCGGGGTACCGGGCGTTCATCGGCTACTCGATTTCCTGCCGACAGAAGACGCGAACATCGTGTCCCAAGCTCGTTCGCAGCAAGCGGTCGCGCACTGCCAACACCTTGCATGCAGTCTACAGGGACTGCGGCGACCGCCGATCGTTCCCGGCCGGCGCGGGCCGGAACTGCGGGAGATGCGGCGACGTCCCCCGTTGCCGAACGACGTGCGGCTAGGCTCTGGCTTCGCCGGGAGCCGGCTGCCGGGTCGAAGATGCGCAGAGCGCAGCCTCGGCTGCCGTTCTGAGCGCCGCGGCGACGACGGGCTTGGAGAGCAGCACGATGTTCGCGGCGCGCGCTTCGCCTCGGGCCCCCTCGCTCGTGTCGCCGGAGACGACGAGGGCCGGTGTGTGGCTGCCGAGTGCGCCGCGCAGTCGTCCGATCGCGTCGATGCCGGAGGCACCGTCGCCGAGGCGCAAGTCGGCGACGATCAGGTCAGCTGATTGCGTGCCGAGTGCGGCAAGTGCCGCGACTGCATCCTCGCCGCCGACTACTCCCGCACCCCAGGACGCGAACAGCGCGTGCATCGCGGAGATGACGGCAGGATCATCGTCGATGACGACAATGCGCCGCCCGCGAAAACCGATCGGCGGCGGCGCGACCGGCAATCCCGCTTTGCGTGCCGGCATTGGGTCCACGCGTGATCGCCGCGGCGCGATCCGCGGCACCGTCACCGAAAAGCGCGATCCGCGCCCGGGCGTCGACGCGACGTCGAGCGGATGTCCGAGCAGCGTGCAGAGCCGGCGGACAATCGCGAGGCCGAGGCCCATTCCGCGCCCCGCCGCATGCCGCGTTGTTGGCGCGATCTGGACGAATTCGTCGAAGATGCGGCCGCGATCGGCGGCGCCGATGCCGACGCCGGTGTCGACCACGTCGATGCGCACGGTGCCGTGACCGCGACGCACGCCGAGAACGACGCCGCCCGACCGCGTATAGCGCAATGCATTGGCGACGAGGTTGCGCAGGATCCGTTCGAGGAGCAGTGGATCCGATTCCACGATCGACGCTGTCGGTACGACGCGCAACGCGAGCCCATGCGCGGCGGCCTGGGGAGCGAAGTCGGCTTTGAGGCGATCGAACAGCATGTCCAACTCAATCTCATCGGGCTGAGGGCGCAGCGCGCCCGCTTCGAGGCGCGACAGGTCGAGGAGCTGTGCGAAAAGTGTCTCCAGCGCTTCGACGGACGCGTGGATGCTCGCGACCAGCGGCTTGACCTCGGGGTCGCGCGCTTTTGCCGCAAGCGCTGCGGCGAAGAGGCCCATCGCATGCAGCGGCTGGCGAAGGTCGTGACTCGCAGCGGCGAGGAACTGGCTCTTCGCTCGATTCGCCGTCTCGGCCACCGAGCGCGCCGATTCGGCGGCACGCGACTGCGCGGTCAACTCCTCGATCAAGTCGACGTTCTCGTAGCGGATCGCGAGCGAGTGCGTCAGGAGACCGTTGACGCGGCGCCCGAACGCGAGCACGAACACGAGCACGACGAAGAGCACGACCGCGGTGAACAGGTGGACGCTTCCGCCTTCGAGCGCGACGCGCGCGATCAGCGGAACCAGCGCCGCGAGGGCGAAGCCGTAGAACGATGGCTTGTACACGGCGGTCAGGTTGAGCCCACCCAGGATCACGCTGAACACGCAGACGATCAGCAGCGCCTGGTGCGGCGGCGACGCCGGGAACATCGCGATTCCCGCGATGCCCCACAGCGCGCCCGCGATCGTCGAACCCAGCGCCCAGCGGTTTCCCCAGCGACGGGCCTCGGCTACCGGCGGCGCTGCGCGCCGGTACGCGCGGGCGAGCGCGCCGCGCCAGGCCTGATTGGCGAGAATCGCCGCGAACCACAGCCCCATCACCGCCGTGGATTCCTGATCCCACAGGACGATGCACAGGATGAACGCCCCCAGCGCCATCGACGCCGTCGTGCGATGCCACGAAGCGTAGAGCGTCGCGACCTGGTCGGCGCGAGCACGCTCGAGGAGCGGCGGGGCGGTCGGCGCGGAAGCCGCCATCGCCTGGGCCAGCTAACGGCGCGAGGCCAGCGTCTCGACGCTGATCCCGCGCTGGGCGAGCATCGCGACCGCCTGCGTACGCGAATGGACATGCAGCGCCTTGAGGATCGCGCTGACATGGACCTTTACGGTACCTTCCGAGAGCTTCAGGTCGCGGCAGATGAGCTTGTTGGGCTTGCCCTGGATCATGAGGAGCAGCACGTCGGCCTGCCGCGACGTAAGGCCAAGGGCATCGGGCGCGATGCGCACGCCGTCGCCGTCGGGTACGAGCGTGACGTCGGAAGTGACGTAGTCGCTGCCGTCGCGCACCCGCCGAATCGCATCGAGCAGCTCGCGGGCATCGGCGGTCTTCGGAACGAAGCCCCGCGCACCCGCAGCGAGCGCCGCGTTGACAGTCGCCCGATCGTGCGTCGCGGAAAGCACGACGACCGGCACGCCGGGATAGTCCTGCATCAGGTCCGCGAGCAAATCCATTCCTCGCGTGCCGGGCAACGCGAGGTCGAGCAGTACGAGATCGATATCGGGATCGTTGTCGAGGATCCGCGTCGCGGTCGCGGAGTCCGCCGCGCCGCACACCGCGACTTCCTCGCCGAGTTGCGGGAGCAGGTGCGAAAGCGCGTCCTGGATCAGTGGATGATCGTCGATCACCAGGATCTTCATGGTTCCTCCCCGGCATTTTTCGCGCTTGCGCCGGTCGCGCCGCGCGAGTGAGTGGCGGCTGTCGGTGAAGATAGTCCTGACCGAATGGCGTTGACACCTGTCAAAAGCGACAGGTTGCGCATCGAGCCGACGAACGGTCGATGTTTGTGAAGACAGCGATGGTGAGCGGCGATTGCAGCAGCCGGTGCGGAATGAGCGGACCGCTATCCCCGTTTCGCCGCCGCGGCCTGCGGCCCGATCTCGCCAATCGTGCCCCGTTTGTGGGCGATCTGCGCGTCGAGGAAATCAGCGACGAAACGCAGCCTTCGAGATGCACTGTGTCGCCAGTGTTCCTTCAGGTCGATTCGAACGGCTCCGGAAGCCAGGAGAAAGCTTTCGTCACCGGGGAACGTATCAGTCAAAGGTCATTGGCTCGCGCCGCCACAGCATGGCGGTATGCGACGAACCCGGACCGGTGCGACGCCGTAACCACTCGCCGTCGCCGATTGTGCGGCCATCGGAAGTCACGCAAGGCTCCCACGCCGCGGCGCTTACCTTGCTCCGCCGGACGCTGATGCTAAGAGTCATCGAAGCCTCCGTCGGGGCAGCATCGGCCCACGCCAGGCGACTTCCTGCAACCGGGCGCCGATACGCTTGTGCTCTTGGCCCTGCGGTGTTAAGCAATTCAGGCGCGGGCCGACTCACTAGCGTCATTCAAGCCAGCAAGCACGACTGCCCATTCTTCGTAGATGTCCGCGTCGGATGACTTCCAGCGCAGCACCCACATGTCCGGGCGCCGGGAAACAAGCTCCCCATGTCCGTCGTGGATGCCCCTCAATGCGAACCCGAATTGCGCTTCGTCGGGCAAGCCGACAAATTCAATGAACGGGTTCCACTGAGACAGATACGCGAATGCAGTGGCGAGAGCTTTATCCAGATACCGGTGCTCGTCGACTTGAAACTCGACAGCCTTTCGAGGCCGTTCTGGGAATAGCGCGACCAGTTGCGACAGCCCGGAGTCAACAGCGTCCGCCAATTCGGCAAAGTGGGAGTCCCGCTTCTGAGGACAGTTCCGGGCACTGTAATTGCTGCACGCGACAGCCTCGCCGTTCAATGCTGCGAGGCGCAAGGTACTGGGGGCGTCGACGTAACACAAGGATCTACGCAACGCGGCCTCGCCGGTTTCGCACCAGCCGATGGTGAGATAGGTGTGCGCATTTCGATCCGGGACGATCTCATACCCAAACAGTCCATCTTCCACAATCGGCAACAGGTGGAGCGAAATATTGTGGGGTAGCGAATAGCGAGTTGCAGCGGCGATCAGTTGCGCTCGAAGTAGCGGCAACAAGGTCCGCGCCTCGGAGAGTCGGGGACAATAGCTCGATTGCATTAGACGCCCCTCGCCGAAGTGGGCAGTTCGCAGAAGCGGAACTGCATACTAGCAGTGTCAGATTAGCTGCGGCTGTCACGCAAGCCGAATATTCACGGTTAGCACTTGAAGCGCTTTTTCCAAGGAGGCGCGGCCAGCTCCGAGACCGGGAATAGCAGATACCGCGCCGTGCTCGTTTGCAAGAGGAACACTGTGAATCGGGTACGGCGCCGGGTACGGAAGCCGTACTGCCGCATCCGCCTAGAGGGAAACCAATAAGTTACGCGGCGCGTGGGCGTCTATTACTAGGATCTTCATGGTTCCTCCCCGATGTTTTTTCGCGCTTGCGCCGGCCACGCCGCGCGAGTGGCGGCTGTCGGTGAACATAGTCCTGGCCGAATGGCGTTGGCACCTGTCAAAAACGACAGGTTCGGCATCGAGCCGACGAACGGTCGATGTTTGCGAAGACAGCGATGGTGAGCGGCGATCGCAGCCGCCGGTCCGGAATGAGCGGACCGCTATCCCTGTTTCGCCGCCGCGGCCTGCTGCTCGGCGAGCTCGCGGCGCAGCGTGCGCAGCCGCGTCTCGACGACCGAGGCCTGGTAGAAATCGCCGTCGCCCGCCTTCGACGCGAGCTCGAACTGGTACACCGCGGCCTTGAGGTTGCCCTGCCAGGCGTAGTACTCGCCCTGGTGGCTGTGCTCCTGCATTTTCTTGCCGAGTTCCGCATATGCGCTGCGCGGCGATCAGGTGCAGCGGCCGTCGTCGGGAAAGCGCGTGCAGCTCGCGCTCGACGAACGCGGCGGCTTCGCGCCGCGCCGCTTCGGCTCTCGAGCAGCGCCTCGCGGATAGTCGTAGACGAGCTGCATCTTGTTCGGATAGCGCGCGCAGCGCCGCCTCGAAGCGCGCGATTGCGACGTCGAGATCGCCGGCTTCCATGAAGACGTGGCCGGCGATGGCGTCGATCATCGGATGCGGCGGGCGCGATCTTCTCGAGCGTCGGCGAGCTCCGACTTTGGCGCGCGGATAGATCCCCGGCGCGCAGCAGCGAGGCGACGAGCCCGTAGCGCGCGGCGACCTCGCTGTTGTACTTGTGCTCCGCGAGCGCGTTGTCGAAGAACGCGACGGCTTCGCGGGGCGTGCCCTGATAGCTCCGCAGCAGCGCGCGCACCATCTGGAAGTCGAGCGAGTCGGGCACCTGCCGATAGGGCTTGCCCGCGCGCGCGCCTGCGCCTCGGCGATGCGCTCGTAGGTGACCGGGTGGGTGCGCAGGTAGATCGGCGCGTTGCCGTCGGAGAAGCGGCTCTGCTTCTGCAGCCGCTCCATGAACGTCGCCATCGCGGTGACGTCGAAGCCGGCGGCGCCGAGCCGCTGGAAGCCGATGCGATCGGCTTCGTATTCGTTTTCGCGCGTGTAGTTGAGCTGCTTCTGGATCGACGAGCGCCTGGGCCGAGGCGATCGCGCGCGTTGCTCGCCTGTCCCGCCGACGCCGACTCGGAGCTTGCGGCGAGCGATTGCCACCGCGAGCGCGGCGAGCGCATCAGCAGCGACGTCTTCTGCGCCGCCATCACGCGCGTGATATGGTGCTGCGTCACGTGCGAGATTTCGTGCGCCAGCACCGCTGCGAGCTCGGACTCGGTCTGCGTCGAGCAGGATGAGGCCGGTGTTGACGCCGACGAAGCCGCCGGGCAGCGCGAACGCGTTGATCCGCGGATCGGCGACCGCGAAGAACTCGAAATCCAACGCGACTGTCGGGCACGGCCGCGACGAGGCGATGCCC
This sequence comes from uncultured beta proteobacterium, assembly GCA_963733985.1. Lineage (GTDB taxonomy): Bacteria > Pseudomonadota > Gammaproteobacteria > Burkholderiales > Casimicrobiaceae > CAIWHR01. The sequence continues at coordinate 109,812 of CAVTFF010000002.1, read as the reverse complement.
GAGGTCGTTGAGGTAGTCGTTGACCTCGGGGTCGTCGAGATAGGCGCCGGACAGCGCGGATCTGGCGGACGACGGACTCGCCGAGCTTGCGCTCCTGCGCCGGCGAGTAAAGCGCCTGCGATTCGTCGCCGAGGTCGGGCAGCGCCGGCGAGCGGCTGCGGCGGATGGAATCGGCGGCAGCGTGCAGATGGCTTGCGCAGCGGCGGTAGTGCGGCGGGCGTAGAGCGCCCGCGATCGGCGCCCGGATCGGGAGTGGCCTGCGCGCGCGCCGAAGCGATCGTGTCGGCGACGGGCGCGAGCGGCTGCGTGACGAGCGCGATCGCGGTGAGCGTGACGAGCAGGCGGCGTGCGCGTGCGCCGGACGTCGAACGCGGCGGATTCCGTGCATCAGGAGGCCGGGTCGGGACGCATGCTGATGCTAAGATGCATCGACGTCAGCCGAAGTTCAAGCGGAGGAGGCCGCTGTGGCGCGCACGCGAGCCAGCGACGACGAAATCGCCCGCAAGGCCGTGCGCCGCGCCGCTCCGCGACGCCGAGGCGCGCCGGCACGCGGTGCGCCAGTCCCGTCATTTTACGCATTTCGACGCAGCGGGGCAGGCGCACATGGTCGACGTCGCCGGCAAGGCCGTCACCCGGCGCATCGCGCGCGCCGGCGGCCGCATCGTCATGCAGGCGCCGACGCTGGCGCTGATCGGTGCGGGCACGCGAAGAAGGGCGACGTGCTCGGCGTCGCGCGCATCGCCGCGATCCAGGCCGCGAAGCGGACCGCCGACTGCTCATCCCGCTGTGCCATCCGCTGCCGCTGACGCGCGTCGCCGTCGAATTCACGACTCGACGCGACAAGCGAACGCCGTCGCCATCGAGGTGACTGCCGAGACCCTCGCCCGCACCGGGCGTCGAGATGGAGGCGCTGACCGCGGCGGCGTCGGGCTTCTCACCATCTACGACATGTGCAAGGCGGCCGACCGCGGCATGCGGATCGAGGACGTGCGCCTGCTCGAGAAGTCGGGCGGCAAGTCGGGCCACTACGTCGCGGAGTGACGCCGCATATGCTGCGACTGTTTGTCGCGGGCGCAAGACGTGCCACGGCCGCCGAAAGCTGCGATGATGAACGCGACGTCATAGGTCGTGTGGTCCAGTGGCTGGACCACTTGACCACATCGTCCCCGGGCAGTACAGTCAGACGATCGCACGCCGCGCCGCGAGATGCGCGGACGATCGAGCGCCGTGGAGCCTGCACGCGCGCATGAGGGGGTGGATTCCGTGCCGCTGCATACCGTCCAGCCGCCGCGGCTCTACCGGCAGATCGCCGGCCAGATCGCCGCGCTGATCGACAACGGCGAGTTCCCGACGGGCTCGCGGCTGCCCGCTGAGCGCGAGCTCGCGAGCCTGCTCGGCGTTTCGCGCACCTCGGTGCGCGAGGCGATCATCTCGCTCGAAATCGCCGGCCTCGTCGAAGTGCGCGTCGGCACCGGCATCTTCGTGACCGCGAAGCCCGGGACCGGTCGCGCCCGCGGCGTCGGCGACGATCCCGATCGCGGCCCCGGCCCGTTCGAGCTCCTTGCGGCGCGCAAGCTGATCGAGGGCGAAATCGCCGCGCTGGCGGCGCGCAACGCGACGGCGGCCGATCATCGCCTCGCTGCGCGACGCGTCGGGCGAATGGCGTCGGAGCGTCGACGATTTCGCGGCGCGCGAGGCGGCCGATCGCGAGTTCCATGTCGGCCTCGCCAAGGCGACCGGCAACGGCATCGCTCGAGCTCGTCGTCGCCGAGCTGTGGGACCAGCGCGCGCGAGATCTGGCGGCGCACGCAACACACTTCCATACGCGCAAGCTCGCCGAGAAGACGCTCGCGCGACCACGCGGCGATCCTCGCGGCTGTCGCCCGTCGCGATGCCGAGGGGCGCGCGAAGCGCGATGCACCGCCACCTTGCGCGCGTCGAGCGCGAATTCCAGCGCGACGACGATTCCAGCGTGCGCGCGACGGCGGGCACCCGGCGGAGCAGAGTAGCGGCTTGACGGACGCAACAGCGGAAGGGTGCCGGGGGCTTTCTCGCGGCGAGATCCATTCCGGCTCCGAAGGTCGGTCGTCACGCCGGGCGTGACGGAAGGTTGTCAAACAACGTGGAGGCAATTCATGAACGGATCGATGAGAGGGAAGCGCGGTACGCGCCGCATGGCGCTCAGCGCAACCGTCGCGGGCATCGCTGCGGCAGCGCTCGCCGGCGCATTCGGCGTGGCGTCGGCGCAGATGCCGGCGATGCCGAAGAGCCCGGTGACAATCAACATCGTCGACGTCGCCGGCAACCTTGCGCTGACGCAGGACGCGATCGAGCTCTACGCCAAGAAGAACCCGAATCTGGTCGCCAAGTTCAACTTCACCAAGGCGCCGGCGCCGGAACTGCCGGGCAAGCTGAAGGCGATGCAGGGCGCGGGTCGCAGCGACATCGACCTCGTGCTGACCGGCACCGACTTCCTCGCCGCCGGCATCGAGCAGGGGCTGCTGATCAAGCTCCTGCCGGAATACGCGGCCAAGTTCCCGAACCTGATGACCAACTATCAGCCCGCCGCGGCGAAGATGCAGGAACTCGCGCAGGACCAGGGCGTCGAGGTCGTGTTCATGCCCGCCGGCCCGCTGGTCGAATACAACCCGGCCAAGGTCAAGCAGCCGCCGACGACGCCGCAGGAGCTGCTCGCCTGGTGCAAGGCCAATCCGAACCGGTTGATCTACGCGCGGCCGGCCAACTCGGGGCCGGGCCGCACGTTCATCATGGGCCTGCCGTACATCCTCGGCGACAAGAACCCGAAGGACCCGGTCAACGGCTGGGACAAGACCTGGGCGTATCCTGAAGGATCTCAATTCGTGCATCGAGTACTACCCGACCGGCACCGGCGCGGTGATGAAGGAGCTGGGCGAAGGCTCGCGCGACATGACGGTGACGATGACCGGCTGGGACCTCAACCCGCGCGTGCTGGGCATCGTGCCGAAGGACTACAAGGTCGCGCCGTTCAAGGGCATGACCTGGGTCAACGACGCGCACTACATGGTGATCCCGAAGGGCGTTCCGCCGGAGAAGATCGCGGTCGTGCTCGACCTGATGGCGTTCCTGCTGACGCCCGAGGCGCAGGCGTACACGTACGACAAGGGCTACTTCTATCCGGGGCCGGCGGTGAAGAACGTGCCGCTGTCGATGGCGCCGAAGGAGAGCCAGGACGCGATCAAGGAGTACGGCCGCCCCGAGTACGACAAATGGCTCGCCGAATTTCCGCATACGCAGTCGCTGCCGCCGGCGGCGCAGGTCGAGGCGTTCCGCATCTGGGACCAGCAGGTCGGCGCGAAGACCAAGAAGTGACGCCTTTGCTTCCGGTCGCGACCCACCCGCTGGCGGGCCGCGACCGGAACGCACTGTGGTCGCGGCGACTGCCCCGATGGCGGCGACCGACTGGTCCGCGGGGCCCGCACCGCTGCGGGCACGGCAGCGGCGGGGTAGACGAGCTCGATCGCAGAGGAGAGTTGCGGATGCCGGGCCCCTGCTCTCGCCACAACGAACAAACATGAAACACGATTTCACCGAGCTCAAGCTCGACCGCGTCACGCGCCGCTTCGCGGGCGCCGGCGGCAAGGCGTTCAACGCGCTGACCGAGCTGACGCTGACGATCCGGCGCGGCGAGTTCATCGCGCTGCTCGGGCCGTCCGGCTGCGGCAAGTCGACGGCGCTCAACTGCATCGCCGGGCTGCTGCCGCTGTCCGACGGCAGCATCTGGCTCGACGACGACGCGCATCGACACGCTGCCGCCGGAGAAGCGCGGCTTCGGCATGGTGTTCCAGAACTACGCGCTGTTCCCGCACATGAGCGTTGCGAAGAACGTCGGCTTCGGGCTCAAGATGCGCGGCGTGTCCGCCGCGGAAACCGCGTCGCGCGTCGACCGAGGCGCTGAAGCTCGTCCAGCTCACCGGCCAGGAGCACAAGCTGCCGGGGCAGCTCTCGGGCGGCCAGCAGCAGCGCGTGGCGATCGCGCGCGCGATCGTCATCGAGCCGCCGCTGATCCTGATGGACGAGCCGCTGTCCAACCTCGACGCGAAGCTGCGCCTCGAGACGCGCGCGAGATCCGGCGCATCCATCGCGAGCTCGACCGCGCGACGATCTACGTCACGCACGACCAGGACGAGGCGCTGTCGCTCGCCGACCGCATCGTCGTGATGAAGGACGGCGCGTCGCAGCAGATCGCGACGCCGCAGGAGGTCTACGCGCAGCCGGCGAACCTCGACGTCGCGCGCTTCATGGGCTATCGCAACGTGCTCGAGCTCGACGGTCGCGCGGGAGGACGGCGATCGCGTGACGCTGGCCGGCGCCGACATCCGGCTGACCGGCACTGCGCAAGCAGCCGCTCGCGGACGGCCGCGCCTGCGTCGCGATCCGGCCCGAGGAGATCGTCGTCGGCGACGGCCGGCGGCGCCAACACGCTCGCCGGGCGCGTCGACAACGTCGAGTACTGCGGCCGCGATTCGCTGGTCGACGTCGTCACGTCGGATGGCACGCGTCTGCACGTGCGCACGCGCGGCGACGGTCGCCCTCGGCGACGCGGCGCGCGTCGCACGTGCCGGTCGAGCGCGCGCTCGTCTATCCCGTGGGCTGACCGATGGCTAGCTCTGCCGCGGCCACGCCCTCGCGCGCCCGCCGCTCGACCGGTCGCTGCTGCTGGTCGTCCCGGGCGCGGCGTTCATGCTGCTGCTGTTCGTCTATCCGTTCCTCTACGGGCTGCTGCTGTCGTTCAAGCCCGAGAAGGGCGGCGCGCTCGCCAACTACGCGCACTTCTTCACCACCGACAACCTGTGGCCGACGATCTGGACGACGCTGCGGCTCGCGCTGCCGGCGACGCTCATCAACGTCGGCTCGCGCTGCCGATCGCGTTCAAGATGCGGCGTGCAAGTCGCCGTACCAGCGCTTGGTCACCACGATCCTCGTCGTGCCGATCACGCTCGGCACGGTGCTGATCGCCGAAGGCATGCTGACCTACTTCGGCCCGAAGGGCTGGCTCGCGCAGATCGCTGCAGTTCCTGCACCTCTACGACGGACCGATCCGCCTCACGCACAACTACTGGGGCGTGCTGATCTCGCTCGTGATCTCGGGCTTCCCGTTCGCGTTCCTGCTGATCCTGTCGTACATCACGGGCATCGATCCGGTGCTCGCGCGCGCCGCGGCGACGCTCGGCGCCGACTCCGCGGCGCAGTTCCGCCACATCTACCTGCCGCTGCTCGCGCCGGGGCTCGCGATGTGCTTCTGCCTCGCGTTCGTGCAGGCGTTCTCGGTGTTCCCGTCGGCGGTGCTGCTCGGCGCGCCGGCCGGGCCGACGCGCGTGATCTCGATCGCCGCGTACGAGGCCGCGTTCGAGCAGTACGACTATTCGCTCGCCTCGGCGATCGCGATGATCATGGGCTTCGTCCAGCTCGTCATCGTCGCGGCGGTGCTGGCGCTGCGCAACCTCTTCTATCGCGGACCCGTCGTCGGAGGCAAAGGGTGATGCGCGACGAGATCCGCTGCCATGCGACAAGCGCTGGCTCGACACCGCCTGGCGCGCGTTCCTGCTGGGGCCTGATGGCGCTGTTCGTCGTCAACATCGGCCTGATGATCGCGGCGGTGGCGACCAAGCTCGTTCGCGCGGCGCTGGCTCGGCACCTGGCTGCCCGAGGCTGGACGACGAGCTGGTACACCGCCGCGTGGAAGGAATTCCAGCTCGACGACGTGCTGTGGGTCACCGTCGAGGTCGTGTTCGCGGTCGTGCTCCTGTCGCTCGCTGATCGGCGTGCCGGCGGCCTACGCGCTCGCGCGCCGCGAACTTCCCGGCAAGCGCGCGCTGATGCTGCTGTTCCTGCTGCCGCTGATGGTGCCGCCGATCACCTACGGCATTCCGCTCGCGACCGTGCTGTACAAGGTCGCACCTCGCCGGCACGATCTACGGCGTGATCCTCGCCAACCTGATTCCCGCCGCGCCGTTCGTGATCCTGGTGATGACGCCGTTCATCGAGCAGATCGATCCGAACCTCGAGTCGGCGGCGCGCGTGTTCGGCGCGAGCACGCGCGCGGATGTTCCTGGCACGTGCTGGTGCCGCTGCTCGCGCCCGGCATCCTCGCCGCGTCGCTGCTCGTGCTGGTGCGCACGATCGCGATGTTCGAGCTCACGTTCCTGACCGCGGGCCCGGATTCGCAGACGCTGGTCGTCGCGCTCTACTACGCGGTGTTCGCCGCCGGCGTGCGCGCGCCGCAGTCGGTCGACGCGATGGCGATGATCTACATGGCCGTCACGCTCGTCTGGCTGCTGATCGCGCTGCGCTTCGTCAATCCGACGCAGCTCGTGAGCCGCGTCAAGGAGCACCCGCAGGCAGCGCTGACGCCCCATCGCCGTCCGATGATAGCGTTGTCGCTCGCGACGCTCGCGCGACGTTGCCGCCGACCGTCGCGCGTGCCCGGCTACGACTCGCCGCCGGTCGCGTCGGCATCGTCCATCTCGGCCTCGGCGCGTTCCATCGCGCGCACCAGGCGGTCTACACCGACGGCGTGCTCGCGCGCGATCCGCGCTGGGGCATCTGCGGCGGTCAGCCTCAAGACGCCGCGCGCGACCGACGGCGCTCGCCGCGCAGGACGGCCTGTACACGGTGCTCGAGAAAAGCGACGGCGGCGACGCGCGCGCGCGTCATCGGCGCGCGTGCGCGAGGTGCTCTTCCTCGGCGCCGATCGCGACCGCGTGTCGCGCGCATCGCCGATCCGCGGCGTGCAGCGTCGTGTCGCTGACGGTCACCGAGAAGGGCTATTGCCACGATCCGGCGACCGGACGGCTCAACTTCGCGCATCCGGACATCGTCGCACGATCTCGCGCACCCCGGGTCGCCGGCGAGCGCCGTCGGGCTTGCTCGTCGCGGCGCTCGCCGCGCGGCGCGCGGCACGGCGCGGGCGCCGCTCACCGTCGTCTGCTGCGACAACCTTCCGCACAACGGCCGCACGGTCGCAGGCGTCGTCGCTGCGTTCGCGCAGGCGCGCGATCCCGCGCTCGCCGACTGGATCGACGCGAACGTGGCGTTTCCGTCGACGATGGTCGACCGCATCGTGCCGGCGACGACGCGACGCCGACGTCGCCGAGGCGCGCGACTGCTCGGCGTGGCCGATGCGGCGCCCGTCGTCGCCGAGCCGTTCAGGCAATGGGTGATCGAGGACCGCTTCGCCGCGCGCGCGCCCGCATGGGAGGACGCCGGCGCGCAGTTCGTCGCCGACGTCGCGCCGTTCGAGACGATGAAGCTGCGGCTGCTCGAACGGCAGCCACTCGACGCTCGCCTACCTCGGCTTCCTTGCCGGCCACGAGTTCATCTGGCAGGCGTCGTCGCGACCGGCTGCTCGCGACGCTCGATCGAGCGCCTGATGACGGAGGAGATCGTGCCCACGCTCGCCGCGCCGCCGGCGTCGATCTCGCCGCCTACTGCGACGCAGCTGCTGACGCGCTTCCGCAATCCGGCGCTGCCGCACCGCACGCAGCAGATCGCGATGGACGGCTCGCAGAAGCTGCCGCAGCGGCTGCTCGGGCACGGTGCGCGAGCGGCTCGCCGCCGGCGCGCCGTTCGCGCATCTCGCGCTCGCCGTCGCCGGGCTGGATTCGCTACGCGAGCGGCGTCGACGAGCAGGGCGGCGCGATCGCCGTCGCCGATCCGCTGGCGCGCGACGTTCGCGCGCGATCGCGCAGCGCGGCCGCGAGCGATGCCGCCGCGATCGCCGAGGGCTTCCTCGACCTCGCCGCGGTGTTCGGCGCCGATCTCGCCGCGACGTCGCGTTCCGCGCCGCGGTGACGCGCAATGTCGTCGCGCTCTTCCGCGACGGCGTCGCGCGCGACGCTCGCGCGCCCACCTCGGACACAGGTGAATTCATGGCTTCGATCCCGCTCGACCTCCATCCCGACCGCCTGTTCCCCGCCGATCCCGCGACGCGCGACCTCGCGCGCGCGCTCTACGCGACGGTCAAGGACCTGCCGATCGTGAGCCCGCACGGCCACACCGATCCGCAGTGGTTCGCCGACGACGCGCCGTTCGCCAATGCCTCGGCGCTGTTCATCACGCCCGACCACTACGTCTTCCGCATGCTCTACAGCCAGGGCGTCGCGCTCGAGGACCTCGGCATCCCGCGCGCGACGGCGGGCCGGTCGGAGCACGACGCGCGCAAGATCTGGCGCACCTTCGCGCGCACTACCACCTGTTCCGCGGCACGCCGACGCGGACTCTGGCTCGACCACGCATTCGCGACGGTGTTCGGCATCGACGAGCGCCTGACGCCGGAATCGGCCGACCGCTGCTTCGACCGCATCAATGCCTGCCTCGCGCGGCCGGAGTTCCGGCCGCGCGCGCTGTTCGAGCGCTTCAACATCGAGGTGATCGCGACCACCGAATCGCCGCTCGACCCGCTCGCGCACCACGCCAAGATCCGCGCATCGGGCTGGAAGGGCCGCGTCATCACGGCGTACCGGCCCGATCCCGTCGTCGACCCCGAGTTCGACGGCTTTCGCGACAACGTGCAGGCATTGGGAGCGCTGACCGGCGAGAACACGCGCGACGTGGCGCGGCTATCTCGCCGCGCATCGCAACCGCCGCGCGTACTTCAAGACGATGGGCGCGACGTCGACCGACCACGGCCATCCGACGCGCGCAGACCTGCGACCTGCCCGAGCCGCGACTGCCAGCGCCTGCTCGATCGCGCGCTCGCCGGCAACGCGACGGCGGACGAGGCCGAGCAGTTCCGCGGCCAGATGCTGACCGAGATGGCGCGGATGAGCCTCGACGACGGCCTGGTGATGCAGATCCATCCGGGCAGCTTCCGCAACCACAACCCCGCCATCTTCCGCGACTTCGGCCGCGACAAGGGCGCCGACATCCCGACCCGCACCGATTACGTGCGCGCGCTGAAGCCGCTGCTCGATCGCTTCGGCAACGAGCGCGACTTCACGCTGATCCTGTTCACGCTCGACGAGACGACGTACGCGCGCGAGCTCGCGCCGCTCGCCGGTCACTATCCGATCCTGAAGCTCGGCCCGCCGTGGTGGTTCCACGACAGCCCCGAGGGCATGCTGCGCTTTCGCGAGCAGGCGACCGAAACGGCGGGCTTCTACAACACCGTCGGCTTCAACGACGACACGCGCGCATTCCTGTCGATTCCGGCGCGCCACGACGTCGCGCGGCGCATCGACTGCCGCTTCCTCGCGACGCTCGTCGTCGAGCACCGGATCGTCGAGGACGAGGCGTTCGCCCTCGCTCCGTTGCTCGCGCACGGCCTCGCCAAGCAGGCGTACAAGCTGTAACCGCACCGGCCCCGGAATCGACGCCCTCGTGCGCGCGCGGCATACTCGCGTTCAGGCACCGCCGCCGAACCGCAAAGGGCCGCCGATGATCACGCTGCGCAGGTCCGACGAACGCGGGCACGCCGACCACGGCTGGCTCGATTCGCGCCACAGTTTTTCGTTCGCCGATTACTACGATCCCGAGCACATGGGCTTCGGGCCGCTCCGCGTCGTCAACGAGGACCGCGTGCAGCCGGGAATGGGGTTCGGCACGCACGGCCATCGCGACATGGAGATCATCACCTACGTGCTCGACGGCGAGCTCGAGCACAAGGACAGCATGGGCACGGGCTCGGTCATCGCGCCGGGCGACGTGCAGCGAATGAGCGCCGGCCGCGGCGTGCTGCACAGCGAGTACAACGCATCGAGAACCGCGCCGGTCCATTTCCTGCAGATCTGGATCCAGCCGAACGTCACCGGTGTCGCGCCCTCATACGAGCAGAAGCGCATCGCGCGCGACGACATGCGCGGCCGGCTGCGGCTCATCGCCTCCCCCGATGGCCGCGATGGTTCGGTGACGATCCACCAGGATGCAACCGTCCACGCGGGGCTTCTCGACGGCGCCGACGTGCTTCGCTACGAACTTGCGCCGGGGCGTCGTGTCTACGTCCACGTGATCCGCGGCGACGCGCACCTGAACGGCGCCGGACTCGCCGCGGGCGACGCGGCGAAAGTCACCGGCGAGCGGGAGGTCGTGCTTGACCGTGCGAGAGCCGCGGAGCTCCTGTTGTTTGACTTGCCCTGACGTCGGAGGTGTCGATGAACCAAGCGCGGGACGTAGCGGCCCTGGTCGGCCGCGTGCTGCTGGCATTCATGTTCGTCTATGCAGGCTTCGGCAAGATCGGCGGCTTCGAGGGCGCGGCGGCCGCCATTGCGAGCAAGAACCTGCCGCTGCCGCCGGTTGCCACGACGATCGCGATCGTCGTCGAGTTGATCGGCGGCCTGATGCTCATCGTCGGGTGGAAGGCGCGGTGGGCTGCGCTGGTGGTGGCCGTCTTCACGTTCTTCGCCTCGATCTTCTTCCACAACTTCTGGACGATGGCCGAGCAGGCAGCGAGTGTGAATCAGCTGATGTTCTTCAAGAACGTGTCGGTGATCGGGGGCCTGCTGCTGGTCTTCGCGCTCGGACCCGGCCGCCTGAGCGTCGATCGCGGCTGACAGGCGGCCGCGCTGCCGCGGTGAGCCGCGCTACCCGCGGCGCACGACGTTCGGGTTCGGGCGGTCGGCGACGATGCGTCCGTCGACGAGCTCGACGATGCGGTCGCAACGCTGCGCGAGGCGCGGATCGTGCGTAACGATCAGAAACGTCGTGCCGCTCGCTTCGTTGACCTCGCGCATCAAGTCGAACACCGCGTCGGCGTTCTCGGTGTCGAGGTTACCACTCGGCTCGTCGGCGAGCACCAGTGCCGGATTCATCGCAAGGGCGCGGGCGATGGCGACGCGCTGCTGCTGTCCGCCGGAGATGTCAGAAGCCTTGTTGTCGCGCCAGGGGGTTAGGCCGACCCGGTCGAGCAGCGCGGTCGCCGTCTGCCGCATTTCCTCGTCGACCCTTCCGCGCGCCGCGAGCATCGGCATCATGACGTTCTCGAGTGCGGTGAAGGCAGGCAGCAGATAGTGATACTGGAAGATGAAGCCGATCGCGCGGCCGCGCAGCCTCGTCGCCTCCGCTTCGGGAAGCGCGCTCGCGTCCTGCCCGACGATCACGAGCTGTCCGGCATTGGGCCGGTCGAGGAGCCCGACGAGATTGAGCAGCGTGGTCTTGCCGGAGCCCGACGGACCGATCAGGGCCGCGAATTCGCCGTGCCGGAGACAAAGATCGATGCCGTGCAGAACCTCGGTCGCAACGGAAGTACCCACGCCGTAGGACTTGCGCACGCCTTCGAGCCGCAGCGTTTCGGGTCCCGTCGCATCAGCCACGGATCGCCACCGCCGGGTCGAGTTGTGCCGCCCGCCTTGCCGGGACCACGGCGGCGAGGATCCCCACGAGCGTCGAGCCGGCGCAGGCGATCGCGAACAGCGACGGCTCGATCACGACGACGAACATCGTCGTCCCGTCAGGGTTCTTCGCGACCCCGCGCCATAAGAGGAGGAACCCCCAGGCGAGCAGCGATCCGGCGAGCGACCCCGTGAGCCCCATGAAGCCGCCCTGGAGCAGGAACACGCGGAGAACCTGGGCGCGGTCGGTGCCCATCGCTCGCAGGATGCCAATCTCCTTCGATTTCTGCACCACGGAGACGACGAGCACACTCGCGATGCCGAGCGCGACGGTGAGCCCGACGAAGATGCGGATCAGCGTGTTGGCGAGAATCTGCGCCGCCATCGCACTGAAGAACTGGGCGTTGGTCCTGATCCAGCTGTCCACCTGCAGATCATTGTTCTCGCGGATCGCCTGCGCGATGGTTTCCGCGGCGAACGGGTCGCGCACTTTCACCTCGATGCTGGTGGCGCCGCCCGGGAGATCCTGCAGGTTTTGCGCGGTGCGCAACGCGACGTAGACGTTGCGTTCGTTGACGCCCTTGTTGCCGAAATCGAAGATCCCGATCACCGTCAGAATCGACGCGGCCCCGTTCGCCGTCGTGACGCCGAGCTTGTCGCCGATGCTCGTGCCGAGATCCTTGGCGAGCTCGGTGCCGATGATGATGTCGACCGGTCCCACGTCCTGGCGGCCGGCGACGATCTTCTCCGGTAGCGCGATCACCTTGAAATAGGTTTCGGGCTCGATCCCGATGATCGAGACGGCCTTGGTGGCTTCGCCGCGCCGGGCAAAGCCGGGACCCGTGACGACCGGCGTGACGCCGATCACGTCCGGAACCTGCTCCACTTCGGTACGAACCTTCTGCCACTGGTCGACCGACCGGAGCTGCTGTGACCGCGGCTGGATCCGCGCTGCGACGTCGCTAGGCTCGCCCGTGCGCAACGGACGCGCGACCTGATCGGGAGCAAAGATCTGGATCGGGGCCTGATAGTTCAACGTGCGGCGCACGACGTTCGCCTGCAAGCCTGCGAGCAGCGCCGACATGAAGATGATCACGCCGCCGCCCAGCGCCACGCCGAAGATGATGAGCAATGTCTGCGTCAGGCCTTCGCGCATGAAGCGGAACGCGACGACCCATTCGAACCGCGCAAACGGGTTCACGCGGTGCCGTTGCGTACCGCTGCAACCGCGCGGACACGTTCCCCGGGCGAGATCGCAATGCCGGGGCCCGAGACGACGCGCTCGCCCGCTGTCAACCCTTCCAGCACTTCGATCCGGCCGTCGCCTTTGAGTCCCAGTTTCACCGGCCGGCGCGTGGCATGCCCACCTTCGATGGCGAGAACCCACGGGTGCGCGCCGGCCGCGTCGTGAACGGCCTCGGTCGGAACGACGATGGTATTGGCGCGACGGGCGACCTCGATGTCGACCGAAACGGTCATGTCCTGCCGCAGATAGGAGGGCGGATCCGGAACCCGGAGCTTGATTTCCACCGAGCCGCGCAGCGCATCGACACCCGGATTGATGTAGAAAAGCTCGGCGACGAACCGCTCCCGCGGATAGGCGTCGGCAGAGACAAGCGCCTTCTCACCCTGCCGCAGCTGCGACAGGTTCTTTTCGTCGATCTGCACGACGATCTGCGTCTCCCCGGCGGGGGCCAGCACCATCAGCTCCTTCCCGGGTTGCACGACGTGGCCCGGCTCGACGTTGCGGGCGATCAGCGTGCCGTCGACCGGTGCCCGAATGACGGTTTGTTCGAGCCGCGCCTGTGCGACGGCCAGGCTCGCGCGTGCCTGAGCGAGCGCGGTTTGCGCGAGGACAAAGTCGCTGCCGGACGGGCTGTTGCTGTGCACCTGCAGCCGCGCCGCCGTCAGCTGGCTCTCGGCGACGTCGAGGTTGCGCTTCGCGTCGTCCAGCGCGGACTGGCTCACGAAGCCTTTGGCCTTGAGGTCCTGTGCGCGCTCGTATTGCTGGCGTGCGAGGAGCAGATTGGACTCGGTCTGGTTTTGCGCCTGCTCGGCCGCGGGCAGGCCGACTTCGCGCAGCTGGCGGAGCTTCGCCTCGGCTTGTTCGACCGCCGCTTGCGCTTGTGCGACGGCGGCGCGCTCGTCGCGATCGTCGAGGACAATCAGCGTTTCGCCGCGCCGGACGGTCTGGCCTTCTTCAACGGGAATGCTCGCGACCCACTCGGTGACGACGCCGCCAACCGACACCCGCTGCGGCGTCATCACGCGGCCACTGGCCACGACGGTCTGGACGAGGTCGCCGCGCTTGATCTCGTGGACCTCGACTGGCGTGCCCAGAATCGCGTCGCGAAAGAAAAGACCCGCGAGGGCAAGTGCAGCCAGCGCCAGCACGCCGCGCATGGGCCACGGAGGGCGAATCAAAGCGCCGGGCGAGGGAAGGCGCAAGCGCGGAAGTCGCAATGGGGACATGGGAACGGTCGCAAGCGAATCCGTCCCATTATCGCGGCTGCGCTGCCAACCTCCCTTGATCCGCGACAAAGGTGCCTTCGGCTCCAGCGGGGTCACTCGCGGCGGCGCGAATCGAGCCAGATCGTCACCGGCCCGTCGTTGACAAGCGCGACCTGCATTGCCGCGCCGAACACGCCGCCTTGCACCGGCTTGCCGAGCCCGCGCGCGAGTGCCGCTACGAAGGCATCGAACTTCGGCTCGGCGATCGCCGGCGGCGCGGCGGCCGACCAGGAAGGCCGGTTACCCTTCTTCGTCGAAGCGAAGAGTGTGAACTGGCTCACTGCCAGGATCTGGCCGCCGATGTCGACAACCGAGCGGTTCATGACCGCATCGGCGTCGTCGAAGATTCGCAGCGCCACGATCTTCCTTGCGAGCCAGTCACGGTCCTCGTCGGTGTCGTCGGCGGCCATCCCGGCCAGCACGAGAACGCCGGGGCCGATCGCCCCGACGACGTTGCCGCCGACGGTGACCGACGCCTCGCGCACTCGCTGAACGATCGCCCTCATCCCGTTGAACGCAGTGCCTGTTCCGAAACGCGCAGTCGTCCACCTGGGCGATCGGCGCCGATTCGCTCGGGTGTCTGCCCGCAACCGGGACGGTCCGCCTGTTTATTTCTTGACCGTCCTTCGTTCCAGATCGGTGACGATGCCGTCGGTGAGCGTTATCGTCGTGACCATATCCGGATCACCTTCAGCCGGAAGCCAGGTCCACCGCACCTCCTTGTCGTTCGGCTTACCGGTCGTGACGTCGGGCGAGCCGAGTTTCGCCAGAACTTCACCCTCGGTCATGCCGACATGCGCCTGCGCTCGCTCGGCGGGGTCGCGTTTGACCTTGGCGGAACCGCCGGGCGTTGTGGGTCTTTCCGGTTTGTCCGCGGTTTTCGCGCGGTTGTTGGGCGCAGCGTTCGTGCGGGCAGCCGTGCCAGCGGCGGGTCGTCCGGGAAGCACCGTGATTTCCGGAGGATTCGTCTGGAAGTTGCGCAATTCCTTGCCCGCGGGACAGGGAGTCTCCTGGTAGACGGGGGTGCCGCCCTCGCCGGCGCACTTGTAGACGTCCGCGCGGGCGGCGGGCGAGGCGATTATGACGGCAACAGCGGCAACCCGCAGGGGAGCGCTGAACCGTCTCGGCAGTCCGAGTGGCGTCGCGAACCTTCGACCCAGTGACATAGGCGATCCTCGAGGCCCGATGCAGGATGACTGCGCCGGCGTCCACCCAGTACCATAACGCTTTTTGCGCTTCCCCGGTCTAACCCCTTCGATGGATTCCCGCTTCGCCCTCGCCGCGCGCGTCGCCGACATCGCGCCCTTCCACGTGATGGAAGTGCAAACGGCGGCGCGAGCGCTCGAAGCCGCCGGCCGCAGCGTCGTCCACATGGAGATCGGCGAGCCCGATTTTCCGACACCGGCGCCGGTGCTTGCGGCGGCGACGCGCGCCCTCGACGCCGGCGACATCTATTACACGTCGGCGCTTGGCCTGCCCGAGCTTCGCGCAGCAATCGCGCGACACTATGCCGAGCGCTTTGGCGTACGCGTCGTGCCCGAGCGCGTGATCGTGACCGCGGGCTCGTCAGCCGCGCTCCTGCTCGTGATGGCGCTCCTCGTGGACCGCGGCGATGCGATTCTCCTCTCCGACCCCGGTTACCCTTGCAACCGCCATTTCGTCCGTGTGCTGGAGGGCGACCCCGTCGGCATCCCCGTGGGCCCCGAATCGCGCTACCAGCTCACCGCCGAGTCGATCGGACGCACCTGGACCAGGAACACGCGCGGCGTCCTGATCGCCTCGCCGTCGAATCCGACCGGCACTCAGGTGGCGGCGGACGAAATGAGCCGGATTGCGACGACGGTGGCGGAGCGGGGCGGCCATCTCATCGTCGACGAAATCTACCTCGGCCTCTCCTACGACGGCGAGCCGCACTCGGCCCTCACGACGGCGGCGGCGAATGTGGACCACCTCTTCATCGTCTCGAGCTTCTCCAAATACTTCAACATGACCGGTTGGCGCCTGGGCTGGATCGTCGCGCCGGAGCGCCACGTGCGCGACCTGGAAAAGCTTGCCCAAAACCTCTATATCTCGCCGCCTACCGTATCGCAGCGCGCGGCGCTCGCGTGCTTCACGCCGGAGACGCTCGCCATCGTCGAGGCACGCCGCAGCGCGTTCCGCGAACGGCGCGATTTCCTCGTCCCGGCGCTGCGCGAGCTGGGCTTCGGCATTCCGGTAACGCCGACGGGAGGCTTCTTCGTCTATGCGGACAGCTCGAGGTTCGCCGCCGACAGCGAGCACTTTTGTCGCGACGTGCTCGAAGGCGCGGGCGTCGCGATCACACCCGGCGTCGACTTCGGCACGCATCGCGCGGCCGCGCATGTGCGTCTCGCGTACACGATTGAAATGGCGAAGCTCGAAGACGGTGTCGCGCGGCTGCGGCGCTTCCTTGGCGCGCGGGCACGGGCGGCGTTGGCATGAATGCAACGGGATTATCGGCGTCTTCACGGACCCGCGTCGTCGCCGTTCGCCGCACCGCCTGGAGGACTGCGATCGCCGCGCTCGTGTGCGGACTCGGTCTGGCGGGTTGCTCGGCCGTCGAGTTCTACTGGCAGGGCTTCGCCGGGCAGCTCGATCTCCTCGCCCGCGCGCGGCCGATTTCGGAGGTCGCCGATTCGACGTCCGACGCCGCGCTGAAGGCGAAGCTCGAGCGCGTGCAGGCGATCCGCGCGTTCGCGAGCCGCGAGCTCGCGCTACCCGACAATCGCAGCTACACGCGGTATGCCGATCTCGGCCGGTCTTTCGTCGTCTGGAACGTGTTCGCCGCGCCCGAGCTGTCGCTCTCGCCGGAGCAGTGGTGCTTTCCGGTCGCGGGTTGCGTCGCCTACCGCGGCTACTTCGTCGAAGGCGACGCCCGGGCCGAGGCCGCGCGGCTCACCACGAAGGGCTTCGACGTGCACGTGGGCGGCGTTCCGGCGTACTCGACGCTCGGGTATTTCGACGATCCGGTGCTCTCGACGTTCATCCAGTATCGCGACGCCGATGTTGCGCGGCTCATCTTCCACGAGCTCGCGCACCAGATCGTCTACGCGAAGGACGACACGGCGTTCAACGAGTCCTTTGCCGTGGCGGTCGAGGAAGAAGGTCTTACGCGCTGGCTGGCCGCGCAGGCGGGCAAGCCCGGGGCCGAGCAGAATGCCGCCGACGCCGCGCGGATGAAGCGGCTTCGCGCCGACTTTCAGCGCCTGGTCCGTACCACACGCGAGCGGCTCGCGGCGCTATATGCAAGCGACGCACCGGACGCGGAAAAGCGCGCCGGCAAGGCGGCCGCGTTCGCCTCGATGCAAGGCGAATACGAGCGGATCAAGGCCGGCTGGGGCGGCGCACCGCTGTTCGACCGCTGGTTCGCCGGCGCCAACAACGCGAGCATCGTCGCCGCCGGGCTCTACGCCGATCGCGTCCCGGAGTTCGCTGCGCTGCTCGCCGCGGAGGGTGGCGATTTGCCCCGGTTCTACGAACGCGTCAAGACACTCGCTGCGATGCCAAAGCTGCAACGCGACGCCGCGCTGGCGGCGGTCGCCCGCGCGGCGGCTGGCGGACCGGCTGCGGCTGCCGGCAGCGACGGTTGATGCGCGGCGGGGCGGGCGCAAGAGAATTCACCGCCTTGTTTTAGAAGGCGAAAACGAGTACAATTTCGAGTTCCCTTGCCTCACCCGCCGCAGACGGGGAGGCCACCGGCGGCCGTTGGTGCCGTCCCACAGCCCATAAGGAGCGTTCTGCATGCGTCATTATGAAGTCGTATTCATCGTGCATCCCGACCAGAGCGAGCAGGTGCCCGCGATGGTCGAGCGATACCGCACCGCCATCACCGGCAAGAACGGCCGGATCCACCGCCTCGAAGATTGGGGGCGGCGCCAGCTCGCTTACCCGATCGCCAAGGTTCACAAGGCGCATTACGTGCTGATGAACATCGAGGTGGATCAGGAAACGCTGACCGAGCTCGAGCACGCGTTCAAATTCAACGATGCGGTACTGCGTCACTTGATTGTCGCGAAGAAGGAGGCGGTGCTCGCGCCGTCGCCGATGATGCGCGAGGAGAAGGCGCGGCCGCGTGACAGCGAGCGTGGCGACCGCGGGGATCGTGGTGACCGGGGCGAGCGTGCCCCGCGATCGTCCGCGGAACCGCCGGCAGCTCCGGCCGCACCGGTGACGCCCGAGGCGTCGGCGTGACCCCCGGCGCGAAGCGGGCATAGCGAATCAGTGGGAGGCGCGAACCGGCTCACGCTCGATGCCACACTCGCCGAACGCGGCGACCTTCGCTATACGCCGGCCGGGATTCCGGCGCTGGAATGCATGCTCAAGCACGCATCGATCCAGCCGGAAGCCGGCGGTGAGCGGAAAGTCGACTGCGAGCTTGCGGCAGTGGCTTTCGGCGAGCAGGCCATCGCGCTGTCCAAGGTGCCGGCGGGATCGGCGCTGCGCTGCAAGGGCTTCCTTGCCCGGCGTTACCGTACCGGCATCACCGTCGCGCTGCATGTGTACGAATTCGATTTGATGGAAGGAAACTGAAATGCCCCGTCCCCAAGGCAGGTTTGGCAAGAAGAAGGATGGCAAGAAGCGCGAGCGCGGCAACGCGCTGTTCAAGCGCAAGAAGTTCTGCCGCTTCACTGCGGAAGGCGTCAAGGAGATCGATTACAAGGACATCGATGTCCTGAAGGACTTCGTCCAGGAGAACGGCAAGATCATGCCGGCACGGATCACCGGCACCAAGTCCCGGTACCAGCGTCAGCTCGGAACGGCGATCAAGCGCGCGCGCTTCCTCGCGCTGCTGCCGTACACCGACCTGCACTGAGGGAGACCGACATGCAGATCATCCTGATGGAAAAGATCGTCAACGTCGGCAATCTGGGCGACGTTGTCAAGGTCAAGCAGGGCTTTGCGCGCAACTACCTTATCCCGCAAGGCAAGGCGAAGCGCGCCACACCGGAGAACATCAAGCTCCTCGAAGCGAAGCGCGCGGAGCTCGAAGCCGCGGCGGCCGCCAAGCTCACCGCAGCACAGGAACAGGCGGCGAAGCTCGAGGGCCTGACGATCCAGATCACGCAGAAGGCGGGCGTCGACGGGCGGCTGTTCGGCTCGGTGACCAACGTCGACATCGTCGAGGCGCTGAAAGCGAAGGGCTTCGACATCGAAAAGGCGGCGATCCGAATGCCGGCGGGCCCCTTGAAGCACGTCGGCGATTACCCGCTGGTCGTGGCGGTGCACGCCGAAGCGACGGCGAACATTGCGGTCAGCGTGCTGGGCGATACGACAACGGGAAGCTGATCGAGCTTTCCGCGCCCCTGAAAGCCCCGCCCCGGCGGGGCTTTTTGTTGCCAAGCCAGCGCCCTGTCAGCGGAATGACAGCCGCCGGCAGCATCATCCGAGTTTGCGACCGTGATGTCGGCCGCTTCGAACTCGGGCAGGGACGGTGACACGACCTTCGCGATACGCGCTGCTGGCGGCGCTGATCCTTTCGCTCCCCGCGGGACGAGCGGCGGCGCAGACCTGCGGTTGGTCGCGCATCGATCATCGCGTGAGCTATGACGCTTCCGGCGTCTGGAATCCCAGGGTCTATCGCAGCGTTGTCGGGGCGTTGACGATTGCCGAGGTCGGCGGCGCGCTGTGGGAAGGCTCCGAATCGCGGTTCGGCAAGACGATGTGGCAGGGGATCGATTCGGAGATCATCGGCGACCTGTCGGCGGAAGCGGGCAAGTACATTTTCACGCGCGCGCGCCCGGCGACCGAGAACAATCCCTGCCTGTGGTTCCAGGGAGGACACAACTACAGCTTCCCCAGCGGCGAGGCCTCGGTCGCGGCCGCGCTCGTCACTCCCTATGTACTGGAGTACGGGCCGGACAATCCGGCGACCTATGCACTGCTGCTGATACCGCTCTACGTTGGCGCCGGACGGATCAAGAACCAGGCGCACTGGCAGACCGATGTTCTGGCGGGGTGGGCCATCGGAGGCCTGTCCGGCTGGTATGCGCACAGCCGTGACGTCCCGATCATGATCGAGATCCTCCCGCACGGCTTTGCGATCGGCTTCAAGACGCAGTTCTAGGAGCGCGTCAGCGCGTCCGCTCGCTCCGTGCGCGATTGCGGAACCAGCCGGCCGGTGCGATATATTGTGTGGCGGGACACGCGCCGGCGGACGCGGGTCGCAGCGAAGCCGGGTCGGTCAACGATGATTGTGATGCTCACCCAACACCGACGCTCGGCGCCATGCCGCGCGGCAGCGTGCTGAGGCCGCCCGTGCGCATCCTGGTCGTCGAGGATGACGCGCTTCTGGCGGATGGTCTAACCGCCGCCTTGACCCGCGCGGGGCACGCGGTCGTGAATACGCGCACCGGCAAGCAGGCGGACGCCGTCCTCTCGAGCGATGAGTTTGATCTCGTGATTCTCGACATCGGCCTCCCCGACATCGACGGATTCGAAGTGCTCCGACGTCTGCGCTTCCGGCATGTGGCGACCAATGTGCTCGTGCTGACTGCGCGCGACGCGGTCGAGGATCGGGTGCACGGGCTCGACCTCGGCGCCGACGATTACCTCACCAAGCCGTTTTCCGTCACCGAGCTCGAGGCGCGTGTCCGGGCGCTCCTGCGGCGCGCGCCGACACCTCCCGCGAACTGGTCGATCGCAGGTCTCACCGTAGATGCCGCGGCGAAGCGCGTGCGCGTCCATGACAAGCCGATCGACCTCACGCCGCGCGAATGGGCGTTGCTCGAGCTCTTTCTCGCTCGCCCCCATCGGGTGTTGAGCAAGGACCAGATCGCCGAGAGCCTGTTCACGTTCGACGAGCATCTGTCGCCGAATGCCATCGAGGTCTATGTCTCGCGCCTGCGGGCCAAGATCGAGCCGGCAGGCGTGCACATCAGGACTGTGCGCGGCTTCGGCTACATGTGGGTCAGCGGCGATGAATGACGGCGTCCGGATGGGAGCGAGCATCCGGCGCCGCCTGCTGCAGTTCCTGGTGAGCTCGCTCTTGCTCATGATTGCCGGCGCGGCGATCGTCACCTACTGGGTCGCGCTGCGCTCGGCCAACGACGCGTACGACCGCTCGTTGCTCGATCCCGCGCTCGACATCGCGGAAAACGTTCGCATCGACGCGTCGGGCGCCCACGTCGACCTGCCGCAGAAAGCGCTCGAGGCCCTCGTCTACGATCAGGTCGACAAGGTGATCTTCCAGGTCAGGGCGGCGGACAACGCCATCATCGACGGCGTGGCGGACCTTTCGCCCCCGCCGGACGTCGGCCTGGGCCAGCAGATCTTCTTCGACAGCCTCTATCGGGGCGAGAACATCAGGATCGCGGCGCATCGGACAGCGAACGGCATACTCGTGCAGGTCGGCGAAACGCTGCACAAGCGCAATCGGCTGGTCGCAGAGATACTGGTCGCCGAGCTCGTGCCGACGTTGATGATCGCGGTGGCCGCGATTGCGCTCGCCTGGCTCGGTGTCGCCCGCGGCCTGCGCCCGCTCGAGCACCTGCGCTCGGAGCTCGCGCAGCGCGGGCCGCGCGATCTGCGCCCGTTGCCGAAGACGGCGGCACCCGCCGAAATCGCGCCTGTCGTGGGCGCCTTCAATCGGCTGCTTTCGCAGGTGCGCGACGCGAGCACGATGCAGCAGCGCTTTCTTGCCAACGCGGCGCATCAATTGCGCACGCCGCTTGCCGGGCTGCAAATGCATCTCGAGCTTCTGCTCCGCCGCGCGCTCGCCGGCGACGTGCGAGCCGAAGTCGAGCGGATGCACAGCGCAACGGTGCGGGCGAGCCGCCTCGCCAACCAGCTCCTCGCTCTCGCCAAGGCGGAGAGCGCGCCGGATCACCGCCGCGACGTCGAGATCGTCGACCTCCGCGGGATTGCCGGCGCGGCTGCGCGCGAATGGGTGCCGAGGGCGCACGCGCTAACGATCGACCTGGGCTTTTCGCTCGAGCCAGCCGAAATTCGCGGCGACCCGCTGCTGCTGCCCGAGCTTCTCGACAATCTGCTCGACAACGCGCTCCACTATACGCCCCCCGGCGGAACCGTCACGGTACACACCGGTTGCCGCGACGGCGACGCGTTCCTGAGCGTCGAGGACACGGGCCCGGGAATTCCCGCGGCCGAGCGAAGCAAGGTGCTGGAGCGGTTTTACCGGATGCCGGGAACCCCCGGCGAAGGTTCCGGCCTCGGACTTGCGATCGTGCGCGAGGTCGTCGTCCGCCACCAGGGAACTCTCGAAATCGATGCGCCGGATGCGCACGCCGGCGCGCGGATTCGCGTCACGTTCCCGCGTGCCGCGCTCGCTGCCAGCCGCGAATCCCGAAGATCGGCGAAGCCGGGCCTCTCCAATGTGGCCGATTGCGGCGGCCGGGCGCGCGGCCTATGATCGTGCCGGAAGCGGGCGCGCCGGGCGCGGACACTGCGCGCCCCAAACGAGAGACCCGGCATGCGGGACTGCCATCAGCTGTTCGACCCCGCCTCCTCGACGTACACGTACGTGCTCGTCGATCCGGGCACGCGCGACGCCGTCATGATCGATCCCGTCGACTCGCAGTTCGACGCGTACTCGGCGCTGCTCGACTCCGAGCGATTGAAGCTCCGCTACGTGCTCGAAACGCACAACCACGCCGACCACGTCACCGGATCGGGGCGGCTGCGCGAGCGGACGGGCGCCCGGGCGGCGACGCCGCTCGGGTGCGGCATCGTGGCGGCAGACCTGCAGCTCGTGGACGGCGAAGAGCTGCATTTCGGGCGCGAGACGATCGTCGCGCTGGCCACGCCCGGGCACACCGCCGGCTCGATGTCGTTTCTCTGGCGCAATTGCGTGTTCACCGGCGACAGCCTGCTGATCGGAGGCTGCGGGCGCACCGACTTCCAGAGCGGTGACGCGGGCGCCCTCTACGACAGCATCACGCAGAAGCTCTTCGCATTGCCCGCCGCGACGATCGTGTTCCCGGCGCACGATTACAACGGACGAACGTCGTCGACGATCGGCGCGGAGAAGCGCACGAACCCGCGGCTTGCCGGCCGGTCGCGCGCCGCGTTCATCCAGCTGATGGCGGAGCTGCGCCTGCCCCCGCCGCACCTGATCGACGTGGCTGTGCCGGCGAATCTGCGTCTGGGTCAGGACATGCACCAGGCCTGAGGAAGATGCCGCGACGGGCTGTTAGAATCCTGCGGTCCACGCTTTGCAATGCTCACCGGGGCCCGACCCCACCCCATGCCCGACGATCCGCAACTCGATGCGCTGAAGCTCCCTCCCCATTCGCTGGAAGCGGAGCAGTCGGTATTGGGGGGCCTGTTGCTCGACAACGATGCGGTGGATAAGGTCGGCGACGTGCTCGCCGACGCCGATTTCTACAGCGAGGCGCACCGACTCATCTACCAGCACGTCGTCGGTCTCGTCGCCGAGGCGAAGCCCGCCGACGTGGTCACCGTGTCGGAGTCGCTCGCGTCGGCGCAGAAGCTCGAATACGTGGGCGGACTCGCGTATCTCGGCGCGCTCGTCGGCAGTGTTCCGACCGCCGCCAACATCCGTCATTACGCGCAGATCGTCCGCGACCGCTCGATCCTGCGCCAGCTCGCGGCGACCGCCGGCGACATCGCCGACGCCGCTTACAATCCGCTCGGCAGGAGCGCGAAGGAAGTCCTGGACCAGGCTGAAGCCAAGGTGCTCCACATCGCCGAGCAGGGCTCGCGCGGTGTGCAGCAGTATCAGGAAATCGGCACGCTGCTTGCCGGAGTGGTCGAGCGGATCGAGACGCTCTACAACCGCGACGATCCGTCGGACGTCACCGGCGTGCCGACCGGCTTCGCCGATCTGGACCGGATGACGTCGGGGCTGCAGCCGGGCGATCTCGTCGTCGTGGCCGGACGACCGAGCATGGGCAAGACCGCGCTGGCACTCAACATCGGCGAGCACGTGGCGCTCGCGGCGGGAATGCCGGTCGTCGTGTTCTCGATGGAAATGGGCGCCTCGCAGCTGGCGTTGCGTCTCATCGGCTCGGTCGGGCGGCTCGACCAGCACAAGCTGCGCACCGGCAGGCTCGCAAGCGAGGATTGGGAAAAGCTGACCGCGGCGCTGGGACGACTGAACGAGGCGCCGATCCTGATCGACGAGACGCCTGCGTTGAACGCGATCGAGGTCCGCTCGCGCGCGCGCCGGCTGATGAAGACCTACGGCAAGCTGGGGCTCGTGATCGTCGACTATCTGCAGCTGATGCAGGCGTCGACCACGGGCGAGAACCGTGCGACCGAGATCTCCGAAATCTCGCGCGCGATGAAGGCGCTGGCGAAGGAGCTCAAGGTTCCGGTGATGGCGCTCTCGCAGCTCAACCGGTCGCTCGAGCAGCGGCCCAACAAGCGGCCGGTAATGTCGGATCTCAGGGAATCCGGCGCGATCGAGCAGGATGCCGACGTGATCCTGTTCATCTATCGCGACGAGGTCTACAACCCGGAGACTCAGGAAAAGGGCGTCGCCGAGATCATCATCGGCAAGCAGCGGAATGGTCCGATTGGCACGGTGCGCCTGACGTTCCTCGGCGAATATACGCGCTTCGAGAGCTTCGCCGCCCCCGGCAGCTACTGACCGCGTCACCCGGACAATCGATGGAGCCCGTCTGGAAGACGCACCTCGGCAGCGCGGTGCCGTTCGACCCGTCGTATCACCGCAACCGGCGCCCGGAAATCGCGAGCTTCATCACCGAACCGCCAGGGGTTGTCCTCGACGTCGGCTGCGGAGGTGGCGCGACTGGCAAGCTCCTCAAGGAAAAGTTTCCCGGCACGCGCGTGATCGGGATCGAAGTGAATCCCCGGGCCGCCGAATACGCGGGCCAATTCCTCGACCAGGTGATCTGCGCCGGCATCGACGACGTGAATCTCGCCGATCATGCACCCGGCGTGGCGATCGGTACGGTGCTGCTCCTCGACGTGCTCGAGCATCTCTACGATCCGTGGCGGGCGCTCGCTCGCATCCGCGGCTGGCTGTCGCCGTCCGCGCGCGTGCTGGCGAGCGTCCCCAACATTCGCAACCTCGCCACCCTCGACGCGCTCGCGGCCGGCCATTGGGATTATACGACCGACGGCGTGCTCGACATCACGCACGTCCGCTTCTTCACGCGCGACGGCCTGCGGCGTCTGTTCGAGGAGACCGGCTACACGGTTCGCTGCATGGAACCGCTGACCCAGCCGGAAATCGTCGAGGGCATCGTGGTCGACACGCCGCCGGGGCGCGTCGCCACGCGCAACGTGAGCATCGGCGTTCGCTCGTTCGACGATCTGGAAGATCTCTACGCGTTCCAGTACGTCATCGATGCGGTGCCGGCCGCTTTGAACCCGGCGGTCATCCCGTGACGCGGCGGAACGGCCGAACGTGGTAAGCGCAGGACCGGCGCCCGTCTCGCGCCTCGCCCCGTGTCCTTGCGGCAGCGGGAAGCGCTACAAGGATTGTTGCGGCACGCTCGACAAGGGCGCGTCGACGGCGCGGCGTAGCACCTACCGTCCCGCCGGGCCGGATTGGGATCACGTTGCCGAGGAGGAGCGGGATCGCCTCGGAACGCTGATGGAGTCAGCCCTCGAGCATCAGGTCGGCGCGCGCGGGCGCGATGCCGAGCGGCTCTATCGCGAGGTGCTCGCGGTCGCACCGCAGACGCACGACGCGCTCCATATGCTGGCGATGCTCCGTTGGGGCGCCGGCGATCTGGTCGACGCGAAGCGGCTGATCGACGACGCACTACCGCTGCGCCCGCCGTATCCTGCGATCGAACAGAACCTTGCGCTGATCGTCGGTTCGCAGCAGGCGCGGGAGAAAAGCGCGCTCGACGCGCTGTGCGAACAGGTTCTTCCGTCGATGTTCGATCTGCTGCGCGCGTCGGCCGCATCGCCAGCGGCGGACCGCGCAGACGTCCCTGCGATCCATCTGATCGGCAACGTCGACGGATCGGAATCGGATGACGCCTGGATGCTGCGGCGTCTTGCCCGATTGCTCGCACCGTTCGCCCCGGTCGTGTGGGCGGCGTTTGGCGGCGCGGGAGACGATCTCGACGGAAAACCTGTCGCGGTTCCCGACCCCGCGGCCGGGCGCCATCCGCGAGGTGGTGTCCAGGTTTTCGTCGGCATCGACATCGACTGCGCGACCTGGCTTTCGGACGCGGCACCGGACCGCACGATTGTGATCGCCCAAAGCGCGCGACCTTCGCGCTGGCACGAGGCGCTGCGCGCGATCGCGCAGGACGGGGCGTCGCCGATCGAGCTCGTCGTCGAATCGCGCGCAAAGGCAGCGCGGTTCGGCAGCGGGCATCGCGTCTCGCTGCCGCCGATCGATGTCGACGTTCCGGCCGTTCGCGACGATCATAGCCATCGCACGGCCCCATTCGCGCTCGGCATGATCGGCCAGGACGGCCGCACGGTCGCCCGCGCGCACTCGATAGCGTTCCTGCGCGCGGCCGCCACGAAGGCAGGTGCGTTGCATATCTATGATCCGGGCCGGCTGCGCTACCCGCTTGGCGACATTCCCGAGGTCAAGTGCATTTCGCGGCGCGAAGTCGGCCTTGCGGCGTTTCTCGGCACGCTCGACGTGTTTCTGTACCGGGCCCGGGAATGGTGGAGGGAGGGGTCGGGTCGCGAGCTCTTCGGCGCAATGACGGCCGGCGTGCCGGTCGTCTGCCCCCGCACGTCGATCTACGCCGAGTACCTCGAGCATGGCGTCGACGCATTGCTTTACGACGGCGATGACGATGCGCTCGAGTGTCTCTCTCGTTTGCGCGCGGAGCCGCAACACGCGGCGGCGATCGGCGCGGCAGCGCGAGCGACGGCGCGACGCCTGTTCGATCCGGCGGTACTCGGCGCTGCTTACCGCGACCTCGTCTCCGGCGGGTCGGCCGACGGCAGGCGACATTGTTGATGAAACCTGCCGAAGCCGTTCGCGCGATCGCGTTTTTTCTGCCGCAGTTCCACCCGATCCCCGAGAACGATCGCTGGTGGGGAGCCGGATTCACCGAGTGGACGAACGTCACGTGCGCGACGCCGAACTTCGTCGGCCATGATCAGCCCCGCGTGCCGGGCGAGCTCGGCGCCTACGACCTCCGCGATCCGACCGTGATGAGGCGGCAGGCAGCGCTCGCGCACGAACACGGGATCCACGGCTTCTGCTATTACTATTACTGGTTCGGCGGCAAGCGCCTGCTCGAGCGGCCCGTCGAGGAGATGCGGGCAAACGGCGAGCCCGACCTTCCGTATTGTCTGTGCTGGGCCAACGAGAACTGGACGCGCCGCTGGGACGGTGCCGATGACGAAGTCCTGATCGCACACGATCCATCGGCGGATAACGACGCGCAGCTGATCCGCGATGTCCTCCCGCATTTCCGCGACGCACGCTACATCCGCGTCGACGGCAAGCCGCTTTTCATCGTCTACCGGATCGGCGTGCTCCCCGACCCCGCGGCGACCGTCGCGGCGTGGCGCGAGATCTGCGCGCGGGAAGGCGTCGGCGAAATCTACGTCTGCGCGGTGCAAAGCTACGACACCGTCGATCCCACGATGCACGGCTTCGACGCGCTCATTGAATTCCCGCCGCACGGCGTGCGCACACCCGCGGTCAATGAGCGCGTCTCGCTCGTCAATCCTTCGTTTCGCGGGACCGTCGTCGACTACCGGCAGTACGTGCTCGACGCGCTGGCTCGGCCCGCGCCTGCGTGCTGCTGCCACCGCGCGGTGATGCCCGGTTGGGACAACACGGCGCGCCGGCAGGACGACGCGCTCACGTTCGTTCACGCTACGCCGGAGATCTACGAGCATTGGCTGCGCGAGACGATGGCGCGAACCGTGCGCGACCGTCCGCCCGGCGAGCGCCTCGTCTTCATCAATGCGTGGAATGAATGGGCGGAGGCCGCCTACCTGGAGCCCGATCGACGTTACGGCCGACAGTATCTGTGGGCGACACGGCGCGCACTCCGCGGCATCGCGCCGGGGTGGGAGAAGGATTGACGCGATAAGAGCTAGAGTATCTCCGCGGCGTGATCCGCGAGCCTCGAGCGTTCACCCCGCTGCAGCGTCACGTGGCCCGAGTGCGACCAGTTCTTGAAGCGATCCACGACATAGGTGATGCCCGAGCTGCCCTCGGTAAGGTACGGCGTGTCGATCTGGGCGATGTTGCCGAGACAGACGACCTTCGTGCCGGGGCCGGCGCGCGTCACCAGCGTCTTCATCTGCTTGGGCGTGAGGTTCTGCGCTTCGTCGATGATCAGGTACTTGTTGATGAACGTGCGGCCGCGCATGAAATTCAGGCTCTTCACCTTGATCCGCGAGCGGATGAGGTCGCGCGTCGCGGCCCGACCCCATTCGCCGGCTTCGTCGTCGGTCTTGTTCAGCACGTCGAGATTGTCCTCGAGCGCGCCCATCCACGGATTCATCTTCTCCTCCTCCGTTCCGGGCAGGAAGCCGATGTCCTCGCCGACGGGAACGGTGACGCGCGTCATGATGATCTCGGAGTAGACCTTGAACTCGAGGGTCAGCATCAGGCCTGCGGCGAGCGTCAGCAGCGTCTTGCCGGTACCCGCCTGGCCGAGCAGCGAGACGAAATCGACCTCCGGGTTCATGAGCAGGTTGAGTGCGAAGTTCTGCTCGCGGTTGCGCGCGGTGATGCCCCAGACGTTGTTCTTCTGGTGCGTGTAATCCTTGAGCGTCTGCAGCACCGCGGTCTTGCCGTTCACCTCCTTCACCAGCGCGTAAAGGGGTGCTTCGCCCGGCGTTTCCTGATAGACGAACTCGTTGACCAGCAGCGAGGGGACCAGTGGACCGGTGATCCGGTAATACGTGTGGCCGCCGTGCTGCCACGATTCCATCGCCTTGCCGTGGCGCTCCCAGAAATCGGCGGGCAGCTCCTGCATCCCCGAATAGAGAAGGTCGGTGTCCTCGAGCACCTTGTCGTTGTAGTAGTCCTCGGCCGCGATCCCCAGCGCCCGCGCCTTGATCCGCATGTTGATGTCCTTGCTGACCAGGATCACGTGACGTTTGGGGTGCAGATGCTGCAGGTGCATGACAACTGCGAGGATCTGGTTGTCCGCCTTGCCGTTGGCGAGCGAGGAAGGCAGCACCGTGGTAATCACCTCGGTCTGCAGGTAAAGCTTGCCGCTCGCCGCGCCGCCCGACTTCGCGTCGAGTGGGATGCCCTCGGCGATTCCGTTGGGCATTGCGGTCACGAGCTCGTCCAGAAAGCGCGACGCCTGCCGCGCGTTGCGCGCGACTTCGCTCACGCCCTTCTTGTTGTTGTCGAGCTCCTCGAGCGTGAGGATCGGCAGATAGACGTCGTGCTCTTCGAACCGGAAGAGACTCGTGGGGTCGTGCATCAGCACGTTCGTGTCGAGCACGAACAACTTGCTTGGCAACTGAAGGCGGGTGGTCGGGCCGGGCTTTCCGGCGGGCTTGGCGGACTTGCGGGCAACGAGGGTGAGCGGGATGGGGCGGGTCTTGCGCTCGACCATGGGCCTCCTGGGCGGCGTGAGGTGCGGTGGTGGGAGATGGGAGACGGCGATTGCGGCCTTATCGTAGCGCTGCGACGCGGACTTGTACAAGGAATGGTGGTTCCCCTGCCCGCGGACCGCGATTGGTTGTGGTGTTTTTCACACGAGAGCCATGCCCGGTGCCTCGCCGACGCCCGTCACGTGAAGGCTCTGTGGTGCACATCCACAGGCGACGATCGAGCGAAGCATGCGAGAATCGCGCACCGCGCTCGAGCAAACCGGATTCGATTCATGCGGAAGTGGCTTCTCGGTGTTCTGTTGCTGGTGACTGTTGCCACTATCCTGTGGGGAAGCGACTGGATCACGCTGCAGGGCGAGCGGACGATCTACACGGTCCGCTGCGACCAGGGGGTCTGGGAAGGGATGAAATGCACCGGCAGGCTCGTTCCGGCCGACCGCCATGCGTTCCGGGCGAGCAGGAGCCGCAACGAGGTCGTGTACTGGCTCCGCGAGTCGAAAGCGCCCTCGGGCAAGTACACCGATTGCGCGGTCACGGATCGCGACAACTGGACCTGCAACGTCAGCACCGATCAACGGCCGGCGATCACCTATGAGATGGTGCGAGGCAAGCCGACAAAAACCGCGATGAGCGAGATCATGCCTTTCCACGCCGTGCCCAAATGGGAATGGTGGCTGATGAAGGTGGGATGCCGGTTCTTCCACAACGCCAACAGCTGAGCCCTGCCCGACCAGCGGCGTGTAGCGGCACTCCGCGAGAGCCTCCGAATTCCCCGCGCGTTTGGATGGTCCTCAGAGCGCTCTTAGCGCCTCCAGCACTTCGTCGGCGTGCCCGGCGACCTTGACGCCGCGCCATTCCCGGGCGAGCTTTCCGTCCGGCCCGATCAGGAAGGTCGATCGCTCGATGCCGCGGACCTTCTTGCCGTACATGTTCTTCATCTTGATTACGCCGAACTGCGTGCAGAGCTTCTCGTCGGCATCGGAGATCAGCTCGAAGGGGAATTCCATCTTCGCCTTGAAGCCCTCGTGCGACTTGAGACTGTCGCGCGAAATGCCGGCGACGACGGCGCCGTGCTTCGTGAACAGCTTGTGACGGTCGCGGAAGTCCGCGCCTTCGGTCGTGCAGCCGGGCGTGTTGTCTTTCGGGTAGAAGTAGAGGACGACGGGATGGCCTTTGTGGCCGGACAGCTTGAACGTCGTGCCGCCGGTCGCAGGTGCGGCGAAATCCGCGACTTTCCTGCCGAGCATGGAAGGACTCCTTTCGAAACGAAGTGTGTTGTCGCGTTCTGCGCCTGACTCACGCCGCAATGGCGAGGTCGACGTCGCCCAGGAATTCCGGGCCCTGCACGAGGAGGGTGCCGGTGCGCCCTGGAACCTCACCCGGCCCAACTTCGCAGCGGGGCAGAGCAAGGGGTTGCAGCGTGTCGAACAACGCCCGGGTCGAGCCGAGCGTCCAGCCCTGAGCCTTCCAGCCGACGAGGAGCTGCTCGAATACGGGCGCGAGCCGCATTCCTTCGAGCTCCGCGTGCAGCGTGTAGATGTGACCGGCCGGATTGGGTTCCTTGGTGAGCTCGAGGAGATGCGCGGCGACGTTGTCCTCGGTGATGCCGTCGCGTCCGATCAGCTCGTCCAGCGTCGGCAGGGTCGTCGGCAGCTGGGGGCAACGGATCAGCTCGGCGTTCCAGACCGGAAGATGCGGATGCGTGCCGCGGCCATCGGAGCAGTATTCAAAGCCCAGCCGTTGCGTGAGGCGCAGCGCGTGAACGTTCATCTGCCAGCCCGCAGCGCCGTGCGTCAGCGGCGGAGTCCCGAAGATGTCGGTGTAGCGATCGCAGGCACGCTGCATCTCGACCCGCGTCCACGCCGCGTCGGCGTTGGCGACGCCGTCCTGCCAGCGGATGTGATCGTACGTGTGAATGCCCGCCTCGAAGCCCGCGTCGCGGACGCCGCGCATGACGTCCGCCGCACGGCGGCCGATGTCGGGACCAGGCAGCAACGTGCCGTACAGCAACGTTTTCACACCGTAATGCTGGACGACCGACGTCCGGCGCACCTTGCCGAAGAATCCGGGCCGAAAGACGCGCTTGATCGCGCGGCCCGTGTGGTCGGGACCGAGCGAAAAGAGGAACGTCGCGGTTGCGCCATGCTTTGTCAGCAACGTGACAAGATTGGGGACGCCTTCGCGCGTGCCGCGCAGCGTATCGACGTCGATCTTGAGGGCCAGCAACACGCCGCTTATTCCACGAGGCTCCGGGCTTCCGCCACCTGACCGCGGTAGGCGTCGAAGATGCGCTTGAGGGCATCGTCCATCGGGACGACCGGCGTCCAGTCGAGGTCGGCGCAGGTATTCGCGATCATCGGCACGCGATTCTGCACGTCCTGGTAGCCCTTGCCGTAGTAGTCGGCGGCCGTCGTCTCGACGATTTTCACGCGCCTCGCGGTGTCGCGGTACTCGGGGTAGGCGAGCGCCAGGTCGAGCATCATCGTCGCCAGCTCGCGCACCGAGAAGTTGTTCCGCGGGTTGCCGATATTGTAGATCTTGCCGCTGGCGATGCCGCCGGCGTTGGCGATGATCTTCATCAGCGCATCGATGCCGTCGTCGATGTAGGTGAATGCGCGCTTTTGGGTGCCGCCGTCGACGAGCTTGATCGCTTCGCCGCGGACCAGGTGGCCGAGAAATTGCGTGATGACCCTGGAGCTTCCTTCCTTCGGCGTGTTGATGGAGTCGAGCCCGGCGCCGATCCAGTTGAAGGGGCGAAACAGCGTGTAGTCGAGACCTTCCTGCATTCCGTAGGCATGGATCACGCGGTCCATCAGCTGCTTCGCGCACGAGTAGATCCAGCGGGGCTTGTTGATCGGCCCCAGCACCAGAGGGGATTGCTCGGCGTCGAATTCGGCATCGGCGCACATGCCGTAGACCTCGGAGGTCGATGGAAAGATGATGCGTTTCTTGTGCCGAACGCACTGCCGCACGATCGGCAGGTTGGCCTCGAAGTCGAGCTCGAACACGCGCAACGGCTCGCGCACATAGGTGGCCGGCGTCGCGATCGCGACCAGCGGCAGGACGGTGTCGCACTTCTTGATGTGATACTCGATCCATTCCTTGTTGATCGTGATGTCGCCCTCGAAGAAGCGGAACCGCTTCTCAGGGAGCAGGTCCGCGACGCGGTCGGTCTGCATGTCCATTCCGTAGATCTCCCAGTCCGTCGCATCGAGAATGCGCCGCGAGAGATGATGGCCGATGAAGCCGTTGACGCCGAGGATCAGGATTCTTCTCATGAGTCTTCCGAACGTCTGTCCGAATGGGATTTCCGGGGCGCCCGGCCGAGTCGATCGAGCCGGCTCGGCCCGAGCGTGGGGATCGCGAGCAACAGGTAGAGGTACATGCCGAGCCGCGGGCTGTAGAACGACGCCGCGATCGAGATCAATGGTACCAGCGCGAACAGGCGAACCTCGCGGCGGATCTGGTCGGCGATCTCGGCGGTGAGATCGGGTGTCGCGAGGTGCGAATGAGTGGCGAGATAGTTGAGATGGATGACCAGCAAGACGCCCAGCGCGATCAGGTTTCCGCCGTAGACGAATATCGGCAGCGTCAAGTGCCCGTGATCGCCGATGAGGTCGGTCGAAAACGGCACCAGCGTGACGAGCAGCAGGAACGCGAGATTCAACCAGAGCAGACGGCGATCCATGTGCCGGACGAAATGGAACAGCACGTGGTGGCCGATCCAGAAGATGCCGAGCACGAAAAAACTGATCGCGTACATCGCAAAGCTGTGCTCGAGCTGCAGGAGGTAGTCGACGAGGGCCCCGTTGGTCCCGAACCAGCGCTGCTCCGGCGACTTGATGTCGAGGACCAGCAGCGTCATCGCGACGGCGAAGATGCCGTCGGCCAGCGCCTCGATCCGATTCTTCGACAGGCCGCGCGCGTCGAGCCCGGAGCGTTCGGATTCGGCGGTCATGGGTGCGCCTTCACGCTTGCGGCACTCGCCGCCGCGTGTCGGCGAGGACGGATACCGGCCGACCTCACGACGCAGCGCGCCGGACACCACGCCGCGCCGGCTGCCGCGATTCGCTCTTGGGACGGCCCGCCGGCGGTCATGACATCGCGGGACTTCCGAGCGGTGCAGGCGCCGGCCCGAACAGCGCCGTGAAATCGTGCGGCGTCACGAGGGCACCGTCGAGCTCGAGCGCGAATACCCGCAACGTCCCGCCGCCGCCGCAATGCGCAAGGAGACGGCCGCGGTCCACGCCCATCGTCGGCGTGAGGGTCGGTGGCGTGTCGCAATCGGCTACGCGGGTTCGCAACACGCGCGCGCGGATGCCGCCCACCGCCGTAAATGCGCCAGGGTAGGGCGGTGCGACCGCGCGCACCAGATCGTGGATCGCCTTTGCATCACGGCCCCAGTTGATGATTCCATCCTCGGGCCGCCGCCCGCCGTAGTAGCTCGCACGCTTCGGGTCCTGCGGCGTTCGCCGGGCCGCGCCGGCGAGAAGCGCCGGCAGTGCGCCGTCGAGCGTCAATTCGGCGGCCACGGTGACCTTGTCGAACACTTCGCGCGCCGTGTCATCGGCGAGGATCGGCACCGCGGTCTGCGCCACGATGTCACCGCTGTCGGGTTTTTCGGTCATGTAGTGCAGCGTCGCACCGGTCTCGCGCGCTCCCATCAACACCGCCCAGTTCACCGGCGCGCGGCCACGATACAGCGGGAGCAGCGATCCGTGCATGTTGAGCGCGCCCATCGGCGGCAGCGCAAGCAGTGGCGCCCTCAGCATCCGCCGGTAGTAGAACGAGAACAAGAGATCGGGCGCAAGCGCTGCGATGCGCGCAACGGTGTCCGGCGCGTTGCAGTCGTCGGGATGGATCGACGGGATATCGTAGTCGCCCGCCGTGGCGGCCACCGAGTCGAACCAGATCTCCTCGCCGGGCTCGTCGGCATGCGTGACGACCAGCGGGACCTCGACGCCATGCGCGAGCAGCACCTTGAGGCAGCGGACGCCGACGTTGTGATAGGCGAAGACGACAGCGCGGGTCATTGTGCGGACGTCGCGCGCTCAGACGGAACCGATCCTTCCGCATCGCGTTCCAGCACGGCTCGCACGGTGTACCGCGGCCGCTCGCGCACTTGCTGGTAGATGCGGCCGACGTATTCGCCCAGGAGACCCAGCCCGAACAGCAGCATGCCGATCAGGAAAAACGCGAGGATGTCCCGGTCCCACAATGCACTCAACGGATTCCCGCCCTGCCAGTCGAAAACCGCGAAGCGATATGCGATCACGATGATGTACGCAAGCAACGCGAGCGCGGAGACCAGCATCCCGAACATCGAGAAGAGCTGCAGCGGAACGAGCGAGAAGCCGGTGACGAGATCGAAGTTGAGCCGGATCAGCTTGTAGAAGGAATATTTCGATTCCCCGGCGGCGCGCTCGGCGTGCGCGACGTCGACTTCCGTCGGGTTGTTCGCGTAGGTGTAGGCGAGCGCCGGAATGTACGTGCTGATCTCGCGGCTCGATGCGACGGCCTCGACGATATCGCGGCTGTAGGCGCGCAGCATGCACCCCTGGTCGGTCATCCTGATGTGCGTGAGCCGCTCGCGCAGGCGGTTCATCGCCGCCGATGCGACGCGTCGCCACCAGGAGTCTTCGCGCGTGCGGCGCACACCCCCGACGTAGTCGTGCCCGGCGTCCATTGCCCGGAGCAACCTGCCGATCTCCTCCGGCGGGTTCTGCAGGTCGGCATCCAGCGTGACGATGCGCTCGCCGCGGCAGCGCTCGAAGCCGGCGATGATCGCCGTGTGCTGGCCGTAATTGGCGTTGAACAGCACGACCCGAGTGACGTCCGGACGCGCTTCCCACTGCGTCCGCAAGAGCGCCGCCGACTTGTCGCGGCTGCCGTCGTTGACGAAGATGACTTCGTAGCTCACACCGAGCGCGTCGAGCGCCGGATAAAGGCGGGCGAAGAGCGCAGGGAGCCCGGCCTCCTCGTTGTACACGGGGATCACGATCGAGAGTTGCGGCTGCGCCATCGTCGTCACGCCGTTGTTGTCATGCGCGGGCAGCGGCGAGAACTTCCCTCACCGCGGTGCAGACGCGATCCACGTCGACGACGTTCAATCCCGCATGCAGCGGCAGCGTGACCGTCTCGCGGGCGATCCGCTCCGTGTTCGGAAAATCGCCTTCCTTGCCCCCGTAGCGACGCCCGAGCGTCGACAGGTGCAGCGCTTCATACGATACACCGGTGCCGATCCCGCGGGACTCCATCGCGTCACGAAACTCCCGCCGACTGATCGTGAGCCGATCAAGCGGCAGCAGCACGTTCCACATGTTCCACGACTGGCCGTCATCGCCCTGCGGCCGCGGCGGCAGCACGCACGCCGGCAGGGCGACGAAGCGCTCGAAGTAGCGGTCGGCCAACGCGCGGCGCGAGGCGAGAAACGTCGGCAGCCGCTCGAGCTGGGCCACGCCGATCCGGGCATTGACGTCGGGCAGGTTGAACTTGCCGCCGGGGAAGGAAACGTCGCGCGTGCGGTCCGGCAGATATTCGATTCCATGGAAGCGGAGCGCGTCGACCCGGTGGGCCTCCTGCGCGTCGTTGACGACGAGCGCGCCGCCCTCGATCGTCGTGATGTTCTTGTTCGGGTGGAAGCTGAACGTGACGAGATCGCCGATCGCGCCGACGTTGCGGCCCTTCCACTGCGAGCCCAATACGAGCGCCGCGTCCTCGATCACGCGAAGCTTGTGCCGGCGGGCAAGCGCGTAAAGCGCGTCCAGGTCGACGAGCGTGCCCGGCCAGTGCGTCGGCATGATCGCCTTCGTGCGCGGCGTGATTGCCGCTTCGGCGGCGGCCAGGTCGATGTTGCGCGTGACGAGGTCGCAGTCGACGAACACCGGCGTCGCGCCGACCTTGACGATCATGTTGAGCACCGTGAAGAAGCTCTGGGCGCAGGTGATCACCTCGTCGCCTTCGCCGATCCCGCATAGCTGGAGCGCGACCTCGACCGCCGCGGTGGCCGACGTCAGCGCCTTCACCTGCCGGCCGCCGCAGAAGGCCGACAGCGCGGTCTCGAAGCGCAGCACCCACGGGCCGCTCGCGATATGGCCAGAGCGCAGCACATCGGCCACGGCGGCGACCGTCGCCTCGTCGAGCACGGGACCGGCGAACTTGAGGTAGCGGAGATCGGTCATCGCCGGCTAGCTTCTCGCAACCAGAAAGACGCCGACGACGATGAAGCCGATTCCCAGCCAGCGGGTCGCCGTGATCGCCTCGCCAAAGAGATAATGCGCGGCGATTGCATTGATGACGTAGCCGACCGACAGGAGCGGATACGCGACCGAGACCGGCACCCGCGATAGCCCGAGGATCCAGACGAAAAGCGACAGCACGTAGCAAAGCGCGCCCAGCACGAAGGGAACCTGGGTCGTCATCTGCAGCAGCATGTCGGCCCAGTTCTCGCGCGTGAGCGTGATGACGCCGAGCGCGTTGGTGCCGGCCTTGAGCAGAAGCTGCGCGCCGGCGTTGAGAAGCACGCCGGTGAGGAGGAAGGCGAGCGCCGCCGCATTCATCGATCGGCCTCCGTGGCGTCTTCGGACATCGCACCCGCAGGATGCCGGCCGCCTTCTTTGACTCCCGAGCGGGCCGCTCCGGCGCGCGCTTCGCCCCGCCCACTCGTTCGCCCCGCGCTCATTGTCGGCCCACGATGGCGCGGCGAGAGTCGCGCGCGAGGAGGCGCATCGGCACGCCTTCGGCGGCGAGGTGCTCATAGAGGTCGGGCGGCATCATCGCGTACCCCTGCGAGAGCGCTTGCCACTGCGGCAGCCAGGCCGCGACGGTCGCGATCGCCTTGGCGGGCTCGGAATCGATGCCGAGCGCCAGCTCGTCGCGGAATTGGACGAGCGTCGTCGGGCGCCCGAGATAGAAAGGGAGCGTCTGGTCGTACATGGTGACTTGATAGACGGGGGCCGACGCCGCGAAGGGCTCCGCTGCCTGTGCGACGCGCAGGATAACCGACGTCGAGCGGGTTGCGCTGAAGGCATCGAAGCCGGCGACGGCGAGCTCCACGGCGGCGATCACCGACAAGGAGAGCGCCGCCATCCCCCAGAACCGCGCGGGTGCGCCGCGGGGGACGCGACCAAATGCGATGACTGCGGCGATCGCGCCGACGGTCGCGACGAGGAGCGCGGCCTTGAGCCACGGCCCATACGCGGCTAGGATCGCGACCGGTTGCGCGTCGCCCAGCAAGGCCGCGGCAAGTCGTTCGTACCCGATCAGGACGACGAGGGTGATCACGGCGATCACCGTCGTGCCGGACCGCGCGATCCTGGAGAGCGTTCGCGGCTCGAGCGCGAGCACGAGCGAGCCGGTGACGAGCGCGAGCGGCGCGAACATCGGCAGGATGTACGACGGCAGCTTCGACCCGGACGCGCTGAAGAACGCGAAGACGAACGCGGCCCAGACGATGGCGAACCGCTCCCACGAAAACCCAAGCGCGTTCGGCCCGCCGTCGCGCCAGGCGCGCCGAACTCCATGCGCGAGCACACCCAGCCAGGGGAGGCTGCCGACGATCGCGAGCGGGATGAAGTAGTACCACGGGCCGGTCCGGCGGGCTTCCTTGGTGAGGAACCGCTCCAGATGCTCGTGAATGAAAAAGAATTGGAGGAATTCGTCGTTGCGGCGCGCGACTTCGACGAACCAGGGCACGGTCAGCGCGAGATAGAGCGCCAGGCCCGAGGCGAGATGCAGGCGGCGCCAGACCGCAAAATCGCGCGTGACGACGCTATAGCAGACGAGCGCGCCGGCCGGGAGCACCAACGCGACCGGCCCCTTCGACAGCGTTGCACCCGCAAACGCCGCCCACGTCACCCACATCCACGCACGGCGAGCGACGAGTGTCGCTTCAGGCCTTTGCGCAATCACGAACGCGGAAAACGCGAGCGCGAGGAAAAAGGCGAGGCCGGAATCGAGCGTCACCATTTGCGCGATCGCCGCATGCCACAGCGTTCCCGCGAGCGCCAGCGCGGCGAATACGCCAAGCGCTGCGCCGCCGAGCGCGAGTCCCGCACCCCCAATGGCGATCACCGCCAGAAACCCCGCAAGCGCGGGCCACAGCCGCGCGGTCCACTCGTGGACGCCAAAGGCGGTATAAGCCGCGGCGGTCACCCAGTACTGAAAGGGTGGCTTTTCGAAATACTTGAGATCGTCGAGGCGTGGCGTGATCCAATCGCCGCTCACGGCCATCTCGCGCGGAATTTCGGCGTACCGGCCTTCGTCCGGATGCCACAGGCTGTGACTGTCGAGATTGACGAACCACAGGAGCACGATCGCCGCGAACACTGCCCACACCGCGGGACGCGGGGGAAGGACGGAGGGCCAGGTCATCGGGATGCGGGGCGTGGACAAGCGATGCAACGGCGAAGGCCAAGGCTGAGCCGCGCCAGCCGTGATTCTACCGTGCACGCGGAGTCGCTGCCGCGTGCGCACGACGATCGCAGCGCGGCGTCGAGGCCGCTCCGTGCTAAGCTCGCCGCGCTAGCCGCTCTCTCTCGTACGCGTGATGACGGGTTCCCCGATTGCGATCGTTCCTGCCCGCCAGGATGAGTTGCCCGCCGTGCAGCGGCTCGCCGGGGTCATCTGGCGCGCGCACTATCCGGGCATCATCACGCCGGCGCAGATCGACTACATGCTCGAGCGCGGCTATGCGCTCGACGTGCTCGGGGGCTTCCTCGCGCGGCCCGATCGCGGCCTCGAGCTCGCGAAGGTCGACGGCGAGCTCGCCGGTTTCGCTGCGTGGTACATCACGGATGACCCGAGAACGGCAAAGCTCGACAAACTCTACATCCTGCAGGCGCAGCAGCGCCGCGGGGTCGGCGGTCGTCTGATCGAGCGGGTCGTGGAACGCGCCCAAGCCGTGGGCGCCACGATGCTGATCCTCAACGTCAACAAGAACAATGGGCAGGCGATCCGTGCCTACGAAAAACGCGGGTTCGCGATCCGCGAGGCCGTCGTCAACGACATCGGGCGCGGCTACGTGATGGACGATTACGTGATGGCGAAGCCGATCTGATGCGCCGGCCAGCACGCGCCGCCGCGGGACTCGATCCTTGCCGAGACCCGATGCCCAACCCGCTCACCCTCTACGACAACTACGCGCGCGCGCTGCGGCCCTTCGCGCCGCTTCATTCCGACGGCGAGGTCGGACTCTACACCTGCGGGCCGACGGTCTACGACTATCAGCACATCGGCAACTTTCGCACGTTCCTGTTCGAGGACGTGTTGAAGCGGGTGCTCGAATGGAACGGCTATCGCGTCAAGCACGTGATGAACATCACCGACGTCGGTCATCTCACCTCCGACGCCGACGAGGGCGAGGACAAGATGGAAAAGGGCGCCCGCCGCACCGGCAAGTCGGCGTGGGAGATCGCGCAGCTCTACACCGAGGCGTTCCTGGCCGACATGAAGGCGCTCAACATCGAGGCCCCGACGGTGCTGCCGAAGGCGACGGACCACATCGCCGAGCAAATCGTCTTCATTGCCGACATCGAAAGGAACGGCTACGCGTACCGGACGTCCGACGGCGTGTATTTCGACACGGCGAAGCAGAAGGACTACGGCCATCTCGCGCGGCTCGACGTGAAGGGGCTCGAAGCCGGCAAGCGCGTCCTGCAGGGCGAGAAGCGGCACGTCACCGACTTCGCGCTGTGGAAGTTTTCACCGCCAGGCGAGAAACGGCAAATGGAGTGGGACAGCCCGTGGGGAAAGGGTTTCCCGGGCTGGCACATCGAATGCTCGGCGATGGCGCAGAAATACCTGGGCGACTATTTCGACATCCACTGCGGCGGCGAAGACCACATCCCCGTCCATCACACCAACGAGATCGCCCAGACCGAGGCGCGCGTCGGAACGCGACTCGCCAACTTCTGGATGCACGGCTATTTCCTGCTCCAGAACGATGCCAAGATGGCGAAGTCGGCCGGCGAGTTCCTGCGCCTCGCGTCGCTCACCGAGCGAGGCTACGATCCGCTCGCCTATCGTTATCTGTGCCTGACCGCGCACTACCGGAGCCAGCTCAATTTCACGTGGGACGCGCAGGACGCGGCCGCCGTCGCGCTCGACCGGATGCGCCAGGGCGTGTACGCACTGCGGGACGCGGGCGCGGGCGCCCCCGACGCGCAACGCGTCGAGCGCTTCGGGAACGAGGTAAACGACGACCTCAACACGCCGCGCGCGCTCGCCGTCGCGTGGGAGGTCCTGCGCGGCGACCTGCCCCCTGCGGTGCGCCGCGCGACCCTTCTCGCTTTCGATCGTGTGTTCGGCTTGGGTCTCGCGGCGTGGGCACCGAAGGAGGAGGCGATTCCCGACGAGGTGCGGGCGCTGGCCGAAGCGCGGCTCGCCGCGCGTCGCGCGAAACAGTGGGGCGAGGCCGACCGGCTGCGGGGCGCGTTACACGCGGCGGGCTGGGAGATGGAAGACCGGCCCGACGGGTACGCGCTCAAGCGGCGCGGGTGATCGGCGAGGGAGGCCATGAAGCTCGCCACGCTCAAGAACGGCACGCGCGACGGGCAACTGGTCGTCGTGTCGCGCGATCTCGCGCGCTGCGTCGCCGTTCCCGAAATTGCGTTGACGATGCAGGCGGCGCAGGACGACTGGGACAGCGTCGCGCCGGCGCTGGGAGCAATTTTCGCGGAGCTCAGCGCGGGACGGCTCTCCGATGCCGAGCGGTTCGACCCGCGGACGGCGATGGCGCCGCTGCCCCGGGCGTACCAGTGGGCCGACGGATCGGCGTACGTCAATCACGTCGCGCTCGTCCGCCGCGCGCGCGGCGCGGCGATGCCGCCGGAATTCTGGACCGACCCGCTGATGTACCAGGGCGCATCCGACAACATGCTCGGCGCATGCGACGATGTCCTGCTCGCCGACGAGAGCTGGGGGATCGACTTCGAAGGCGAAGTGGCGGTGATCACCGGCGATGTCCCGATGGGCACGCCGGCTTCCGGCGCGATCCGTCACATACGTTTGCTGATGCTCGCGAACGACGTGAGCTTGCGCAACCTGATCCCCGCGGAGCTCGCGAAGGGTTTCGGCTTCCTGCAGTCGAAGCCGGCCTCCTCGTTTTCGCCGGTCGCGGCCACCCCCGACGAGCTCGGCGCCGCCTGGCACGATGGCAAGGTGCATCTGCCGCTCGTTTCGCATCTCAATGGCGCGCTTTTCGGGCGACCGAATGCCGGCGTCGACATGACGTTCGACTTTCCGACGCTGATTGCCCATGTCGCCAAGACGCGCGAGCTCGAAGCCGGCACGATCGTGGGCTCCGGCACCGTATCGAACACGGAGTCCGGCGGCCCGGGCCGGCCGGCGGCGGCGGGCGGTATCGGCTATTCGTGCATCGCCGAGCAGCGGATGGTCGAGACAATCCAGAAAGGCGCGGCAACCACGCCATTCATGCGCTTCGGCGACCGGGTGCGTATCGAGATGGTCGGGACCGACGGCGCCTCGGTGTTCGGCGCCATCGACCAGGTCGTGCGCAGGGCCCCCTAGTTTCGAGGCCGGCGCCCGCAAGCGCGTGCGCTTCATCGCCGTTCCGCCGCCTTCGGCCCGCAATTCAGGCGCTTCGTCGCTTGCTTCTTGAGGGCGTCACCGCGGCTGCCTAGGATTCGACCTGACGACGGCACGCGAATGCGCCGGCCGAGGAACCTGAATCCGGAAGCCCAACTTGCCGCATCCAACGCCCGAGCCACAAAAATGAACCAGGAGCAGACCATGAAAGCGTACCGCACCGAATCCTCGTTCTTCCGCCCCGTTTTTGCCGTTGCTGCTGTTGCCCTGGCCGCCCTGACAGTGAGCGTCGCCATCGTCGTCCCGGCATACCTCGCGCCCGGCCAAGCGCCGATTGAGCTCGCTGCCCGGAGTGCGGACGCCCATGTGACCGAAGTGGCGATCAGCCCGGCGGTCATCGAAGTGGTCCTGCTGCGCGAGCACAAGACCGGGGCCGAGACACCCAGCGTGCTACCGACGAGGCATCCGACGCGGGCTGCTCGGGCGCTCCCCGGCGAAACCCGCTTGGCGCCGACCTCCGGCAGCACGATGGTCGAATGGCAATGCCCCTCGACGATCCACGGCCGCAACGCGTAACAGGCTAGACCCCCAGCGGTTCGCGTTGCTCCCTTGACGTGCAACCGCGGAAGGGCCGGACGTCCGCGTCCGGCCCTTCCCTTTTTGGGGGCGAGAGGAAATCCGTCAGTAGAGCTGCTGCACTCCGCCCGAGTAGAGCACCGGCCCGGTGGGCTTGCCGGTCGGCGAGCCGCCGGCGGGCTCGAGGCTCACCGCAAGCGCCGGAACGCTCTGGAAGGCGATTCCCGCGGGCGCGCCGAGCGCGACGCGCGTGATGCCGGCCGCGGGTATCACGCCCAGCGACAACGGATCCTTCCCCTCGGGCAGCGCCCAGAGCTCCAACGCGCGGTCGGCCGCAACCGAAACGGGCGCGAGCGCTTTGACAGTCAAGTAGCGACCGCCGCGATCCGCTGACGCCAGCAGAACGGGCTTTGCATCGGGTCCGGCGAGGACGGCGACAATCATTTCCTGCGACCGTTCGCTGCGCGGCGCAAGCAGCGTCACGCCCAACGCGAACGCGAGCGCAAAGCCGGCAAAGGCGAGCCCCCGCCACAGCGACAGGCTCGCCCACCATGGGGCGCCCTGTGGCGGAATCGATGTCGCCGGCGGGATCGGCGCGTCCAGTCCGAGTCGTGTCCTGATCCCTTCCCAGACGCGCGGCGATGGCGTGACGCCCGGCACCCCTTCCGACAGCGCCGCAAGCCGCCATTCCCAGGCCCTGACGGCAGCCGCGACTGTCGGATCATGCTGCGCGACGCCGGCGAGCCGTCGTCGCGCAGGCGGCGACAACGTCCCGAGCGCGTATTGGGCGGCGAGCGCATCGAGGCGCGCGGCGCGATCGGGTCGGGAGAGATTCATGGGCAGCGCTTCAAGGCACGAATCCTGCGCGGTCGAGGCATTCCTTGAGGCGCGCGAGCCCGCGGCGGACCCAGGATTTGACCGTTCCGAGCGGCTGCCGCAGATGGAGCGCGACCTGGGCGTGGGTCAGGCCCTGGTAGAACGCCATGGCAATCGCCTGTTTTTGGGGGCCTTCCAGCGCGTCGACGCATTCGCGCACCGATTGCGCCTCCGCAGCCGCGAGCAGCATCCCGACGGGCGTTCGGCCCTCGGCGGGAACGTCGATGTCGGGATTATCGTCGTCGTCGCGCGTCAGGGTCACGGTGTCGGGCTCGCGCCGGCGCAACCGGTCGAGGCAGCGGTTGCGGACGATGCTCGCAAGCCAGGTCTGGGGCTGGCTCTTTGCGGGCGAGTAGCTCTCCGCGTGATGCCATACGCTGACGAACGCCTCCTGCAACGTCTCCTCGGCCGTGGCCGGCTCCCTCAAGATACGCAGGGCGACGGCGTACAGATGCGACGAGGTCTGCCGGTAGAGTTCCGCGAACGCCGCCTGGTCGGCGAGTGCCGTGCGCGCGAGGAGCGAGGCAAGATCGGCGTTCCTGGGGGAGACGGTCGACTCGACCACGGCAGGCGAAGCCGGCGTGCGCCTTCAGGCGCCGCGGCTCCGATCCTTTTGCCAGAGCACGTCGCCTCGGCCTGCCGCGTGATTGAGCACGCGGGCCAGGACGAACAGCAGATCCGAGAGGCGATTCAGATAGCGGCGTGCCGGGTCGTTCACAACGCCCTCCGCCGCGAGATGGACGACCGTCCGTTCGGCGCGGCGGCAAATCGTTCGCGCGGCGTGTGCCAGCGCCGCCGACCGAGCGCCTCCGGGCAGGATGAATTCCTTGAGCGGCGCGAGGCCCTCGTTGAAGCGCGTCACTGCCGCCTCGAGCCGTCGGACGTGCGCGTCGGTCACCGCCGTGTATCCCGGGATCGACAGCTCGCCGCCGAGGTCGAAGAGATCGTGTTGGGCAACGACCAGCGTATCGCGGACGCTCGCGGGCAGCTCCTCGGCGAGCAGCACGCCCAGCGCCGAGTTGAGCTCGTCGACATCGCCGATGGCGGCGATTCGCGCGGAGTCCTTCCCAACGCGCGCGCCGTCGCCGAGCCCGGTCGTACCGTCGTCGCCGGTTTTGGTGACGATTCTCGAAAGTCGGTGCCCCATGATTTATCGCGCAAAATGGCGTCCGCCGCCGCCGTCGCGGGGCAGCATACGAGATGCGGCCGGATGCGGCAAGCAGCGCGCATCGCACGGACGTATCATTCGGGTTCCGCCTCCACGTCACGACGCATCGCCGCCATGTCCAGTCCGGATCCGTTCGAACGCGACCTCGACCGCAACGCCGCCAATTACACGCCGCTGACGCCGCTCTCGCTCATCGCGCGGAGCGCCTACACGTATCCGCGGCATCTCGCCGTGGTCCACGGCGATCGGCGCTACACGTGGGCGGAGAGCTACGCGCGCTGCCGGCGCCTCGCCTCGGCGCTCGTCAGCGCCGGCGTCGGGCGCGGCGACACGGTCGCGCTGATGGCCGCCAATACCCCGGAGATGTTCGAGGCGCACTTCGGCGTGCCGATGACCGGCGGCGTGCTCAACACGCTCAATACGCGGCTCGATGCGGAG
Organism: uncultured beta proteobacterium; assembly: GCA_963733985.1. GTDB lineage: Bacteria > Pseudomonadota > Gammaproteobacteria > Burkholderiales > Casimicrobiaceae > CAIWHR01. The sequence continues at coordinate 64,914 of CAVTFF010000002.1, read as the reverse complement.
GCGATCGCGTTCATGCTGCAGCATGGCGGGGCCAAGGTGCTCATCACCGACACCGAGTTCGCGCCGACGGTCGAAAAGGCGCTCGCGTTGTGTGCGACGAAGCCGCTCGTCGTCGACATCGACGATCCGCTGGGACCGGGCGGCACGCGGCTGGGCAAGAGCGACTACGAGACGTTCATCGCCGCGGGCGACGCGGATTTCCAATGGTCGCATCCCGCCGACGAATGGAACGCGATCTCGCTCAACTACACGTCCGGCACGACGGGCAATCCGAAAGGCGTCGTCTACCACCACCGCGGCGCCTACCTGAACGCGCTGTCCAACATCATCGACTGGGGGATGCCGCGGCACGCCGTCTATCTGTGGACGCTGCCGATGTTCCACTGCAACGGCTGGTGCTTCCCGTGGACGATGGCGGCGAACGCCGGCGTCAACGTCTGCCTGCGCAAGGTCGATGCGAAACTGATTCTCGACGCGATCCGGATGCACAAGGTCACGCATTACTGTGGTGCGCCGATCGTCCACCTGATGCTGATCAACGCGCCCGCAGAGCAGAAAGCCGGCATCGACCACGTCGTCCACTGTCTTGTCGCCGGCGCCGCCCCGCCGGCGGCGGTGATCGAGGGGATGGAGCGGATGGGCTTCGACATCACGCACGTCTACGGTCTCACCGAGACCTACGGTCCCGCGGCGGTGTGCGCGAAGCATGCCGAATGGGATGCGCTCGACATCGGCGCGCGGACCGAGCGCAACGGCCGCCAGGGCGTCCGCTACACGGTCGAGGAGGGCATGACGGTGATGGATCCCGACACGATGGCGCCGGTGCCCTGGGACGGCGAGACGATGGGCGAGATCATGTTCCGCGGCAACATCACGATGAAGGGCTATCTCAAGAATCCGAAGGCGACCGAGGAAGCGTTCGTGGGCGGCTGGTTCCACTCGGGCGACCTGGCGGTGATGCAGCCGGACGGCTACGTGAAGATCAAGGACCGCAGCAAGGACATCATCATCTCGGGCGGCGAGAACATCAGCTCGCTCGAAGTCGAGGACACGCTGTACCGGCATCCGGCGGTGCTCGCGGCCGCCGTCGTCGCGCAGCCCGACCCGAAGTGGGGCGAGACGCCCTGCGCGTTCGTCGAATTGAAGCCGGGCGCGACGACGACGGAGGCCGAGCTGATCGCGCATTGTCAGCGAGCATCTCGCGCGGTTCAAGGCGCCGAAGAAGGTCCTGTTCGGCGACCTGCCCAAGACCTCGACGGGCAAGATCCAGAAATTCATGCTGCGCGAAAAAGCCAAGTCCTCGAGCGCGATCGAATGAACAGTCCCCAGGAGACTGCTGTGAATGTTCCCCTCGAATCCGCGGTTTCGCCCCTGGTCCTGCGTGAGGATCAGGGTGGCGTCGCCACGATCACGCTCAACCGCCCGGCGCAGTTCAATGCGATCAACGGCGCGATGCTGACGGAGTTTCAGGCAGTGCTCGATGCGATTGCCGACGATGCCTCCGTCCGGATCGTCGTGGTCGCCGGCGCCGGCCGCGCGTTCTGCCCGGGCCACGACTTGAAGGAGATGCTCGCCAACTCGAACGAGGCGTTCGTCGGCGACCTGTTCCGGCGCTGCTGCGACGTCATGCTGACGCTGCAGCGGATTCCGCAGCCGGCGATCGCGAGGGTCCACGGCATCGCGACGGCGGCCGGCTGCCAGATCGTCGCCGCCTGCGACCTCGCGGTCGCCGAAGAAGGGGCGCGGTTCGCGACGTCGGGAATCAATTTCGGACTGTTCTGCGCGACGCCCGGCGTGCCGGTGTCGCGCAACGTCTCGCAGAAGCGCGCCTTCGAGATGCTGATGACCGGCGCGTTCATCGATGCTGCGACGGCGCTCGACTGGGGGCTCGTGAATCGGGTCGCGCCGGCAGACCGGCTCGACGCCGAAGTCGATGCGCTGGCCCGGCAGATGATGGACAAGCCGCGCGCGGTGATCGCGGCCGGCAAGCGGTTCTTCTACAGGCAGTTGGAGCGCAAGCTCGAGGACGCCTACGCCGACGCCAGTGCCGAGATCACGCGAAGCATGCTGGCGCGACGCGGCGCAGGAAGGCGTCGGCGGCATTCGTCGAGAAGCGCAAGCCGCGCTGGGAACTGTAGGCGGGATGCGCATCTCGCCGACCGGGCGGGAACGTGGACTGCGTGCAGGAAGGCAGGCGCGTAGCCAAGCTGAATGGCGGCAACTGTCGGGCTGGCGACAGTCCGGCATGTTTGCAACCCGAGTTGCCAAAGACGCCTTCTCCCTCCATCATGGCCCCGTTGATCTAGGTCAACGACCGAGGGCCGGAGGAATGCGCCAATGCCGGTTGCGGTTTCACGGTGATCCGGCCGGCGCGGAATTGTGCTTGTCGGCAACCGCGATTCGAACATCTGATCTGTCTTGCATGTCGCGAGTCGAGAGAAGAACGAGGAGCAAGAGGGGGTCAAACAGCAAAAGCGGATCGGCAGCCGGCGAAGGCTGCCGAATCAGTGTGCCAGCCGTTGAAAAGAGGAGGATCCCGTGTCTGAACTGTCAGCGAGCAAGATCCAGAGCAATCCGAAATATCACCGATTGATCAAAGAGCGGGACACCCTCGCCTGGACTCTGACGGTCCTGGTGCTGGTGATCTATTTCGGCTTCATCCTCCTGGTCGCCTTCGCGCCGGCCTTCCTCACGCAGCCCATATCGGCCACGAGCGTGATTCCGGTCGGCATGCTGGTCGGCGTCGGGGTGATCGTGGCGTCGGTCGTGTTGACGGGCATTTACGTGTACCGCGCCAACAACACCTTCGACCCCCTCATTCACGAAATCATCACGGAGGCGACCAAATGAGAAAGCTCAAGACTGTTCTCGCCGCCCTGGTGGCTTCGGCCGCGCTGCTTGCTGCGGAGTTCGCCCGCGCCGCTGATGTGGCCGCCCCGGCCGCTCCGCCCGCGGCGGTGCCGGTCAATTGGCACGCGGTCGTGATGTTCCTCATTTTCGTCGCCATCACCCTGGTCATCACGTACTGGGCGGCGATGCGGACCAAGACCGCGACCGATTTCTATGCCGCAGGTCGTGGCATCACGGGCCTCCAGAACGGGATGGCCATCGCCGGCGACTATATGTCGGCGGCGTCGTTTCTGGGCATTGCCGCGCTGGTCTACTTCAATGGTTTCTACGGCCTCATCTTCTCGGTGGGCTGGCTGGTCGGCTGGCCGGTCATTCTGTTCCTGATCGCGGAGCGGCTGCGCAACCTGGGCAAGTTCACCTACGCGGACGTCGCCTCGTTCCGGCTGCAGCAGGGTCCGGTCCGGACCATGGCCGCCATCGGCTCGCTCATCGTCGTGATCTGGTACCTGATCGGGCAGGCGGTCGGAGCAGGACAGCTGCTGCACACGCTGGTGCCGCAGATCTCCTACCGGGTGTCCATCGTCATCATCGGAGCGCTGATCATCATCTACGTGACCTTTGGCGGCATGAAAGCCACCACGTGGGTGCAGATCATCAAGGCCGGCCTGCTGCTTGGCGGTGCCACGCTGATGGCGATCGGGGTCATGGCGCACGAAGGCTGGAGTTTCAACAAGCTCTTCTCCGACGCGGTCGACCTCCATCCGAAGCACCTGGAAATCATGAAGTCCGTGGTGCCGATCGGGGCGAAATCCAATCCGATCGAGTCGATCTCGCTCGGCCTGACGCTGATGTTCGGGACCGCCGGTCTGCCGCACATCCTGATGCGCTTCTTTACCGTCGGAGACGCCAAGGCGGCACGCAAGTCGGTGCTCTACGGCACGTGCTTCATCGGCTACTTCTACATCCTGACGTTCATCATCGGTTTCGGCGCCATCGTTCTCGTCGCCAACAATCCGGAGTACGTCGTCAACGTCACCAAGAGCGTCCTTGACCTCAAGGGCGGCAGCAGCATGCCGGCGGTCTATCTGTCGCACTCGCTCGGCGGCGACTTCTTCCTCGGCTTCATCGCCGCGGTCGCCTTCGCCACGATTCTGGCGGTGGTGTCCGGACTCACGCTCGCCGGCGCTTCGGCGCTGTCGCACGACATTTACGCGAACGTGATCATGAAGGGCAAGTCGACGGAAGCCCAGGAGGTATGGGTTTCGAAGCTGTGCGTCGTCGGACTCGGGATACTCGCCGTGATCCTGGGCATCGCGTTCGAGAAGCAGAACGTCGCGTATATCGTCGCGTTGACGTTCTCGATCGCCGCCTGCGCCAACTTTCCCATTCTGGTCCTGGCCGTGTTCTGGCGCGGGCTCACCACCCGCGGGGCAGTCCTCGGCGGCTATACCGGGATCTTAGGGTCGATCGGGTTGTTGATCATCGGACCGACGGTGTGGACCAAGGTGCTCGACATGGGGCCGGCCATTTTCCCGTACGACTTCCCGACCTTCGTCGTCCTGCCCGCGGTCCTGATCGTCGCCTACCTTGCGTCGGTGACCGACAGGAGCGCCAGCGCGAACAAGGAGCGCGCGGCATTCGAAGCACAGATGATCCGCTCCGAAACCGGCCTTGGTGCCGAAGTTGCGACCGCCCACTGAGGGCGACGCCCTTGGTTTCTGACATCCGGCCGCCGGCGCCCCCGGCGGCCTTTTTTTGCGTTCGGCAGGGTGGAAGGCCCGCCCCGCATCGCGCGGCTCGGTGCATTTTCACTGCCGACGCCGCGGGCACCGCGCCCGCGCGGGCGTCTTGCTTGCACGGGGTGCGCCGATTGCTTAGGCTAGGGGCTCATTTTCGCGCGCACGTTGCAGCGAGGCCAACAGGCGCCCGGCGAGCGATCGCGGTCGACGCCGCGTTAACGTTCGATGCCTGTTCGCTCTCCCACCACTGAGGCAACGACGGAGTTCCTCCGTCACTACGCACCGTTCAGCCGGATGAGTGATGCCGCGATGGCGTTCCTGGTGCCGCGGCTCCTGCACACGCATTTTGCAAAGGACGCGACGATCGTCGCGGCGCACACGGGGCCGGTCACCCATCTCCACATCGTGCAGCGCGGGCTCGTCGGCAGCCGGCCCAATAACGCGCAGGCCGATCCGGACCGCACGCTTGGCCCGGGCGAGCTGTTCCCGGTGGGCGCGCTTTCGGCCGGGGGGACGACGACCAAGGTATTTTCGGCGCTCAAGGATACGCACTGCTACCTGCTCGCGCGTGAGGACTTTCTCAAGCTGCGACAGGCGTCTCCGGAGTTCGAGCGCTACTGCACGCAAGCGATCACGGAGACGCTCAAGCAGTCGCTCGAGAGCCTGTACGGGCAGTACAGCCAGCGGGCCGCCGAACAGCAGCTGCTGACGCGGACGTTGGCGGAACTGGTGCGCCATCCCCCGGTTGCCTGCCCGGCGGCGGTCACGCTGCGCGAAGCGGCGCAGAGAATGGCCGACGCCAGGGTGCGGACCATCATCGCCCTCGATCCCGACGAGGCGCCCGTCGGGATATTCACCCTCGTCGACCTGCTGCGGCGCGTCGTCCTTCCCGGGCGCCTGCTCGACGCTCCGCTCGCCGAGGTGATGACGGCGCCGCTGGTCACGCTGCCCGCGTCGGCGACCGCCTCGGAAGCGATGCACGTGATGGCCGAGCGCGGCATCCGGCAGATCGCCGTCGTCGACAACGGCCGGTTGTGCGGCGTGATCAACGAGCGCGACCTCTTCGCGCTGCAGCGAGTGTCGTTGCGGCAGGTAAACGAGCAGCTGCATGAGGCCGGGACGATCGCGGCGCTGCAGCGCGCGGGCGAGGACATCCGCCGCCTGAGCCAGAACCTGCTTGCGCAGGGCGTCGGCGCAGAGGTGCTGACGCGCACGATCACTGCGCTCAACGACGCGCTGTCGCGCCGCGCGATTGAGCTTTCGCTGCAGCGCCACGATCTGGCCGGCATCGACTGGTGCTGGCTCGCGCTCGGCAGCGAGGGCCGAGGTGAGCAGACCTTCGCGACGGACCAGGACAACGCGCTGCTGTTCGCCGCCGGCGGAGCGGCCGATGCGGCGCGCATTCGCGAGCGATTGATAGCATTCGCGCACGACGTCAACGCGGGCCTCGACGCGCTGGGGTTCCCGCTGTGCTTGGGCAACGTGATGGCGGGCAACCCGGATCTTTGCCGTTCGATGGACGAATGGAAGGACAAGTTCCTCGGCTGGATTCTCGAGCCGACGCCCCAGGCGCTCCTCAACGCCAACATCGTCTTCGATTTTCGACCGCTCTACGGCGACACGACGCTATGCGATGCGCTTCGCACCTGGCTGTTCGGCCATACGCAAGCGAGCCCGATGTTCTTGCGCTTCATGGTGCAGAACGCGCTCGACGTCGAGCCGCCGCTGGGCCTGATCCGAACCTTCGCGGTCGACGACGAGGCCGGCGTCAAGGGAACCCTCGACCTCAAGACGCGGGGCACGCGACTCTTCGTCGACTGTGCGCGGATCTTCGCCCTTTCGCTCGGTATCGCCGACACCGGCACCGCCGCGCGGCTGCGGCACGCGGGCGAGCGTCTGCAGGTCGCACGACGGCACGTCGACGCGACGGTCGAGGCCTTCCAGTTCCTGCAGCTGCTGCGGCTGCGCCAGCAGGACCAGCCGACCGTTCAGGGCAATCCCAACCGCCTCGATCCGAGCGCGCTGCACGAAATCGACCAGCTGATGCTGAAGGAAGCCTTTCGCCAGGCGAAGCAGCTCCAGGAGCGACTGCGGTTGACCTACCGGCTCTAGGAGCCTGTCGGGCTTGCTCTCACGTATGCGTTGCTGGGCCAAAAAAGCGATGGATGCTAGGCGCGAGGCGCAGCGAATATCGGGAATATCGGGAATATTTGCAAGCCTTGTAACGACGCAGACGCGCTTTTTGGCAGCAACCCGGAGGGACGGGGCGATTTGGGCGCATTTCTGCGTTCTCGCCCTCGTCATACTCCCGGTATGCCTTCGGGCTTCGGGCCTTGAACTGCGCCCAACTCGCCGCCGTCGCATGCGCGACTGCAAGCCCGACAGGCTCCTAGCCGCGGTCGCCCCGGTGGAATGAAGCTCGCTATCGGCGCGAACAGGCCCTAATATGGAGCGGCGCCCAACAATGGGACGCGGCATCCGGCGCGAGGAGGCGACCGATGTTTCGATCCGCGATCAAGAGCCAGCGACTGATCGTCGTCTTCCTGCTCGGCGTGCTGCTGTTCAACTATCCGCTGCTGGCGTTGTTCAACCGGACGGCGAATGTCGCGGGCATCCCGGTGCTGTACCTCTACATCTTCGGCGCGTGGGCGGTGCTGATCGGCCTCGCCGCGCTGGTCGTCGAGCGTTCACGCTAGCGCGTGGGTTTTCCGCCAGCGTGAAACGGCCCCGGCCACAGCGTCGGAATCGCGGCTGACGGCGATGCTTCACAGCTGGGTGATCATCCCCGTCGCGATCGCCTATCTCGGCGTGCTGTTCGCCATTGCCTACTACGGCGACCAGCGCGCGGATCGTGGCCGCTCGATCATCGCCAATCCCTACATCTACTCACTGTCGCTGGGCGTTTACGCGACGGCGTGGACGTTCTATGGGAGCGTGGGCCGCGCGGCGGGCGACGGCGTCGGCTTCCTGCCGATCTACGTCGGACCCACGCTGATGATGGCGCTGTGGTGGCTCGTGATTCGCAAGATCGTCCGCATCAGCAAGACGAACCGGATCACGTCGCTCGCCGACTTCGTATCGTCGCGTTACGGCAAGAGCGCGCTGCTGGCGGGGCTCGTGACGATCATCGCCGTGATCGGCGTCGTCCCTTACATCGCGCTGCAGCTCAAGGCGATTTCGCAAAGCTACACGATCCTCGCCCAGTATCCCGATGTCGTCATGCCGGTGCAGCGGGAGCCTGCGGCGGTGCATGCGGACACGGCATTCTGGATGGCGCTGCTCCTCGCGACCTTCGCGATCCTGTTCGGGACACGGCATCTCGATGCCTCCGAGCGGCACGAGGGGATGGTGGCGGCAATCGCATTCGAGTCGATCGTCAAGCTCGTGTCCTTCCTCGCCGTGGGGGTGTTCGTCACCTACGGGATCTACAACGGCCTCGCCGACATCTTCCAGCGCGCCGCCTCGCACGCGAAGCTCGCCCCGCTGTTCGCGCCGCTGGGCGGCGCCGCGGGGAGCTACGCCAACTGGGCCTGGCTCACACTGCTGTCGATGCTCGCCATCATGTTCCTGCCCCGCCAGTTCCAGGTCGCGGTCGTCGAGAACGTCAACGAGAACCACATCGCCAAGGCGATCTGGCTGTTCCCGCTGTACATGCTGGCGATGAACCTGTTCGTCGTGCCGGTGGCATTCGGCGGGGTCATGCATTTTCCTGCGGCCGGGGTCGACCCGGACACGTTCGTGCTCACGCTGCCGATGATCGAGCGGCACGAAGCGCTCGCCCTGCTGGTCTTCATAGGCGGCCTGTCCGCTGCCACGGGGATGGTGATCGTGGAGACGATCGCGCTCTCTACGATGGTGTGCAACGATCTGGTGATGCCCGTGCTGCTGCGCATGAAGTGGATGCGGCTCGCCGAGCGGCAGAACCTCACCGGCCTTCTGCTCGGCATCCGCCGCAGCGCGATCGTCGGCGTCGTGCTCCTCGGGTATCTCTATTTCCGCCTGGCCGGAGAAGCCTACGCGCTGGTGGCGATCGGCCTCATCTCGTTTGCCGCGGTCGCGCAGTTCGCACCGGCCACCATCGGCGGCATCTACTGGAAGAGGGCAACGCGGGCCGGCGCGCTCGCCGGTCTCTCGGCCGGCTTCGTCGTGTGGCTGTACACGCTGTTGCTGCCGTCCTTCGCCAAATCGGGGTGGCTGCCGATCGGCTTCCTGGAGGACGGGCCGCTTGGCATCGCGTTGCTCAAGCCTTACGCGCTGTTCGGGCTCGCGGGACTGAACGACATCACGCATGCGATGCTGTGGAGCATGCTCGCGAATGTCGGCGTCTACGTCGTCGTGTCGGTGCTGACCGGTCAGAACGTGGCCGAGCAGGCGCAGGCTGCGCGCTTTGTCGACGTATTCCGGCGTGCGGGCGAGGGTGCCGACGACCATCTCTGGAAGGGAACGGCCTCGTTGCCGGACCTCAGGGCGCTGCTCGCGCGGTTCCTGGGCTCCGAGCGGGCCGAGGCGGCGCTCGTCGAGTACGCGACGCGGCGCGGTGTCGAGTCTCCCGCCGTAGTCCCCGCCGACGCCGGGCTCGTGCAATTCGCCGAAACGGCGCTCGCGGGCGCCATCGGCGGCGCATCGGCGCGGATCATGGTTGCCTCCACGGTCCGCGAGGACGCCTTGTCCGCCGACGAGGTGCGATCAATGATCGACGAGGCCTCGCAGGTCATCGCCTATAGCCACGAGCTCACGCGAAAATCGGAGGAGCTCGTCGCTGCGACGAACGAGCTCCGTGCCGCCAACGAACGGCTAAAGGAGCTCGATCGCCTCAAGGACGACTTCATCTCGACGGTCACCCACGAGCTGCGCACGCCGCTGACGTCGATTCGCGCCTTTGCCGAGATTCTCCACGACAACCCGGCGCTCGACGCCAGCGAGCGGCAGAAGTTCCTGGCGATCGTCCTCCAGGAAAGCGAGCGCCTGACTCGACTCATCAACCAGGTGCTCGATCTGGCGAAGCTCGAATCGGGCCGCGCCGAGTGGCAGGTGTCGCAAGTGGATCTCAAGGCCGTCGTCGCGGACTCGCTGGAGGCGACGCAGCAACTGTTCCGTGCGCGCGACGTCGTGCTTGATGCGCGGCTCCCCGATCATGTGCCAAAGGTCAACGGCGACCGCGACCGGCTGGTGCAGGTGCTCATCAATCTGCTGTCCAACGCTGCCAAGTTCGTCAAGGCCGGCGAGGGCCGTGTGCACGTCGAATTGCGCTCGCGCGGCGCGTACCTTCGCGTCGCCGTCGCGGACAACGGGCCCGGGATCCGGCGCGAGGATCAGCGGATCATCTTCGAGAAGTTCCGCCAGGCCGGCGACACGTTGACCGAGAAACCGCATGGCACGGGTCTGGGGTTGCCGATCAGCCGGCAGATCATCGAGCATCTGGGCGGACGGCTCTGGGTTGAGAGCGAGCCGGGCGCGGGCGCTACGTTCGTGTTCGAGTTGCCGGTCGCGACGCACGGAGAAGCGGGGGCAATAGCCGTCGCGGGCGGGCGCAGTGGGTGAGAGGCGGGAATGTCACAGGAGGAGCGATGGGGAAGAAGATACTGATCGTCGACGACGAGCCCAACATCGTGGTCTCGCTCGAATTCCTCATGAAGCAGAAGGGCCATGCGGTCAAGGTCGTCAACGACGGCGAGAGCGCGCTGGCGGCCGTAGCCGAGTTCCAGCCTGACCTGATCTTGCTCGACGTGATGATGCCGCGCATGAGCGGCTACGACCTGTGCCAAAGGGTGCGGGAGAATCCCGCGTGGCAGGACATCAAGATCATCATGCTCTCCGCGAAGGGGCGTGACGTCGAAGTGACCAAAGGCCTGGCCGTCGGCGCCGACGCCTACATGACCAAGCCGTTCTCGACGAAGGACCTGATCGACAAGGTGCAAGGCATGTTGGGCGAATAGACATGTCCGATCGGATCCGAATCGGCCTGGCGCTCCTCGCCGCGTGGGGCCTCGTGCTGGCGGCGATCGTCGCCGCGGTGCTGCTGGTCGGAGCGGACGTCAGTGAACTGGATCGTTCGGCGCTGCTCCGGATCCTGGGCGACCGGGCGCCGCATCTCATCGTGGTCTCGCTGCTCCTCATCGCTCCGCTCGCGTTCGTTCTGCGGGCGCTGTTCCGTCTCTACGTTGCGGCGCCGCGCAAGCTCGCGGAGGACGTGCGCATCATGTTGGTGGCGAATCCCGCGCACCGCGCGCGGCCGCGCGGCTCGAAGGAAATAAGGCGGCTTGCCGGCGGCGTCAACGACTTCGCGCAGGCGCGCGAAGCGCTCCAGCAGGACGTCGATCGCCGGATCCGCGAGGCGAACGCACGCATTGAAGAAGAGAAGAACCGCCTTGCGGCGCTGATGTCGGAACTCGCCCAGAGCGTCGTCGTGTGCAATGTCGAAGGGCGGATCCTGCTCTACAACGCCCGCGCGATGCAGCTGCTGCGCAAGCCGCTCGATGGTCAATCCGGCGCCGGACGCGGCCACAGCCCGGTCGGGCTGGGACGTTCGATATTTGCGATCTTCGACCGCAACCTCATCATCCACGCGCTGGAAAGCATCTCGGAGCGCGAGCGCAAGGACTCGACACGGCCGGTGGCAAACTTCGTCGCAACGGCGCCGGCCGGGCAGCTCGTACGCGTGCAGATGGCGCCGGTACAGGCGTCGGCCCGAGACTCGGCGCGGGACGGCGCGACCGGAGCGTTCACCGGCTTCGTGCTGGTCCTCGAGGACATCACGCGGCGCATCGAGACCGGCAACCGACGCGACCTTCTGTTGCAGACCCTGACGCAGGGAACGCGGGCGTCGCTCGGCAGCGTCCGCGCCGCGGTCGAGACGATCGCCGCATTTCCCGAGATGGGCAAGGACGCGCAGAGCCGTTTCATCGGCATCATCGGCGACGAAGCGAGACGCCTTTCCGCAAAGCTCGACCAAACCGTCGGCGAGTTCGCCGATTCGCTGCGCACCGAGTGGCCGCTGGAGGACATGCGCGGGGCCGACCTGATCGCTGCGGCGCGGCGGCGCATCGAGTCGAAGCTCGGGACTCCCGACGAAGCTCGAAACCGTCGACGAATCGATCTGGCTCAACGTCGACAGCTATTCGCTGCTGCAGGGCATGACCTACCTCGCAAGCCGACTGCGCGAGGAGTTCGGCATCCGGGAGGTTCGCTTTGCGCTCGAGCCTGCCGGAGCGCTCGCGCACCTGGACCTCATCTGGACCGGGGCCCCGCTGGGTTCGGAAACGACGATGTCGTGGCAGACTGATTCGATGGAGCTGGGTGGGGAAGCGTGCCCGCTTGACGCTGAAGCAGATCGTCGAACGCCACAACGCGGAAATCTGGTACCAGATCCACAAGCCGTCGCACCGCGAATTCTTCCGCATCGCCATTCCAATGACCAATCCAGCCGAGGCCGCGTGGAACGCGCCGGCCGCGAGTGAGAGCCGTCCCGAGTTCTACGATTTCGACCTATTCCACCAGCCGGGACAGACGCGGGAGCAGGACAACCGGCTCCTCTCCGCGTTGAGCTATACGGTGTTCGATACGGAAACGACGGGCCTGCGGCCGTCGGAGGGCGACGAGATTGTTTCGATCGGCGCCGTGCGGATCGTGAACGGGCGCCTGCTCGAGCACGAGGTGTTCGAGCAGCTGATCGACCCGGGCCGGGGCATGAGCGCGGAGGCCGCGCGAATCACCGGGATCGAAACGTCGATGCTCCGCGAACAGCCCCGGATCGAAAAGGTGCTGCCGGCGTTCGGCCAGTTCTGCGAGGACACGGTGCTCGTAGCCCACAACGCGGCCTTCGACATGCGCTTCCTGGTTCTCAAGGAAGGGGCGACGGGGGTACGCTTCACCCAGCCTGTCCTCGACACGCTGCTGCTGTCCGCCGTGCTGGAGCCCGATGCCGATGGGCACAATCTCGAAGCGATCGCGGCGCGGATGGGAATCAATCCGATCGGCCGTCATACGGCGCTCGGTGACGCGATCATGACGGGCGAGGTCTTCCTGCGCATGATTCCCTTGCTGGCCGAACGCGGGATCCGAACGCTCGGCGAGGCGCGGGAGGCCTCGCGGAAGACCTACTTCGCCCGCATCGAATACTGAGCTGTGCAGCGGCGGCACATGGTCTTGCGGCCGACGCTTACGCCCGCGGGGAATCGCGCGTCGCAGCAAGGTATCCCGGTTGCTATCCGTGCGGGCGTTTCGCATAATGGCCGTCCATGGCTTGAGAGGGGGCTTGGCGCCGGGCGCGCCGGCGCGTATGGAACCTCTAAACAAGTCCCACGCGATTGCGCTGCAGGGCCAAATGCGGATGAATGCGAGACGCGCGACGAAGGTCGTAGTCGACACTACGAAGCCGAGGAGCGCGGCGAAGCAGGCGCCGCATTTGGCAGCAGCCCGAGGGGACGGGGCTTTTCGGGCGGTCTGCTTTGTCGCTCGGCTTGCGAAGGGGCCCACCCTTCGCTGCGTCTCGCTTCGCGCATCCCATCCCGAAAAGCCTCCGTCGCAGTCGCGCGCGACTTGTTCAGAGGTTCCCTGATGGCGGACGACACGATTCTCGAAACACGCGCGCTCACGAAGGAATTCAAAGGCTTCGTCGCCGTCAAGGACGTGAGCCTCACCATTCGCCGCGGGACGATCCACGCGCTGATCGGCCCCAACGGCGCGGGCAAGACCACGTGCTTCAATCTGCTCACGCATTTCCTTACCCCGACGCGCGGCCACATCTTCTACAAGGGCGAGGAGATCACCGGCGCGCGGCCGGCGGCGATCGCGCGCAAGGGACTCGTACGCTCGTTCCAGATCTCGGCGGTGTTCCCGAACCTGACGGTGCTCGAAAATGTCCGAATCGCGCTGCAGCGGCACCATGGGCATTCGTTCGACTTCTGGCGTTCCGACCGCGCGCTGTCGCGGCACGACGACCGTGCGCGCGAGCTGATCGATGCGGTCGGACTCACCGAATTCGCCGGAACGCATGCCGGCGAGCTCGCCTACGGGCGCAAGCGTGCGCTCGAGATCGCCACCACGCTGGCGCTCGAGCCCGAGATGATGCTGCTCGACGAGCCGACCGCCGGCATGACGCACGAGGACGTCGAGCGGATCGCCGCATTGATCAAGCGCGTCGCTGCCGATCGCACGGTGCTGATGGTCGAGCACAACCTTTCGGTCGTTTCGACGCTCTCCGACCGCATCACGGTGCTCGCTCGTGGCGAGGTGCTGGCCGAGGGCGACTATGCGCAGGTCTCGAAGCATCCCGACGTGATCGAGGCCTACCTCGGGACCGCGCATGCCTGACGAGCGCGCGAATCCTGCTCGGGAGGGCACCGCGGCGTCGGGGGGAGCGCCGCTCCTCGCGGTGCGCGACCTCCACGCGTGGTACGGCGAGTCGCACGTTCTGCACGGCGTGAGCTTCGACGTTGCCGCCGGCGAAGTCGTCACGCTGCTCGGGCGCAACGGCGCAGGCAAGACGACCACGCTCAAGTCGATCATGGGCGTGGTGCCGCGGCGCGAGGGCTCGATCGCGTTCGGCGGCAAGGAGACCGTCCGGCTCACCTCGAACCGGATCGCGCGGCTGGGGCTCGCGTGGTGCCCCGAGGAGCGCGGAATCTTCGCTACCCTCAACGTCGAGGAGAACCTGCTGCTGCCGCCGCATGGTGCGCGAGGGCGGGCTCTCGATCGCGCAGATCTACGAGCTCTTCCCCAACCTGAAGGAGCGGCAGAAGAGCCAGGGCACCAAGCTTTCCGGCGGCGAGCAGCAGATGCTCGCGATCGGCCGCATCCTGCGCACCGGCGCGCGGCTCCTGCTGCTCGACGAGCCGACCGAGGGCCTGGCGCCGGTGATCGTCCAGCAGATCGGCCGCACGATCGCCGAGTTGAAGGCGCAGGGCTTCACGATCCTGCTCGTCGAACAGAACTTCCGGTTTGCCGCAACGGTCGCGGACCGGCACTACGTCATGGACCACGGGCGCGTCGTCGACATGATCGCAAACGCGGAGCTCGACGCGAACATGGCCAAGCTGCACGATTATCTGGGCGTCTGAAGTCCAGAGGATGAAAACCCGCGCAAGGTATCGCGCGTCGATCTACCACGGAGAGGAGAAATCATGAAGGCATTCAAACGTGCGCTCGTCGGTCTCGCGGTTGCGGCGGCGCTTTCGGCAGGCGCGCGCGCAGGCGCAGGTCTCGGACGGCATGATCAAGATCGGCGTGCTGTCCGACATGTCGAGCCTGTACACCGACCTCGCCGGCGCCGGGTCGGTCGCGGCGGCCAAGCTGGCGGTCGAGGATTCGGGCATCGAGAAGCGCGGCTACAAGGTCGAGATCGTCTCGGCCGACCACCAGAACAAGCCCGACGTCGGCTCGGCGATCGCGCGCCAGTGGTACGACGTCGACAAGGTGGACGTGATCGTCGACGTGCCGAACTCGGGCGTCGCGCTCGCGGTCAACCAGATCACGAAGGACAAGGGCAAGGCGTTCCTCGTTTCCGGGGCGGCGTCCTCCGACCTCACCGGCAAGGCGTGCTCGCCGAACACGATGCACTGGACCTACGACACGTGGATGCTCGCCAACGGCACGGGCAGCGCGATCGTCAAGACCGGCGGCGACACGTGGTTCTTCATCACCGCCGACTACGCGTTCGGCCACGCGCTCGAGCGCGACACCGCGGCGGTCGTGGCCAAGAGCGGCGGCAAGGTGCTCGGCGAGCGTCAAGGTGCCGCTCAACACCCAGGACTTCAGCTCGTTCCTGCTGCAGGCGCAGGCGTCGAAGGCGAAGATCATCGGCCTCGCCAACGCCGGCGGCGACACGACGAACTCGATCAAGCAGGCGGCCGAGTTCGGCATCGTCAAGGGCGGCCAGAACCTCGCCGGCCTGCTCGTGTTCCTCACCGACATCCACGCGCTCGGGCTGCAGACCGCGCAGGGCCTGATCTTCACCGAGACGTTCTACTGGGACCATGAACGACCAGACGCGCGCGTTCGCGAAGCGCTTCGCGCCGCAAGACAAGGGCATTTATCCGACGATGGTGCACGCCGGCGTCTACTCGGCGGTGCTGCATTACCTGAAGGCGGTCGAGGCGCTGAAGAGCGACGACGGCACGAAGGTCGTCGCGAAGATGAAGGAGATGCCGACCGACGATCCGCTGTTCGGCAAGGGCACGATCCGCGCCGACGGGCGCAAGATCCATCCGGCCTACCTTTTCGAGGTCAAGAAGCCCGCCGAATCGAAGGGCCCGTGGGACTACTACAAGATGCGCGCGACGATTCCCGCCGACCAGGCGTTCCGGCCGCTCGAGGACGGCGATTGCCCGCTGGTCAAGATGACGCTATTCGGTCCCGCATGCGACGTCCGTCGTGCCGGGCCGCGTTCGGCTGTGATACCGGCATTCCCGGCGTCGGCGGCGCATGCCGCGGATCCAGCGGTGCGTGGCGCCGCTCAGTCGCAGATCGCCCGACCGTCGCCAGTGACTGAAATCTTCGGCATTCCGACGCAGGCGCTGTTCGGCCAGCTGCTGATCGGGCTCATCAACGGCGCGTTCTACGCGATGCTGTCGCTCGGGCTCGCGGTGATCTTCGGCCTGCTCAACATCATCAACTTCACGCACGGCGCGCAATACATGATGGGCGCGTTCTGCGCGTGGTTCCTGCTGACAGCGGCTCGGGCGTCGGCTACTGGTGGTCGCTGCTGATCGCGCCGCTCGTCGGTCGGCGCGATCGGGCATCGTGATCGAGCGGACGATGCTCGCGCGGCTCTACAAGCTCGACCACCTGTACGGACTGCTGCTGACCTTCGGCCTCGCGCTCGTCATCCAGGGCGCTGTTCACGCAACGTACTTCGGCAGCTCCGGGCAGCCCGTACCGCCTGCCCGAGGAGTTCTGCCGGCGGCATTCAACCTCGGCTTCATGTTCCTGCCGAAGTACCGCGCGTGGGTGATCGTCGCCTCGCTCGTCGTCTGCCTCGCGACGTGGTTCGTGATCGAGCGCACGAAGCTCGGCTCGTACCTGCGCGCGGCGACCGAGAATCCGACGCTGGTGCAGGCGTTCGGCATCAACGTGCCGCGCATGATCACGCTGACCTACGGCTTCGGCGTCGCGCTCGCGGCGCTCGCGGGCGTGATGGCGGCGCCGATCTACCAGGTCGACCCGCAGATGGGCGCGAACATGATCATCGTCGTGTTCGCCGTCGTCGTCATCGGCGGCATGGGCTCGATCGTCGGCTCGATCCTCACCGGCTTCGGCCTCGGCGTCGTCGAGGGCCTGACCAAGGTGTTCTACCCCGAGGCGTCGAACACGGTGATCTTCGTGATCATGGTGATCGTGCTGCTGATCAAGCCGGCCGGCCTCTTCGGCCGGGAGCGCTGACGTGGCGACGCCCGCTTACCGTCGCATCGAGCGCGGCCCGCGGAGCCGGTCGCGCGCGTCGCGATCGCGCTACGGCGCGCGATGGCGTCGCGCTCGCGGTCGCGCCGTTCGTCGGCTTCTACCCGGTGTTCCTGATGAAGGCGCTGTGCTTCGCGCTGTTCGCCTGCGCGTTCAACCTGCTGCTCGGCTTCGGCGGCCTGCTGTCGTTCGGCCACGCGATGTTCCTCGGCACGCGCCGGCTACGTGACGCGCGCACGCGGCGAAGGACTGGGGCTTGCCGCCCGAGCTCGCGATCCTGGCCGGCACCGCCGCGTCGGCGACGCGCTCGGCATCGTGGTCGGCGCGCTCGCGATCCGCCGGCAGGGCATCTACTTCGCGATGATCACGCTCGCGATCGCGCAGATGATGTACTTCTTCTGCCTGCAGGCGCCGTTCACCCACGGCGAGGACGGCATCCAGGCGGTGCCGCGCGGCACGCTGTTCGGCCTGCTCGACCTCGTCGCAGCCGCTCGCGATGTACTACGTCGTGCTCGCGATCTTCGTGGCCGCGTTCCTGTTCATCTACCGCGTCGTCCATTCGCCGTTCGGCCAGGTGCTGAAGGCGATCCGGAGAACGAGCCGCGCGCGATCTCGCTCGGCTACGACGCCGAGCGCTACAAGCTGCTCGCGTTCGTCCTCTCGGCGACGCTCGCGGGGCTCGCGGGCGCGACCAAGGCGATCGTGTTCCAGCTCGCTTCGCTGACCGACGTGCACTGGACGATGTCGGGCGAGGTCGTGCTGATGACGCTGCTCGGCGGCATGGGCACGATCTTCGGGCCGGTGGTCGGCGCGTTCGTCGATCATCGGCGCTGCGAGAACTATCTCGGCCGCGCTTCGGCGAATGGGTGACGGTCATCACCGGCGTCATCTTCGTCGTCTGCGTGCTCGCGTTCCGCCGCGGCATCGTCGGCGAGCTGCGGCGCCTGGTGGGCGAAGCGTCGTTGAGCAGGCGCCGGCGCCTGCGCGGCGCCTGCATCGCCGTGGCCGTGGCCGTTGCCGCGGCCATGGCCGCACGCCCGCTCGCCGCGGCGGAGACCTTCGTGGTCGGTGGCGGCTGCCGCGAGGGAGCGCCCAACGGCCTCTACGAGCTGCGTAGTGCCGGACGGACGCCTGCGCGTCGTCGGCGCGTTTGCCAAGGGCCGGCGGACAGGGACCTTCATCTTCTGGGACGGCGAACGGCGCGCGCATCGCGCGTCGATTCCGTACGACGACGAAATGCAAGGTCGGCACCGTCGCCGTCTGGTACGCGACCCGGCGGTCGCGAAAGCCGATCCACGCAAGTCCGAGGCGCGTACGCGCGGCCGCTGCACGGACCAAGCGCTCATGGCATCCCGAACGGCAATCCGCGCACGGAATGCGCTACGAGCACGGCGAGCTCGCAGCGCGGGCGTGGTCGAACGGGCGCGCTGCTGTCCGAAGCGCAGGCGCTGCGCGCTGGCCGAACGCGACGTCGCCGACGACGAGCGCCTACGCTGCGCTCGCGGCGCGATGCGCATCCGCCGCGCTGCGAACCGTCGACGAACGCCGGCGCCAGCGTTTTGACGCATGCGCGGCTTCGCGCTAGATTCGCCGTCGCGTCGCCGGGGCCGTCGCCTGCCGGTCCCGCGCGCTCCTCTTCGCTCGACCGAGGCCTTCATGCGTCTTCCGCCGTTCGTCGCGCGTCGCCGCCGTCGCGCTCGCTTGCGCTCGCGGCGCCGCGCACGCTCGCCGGAGCTGAAGATCGCGGTCGCCGCCGACGTGACGTCGATCGACCCGCACTTCTTCAACCTCTTCCCGAACAACAACATCGCCGAGCACATCTTCGACAAGCTGGTGCAGATGGACCCGGACTCGCAGATGATTCCCGGGCTCGCGACGTCGTGGAAGACGATCGACGACAGACCTGGGAGTTCAAGCTGCGCAAGGGCGTCAAGTTCACCGACGGCAGCGAGCTCACCGCCGAGGACGTCGTGTTCTCGATCGACCGCGTGCCGAACGTGCCGAACAGCCCGGGCCGTTCACCGCGTACACGAAGGCGATCGTCGCGAAGTCGAGATCGTCGATCCGTACACGATCCGCTTCAAGTACGCGGCGCCGTATCCGCTGGCGCCCAACGACCTGTCGACGATCTACATCGTGTCGAAGAAGGCGGCGACCGGCGCGACGACCGAGGACTTCAACACCGGCAAGGCGGCGATCGGCAGCGGCCGCTACAAGTTCGTCAGCTACGTCAGCGGCGACCGCATCGAGCTCGTGCGCAACGACAACTACTGGGGCGAGAAGTCGCCGTGCGAGAAGGTCACGTTCAAGATCATCAAGAACGAGGCGGCGCGCGTGGCGGCGCTGCTGTCCGGCGACGTCGACGCGATCGAGCAGCCGCCGACGGCCGACCTCGCGCGGATCAAGGCCGACCCGAAGTTCACGGTGACCTCGAAGATCTCGCATCGCGTGATCTATTTCAACTTCGACCACCTCGACGCGCTCGAGCCCGTTCATCACCGGCAAGGACGGCAAGCCGCTCGACGAAGAATCCGCTGCTCGACGTGCGCGTGCGCCGCGCGATCTCGAAGGCGATCAACCGCCAGGCGATCGCCGACCGCGTGATGGAAGGGCAGGCGATTCCGTCGGGCCAGCTCGTGTCGGAGAAGCTGTTCGGCTACGTGCCGGGGCTCAAGGCCGACGCGTACGACCCCGAAGGCGCGAAGAAGCTGCTCGCCGAGGCCGGCTATCCCGACGGCTTCAACCTCACGATCCACGGCCCCTCGGGCCGCTACGTCAACGACGAGAAGATCGTGCAGGCGGTGGCGCAGATGCTGCCCGCGGATCGGCATCACTGCGAAGGTCGAGACGGCGCCGATGGGGCCGTACTCGGCGCGCGCGTCGAAGCAGGAGTTCAGCTTCCACATGGTCGGCTGGGGCGCGTCGACCGGCGAGGCGAGCTCGCCCGCTGCGCTCGCTGCTCGCGACGTTCAACCGCGACAAGGGCCTGGGCGCCGTCAACTGGGGCCGCTACAGCAACCCCAAGGTCGACTACCTGATCGAGCAGGCGCTGCAGCAGGTCGACGACGAGAACCGCAGGGTCATGCTGCAGAACGCGACCAAGCTCGCGATGGAGGATCTCGGCATGATGCCGATCCACTTCCAGTTCACGATCTGGGCGACGAAGAAGAACGTCGCGTACACGCCGCGCACCGACGAGTACACGCTCGCCTTCCAGTTCCGGCCGGCGAGTGACAGTAGCCCGTCGCGGTGGACACGCGCGCTGGCGAGCCTCGGCGACGCGCCGCGCGTCCGGCGCCGCGGCGTCGCTGACCGCACCGTGCTCGTCTATCATCATCCGCCGCAGCCTGCAGAGCGTCGTCGTGCTGCTGGTGATGTCGCTGCTCGTGTTCGTCGGCGTCTATGCGGTCGGCAACCCGATCGACATCCTGATCAATCCGCAGGCCGACCAGATCGACCGCGAGCGCGCGATCGCCGCGCTCGGGCTCGACAAGCCGCTGTGGGATGCAGTACCTGACGTTCCTCAACGGCGCGCTGCACGGCGACCTCGGCCGCTCGTTCGTGCACAGCACGTCCGCGCTCGGCCTCATCCTCGAGCGGATGCCGGCGACGCTGGAGCTCGCGCTGACGGCGATGCTGATCGCGATCGTCGCTCGGCATCCCGCTCGGGCTGTGGGCGGGACTGAAGCCGGACGGCATCGCGGGCCGCACGATCATGGCGGGCTCGATCCTCGGGTTTTCGCTGCCGACGTTCTGGGTCGGCCTGATGCTGATCATGGTGTTCTCGGTGATGCTCGGCTGGCTGCCGTCGAACGGCCGGGGGCCCACGACGCTGCTGTTCGGCTCATCCCCGTGTCGTTCCTGTCGGTCGAAGGCTGGCGCCACCTGATCATGCCGGCGACCAATCTCGCGCTGTTCAACGTCGCGCTGCTGATCCGGCTCACGCGCGCCGGCGCGCACGAGGCGCTGCTGCAGGACTACGTGAAGTTCGCGCGCGCCAAGGGACTGGCGAACGCGCCGCGTGATCGGCGTGCACGTGCTGCGCAACATCCTCATCCCGATCGTCACCGTGATCGGGCTGCAGTTCGGCGCGCTGATCGCGTTCGCGATCGTCACCGAGAGCGTGTTCGCCTGGCCGGGGATGGGCAAGCTGCTGATCGACTCGATCAGCGTGCTCGACCGGCCGGTGATCGTCGCCTACCTGCTCGTGATCGTGACGTTCTTCATCGTGATCAACCTCGCCGTCGACGTCCTCTATTCGGCGCTCGACCCGCGCGTGCGGCTGACCGAGAGCAAAGGCTGATGGCGAGCATTGCTTCTGTGCCGGCGGCCGCAGCGTGCGGTCGAGACGCCGTTCCGGCGGCTTGCTCGCGATTTCTGCGCCAACCCGATCGCCGTATTCGGGCTTGTCCTGCTCGGCGTGATCGTTCTTGCTCGCGCTCTTCGCGCCGCTGATCTCGCCGCAGAATCCCTACGATCTCGCGCAGCTCGACGTGATGGACAGCCAGCTGCCGCCGGGATCGAAATCGGGCAACGGCGGCACCTTCTGGCTCGGCACCGACGACCAGGGCCGCGACATGCTCTCGGCGATCTTCTACGGGCTGCGCATCAGTCTCTCCGTGGGCATCACCGCAACGGTCATGGCGCTGGTGATCGGCCTTGCCGCGGGCCTCCCGGCGGCGTACTTCGGCGGCCGCGTCGAGGCGTTGACGATGCGGATCGTCGACATCCAGCTCTCGTTTCCCGCGATCCTGATCGCGCTGATCCTGATCGCCGTGCTGGGGCAGGGCACCGGCAAGGTGATCGCGGCGCTGGTCACCGTGCAGTGGGCGTATTACGCGCGCACGGTGCGCAGCGCGGCGCTGGTCGAGAAACGCAAGGAATACATCGAGGCGGCGCGATGCCTCGCGCTGTCGCCGGCGCGGATCGTCTTTCGCCACCTGTTGCCGAACTGCCTGCCGCCGATGATCGTCGTCGCGACCGTGCAGGTGGCAGCGGCGATCACGCTCGAGGCGACGCTGTCGTTCCTCGGTCTCGGCCTGCCGATCACCGAGCCGTCGCTGGGCTTGCTGATCGCCAACGGCTACCAGTACCTGCTGTCCGGCAAGTACTGGATCAGCTTCTTTCCCGGCATCGCGCTCCTGTTGACGATCGTCAGCATCAATCTCGTCGCCGACCAATTGCGCGACGTGCTCAATCCGAGGCTTCAACGGTGAGGGCGGTCGATCGTCCCGCAAGATGGACTTCACAATGAGCGCGCCGCTGCTCGACGTGAAGGGCCTGCGCACGTATTTCTTCACCAGGGCCGGCGTTGTGAAGGCGGTCGACGACGTTTCGTTCGCTGTCGCCAAAGGCGAGGTCCTCGGTCTCGTCGGCGAATCGGGGTCGGGCAAGTCGATGACCGGCTATTCGATGATGGGGCTGATCGATCCGCCGGGACGCATCGTCGAGGGAAGCATCCGCCTTGACGGCGCGCGATCTGCGGAGGTGCTCGCCCGAGGAGCTGCGGCAGTTGCGCGGCAACCGCCTCGCGATGATCTTCCAGGACCCGATGATGACGCTGAACCCGGTGCTCCGAATCGACGCGCAGATGGTCGAGGCGATCCTCGCGCATGAAAAGGTGTCGCGTGCGACGGCGCTCGCCCGCGCGCGCGCGGCGCTGGTGAAGGTCGGCATCCCCTCGCCCGACGAGCGGCTCGCAGCCTATCCGCACCAGTTTTCCGGCGGCATGCGGCAGCGCGTCGCGATCGCGATCGCGCTTCTCAACAATCCCGACCTCATCATCGCCGACGAGCCGACGACGGCGCTCGACGTGACGATCCAGGGTCAGATCCTGTTCGAAATGCAGAAGCTCACGCACGAGACTGGCGCGGCTCTGATCTGGATCACGCACGACCTTTCGGTCATCGCCGGTCTCGCCGACCGTGTCTGCGTCATGTACGCGGGCCGCATCGTGGAGCAGGGGGCCGTGGTCGACGTGTTGTCGTGGCCGCGGCATCCGTACGCGCGCGGGCTGCTCGATTCGGTGCCGTCGAGAGCGCCGCGCGGCGCGCGGCTCGTCCAGATCCCCGGAATGGCGCCGTCCGCGCTGGACGTTCCCGCGGGATGCGCGTTTCACGATCGTTGCGGATACGCGACGGCTGCTTGTCTTAGGATGCCCGCGATGCGCCCGATCGGGGACCCCGCAAAAGGGCAGACGGTGCGTTGCCATCATCCGTTGGCGGCGCCTGTCGTCGCGGTCTCGACGCGCTGATTCCATGTCGCGCGAGCCTTCGTTACGCTCGTCTTTGCCGTCCGCGGATCTCGCGCCGATCCTCGCAGCCGCGCAGCGCGCGCGCGATGCGGGCAAGCCGTCGGAAGCCGCGGCGCTGCTCGAACGGGCGCTCGCCGCCGATCCGGATCATCCGGAGGCGCTTGCGGATTACGCGCTGCTCGCGCTCGAGGCCGGCCGTTCGCAGGTAGCGCTCGCCGCCGCCGCGCACTGGTCGCAGCTGCGGCCCGCGTCGGCGGCGGCGAAGAACGTGCTCGGCATCGCGTGCCGGCAATCGGGACGCCTCGCCGACGCGATCGTGCGGCTCAGCGAGGCGGTCGCCCTCGAGCCCGACTTCTTCGACGCGCGCGTCAACCTCGGCAATGCGCTGCTCGACGCGGGCGATGCGCAGGCGGCGTTGCCCCACTATCGGCGCGCGCTCGCGCTCAGGCCGAACGCCGCAGCCGTTCACAACAATCTCGGCAATCTCTACCGCGAGCTGCGGCAGCCGACCGAGGCGCTCGCGTCGTATCGGCGCGCGCTCGAATTCGATCCGGGTCATGCCCGCGCGTGGAGCAACGTCGGCAACATCCTGAAGGACCTGGGCGATGCAGACGCCGCGATCGATGCGTTCCGCCGCTCGCTCGCGCTGGCGCCCAACCGTCCGGACGTGTGGAGCAATCTGTTGCTCACGCTCAACGTGTCGGACCGGATGACGGCCGAGGCGATCGCGGCCGAGCACCGCGCGTTCGGCCGGCACTTCGCCGCCCTGCTGCGGCCGCTGCCGCCGCGCGACGACGCGCCGCGCGTGGGACGGCGCCTACGGGTCGGCTACGTGTCGTCCGATTTCCGCAAGCATGCGGTCGCCACGTTCTTCCTGCCGCTGCTCGAAGCCCACGACCGGTCGGCGTTCGAAGTGTTCTGCTATTACAACCAGCCGCGCGGCGACGAAGTGACGACGCGCATCCAGTCGTTCGCCGAGCATTTCCTGCCGGTGAGCGGAATGCCGGATCGGGAGCTCGCCGAGCGCATCCGGCAGGACGGCGTCGACATCCTTCTCGATCTCAACGGGCACACGGCCGACAACCGTCTGCCGCTCTTCTTCCTCCGGCCGGCGCCGGTCCAGGCGACGTGGCTCGGCTATCTCGGTGCAACGGGCGTGCCGACGATCGATTGGCGAATTACCGACGTGCATGCCGATCGTGGAGCCAAAGCGACGGCGTCCGGGCCCGAAGCGCCATGGTGCTTGCCCCGCTCGATGTGGTGTTATCGCCCCTATGCCGAGGCACCGGCCGTGTCGCCGCTTCCTTCCGCTGCAACGGGCGCTGTCACGTTCGGCTGCCTCAACAACCCGGGCAAGGTGTCGCCGACGATCCTCGACGCGTGGTCGGCCATCTTGCGTAGCGCGCCGCAAAGCCGCCTGCTGTTGCTCACCTCGCCCGATGCCGGACGCGCCGATCAATTGCGCGGTCGCTTCGCGAGTGCCGGAGTGCAGCCTGATCGCGTCGAATTCGTCTCCCGCGTTCCGCTCGCCGACTATCTGCGCCTCTACGCGCGCATCGACATCGGGCTCGACACGTGGCCGTACGCCGGCGGTACGACGAGCTGCGATGCATTGTGGATGGGCGTGCCGGTGGTGAGCCTCGCCTCCGATCGCCCGTTCGCACGGAGCGGGGCGAGCATTCTCGCGCAACTCGGCCTCGCCGACCTTGCAGCATCGGCGCCGGCGAGGTATGTGGCGATCGCTTGCGCTCTCGCCGCCGACGGCGGGCGATTGAGGCAGTTACGGACGGAATTGCGGCCGCGGGTGGCCTCCTCGCCACTCACCGACGCGGCGGGTTTCGCGCGCGATTTCGAGATGGCGCTCCACGGGATGTGGGCCGCGCGGCGAACTGGCGAAACACCAGGGGCTGCGCCATGACGCCCCTCGTACGCAAGACCGGCCAGAGTCGCCAGGCGGGCGCGGCGCTGATCGAGCTTGCGGGCGTATCGAAGCGTTTCGTCAAGACGCTCGACACTGCCGCGAAGATCGGCAACCTGCTGGGCGCGCGCGTCAAGGAGGAAATCGTCCATGCCGTCGACCACGTCGATCTCGCTATCCTCCCCGGCGAGGTCGTGGGCCTCGTCGGCGAGTCCGGATGCGGCAAGTCGACGCTGGGACGGCTCGCCGTGGGATTGCTGCCGCTGACCGAAGGCGAGCGCTACTGGCGCGGCATACAGCTCGCGCGCCTCGCTCCGGACAAGGCACGCGCGCAGCAGCTCAGGATGCAGATGATCTTTCAGGATCCCTATGCCTCGCTCAACCCGCGCATGCGGGTCGTCGACATCGTCGGCGAGGCGCCCGTCGCGCACCACCTCATCAGCGCCAAAGCCAAGGTCGAATACGTCGGCCTGCAGTTGAACCGCGTCGGGCTGGATCCGACGCTGATGCGCAGGTTCCCGCACCAGTTCTCGGGCGGCCAGCGGGCGCGGATCGGCATCGCCCGCGCGCTCGCGGTCAAGCCCGAGTTCCTCGTCTGCGACGAATCGGTCGCGGCGCTCGACGTATCGATCCAGGCGCAGGTGCTGAATCTCTTCATGGAGTTGCGGTCGGCGCTGAACCTCACGTATCTCTTCATCAGCCACGACCTTGGCGTCGTCGAGCACATCAGCGACCGGGTCGTCATCATGTATCTCGGCCGCGTCGTCGAATCCGGCCCCGCGGAGGAGCTCTTCGCCGCACCGAATCATCCGTATACGCAGGCGCTGCTTGCCGAGGTCGGCAAGGTCGAGCCCAAGAAGCGCACATTCGTGCCGATCAGGGGCGAGATCCCGTCGCCGCTCGATCCGCCGCCGGGTTGCCACTTTCATCCGCGTTGTCCCTACGCGATGCCGAAGTGCAGCGACGTCGCGCCGGCGCTGATCGAAATCGCGCCGGGACGCCGGTCGGCGTGCCATTTGAACGAGGCGCACTGAACTCGGTGCGCGATCGCTGCGATGCTGAATCTGTCCGACACCGCCGTCATGCCGGTGCTTGCGGCGATCGCCGTTGGCGTCCTCGCCTACGTCTTCGACACGCTGCGACCGGTCGGGTATCGCCGGCGCCCGACCCTCCCCATGGGATTCGGGGGATGACGATGCCGCCTTTCGCCTTTCGCCGTCATGCGCCCGCGGTCGAGCCGATTCCCCTCGTGCTCGATTCGCCGCACTCGGGCGAGGATTATCCGGACGATTTCGACCATGCGCCGCCGCGCGCGATGTCCGCCGGGCCGAGGATACCCATGTCGCGCGCCTGTACCGCGCGCGCACCGCAGTTTGGCGCGACGCTGCTCGAGGCGAACTTCCCGCGCGCGTACATCGATCCCAATCGCGCCCTCACGGATATCGACCCGGAGCTTCTTGCGGATACGTGGCCCGGGCCGATCGCAACGTCGCGCAAGACCGAACAGGGCATTGGTCTCGTCTGGCGGCTTTGCGCGCAACGGTGCGCCGATGTATGCGCGAAAGCTTGCCGTGGCGGAAATCGAACGCGAATCGAGCGCTGCTATCTGCCGTACCACGCGGCGCTCGCGGCCGAGCTCGACGCGGCCCATCGCGCGTTCGGCGCCGTCTGGCACCTCGACTGTCATTCGATGCCCGCAGTGGGCGATGCGATCGCGGACGACCCTGGGCGCGTGCGCGCCGATTTCGTGCTCGGCGATCGCGACGGCACCACGTGCGCCCGCGATTCACGCTGATCGTCGCTTCGGTGCTCGAGGACACGGGATATTCCGTCGCGATCAACGATCCGTACAAGGGCGTCGAGATCGTGCGCCGTCATGGCCGGCCGGCGGAGAACCGGCACAGCCTGCAGGTCGAGATCAACCGCCGACTCTACATGGACGAGGAGACGCTCGCCCCCAACGCCGGCTATGCGAAACTCGAAGCCGATCTCGGCGGTATGTTCGTAGCGCTTGCCGCTTTCGTGCGGCGCGAATGCCGGTTCGGCTAGCCCGTCGCGTACGGCGTCCTGTTTCCTGTTCCCTGTCTGCTGACCTCTGATTGGTCAGACCACTTGACCGGTTCGGGCACCGCTGCTAAAGTCCGCACCGATCGCCGGACGGCTTCGCTGCGCGTGACGGCGGCATCCCGATCACCGCAGCGCGAGGAGGAGTCATGACCGCATTCATTCGCATGCTGCTGCGCGCGGCGCGCTCGGCCTGCTGCTCGGCTCGGCAATCGCCCAGGCCGCCTATCCGGAACGGCCGATCACGCTGATCGTGCCCTGGGGCGCGGGCGGAGGCACCGACGCCACGGCGCGGATCATCGGCACGCTGCTCGAGAAGGAGCTGGGTCAGCCCGTCAATGTCGTGAACCGCATCGGCGGCAGCGGCGTGGTCGGCCACTCCGCGATCGCGCAGGCGGCACCCGACGGCTACACGATCGGCATCATCACCGTCGAGATCGGCATGATGCACTGGCAGGGGCTCACCGAGCTCACCGGCGCTTCGTATACGCCGATCGGGCTCGTCAATGCCGATCCCGCCGGCGTCGAGGTCGCCGCCGACGCCCCGTACAAGACGGTCAACGACCTCGTCGCGGCGATCAAGGCCAATCCCGGCAAGCTGAAGGCATCGGGCACCGGGCAGGGCGGCATCTGGCATCTCGCAATCGCCGGGCATGCTGCAGGACCTCAAGGTCGATCCGGCGAGCGTGCCCGTGGGTGCCGTCCAACGGCGCCGCACCGGGGCTGCAGGACCTGGTCGCGGGCGGCGTGCAGATCGCGCCCGTTTCGCTGCCCGAAGCCCGCTCGCTGATCGATGCCGGCAAGGTGAAGAGCCTCGCGGTCATGGCCGATAAGCCCGCGGCGCTGTATCCGAACGTGCCGACACTCAAAGCCGCGACCGGCAGCAACTGGACGATGGCCGCGTGGCGCGGCATTGCGGCGCCGAAGAACATTCCGCCTGAAGCACGCGACAAGCTCGTGGCCGCGATCAGCAAGATCGCCGCCAGCAAGGACTACACGGATTTCATGGCCAAGCAGGGCTTTGGCGTCATCTACGCGGCGCCGGACGATTTCGCCAAGTTCATGGCCAAGTCCGATGCCGACCTCGGCGCGACGATGAAGGCGGTTGGCATCGTCAAGTGACGTATCCGTCCAAGAGCGGGTACGCGACGTACCCGCGATTGGGAACGGATACGTCATCCCCGCGGATTCAGGCGGGGATCCAGCGTCTTTCGACGAACGACACTGGGTTCCCGCCTGCGCGGGAACGACGTTGTGCCGCGTTCAAGGCTTCGTATGAAGCTCAACGACGCCGTTTGGGGTGCGCTTCTGATGCTGCTCGGCATCGCCCTGCTCGTTCACGTGCAGAGCTTTCCCAGGATCCCGGGGCAGCAGTATGGCCCGGCGCTGTTCCCGGGCGTCATCGCGGTTGCCTTGGTCGTCTGCGGCGTCCTGCTGGTCGTCAAGGGCCTTGCCGCGCGCGCCCACGGCCACGAGCGCGCCCAATGGGTCGCATTCGAGCCGTGGACGCGCTCGCAGCGGCATCTGCTCGCCTTCGCGCTGACCATCGGCGTCAACGTGTTCTACATCGTCGCCGTCGATCGCCTCGGCTTCATCCCGACGGGCGCCATCTATCTCGCCGCCCTGTTCGCGGTGTTCGGCGTGCGCGCGCGCTGGATCCTGCCGCTCGCGTTCGTCGTGACGCTGGTCATCCACTACGCCTTCTACAAGCTCCTGCGCGTTCCGCTGCCGTGGGGACTGCTGCAGCGCCATCGCTGTGGTAGCGGCGCGCGCCGCGGGCAAGAAGCGATGAGCGGACCCTGGGCGCAGGCGTTCGCGCTGGTCTTCGATCCGTACAACATCGTCGGTGATGCTGGCGGCGTCGCTGTTCGGGCTGTTCGTCGGCGCGGTGCCGGGACTGACGGCGACGATGGCGACCGCGCTGCTCGTGCCGGTGACGTTCTTCATGGCGCCGATTCCGGCGATCGCCGCGATCGTCACCGCCACCGCGATGGCGATCTTCTCCGGCGACATTCCGGGCTGCCTGATGCGGATGCCGGGCACGCCGGCGTCGGCGGCCTACACCGACGAAGCGTACGCGATGACGCGCAAGGGCCAGGCGGAACCCGCGCTCGGCGCGGGCCTCGTCTTCTCCGCGATCGGCGGCCTGTTCGGCACGGCGGTGCTGATCGCTGCGGCGCCGGCGCTCGCCGAATTCGCGCTCAAGTTCAGCTCGTTCGAATACTTCTGGCTGGTGCTGCTGGGCCTCACCTGCGCGGTGTTCATGACCTCCGATCGGCCGCTCAAGGGGTTCGTGTCGCTGATGCTCGGCCTGCTGGTCGCGTGCGTCGGCCTCGGCAATCCGGCCGGCATTTCCGCGCTTCACGTTCGGCAGCATCGAGTTGCTGGGCGGCATCGGCCTGATTCCGATGATGATCGGCATGTTCGCGATCTCGGAAATCATCCGCTTCGCGGTCGACACGAATCCGCCGCTGAAGATCGTCGACAAGCCGCTCGGCAACGTGTTCAAGGGCATGTGGGGGCTCACCAAGAAATACCCGCTGCAGATCCTGCGCGGCAGCGCCCTCGGCACGCTGGTCGGCGCGCTGCCGGGCGCGGGCGCCGACATCGCGGCATGGATGTCCTACGCGCATCAGCAAGAAGTTCTCGAAGGAGCCGGAGAAGTTCGGCACCGGCCACGTCGAGGGCATCGTCGAGTCGGGCTCGGCCAACAACAGCGCGCTGGCCGGCGCGTGGATCCCGGCGCTGGTGTTCGGCATTCCGGGCGACTCGATCACCGCCATCGTGATCGGCGTGCTGTACATGAAGAACATGAATCCCGGGCCGACGCTGTTCACCAACAACCCGCAGAACATCTACGCGGTCTACCTGCTGTTCATCATCGCCAACCTGATCATGATCCCGCTGGGCTGGTGGTGCATCAAGGTGGCGAAGCAGATCCTGCAAGGTGCCGCGCAACGTGCCTGATGCCGGTGATCATGCTGTTCTGCGTCGTCGGCTCGTTCGCGATCAACAACACCGCGTTCGACGTCACGCGTGATGCTGGTCGCCGGCGTCGCCGCGTTCGTGCTCGAGGAGAACGGCTTTCCGATCGCGCCGGCGATCCTCGGCGTCGTGCTCGGCGGGATGCTCGAGGAGAACTTCGTCACGTCGATGATCAAGTCCGACGGCGACCTCGGCGCGTTCTTCGAGCGGCCGGTCGCGGCGACGCTCGGCGCGCTGACGCTCGCCGTCTGGTTCCTGCCGCTGCTGATGCGGCGGCTGCGGCGGCTCGCCGGCGTCTGATGCCGTCGGGGCTCGCGTTGGTCCGCGGCAGCGGGGCGCTTCCGGACCCTGCCGCGTTCCTTGCCTGCGTTGCCCGGGATTGCCGCACTGCGGTATAATTTCACGATGTTTTGAGGCAGCGCCGGAATTCGGACAGAGCGCATCGCGCTTCGGCCCCGGATCCCGTCGAACAACGCGATGCGCGGCAAGCTCGTCGTCGGCAACTGGAAGATGAACGGCGGGCTCGCCGCCAATGCGGCGCTGCTGGGCGCGCTGCACGGCCGACTGGACGGCAATGCCGGGCAGGGAGCTCGCGGTCTGCGTGCCGTTCCCGTATCTCGCGCAGGCGCAAGCGCGCTGGCGGCGACGCCGATCGCCTGGGGCGCGCAGGACGTGAGCGAGCACGCGGCCGGCGCCTTCACGGGCGAAGTGTCCGCGGCGATGCTGGTCGAGTTCGGTTGCCGGTATGCGATCGTCGGCCACTCGGAGCGGCGCCAGCTGCTACGGCGACACGGACGCGATCGTCGCGGCGAAGGCGGTGCCGGCGCTGGCGGCCGGGTTGACGCCGATCGTCTGCGTCGGCGAGACGCTCGCCGAGCGCGAGGGCGGGACGACACGAGCCGTGGTGCTGCGGCAGCTCGACGCGGTGCTGGCGCGGTCGGGCGACGCGGCAGCGGATGGTCGTCGCCTACGAGCCGGTCTGGGCGATCGGCACGGGACGAACGGCCTCGCCCGAGCAGGCGCAGGCGGTGCATGCGACGCTGCGGGCGCGGCTGGCGAAGGCGGGTGCGGCGGACGTGCCGCTGCTGTACGGCGGCAGCGTCAAGGCGGACAACGCGGCGGCGCTGTTCGCGATGCCGGACATCGACGGCGGGCTGGTCGGCGGCGCGTCGCTCGAAGGCCGCGGAATTTTTGGCGATCGCGCGTGCCTAAGGCGAGCGCGAGCGCTGTGCGTGCCGGTTCGGGCTGAACGACGGTGGCGGAGTACGGATGAGCATGGTGGAAACATTGATTCTGGTCGCGCACCTGCTGGTCGCGATCGGCATTTGCGGCTTCGTGCTGCTGCAGCACGGCAAGGGCGCCGACATGGGCGCGGCGTTCGGCAGCGGATCGTCCGGCAGCCTGTTCGGCGCGGCCGGCTCGGCCAATTTCCTGTCGCGCACGACGGCGATCCTCGCCGCGGTGTTCTTCGCTACGAGCCTCGGCCTCACCTGCTTCGGCACGACGCACGCCGGCCGGGCTGACGCAGCAGGGCGTGATGCAGCAGGGCGTCGTGCCGAACACGCGCCGCACCGAAGGCGTCGGATGCAGTCCGCCGGCAGCGCGCCGCCGCGCCGCTCCGGCACCCGCCGTGCGCCGCCGGCGCCCGCGATCCAAGGCGGCGACGTACCGAAATGAGGCCGAATCGAGTGCCAGGTGGCAGGGATCAGTGACGTCGAATTGCCGAGCGAGGCGCCGCGAATGCAGATCCCTGATCCCGATGCAGATACCTGAACAGCCGACGTGGTGAAATTGGTAGACACGCTGTCTTGAGGGGGCAGTGGCGAAAGCCGTGGGAGTTCGAGTCTCCCCGTCGGCACCAGTTCAACTGCAATGCGCGCGGCTCGCATGCGGGATCGAGGCGGTCGGCAAAGCGTCGCGAGCGCAGGTTCTTGCCGTATCGCGTCGCACGTAGAGTGCAGCATGCAGGCGCGTTCGCGTCTGAAGCGCATCACGATGCTGGAACAGTACTTTCCGATCCTCCTCTTCATCCTGGTCGGCCTCGGCCTCGGGCTGTCTTCTCCTCACCGTCGGCACGCTCCTGTCGCCGAACCGTCCCGATCGCGGAAAAGCTCTCGCCCTACGAATGCGGCTTCGAGGCGTTCGAGGACGCGCGGATGAAGTTCGACGTCCGCTACTACCTCGTCGCGATCCTGTTCATCCTGTTCGATCTCGAGATCGCGTTCCTCTTTCCCGTGGGCCGTCGTGCTGCCGGACATCGGCTTGTTCGGCTTCGTCGCGATGATGGTCTTCCTGCCGTCCTGGTCGTCGGCTTCGTCTACGAGTGGAAGAAAGGCGCGCTGGAGTGGGAATGACGCGATTCCTGCAACGCGGCGAAGACGTCGGCCATGGCCATTGAAGGCGTGCTCGAAAAGGGCTTCGTCACGACGACGCTCGACAGCGTGATCAACTGGGCGCGCAACGGCTCGATGTGGCCGATGACGTTCGGCCTCGCGTGCTGCGCGGTGGAGATGATGCACGCCGGCGCGGCGCGCTACGACCTCGACCGCTTCGGCGTCGTGTTCCGGCCGAGCCCGCGCCAGTCCGACGTGATGATCGTCGCCGGCACGCTGTGCAACAAGATGGCGCCGGCGCTGCGCAAGGTCTACGACCAGATGGCCGAGCCGCGCTGGGTGATCTCGATGGGCTCGTGCGCGAACGGCGGCGGCTACTACCACTATTCGTACTCGGTCGTGCGCGGCTGCGATCGCATCGTCC
The DNA here is from genome assembly GCA_963733985.1 of uncultured beta proteobacterium. GTDB lineage: Bacteria > Pseudomonadota > Gammaproteobacteria > Burkholderiales > Casimicrobiaceae > CAIWHR01. The sequence goes on along the minus strand of CAVTFF010000002.1, from coordinate 31,952 downwards.
CGGTCGACATCTACGTTCCCGGGTGTCCGCCGACGGCCGAGGCGCTGCTGTACGGCATCCTGCAGCTCCAGAACAAGATCTGGCGCACCAACACGATCGCGCGCTGATGGCGACCCGCGACAGAAACCCTCGCGGCGACTCTGCAGCCGCGTTCCTCGGCGACACGCTCGCGAGCCTCACCGTCGCGCTGGGCGAGGTGACCGCCGTCGTGCCGCGGAGCGCCTCGACGAGGCCATGCGGCTGCTGCGCGACCGTCCGCGAGCTGCGCTTCGAGATGCTGATCGACGCTTTGCGGCGTCGACTATTCGGCCTACGGCGGCGCGGCACGCGGACGGGCCCGCGCTTCGCGGTGGTCTATCACCTGCTGTCGCTCGCCAACAACCGGCGGCTGCGCGTGCGCACGTTCGTGCCCGGACGACGCGTTTCCGGTCGTGCCGAGCGTCGTCGACGTCTGGCCGGCGGCCAACTGGTTCGAGCGCGAGGCGTTCGACCTGTTCGGCATCGTGTTCGCCGGGCACCCGGACCTGCGCCGGCTCCTCACCGATTACGGCTTCGTCGGCCATCCGTTCCGCAAGGATTTTCCGATCTCCGGCCACGTCGAGATGCGCTACGACCCGGAGCAGGGCCGCGTGATCTACCAGCCGGTGACGATCGAGCCGCGCGAGATCACGCCGCGCATCGTCCGCGAAGACACCTACGCGCGATCCGGTCGCTAGCGCCATGGCCGAGATCCGCAACTACACGATGAACTTCGGGCCGCAGCACCCGGCGGCGCACGGCGTGCTGCGGCTGGTGCTCGAGCTCGACGGCGAGGTGATCGAGCGCGCCGATCCGCACATCGGCCTGCTGCATCGCGCGACCGAGAAGCTCGCCGAGACCCGGACCTGCATCCAGTCGCTGCCGTACATGGACCGGCTCGACTACGTGTCGATGATGTGCAACGAGCACGCCTACTGCCTGGCGATCGAACGCTTGCTCGGAATCGAGGTGCCGATTCGCGCGCAGTACATCCGCGTGATGTTCGACGAGATCACGCGGATCCTCAACCATCTGCTGTGGCTCGGCGCGCACGCGCTCGACGTCGGCGCCATGACGACTTTCCTGTATACGTTCCGCGAGCGCGAGGACCTGTTCGACGTCTACGAGGCCGTGTCCGGCGCGCGCATGCACGCGGCGTACTACCGGCCCGGCGGCGTCTACCGCGATCTTCCCGAACGGATGCCGCAGTACCACGGTCGAAGCCACGGCGCAATGCGCGGGCGATCGCGAAGCTGAACGAGAACCGGCAGGGCTCGCTGCTCGACTTCATCGAGGATTTCGCGCGCCGCTTCCCGAGGTGAACGTCGACGACTACGAGGCGCTGCTGACCGAGAACCGGATCTGGAAGCAGCGCACGGTCGGCATCGGCGTCGTCACGCCGGAGCGCGCGATGGCGCTGGGATTCACCGGCCCGATGCTGCGCGGGTCGGGCGTTCCGTGGGACCTGCGCAGAAGCAGCCCTACGAAGTCTACGATCGGATGGAATTCGACATTCCGGTCGGCGTCAACGGCGACTGCTACGACCGCTACCTGGTCCGTATCGAGGAGATGCGCCAGTCGAACCGCATCGTCAAGCAGTGCGTCGACTGGCTGCGCAAGAATCCAGGACCGGTGATCATCGACAACCACAAGGTGGCGCCGCCGTCGCGCGAAGTCGATGAAGTCGAACATGGAAGAGCTGATCCATCACTTCAAGCTCTTCACCGAAGGCATGCACGTGCCGCCGGGCGAGGCCTACGCGGCGATCGAGCATCCGAAAGGCGAATTCGGCGTCTATGCAATTTCCGACGGCGCGAACAAGCCGTACCGGATCAAGCTGCGCCCGCCGGATTTCGTGCACCTCTCGGCGCTGGACGAGATGTCGCGCGGGCACATGATCGCCGACGTCGTCGCGATCATCGGCACCCAGGACATCGTGTTCGGGTCGATCGACCGATGAGCCGCCTCATCGCCGTAGCGCTCGTTGCCTGCCTTGCTGACCGGCGCGCGTCCCAATGGCGACTCGGCGCAGACTCCGGCGCCGCCTACGCCTACCCAGGCTCCCGCCGCTCGGCGCCGTCCGCCTGACGCAGCCGACCCTCGGCGACGACAAGGATGCGATCGAGGCGGCGCATGAAATGGCTCGCGTTGATCGATGCGGGCAAGTCCGGGTTCGCGTGGGACGAAGCATCGAAGCAACTCAAATCGACGGTGACGCGAAAGCAGTTCATCTCCGGCATGCGCGATGCGCGCAAGCCCTTCGGCAAGCTCGAGTCGCGATCGGCGGTGAAATTCGCGCGCAGCCACGAGCTGCCGGGCGCGCCATCAGGTGACTACGCGATCATCGAATACGAGGCGAAATTCACAGGCGGCAAGCGGATGGCCGAACAGCTCGTCTGGACGCTCGAGGACGAAGACACCTGGCGGGTTGCCGGCTACTACTATCGGTGATGACGAACGGCATGCTTTCTGCGGACGCACTGAAGAAAATCGATCGCGAGATCGCGAAATATCCGCCGGGCCACAAGCAATCGGCGGTGATGGCGGCGCTCGCGATCGCACAGGACGAGAAGGGCTGGCTCGCGACCGAGACGATGGATTTCGTCGCGACCTATCTCGGCATGCCGCCGGTCGCCGTGTACGAGGTCGCGTCGTTCTACACGATGTACAACGTCAGGCCGGTCGGCAAGTACAAGCTCACGATCTGCACGAACCTGCCGTGCGCGCTGCAGGACGCGGTCAAGGCGGCCGAGTACCTGAAGGCGAAGCTCGGAATCGGCTTCGGCGAAACGACTGCCGACGGGCTCGTGACGCTGCAGCAAGGCGAGTGCTTCGGCGCCTGCGGTGATGCGCCGGTGCTCCTCGTCAACAACAAGCGGATGTGCAGCTGGATGCAGCCCGACAAGCTCGACGCGCTGCTCGCAGAGCTGAAATCGGCCGCCGACGCGAAGCCGGGCGGGTCCGCATGAGTGCCGCCCGGCCGCCCGAAGGCGCGAATGGCTCCCCCTCGGGGGGCAGCGCAGCGGCGTCAGCCGCAAGCGTGGGGGCACACATTCTCGCCGCCCGGCCGCCCGAAGGCGCGAATGGGTCCCTCTCGGGGAGCAGCGCAGCGGCGTCAGCCGCAAGCGTGGGGGCACACCGATGAATGCGCCGAACAACTCCCTCGAATTCGGTCCCGACGCGATCATCATGGCGGGCCTGACGGGATCCAATTGGCGGCTCGGCGAGTACGTCGCGCGCGGCGGTTACGAAGCGCTGAAGAAGATCATTGCCGAGAAGATTCCACCGTCGCAGGTGATCGCCGAGGTCAAGAAGTCGTCGCTGCGCGGCCGCGGCGGCGCCGGCTTTCCGACCGGCCTCAAATGGAGCTTCATGCCGCAGCCGTTCGCCGGCGACAAGTACCTCGTCTGCAATTCCGACGAAGGCGAGCCCGGCACGTTCAAGGACCGTGACATCCTGCGCTACAACCCGCATGCGCTGTTCGAGGGGATGGCGATCGCCGCGTATGCGATGGGCTGCACGCGTGGCTACAACTACATCCACGGCGAGATCTGGGATATCTACGAGCGCTGCGAGGAGGCGCTGGCCGAAGCCTACGAAGCGGGCTTCTTCGGCAACGACATCCTGGGTTCGGGCTGGAACTTCCACCTCTTCAACCACCACGGCTACGGCGCGTACATCTGCGGCGAAGAGACCGCGCTCCTGGAGTCGCTCGAAGGCAAGCGGGGACAGCCGCGGTACAAGCCGCCGTTCCCGGCGAGCTACGGCCTCTACGGCAAGCCGACGACGATCAACAACACCGAGACGTTCGCCGCGGTTCCCTGGATCATCCGCAACGGCGGCGAAGCGTTCCTTGCGCTCGGGCGGCCGAACAACGGCGGGACGAAGATCTTCTCGGTGTCGGGCGACGTCGCGCGCCCGGGCAATTTCGAGGTCAAGCTCGGCACGCCATTCGCGACGCTCCTCGAGATGGCGGGCGGCATGCGCGGCGGCCGCAAGCTCAAGGCCTGCATTCCGGGCGGCTCGTCGATGCCGGTGCTGCCGGGCGACATCATGATGGCGACCGACATGGATTACGACTCGATCGCCAAGGCGGGCTCGATGCTGGGCTCGGGCGCCGTCATCGTGATGGACGACACGCGCTGCATGGTGAAGTCGCTGCTGCGGCTCTCATACTTCTATTTCGAAGAATCCTGCGGCCAGTGCACGCCGTGCCGGGAAGGGACGGGATGGCTGTGGCGCGTTGTCAACCGGATCGAGAACGGGCAGGGTCGAAACGAGGACCTCGACCTCCTGAATTCGGTCGCCGACAACATCGCGGGGCGGACCATCTGCGCGCTCGGTGACGCGGCGGCGCTGCCGGTCAAGAGCTTCGTCAAGCACTTCCGCGACGAATTCCAGTACCACATCGATCACAAGCAGTGCCTCGCGCCGACGTATGTCTAGGATGAGATCCCCCGAAACTCGCTTCGCTCGTCTCCCCCCAGGGGGCAGGCGCGCCCTTGGGGCGGCCCGGCGGGCGCGAGATCCCCCCGAAACTCGCTTAGCTCGTCGCCCCCCAAGGGGCGGGCGCGCCCTTGGGGCGGCCCGGCGGGCGCGAGATCCTCCCGAAACTCGCTTCGCTCGTCTCCCCCCAGGGGGCACGGCGACCTCGGGGCGGCGCTTCGGTCGCCGGGGCGCGCTCGGTTCCAGCCATGCTGAACCTGGAAATCGACGGCAGGTCGGTGGAAGTCCCGCCGGGCAGCACGGTGATGGACGCCGCGCGCAAGCTCGGCATCTACGTTCCGTTCTTCTGCTGGCACAAGAAGCTGTCGATCGCCGCGAACTGCCGGATGTGCCTGGTCGAGGTGGAAAAGGCGCCCAAGCCGCTGCCCGCGTGCGCGACGCCGGTGACCAACGGCATGAAGGTGTGGACGGAATCGGAAGCGGCGAAGAAGGCGCAGCAGGGCGTGATGGAGTTCCTGCTCATCAATCATCCGCTCGACTGCCCGATCTGCGATCAGGGCGGCGAATGCCAGTTGCAGGATCTTGCAGTGGGCTACGGGGGCTCCGCGTCGCGCTATACCGAACCCAAGCGCGTCGTGGCACGCAAGGAGCTGGGTCCGCTCGTCGCGGCGGAGGAGATGACGCGCTGCATCCAGTGCACGCGATGCGTGCGCTTCGGCCAGGAGATCGCCGGCGTGATGGAGCTCGGCATGGTGGGCCGCGGCGAGCACGAGGAGATCGTGGCGTTCGTCGGCCGCACCGTCGATTCGGAGCTCTCGGGCAACATGATCGACATCTGTCCGGTCGGAGCGCTCACGTCGAAGCCTTTCCGTTTCGCCGCGCGCAATTGGGAGCTCTCGCGCCGCAAGGCCGTGTCGCCGCACGATTCGCTCGGCAGCAACCTGATCGTGCAGGTGATCGGCGACAAGGTGATGCGCGTACTGCCGCTCGAAAACGAGGCGGTGAACGAGTGCTGGATTTCGGACAAGGACCGATTTTCGTACGAAGCGCTCGCGAGCGACGAACGCCTCGCTGCGCCGATGATGAAGGACGGCAGCGAGTGGAAGACCGTCGATTGGCAAACGGCGCTCGAGCGCGTGGTGCGGGGCTTGAAGGACGTCACGGCGAAACACGGCCGCGCAGCGCTCGGGACGCTCGTTTCGCCGCATTCGACGCTCGAGGAAATGGCGCTCGCGGCAAAGCTCACCCGCGCGCTCGGTTCCGACAACATCGATTTCCGGCTGCGGCAGACCGATTTCCGCGGCGACGGACAGGGCGCCGGAGTTCCGTGGCTGGGGCTGCCGGTCGCCGAGCTGAACGCGCAGGACCGCGTGCTGGTCGTCGGGAGCTTCCTGCGCAAGGACCACCCGCTGATCGCGCAGCGGCTGCGGCAGGCGGCGAAGAAGGGCGCGCAGATTTCGTTGTTGCAGTCGGTCGCCGACGATTCGCTGATCAAGGTCGCGCACTCGTTCGTGACCGCGCCGTCGCTGATCCCGCTCGCGCTCGCCGAGCTCGTTGTGGCGGCCGCCGTGGGCGCAGGCAAGCCGGTGCCGGATGCGCTCGCGGGCATCGAGGCCACCGCCGCGGCGCAGGTGATCGCAGCTTCGCTTCTCACCGGCGAGCGGAAGGCGATCCTGCTCGGCAATGGCGCCGAGCAGCATCCGGAAGCCGCGCAGCTCATCGCGCTCGCGCAGGCGCTCGCCGGAATCACCGGCGCCAGGCTGGGATGTATCACCGAGGCGGCGAACAGCGTCGGCGGCTACATCGCCGGGGCGCTGCCGGGGACGGGCGGTCGCAACGCGCTCTCGATGCTGACCGATCCCTGCAAAGCCTACCTTGTGCTGAACGTCGAGCCCGATTTCGATTGCGCGAATCCCGTGGCCGCGCGCGCTGCGTTGGGAGGAGCCGACTTCGTCGTCGTGCTATCCCCCTTCCGCCATGGCATGCAATACGCCGATGTGCTGCTTCCGGTCGGGCCATTCACTGAAACAGCCGGCACGTTCGTGAGCTGTGAGGGCCGCGTGCAGCGCTGGAACGGCGCGGTCAAGCCCTTCGGAGACGCGCGTCCCGCGTGGAAGGTGCTGCGCGTGCTGGGCTCGCTTCTCGGTCTCCCCGATTTCGGCTTCGAATCGATCGACGACGTTCGCGCGGCGCTCCCCGCAAGCGAAGCGATCGCCGCCAGGCTTGCAAACGGCACGCGCGTCGCGATCACGAGGCCCGTCGCAGCGACGCATGGCTTCGAGCGCGTTGCCGAAATTCCCATCCATTTTGCCGACCCGCTCGCGCGCCGCGCGCCATCGCTGCAGCAGACGGCCGACGCGCGTCCGCCGCGGGCGCGGATGAACGCAAAGACGCTTTCGCAGGTCGGCGTCGGCGAGGGCGGTGCGGTCAGGATCCGGCAAGGACGGGGCGAGGCCGTGCTGACCGCGGTATTGGACGCCTCGGTACCCGCAGGCGTGGTCCGCGTCGCCGCCGCGCATGCGTCGACGTGCGGGCTCGAAGGGCTGTCGGGACCGATCGCCGTGGAGCCTCTCTGATGGAATGGCTCGCGACCGTCTTCGGATCGGCGTGGCCGGCGGTCAAGGTGACGACGTGGACGCTCGCGAAGATCCTCGCGGTCGCGGTCCCGCTCATCCTGGCCGTTGCCTACCTGACGCTCGCGGAGCGCAAGATCATCGGCTGGATGCAGGTGCGCATCGGCCCGAACCGCGTGGGCCCACTGGGGCTGCTGCAGCCGTTCGCCGACGTGTTCAAGCTGCTCTTCAAGGAGGTCATTCTTCCCTCCGGCGCAAACCGGTACCTGTTCTTCACGGCCCCCGTGCTCGCGATCGCCCCCGCGCTGGCGGCGTGGGCGGTGATTCCTTTCGCCGACGGCATGGCGCTCTCCGACATCAATGCCGGGCTTCTCTACGTGCTGGCGATGACGTCGATCGGCGTCTACGGAATCATCCTCGCCGGGTGGGCGTCGAACTCCAAGTACGCTTTCCTGGGGTGCTTGCGCTCGGCGGCGCAGATCGTCTCCTATGAAATTGCGATGGGCTTCGCGCTCGTCGGCGTGCTGATGGCGGCGGGGAGCTTGAATCTCTCCGAGATCGTGCGCGGACAGGAAGGCGGCTTCGCCTACTGGTATTTCATCCCGCTCCTTCCGCTGTTCTTCGTCTACATCATTTCCGGCGTCGCCGAAACGAACCGCCATCCGTTCGACGTGGCCGAAGGCGAGTCCGAGATCGTCGCCGGCTTCCACGTCGAATACTCGGGTGTGGCGTTCGCGGTGTTTTTCCTGGCCGAGTACATGAACATGATCCTCGTCTCGGCGCTGGCCGCGACGATGTTTCTCGGCGGGTGGCTCTCGCCATGGCCGCAGTTGAACGATGTCGATATCGCCGGCCTCCATCCGTTCGGCGACGGCATGCCGTGGCTGTTCGTGAAGATGGCCGGCGTGCTGTTCTTCTTCCTGTGGATCCGCGCGACGTTCCCCCGTTATCGCTACGATCAGATCATGCGCCTCGGCTGGAAGGTCTTCATCCCGATCACGCTGGTGTGGATCGTGTTTCTCGGCGCGATGATGCAGACGCGCTGGGCGGGCCTCTTCCATTGAAGGCGACGGCAATGAGACCCCGCGTCAAGCAATTCTTGAACACCTGGCTGCTGGCCGAGCTCTGGCGCGGGCTCTTGCTGACCGGCCGCTTCATGTTCTCGCGCAAGGTCACCGTGCAGTTCCCGGAAGAGAAGACGCCGCAGGGCCCGCGCTTTCGCGGACTGCACGCGCTGCGCCGCTACCCGAACGGCGAGGAGCGCTGCATCGCCTGCAAGCTGTGCGAGGCGATCTGCCCGGCGCTCGCGATCACGATCGAGTCCGACGAGCGCGCCGACGGGACGCGCCGGACCACCCGCTACGACATCGACCTCACCAAATGCATCTTCTGCGGATTCTGCGAGGAAAGCTGTCCGGTGGACTCGATCGTCGAGACGCGAATTCTCGAGTACCACGGTGAGAAGCGCGGTGACCTCTATTACACGAAGGAAATGCTGCTCGCCGTGGGCGACCGCTACGAGGCGCAAATCGCCAAAGACCGGGAAGAGGATGCGAAGTACCGATGATCGCCCAAACCGTCCTCTTCTACGTGTTCGCGCTGATCCTGGTGGTCGCCTCGGTGCTGGTGATCATCGCACGCAACCCGGTTCACGCGGCGCTGTGGCTGGTGCTCGCGTTCTTCACTGCTGCAGCACACTGGCTCATGCTGCGGGCGGAATTCCTGGCGATCGTGCTGGTACTGGTCTACGTCGGCGCGGTGATGGTGCTGTTCCTGTTCGTCGTCATGATGCTCGACGTCAACTTCGACAGCCTGCGCAAGCGGTTCAGGAGCTACGTCCCGCTGGCCGCGACAGTGGGCGTGCTGGTCTTTGCGGAAATGGCGCTGGTACTGCTCGGCAACCGCTTGACGGGCGTGACCGGCAACGTCGCACCGCCGCCGCCCGGGGGCAGCAACACGCGGGCGCTCGGCGACCTCCTGTACACGACCTATGTCTATCCGTTCGAGATTGCCGCCGTGGTGCTGCTGGTGGCGATCATCGCGGCGATCGCGCTGACGCATCGCCGGCGCAGGGAAACGAAGTATCAGGATCCGGGGAAGCAGGTGAAGGTTCGGGCGCAGGATCGGGTGAGGGTATTGCAGATGCCCTCCGAGAGAAAAGAACTGTAGAAGCAGAGACGGCGTCGCAGCGGCCGGCGTGCGCGGAGCGCGCGCCATAGCAGGCGACGACGGGCCCACAAGGACGTTTTCTGCCGGGGAGTACTGCGTGTCATTGTTCACGGAACCGACGACGCTGTCGCATTACCTCGTGCTGGGTGCGATCCTGTTCGCGATCAGCATGGCAGGCATTTTCCTCAACCGGAAGAACGTGATCATCATGCTGATGGCGATCGAGCTGATGCTCCTCTCCGTCAATCTCAATTTCATCGCCTTCTCGAGCTACCTGGACGACATGGCCGGCCAGGTGTTCGTGTTCTTCATCCTCACGGTCGCCGCAGCCGAGTCCGCGATCGGGCTCGCGATCCTGGTGCTGCTCTTCCGCAACGTCGGCTCGATCGACGTGGAAGACCTGGACCGGCTCAAGGGATGACAGCGCCGTGACGACGATGCAGCAGCTCTATCTGCTGGTACCGCTGGCGCCGCTTGCGGCGGCTGTCATCGTCGGCCTGTTCGGCGCACGGCTCGGCCGCAGCGTGTCGCACTGGCTGTGCTGCCTCGGTGTCGGCGTGTCGATGGCCACCTCGTACGTGATCTTCCGCGACGTGCTGGCGGGCCATGCATTCAACGGCGATGTCTACACCTGGCTGCAGACGGGGAGCCTCAAGCTCACCATCGGCTTCCTGATCGATCCACTGTCGACGACGATGATGCTCGTCGTCACCTTCGTGTCGCTGATGGTCCATATCTATACGATCGGGTACATGGCCGACGACCCCGGCTACACGCGATTTTTCAGCTACATCTCGCTCTTCACCTTTTCGATGCTGATGCTGGTGATGAGCAACAACTTTCTCCAGCTCTTCTTCGGCTGGGAGGCGGTCGGCCTCGTCTCCTATCTGCTGATCGGCTTCTGGTACGAGCGGCCGTCGGCCATTTACGCGAATCTCAAGGCGTTCATCGCCAACCGTGTCGGCGATTTCGGCTTCGTGCTCGGGATCGGGCTGATCCTCGCGTTCTTCGGCACGCTGGACTATGCCTCGGTGTTCGGCGCCGCGGGGAAGTTCGCGGGAGCGACCGTCAACCTGTGGGGCGCCGCACCGTGGTCGCTCCTCACGGTCATCTGCATCTGCCTCTTCGTCGGCGCGATGGGCAAGAGCGCGCAAGTGCCGCTGCACGTTTGGCTCCCCGACTCGATGGAAGGCCCGACGCCGATCTCCGCGCTGATCCACGCGGCGACGATGGTGACGGCCGGCATTTTCATGGTCGCGCGGATGAGCCCGCTGTTCGAATTGTCGACGACGGCGCTTTCGTTCGTGACGTTCATCGGCGCGATCGGCGCGCTGTTCCTCGGCATCCTCGGCATGGTGCAGAACGACATCAAGCGCGTTGTCGCCTATTCGACGCTGTCGCAGCTTGGTTATATGACCGTCGCGTTGGGCGTGTCCGCATATTCGGTCGCGATCTTCCATCTGATGACGCACGCGTTCTTCAAGGCGCTGCTGTTCCTCGGGGCGGGATCGGTGATCATCGCGCTTCACCACGACCAGGACCTGCGCAACATGGGTGGTTTGCGCAAGTACATGCCGATTACCTATTGGACGATGGTCGTGGGCGCGCTCGCGCTTTGCGGCATCCCGCCCTTCGCCGGATTCTTCTCCAAGGATGCGATCATCGAGGCCGTTCACGCCTCGACGGTGCCCGGGCACTCGTTTGCGTACTTCACCGTCGTCGCCGGAGTCTTCGTGACGGCTTTCTATACGTTCCGGCTGCTGTTCATGGCTTTCCACGGCAAGCCGCGCTTCGAGATTGCCGCGCACGCGCAAGACGATCACGACGGCCACCACGGACCGCCCAGGGAAAGCCCGGCGGTGGTGACCGTCCCCCTCATCCTGCTCGCGATTCCTTCGCTCGCTGCCGGGTGGATGTTCGTCCAGCCGATGGTCGTCGGCGACTTCTTCGGCAGCTCGATCGTCATGCTGGCCGAGCATCCGGCCATCCATGGATTCCGCGAGGAATGGCGCGGCGTCGGCGCGTTCATCGAGCACGGGCTCGCGAGCCTTCCGCTCTGGCTGGCGCTCGGCGGCATTGCGTCGGCGTGGTACCTGTATCTCGGGAATCCGGCGCTTCCGGAACGTCTCGCCAAGGCGGCCGGCCCGGTCTACGCGTTCGTCTTCAACAACTACTACATCGACAAGTTCAACGACTGGTTCTTCGCCGGCGGCGCGCGCCGCGTCGGCGCTGCGCTCCGCGACGTCGGCGAAGGCACGATCATCGACGGCTTTTTCGTCAACGGCACGGCGAAGGTCGTGGGCTGGGCGTCGGCCCTCTTGCGGCACATGCAGTCAGGCTACGTCTATCACTATGCGTTCGCGATGATCATCGGCGTGTTTGCGTTCCTGTTGCTGTGGTCGGTGCGCTATTAGCCTGCTCGAGACAACAAGAACAATGCCATATCTCTCGCTTGCCATCTGGGTCCCGATCGTCGCCGGTCTTGCCGTGCTGGCCGTCGGCCGGGATCGCGACGCGGCCACTGCCCGGTGGATCGCGCTTATCGGCGCGACCGTCGGACTGCTGGTGACGCTGCCGCTATGGATCCACTTCAACCCGGCCACCTCCGAGATGCAGTTCGTCGAGCGCACCGAATGGATCCCGCGCTTCGATGTCCACTACTACCTCGGCGTCGACGGAATCTCGATGCTGTTCGTGCTGCTGAACAGCCTGATGACGCTGCTCGTCGTCTGGTCCGCATGGGAGGTGATCCAGGTGCGCGTCGCGCAATACATGGCCGCGTTCCTGATCCAGTCCGGGCTCATCAATGGCGCGTTCACGGCGCTCGACGGCATCCTGTTCTACGTGTTCTTCGAGGCGATGCTGATCCCGATGTACCTGATCATCGGCGTGTGGGGCGGCCCCAACCGCGTCTACGCGGCGCTCAAGTTCTTCCTCTACACGCTGCTGGGCTCGCTGCTGATGCTGGTGGCGCTTATCTATCTGTACAACGTGTCGGAGACGTTCTCGATCCTCGAGTGGTACCAGGTGCCCCTTTCGCTCAACGTCCAGGTGCTGCTGTTCGTCGCCTTCTTCCTGTCGTTCGCCGTCAAGGTGCCGATGTTCCCGGTGCACACCTGGCTCCCCGACGCGCACCCAGAAGCGCCGACCGGGGGATCGGTGATCCTGGCGGCGATCACGCTCAAGATCGGCGCCTACGGCTTCGTCCGGTTCATCCTGCCGATCGTGCCGGACGCAGCGCATTACCTGTCCGGCTTCGTGATCACGTTGTCGCTGATCGCCATCGTCTACATCGGCTTCGTCGCGCTGATGCAGGTCGACATGAAGCGACTGATCGCGTACTCGTCGATCTCGCACATGGGCTTTGTCACGCTCGGCTTCTTCCTCTTCAGCCAGCTTGGCGTCGAGGGCGGGCTTGCGCAGATGATCTCGCATGGCTTCGTGTCCGCGGCGATGTTCCTGTGCGTGGGCGTGATGTACGACCGCATGCACACGCATCGGATCTCCGACTACGGTGGCGTGGTGAACACAATGCCGAAGTTCGCCGCGCTGATGATGCTGTTCTCGATGGCCAATGCCGGACTGCCGGGGACATCGGGCTTCGTCGGCGAGTTCATGGTGATCCTGGCGTCCGTCAAGATGAACTTCTGGCTCGGTTTCGGCGCCGCGACGATCATGATCCTGGGCGCGGCTTATACGCTGTGGATGTACAAGCGTGTGATCTACGGCGCCGTCGCCAACGACAACGTCGCGAAGCTCGCCGACTTGAACCGCCGCGAGTTCTGGCTGCTCGCGAGCGTCGCTGCGCTCGTGTTGTGGATGGGCGTCTGGCCCAGACCGTTCATCGACGTCATGCATACGTCGGTTGCCGACCTGTTGACGCACGTGGCGAAGAGCAAACTCTGATGCGCGCCCCGCGATGACGACGCTGAACCTTCTTTCCGTCCTGCCCGAGACGATCGTCCTCGGCGCCGCCTGCACGGTTCTCGTGCTCGACGTCTTTCTGCCCAACAGGCTGCGGCACTGGAGCTTCTGGCTGACCCAGCTCGCGCTCGTATCCAGCGCCCTCGCATGCGCCTGGATCTTCGTGGTGACGACGGGCCCCGTCCGGGCGATGAACGGCCTCGTCATCGATGACATGCTGTCCGATCTGTTCCGATTTTTCACCTGCGTCGCGGTGTCGCTGACCTTGTTCTATGCGCGCAGCTATTTCTCCGCCCGGGGCCTATTCCGGGGCGAAACGTTCGTGCTGGCGCTCACGACGCTCCTCGGCATGCTGGTGATGATTTCGGCGGCCAACTTCCTGACGCTGTACATGGGTCTCGAGCTGCAGTCGCTTTCGCTGTACGCGATGGTCGCGATGCATCGGGGCTCGCGGCGCGCGTCCGAAGCCGCGATGAAGTATTTCGTGCTGGGCGCCCTCGCATCGGGGATGCTGCTCTACGGGATGTCGATGGTCTACGGCGCGACGGGTTCGCTCGACCTTAACCGCGTCGGCGAGGTCGTGCTCGCCGGTCAGGGCAACCGGGTGATCCTCGTGTTCGGGCTCGTGTTCATCGTCTCGGCCATCGCGTTCAAGCTGGGGGCCGTTCCGTACCACATGTGGGTGCCCGACGTCTACGACGGCGCGCCGACCGCGGTCACGCTGCTCCTCGGCACGGCGCCGAAGCTCGCGGCGTTCGCGTTCATGCTCCGGCTGCTCGTCGTCGCGCTTGGCGGGCTCGAGTTCGACTGGCAGGGGATGCTGATGGTGCTCTCGCTGCTGTCGATGATCCTCGGCAACGTGATCGCCATTGCCCAGACCAATATCAAGCGGATGCTCGCCTACTCGACGATCGCCAACATGGGCTTCATGCTGATGGGGTTCCTGACGGCGAATCTCAACGGTTACAGCGCGGCGATGTTCTACGCGGTCGCCTACGTGCTGACGAGCCTCGCGTCCTTCGGCATGGTGATGCTGCTGTCGCGCGAAGGCTTCGAGGCGGACCGGCTCACCGATTTCAGAGGGCTGAATCAGCGCTCGCCCTGGTGGGCGTTCATGATGCTGCTCGTGATGTTCTCGCTCGCCGGCATCCCGCCGACGGTGGGCTTCTACGCCAAGTTCACCGTGATCCAGGCGGCCGTCAGCGCCGGGTTCATCTGGCTTGCCGTCGTCGCGGTGATGGCATCGCTGGTCGGCGCGTTCTATTACCTGCGGATCGTCAAGCTCATGTATTTCGACGACGCCGACCGACACCGCGCCGATCGATCGCTCGCGGCGACAATCGCGCGCTGCTCTCGGCGAACGGCCTCGCGCTGCTTGTCTTTGGCATGTTTCCGCAACAGCTGATGGGCTGGTGCGCCATCGCGCTGACGCAATCGGGATTCCTCTAGTCTGCTCTCCATCCCGTAGCGAGCACGGCGACGCGCCGTGCTAAGATTTGACGGTCCGCCGTCTTCCGAGCACTGGTCCGCGATCCTCCCGTCATGCGCGTCGGCTTCTTCGTCACCTGTCTCGTCGACCTGATGCGGCCGTCGATCGGCTTTGCCGCGATCAAGCTGCTGGAAGCGGGCGGCGCCGAGGTCTTCGTGCCGCCGACGCAGACCTGCTGCGGGCAGCCGGCCTACAACTCGGGCGACCGCGCCGATGCCAAGGCCCTCGCGACGAAGCTCGTCGCCGAGTTCGAGGACTGCGACTGGCTGGTCGCGCCGTCGGGTTCCTGCAGCGGGATGATCAGCACGCACTATGCCGATCTCTTCGCCGACGATTCGCGGATGCTGGCGCGTGTCGAGGCTCTCGCCGCCAAGACGCGCGAGCTCACGCGACTTCCTCGTCAACGAACTGAAGCTCGAGCATGTGCCCGGCCGTTTCGCCGGAACGGTGACCTATCACGATTCCTGCGCCGGACTGCGCGAAATGGGCGTCAAGCGCGAGCCGCGCGCGCTGCTGGCCAAGGTTCCGGGGCTGATGCTGTCCGAGATGGCCGAATGCGAAGTCGTGCTGCGGCTTCGGCGGCACGTTTTCGATCAAGTTCGGCGAGATCTCGGCGCGCATCGCCGACAACAAATGCGAGGCGATCGTCGCTACCGCGGCGCGATGCAGTCGTGCTCGGCGACCTCGGCTGCATGCTCAACATCGAAGGCCGCCTGCGCCGACGGGGCGACACCAAGACGCAGGGTGCTGCACGTCGCCGAAGTGCTTGCGGGATCGAGCGCACGCTGAACGGGCGCGATGACCTGGTATGCAAGTCGCCTCGATGCACTTCAAGGAGACGCGCGCACGTCAAGCTGAACGACGCGCGGCTGCAGGACAACCTCAAGAAGATGCAGGGCAAGTTCGTCGGCAAGCGGCGCGCGTCGCTGGTCGAGCTCGACGACTTCGAAGGCACGCGCGACGCCGGCAAGGCGATTCGCAACCGGGCGCTCGACGATCTCGACGTCTGGCTCGAGCTGCTTCGAGCGCAACGCGGCCGCGCGCGGCGCGACGGTGCTGTTGGCGGAGACGCCGGCCGACGTCAACGCGCTGGTGCTCGAGATCGCCGCGAAGCACGCGGTGAAGAAGATCATCAAGTCGAAGTCGATGGTCTCCGAGGAGTCGGCGCTCGACCACGCGATCGAGGCGGCCGGAATGACGGTCGTCGAGACCGACCTCGGCGAGTACATCCTGCAGATCAACGACTACGAGCCGCCGTCGCACATCATCGGGCCCGGCGCTGCACAAGTCGAAGGAAGAGGTCGCCGAGCTCTTCCACAGGGCGCACGGCACGCCGGTCAAGACGGGGATCGAGGAGCTATGCCTCGGAGGCGCGCGGCGTGCTGCGGCAGCACTACCTGACCGCCGACATGGGCATCTCCGGCGGCAACTTCTTCGTCGCCGAGACCGGCTCGGTCGTGCTTGTCACCAACGAGGGCAACGCGACGCTGACGACGACGCTGCCGAAGGTCCACGTCGCGATCTCGGGCATCGAGAAGATCGTCCCGACGCTCGAGGACGTCGCGACGCTGATGCGCCTGCTGCCGCGCTCGGCGACCGGGCAGTCGATCTCGAACTACGTCGACGTCCTGACCGGCACGAAGGGCGAGGGCGAGTTCCACGGCGCCGAGCACATGTACTTCATCATCGTCGACAGCGGGCGCACCGCGGTGCTCGGCGAGCGACGTGCGCGAGGCGCTGCGCTGCATCCGCTGCGGCGCATGCATGAACCACTGCCCGGTCTACCAGAACGTCGGCGGCCACTCGTACGGCTGGGTGTATCCGGGGCCGATCGGCTCGATCCTCACGCCGATGTACGTCGGCCTCGAGAATGCGCAGGACCTGCCGGCCGCCTCGACGATGTGCAACCAGTGCGGCGTCGTGTGCCCGGTGAAGATCCCGCTGCCGGACCTGCAGCGCAAGCTGCGCGAGCAGGCGTTCGAGGGCGGGCTGCGGCCCTGGTACGAGCGCGCCGGCCTCGCGGCTCTGGGCATGGGTCGCGCAGCGGCCCGCGCTGTACGGCGTGGCGACGACGATCGGCGTGCGCGTGCTGAAGACGATGGGCGGCCGCGACGGGCTGATCCACAGGCTGCCGTTCGGCGGCGGCTGGACCGAGGGCCGCGACATGCCGGCGCCCGCCGGGCCGCACGTTCCGCGAGCTGTACGCGGGCAAGAGGCGCAGCGCAGCGCGATGCCGCGGCATCCATGAAGGCAGCGACGCGATGAACGCTCCGCATCGCAACGTCCGCTGCCGCAGCTGTCGCGGCGCGCCGAATCGCTCGGCACCGAGAACGCGTTCGTCGTGCTGGCCGAGGTCAACGCGCTGGTCCGCCAGGGCAAGGACATCGTTTCGTTCTGCATCGGCCAGCCCGATTTCCCGACGCCGAGGAACGTCCAGGACGCGGCGATCGCGGCGATCCGCGCCGGCAAGCATGGCTACACGCCGTCGGCCGGCATCGACGAACTGCGCGCCGCGGCCGCGAAGGACATGGGCGCGCGGCGCGGCCTCGATATCGCGCCCGACGACGTCGTCGTCGGCGCGGGCGCGAAGCCCTTCATCGCCTACACGATCGCGTCGGTCACCGATTACGGCGCCGGCGACGAGGTCATCTATCCGGTCCCGGGCTTTCCGATCTACGAGTCGCAGATCCTCGCCAACGGCGCGGTGCCGGTGCCGATCTTCCTGCGCGAGGCGCGCGATTTCGCCTTCGATCCGGCCGAGCTCGAAGCGAAGATCACGCCGACAGACGCAAGCTCCTGATCCTCAACACGCCGCACAACCCCACCGGCGGCATGCTGCAGCGCGCCGACCTCGACGCGATCGCGGAGATCCTCGCGCGGCATCCGCAGGTCTGGGTGTTCGCCGACGAGATCTACTCGCGGCTCGCCTACGCGGGCGCGTTCGATACGCTGGCCACGCGACCGGGCATGCTCGAGCGCACGATCATCAGCGACGGCGCGTCGAAGACCTGGGCGATGACCGGCTGGCGCATCGGCTTCGTCGCCAACCGCGCGCTGGCGCCGGTGTTCACGCGCTGGATCACCAACACCGACTCCTGCGCGTCGCAGATCTCGCAGTGGGCGGCGGTCGAGGCGATCACCGGCCCGCAGGATGCGGCCGCAGCGATGCGCGCGAGCTTCCTCGAGCGCCGCGACCTGATCGTCGCGCTGCTGAACGAGGTGCCGGGCATCACGTGCAAGACGCCCGGCGGCGCGTTCTACGCCTGGCCGAACGTCACCGAGGCCTGCGCGATCACCGGCTGCGCCGATTCGGAAGCGTTTCGCAAGCGGCTGCTGCACGAAGCGGGCGTCGCGGTGCTCGCCGACATCCATTTCGGCCGCCGCGTCCCCGGCGACGGCCAGCACATCCGCTTTTCGTACGCGGCGTCGCCGGAGGCGATTCGCGAGGGCGTCGCGCGTCTCGACGCGTTCGTCCGGCGGCACATGCAGGGCGAAGACAGCGCCGTCGTCAGGAGGTCAGGAAGTAGGGCGGGACGATGCCGACGTCTCTCGCCACCAACCGCGCCGCGCGCGACGCCGTCCTCGGTCGCGTGCGAACAGGCGCTCGGCAAACGCGACGACCGCCTGCTCGCGGAGCGCGCCGCGGACGAGACTACGTCGCCGCGCACGCGCGCACGGTCCGCGGCCCGCGATGCCCGCCGACCTTGTCGCGCGAGTTCATGGCGCGCGCGCATCCGACATGGAGAGCACGGTCGAGCGCATCGCCGAGCGGCGCGGAGATCCCCGCTGCGGTCGCGCGCTATCTCGACGCGCTGGTGCTGCCCGCCGCGCATCGCGGCGCAGAAATCGCATGCCGGCGTCTGCTGGCCCGAGTTCGCCGATCTCGACTGGGCGGGCGCCGGGCTCGCACATCGAGGCGCGGCCGACGGCGGGCGACGACCGTCTCGGCATCACCGGCTCGTTCTGCGCGATCGCCGAAACCGGCACGCTCGTCGTGCTCTCCGGCGCCGACACGCCGACGGCGACGACGCTTCTGCCCGATACGCACATCGCCGTCGTCCGCGCCGATCGCGTCGTCTCCGGCATGGAGGAAGCGTTCGCGCTGATTCGCAGCGAGCGGGGCGAGCTGCCGCGCGCGGTGAACATGATCTCCGGGCCCTCGCGCACCGGCGACATCGAGCAGACGATCGTGCTCGGCGCGCACGGACCGTTCCGCGTCCACATCCTCGTCGCTCGGATAGAGCGCGCGGCAGCTCCTAGAGCAAACAGCCGCCGTGATCACCGCCAGCAGCGGCAGCAGCACCAGCGAAGCGCAGCCGAAATAGGCGAAGAAGCTCGGCATCGCCACGCCGCGGTCCTCCGCAATCGCCTTGATCATGAAGTTCGGCGCGTTGCCGATATAGGTCAGCGCGCCGAAATAAACGGCGCCCATCGAAATCGCCTTGAGCGTCGGCTTGAGCGGTCCCATCAACGCGATCGCATCGCCGCCGGCGAGATTGAAGAACACGAGGTAGGTCGGCGCGTTGTCGAGGAACGCGGACAGCACCCCGGTCATCCACAAGATCATCGCGTCCCGGGGGGCCCCTGCGGCATCGACGACAAGGGCGATCGCCTGTCCGAGCGCGCCGTTGCGTCCCGCGCCGAGCATCGCGATCACCGGGATGATCGTGACGAAGATCGCCGGCGAAGATCTTCGCCACTTCGACGATCGGCACCCAGTGGAAGGCGTTGTGCCCGCGCACTGCCTTGGGCGTCAGCAGCAGCGACAGCAGGCCCAGGCCGAAGAGCATGCCGTCGCGCAGCACGTTCTGCAGCTCGAGGTGCGCGCCGAGCACGTCGAAGCCGATGCCGGAATCCCATAGCCCCGACAGCAACACGGCACCGATGACGCCCGCGATCAGCAGGAAATTGATCGAGCCCTCGATCGCGAAGCCCGGTCCGGCCGCCGTCGGTGCGGAGACGCGTGGTTCCTTGCGATAGAGCCAGGCGTCGAACAGCCAGAAAAGCGCGAGCAGGGCGCCGGCGAGCACCGCAGTCGGAAGCGCCGAGCTCGCGCGTCGTCCAGAAGAAGTCGACACCCTTGAGGAAGCCGATGAAGAGCGGCGGATCGCCGAGTGGCGAGAGCGCGCCGCCGACGTTGCCGACCAGAATGATGAAGAACACCACCGCATGCACCTTGTGCCGCCGATGCTCGTTGGCGGTAAGCAGCGGGCGGATCAGCAGCATTGCCGCGCCTGTCGTTCCCATGATGCTCGCGAGTGCCGCGCCGAGCGCCAGGATGCCGGTGTTGAGCGCGGGTGTACCGACGATCGCGCCGCGCACGCAGATGCCGCCCGCAATCGTGAAAAGCGCGAACAGGATCGCGACGAACGGCAGGTACTCGAGCAGCATCGCGTGCGCGACCTGATGCACGGTTTCCATCGCACCGAATACGAACGTGAAAGGCGCGAGCAGCGCGAGTACCCAGCCTGCAGTCACCTTCCCGAAGTGATCGTGCCAGAAAGGCGCGGAGGCCAACGGCACCAGGGCTATCGACAGCAGTAGACCCGCGAAGGGCAGCCCCCACAGCAGCGCGAGGTCGGCGCCCGTCGGTGCGGGCAGCGGCGCTGCGTCCGAGGCGGCCGCGGCGGATGCGGTGAGGCAAAGGACGGCGAGCGCGTGAACGCGCGTCAGCAGCGATACTGCCCGTCTCATCGCCCGCTCAATGGAAGCGAGCGGAGATTGCCGGCGCAAGGCGGCGCTTTTCGAGGAGCGGCGCGACGCTCACTCGTCACGCCGTCTTCGCGCAACCCGCGGGATTGTAGACGCGCTGTGCCGAAGGGGGGTGCTTCGCGAGCATTTCCGCGGGTCGGCGCGGCCTGCTCACGAGCTCGCCGCGGCAATTCGGGCAGCGGCCATGGAGCACGTCGGCAGCGCACGCGCGGCAGAAGGTGCATTCGAACGAGCAGATGAACGCATCGGGAGATTCGGGGGGAAGGTCCCGGTTACAGCATTCGCAATTCGGACGCAGCTGCAGCATGTGTTCCTTGTCCAACTCCGCTCGATGAATGGGCCGGCGGTCGAGGCCCACGGGCGCTGCAAGCACGCGAACGCGGGCTACGCGCCCGGCTCGAATGTATCGCCAGACGCTGCCCCTAGTGCGGCCACAGCCAGCCGAACACGCCCGCTGTAAGCAGTGCGTAGATCAGGCCGTCCACGGTTGCCTTGATCGTTGTCGACCACGCGCGGCGGTACCAGATCGACATCTGCCACAGCGCGACCGCATAGCCGATGAAGGCGGTCGCCCCCACCATTTGGAAAACACGCGGGTACGGCGTGCCGGCCGGCAGCGCGCGGCTCGCGACGTACGCGGCGAAAAGCCCGACGGCCACCGAATAGAGAAACCAGAGGACGAGGCTCCTGCCCATCGTCCACTGGCCGTTCGGCATCACCGTCAAGATCATGACCGGCCCCTTGTTCAACTTTTCGGCGAACTCCGGCGTGCGCATCGCCTTGTGATCCGCGGCCCGCGGCACCATGTAATCGCCCGGCGCTATGCCGAACGGGCGCAGCGCATCCATCACCTTGTCCTGATTCGGCACGGCGGGATAGTCGTTCCTGTGCCATGGCAGCGCCATGTGGATGATCGAGCTTGCGACAAAGACGATCACGGCGGACAGCAGGATCGGCAGCCACAGCGTGGATAGCACAACCATGACAGTTTCCTCCTTTGGGCGAATCGCGCCGCCATTCTGGTAGCGCCATCGGCATTCGTCAACGCGGCGGCGCGACGTCGGGCGCACGGGCCGTGGCGATCACGCACGTGCCGATCAGGCTTCCGGTTCGTGATCATCTGTTGGAGCAGCGAGTCCGTCTTGCTGCGAAGATTCCCACGGGCGCCCGTCAGCGGCGCACGGGCGCCGGATATTTCATGAACGCGAGGCGCAGGATCCAGCGCTTGCGCGACGGGTCGCTGGGGTCGATATCGAGATTGAAGTCCCATGGCTCGTAACCGGGCTTCGTCAGGATCAGGCCGCCTAGACCGGCGATCTTCCAGCCGTTTGTGCCCTGTTCCGCTTTCTGGGTGAATCGTCCCTGCGGATCGGTCGTGTAGAGCGAGAAGTCGTCCTGCATGACGTCGCCGCTGGCGAAGCGGACGACGTCGACGGTGTAGAGCCAGTGTTGATCCAGGTATTCCATTTCCGCGGCGACGCGCAGATGGTCGGTCTCCTGCGGGCGGCTCAGCACGCTGCTGACGAAATTGGTCGGCATCTTCCGCAGCTGCTTGTCGAGGACCACGTTGGCCCTCAAGGTTGCCTCGCCCTTCGCATCGGTGGCGAAGCGCTGGCCGGCGGACGGATTCTGCCAACCCGGGTCCGATCCGAACACGATGCGAACGGGAACGCCGGCGAGAGGTTTGTAGTCGCGATCGGTGAGCTTGAAACGGACCTCGAGCGCGACCGGTTGCGCGTCGGCTTGGACGACCCATGCGAACATCACGAGGCTTGCGCCGCACATCAGCATTCGCGCCGGACTCATCGGCTATCCCGAGCCTCGAAGGAAATGGACGTAGATCATCTGAGCCGCCTGCAGAAGCGCCGGCAACGCGGCAATCACAAAGATCACGCGCACGAGCCAACGGCGGTCGCGAGCGACGCCAAGCCAGAGCAGACCCCCGAGAACGATGAGGATCAGCGCCACGGGGATGATGAAACCAATGGCCATGCCGCGCTGGGGGTCGCTCGAAGGCGAAGACAGCGCGTGGAGAGCGACAAGGAGATAGCCGGCAAGCAGGACGGCAGCAACGACGCTCATCCAGTCCCAGTGGGGCGAGCCTGCGGACGACATCATGATCGCCGGTATCGGGCCCCGGCCCTGATGCTGTGGTCGTTGATGACCTTCGCGATCAACATGAAACGTGCTCCAATGATCGAGGCATCAGCGTGGATTGCAATACGCCCCCGGCAAATTCGGCGCCCCCGCGCCGGCGCGATCAGACGGCGCTCCCGGAGGGTTTGGAGCTTCTGGGATACTGCGGAAGGCGTGCATTCACGGGCATCCATGCAATCTTGTGTTCGACCCAGATCTCCTTTGCCGGCGGAAACGCGTCGGGCAGATCGAGCGTGGCGGTCGTCACATCGATCGTGTCCGGACTGTCGTCGTGCTGATAGGTGAGGGGCGTCCCGCATGTCCCGCAGAAAGTTCTGATGACCTCGGGCGACGAGCGGAAGCGAATCGGATCGCCGGCGACAAAGGCGAAGTGGCTGCGATTGACGACGATCCACGCGACCGCCGGCGCGCCGGCGGCAAGGCGGCACGATCTGCAGTGGCAAAGCGCCTGGGCGAGCGGTTGGCCCGTGATCCGATAACGAACCGATCGGCAAAGGCAGCCGCCTTCGGTGGGGTTGGTGGGCATGAGGTTTGAGGGTGCGTGGGACGAGGAAGCGATAGTGTCGCGCGGTTTGGGTGAATATATCTACTCCTTGACCCGTCCGAACGCGGACTCGATCGTATAGGCAGCCAGTGTCCAATCAGACAAGCGCGCGATCTAGCCGTGGTTTACGATGGCCCGGTGCGGATCGCAGCGGGACGCAATGAACCATGAGGACGCGCTACCACGGGTTCACCATGCTGGAGTTGATGGCCGTTGTGGCGGTCATAGCCATCCTCGCCACGCTTGCCCTGCCGTCTTATTTCGATCGGATCGTCCGCGATCAGATCAAGGCTGCGTTGCCGCTGGCCGATATCGCCAAGCAACCCGTTGCCGCGTCTTGGTTGCGCGATCAGGCTTTCCCCGCTGACAACGCCGCGGCCGGCTTGCCTCCGGCCGAAAAGATCGTCGCCAATTACGTCAGCGCAGTTGCGGTGGAGAATGGTGCGATCCACATCACCTTTGGCAACCGCGCAAGCAATAGCATCGCCGGGAAGACTCTCACCTTGCGCCCCGCGGTCGTGGAGGACGCGCCGATCGTGCCAGTCGCGTGGGCGTGCGGCTATGCGGAGGCGCCGGACAAGATGACGGTCAACGGCAGGAATCGCACCAACATTCCGGAGTCGCTCCTGCCAATCGAGTGTCGCGCGTTCAAACGGTAACGATTGCGCGTGCCGTGCCATGCGCCGAGCTGCTTGCGAAGAACACGACACCGAGTCGAATCGCGCCGCTCAATCGACCTCTGGTGATCCCACACGACGCATTGCGTTGACGGCGTCGTCGATTTGACCAGCGGCTTCCGCAAGCCAATCTCTTACGTGTTCGTAGACGTCGATGCGACGGAGCAAGTCCAGATGGCTCATTCCGTAGCCCACCCATCGGTGCGCTTCAGGAAGCCCAAGGTCCAGCGAAGCGTGATGGTGTTGGCCCAGAGCACTGCTCGCCGGTACCAGCCCGTCGCCCCGGATCTTCGTGCCGGACGAATTCGCTCGTTCCTGCCTGCTTGCCGCTATCGCGAAGCAACGAACTCCGTCGGGCAGCGCGAGTGACGCGCGGGCATGGTGCGCCGTGTCCTTCGGATGCGTCTGCCAGTCCTCGTCGCGCAAGTACCCGTGTCGCAAATCCTTGATTCCGGCACTACGGGCTCTTCCCAGGCGCGCGAACGGCGCCGTGTAAGGGCTTATCCCCATCAGCAAGTCCGCCCAGGCGCCGGCGCGTTCCAGCGGGGCGCCAAGGTGGGGTGTCCCGAGGAAGACGAGGTCGTCGAGGTGCCCGAGCCAGGCGTGGCCGGCACGCGCCGCATAGTGGCAGGCGCTGCGCGCCACGAGCCCTCCCATGCTGTGGCCGACGATGACGAGCCGCTCGACAGGGTGGGGCCATTGGTGCAGCAGTGTTTCCATCAGATCGCCGAATTCGCGTCCGTTCGTGGAAATGTGCCGGCCGGTGTTGTAGTGGAGGTAGACCGGCGCGTAGCCAAGGTCGTGTGCCAGCGCCGCACCGTGATCGTGGCCCTTGCGAGCCCACTGCAGATCGTTCATGCACAGTCCATGGACCAGCACCACGATCTTGCGGCGAGGATCGGGGTACGCAGCGGCCAGCGCGTCCCGCGTGATCGCGACAGTCATCCCCCCTCTGCGCACGTGCATCGGGATGGCCAAGGGATTGCCGGACATCACCAGGTAGTCACCGAATATTCCGTTGAGCGCGGCGAGAATGGCTTCGCGTTCATTCGACGACGATCGATCCGCAAGCAGTGGAACGAGCATGCCGAGCAAGGCATCGATGCCGACTCCGACGAGTCGCGTGACGCCGCGCACGGACTTGTAGACCAAGCCCGTTATCCCCGTTGTCCGTCCCGTGGGAGACTTGCCCAGGACGCCGGGCGCCCGGGTAATCGTGTGGTGCAACGCTTCGACGACGTCGGTCAATCCAACCGTGGCGTCGTTGGCAAGCCGGTGGAAACCGCGCAGATCCGACAGGCGAACGTGAACAGGCTTTGGCATGATCTATGAAGGTGTGGAAGTCAGTGCGATCAATATCCTCCCTCGACGTCGGAGCGCATCACATTCACTGATGGACGGTCACCAACAGGGCCAATGGGGGTGAAGCGAGTTTGAATCATCCGCTGGCCCCGGCGGCGCCGGACTGCATTGCCAGCGCGGTCCTGCGACCACGCGCTCCAGGCCGCTGATAAACCGCTGCCAGCCGTAATTCGCGCCCTGGTAGTCGGCTACTCCGTTCGGCCGGAAGCCCGACCGCTCCATCCGCACATGCGTGCCGCCCGGGGTGAGCGTTAGCGTCCACGTGACAACGGTCTTCAAGCCCGTCGCCGCCTCCTCGCCCGAACCATTCCACGTATTCAAGAGCCGTTTGTGCGGGTCGACGACCAGGACTTGGCAGCCGGTCACCCCGTCCAATGGTCAAGCCCGAGCCGCCTCGAGAGTCCGGTGCAGTTCGGGCACCGGCTACGCCTCGATTTTGCGCGCCGGATTCAAGATGGTCGCTCGCCGCGTGCCGCGGCGGGCGGGCGTAGCCCGGATGGAATTCCTCTTCGGTCGAAACGGGGCTACGCAGGTGCGTGCCAACCTGCATCCGCCCACAGCTCGCCGCTCACCGCCGAGTTTGCGAGCATGAAGCAGATTGCATCGGCGATCTCGTCGGGGCGAATCAGCCGGCTCAATTGCGTGAAGGGCAGGATGTTCTTGTTGATGTATTCGTCGCCCATCGCGCGCACCATCGGCGTATCCGTGAATCCCGGGTGAATCACGCCGCAGCGCACCCCGTAGTAGACGGCCTCCTTCATGATCGTCGCTGCCGCCCCCTCTAGGCCGGCCTTGGTGCTAGCGTAGGAGATCTGGCCGCGGTTGCCCTGCGAGGAAACGGAGCCGATGAATACGATGGCCCCCTGCATTCCCTCGGACGGCTGCCATCGCTTGAGGCCGCAGGCTGCGCGATTTTCGGCAATGCGCCCGATCATCTCGAGTGCCCAATAGACGGGCGCCACGAGGTTCACGTCGATGACCTGTTTGAACCGCTCGACCGGATAAATTCGCGCCTTTCCCGTGATCTTGTCGATGCGCACGGCAAGATCGTCGCGGGTAATGCCCGCGGCCGGCACGCACATGGTGACGGTGTCGAACTCGCTGCTGATGGAATCAAAGACCGAAGCGCGAAACGCCTCGTCGGTCGTATCGCCCTGATAAGGGTAGGCGACCTTCCGTCCCGCCTCCGCATTGACTTCCGCGGCGACGCCTTCAATGTTTTCGCCCATGTCGACGAGCGCCATCGCGCGTACATTGCGGCGCGCCAATTCGGCGGCGACAGCCCGACCGATGCCGCTGGCGGCACCCGTAATGACCGCGACTTTTCCTGCAATTTCCATATAGGCTCCCCGGCTAATTGCTGCACTGCACCATCCTAACCGTTTTGTCAGTCGATGTCACGGCAAAATGGGCTGACGCACCTCGGGTACGGCGGGTCGTTGCGGCGATGCATCATGCCCCGGCCGCCGGCCGCCGGGGGCGTCGGGAAGCCGAAGGAGCCGCCATCGGAGCACGCGGGTCCGCAAACCCCGCCATTGCGGCAAATTGCCGCACCCGCACAGGTGCGGTCGGGGATATCCGGCGTCAGGGGCAGGGATTGGCGGACCCGACGCTCGCTTGGCCGGCGGAACGAGCGCAGTGTCCCGCGATACCGACGGATTTGCCCCTTAGGCGCTACGTGTCCTTAGCGACGGCCGCGGACCTCAGGGGCCGACGGCGCTCGAGCTCAATGCCGACCTGCCTTTCGCCCACAAGGTGATCGCGGCGCGCTCGCTCGCCTGCCCCGACATCGGCATCGCCTCGTGGCCGTGGCCACTGCGGGTGCGCACGCTGGGCGGCTTCGCCATCGAGCGCGACGGCGTGCCGCTGAAGTTCGCTCGCAAGGCGCCGAAACGGCTGCTCGATCTGTTGCGGCTCATCACGGCGCTCGGTGGTCGGCAGGTCGACGCTGCGCGCGCGGCGGCGATGCTCTGGCCCGATGCCGAAGGCGACGACGCCCGCGACGCGCTCAAGGCCATGCTGTATCGCACCCGCTCGCTGTTGGGCGCGGATCTGCTGGTGATGCGCAATGGCCAGATTGCGTTCGACGAGAACCTGACCTGGGTCGATACCTGGGCCTTCGAGCACGTGTGCGGCCGCATCGAGTCGTTGCTCGGTGCCCGAATGGCGGCAGCACAGGTCGACGACGGCGAACTTACGATGCGGCAAGCACAATTGTTCTCGCTCTACCGTGGGCATCTCTTCGGCGAGGCGGAGCTTCCGTCCCGGGCACTCGCGTTGCGCGATCGGCTGCGCGCACGCTTCATCCGCTCGGTCGACGCGCTGGGGCAGCGTCTGGAGCACATCGGCCGCCCTGAAGCCGCCATCGCGCTCTATCGTGCGGCGCTGGAACAGGACAACCTGGCCGAAGAGCTCTACCAGCGCCTGATTTCGTGCCATCTGGCGCGGGGAGAAAATGCCCAAGCGCTCAATGCCAATCGGCGCTGCCGCGAGCTGCTGTCTATCGTGCTTGGCGTGCTGCCGTCCGCCCGGACCGAAGCGCTGGTGGCCCGGATCAGCAGCCGTTGAAGCGACGCCATTGCGAATCGGTTCCCTATTCGTTACCGCTGCTGGGTATCCTGGCTGCGTCCTCGTTCGGGAGAATGCGATGTCAAGGATGTGCAAAATGGTCACCGCCTAGCAGCTGTATGCACAAGGCCGCCAAAAACTCGAGCAGAGGAAAGCCGAGGAAGCGGCTCTTACGCCTCTGGCGGAAGCCGGGGCCCTCGATCCCACCGGCGCCTCCAAGCGGGAGTACCAGGCGGCGCTGATGGCCCAAGTGGCGAAGGAGAGGCGCGAAGACGAGGCCTTCCTGAACTCGCCCTTGGCGAAGCAAAACAAGGCCCAGGCAGAGCAGGCCGCGGCGCAGGGCCAGCAGATGCAATCCAATGCGCGCCTGCAGCGCCTGATGCAGCTCGTGCAGGAGAAACACTGCGACAAGAGGTGAAGAAGTAGCTGCTGATCCCGCCGAAATCGGCCATCAGTCGTCGTTGGGCGATGCGGACGGGCCGACCGCTTCAGACGGGTTGCGGCCATTCGGCCGGCGCGGGTCAGCGGCGGCGACCGGCCACAAGCGGTCTTTCGAGCCGCTCGCCAAAAGCTCACAATAGCCGACGCCCATTAGCCGGCCGTCGTCAAGGGCAATACAAGAACGTCGCAAACGTGTTGCGTTGATACCGAACAACAACTTCAGCCACCTTCATTCCTGCTGACTCTAACCGCGCCTGTTTTCTCACACTATTGGTTGCGAACTAAATCGCACCAGACACCCGTCGGGATCAAGCTTGCCGCGATGCTCTGCGGCCGCCCTGGTGGCTTGTGCCACCCCAGAGAAACTTTGGTGCCAAACCTCGTCCAAGGGGTTGCTTGCATTCCCGATGGCTATCGCCGCGATGACGACGCCAGTCCTTTTGTGGCTCATAGCTTGGGCGATTCAGAAATCTGTAGTCATTCAGATGGCGCAGAGGCGGCGTCCAAATCATTCGAGTAGTTTCACACCAGTCCGCTTTCCTGGCTCACCGCCCTTGGCCAAACCGTTACCCGAAACACAGCTGCACATTGAAGGGTTTCTGTTCGCGCAGCATGTGGTAACACGCCCGCGCCAGCTTGTGCGCCAGAGCCTTGATCGCCAAGATGCGATTCGTCTTGCTCTTCTTGCGATCATAGAAGCTCTTGGCTTGCGGACAATAGCGCAGGGCGAAGTTCGCCGCCTCCACGAACGCCCAGGCGAGGTACTTGTTCCCGTTCTTGGTGTTGCCTTCACCCTTCTTCTTGCCATTGCTTTCCCGCAAGCTGTCCACGCAGCGGCAGTAGGAACTGAAATTCCCTACCTGCGCAAATCGACTGATCGATCCAGTCTCGAGCATGATCGTGGTCGCCAGTGTCTCGCCAATGCCCGGTACCGTCTTGAGCAAGCGGTACTCTGGCCGCAAACTCACTCGTTCCTTAAGTCGCCTCTCCAACGCTTCGATTTGTTGCCCCAACGCTTGGCTGACCGCGCGGTTGGCCTCCACCGCCAGTGCCACATCGGGCGCAAACGCGAACGCGTCGACCTGCTCGGCCGTCAGCCGCTTGACCACCTCGCCCTTCATCCGGGCCCCCGTCTGCCGCATCAAGATGCCTTCGATAGATAGAATCTGGGCAGTGCGATAGCGCACCAACTGCATGCGCTTGCGCGCCAGGTCCCGCGCCCCACGCTCCTCGCGCGGATAGATGTAACCCTCGGCCAACAACCCCAGCCTCAGCAGCTGCGCCAGATAGGCCGCATCAGCGAAATCCCCGCTGTGCTTGAGCCCTTCGTACTTCTTGATCGCAGCCGGGTGGGCCAAATGCACCCGATAGCCCGTATCCATCAGCCCGTCCACTAGCCAGTACCAGTTGTACGTACTCTCGATCACCACACCCGCCAACTCTTCCTGATATGCCTCCAGCGCCGCGCGAATTTGCCGCAGATCGTTCGGCAATCGCCTGTTGCACACGATCCGATCTTCCTCGTCACTCACGACCACGACACTATTGTTCGAATGCAGGTCTATGCCGCAATATTTCATCTCGGCCTCCTTCGGGTCAAAGTCCATTTCCCAACTTGACTTTAACCCCGCCGCTTAACCGCGGCGAGGAGGCCGGCTACATGATCATCATTCGAGGTGAGTTCGCAAAGGCGAGAGCGCGATCACCTACGGGAACCTACCGGACTACTTCATCTTCGCGCGGCAACAATGGCTTCGGAATCGCGAGCTCGATCGCCTTCGCGTTCTTCATATTCGCCGAGCCCGAACTTCGTCGGCCGCTCGATTGCAAGGTCGGCCGGCTGATGCCTTGGATGCCGATCGGCGCTACTTGTCTGCGCTGAAAGGCGATTCGATCAGGCCATCGAATTAGTCAACGATCGAGGAGGTGCAGTATGCGACGTCACTCACCGTGTTCGTACCTGGCGGCGGCATGTCTGATCGGGCTCCAGCCCAGATGTGGATGGACGCGGTCTGGGCAGCAGCGCACCACCGTCGCTGCTACCAGGTTCCCGCCCAACTTTCAGTGGGCGAGCACGCCGCCTCCCGTCGGGGGGACGTTCGTGAGCACTGTCGTGCCGCCGCTGTACACCGTTGTTCCAACCTTTACGTCGCACCGGTGGTCACCGTCGAAGTCGCCCAGTAGTACTTCGGATCGGCGACTCGTCGAGGCGCGCAGGAAGGTCCACGGTCCGATGCCGGAACTTGCAAACCACCAAGTTGCGCCCGTGGCCATGAACGAGTCGATGGTCCCGTCGCCATCAAAATCGCAGAATCCCGGATTGCCGCTTTCGTCGACGCCAAACAGGTTGTCACTGCCGCGCTCCATGCCACTCGCGTTCGAGGACAATTCGATCGCGTCGTCCGCGTTGCTAGCGAACACATTCGCATCAACAAACACACCCCAGGGTTGAAGCTGCGGCTTGCCGCGCAATTTGATCGACGCGTCAGCGGTGTACAGAAACGTGTTGCGGCGGATGAAGGCACTGTGTCCGGCGGTGCCGCAGTTGTGGTCGCCTTCCAAAACGCCGCATGTATCTTGCCCGTGAATATCGAACTGATGGGTACGGGTCCAGCCGTAGATTGGAATGTCGCGGTGGTAGCCGCCGTGCGACAGCACGAGATTATCGAACGCCTCGTAGCCCGAACCGTCACTGCCGTCTTCAGCGGTAATCGCGTGCCGGTTCCAATCGAACACGTTGCGTTCGATCCAAGCGTAGGCACCATCGGCCATCGCCACGCCATAGCCGTTCGTTCCCGAGTGTTGATTGTGGTGAATGAAGTTGTCGTGGACGTGGACTGCGTGGGAATTCAAGAAGCCCGGGGGTTGGTTGGGGTTTCGGACGTTGATAGCTGCCCAGGACCAGCCCGAGAATTCGTTGTGATCGATCTCGACGTCGGCGGGCGTGAAGATGAGGATCCCCCGCGCTCCGTCTTCGTCGCCGTCGACCACGCCCATGTCCGCGCCCTGAATGCGCATGCCCGTGATCCGCACGCGCACGCCCGATACTAATAATAGGGCACCAGTGCGGTTGGTCGTGTAGAGCCTTGGACCCGGATTGCGTGCAGTGCGCCCGCCGCGCAGTACAACGCCATTGGCGATCGGAATCATGGACAACGGCCCGTTCCAATCGGTCAGGTTCATGTCCACGTTGTTCTGCACGATGATCGTCTGGTTCTCCGTGCTGAGCGCTTGCAACAGCTGCGGGATCACAGCGTTCGAAGAGATCGTCAAGGGGTTGGGGAGGAGCACTTTGATCCCGCGAGTGGCGAGCGTGCGGCCGGCGGACCTGAACGCTGCGCGCAGCAGATGTCCTTGGGTCGCAATTGGCTGAAGGGTGCGCGAACCAGTGGCAGGAACGACGAGGCCGTCCAGGTAGATCCTGATCATTGCGCACCCGACCGGGATCGTGGCTCGCCAGGCCAAGGTCGTCATCTGTCCCAGGTTCACCTGCGACGCTGACGCCGTGAGCGTGGCGTGGATGTTGCCGATGCACTCGATGACCTGGTCGTCGGTCGGGTCCCCGGCAGGAAGCGCCGCCGCGGGCGCGGTCCAATGTGCGCCAATGACCAGCGCCAGCAGCGTCGCGAGACTCGCGAAAAAACGTTGCGGCAGCGGCGATTGCGTAATCGTCAGGTAGAGCGCGAGCATCGCTCGTCGCAGCATCTCGATTCCCCGGAGCGGATGTACGAACGGACAATGCGACGCTACGCTGCTGCCCTCAGACGGTCAAGGAATGCGTCTGCTGCAGCCCACGTGCCCGGTAACGCCCGATTTGCCGGTATGTGGAGATAACCTAACATTGACCGTCAGGAAAACGGTCGTTCACCTCG
>CAVTFF010000001.1:0-58179 GCA_963733985.1 uncultured beta proteobacterium | reverse complement strand
CGTCAGCACGTAGAGCTCGGTGAGCTTTAGCTTTCGGGCGCGTGTCTCGATCTCCTTCATCAGCGCCTCGCCGTAACCCTCGCGCCGGAAGTCCGGGTGCACGGCCAGTGCGGCGAGTTCGCCGACCTTCTCGTCGGCGAACGCGTACAACGCAGCGCAGCCGATGATCGCGTTGTCGTGCTCTGCGACGACGAAGCGTTCGATCTCGGTCTCGAGCCGCTCGCGCGAGCGGCGTACCAGAATGCCCTGCTCCTCGAGCGGCTTGATGATCGAGAGGATGCCGCCGACGTCGTCGATCGTTGCGTTGCGCAAGTTGGCGAGCGGCGCTGCGGCGACCATGGTGCCGACGCCGTCGCGGGTGAAGAGCTCGAGCAGGAGCGCGCCGTCGAGATGGCGGCTGATCAAGTGCGCGCGCGCCACACCGTTGTCGCAAGCCTTCACCGCGCAGGGCAGATAATGCTGGACGTCCGGCGGCAGCTTGCCGCGCCCTGCCGCGAGGAGCGCTTCGGCATCGCGCGTCGACAGCTCGGTCAGGAGCTGCCGGCGGCTGTTGCGCACGCCTTCGGTCTCCATGAGAAAGACGATCTTGTGGGCGTCGAGGCGTACGGCGACCTGGGTCGCGACCTCTTCGAGCGCAAGGTTGAAGATTTCGCCGGTGGGCGAGTAGCCGAGCGGCGAAATGAGGACGATGTCGCCGTCGTCCAGCCGTTGCTGGATCGCGGCGGTGTCGACGCGGCGCACTTCACCGGTGAGCAGCATGTCGACGCCGTCCACTACGCCCATCGGCTTCGCGGTGATGAAATTGCCGGACGACACGCGGATGCGCGCGCCCGCCATCGGCGAATTCGCGATGCCGAGCGACAGCAGCGCCTCGATGCGCGAGCGCACCTGGCCCGAGGCCTCGAGGACGCAATCCATCGTCTCGGCGTCGGTGATGCGCAAGCCGAACGCGTAGCGGCTCTCGATGTCCTGCTGCGCGAGAATCGCCTCGATCTGCGGCCGCGAGCCGTGGACGACGACCAGGTGTACGCCGAGGCTGTGCAGCAGGTTCAAGTCGTGGATGATGCCGAGGAACGTGTCGTCGGCGACGACCTCGCCGCCAAACGCAATCACAAAGGTCCTGCCGCGAAACGCGTGGACGTACGGTGCTGCCGAGCGGATCCACTGGACGAACGCGCGCGTGGTCGCGGAGTGAACGGTCGGTGCGGCGTTCGGGACGGACGACATCGGATCGCGAGAGTTGCGTGAGCGGATGAAGGCCGACGGATTATACCGCCGCCGCTTATAATCCCGACTCGATCCACTCCGGTGGCCGGACGCGGAATCTCGGTCACATTCCATGGCTTCGTCTCTCCTCGAGAACCTCAATCCGGAACAGCTCGCCGCGGTCACGTTGCCGCATCAGTCCGCGCTGATCCTCGCCGGCGCGGGCAGCGGCAAGACACGCGTGCTGACGACGCGCATCGCGTGGCTGCTCGCGACCGGGCAGGCCTCGCCGCTCGCGATCCTCGCGGTCACGTTCACAAACAAGGCGGCGAAGGAGATGCTGACCCGGCTCTCCGCGATGACGCCCGTGCACACGCGCGGGATGTGGATCGGCACGTTCCACGGCCTGTGCAACCGGATGCTGCGCGCGCACTACCGCGATGCGAACCTGCCGCAGCTCTTTCAGATCATGGATATGCAGGACCAGCTCGCGCTGATCAAGCGTCTCTACAAGGCCCACGGCATCAATGACGAGCGCTTCCCGGCGCGGCAGCTCCAGAACTTCATCGCCGGCGAAAAGGAGGAGGGCCGGCGCCCGAACCAGGTCGAGGCGAGCGACGAATTCACGCGCAGATTGGTGGAGCACTATGCGCTGTACGAGGCGCTCTGCCAGCGGGAGGGCGTGGTCGATTTCGCCGAGCTCCTGCTGCGGAGCTACGAGTTGCTCGCCGGCAACGAGGCCCTCCGCGAGCATTACCGTCGCCGCTTCACCGATCTGCTGGTCGACGAGTTCCAGGACACCAACGCGCTGCAGTACAAGTGGCTGCGCCTGCTCGTCGGGGCCGCACACGGCGGTCTTCGCGGTCGGCGACGACGACCAGTCGATCTACGCGTTTCGGGGCGCGAACGTCGCCAACATGCAGCACTTCGAGCGCGACTTCGGCACCGCGCAGCATCGGGTGACGCTTATCAAGCTCGAGCAGAACTACCGCTCGCACGGGCACATCCTCGACGCCGCCAACGCGCTCATCAAGCACAACCAGACGCGCCTCGGCAAGAACCTGTGGACGAGCGAAGGCAAGGGCGAGCCGGTGCGCGGTTTCGCGGCGCCGTCGGACAACGACGAGGCAGGATTCGTGGTCGAGGTCGCGAAGGGTCTTGCCGCCGAAGGCGTGGCGCTCTCCGAGATCGCCGTACTCTATCGGTCGAACGCCCAGTCGCGAGTGCTGGAGCACGCGCTGTTCAACGCGGCGCTGCCCTACCGCGTCTACGGTGGCATGCGCTTTTTCGAGCGCGCGGAAGTGAAGCACGCGCTCGCATATCTCCGCCTCCTCGCCGCGTCCGACGACGACGGCGCGCTGCTGCGCGTCGTTAACTTTCCGCCGCGCGGGATCGGCGCGCGCACGCTCGAAAACGCTGCAGGATGCCGCACACGGCGCGGGAACGAGCCTCTGGCAGGCTGCGTGCACCGGTGCGATCGGCGGCAGGGCCGGCTCGAGTCTTGCCGCATTCGTGAGGCAGATCGAGTCGATGCGCACGGCAACCGCGGGACTGCCGCTGCCCGAGGCGGTGGAGCATGTGAACGAGGCGTCGGGGCTCATCGCCCACTACAAGACCGAAAAGGAGGGCCAGGATCGCCTCGACAACCTCGAGGAGCTCGTGAGTGCGGCGGACAGCTTCCTGCGCGAAGCCGATCTCGCCGTGGACGCGCCGATCTCGACGGGCGCGCCCAGCGAGGATCCCGGAGAAACCGGGGCGGTCGATCCGTTGACGGCGTTTCTCTCGCACGCTGCGCTCGAAGCGGGCGAAACGCAGGCGGCGGAAGGCCGGCCGGCACTGCAGCTGATGACGGTGCATGCGGCGAAAGGGCTCGAGTTCCATACGGTGTTCGTGACCGGACTCGAGGAAGGCCTCTTTCCGCACGAGAACAGCCTGTCGGAATACGACGGCGTCGAGGAGGAACGGCGCCTCATGTACGTCGCGATCACGCGCGCGCGGCGGCGGCTCTATCTCACCCACGCGCAAAGCCGGATGCTCCACGGCCAGGTCCGCTACAACATTCCTTCGCGCTTTCTCGCAGACGTGCCACGCGAGCTCATCGCCTGGCTATCGGTCCCGAGACGATGGTCGCGCGGCGCGATCGACGTCGATGTCGCCGAGTGGGGCGCGGGCGGGCGCGAAGCACCGGCATGGGCGGCGCCTTCGGAGGCGACCGCGCCGCGGCGCGGTGACGCTGCGGGCGTCGGACCCGGCTGGCGCATCGGGCAGAGCGTACGTCACGCCAAGTTCGGACTCGGCATCATCATCGACGCCGAGGGCCGCGGCGCCGATGCGCGCGTGCAGGTCAATTTCCGCGACGGCGGCGTGAAATGGCTGGCGCTCGAGTATGCAAAGCTCGAGGCGGCGTGATTGCTGCCGTCCCGTCCTTGCCGTACAGGTTGCGCAATTCCCTTTTCGCAGCCTCCAGCACGCGCCGTTGCTTGCGATCGAGCTGCGTTCCCGCGCGGTTGATGTAGAAGACCAGCATCGACATTGCCGAGCGAAACGGTGGCGCCTTGCGCGCGCTGCTCGCGTCCGCCGAGCGCTTGAGCGATTGCGCGATCCGCCTCGGGTCGTCCCACGTAAAGACTCCGGACTCGAGCTCGAGCGCGTGGCTTTCGCGCGTCACCCGCGCACTCCAGTACGAGCGTTTCGAAGCCCTCGAGCGCCCGGTGACTTTCGTTTCGGCTTTGCGCATGCCATTTAGACACCGAATCAGCGGCGTGGGTGCCGCCCGGGCGGCAACGCTTGGGCACCGCGCGCGACGAAGTCGTCGACTGCCTCCCACGTAGCATCGAAGAAGCGGTCCTCGCTAGCGCGCGTTGGCAAAGAAGAGCGGCGCATAAAGGCGATAGACGACCACTCCGCGCGGCGCGCCCGCCGCCCGGTCGTCGTCGAGGTCGTGGAATCGATGGTCGTTTGGCAACCGCTTGAGCACGGCGTCGCCGGGAGGCGAGACTTGGACGACCAGATGGACGAGCGAGAGCGCTATGCCCAGAGCAGGCCCGGAGCAAGGCCAACGGTCGGGCCGCGTCGACATCGCCGGCGGGTTTCCGGTGCGCTATGCGGCGGCGTCCGGCGCCCGTTCCGGCGGTGGCGCCGGGCCCTCATCGACGTGGAAGATGTCGCGGTAGCTCACGTAATCCGAAATCGCCTGGGCGGCAATGAACAGGAACAGGTACGGAACGACCGTCAGCGCAACGACGACACGCGCGGCGATCAGGGGCAGCGAGAATGCGATCAGCTTGACTGCGAGTGCCGGAACGACGGCGCCAAAGAACACCAGAAGGAGCCCATAGACGAGCGCCGGCCTCCAGTTCCCGAGCGCCGCGCGCAGGCTCGTGAGGAGCGCCTGCGCTGCACCGCAGCCGCTGAACACGACGAGCGCGGGTGCGAACCACGCGGCGAGTGCAATGGGGACAGCGCATGCGGAGGCGAACAGCATCGCAGCTTCGACGTCCTTGCCAGCGAGCACGTCTTCGAGCGGCCGGTTCGCCGCAATGCCCTCGAAGAGCTCGCCGCCGTCGACCGCAACCGTCGCGAAAACGGCGAGCAGCGTGCCGGCGACGAGGAAGAACCCGATCGGAATCAGCGCCCACAGATTGGCGCGAAACCCGCGAAACAGGTGCTGGATTTCGGGCATCCCTCCGCGCTCCTGATTCCACGCCGCGGCGAGAAAGCCCACGGTGAAGACCGGGCGCAGGACCATCAGTGCGAGCGGTCCGACGAAGGGGATCAAGCTGACGACGAGCTGGATCAGGTAGTACGCGAGCAGCAAGACGAGCCACTGAACGCGCGCGGCCGACAGCATCACCCACGATTCCTTCAGCCATACGACGCCGCGGCTCGCCGGATGTCGCGCGAACGGTACGGCACGGGCTGCGCTCATCGGTGTGCCCCCACGCTTGCGTCTGTCGCCGCTGCGCTGCCCCCCGAGGGGGAGCAATTCGCGTCTTGGGGCGCCCCGACGGTGCTCATAGCGGCGCTCTCTCGCGTGCCGGCGCATGGTCGAGCTCGGGCAGCCGCAACGGGCGTGCGACGCGGTCGCGTAAGGATGCGCTCGAACTGACGCGGGGTCGTGCGCATGGACGAGCTCGCCGGGACGCGGCAGGTGAAGGTCGTACAGCCGCGACAGCCAGAAGCGCAGCGCCGCCGCGCGCAGCAGCGCCGGCCATTGCGCGCGCTCGTCGTGCGGTCAGCGGGCGTACTGCGTGGTAGGCGCCGACGAGCGCGTCGACGAGCTCCGGCACGAGCGCGCCCGCTTCGTCGCCGCCATCGACGATGCACCAGTCGTTGACAGTGATCGCGAGATCGTAGGCGAGGAAATCCGTCGCCGCGAAGCCGAAATCGATGATCCCCGAAACGCGGTCGTCGACGAAGAGCACGTTGTCGCAGAAGAGGTCGCCGTGGATCGCGCCTTTGGGCATCGTTGCCTTGCCGAAGCCGGTCTGGAACCTGAGCTCCGCGGCGAGCAGCTCGTTCTGGCCGGCATCCAGGAACGGCCGCACCGCGCGCGCGGCCTGCCGCCACCAGCCCGGACCGCGACGATTGGTGAGCCGCGCGCGATAAGTCGACGACGCGACATGCAGCCGGCCGAGCGCCGCGCCGACGGCCGCGCAATGCGGGACATCGGGCGTCGCGATCGGCGCGCCGTCGACGCGGCGTCACGAGACCCGCGGGCTTGCCGTTGAGCAGGCTGAACAGTGCGCCGGTTCGATCCGGTACCGGCGCAGGACACTCGACGCCGGCGCGCGCGAGATGCGCCATCAGGTTCAGGTAGAACGGCAGCTCCTCGGCGGGCAGCCGCTCGAAGAGCGTCAGCACGTAGCGGCCCCGTGGTCGTCGTGACGAAATAGTTGGTGTTCTCGATGCCCGGCCGCAATCGGCGCTAGCTCGACGAGCGACCCGACCGCGTAGCGCGCGAGCCAGGCGTCGAGTTCTTCGGTGGTGACGGGTGTGTAGACCGACATCGGGCAATGCCGCGCGCGCAAGCGCGCCGGCGAAAGAGGCTGGCGGATGGAAAAAGGATACGACCGGGAGAGCGTCAGCTCACAACGACAAAAGCACCCACATCGGGACCTTGAGCCCCGTGTCGAGGCTGTCGCGGCGGATATACGTATTCGCCGCCGCCGTCCGGGGATCAGGTAGTACGGACGGCCATGCCGCGGCGTCACCTTGATCCACACCAGAGTACCGTTGACGCGTGCTTCCTCGACGGTCTCGCCTTTCGTCTGCGAGATCGTCACCTGGGCTCGAGATCGGCGTCTTCGAGATTCGGCGGGGGCGGAATCTCGGGCAGCGGCTCCAGTGCCGGGGGCGCGGATCGGCAGCTCGTGCCGGCACGGCCGCTGCGGCGAGCGCCGCAGCGGCACAGAGGACGACGCAGCCGGCAAGGAGGCGAAGGCGCATGCGAGAGTCGAAAGAAGCTCGATTTTAGCAGAGCGCGACAGGCGCGGCAGCATCGCCGAACCACACTCACACCCTGCTCGCCCGGTCGCAATGATCGACAGCCGGTCGCCGTCGATAAGCGTTAGAGCCCGGCATCGCGGTCGCGTTCCGTCGCCGCACTGACGGATTGCCGGCAGGCGAAGACGCGCCAGTCGCGGTTCGCGTTCCCGCTACACGAGAATCAGAGATTGAGCATCTGCTCGCGCTCGGCGCGCGTCGGCTGGAAGCCGCGATTCTCGTAGAAGTTGAAGATCGCCTCGACGATCGCTTCCGGCTCGTCGATGACCTGCATCAGGTCGAGATCGTCTTCGTCCGATCATGCCCTCGTCGACGAGCCGGTCCGCGCATCCAGTCGAGCAGGCCCCGCCAGAAGCTCGCTGCCGACGAGAATGATCGGTATCTTGCGGCTCTTGCCCGTCTGCACGAGCGTCAGGCATTCGGACAGCTCGTCGAGCGTGCCGAAGCCGCCGGGCAGCACGACGTAGGCCGACGCGAAGCGCACGAACATCATCTTGCGCGCGAAGAAGTAGCGGAAGTCGAAGCTCGATGTCCTGGTACTCGTTGCCGCCCTGCTCGTTCGGCAGCAGGATGTTGAGGCCGATCGCAGGCGACCTGCCCGCGAATGCGCCGCGGTTCGCCGCCTCCATGAGCCCGGGGCCGCCGCCGGAGATCACCGCGAAGCCGGCGTCGGAGAGCAGGCGCGCGATCTTTTCGGTCGTCTCGTAGTACGGGTGGCCCTGCCGATGCGCGCGCTGCCGAACATCGACACCGCGGGCCGCATCGCCGCGCAGCCGTTCGGTCGCCAGCAGCGAACTCTGCCATAATCCCCAGCACCCGCCAGGCCTCCTGCCCGTTGGTCGTGTACATCGCCTGCGGATCGATGAGTTCCGGAATCTTGCCGGTCTGTGGACATGCCTACGCTCGTTCTGGTGGATGGATCGTCGTACCTGTATCGCGCGTTCCATGCGCTGCCCGACCTTCGCACGTCGACGGGAGAGCCGACCGGCGCGCTGCGCGGCGTCGTTTCGATGTTGCGCCGGATAGCCGAAGACGGCAAGCCCGACTACTTCGCCGTCGTGTTCGACGCGCCGGGCAAGACGTTTCGCGACGACTGGTATCCGCAATACAAGGCGAATCGCCCGCCGATGCCGGACGATCTCGCGCGCCAGATCGAGCCGCTGCACGAAGTCGTCCGCGCGCACGGCTGGCCGCTGCTGATGCAGTCGATGGCGTCGAGGCCGACGACGTCATCGGCACGCTCGGCGACCCAGGCGCCGCGGCCGGCATCGCACTGCTGGTCTCGACCTCGGACAAGGATCTGGCGCAGCTCGTGCGGCCCGGCATCACGCTCGTCAACACGATGAGCAACGAGACGCTCGACGAGGAGGGCGTCGTCGCGAAATTCGGCGTGCGCGCCGATCAGGTGCTCGATCTCCTCGCGCTCGACCGGCGATGCCGTCGACAACGTGCCCGGCGTGCCGAAGGTCGGGCCGAAGACCGCGGCGAAGTGGCTCGCGCCATACGGCTCGCTCGACGCGATCGTCGAGCACGCGAGCGAGATCCCCGGCGTCGTCGGCGAAAACCTGCGCGCGGCGCTCGACTGGCTGCCGCAGGGCAAGCGCCTGCTGACGGTGAAGACCGATTGCGAGCTGCCGGTGACGCTCGCCGATCTCAAGCCGGGCGAGCCGCGACGCGGAGAGCCTCGCGGCGCTCTACGAGCGCTTCGAGTTCAAGAGCTGGCTGCGCGACATTCGACGACGGGTCGACCAAGCCGATGTCGCCGGGGCGATCGCGGACCGCGCCTCGCGGCAGGACACGCGCCGTTCGCCGACGCGGATCGACGCGACGCCGGCGCAGGAAGTGCCGGCGGCCGTCCCGCGGCACTACGAGACCGTGCTCGATTCGCAACCTTCGAGCGCTGGATGGGGGCAATCGAGCGCGCCGAGCTCGTCTGCGTCGACACCGAGACGACGAGCCTCGACCCGATGGAAGCGAGGATCGTCGGCGTTGTCGTTCGCGATCGAGCCCGGACGCGCGTGCTACATCCCGCTCGCCCACCGCTATCCTGGCGCGCCGGACCAGCTGGCGCAGGACGTGGTGCTCGCGCGGCTCGCGCCGTGGTTCGCCGATCCTGCGAGGCGGAAAGCTCGGCCAGAACGTGAAGTACGACCAGCACGTGCTTCGCCAATCACGGCATCGCGCTCGCGGGCGATCGCGCACGACACGCTGCTCGAGTCCTACGTGCTCGAGGCGCACCGGCCGCACGACATCGACAATCTCGCGTGGCGGCATCTCGATGTAAAGACGATCACGTACGCCGAGGTCACCGGCAAAGGCGCGAAGCAGATCGCGTTCGATCAGGTGAGCATCGAAGACGCGACCGCGTATTCGGCCGAGGATGCCGACGTCACGCTGCAGCTGCACCGCCATCTCTATCCGCGCGTCGGCCGCGGTTCCGAAGCTCGATCACGTCTACGAGACGATCGAGATGCCGGTGCGCGAGGTCCTGTTCCGGATGGAGCGCGAACGGCGTGATGATCGACGCGGCGCTGCTCGCCGCGCAGAGCCGCGAGCTGGGCGAGAAGCGTGATGGCGCTCGAGCAGCAGGCGTTCGCGCTCGCCGGCCAGCCGTTCAACCTCGGCTCGCCGAGGCAGCTGGGCGAGATCCTGTTCGAGAAGATGAAGCTGCCCGCCGCGCGCAAGACCGCGACCGGGCAGCCGTCGACC
This sequence comes from uncultured beta proteobacterium, assembly GCA_963733985.1. Taxonomy (GTDB): domain Bacteria; phylum Pseudomonadota; class Gammaproteobacteria; order Burkholderiales; family Casimicrobiaceae; genus CAIWHR01. The sequence goes on along the minus strand of CAVTFF010000001.1, from coordinate 48,759 downwards.
GACGAGGACGTGCTGACCGAGCTCGCCGCCGACTATCCGCTGCCGAAGCTGCTGCTCGAGCACCGCGCGCTGTCCAAGCTCAAGTCGACCTACACCGACAAGCTGCCGCAGATGGTGAACGCGCGCACCGGTCGCGTGCACACGACGTTCAGCCAGGCGACGGCCGTGACGGGACGGCTCGCCTCGAGCGAGCCGAACCTGCAGAACATCCCGGTGCGCACGGCGGAAGGCCGGCGCATCCGCGAGGCGTTCATCGCGCCGCCGGGGCACGTGATCGTCTCCGCCGACTACTCGCAGATCGAGCTGCGGATCATGGCGCATCTGTCCGGGCGATCCGGCGCTGGTGAAGGCGTTCCACGAGGGCGCCGACATCCACAAGCGCCACCGCCGCCGACATCTTCGGCGTTCCGGTTGCTGCGGTGACATCCGATCAGCGCCGCTACATCAAGGCGGTGAACTTCGGACTGATCTACGGGATGGGCGCGTTCGGGCTCGCGCAGCAGCTCGGGATCGAGCGCAACGCCGCACAGCAGTTCATCGACAGGTATTTCCAGCGCTACCCCGGGGTCGCCGAGTACATGCAGCGCACGCGCGAGTTCGCGCGCGACGCACGGCTACGTCGAGACGGTGTTCGGTCGGCGGCTCTGGCTGCCCGACATCAACGCGCGGCGGGCGGCCCGCGGCGCGCGGGCGCCGAGCGCGCGGCGATCAACGCGCCGATGCAGGGCACGGCCGCCGATCTGATCAAGCTCGCGATGATCGCGGTGCAGGACTGGCTCGATCGCGAGCGGCTCGCAACGAAGCTCGTCCTGCAGGTGCACGACGAGCTCGTGCTCGAAGTGCCCGACGGCGAGCTCGATCGCGTCGAGAGCGAGTTGCCCAGGCGGATGACGGCGTGTCGCCGAGCTGTCGGTGCCGCTCGTCGTCGATGTCGGCGTCGGCCCGAACTGGGAGCAGGCGCACTAGCACTTGTCTCGAAACAGGCTGCGCGGGTCCGACAGCTGGGTGATGTTCTCGCTCGCCCCTCGCTGTCCCTCTAGGTACCATCCTCGCTCGCTGCAGGCCCTCCTTTGGCCAACGAGGCTCCGCGGACTGCTCGCCGGAATCTCGAGGCAGGTTCGAGCGCGGGTGAGCTACGCGGGATCGCCGAAGATGTCCTTGTAGCCCGCGTAGATGCTCGCCGCATAGACGGGCGCGAGCACGAACCAGCCGAGGCCCAGCGGAATCGTGGCGACGATCGCGAGCAGCAGTCCTACGAGCCCATAGACGAGGAAGGGTGCAACGTTGCGCAGGCATGCATTGAAGCTCGTCTTCATCGCTGCGAACGGCTCGTCGCCGCGCAACACGACCAGCGCGGGCGCGAACCAGATGGCCATCAGCAAGGGAACCATCAGCAGCAGTGCGACCAGCAACACGACGAGCGCGCCCAGGCTCAACGCCGACAGCATCGCAATCCCGGCCTGCACCGCGTTGCCGGAAAGGAGCGCGCCGAGCGTGCTCCCGCCGATCACCGCGACCAGCAGCGACACGGTAACGAGCCAGATCGCGATCCAGCCCGCGAGGTAGAGAAGCGCGAGCACGACGAGCGGCGAGAGCCGTTCGCCGAAGCCGGCAAACAGATGTCCCACCGTCAGTTCTCCACCGCGGTCCTGCGTGCGGCAGCCGATCATCAGTCCGGCCGTCAGCGCGGGATGCAGCAGCATCGAGGCGATCTGGCCGATCACGGGGATCACTCCCAACCCGATCATGATTGCGAGGTACAGGATCGCGATCACGACCCAGACGATTGGCGATGCCGTGAAGTAGCGCCAACCTTCGCTCCACCAGTGAGCGCCGCGTCCGGCGTCCACGGTAGCGCCACCGGTCGGCTGAATGCCGGCTTGCGGCGAGGCGCCGGGCAGCGACGGCGGAATCGGGGCGGCAGGCGGCGGATTGTCCATGGGTCGTCGCGTTCCCGGGGGCTGGCGGGCCACCTAACGTAGCACAACCGCGGCGCGGCACGGGTTCGCGCCCGCGACGCGTGGAGGTGGTGCAGGGAATTCCCGGGCTCGCGCGGCCGGGCGAATACGTCAGGCGGCCGTGTTCTTGGGGACAGTGTCCCGCGGAACCCAGTCGCGCATGCGGCGCGAAAGCTCCGGTGGCGCATCGGTCCGCAAATACCAGGCGTGGTGCTTCGATTCGATGACGGGCACGTAACCGAAGGCCCCGAGCAGGTGTGCCATCGCCGGGCTGTCGCTGCCGAAACGGTGGACGCGCACGACGTAGGCCTTCCTTCCCGGCGGCGTCGCGAGAAGCGCGGCGATCATCGCTCGCCCGTGGCCGTGTCCGCGCCATTCGGCATCCACACCGGTGAGCCACAGCTCAAAGCCGATGTCGGTGGCTTTGAACAGGCCGAAGCCGATCGGATGATTGACCGCGCCGCCACGATCGGGAAGGTAGACGTAACCAGGCACCGCCACGGTCGTGAGGTCGCCGGTTTTCGGATCCTCCTCGACGAAATAGCCGGTATTGAGCGCCTGGCGCAGATTGGAAAAAAAGAGCGCCGCCTCCCGCGAATCCGTCGCGAGCTCGCGATCGAAGCTGCCGCGCTGCGCACCGTCGCGGATCAGTGCGCGGAGGATCGAAAGGTGGCCGACGTGGGCGGGCTGGAGCATGGATATCGCTTTGATGTAGACCCGACGTCAATACGTTAGCGCGGCGCGGGCGGGGTGGGAAGACAGGCTTACAAACGGTTGGACGCGGGCGGCGAGCGGTCGCCCGAATCGCCTGCGGCAGGACCGCCGATTTCGGTGGCAATTCCCCGCGTTTAAGCTCGATTCGGGCTTGATTTCTCCGGGCCGAGCGCCTAATATTAGCACTCGCTTAGGCCGAGTGCTAACAGCTCGGATTGCCGCAGCGGGTTGGCTATCGGCGCCGGGCTCCAGCAACGGTGGTCGGTATGGCAAGCGACTGATTTGTATTGAAATCCCACTAGGAGTGAACACTTACCATGAAGATTCGTCCTTTGCATGATCGCGTGATCGTTAAGCGGCTCGAGGAAGAACGCAAAACCGCCGGCGGCATCGTGATTCCCGATACCGCAGCCGAAAAGCCTTCGATGGGCGAGGTCGTCTACGCCGGCCCCGGCAAGACCGACGAGGCGGGAAAGCTTGTCGCCATGGGCGTCAAGGCCGGCGACAAGGTGCTGTTCGGCAAATACTCGGGCCAGGAATTCAAGATGGAGGGGCAGGACCTTCTCCATATGCGCGAAGACGACATCATCGGCGTCGTCGCCTGATCCTTCCCCCCAACAGTCAAAGAGTCCAGGAGACACAACATGGCAGCAAAAGACGTACGTTTCGGCGAGAGCGGACGCAACCGGATGATGGTCGGCGTCAACGTGCTCGCGAACGCCGTGAAAGTCACGCTCGGTCCCAAGGGCCGCAATGTCGTCCTCGAGCGCAGCTTCGGCGCGCCGACGATCACCAAGGACGGCGTTTCGGTCGCAAAGGAAATCGAGTTGAAGGACAAGTTCGAGAACATGGGCGCGCAGATGGTCAAGGAAGTCGCGTCCAAGACCTCGGACGTTGCCGGCGACGGCACGACGACGGCCACCGTGCTCGCGCAGTCGATCTGCAACGAAGGCTTCAAGTTCGTTGCGGCAGGCATGAATCCGATGGATCTGAAGCGCGGCATCGACAAGGCGGTGCTTGCCGTCGTCGAAGAGCTCAAGAAGATCAGCAAGCCGTGCACGACGAGCAAGGAAATCGCGCAGGTCGGCGCGATCTCGGCCAACGCCGATGAAGCCATCGGCAAGACCATTTCCGAAGCCATGGACAAGGTCGGCAAGGAAGGTGTGATCACCGTCGAGGATGGCAAAGGCCTCGAGAACGAGCTCGAGCTGGTCGAGGGCATGCAGTTCGACCGCGGCTACATCTCGCCGTACTTCATCAACAACCCCGACAAGCAGGTGTCGATTCTCGACGACCCGTACGTCCTGCTGCACGACAAGAAGATCAGCAACATTCGTGATCTGCTGCCGCTGCTCGAGCAAGTCGCAAAGGCCGGCAAGCCGCTGCTGATCATCGCCGAGGACGTCGACGGCGAAGCGCTTGCGACCCTCGTCGTCAACAATATCCGTGGCATCCTCAAGACGACGGCGGTCAAGGCGCCGGGCTTCGGCGACCGCCGCAAGGCGATGCTGGAAGACATCGCGATTCTCACCGGCGGCACGGTGATTGCGGAAGAGCTCGGCCTGAAGCTGGAAAACGCTACGCTCAAGGATCTTGGGCGCGCGAAAAAGATCGAAATCGGCAAGGAAGACACGACGATCATCGACGGTGCCGGCGAAAAGGCCGCGATCGAAGCGCGGGTCAAGAACATCCGCAAGCAGGTCGAAGACGCGACGAGCGACTACGACAAGGAGAAGCTGCAGGAGCGTGTCGCCAAGCTCGCCGGCGGTGTCGCGGTGATCAAGGTTGGTGCGGCAACCGAAGTCGAGATGAAGGAAAAGAAGGCGCGGGTCGAGGATGCGCTGCATGCGACGCGCGCGGCGGTCGAGGAAGGTATCGTCGCGGGGGGCGGAGTCGCCTACCTGCGCGCGCGGGCCAACCTCAAGAACCTCAAGGGCACCAACCACGACCAGGAAGCCGGCATCAAGATCGTGCTGCGTGCACTGGAAGAACCGCTGCGCCAGATCGTCCAGAACACCGGCGAGGAACCGTCCGTCGTCCTCAACAAGGTCGTCGAGGGCAAGGGCAACTTCGGCTTCAACGCGGCGACCGGCGAGTACGGTGACCTGGTCGAGATGGGCGTGCTCGATCCGACCAAAGTCGCGCGCTTTGCGCTGCAGAACGCGGCGTCTGTTGCGAGCCTGATCCTGACGACCGATGCGATGGTTGCCGAGCACCCGAAGGACGAAAAGCCGATGGGTGGCGGCGGCATGGGCGGCATGGGCGGCATGGGCGACATGGACATGTAATCGTCTGCCTGCCTTCAGCGGCTGCGGTTGCCGCGAGGACAACAAGGCCCCGCTTCGGCGGGGCTTTGTATTTGTGCGCCCGGCAGGGCGCACGTACTTGGAGGTGAAAGTCCTCTACACACCCGGCAAGGGGAAGTGTTAGCTGAACGGCAAGGGTGTCGCGGGCGACTGCGAATCCGGAGGAAGCTGAAGGCAAAGCGCTGGCCTGACGAACAGGAAGCGGATAGAGGCGGCGCAGCGGGGTGAGCAGGCAAATATCTGCGAAGCCCGATACTTGCACGGAACGCGGCGACGTAGATCCGACAGGCATAAGCGGGAAGGTGCGTGCGTCAATACCCGGGGAGATCTGGCGGTGTGCCTTGTGCTACTGACATCGGAAGGTGTTGGGAGGCATCGCCAGAAGTCAGCCGAGGCCATAGTAGGTGTCAGTGCGAACCGAAGGGCCGAACATGAAGGGCCGCGAGTAGGCGGCGGGAATCTCAAGGAAGCCGATGAAAGCAGAAGCTGATCGGGCAGATCAGGCGGGCGCGGAGGAGGCCGGACGGAATCTGGCGGATGCTGCGGCTCGTGCCGAGGCGGACCTGGCGACACCGTGCGCGGACGAAAGCGGAGGTAGCGACAACGAGCCTGATGGAAGCTGTAGTGGAACGCGGCAACCTGAAGCTCGCGTATCAGCGGGTGGTCGAGAACAAGGGCGCAGCGGGTGTTGATGAACTCACGGTGTCCGAGCTCAAAGATCATCTGAAACGGCACTGGCCGACGATTCGAGCCAGACTGCTGGCGGGTGACTACTGGCCGCATGGCGGTGCGTGGCGTGGACATTCCCAAGCCGCAAGGCGGGGTGCGCACGCTGGGCATTCCGACGGTGGTGGATCGCTTGATTCAGCAGGCGTTGCATCAAGTGCTGCAACCGATCTTCGAGCCGACCTTCTCGGAGGCGAGCTACGGCTTTCGACCGGGGACGGAATGCGCATCAGGCGCTACGTCAGCGCGCGCGAGTACGTGGCGAGCGGCAAGCGCTGGGTGGTGGATATGGACCTGGAGAAGTTCTTCGACCGGGTCAACCACGATCTATTGATGAGCAAGTTGGCGACCGAGGATCGGCGATGCACGAGTGCTGACAGCTGATCCGGCGGTATCTCGAAGCGGGCATGATGGCGGACGGGTTGGTGCAGCCGCGTCGGGAAGGTACGCCGCAAGGCGGGCCGCTGTCGCCGCTGCTGTCCAACATCCTGCTCACCGCGCTTGACCGGGAACTGGAACGACGGGGCCACGCGTTCTGCCGCTATGCGGACGACTGCAACATCTATGTCGCGAGCGAACGGGCGGGCGTGGGGCTGCTCTCCAGTCTGACCGGGTTTCTGGCCGAGCGGCTCAAGCTCACGGTGAACCATGCCAAGAGCGCGGTGGCGCGGCCGTGGCAGCGGAAGTTTCTGGGCTACAGCATGACGTGGCACCCGAGGCCGAAGCTGCGCATCGCGGCGTCGAGCGTAGAGAAGCTGACGGAGAAGGTGAAGGCACTATTGCGTGAGGCGCGCGGGCGCAACCTGAGCGCCACGATCCAGGCACTCAACCCGATGCTGCGCGGGTGGGCGGCTTACTTCAAGTTGGCCGAAACCAAGCGGGCGCTGGAAGAACGCGATGGCTGGATCCGGCATAAGCTGCGCTGTGTCCTGTGGCGACAATGGAAGCGACCCTATGCGCGGGCGCGCAATTTGATGCAGAGGGGACTGACCGAAGAGCGGGCATGGCGCTCGGCGTGTAACCAACGCGGCCCGTGGTGGAATGCGGGCGCGAGCCACATGCACGCCGCCTTCCCGAAGTCCTGGTTCGATTCTCTGGGGCTGGTGTCGCTGCTCGATACGGTGCAGCGCCTCCAGCGCGTTTCATGAACCGCCGTATGCGGAACCGCACGTACGGTGGTGTGGGAGGGCGGCGAGCGTGAGCCCGCCCCCTACCCGATTGGCCGCGACGATTCGCTGCGCCGCGCCACCGGTCGACGAATCTCGATTTCCGGGGCCAGGGCAGCGCAACACGCAGGAGTATCCCGCCGTATGTGAGGCCGGAATTGGGAAGCCTGATCGATCTCTCAGCGAATTGTTGTCGCGGCGCGCAGGCTGCGGTGGCCATCCGTCGTCGAGGCAGCCCGGTGGCCGGCGGCCCTTCGGGCAGATTGGATTGTCCCAAGGTTCCACGCAGCCAGCGACGAGTGGTCCGCTGCCGGGCATCCGTACCCACGCGGACGTAGCAGCCTTTGGAGATAATGCTTTAGACTAGTGGAAAGCCTTGCCGGACCGTCGAAAAAGAGCAGGGTTATGCCTCGGTCATTCGGACCCGCCGCTTTCTGCAACGGCCGACCCACGGGGAGCGCCAGAACGAAGCCATGACCTCCGGAATCCTCTTTGCCATTGCCATCTTTGCACTGGTCGTCGCCGTCATCGTGGGCCTCGTCCGGCGCAGTCGCGTGGGCGGCGGCGGAAGCAAATCCGGCGGCGATTCGCCGAACACGGTCGCCCAGTGGACCGAAGGCGAGACGACGCGACTGCTCTCGTCGGCTGAGTTGCCGGGACTTTATCTCCTGCGACCGCGGTTTCTCAGCAAGGCCGAGAACGTGGTCTACCTCTTGCTCAAAGCGGCCTTCCCGCGGCATGAGGTCTTCGCCCGCATCCGCCTGGCCGACGTGCTGCAGGTGAAGATCGGCCCGCAGGGGATGGAACGGCTGCGCGCGTTCCGCAAGATCGCGAACCAGCATGTAGGCTTCGTCGTATGCGACCGCGACATGACCATTCTCGCGATCGTCGATTCGAAGGAGCCGGATACCGTCGTCAACCCGCGCGACCAGAAGCTCGAGATCATCAAGCAGCGATGCCTCCAGGCGGCGCAGGTCAAATACATCTGTGTCTATCCGCCGCAGCTTCCGCGTTACCGCGAGTTGCGCGAGCAGATACTGGGGCCCGCCGCCGATTTGGTCTGATCGCGCGGGTGCAACCCAGGCGGCGCAGGCCGATGACTCTGTCGTGTCCTCGCTCGGCGTTCACTGCGCCTTCGAGTCCTGTCTCGCGCCTTGCTGCGGGCTTTCGCGTCCCCAGCCTGCTCGCCCTCGCTTCCACGACGCGTGACGCGCGTCTCGGTAGTTGCAGTTGCCGAGGCCAATGACTTTGTTGGCTTTCCGCCCGGCGCTCTCGAAGCGCTGAATCCTCCATGGACACTTCCTTCAAGCTCACCTATTCGACGATGTTCGATCCGCCGCCAGAGCTGCATATGCAGTTCGAAAAGGCGCTTGCGACGCTGAAGCCGCATCTCGGCGCGGAGCATCTCATGCTGGTCGATGGCCGCCCTCTGCGCGCGGCGCGGCAGATCGAAACGCGAAGTCCGATTGACCAGCGCATCGTCCTTGGCCGCTTCCAGGCGGGCGATCCGGTGATCGCGGACGCTGCCGTTGCGGCTGCGAAGCACGCATACCCCGCGTGGTCGGCAACACCGTGGCCCGAGCGCATCGAGCACCTTCGTCGCGCCGCGCGCTTGATCGAGGAGCGCGTCTACTTCATCGGCGCCGCGCTTGCGCTCGAAGTCGGCAAGAACCGGATGGAAGCGCTCGGCGAGGCCCAGGAGACCGCTGACCTGATCTCCTATTACTGCGACCAGATGGAATTGAACTCGGGCTACGAGCGATCGATGGCAGGCGATCCGCTGGCGGGGTTCGTGAGCGAAAACACGAGCGTGCTGAAGCCCCACGGCGTCTGGCTCGTGATCGCGCCCTTCAACTTTCCGTTGGCGCTCGCCGGCGGACCGTCCGGCGCCGCACTCGTCGCCGGCAACACAGTGGTTTTCAAGGCGGCATCGGCGACTTCGTGGAGCGGACGACTCCTTGCCGACGCCTTTCGCGACGCCGGGATCGCACCGGGCGTGTTCAACTACGTGACCGGACCGGGCGCCTCACTCGGCGAGGCGCTGATCCGACATCCCGACATTGCCGGCGTCACGTTCACCGGCTCGCGCGATGTCGGGATGTATTTGCATCGCATTTTCGCCGAGGGGCAATGGCCGCGGCCCTGCATTGCCGAAATGGGCGGCAAGAACGCAGCGATCGTCACCCGTCATGCCGATCTTGCCGACGCCGTCTCCGGCGTCACGCGCTCCGCGTTCGGGCTCTCCGGGCAGAAATGCTCGGCGTGCTCGCGGGTGTACGTCGAGCATACGGTATTCAATGACTTCGTCGCTCGCCTCCACGCAGCCGCCGGGAGCATCGCGGTCGGCGACCCGACGCAGCGCGCGAACTGGATGGGACCGGTGATCGACGGGGCCGCAGTCGCACGCTTCGAAGACGCCAGTGCGCGGATCCACGCGCTGGGCCGAGAGGGCGCAATTGTCCATGGCGGCGAACGACTCGACTATGCCGATCTCGCGCACGGGCATTACTGCGCACCGACGATCGCTCGTGCTCCGTTCGACCATCCGTTGTGGAACGAGGAGCTGTTCGCGCCCTTCGTGCTGGTGGCGCCGGTCGAGGACCAGGACGAAGCAATCGCGCGGGCAAACGCGAGCGCGTATGGGCTCACCGCCGGCTTCTACGGCTCGCCTGCGGAGGCGGAACGTTTTTTCGACGGGATCGTGGCCGGCGTCTGCTACGCGAACAGGCCGCAGGGTGCGACAACCGGAGCGTGGCCGGGGTACCAGTCCTTCGGCGGCTGGAAGGGATCGGGCTCGACGGGAAGAGCCGGCGGGTCGCTGTACTACCTTCCGCAGTATCTGCGCGAGCAGTCGCAAACGCGCGTTCGTCGCGGCTGACGGTCCCAGCGCGTGTTATGTCGAGCCTCCCGCCAACACCCGCGCGTAGACGTCCCGATCGATGTTGCCTCCGGTCAGGACTACCGCGACGCGTTTGCCCGCGCGATCGCCTTCCTTGAGCAGCGCCGCGAGCGCCGCGGCGCCGGCGCCTTCGGCGACCTGGTGCGTCGCGTTGTAGAGGATACGGATCGCGTCCTCGACTTCGGCGTCGGTGACCTCGACGACGCGCGCGGCGCCGTCGCAGATCACCTCGAGCGCCGCGGGCACCGGCACGCGTACCGCCATGCCGTCTGCGAGCGTGTCCGCGGTCGGCGTCTCGATCGGACGCCGCGCCGCGAACGACCGCGCGTAGCAGTTGGCGTTGGTCGAGACGACGCCGACGATCCGGGTCGCAAGCCCGAGGGCGTTGCGGGCGCTGATCAACCCGCAGATCCCCGAGCCGCAGCCGATCGGCACGTAGACGGTATCGAGCTCGGCGACTGCGCGGAAGAGCTCGAGCGCATAGGTGCCGACGCCGGCGACGAGCTCGCGCTCGAACGGCCCAACGAACTGCAGGCGCTGCTCCGCGGCGAGTCCCGCGGCGTGCTCCCGCGCTTCGTCGAAGTCGCGGCCATATTCGATCAGCTCTGCGCCGAACGCGCGCATCGCTTCGTTCTTGTCGGTCGAGTTGCCGAACGGCACGACGATGACGCAGCGCACGCCGTGGCGGCGGCAGGCGTAGGCAATGCTCTGGCCGTGATTGCCGCGCGTCGCGCTGATGAGTCCGGCCGGCTCCGGTGCGCGCGCCGCGAGCCGCGCGAGGAGGTTGAGGCCCCCTCTCACCTTGAAGGCGCCCGTTGGCGTGTGGTTCTCGTGCTTGACCCAGACCTCGCGGCCGGCGCGCCGGGCAAGGAGCGGCCACGCGTATTGCGGCGTTGGCGACATCGCCGCGTAGACGTTGCGCGCGGCGGCTTCCAGCTCTTCGAGGTTCAGCATGCGACGCCTTTGTCAACGCGGAGGAGAATCATTCGAACGGCAGTCCCACGTAGTTCTCGGCGAGACTCGCCGCGGCAGCGCGCGAGCCGACCGTGTAGTCGAGCTGCGAACGCTGCAGCCGCCGCTGGAAGGCGTCGTCGCCGGGAAAGCGGTGCAGCATCGACGTCATCCACCACGAGAAGTGCTCGGCGCGCCACACGCGCTTGAGGCACGTCTGCGAATACGCGTCGAGCCCGTCGCGGCGCCCCGCCCGGAAGAACTCGGTGAGCGCGCGCGCGAGCACGTTGACATCGGCGACGGCGAGGTTCATCCCCTTTGCGCCGGTCGGCGGGACGATGTGCGCAGCGTCGCCGGCCAGGAACAGCCGCCCGTGCTGCATTTTTTCGCAGACATAACTCCTCATCGGCGTGATGCCCTTTTCGAGCACGGGACCCTCGTTCAATGTCCAGCCGTCGCCGGTTTCGAGGCGCGCGTGCAACTCCCGCCAGATCCGCTCGTCGGGCCAGTCGGCGAGACTCTCGTCCGGAGCGACCTGCAGATAGAGCCGCGTGATTTCGGGCGAGCGCATCGAGAAAAGCGCGAACCCATGCTCGTGGTACGCATAGATCAGCTCCTCGTGCGAGGGCGCGGCGCGGGCGAGGATGCCGAGCCACGCGAACGGATAGGTCCGCTCGAACGCGTGCGCCTGATGATCGGGAATCGCGGGGCGGCAGATGCCGTGGAAGCCGTCGCAGCCGGCAACGATGTCGCATTCGATCTCGTGGCTCTCGTCGCCGCTACGGTAGCGAATTCGCGGCGTCGCCGATTCGAGGTCGTGCACGCTGACGTCCGCCACCTCGAACAGGATCCGTCCTCCGGCCTCGAGGCGCGCGTGGATCAGGTCCTTGACGACTTCCTGCTGGCCGTAGACGGTGATCGTGCGGCCGCCGGTCAGCGCCGGAAAATCGATCCGGTGGCCGCGGCCGCCGAAACGCAGTTCGATGCCGCGGTGAACCAACCCTTCGCGCGCAAGCCGTTCGCCGACGCCCGCGGCCTTCAGGAGATCGACCGGCGATTGCTCGAGCACGCCGGCGCGCACCCGATGCTCGACGTAGTCGCGGCTCCGGGTCTCGAGCACAATCGATTCGATCCCCGTCCGATGAAGCAGGTGCGACAGCAGGAGACCGGCCGGTCCCGCGCCGACGATCCCGACCTGCGTTCGCGTGCGCATGCGATTTCCCCCTTGTCAGCGCCTGTGGCGGCGCTCGTCTTGACTGCGGTGTCCCGGCCATTCTCGCGCAGGGAGGCGCCGAGGGGTAGCGGGATACGCTCGTATAATGAATCGGGCGGCAGGCCCACAGCGCGTCGGCGCCCGCGACAAGCCGCCGAGGAGAACGTCATGGCTGTTCGCACCACGCCGCCGTTTCGCGCCGACCACGTCGGCAGTTTCCTGCGCCCGAAGGCGCTGCTCGACGCGCGCGAGCCGTTCAAGTCCGGCACGATCTGGCGCCGGCCGCGCTGCGCGAGGTCGAGGACGCGGCGATTCGCGACATCGTCCGCTTCCAGGAAGATCTGGGCCTCGCACGGCATCACCGACGGCGAGTTCCGCCGCACCTACTTCCACATCGACTTCCTCGAGCAGCTGGACGGCGTGGAGACCAAGGGCGGCATCGCCGTCAGCTTCCACAGCGACGCCGGCAACGTCGACTTCGCGCCGCCGGTGATGCACGTCACGGGCAAGGTCCGCCACGCGCAGCCGATCCAGCGCCGCGACTTCGAGTTCCTGAACTCGGTGACGAAGCGCACGCCGAAGGTGACGATCCCGTCGCCGACGATGCTGCATTTCCGCGGCGGCCGCGACGCGATCAGCGCGCGAAGCCTATCCGGACCTCGAGGCGTTCTACGCCGATGTCGCGGCTGCGTATCGCGACGAGATCGCCGATCTCGCCGCCGCCGGCTGCACGCTACCTGCAGCTCGACGACACCAACCTCGCCTACCTCTGCGACGAGAAGATGCGCGAAGGCGCGCGCGCGCGCGGCGACGACCCGGACGAGCTGCCGCGCCGCTACGCGAAGCTCATCAACGCCGCGATCGCCGAGCGGCCCGCCGGCATGACGGTCTGCGTGCACCTGTGCCGCGGCAACTTCAAGAGCGCCTGGGCGGCCGAGGGCGGCTACGAGCCGGTGGCCGAGGTGCTGTTCAACGAGCTCGCCGTCGACGGCTACTTCCTCGAATACGACGACGCGCGCTCGGGCGACTTCGCGCCGCTGCGCTACGTGCCGAAGGGCAAGACCGTCGTGCTCGGGCCTCGTCACCACCAAGCTCGATCGGCTCGAGACGAAGGACGACATCAAGCGGCGCATCGACGACGCGGCGAAGTTCGTGCCGCTCGAGCAGATGTGCCTGTCGCCGCAGTGCGGCTTCTCCTCCACGGTCCACGGCAACGCGATCCACGTCGAGACGCAGGCGGCCAAGCTCCAGCTTTGCGTCGAGACGGCGCGCGAGGTCTGGGGCGGCGTATGACGGTCCCACGCGAAAGGCGCGACGATGACTGACGGCACGAAGCTCTCCATCGGCCTTGTCGGCTACGGCGAAGTTGGCAAGATTCTGGCGGCCGCGCTCGTTCCACGCGACGTCGCGTGGATCGGCATCTGGGACCTGTTGCTGCGTAATCCCGCGGCGGCGCCGGCGATGCGTGATCACGCGGCGCACACGGGCGTCGAGCCGATGCCGTCGCTCGCAGCGCTGCTGGAGCGCGTCGACGTCGTGGTCTCGGCGGTCACGGCGTCGCAGACGCTCGCCGTCGCCACCGAGACCGCGCGCGCGATCCGGTGCGGCACCTGGTTCGTCGATCTCAATTCGGCATCACCCAACACGAAGGCGCGCAGCAGCGAGCTTGTCGATGCTGCCGGCGGGCGCTACGTCGAGTCCGCGGTGATGACATCGGTGCCACCCCATGGCATCAAGGTGCCGATGCTGCTTGGCGGTCGCCACGCGGAGCCGCTGCGCGAGCTGCTGACGCCGCTCGGGTTCAACATGGAGGTTGCAGCGACCCGCGTCGGCGTCGCCTCCGCAATCAAGATGTGCCGCAGCGTCATCATCAAGGGGCTCGAGGCGCTGGTCGTCGAGAGCTTCACGTCGGCGCGCGCCTACGGCGTCGAGGACCACGTGCTTGCGTCGCTGCAGGAGACTTTCCCGGGGCTCACCTGGGACGATCTGGGCTCATACCTCTTCAGCCGCACTGCGTTGCACGGCAAGCGCCGCGCCGAGGAAATGCGCGAAGTCGCGGTGACGGTGCGCGAGATCGGCCTGGAGCCGCTGCTGGCATCGGCGACCGCCGAGCGGCAGGACTGGATGGCAAAGCAGAAGGAAGCGGCAGGGCTTTCGCAGGTCGCGAAGGACGCGAATTGGCGCGCCTATGCGGACCGGCTGCTGCAGTCCGTCTCCACGGCGCGCAAGACTGCCGCTGATTGATTTGGCAGCGTGCGGCGCGCGCCTCGAAACTCAGGGCCGGCGAAACGCGCGTCACTTGGGCGCCGATGCCTCCGGTCCCACGCCGAGCGGCGGCGGCACGAGGGCGGCGAGGCGCCGGAACAGCTCGCGGAACGCCTTCGTCGCGGGCACGCCGACAACCGGATCCTCGTTCGACGCGAACGCGGCGTCGATCGCGGCCCAGTCCTCGGCGGTCAGCGCCTGCGCGGCGAGCGGCAGCACTTCGTCCTCCTCCTTGCGCATGTGCCGCCAGTGGAAATGCGCGTAGCGCTCGACGCCTTCCGCGAACGCAGCGAAAGTCGTGGGATCGGCGCGGAAGCAGTCCCACAGTGCTTTCAGCTCGCCGAAGCGCTCGCGGCCGACGACGTGCTCGCGCTCGAGCGCGTCGAGCACGCGGCGCCGCGTCCGGCCGCCGCGCGCGCAGTCGCGCGAAGAGGTAGTCGTCCTCCTTCGGATGGTGCAGCCGCTCCGGGAACGTCTCGATGTAGTGGAACATCGCGCCGAAGAGCTTGTGGTCCGGCGCCATGCGTCCCGCGCCGACCTCGGCGACCAGGTGCCGCAGCCCTTCGACGACCGCGGTGATCGCGCGGTGCTCGTCCTGGATAATCGTGATTGCTTTCATCGGATCCCTCGTCACGAGACCGCGACCAGCCGGTGCAGCGTATCGGGATCGCGCAGCAGCGCCTCGCTGTCGGAGCGATGGACGACGCGGCCGCGCTCGAGCACCACCGCCTGCCGCGTGAGCGAGAGCGCGAGCTTCGCATGCTGCTCGACGACGATCACCGCCATGCCGCCTTCGGCGACCAGGTCGCGGATCACGCCCAGCAGCTCCTGCACGATGATCGGCGCCAGGCCCTCCATCGGCTCGTCGAGCAGCAGCAGCCTCGGGTTGACCATCAGCGCGCGCGCGATCGCGAGCATCTGCTGCTCGCCGCCGGAGAGCTGGTTGCCGAAGTTCGCCCGCCGCTCCTCGAGCCGCGGAAAGATCTCGTAGATGCGCGCGTACGGTCCAGCGGCCCGGGCCGCGCGACCGCCGTCAGGTGCTCCTCGACGGTGAGCGACGGGAACATGTAGCGCTCCTGCGGCACCCAGCCGAGGCCCGCGCCGGCGCGCCGGTGCGTCGGCAGCGCGCGCGAGATCGCGCGCCGCGCCAGCGCAGCGTGCCGCCGCGCAGCGCGCGTCAGGCCCATCAGCGTGACGAGCAGCGTCGTCTTGCCCATGCCGTTGCGCCCGAGCAGCGCGAGGCTGTCGCCTTCGTCGAGCGCGAGCGACACGTCCTCGAGCACGACGCCGTCGCCGTAGCCCGCGGTGACGCCCTCGAGCGCGAGGAGCTCAGCCATGCTGCGCCTCGCCGAGATAGACCTCGCGCACGCGCGGGTCGGCGGCGATCTCGGCCGGCGCGTCCCTCGGTCAGCACCCTGCCGCCGACCAGCACCGTGATGCGCTCGGCGAAGCGGAACACGAGGTCCATGTCGTGCTCGATGAACAGGATCGTGACGTCCCGCGGCAGCGCGGCGATCACCGCGAACAGCTCGGCGCTCTCGCCCGGCGGGAATGCCGGCCGCGGGCTCGTCGAGCAGCAGGATGCGCGGCCGCGTCGCGAGCGCGAGCGCGATCTCGACCAGCCGCTGCTTGCCGTAGGGCAGGTCGCGCGTCAGCGCGTTCGGCCTCGGCGGCGAGCCGCAGCGATCGCGAGCAGCGCCAGCGCCTCGTCGACCTCCTCGCGCTGCCGGCGCCACCGTCCGGTGCCAGACGCCGGCGCGGCCCTTGCGCTCGCAGATCGCGAGCACGACCGATTCGAGCACGGTGAGCCCGGCGAACAGCGTGTTGATCTGGAACGTGCGCGTCATGCCGCGCTTGACGCGCTGTGCTGCGGCAGCGCGGTGATCCGCTCGTCGCCGAGGAACACGTCGCCCGCGCGTCGGCGCGAGCACGCCGGTCAGCAGGTTGATGAGCGTGGTCTTGCCGGCGCCGTTCGGGCCGATCAGCGCGTGGCGCGCGCCGTGCGGAAACGCGAGCGTGACGTCGCTGTTCGCCTTGAACGCGCCGAACTCTTCGACAGGCCCGACGTCGCGCAGGCGCGCGGCGTCATGGCCGTCGTCCTCGCCGCCGACCGCGCCGCGCACGCGCGCGTCGAGCGCGCCGAGGATGCCGCCGCGCGCGAACAGCACGACGACGACCAGCAGCAGGCCGAGCCAGAACTGCCAGTACACCGGATTGAGGTCGGACAGGTAATGGTGGGCGATCATGAACACCGCCGCGCCGACGAGCCCGCCGTAGAGGCGCCCCGCGCCGCCCAGCACCAGCATGATCATCAGGTCGGCCGAGCGCGGGAAGCCGAACACGTCGAGGCCGACGAACTGCGTCGTCTGCGCGAGCAGCGCGCCGGCGACGCCGGCGATCGCGGCGCTGATCGTGTAGATCGGCGATCAGTCGCGCTGTCACCGGCGCGCCGATCGCCGGCATGCGCCGCACGTTCTCGCGGACGCCGCGCAGCGACAAGCCGAACGGCGAGCTCACGATCCGGCGCGCGACGACGAACAGCAGCGAACAGCACGCCGAGGCTGTAGAGGTAGGCCGTGCTGCCGGCGAGGTCCGAACGAGAACGCCCGAACAGCTTGCCCATCGTCACGCCGGACAGGCCGTCGACGCCGCCGGTGATCGACGGGCAGCTGGTTCGCCGCCTCGAACAGCATCAGCCCGATGCCGAGCGTCACCATCAGCCGCGCGAGATCGGAGCCGCGCACGACGAGGAAGCTCGTCGCGAAGCCGACGATAGCGCCGGCCGCGCCGGCGACGGCGAGGCCCGCAGAACGGCTCGCCCCAGCCGTGCACGGCGAGCAGCCCGGCCGCATACGCGCCGACGCCGAAGAACGCGGCGTGGCCGAGCGAGACGATGCCGGCGTAGCCCAGGATCAGGTCGAGCGAGACGGCGAAAAGGCCGGTGATCAGGATCTGGCTGCCGAGCACGCGGTAGCTCGGAAAGGCGAAGAACGCGCCGACGAGCGACCAGCCAGAACGCGATCTCGGCCGCGCGCCAGCGGTCGGTAGGCAGCCGCGGCACGATCGCCGGTGGCAGCGGCGGACGAAGCGCGGACGCTGCTCATGCTCGCCGGCCGTACAGCCCTGCCGGGAACAGGATCATCAGCATCGACCATCAGGAAATAGATGATGAACGCGCCGACCTGCGGCACGTAGTACTTGCCGGCGACGTCGCAGATGCCGAGGATCATCGCGGCGACGAGCGCCGCCCTTGATCGTCCCCGCGCCGCCGATCGCGACGACGAGCAGGAAGTACACCATGTACTTGAGCGGGAAAGTCGGATCGAGTCCCAGCACGTCGATGCCGAGCCCGCCGCCCAGGCCCGCGAGCCCGGAGCCGAGCGCGAACGTGACGCCGAAGACGCGGTTGACGTTGATGCCGAGCCCGGCGGCTGCAACGGCGTTGTCGACCGAGGCGCGCACCTGCGCGCCGAAGCGCGTGCGCACGAGCAGCAGTGCAGCACGACGGTAAGCACCGCGACGACCGCGATCAGGAACATCCGGTAGGCGCCGAGGTCGAGCCCAAGCACGCGCACCTGCCCGCGCAGGAAGTCGGGCAGGCGCACCGGCTGCTGCGACGGGCCGAAGAAGAACGTCGCCGCCGCGACCGCCATGAACACGAGGCCGATCGAGAACATCACCTGGTCGAGGTGCGCCGCCTTGTACAGCCGTTGATAGAGCGTGCGCTCGAGCACGACGCCGGCGAGCTGCGGCGACGACGAACGCGACCGGCAGCGTCGCGAGGAACGGCACGCCCGCGCGCGTCATCAGCAGCACGCAGACGTAGCCGCCCAGCATCGCGAACGCGCCATGCGCGAGGTTGACGAAGTTCATCAGGCCCATCGTCACCGACAGCCCGATGCTGATGAGGAACAGCAGGCTGCCGTAGGCGACGCCGTCGAACAGGACACCGGCGAGGTTCCCGACCACGGTCGCGCGCTCACGCAGGACGGTGACCGATCACGCCCGGATCCTTGACGTTCTCGACCTTGTCGAACTCGACGTTCCACGGCTGGCCGTTGACCATCTTCACCTCGCGCATGTAGACGTTCTGGATCGGCGTCGCGGGTCGCCGGGTCGATCGACATCGGGCCCGCGCGGGCTCGTCCATTTCATCCCCTTCATCGCCTCGACCAGCTTGTTCGCCGGTCGCGTCTGGCCGCCGGCCTTCTTCAGCGCCTCGTAGATGAGATGCATGCCGTCGTAGCCGCCGACCGAGTGGAAGTTCGGCCGCATCCCGTTGTTCGCCTTCATGAACGCGTCGACGTACGCCTTGTTCTCGGGCGAGTCGTGCGCCGCCGAGTAGTGGAACGAAGTGATCACGCCGACGCGCCGGCGCGCCCATGCTGACGAGCAGGTCGTCGTCGGTGACGTCGCCCGTGCCGATCAGCCGGATCCCCGCCTGCTTCAAGCCGCGCTCCTCGAACTGCTTCATCACCGCGAGCCCCTCGCCCGACGGCACGAACACGAACAGCGCATCGGGCTTCGCGTCCTTCGCGCGCTGCAGGAACGGCGCGTAGTCGGGATTGCGCAGCGGCGTGCGGATCGACTCGACGATCTCGCCGCCGCCAGCCTTGAACACGCGTCTGATGAACGTCTTCTCGGCGTCGAGGCCGGGGCCGTAGTCGGTGACCATCGTGACGACGCGCTTGATCCTGTTCTTGGGCGCCCAGTCCGCGATCGGCGCCGTGACCTGCGGCAGCGTGAAGCCCGTGCGCACGATGAACGGCGAGCGCGTCGGGATCATCGCCGGTCGCCGCCGCCATCACGATCATCGGCACCTTCGCTTCGGTGGCGACCGGCGCCGCGGCGAGGGCGAGCGGCGTCAGCCCGAAGCCCGCGAGCACGTTGACCTTGTCCTGCACGACGAGCTCCTGCGCGATGCGCTTCGTCGTCTCGGGCGCGAGCCCGGTGTCGTCCTTGACGATCAGCTCGACCTTGCGCCCGGCGACGGTGTCGCCATTTTTCGCCATGTAGAGGCGGGCACGCGGCCTCGATCTGCTTGCCGGTCGACGCGAACGGGCCGGTCAGCGGCAGGATCAGGCCGATCTTGAATGGATCGGCGGCCTGCGCCGAGCCAGCGAGCGCGGCGAACGTGGCCGCCGCGACGATGCCGCAGAGTGCGCGGCGGCGGGTGATGCGGATGCAGTCTTTCATTGTCTCCTCCTCCAGGATGGGTGTTTCCAAACGTCTCGACAGCGGGCGATGACGGCGCCCGCCGTCCCTTGAATTCACGCGCTGCGCGCCTCGGCCTCGAAGCCGCCGTCGACCTTGATCGCGAAAGGGCGGACGTCCGCCGCCTGGTCGGGCACCGCGCGCACCGGCACGATCAGCTCGCCCATTGCCGCTCAGCCTCGGTGCGCGCCGGCGCCCGCAGCCACGCGAGGAGCGCCGCCGCGACCTCGCGCGGCCGCTCCATCGGTGCCATGTGCCCGCAGTGCTCGACGACGGCGAGCCGCGCGCCGGGAATCAGCGCCGCCATTTCCTCGTGCTGCGAAGGCGTGCTCCAGCCGTCTTCGCGGCCGGACAGGACGAGCGCCGGGCACGCGACGGCGCGAAGCAGCGTCGCGGCGTCGGGCCGCGCGAGGAGCGCCTCGATCTGGCCCGCGAATTCGGACGTCGTACGCCGCTCGAACATGTCGAGGATCGCATCGATCAGCGCCCCGTCGCCAAGGCGGTCCGGGTGGACCATCGGCCGCACCCATTCGCGCGCCATCGCGCGCATCCCCTCGTCGCGGGCGAGCGCGAGCAGCGCGAGCCGCCGCGCCTTCTCGTCTTCGCCAACCGGACCCTCCGGCCGCGCGCGAAACCCCGTATCGAGGAGCGCGAGCCGCAGGACGCGCTCCGGCGCCCGCCGTACGATTTCGAGCGCGACACGGCCGCCCATCGAATGCCCTGCCAGTGCGAATGTCGGCGGTGCGTCCGCGAGCACGCGCGCCGCCATCTCGGAGAGGCTCGTCGCATCCGCATAGTCGGGAATCCGGCAGGCGGCGGCCACCTCCACGTGGGGCACGACCGACGCCCAGACGGCGGCATCGCAGAGCAGGCCGGGCAGGAGCAGGAGCTTCATCGCCGCGGAAGGCCCACGTCAGCCACGCTTCGCCGCGGCGTTCACTTGTCGCGCAGACTTCGATCCCAGCCGCCCGAACACGCGCCGTGCGTTGCCCTCGAAGATCTTGTTGCGGTCCGCGGCCGAGAGCGCGCCGATCTGGTCGACGTAGCGCTTCGTGTCGTCGAAGTGATGCCCGGTCTCGGGGTCGATGCCGCGCACCGCGCCGACCATCTCGGAAGCGAACAGGATGTTGTCGACGGGAATCACCTTCGATCAGCAGCTCGATCCCCGGGCGGTGGTAGACGCAGGTGTCGAAGAACACGTTGTTCAGCAGCAGCTCCGGGAGCGGCGGCCGCTTCATGTCCTGCGCGAGGCCGCGGTAGCGTCCCCAGTGGTACGGCACCGCGCCGCCGCCGTGCGGGATGATGAACTTCAGCGTCGGGAAGTCCTTGAACAGATCGGACGTCAGGAACTGCATGAACGCGGTCGTGTCGGCGTTGATGTAGTGCGCGCCCGTGGCGTGGAAGCTCGGGTTGCACGACGTGCTGACGTGGACCATCGCGGGCACGTCGAGCTCGACCATCTTCTCGTAGAGCGGATACCACCAGCGGTCGGTGAGCGGCGGCTCCTTCCAGTGCCCGCCCGACGGGTCCGGGTTGAGGTTGCAGCCGATGAACCCGAGCTCGTTCACGCAGCGCTCGAGCTCGGCGATGCACGCTCCGGCCGCACGCCGGGCGACTGCGGCAGCTGGCAGACGCCGACGAAGTTGTCCGGATACAGGCCGCAGACGCGGGCGACGAGGTCGTTGCAGATCTCGCGACCACTCGCGGCTCGTTGCCTCCGTCGCCGACGTGGTGCGCCATGAAGCTCGCGCGCGGCGAGAAGATCGTGAGGTCGGTGCCGCGCTCGCGCTGCATCTTCAGCTGCGCGTTCTCGAGGCTCGTCGCGGATTTCGTCGTCGGCGATGGCGAGCTCGGCGCGGGTCGGCCCCTTCGCCGGGTCGTCGAGCGCGGCGACCTGCCGCTTGCGCCACGCCTCGAGCGCGGCCGGCGCCGTCGTGTAGTGGCCGTGGCAGTCGATGATCATCGGCAATCCATCCTCCGTCGTCCCGTCAGGCCGCCCGCGCCTGCGGCGATGGGCGCGGCTCGTTCGCGAGCACCATCAGGCCCGTTGCCGTGTTGGAGATCGGGATGTAGTAGTCCGAGTGGACCTTGGTCACGCGGCCCGTGAGCGCGCCGCGCGCCGCGATCCAGGTCATGAGCTCGGTACCCTGTGCGCCGGCCTCGCGGACGATGTCGAGCATCGAGTAGCGGGTCAACCGCTCCGGCTCGCCGACGAGCGCGTCCATGCACATGAGGTCGAACGGCTTGTTGATGAAGCCCGCGCGCTTGCCGTCGAGCTGGTGCGACAGTCCGCCCGTGCCCATCACGAGCACCCGCACGTCTTCGTCCCACGACGTCGAGCGCGCGGCCGACGGCCTGACCGAGCTCGATAGCAGCGCGCCGCGGCGATGGCAGCGGATGCTGGACGTGGTTCATCGCGATGGGGACGATGCGCACCGGCCAATCGGCGCCTCCCGGCCATAGGAGCGCCATCGGCAACGTGAGCGCGTGGTCGACCAGCATCTCCTGGCACATCGTGATGTCGAACTCGTCGGCGACGAGCGACTCGATGAGGTGCCACGACAGCGCGGGATCGCCCTTGAACGGCTTGACCATCGGGATGCCCCAGCCTTCGTCGGCATTGCGGTACTCGGGTGCCGCACCGACCGCGAACGTCGGCAGCTTGTCCAGGAAGAAGTTGAGCCCGTGGTCGTTGTAGAACACGACGACGACGTCGGGCTTTGCCTCCGCGAGCCACGCGTGCACGGGCGGATAGCCGTCGAAGAATCGCTTCCAGTA
Organism: uncultured beta proteobacterium; assembly: GCA_963733985.1. Taxonomy (GTDB): domain Bacteria; phylum Pseudomonadota; class Gammaproteobacteria; order Burkholderiales; family Casimicrobiaceae; genus CAIWHR01. The sequence continues at coordinate 26,569 of CAVTFF010000001.1, read as the reverse complement.
CGGATCCTGCTGCAGGTTCTTCGCGATCGCCCCCCCGATGGCCGGAACGTGCGAGCTCGTCGACGGCGCCAATGACGTTTGCCATGATGGGATCTCCTATTTGCCCGCTGCGACCAGCATGGCCTTGAACGCGTCCTTGGTCATTCCCGTCTGCTGCGCGCCGACATCCTGGACGTCGAGCCCGAGGATGCCGGCGAACTTGGCGAGATAATAGATGTTGCCACCGGCTTCGATCAGCTGCAGGACGTTGCGGCTCGCGATGGCCGCCCGCTGGTCGTCGTCGAGCGCGAACTTGCGGCAGTAGGCGTCCTCGTCGCGCTTGAACTCCGCGCGGTTGTCCGCCGAGTTGAACGAATAGCACATCCGGTTGAGCGCGTAGCCCTTCCGCGCCAGGTAACCGTCGAACACCGTCGTGCCAGGAATCCCGTAGTCCCGCTTCCCGCCCCCCATCGTCTGTCCCTCTCGCCTTTTTCCATCGCCATGTCACGGCCGCCGGCGTCTTCGCGCGGCGACCCGCAACTCAGGTTCGTCAGACCGCCTCGCGCGCGAGCTGGGCCGCGAGCCCCGCGAGCGTACGGTAGCACGGCAGCACTTGCGCGACGCTCGCGTTCGGTTCGCGACGCTCGCGGATCGCGGCGACGAACTCGCGGTCCTGCAGCTCGATGCCGTTCATCGACACGTCGACCTTCGACACGTCGATCTTCTGGTCCTTGCCGTCGACCAGGTCGTCGTAGCGCGCGATGTAGGTGCCGGTGTCGCCGATGTAGCGGAAGAACGTGCCGAGCGGCCCGTCGTTGTTGAACGACAGCGACAGCGTGCAGATCGCGCCGGTTGCGCTCTTGAGCTGGATCGACATGTCCATCGCGATGCCGAGCTCGGGATGGATCGGCCCCTGCATCGCGTGCGCGGCGACGATCGGCCCCGTCTGCCACGCGAAGAGATCGACCGTGTGCGCCGCGTGGTGCCAGAGCAGGTGGTCGGTCCATGATCGCGGCTGCCCAAGCGCATTGATGTTCTTGCGGCGGAAGAAATACGTCTGCACGTCCATCTGCTGGATCCTGAGCTCGCCGCCGGCGATGCGCCGGTGGACCCACTGGTGGCTCGGATTGAAGCGGCGCGTGTGGCCGACCATCGCGACCCGCCCCGTCTCCTTCTGCGCCCGGTCGACGGCCGCTCGCGCGTCCTCGAGACTGTCGGCCATCGGGATCTCGACCTGCACGTGCTTGCCCGCGCGCAGGCATTGCTGCGCCTGCGCCGCATGGAGCTGCGTCGGCGTCGCCAGGATCACCGGCGTCGACGTCGGTCCGCGAGAGGCTCTCGCCCAGGTCTGTCGTCACGTGCGCGACGCCGAATTTCTCGCGCGACCTCCTGCGTCGCCTCAGCGTACGGCCCACGAGCGAGACGACCTCGACGCCGTCGATTTTCGCCAGCGCTTCGAGGTGCTTGACGCCGAACGCGCCGGCGCCGGCCAGACAGATTTTCATCGTGGATTCTCGAAGATGATGTGACCGACTGCGGTGTTCGACGCCGGCACATGATAGAAGCGGTGGACCTCGCGGGCGTCCGTCGGCCAGCGCGCCGCGCATGATGAGCCACATCACGAGCTCGATGCCTTCGGAGCCCGCCTCGCGCACGTACTCGACGTGCGGCAGCTGCGCGAGACCTTCCGGATCGGTCGTGAGGTGGTCGAGGAAGCGCGTGTCGAACTCGCGGTTGATGAGCCCCGCGCGCGGCCCCTGCAGCTGATGCGACATCCCGCCCGTGCCCCAGACCATCACATCGAGGTCCCCGTCGAACGACTCGACCGCCTTGCGGATCGCTCGTCCGAGGTTCCAGCAGCGGTTTCCCGTGGGCGGCGGGTATTGCACAACGTTCACCGCGAGCGGGATCACTTTGCACGGCCACGCAGCGGGCTGCCCGAACATCAGCGACAGCGGCACCGTGAGCCCGTGATCGACGTCCATCCGGTTGACGATCGTCATGTCGAACTCGTCCAGGATCGTCGACTGCGCGATGTGCCAGGCGAGCTCGGGATGGCCCTCGACCACGGGGACGGGCCGCGGTCCCCAGCCCTCGTCGGCGGGGGCGAACGATTCCGCGCAGCCGATCGCGAACGTCGGAATGATCTCCAGCGAAAACGCCGAGGCGTGATCGTTGTAGACGAGGACGACGACGTCGGGCTTCTGCTCCGCGATCCAGCGCTTCGAGAATTCGTAGCCGGCGAACACGGGCCGCCAGTACGGCTCCCCCGTCTTGCCGAGGTCGATCGCGGCGCCGACCGCCGGAATGTGCGACGTGGCAACGCCCGCGGTGATCCGAGCCATGTCCTAGCGGCTCCGGTCCGTCTTGCTGCGGTTACCCTGCGCCGGCCGGCCACCGGCGACCATCATCGCCTTGTACTCTTCCTCGGGCATCCCGGTCATCTTCGAGGCGAGGTTCTGGAACGAGAAGCCGTCGGTCGCGCCGATCTTCGCGAGGAAATAGATGTTGCCGCCCAGCTCGATCATTCGATTGTAGTCGCGCGCGAGGACGGCGTCGCGCTGCGCGTCGGTCATCGGGAAGTGCCGCAGGTAGGCGCGCTCGTCGGCTTTGAATGTCTCGCGGTTGCCGGCGTTCATCAGAGACATGCAGAACATGTTGAGGTGGTAGCCGAGACGTGACTGTGTCGCGTCGAAGACAACCGTCCCGGGGATGTCCCGGAAGGCTTCGGTGTAGCTCTTGGGCACGGGCGTCAGGTCCAGTAGAGGCGCATCGGATTGTCGATGAGGAGCTTGCGCTGCAGCTCCGAAGTCGGCGCGATCTTCGGCACGAAGTCGACGAGCCTGCCGTCGTCCGGCATGTGCGTCTTCATGTTCGGATGCGGCCAGTCGGTGCCCCACAGCACGCGATCGGGAAACGTTTCGACGAGCCGCCGCCCGAACGGCACGACGTCATCGTACGCGGGCGGTCCGGACTTCGACAGGCGCTCGGGACAGCTGACCTTCGACCAGATGTTCGGGTGCTCGGCGAGCAGGCGCACGAACCGCTCGAACTCGGTCCCGTCGACCGGCTTGCCCACGTCTGGCCGGCCCATGTGGTCGACGACGACGGTGGTGGGCAGCGCGGTGAAGAAATCCCAGAGCTCCGGGAGGTCCTGCGCCTCGAAATAGACGACGACGTGCCAGCCGAGCGGCGCGATGCGCTGTGCGATCTCGGCGAGCACGTCGCGCGGCGTGAAATCCACCAGCCGGCGGACGAAGTTGAAACGCGTGCCGCGCACGCCGACGGCGTGCAGCGCGCGGAGCTCGGCATCGGTAATCTCGCGGCCGACCGAGGCCACGCCGCGCGCGCGCCCGCCGGAGTGGACGAGCGCGTCGACGAGCGCCCGGTTGTCGTTGCCGTGGCAGGTCGCCTGGACGATGACGTTGCGCTCGAAGCCCAGGTAGTCGCGCAACGCGAAGAGCTTCTCCTTCGGCGCGTCGCAGGGCGTGTACTTGCGCTCCGCCGCGTACGGGAACACGGCGCTCGGACCGAAGACGTGGCAATGCGCGTCGACGGCACCCTTGGGCACCGCGAAGGATGGCTTCGACGGCGCAGGCTCGAAGGGCAGATAGTCGGCGTCCACGAGACGTATCGGTCAACGAATCCGCGCGCGCAGGGCCGCCCCAGGGGGAGGCGAACGGAGTTCGCTGCGGGGGGATACCATCAATCGACGTACTTGAGGCCGGCCTTCGCAAGCGCATCGCGCATCCCGTACAGGTCGAGCCCGAGCTCGCCTGCCGCGAGTCGCTTGCGGTTCGCGTCTTCCTTCTTCTCGCGTGCCTCGGCCGCCTCGGCCACGGCGGCAACGCGAGCACGCGGGACCACGACCACGCCGTCGTCGTCGGCGACGATCGCATCGCCCGGCTCGACCAGCATGCCGGCGCAGACCACCGGCACGTTCACCGAGCCGAGCGTCGATTTCACGGTGCCGCGGGCGCACACCGCGCGCGACCAGACCGGAAACTTCATCGACGACAGCGTCGAGACGTCGCGCACGCCTGCGTCGATCACGAGCGCGCGTGCGCCGCGCGCGCGGTACGACGTTGCGAGCAGGTCGCCGAACATCCCGTCGTCGTTGTCGGTCGTAAGGCCGACGACGACGATGTCACCGGGGTGGATCATCTCGGCCACGACGTGCAGCATCCAGTTGTCGCCGGGCTGCGCGAGGACGGTCACGGCGCTGCCGCACGCCGCGGCGCCGGGATAGATCGGCCGCAGGTGCGACTTGAGGAGACCGGTCCGACCCTGCGCCTCGTGCACGGTGGCGACACCGAAGCGCGCCAGTCGTTCGACCGTCCCTGCGTCGGCGCGCTCGATGCTGCGCACCGCGATCCCCGTCTTTCCGAATTCGCGCATCGTTGTTTCCTCGCGCCGAAGCCTAGGCCGGCGCCTCCTCGCCTGCCGATGGAGGAAGTGTGCGCCGCGATCGCGGTGAATGAAAAGCGCTATTGCTGCACTAGCAGGTATGCCGAATCAGCATAGGAGGCGGGATTGCGAACCTGGGGTCGCGCCGATGCCCGACCCTCGGCTTTCACGCCGGCTCCATCCCGTTCCGCCGCTTCGCCGCGGCGGCGGCAGGCGATCCCATGAAGGCGAGGATCGAGCGCACCGCTTCGCGTTGCGTCGACGTCGCGGCCACGCCTGCCGAGAACGTGGTGACGATCTGGATTGCCGGCGGAAGCGGTCCCACCACCTCGACGCCCTCGAGGTGCATGAGCTCGGAGAGCTGCTGGAACCCGAGCTCGACCTTTCCCGCGGCGACCAGCGTGCCGACCGGCACGCCGGGCGGCGCCTGCACGATGCGCGATTTTACGACGTCGTCAATCCCCCAGCGCTCGAACAGCCTCGCGACGTGCGCGCCACTCGGCCCGGTCGAATAACTGACGGTGGTGGCGGCGAGCACGGCGCGCCGGACCGCGTCCTCCGAACCGATATCGGGCCGCGGAGCGCCCGATCGAACCGCCATCGCAACGGCGGACCGGACGAGGTCGACCCGGCTTCCGGCCACGATCCTGCCCTCCACGATCAACTGGTCGATCACGTCGGCCGCAAGCACCACCGCGTCGAAGAGTTCGCCCGCGCGCACGCGCCTGGCTGCGTCGACGCCGCCGACCGACTCCAGCACGATCTCGCGCGACGAGCCGAACGCGCGGACGAGCTCGGCCAGCACCTCGCGGGTGGCCATCGACGAGACGATCCTGATCGGGGAAGTCATCGGAGGTCGATCAACCGGCGCGATACGCTCATCGCGCCAAGTTTGCGCCGCGGCCGGATCGGCATGAAAGGCCTATTGCTACACTAACAGTTATGCCGATGCGGCATGACTTCCGCCGCGAACCCCAACGCATCAGTCCCTCGCCATGGACTTGAGGCAGCTCGAATACTTCGTCAACGTCGTCGATCTCGGCGGATTCAGCCGCGCCGCGCGGCTGCTCGGCGTCGCGCAGCCGGCGATCAGCCGGCAGGTCCGGAGCCTCGAGGTCGAATTACGCCAGAACCTCCTGCTGCGCAATGGCCGCGGTGCGACGCCGACGGAGGCCGGCAAGCGGCTGCTGGCGCACGCGCGGAGCATCCTGCAGCAGGCGGAGCGGGCGCGCCGCGAAGTCGATGAGGTGAAGGGCGCTCCGGTCGGCCACGTCGTCATCGGCCTGCCCCCGACCCTCGCACGGGTGATGACTGCTCGGATCGTGCGTGAATTCAGGCACCGGTTCCCGCGCGCGTCGATCTCCATCGTCGAAGGGCTGTCCGCGAACATCCACGAGTGGGTGGTCGTGGGTCGCGCCGACATCGGGCTGCTCTACAACCCGATGCCGTCGCCACCGATCGAGCTGACACCGTTGCTCGAGGAGAATCTGTGCCTGATCGGAGTACCGTCGAAGCGCCGCGAGCCGCGCACGGTACGGCTCAAAGACCTGCCGCGCTATCCGCTCATCATTCCGAGCCGACCGCACGCGATCCGTGCGTTGGTCGAGGCGCGCCTCGCGGGTTACGGCTTGCGGCCCCATGTGGCGCTCGAGATCGACGCCATCGGCGCCATTCTCGAGCTGGTGGCCGAAGGACAGGGTTATGCAATCCTGTCGCCGCGCGCCGTGCACGCCATCGACCCGGCGCGCAAGCTCGTTGCGCGGCCCATCGTGCAGCCGGCGTTGAAGAGCACGCTCACGATCGCGGTGGCCGGCCAGCGGCCGACGACACCGCTTCTGACCGCGTCGGTCAAGCTGATTACCGAGCTGGTGCCGCGCGCGCTTGGGCCGTCGTGAGGCAGGCTGGCGCCGATCAGACGCGCTCGATGATCATCGCAATCCCCTGCCCGACGCCGATGCACATCGTGCACAGCGCGTAGCGGCCGCCGGTGCGCAAGAGCTGATAGAGCGCCGTCGTGACGAGCCGCGCGCCGCTTGCGCCGAGCGGATGCCCGAGCGCGATCGCGCCGCCGTTCGGATTGACGCGCGGATCGTCGTCGGCAAGTCCGTGGTCGCGCGTCACCGCGAGCGCCTGCGCGGCGAACGCCTCGTTCAGTTCGATCACGTCCATCTCGGCGAGCGTGAGCTTCGCCGAGCGCGAGCACCTTGCGCATCGCGGGCGCCGGCCCGAAGCCCATGATCCGCGGCGCGACGCCCGCGACGGCTGCGGCGACGATGCGCGCGCGCGGCGTCAGGCCGTGTCGCCGCGCGGCGGCCTCCGAGGCGATGAGCAGTCGCGCAGGCGCCGTCGTTGACGCCCGAGGCGTTGCCCGCGGTGACCGTGCCGTCGGGCCGGACGACGCCCTTGAGTTTCGCGAGCGCTTCGAGCGTGGTTTCGCGCGGATGCTCGTCGCGGGCGACGACGACGGGCTCGCCCTTCTTTCGCGGGCACGGTGACCGGCACGATCTCCTCCTCGAGCCGCCCCGCGGCGATCGCGGCCGTCGGCGCGCTGCTGGCTGCGCAGCGCGAACGCATCCTGATCGGCGCGGGCGACGCCGAACTCGGCGGCGACGTTCTCGGCGGTCTCCGGCATCGAGTCGATCGCCGTATCTTCGCCTTCATCAGCGGATTGACGAAACGCCAGCCGATCGTCGTGTCCTCGATCTTCGCGGCGCGCGAGAACGCGCTTTCGGCCTTGGCGATCACGAACGGCGCGCGCGTCATGCTCTCGACGCCGCCGGCGATCATCGAGCGACGTCTCGCCGCTCTTGATTGCCCGCGCGGCGATGGCGATCGCGTCCATGCTCGATCCGCACAGCCGGTTCACCGTCGTCCCCGGCACGGCAGCGGGCAGCCCGGCCAGCAGCAGCGCCATGCGCGCGACGTTGCGATTGTCCTCGCCCGCCTGATTGGCGCAGCCGTAGACGACGTCGTCGACCGCCGCCCAGTCGACCCGCGCATTGCGCTCGACGAGCGCACGGATCGGAATGGCCGCCAAGTCATCGGTGCGGACAGCCGCGAGCGCGCCGCCGTAGCGGCCGAACGGCGTGCGGATCGCGTCGCAGAGGAAGGCATCGGGCATTGCGGTGCTCCTTTCAGCCGGCGTGCGGCGAGCTCGGATCGCGCGAGCGGCACGCCGGTCAGCCGCTGCAATTCGTCGAAGCACAGGCCGTCGACCATCTCGACGCACGCGCAGGCCGTCGCGGCGTGACGTCGATCACCGCGAGGTCGGTGTAGATGCGATTGACGCAGCGCGACGCCCGGTCAGCGGATAGGTGCAGCGCTCGACGATCTTGCTCTCGCCCTGTCTTGGTCAGGTGCTCCATCATCACGTACACCTGCTTGGCGCCGATCGCGAGATCCATCGCGCCGCCGACCGCCGGAATCGCGTCCGGCGCGCCGGTATGCCAGTTCGCGAGATCGCCTGCGACCGACACCTGGAACGCGCCCAGCACGCAGAAGTCGAGGTGCCCGCCGCGCATCATCGCGAACGAGTCGGCGTGGTGGAAGTACGCCGCGCCCGGCAGCAGCGGTCACCGGCTGCTTCCCGGCGTTGATGAGATCGGGATCTTCGGCGCCCGGCGCCGGCGCCGGGCCCCATGCCGAGCATGCCGTTCTCGGTGTGCAGGAATGATCTCGCGGTCGCCGGGCAGGTGGTTGGCGACCAGCGTCGGCAGGCCGATGCCCAGGTTGACGTAAGCGCCGTCGGGAATGTCGCGCGCGACGCGCGCGGCCATCTGGTCGCGGGTGTTGCGGTTCATTGCCTTGTCCATGACGCAGGCGAGTCTAAGCGGCAGCACCTTGCGGCGCGGCGACGGTCACCGCGGCGGGCACCTCCACGACCCGGTGCACGAAGATGCCGGGCGTCACGACCGCCTCCGGATCGAGCTCGCCCAGCGCCACGACCTCGCGCACCTGCGCGACCGTGCACTTCGCGGCCGCACGCCATGATCGGCCCGAAGTTGCGCGCCGTCTTCCGGTAGACGAGGTTGCCCCAGCGGTCGCCGCGATCGGCCTTGATCAGCGCGAAGTCGGCGTGGATCGGGTACTCGAGCACGTAGTCGCGTGCCGTCGATGACGCGCGTCTCCTTGCCTTCGGCGAGCAGCGTGCCGTAGCCGGTCGGCGTGAAGAACGCGCCGATGCCGGCGCCCGCGGCGCGGATCCGCTCGGCGAGGTTGCCCTGCGGCACCAGCTCGAGCTCGATCTCGCCCGCGCGGTACAGCGCGTCGAAGACGCCACGAATCGGCCTGGCGCGGGAAACGAGCAGATGATCTTGCGCACGCGCCGCGCCTTGAGCAGCGCCGCGAGCCCGACGTCGCCGTTGCCGGCGTTGTTGTTGACGATCGTGAGGTCGCGCGCGCCCTGCGCGATCAGTGCGTCGATCGAGCTCGGACGGCTGCCGGCGGTGCCGAAGCCGCCGATCATCACCGTCGCGCCGTCGCGAATGTCGGCGACCGCCTCGGCGACCGATGGCGACGATCTTGTTGATCACACCGGCACGTGCCCGGCTACTTGACGAAATTCAAATAGACCCAAAGCACGATAACGGCGCCGATGATCGACAGGATCCAGCCCGCAGGATGGAAACGGCCGTCCGGCGATCTCCAGATCAGGCTGCTGATGACCCCGCCGACGACCGAGCCGGCAACGCCAAGCAGTGTGGTCATCCAGAAACCGAGGTCAATCGCGCCGGGGTAGAAAAAGCGCGCGAGCAGCCCGACAACGAATCCGACGATGATGGTCCAGATGATCCCCATGATTCCCATGACGTTCCCCGGTCTCGAGCGTGGTTCGGTCTGCTAGTGTACCGCCGCTGCGTCGGTTGCGAGCGGCTCCGCCGTAAGGCGCGCCGGCGCGCTTTCGACCAATCCCGACACGCCGCAAGGAGGTTCTGCATGCCCATCGCTTTCCGTTGCACCCGCCGCGTGCTCCGCGGCGTCCTGTTGGTCATAGCTTCGCTCCCCGGCTGGGCGAGCGCCGTGGCCCCCGCGACGGCGACCTGCAGCGCGCAGAGCGGCGCGCAGACGGCCGCGCTCGTCGAGCTCTACACGTCCGAGGGTTGCGACAGCTGCCCCCCGGCCGATCGGTGGCTGTCCTCGTCGTTCCCGCCGGACGCGTCGAGCGCCGGCGCGATTCCGCTCGCGTTCCACGTCGACTACTGGGACCGGCTCGGCTGGAAGGACCGCTTTGCGGCGCACGCGTGGACGGAGCGGCAGTACGCGCTGGCGCACGCGGCCCACTCGAATCTCGTCTATACGCCGCAGGTGCTCCTGCAGGGCAGGAACTTTCCCGATTGGCGCGCCACGCAAGACGTCAATTCGGCCGTCGCTGCCGCAAATGCGCGGCCCGCGCGCGCCGCGATCGTGCTCGAGGCGACGCCACGCGCCGGTGCAATCGCGGTGAAGGCGATCGCACGCGTCCCCGGCGCCGCCGACCGCAAGGGTGCCGCGCTGTTCGTAGCGCTCGCGGATAGCGGGCTCGTTTCCGAGGTCGAAGCGGGCGAGAACGCGGGAAGAGAGTTGCGGCACGATCACGTCGTCCGTGCGTTGCGCGGCGGCATCCCGGTTGGCGGCAGCGGCAGCGTTGCAGGGAACATCGTGCTGCCGCTGCCTTCGGAAGCGGGAACTTCCGCAACCGTGGTCGCGTTTGTCCAGAACGTCGATACCGGCGACGTGCTGCAGGCGCTGGCCGTCCCCGTCGCCTGCGCGCCCGCTCGCTGATTCGGCAGCGTGCGCGGGTTTCGCCGAGCGCACGGCGCCCGATTGCGGTTACACTCGCGCCTGCCCGAGGGGCGGCGCAGCGGCGGCAGCCGCACGCCTAGGGTCCACCGACGGAGACGCGCGTGACTGCACCGATCCACCGCTGGCTGCGGCAACTCGGCCCCGGCCTCATCACAGGCGCGGCCGACGACGATCCGAGCGGCATCGCGACCTACTCGCAGGCGGGCGCCCAGTTCGGCTTTCAGCTCGGCTGGACGGTCGTGCTCACCTATCCGCTGATGGTCGGCATCCAGATCGTCAGCGCGCGGATGGGGCGCGTGACCGGCCACGGGCTCGCGGCCAACATCCGCCGGCATTTTCCGCGGCCGGTGCTGTATGCGATCGTCGCGATGCTGGTCGTCGCCAACACGATCAACGTCGCCGCCGACATCGCGGCGATGGGCGAGGCGCTCGAGCTCGTCGTCGGCGGGCCGAAGCATGGCCACGCGATCGTCTTCGGCGTGGTGAGCCTGCTCGCTGCAGGTCTTCCTGCCGTACCAGCGCTACGTTCGCTATCTCAAGTGGCTGACGCTGGCGCTGCTCGCCTACGTCGCGGTGCATCTTCACGGTCGCGGTGCCGTGGCGCGAAGTGCTGCGTCGGCATCCTCTGGCCGCGGCTCGCGCTCGACCGGCGATGCGCTGACCGTCATCGTCGCCGTGTTCGGCACCACGATCAGCCCCTACCTGTTCTTCTGGCAGGCGGCGCAGGAAGTCGAGGAGATCAACGCCGACCCGGCCGCGTCATCCGCTGAAGGACGCGCCCGAACACGCGCACGCAAGCACCTGCGGCGGATCAAGATCGACACCTACATCGGCATGGGGTTCTCCAACCTGATCGCGCTCTTCATCATCGTCAGCACCGCGGCGACGCTGCATCGCGGCGGGCGTCACCGACATCGCGACCTCGGCGCAGGCCGCCGAGGCGCTGCGGCCGCTCGCCGGCGATTCGCCGTTCCTGCTCTTCAGTCTCGGCATCATCGGCACCGGGCTGCTCGCGGTTCCGGTGCTCGCGGGATCCGCCGCCTACGCCGTCGCCGAGACGTTCGAATGGAAGAGCGGTCTCGACCTCAAGCTGCTCGAGGCGCGCGAGTTCTACGCGATCATCGCGTTCGCGACGCTGGGCGGTGTCGTGCTCGATTTCACGCCGGTCGATCCGATCAAGGCGCTGTTCTGGAGCGCGGTGATCAACGGCGTGATCGCCGTCCCGATCATGGTCGTGATGATGCTGCTCGCCGACGATCCGAAAGTGATGGGCGCTTTCACGGTTACCCGGCGGCTGAAGGCGCTGGGCTGGCTCGCGACGTGGACGATGGCCGCTGCGGTGGCCGCGATGTTCGTCACGGCATAGCGGCAAAGGCAGCGCGCTGCGGCGCGACGGCGGTCGTCAAGCGCGACGCCTTACATTGGATGTTTTCACATCACGAGTTGGGCGAGCTCTCCGGACTTGTACCTGGACGCGACGGTTGGAAGCGCAACCGGCTTGATCTTCGAGCCCATGCCGGCACAGCCGAACTGCTCGTAACGCTGCTTGCAGATCTGCTTCGCCGCCTCGCGCGCGGGCTTCAGGAAATCGCGCGGATCGAAGGCGCTCCTGTTCGCGTTGAGGAACTTGCGCACCGCTGCGGTCATCGCAAGCCGGATGTCGGTGTCGATGTTGATCTTGCGCACGCCGTGCTTGATCCCTTCCTGGATCTCCTCGACCGGCACGCCGTAGGTCTCCTTCATCTCGCCGCCGTTCTCGCGGATGATCTGCAGCAGGTCCTGCGGCACCGAAGAGCTGCCGTGCATGACGAGATGCGTGTTCGGAATGCGCGCATGAATCGCCTTGATCCGGTCGATCGCGAGAATGTCGCCGGTCGGCTTGCGTGAGAATTTGTAGGCGCCGTGCGACGTGCCGATCGCGATGGCGAGCGCATCGAGCTGCGTCTTCTTGACGAAGTCGGCCGCCTGGTCCGGGTCGGTGAGCAGCATTTCGCGCGTCATCGTCCCTTCGGCACCGTGGCCGTCCTCCTTGTCGCCCTTCATCGTTTCGAGCGAGCCCAGGCATCCCAGCTCGCCCTCGACGGTGACCCCGACGCGATGTGCCATGTCGACGACCTTGCGGGTGACGTCGAGGTTGTAGTCGTAGCTCGCGATCGACTTGCCGTCGGCCATCAGCGAGCCGTCCATCATCACGCTCGTGAAGCCCAGCCTGATCGCGGAGGCGCAGACGTCGGGCGATGCGCCGTGATCCTGGTGCATGACGACGGGGATCTGCGGATAAGCTCTCGACGGCGGCCTCGATCAGATGGCGCAGGAAGGCTTCGCCGGCGTATTTGCGCGCGCCGGCAGACGCCTGCATGATCACCGGGCTGTCGGTCTCGGCGGCGGCAGCCATGATCGCCTGCACCTGCTCGAGGTTGTTCACGTTGAACGCGGGCAGGCCATAACCGTGTTCCGCGGCATGGTCGAGCAACTGGCGCATGGAAACGAGAGGCATTTGCGGTCTCCTTCGGCGGGGTGGATTCGTTGCCCGAATTTTACTGCGATCCGCGCGCCCTGGTCGCCCGGATGGGCTAATCCCTTGGGGTGAATCGGGGCGGCTCGCGCCGCGAGTCGTCAGGTTCGGTGTTCACCCACGCTCACGATCTTCATCGTATTGGTGCCGCCGGACTTGCCCATGGGCTCGCCGGCGGTGAGCACGATCAGGTCGCCGCGCTGGACCTGTCCCTTCTCGACGAGCAGGTCCTCCGCCGAGTGCAGCACCAGGTCGCGATCGGCGCTCTGCTCGAAGTAAAGCGGACGGACGTTGCGGAAGAGCGCCATCTTGCGCTGCGCCGCGACTTCGGGGGTGAGCGCATAGATCGGACAGCCGCAGTTCTGGCGCGACATCCACAGCGCCGTCGAGCCCGATTGGGTGAGCGCGGCGATCGCCTTGACCTTGAGGTGGAATGCGGTGAACAGCGCCGCCATCGCGATCGACTGGTCGATCCGCGTGAAGTCGCGGGTCAGCACGTCGCGGTCGAACTCGACGGTGGCCGACTTCTCCGCTTCGACGCAGATCTGCGCCATCGTTTCCACAGTTTCGACCGGATATTTGCCGGCCGCGGTTTCGGCGGAAAGCATCACCGCGTCGGTGCCGTCGAGCACGGCGTTGGCGACGTCGGAGACCTCCGCGCGCGTGGGCACCGGATGGTGGATCATCGACTCCATCATCTGCGTCGCGGTGATGGTGAGCTTGTTCGCGTCGCGCGCCATCCGGATCATCCGCTTCTGCAGCCCCGGCACCGCGGCGTTGCCGACCTCGACCGCCAGATCGCCGCGCGCGACCATGATGCCGTCGGAGGCCTCGATGATGTCGGCCAGCGCGCCGATCGCCTCGGCGCGCTCGATCTTGGCGATCAGCAGCGCGTGGCTGCCGGCGACCGCGAAGGCAGCTCGCGCGCCATCCGCATGTCCTCGCCGGATTTCGGGAACGATACGGCGAGGAAGTCGGCGCCGAGCGCCGCCGCGGTCCGGATGTCGTCGATGTCCTTCTCGGTCAGCGCCGGCGCGGACAGGCCGCCGCCCTGGCGGTTGATGCCCTTGTTGTTCGACAGCGCGCCGCCGACGACGACGCGCGTCACGATCCGCGGGCGGTCCACGGACTCGACCTCGAGCTTGATAGCCCGTCGTCGAGCAGCAGCGATCGCGCCAGGCTCGACATCGTCGGCCAGCTCCTTGTAGTCGAGGCCGACACGCTCTGCATCGCCGATTTCGCAGTCGGCATCGAGGGTGAAGCGCTGCCCCTCTTCGAGCTCCGCCTTGCCGTCGGCGAATTTGCCGATGCGGATCTTCGGTCCCTGCAGATCGGCCATGATGCCGACCTCGCGGCCGAGCTCGCGCGCCGTCTCGCGGACCTGGCGTGCGCGCTCGACGTGGTCGGCCGCGAACGCCGTGCGAGAAATTGAGCCGGACGACGTCGACGCCCGCCGCGAGCATGCGCAGAAGCACATCCGGTTCGCTGCAGGCGGGCCCGAGGGTGGCGACGATCTTGGTGGCGCGGAGCAAACGCAATTCCGGAAGCGCGGCCGGAGGCGGCCAACCTCGCATGTTACGTGAATCCGGCGAACCGCGGCCAGGCGCCGGCGACAAAGGGCGAAGGAGAGCCTGGGCGCGTGCTAGGCTGTCGCGCGCGCTTCGAGCATCGCCACCGCCGGCAGCGTCTTGCCCTCGAGGAATTCGAGGAACGCGCCGCCCGCCGGTCGAAATGTAGGAGATCCGTCGGCGATGCCGAACTTGTCGATCGCGGCGATCGTGTCGCCGCCGCCGGCGACGAGAACGCCTGCGACGCGGCGATCGCCTCGGCGAGGGCCCTGGTGCCGGCGGCGAACGCGTCGAACTCGAACACGCCGACCGGCCCGTTCCAGACGATCGTGCCGGCCTTCGCGATGATCGTCTTCAGCGCCGCGATCGTCGTCGGGCCGATGTCGAGGATCATGTCGTCCGGCTTCGAGGTTCTCGATCGCCTTCAACGTCGGCGTCGCCGTGGCCGAGAACTCCTTCGCGCACACGGCGTCGACCGGAATGGGCACCTTGCCCGGGCCAGGCATCGAGAATCGCCTGCGCTTCGCCGACGAGATCGGCTTCGACGAGCGACTTGCCGACGTGACCGTGCGGCGGCGAGGATGAACGTGTTGGCGATGCCGCCGCCGACGATCAGCTCGTCGACCTTCTCGGCCAGCGCTTTCAGCACCGTGAGCTTGGTCGAGACCTTGGAGCCCGCCACGATCGCGACCAGCGGGCGCGCCGGGTGCGCGAGCGCCTTGCCGAGCGCGTCGAGCTCCGCCGGCGAGCAGCGGGCCGGCGCAGGCGACCGGCGCATACTTCGCGATGCCGTGGGTCGTCGCCTCGGCGCGGTGCGCGGTGCCGAACGCGTCGTTGCACATAGACGTCGCAGAGCGCCGCCATCTTCCGCGCGAGCGCGTCGTCGTCCTTCTTCTCGCCCTTGTTGAAGCGGCAGTTCTCGAGCAGCACGACCTCGCCGGGCTTGAGCGCGGCGTGCCACGAACCGCCGTCCACCCAGTCCTTCACGAGCGGCACCGGCGTGCCCAGCAGTTCGGACAGTCGTGCTGCGACGGGCGCCAGCGAATCGGCCGCGCTCCACTCGCCTTCCTTCGGCCGGCCGAGGTGCGAGGTCACCATCACGGCGGCGCCGCGCGCGAGCGCAATCGCGGATCGCCGGCACCGACGCGCGGATGCGCGTGTCGTCGGTGATCGCGCCGTGTCGTCCTGCGGCACGTTCAGGTCGGCGCGGATGAACACGCGCTTGCCGCGGACATCGACGTCGGACAGGCGGAGAACGCTCATGATCGCCGCGCCGTTATTTGGCATGTCATCAGCGCGACCGTCGTGTCCAGCATCCGGTTGGAGAAGCCCCATTCGTTGTCGTACCAGCCGAGACCTTCACCAGCCGGCCCGACACCTTGGTCAGCGTCGCGTCGAAGGTCGACGAGCGCGGGTCGTGGTTGAAGTCGACCGAGACCAGCGGCGCCTTGTTGTAGCCGAGGATGCCCTTCGAGCGGCCCCGATTCCGACGCCGCCTTCATGATCGCGTTGACCTCGTCGACCGTCGTGTCGCGCGCGGCGATGAACGACAGGTCGACGATCGACACGTTGATCGTCGGCACGCGGATCGCGTAGCCGTCGAGCTTGCCGTTGAGCTCGGGCAGCACCAGGCCGACCGCCGCGGCGGCGCCGGTCTTGGTCGGGATCATGCTCATCGTCGCCGAGCGCGCGCGGCGCAGGTCCTCGTGATAGACGTCGGTCAGCACCTGGTCGTTGGTGTAGGCGTGGATCGTCGTCATCAGGCCGTTGACGACGCCGATCTTCGTCGTGCAGCGGCTTGACCAGCGGCGCCAGGCAGTTGGTCGTGCACGAGGCGTTCGAGATCACCGTGTGCGCCGCCTTCAGCGTGCTCGTGGTTGACGCCGTAGACGATCGTCGCGTCGACGTCCTTGCCGCCCGGCGCCGAGATGATGACCTTCTTCGCGCCGCCCTTGCAGGTGCGCCGACGCCTTCTCCTTGGTCGTGAAGAGGCCCGTGCACTCGAGCACGACGTCGACGCCGAGCGTCGCCCCACGGCAGCTTCGCCGGATCGCGCTGCGCGAACACCCTGATGCGGTCGCCGTTGACGACCATCGAGTCGCCGTCGACCTCGACCTTGCCGGGAAACTTGCCGTGCGCGGTGTCGTAGCGCGTCAGGTGCGCGTTGGTCTCGGGGCTGCCCAGGTCGTTGATCGCGACGATCGCGATGTCGTGCTTCTTGCCGCCCTCGTAGTGCGCGCGCAGGATGTTGCGGCCGATGCGGCCGTAGCCGTTGATGGCGACCTTGATGGTCATTGTTGTTCTCCGGAAGTGCCGATGCGGAAATCATTGTGAAGTGACTGGCGACGCGCACGCGGCGGCCGAGCGCGGCGAGATCGCGCCAGCCGTACCCGGCCTTCGACGAAGTCGCATGCCATCCCATTGGAACGGCTGTCTCGGCCAGGAGTTCTGCGCCCAGATGGTCGTAGAATGCGCGCGCGTCCCCGGTGGCCGTGATGACCCACGTCAATAATCCGTGTCGCGCCGCGCGCGCGCCGTGCGTCGACGTCATCGCCGTGACGCGCACGTCGCCCGATCGCTCCGCGAGCTGGTCCTCGACCATGCGCACGATAGACGCGCGTGCGCAACTCGGCGTCGAGCACCGTACCGGGATCGGCAGCAGCGGAGCCGGCGGCGAAGCATTCAATGGAAAGTCGATTCACGCGATGTGTTAGCGACGAAGACGCTGCGACGCTGCGCGCGCCGGCGGCGAGGCACGCGATCCGCGGCAGCGCGATGCTAGACGATCGAGCTGCATGCGCGTCGAGTAGCGTCCGGGATCAGCCGTGGTGGGTCGTCGCGCCAGCTGCTCGACGCCGCACGCAGGCGATGCGCCGTCGCGTCAGCACCGCGCCGGCGCGCAGCAAAGCTCGATGCGGCGAACATTCACGTCGATGCAACCATTCTTGCGGCGGCGGCGACGGCGTCGACGGTGAAGCCGAAGTGCTTGAACAGGACGGCGGCGGGCGCCGATTCGCCGAAGGTGTCGAGGCCGACGCACGGCGGCGCGCGGATCGTCGAGCGGCGCCGACGTACTTGCGCCAGCCGGCGGTGACGCCGGCTTCGACGGCCAGCGCGCGGGACGCCGGCGGCAGCACGCTGGCGCGCCAGGCGGCGTCCTGGCGCTCGAAGACGCTGGTGCAGGGCATCGAGACGACGCGCACGGCGATGCCGTCCGTCGGCGAGCGCCGTCGCGCGCGCCCATGGCCAGCGCCGACCTCGGAGCCGGTGGCGATGATCACCGCGCCGGCGCGCGGAGCGTCGGGCGCGAAGTCGGCGAGCACGTAGCCGCCGCGGCGATCGCCTCGGCGCTGCGCGTCGTCGCGCGTCTGGAAGGGGACGTTCTGGCGGGTGAAGATCAGCGCGGTCGGGCCGTCGGCGCGCTCGATCGCGGCGACCCACGCGACGGCGGTCTCCACGGTGTCGCACGGGCGCCAGACGTCGAGGTGCGGAATGAGGCGCAGGCTCGCGGCGTGCTCGACGGCCTGATGCGTCGGGCCGTCCTCGCCCAGGCCGATCGAGTCGTGGGTGAACACGAAGATCGAGCGCAGCTTCATCAGCGCCGCCATGCGCAGCGCGTTGCGCGCGTAGTCGGAGAAGGTGAGAAAGGTGCCGACGTAGGGGATGAACCCGCCGTGCAGCGCGAGACCGTTGGCGATCGCGCTCATCGCCGAACTCGCGCACGCCGAAATTAACGTAGTTGCCGGCCGTGGTCGCGGTGACCGGCTTCGCTGCCGGACCAGTTGGTGAACACCGAGCCGGTGAGATCGGCGGCGCCGCCGAGCAGCTCGGGCAGCGCCGGCGCCGAGCGCCTCGAGCGCCTGCTGCGACGCCTTGCGCGTGGCGACCTGGCTCGCCTTTGGCGGCCTGCGCCGCGACGAGCGCGGCGGCGGTCTCGGGCCAGCTATCCGGCAGCTCGCCCGCCATCCGGCGGCTGAACTCCGCTGCGAGCTCGCGGATACGCCGCGCGGTAGGCGGCGAAGCGCGTCGCCCAGTCGCTTCCGAGCGCGCGCGCCGCGCGTCGCGCGCATTCCAGGCCGTCGTAGATCGCCTCGCGGAATCTCGAACGGCGGATGCGGCCAGCCGAGCGCCGCGCGGGTGGCCGCGACTTCCTTCTCGCCCAGCGCCGCGCCGTGCGCTGTCGGCGCGTGCCGGCCTTGGTCGGCGCCCCCTTGCCGATCATCGTCTTGCAGCAGACGACGCGTCGGGCCTGCTGCGCCCCGTCGGCCTGCGCCGCGCGCGATCGCCGCGCCGACCGCCGCCGACGTCGTGGCCGTCCACGTCGCGCATGCACGTGCCAGCCGTAGGCTTCGAAGCGCCGCGGCCGTGTCGTCGGTGAACCAGTCCTTGCGTCTCGCCGTCGATCGAGATCCCGTTGTCGTCGTAGACAGACGATGAGCTTGCCCAGGCCCAGCGTGCCGGCGAGCGAGCAGGCTTCGTGCGAAATCCCTTCCATCAGGCAGCCGTCGCCGGCGAAGACGTAGGTGTGATGATCGACGATCGCGTGCCCGGGACGGTTGAATTGCGGCCGCCAGCAGCCGCTCGGCGAGCGCCATCCCCACCGCGTTGGCGAGCCCCTGGCCCAGCGGCCCGGTGGTGGTCTCCACGCCCGGGCGTCACCCCCACCTCCGGATGCCCCGGCGTCTTCGAGCCCAGTTGCCGAAAGCGCTTGAGCTCCTCCATCGGCAGGTCGTAGCCGGTCAGGTGCAGCAGCGCGTACAGCAGCATCGAACCGTGACCGTTGGACAAGCACGAAACGATCGCGATCGGGCCAGCGCGGATGCGCCGGATTGTAGCGCAAGGCCGCCGCCACAGCGCCAGCGGCGATCTCCGCCATCCCCATCGGCATCCCCGGATGCCCGCTCTTCGCCGCCTCCACCGCATCCATCGCCAGCGCGCGGATCGCGTTGGCAAGTTGTGATTCGGTCACAGTCTCGGCGGCTGCAGCGTCGGCAACGGTCATGGCAGCGGAGGGGCTCTGGGAATGCGTGGAAGCGCGCAGCGAATCGGTGCCGGGTTGCAACCGCTGCCGCAGGCGTGCGGACAAAGCGGAAAATTATCGCGCCTGCGCAAGGATTGTGCAATAATCAGATGCTTACATTTTCTTGCAATAGAGGAATGGCGCATGCCCTTCCGCCAGTGACGAACTGGGGTGGGGCTTTTTCATTACAGGGGGACGGCTAATGGACGGAATTCATCTGTTAGGCGAATGGTATGGCTGCCCGGCCGACACACCCGAATTCACGCGCGCCGATGCGTTGCGCACGCTCTGCCTCGACGCGGCGGCGCACGCTGGACTGACGATCGTCGGCGAGTCGTTCCACCAGTTCAAGCCCCAGGGGGTCACCGGCACCGTGCTGCTCGCCGAGTCGCACCTCGCGATTCATACGTGGCCCGAGCACGGCTTCGTTACCGTCGACGTCTACGTCTGCAACCTCGCAACCGACAACTCGGAGAAGGCGGACAGACTGTTCCGCTCGCTCGAAGCGGCGTTGAAGCCGAAACGGACGCGGTTCCATTCGATCCATCGCGGAGGCAAGGATGCCGCCTGAGGCGGGCAAGTCGGGCGATGGCGCCGCCGGGGATATTGCGCCGGGGGCGATGACCGAGCATCTCACCGACGATTGGGGATTCTTCATCCGCTCGACGCGGCAATTCGAGAAATTCCGGTCGCCGTTCCAGGTCGTCGAAGTCCACGACACCGCGCATTTCGGCAAGCTTTTCCGGCTCGACGGCCACTTCATGACCTCGGAGATGGACGAGTTCTTCTATCACGAGAATCTCGTCCACATGGCGGCGCTCACGCATCCCAGCCCCGAACGCGCGCTTGTCATCGGGGGCGGTGACGGCGGGTCGGCGGAGGAGCTCCTCAAGCATCCTTCCGATCAAGTCCGTCACGCTGTGCGAAATCGATCTGGCCGTCGTTGACATCGCGCGCAAGTACCTGCAGACCGTGCACAAGGGCGCGCTCGACGACCCGCGACTGACGTTGAAGATCGAGGATGGATTCCAGTACGTGCATGAAGCCGAGGAGCAGTACGATTTGATCGTGCTCGACCTCACCGATCCGGGCGGCCCGTCGGAATCGCTGTACACGCCGGATTTCTACGGCGCGTGCGCGGTGCGACTGAAACCCGTTGGGGCGATGACGCTGCACATCGCGAGCCCCATTGCGCATCCCGACCGGATCAAGGCGTGTCTCGCGAACCTGCGCGCAGCCTTTCCGCTGGTGACGCCGTATCTCGCGTCGGTCCCGCTCTACGGCGGCATGTGGATGATGGCGTGCGCGTCGCAGACGCTGGATCCGAAGAGCCTCTCCGCACGCGAGGTCGACAGGCGCATCGCCCAGCGCGGCCTCGCGAAGCTCCAGTACTACAACGGCGACATGCATCGCGCCGCCCTCGCGCTGCCCAATTTCGTCCGCGCGCTCGTAGGACAAGTCTGATTTCCGCCCGCTGTAGGGCGAATTCGTCAACGTTCCCTTCCGCCAGGGCGTTTTTCGCGACAGGGGCCCGTTCGGGCGCCCTTGAACCACGCCCCGGCCGCCCGCACGTTCTGGTTGTGCGGGAGTGCCGGATTGCGGCAGCCTGCCCGACGGAGGTGGATATGGCGATGGCGAGAAGCGATACCCCGATGGCGATGGACCTGGTGCGCGCGATGGGCGACGCGGATTACGTGCTGATCGACGGGGTCATCTTCGAAAGCGCCTATCTCGGTCCCCCGGACAGTGACGCGGTCGCCGACGATATCGTGCTCGAGGCGCGGCACGGTGACACCGAGCTTGCGTTCACGCGCGCAGAAATGGATAACGCCGAGCATCTCGGCGAGGGTATCTATCGGCTGAAGTCCGGTTCGCTGCTGCGCTTTCTTTCGAGCGCGACCGTCCATTGACGCGACGCAATCGTTTCTCGTCAGCGCAACACGAAATCGAACGTTGCCTGGAGCGCTCCGGGCTCGTGCCCGGCGACGGGGGCAGGCGCGACCGCGAGCTTGTCCTGCGTTCCTGCCGGTGACATCGCGAGCACAGGGTCGCCCCCAATCGAGTCACCTTTGACGTAGAGCTGCGTGGTCAGCGACTTTCCGGTGGTGGTCCGGAGCTTGAAGTGCATGTGCGGGATCCGTCCGCTGTACGCGACGGGACGGATCGTCTTGAATGAAAAGCGGCCGTCGGCATCGGTTGTCGTGGTGCCGTACCCCTGAAATGCGTCGTCGCGCGGCACTCCATCGTCTCCGACGTGATGGTAGCGGCCGAATGCGTCGCACTGCCACAGCTCCACGGTGACGCCGGACACCGGGGGCCCGTCGATCGCGAGCACGCGACCCGTCAAATACAGTCGCGTCCCTCGCGCCGCCTGAGGCTCGCCGGCAATCTGCGTCAGGTCGTTGTCACGATCGGCCGGCGGCGTTCTCGGATAGAACGGTCCCTCGGTCTGGCTCGGCGTCGGCGTCAGAAGCGCGGCTTGCGCGATCAGACTTGCCGCCGACAGTGCGACGAGCATCGATCCCAGAACTGTACGAAGGCGCAAGCGGCGCCTCGGGGCGATGTGCATTGAACGCGAGCGCATGTCCTTCCTTTGTCGAGTGATCGAACGGCCGGGCTTGGCTTCGATCGCCTGGCCCTGCGTCGGTTCCGCCACGTTGGGGCAAGTGCCTCCGCTATGATGCGCGGGTGCTTCCGCACCGTCCACGCAAGTCCTCGACGCGCATCACGCTGGTGCTGCTCGGCGCCGCGGCGCTCGCAAGCTCGTGCAACGCGCCGGATTCCGCGTCGCGGCGCAGTCAATATGCGACGCGAGAGGACTGCCTCGCCGACTGGGGCGATCCGAAAGACTGCGAAGAGCAGCTCGTGACGTCGCTGTTCGGGCGCTTCGACTTCGCCTTCGATGGAGCCCCTCTCTCGCCGACACCCCGACGGCGCTTCTCGAAGCCTCGGTGGTCCAGTGGTACTGGATGCAGCAGGCGATCGCACCGAACGAGCCTGCCGCCGACCAGTTCAATTCGCTGCACGAGAAGCTGATCGCGAACTGGCGCGCACTCGCCGTCACGTGGTCGGCGAATACGCCCGTGCACTTCATCTGCGCCGGCGACAGCGCCGAGGACTGCGGCAACCTCGACTATCTGCGCGACGTCGCGACGCAGGCCGGCGTGGCCACGAAATTCATCGCCGTCGAGGACATCGGCTGGAACGACGCGCGCGGTGCCTTCCTCGACACCGACGACATCGAGATCTCGGTGCTGATGAAGCTCTATCCTTGGGAATGGATGGCGGCCGAGGCGTTCGGACCGCACCTGCTTTCGGCGCGCGATCCGCGTGATCGAGCCGGCGTGGAAGATGCTGCTGTCAAACAAGGGCCTGCTGCCGATTCTCTGGGAGCTCTTCCCCGATCATCCGAATCTGCTGCCCGCGTTTTTCGAGCCGGGGCGGGTCACCGGCGACTGGGTGGAAAAGCCGCTCCTGTCGCGCGAGGGCGCGAACGTGACGATCCACCGCGGAAATGCGATCGTCGCGGCGGACGGCGACTACGGCGGCGAAGGACGGATCTGGCAGGCGTACGCGACGATCCCGCGTTTCGGCGACGATTACGTGACGATCGGCTCGTGGGTGATCAGCGATGAGCCCGCCGGCATTGGGCTGCGCGAGGATGCAAGCGAAATCACGCGCAACACGAGCCGCTTCGTTCCGCATTATTTCGTGTGACCGCGCGAGGCCGCGCGGATACCGGGGAGGGTACCGATGGACGTCGTGGCGCAATCGCTCTCGGGGCTGCCGAGCTTTCTCGTCTATTTCGCGCTGGGGCTCTTGCTGCTGCTCGGCTTCCTCGCCATCTATTCGTGGGTGACCCCGTACAAGGAGCTCTCGCTGATCCGCGAGGGCAACGTCGCCGCGGCGATCTCGCTCGCCGGCGCGATCCTCGGCTTCGTGCTCCCGCTCGCGAGCGCGATTGCGCACAGCGTGAGCGTCGCCGACATGCTGGTCTGGGGCGTCGTTGCGCTCGTGGTCCAGATCGTCGTCTTTTTCATCGTCGGTCGCCTCGTTCTACATTTCGCCGAAGCGATTTCGGCGGGGCGCGCCTCGGCCGCGGCGCTCCTCGCCTCGCTCGCGGTCGCCGCGGCGTGCGCAACGCCGCCCGCATGACGTATTGACCGCCGATTCCAGCGAGCGGTCGAGGGCGGGAGGCGGTCGAAAACTGGCCTCCCGCACGAGTTGACGTGGCCGATCGCATGCGCATATGATCATCGGCACATGGAACTCGCGACCTCGTTGAAGGAGGCGCGAAGCAGCCGCCGGGCACTGCGGACGAGGAAAACCTCGAGCCGGTTTTCGCGGCGGTGGCAAAGTATTTCGGCCTGCTTTCCGACCCGACACGGCTCAAGATTCTCCACACGATCTGCCGCTCCGAGCACCACGTGTCGGCGATCGTCGCCGCGACCGGCGCGAGCCAGACGAATGTTTCGCGCCACCTCGCCCTCCTGCACCAAGCGGGGGTCGTCAGCCGGCGCAAGGTTCGCAACAGCGTGTTCTACAAGAGTCGCAGACCCGAAGTTCGCCGACGTTTGCAGCATGGTGTGCGTGCAAATGGCCCACCGGATCGATGCGCACAAGCCGTTGCGCGAAGAGCTGCTCGCCTTCGCCTCGCGACACTGATCGTACTCGACGATCGGGCACGCATCTGCAGTTCCGCCATGGCGTGCGGCAACGGCGATAGAATTGCAGTGTTCGGGCAATGCGGGTCAAGCGGGCGTGCCCGCCCCTTGCAGCTCACGAGGAGAGTGAGATCGATGGGTACGACACGCAGGGATGTGCTGAAAACGGGCGGCGGCGCGAGCGTGCTTGCGCTGCTCGCGGCGGCCGGCTGGCTCACGCCGGGCGAGGCCGCGGCGCAGGCATGGAACAAGGCCGCTTTCGAGGCGAAGACGATGGATGAAGCGCTGAAAGCCATCGGCGGGTCAGCCCCCCGCGCAGAGCAAGGACATCGCGTTCGTCTCCACCCCCGACATCGCGGAGAACGGCGCGGTCGTGCCGATCGGCGTGACGAGCGCCATTCCGAAGACCGAATCGATCGCGATCCTGATCGAAAAGAACCCCGCAATGCTTACGGCGAATTTCGACATCCCTCCGGGCACCGACCCGGCGATCACGACGCGCGTCAAGATGGCCCAGAGCTCGAACGTCTACGCGCTCGTGAAAGCCGACGGGAAGTATTACGTCGCGTCGAAAGAGATCAAGGTCACCCTCGGTGGCTGCGGCGGTTAAGGGGAGACGGTCATGGCAGATCCGATGAAGATCCGGGCGACCGCAGTCGGTGATTCGACCGAGGTTAAGGTGCTGATGAATCACGAGATGGAAACGGGTCAGCGCAAGGATGCGCAAGGCAAGCCGATTCCCGCGTGGTTCATCCAGACGGTCACGGCGACGTGGAACGGGAAGACGGTGCTCTCCGCGCAGTGGGGGCCGGCGGTAGCCAAGAATCCCTTCCTCGCGTTCAAGTTCAAGGGCGGCGCGAAAGGCGACAAGATCCAGATCACCTGGGTCGACAGCAAGGGCGACAAGAGAACCGACGAAGCGACGATCGGTTGACGCCCGGACCGGCGCGCGGACCGCGGCGTTGCTTCATCGCCTGAGCGAGGGAGATTTCGCTGCGGGCCGGCAGACCGGCGACAAACGCTGGGCGTTCGCCGCGATGGGATCGTCCCATCGAACGCCGCGGAGTCGTGCTCTCAGGCGCAGTGAGATTGGGTACGGCAAGCCTTAGCAGAACCTGCCGCCGACTCGGCAGGCGGGCCGACAGCCGGGCGGCGTAAGACCGCCTTAATTCCGGAGGAGCACATGAAGGCAATTCGCAAAGGGGCGCTAGCGGCTGCCGTCGCGGGTCTGGCGATTGCAGCCCCGATCGTGTCCGCCCAGGGCGACGACACGATCAAGGAGATCGAGAAGTACCGACAGGCGCTGGCGGAGGGAAACCCGGCCGAACTCTTCGAAATGAAGGGGGAGGAGCTCTGGAAGACGCCGCGTGGCCCGAAGAAGGTGAGCCTCGAGAAGTGCGACCTTGGCAAGGGGCCGGGGGTCGTCAAGGGCGCATGGGTCGAGCTGCCACGGTATTTCGCGGATACCGGCCGGGTGCAGGACGTCGAATCGCGCCTCGTCACCTGCATGTCCACCCTGCAGGGATTCAACGCCGACGAGCTCGCGAAGACGCCGTACGGCAAAGGTGAAATGACGAACATCACCGCGCTCGCAACCTGGATCTCCGGCGAGTCGCGCGACATGCCGTTCGCCGTGCCACAGTCGCACCCGCAAGAGCGGAAGATGTATGCGCTCGGCCAGAAATTCTTCCACTACCATGCGGGACCGATGGACTTCGCATGTGCAACCTGCCACGGCGAGCCCGGCAAGCGCATCCGCCTGCAGGACCTGCCAGTGCTCTACAGAAATCCGGGCGACGGGCTCGGCATCGCCGCGTGGCCCGCGTATCGCGTGTCGAACGGCCAGATGTGGGGCATGCAGCAACGACTCAACGATTGCCTCCGGCTGCAGCGCTTCCCGTACCCGGAATTCGGGTCCGACGCGACCATCGCCCTGCTCACGTACATGGGCGTCAATGCCAAGGGCGCGAAGTCGATCGCGCCCGCCCTGAAGCGCTGAAGGAGCCGACGCCATGACGAAAAGGATCTGGATTGCATTGTCGGCGCTGGCCGCTGTCGCCGTCATTGCCGCGTGCGCGGCCACCAGCCAGTCGCCCGATGCGGGAAGCCTGAATGCCGATTTCGCCGCGATGTTGAAGTCATCCTTCCGGGAGCAGGGAATTGCCAAGGTCGACCGGCTGAAGCAGGACCTTCCGCAGGAAGCCTGCTCTTCCGACAAGCCGCCATCGCCCGAGATGGCGAAGCGCATCGAGGCCATGGAGTTCGCCACCGTCGTGTGGCCGGCCAGCGGCCAGTACTTCGGCGACTGGAAGAACGGCGAGAAGCTCGCGCAGAGCGGCCGGGGAATGACGTGGAGCGATAAGAGCGCCGACACGAAGAACAACGGCGGCCAATGCTACAACTGCCACCAGCTCGACAAGAAGGAGCTCTCGTTCGGCACCATCGGGCCCAGCCTCTACAACTACGGCAAGCAGCGCGGCGTCAGGGACCTCAACGATCCCAAGTCTGCACCGGTCATCCAGTACACGTGGGTAAAGCTCTGGAACAGCAAAGCGTATTCGGCATGCTCGAACATGCCGCGCTTCGGCCATATGAAGCTGCTCGACGAAAAAGAGCTGCGTGACGTCATGGCGCT